>NZ_CANLTQ010000019.1 GCF_947494025.1 uncultured Jannaschia sp.
GGTCGGGGCAGGCTCGAACATGCCGTCCAGCCATGCCGCTGGACGCGCCATGTGAATCCCGGACAGGCTTCGTGCAACTAGGCCGTTGTTGACGGTTCCTTGGAAACCCGAACGTCATCGAGCATTAATGAGACGTTGTTGCATAAAAATTTGAGCGGGATTCACTTGGTGGATCCTGACTGTTAAATCGGACGCATGCCCACGCCTTCTCTGATCCGCCACCGCACGGCGAACTGATCAGCCTACAATGCCGCGCCGTGCAAGCGGAGCCCGTTGTCGGTCTAGTTCGACCCCACCATGGTTTTGCCCGTGGAGAAGCCCGGCAGGCGGGGACGGCCCGAGGCCTTCTCGGATGTCGCGATCCGGACCTGCCTGACGTTGAAAGTGCTCTTCGGCCGTCCGCTTCGCCAGACGGTTGGACTGGCCGGGAGCCTGATCCGGATGGCGGGCCTTGAATGGCCGGTACCGGACTTTTCTAAGCTGAGCCGCCGCCAGACGCGGATCGCGGTGCAGATCCCGTATCGCGCCCCCGGTCTGCCGCTGAACCTCCTGATCGATAGTACCGGCATCAAGTTCCGTGGTGACGACGAGTGGCTGGCCCGCAAGCATGGCTCCTCGCGTGGAAAACAATGGAGGAAGGTACGTATCGCCATGGACGCAGGCACGGGCGACGTCCGGGCGGTCGAGTTCACCTCGAGCCGCCAGGGTGACAGCCCCCTGTTACCGGAGTTGTTGGCACAGATCCCGCCGGGCGAGCCGATCGGCACCGTTACCGCAGATGGTGCCTACGACACCCGGAAGTGCCATGACGCAATTATCGAACGAGGTGCAAACGGGATCATACCCATTCGCCGCAACGGGCGCGTATGGAGGGAAGATTATTCCGCTGCCATCGCACGAAACGAGAGCCTGCGGGCAACCCGACATTTGGGCCGGGCGTTCTGGAAGAGGTGGACCGAATACCACGTTCGCAGCCGGATCGAAGCGCGCATGAACTGCTGGAAGCTCTTCGGCGAAAGGATCATGTCGCAAGAGCCCGGCCGCCACACAGCCGAAATCCAAATCCGCATCGCCATCATGAACTGCACCTTGGCCCTCGAAAGGACTGAGATCGAGCCTGTCACCTGAACCGAGCGGGGAAGAGGGGCGGCACGCTTGACGCAGGGATAGCACAACACCGTCAAGCTGAAGGCTCGCCTCCGCCGCATCGGCGCACGTGCTTACGATCCCCTTCTCCAAGCCCTGAGCGACATCTGCGGCCTGTTCGATCCCGGGGAGTGCCGGAACTTCTTCAGTGCCGCAGGATACGTGCCTGATTAAACGCAAACCGCTTTAACCGGAACGATCGGTGCTGCCACGGTCGCCGGAAGGGCTTCAGCGCAGGCGTCGTTCGGTCGTTGCGTCGAAATACAGCGCGTTTGCAGGGTCGAAGCGCAACGCGACCTGCGTCCCCTCCGGAATCTCTCCATCGCTCCGGGTCTCGACCACGATCCGCGCGTCTTTGCCGTCGACCAGGTAGTCGTAGGCGACACCGCCGAGACGCTCGCGGATGTCGAGCCGGAGCGCCGATGCGCCTTCGTACACGCTCAGGTGCTGCGGACGGAGCCCTACGATGACGGGGGCCCCCTCACCCGGCAAGGTCACGTCGGTCTCGATCGGCACATCACTCAGGAGCGAAGCCACGACCTTGCCGTCTTTGACGGTCCCCTCGATGAAGTTCATCGAGGGCGAGCCGATGAATCCCGCGACGAATTTATTGTCGGGATCGGAGTAGAGGTGCATCGGCGTGCCCACCTGCTCGATATGGCCGGCGCGCAGCACCACGATCTTGTCGGCCAGAGTCATCGCCTCCACCTGATCGTGAGTGACGTAGATCATGGTCGCGCCGATCTCCTTGTGAAGGCGCGCGATCTCGATCCGCATGTCGACCCGAAGCTCGGCATCGAGGTTGGAAAGCGGCTCGTCGAACAGGAACACCTCGGGCCCGCGCACGATGGCGCGACCGATCGCGACGCGCTGGCGCTGGCCGCCGGACAGTGCTTTCGGCTTGCGCTTTAGATAGTCGCCGAGCTTGAGGATGCGGGCGGCCTCGGAGACCTTGCCGCGGATCTCCTCCTTCGGGTGCCCGTTCATCCTCAGGCCGAACCCCATGTTCTCCTCGACCGTCATGTGCGGGTAGAGCGCGTAAGTCTGGAAAACCATCGCCACGCCGCGGTCGGCGGCATCGATACGGGTGACGTCGCGCCCGCCGATGTGGATCGTGCCGTTGCTTGTCTCCTCGAGTCCGGCGATCATCCGCAGAAGCGTGGACTTGCCGCAGCCCGAGGGTCCTACGAAGACGCAGAACTCGCCGTCGTCGATCCGAAGATCGAGATCATGGATGACCTGCACTTCGCCGTATCTCTTGACTGCCTTTTCAAGCGTGACGCCGCTCATGGTATCTTCCTCCCTGGATTCCGTATGTACGTCAGCCCGGGAACTGCCAGTCCGCGGCGGCTCCGGCGATCTCGGTCGCGGTTTCGACCAATGCCGACCGCAGCGCGGCGAGGTCGTCGAGCGTTTTTCGGGCCGTAGCGCTGGTGACGGACAGCGCGCCGAGGACGCGCCCGGCAGGCGCAAGGATCGGCGCCGCGATGCAGACGATACCCGGTTCGTGCTCCTCGCGGTCGTAGGCCACCCCCTCGGCCCGGACCTGCGCCAGTTCCACCTCCAGCGCCGCGGGTGTCGTGATCGTGGTCGCGGTATGGGCGTGGAAGGCCTGCAGCTTCAGCGCGGCCGCACGCTCGTCGTCGGGCAGATGGGCCAGCATCGCCTTGCCGAGGCCGGTGCAATAGGCCGGGCCGACCTTGCCCGCTTCCGAGAACATCTCGATCGGATGACGGGCGTTCCGCTTGTCCATGTAGAGAACCTGACCGCGTGCCAGCTGCGCGAGATGGATCGTTTCGCCGGACCGCGCCGAGAGCGCGTCGAGATAGGGCCGCGCGATCGGCGCCAGTGAGGTCTGCCGCCAGGCCGCATGCGCCAGGCGCACGAGACGCAGTCCGGGCGCATAGGTGCCCGCCGTCGCCTCGAAGGTCAGCATGCCCTGGTTCGTCAGCGTCTGGAGCAGCCGGTAGAGTGTTGCTCTGGGCCAAGGCGATCGGGCCAGCAGTTCGCCGAACCGTACGGGTCGGCCGTGCCCCGCCACCATGTCGAGCACCTCGAGCGCCTTGCCGACGGTACCGTCGCCGCCTGTCTGGGGTGCCTGCTGGTTCATGTGCGGCTGCAGCCTCCGATGGTCGGGTGTTGACAGCCATAGACTGCGTCCCGCATAGTTTCAATAGTTGGACAGATGTTTCACATAATGGAACACCCGATGTCGAATTATAGGGAGGACTTCATGCTCAGACTTTCATGCTCGGCAATGGCGGCGCTGGCGATGACGGCATCGCTGGCGCCGCCTGCGGATGCACAGGATCTGTCCGGCACGCTCACCATCTTCTCGGACATGTCGAATCCGGCGCCGCGCGCGGTGATGGAGGGCATGGCGGAGCGGTTCGACGCGATGCACCCCGACCTCGAGGTCGAACTCACGATCATCGACCGCGAGGCGTACAAGACGCAGATCCGCAACTTTCTTTCCGCGAACCCGCCCGACGTGGCGAACTGGTACGCGGCAAATCGGATGGCGCCGTATGTCGGCGCCGGTCTGTTCGAGGACGTCTCCGATCTCTGGGCAGAGCCCGAGATCTCCGAGAACCTTGCCTCCACCAAAAGCGCTCTGACGCTCGACGGCAAGCAGTGGGGCGTGCCCTACACCTACTATCAGTGGGGCGTGTACTACCGCGAAGACATCTACGAGGAACTGGGTCTTGACGAGCCGCAGGACTGGGCGGCGTTCAAGTCCAACTGCCAGGCGATCCTCGATTCGGGCCGCAAGTGCTTCACCATCGGAACCAAGTTCCTTTGGACCGCAGGCGGCTGGTTCGACTACATCAACTTGCGGACCCATGGCTACGACTTCCACATGCAGCTGACTCAAGGCGAGGTGGAGTGGACCGACGACCGCGTCCGCGAGACCTTCGCCAACTGGCGCGAGCTCATCGACATGGGAGCCTACGTCGACAACCATCAGTCCTACAGCTGGCAGGAAGCGCTGCCGTTCATGGTCAACGGCGAGGCCGCGGCCTACCTGATGGGCAACTTCGCGGCGGCCCCGATGCGCGAGGCCGGGCTCGGGGACGACCAGCTCGACTTCTATCAGTTCCCCGCGATCAACCCCGACGTGGAACTGGCCGAGGACGCGCCGACCGACACGTTCCACATTCCGGCGGGCGCCGACAACAAGGAGGCCGCGCGCGAATTCCTGCGCTTCGTGGTTTCCGCCGAGAACCAGACCGAGATCAACTCCGGCGACGCGTTGGGTCAGTTGCCGGTGAACGCTCAGAGCTCGGTCGACGACGACGAGATGCTGAAGCAGGGCTTCGAAATGCTGTCGTCGAACAGCCCCGGCGGCATCGCGCAGTTCTTCGATCGCGACGCGCCGGCCGAAATGGCCGCGATCGCGATGGAAGGGTTTCAGGAATTCATGGTGTTCCCGGACAACCTCGACGACATCCTCGGTCGTCTGGAGCAGGCCCGCCAGCGCATCTATCAGTAATCCTTGCATGCGTCCCTGCGGTCAGATGCCTGCGGGGGCGCCGGCGACCTTTCCCGCGTCGCGGCTCCGTCCGGACGCTCCATGCACGCTTCCAAGGGAGGAGAGCGCGCCATGACCACCGCCACCTTGCCGGACACCCACGCCGATCGCGGACCGGGTTGGTTCCGACGCAACCGAAGGACTCTCGCGCCTTGGCTCTTTCTGGCCCCGGGGGTGGTGTTCTTCCTGTTCTATGTCGTCTTTCCGGTCTTCCAGAGCTTCCAGATCTCCTTCTACCGCTGGGACGGGCTGAGCGATCCACAATATGTGGGTCTCGCCAATTATCGGGAACTCGCGACCGACCGCGCCTTCGAGGTCTCGGTCTGGAACAACTTCAAGTGGCTGCTGCTCTACCTGCTGGCCATTCCCGGCGGGCTTTTCATCGCGCTCTTCCTGAACCAGACGGTGACGGGAATCCGCGTCTACAAGTCTTTATTCTTCTTCCCCTTCGTGATCAGCCAGGTCGTCGTCGGACTTGTCTTCACATGGTTCTACGATCCGACTTTCGGTCTGCTGAACACGATGCTGCAAGGCATCGGCTTCGGCCCGGTCAACGTACTCGGCGATCCGACGCTCGCGACCTACGGCATCATCGCCGCCGGTCTCTGGCCGCAAGTCGCCTACTGCATGATCCTTTTCCTGACCGGCCTCAACGCGGTCGATCCCGAACAGGTCGAGGCGGCGAGGCTCGACGGCGCCAGGGGGGTCCGGATGCTGTGGTACATCATCCTGCCGCAGCTGCGGCCGGCGACCTTCATCGCCTTCGTGGTGACGATCATCGGGGCGCTGCGCTCGTTCGATCTGATCTCGATCATGACCAATGGCGGGCCGTTCGGCTCGACCCGGGTGCTGTCCTTCTACATGTTCGAGAAGGCGCTGTCGGAATACGGCTTCCGCATGGGCTACGGCGCCGCGATCGCCGTCGTGCTCTTCCTCATCATGCTTTGCTTCATCGCCTATTTCCTGTGGTCGATGTGGCGCCAGGAACAGGGGCGCTGAGATGTTTCCCAGACCGATCCAGCAGGCGTCGCGGGGCGCCCAGATCAGCTACCAGTCACTGATCCCGGTAGCGCTCATCCTGTGGCTCGCGCCCCTGATCGCGGTGGCGATCTTCTCGATCAAGCCGGACACCGACTTCACCACCGGCAACTATTGGAGCTGGCCCTCGCGGTTCGAGGGAGCGGCGAACTACGGCAAGGTCTTCTTCGAATCCGACATGCCGCGGTACCTGATGAACTCGGTGCTGATCACCGTGCCCACGGTGATCGGTGCGGTGGCGCTGTCGTGCATGACCGGCTTCGCGCTTGGCGTCTACAAGTTCCGCGGCAACCTGTGGCTGTTCTTCATGTTCGTCGCGGGCAACTTCGTGCCGTTCCAGATCCTCATGGTGCCGGTGCGGGACCTGACGCTCGATCTGGGGCTCTACAACACCAAGACCGGGCTCGTGCTGTTCCACATCGCGTTCCAGACCGGGTTCTGCACGCTCTTCATGCGCAACTTCATCCGGGCGCTGCCGTTCGAGCTGATCGAGGCCGCCCGGGTCGAGGGCGTGGCCGAGTGGCGGATCTTCTGGTTCGTCGTTCTGCCGCTCATGAAACCCGCCATCGCTGCGCTGTCGGTGCTGATCTTCACCTTCATCTGGAACGACTATTTCTGGGCCGTCGTGCTGACCCAGGGCGCCGAGAGCCAGCCGGTCACCGCCGGCATCACCTCCTTCAACGCGCAGTATCGCGCCGCCTATCACCTGATGAGCGCGGGTTCGATCGTGGCAGCGCTGCCGCCCGTGGCCATGTTCTTCATGATGCAGCGCCATTTCATCGCGGGTCTGACCCTCGGCGCGGTGAAATGATCCGCACGTGGACGCTCGAGGACGAAACCCAAAGCCTCGTCCTCGCCTCCCGGGACGATCGACTGCCGCAGGTCGTCTATTGGGGCCCGCGTCTGCCCTCGGACGAGGCGCGGACGCTGGCCGAGGCGGCCGCCCGCGACGTCACGGGCGGGATGCTCGACCGCAATCCCGACCTGTCGATCTGTCCCGAGGCGTCGCAGACCTTCGCGGGCCAGCCCGGCCTCCTCGTCCGCGCGGCCGACGGTACACCGCTTGTACCGCGCTTCCGTTACGTCGAGGTGCGCACGGCGCCGGGCGCGGTCGATCTGGTCTGGCGGGACGATGATTTTGGTCTGACCTATCATGCGAGACTGGCGCTCGATCCGCAGACCGGGATGATCGCCGCGCGCGCGGCGATCGAAGCCGACGAGGCCGTCCTTCTCGACTGGCTCGCCGCGCCGGTCTTTCCCGCCGCCGATGCCTGCCTCGAGATGATCGACGTCTCGGGCCGGTGGTGCGGCGAGTTCGCGCTCAACCGCGTGCCGTGGGTGCCCGGCATCCGCCTGCGCGAGAACCGCACGGGACGCACCGGACATGAGCATTTGCCGCTGCTCTACCTTCCGGAGGCGGGCGCCACCAATACCGGGGGCTGCGTCACCGCCTTCCATTACGGCTGGTCCGGTGGGCACCGGATGGTTGCCGAGGAACTGCCCGACGGCCGCCGCCAGATTCAGTTCGGCCACGCGGGCCGGACCGAGACCGCGCCGGGCAGGCGGTTCGAGACGGCGACGCTCTACGCCTGTCGCTCCGACCGTGGCCTGAACGGCTGCGCCGTATCCTTCCAGCGCCACCTGCGAGACCGCATCTTGACGTGGCCCAAGCCCGATGCGCCGCGCCCGGTGCATTACAATTGCTGGGAGGCGGTCTATTTCGACCATGCGCTGCCCGAGCTGACCAAGATCGCCAGCCGTGCCGCCGCACTCGGCGCCGAGCGCTTCGTGCTCGATGACGGCTGGTTCGGCCGGCGCGACGACGACGCCGCGGCCCTGGCCGACTGGACCGTCGATCCGCGCAAGTATCCGGACGGCCTCGGCCCTCTGATCGATCACGTGCATGAAGAGGGCATGTCGTTCGGGCTCTGGTTCGAGCCCGAGATGATCAGCCCCGACAGCGATGCCTACCGCGCGCATCCCGACTGGGCGCTAGGCCATGCCGACCAGACGCTGGGGCGCCGGCAAATGGCGCTCGACATGAGCCGCAAGGATGTGCGCGACCATCTGTACGAGCGGATCGCGGAAATTCTGTCGGCCTACGAGGTCGACTACATCAAGTGGGACCACAATCGCGTCCTGCCTCTGCCCGACGGCGCGCAGACGCGCGGCACCTACGCGCTGCTCGACCGGCTGCGCGCCGCCTTTCCCGCCGTCGAGATCGAGAGCTGTGCCAGCGGCGGCGGCCGGATCGATTTCGGGATCCTGGAGCGGACCCAACGTGTCTGGCTCTCGGATTCCAACGATGCGCTCGAACGGATGCGCATCCAGCATGACGCGGCGCTGCTCCTGCCGCTCGCGGTCACCGGCAGCCATGTCGGCCCGCGCCGGTGCCACACCTCGGGTCGGATGCTCGATATCCGCGTACGCGCCTGGGTCGCCGCGCAACGCCACATGGGATTCGAGATGGACCCGCGCGAACTGACCGAGGACGAGGCGGAGGTGCTGACCGAAGTCACCGCCTGGTGGAAACGCAATCGCGACTGGATGCGGCAGGCCGACATTCTGCGGCTCGACAGCGCCGATCCCGCGATAATCGCCGAAGAGCAACTGGCCGCCGATGGCGGACGCTTCGTGGTCTTCGCGGGCAAGGCGCGCAGCTCCGACCAGATCGTGCCGCGTCCGCTGCGGCTGACCGGTCTCGACCCGGCGGCGCGCTACCGCGTCACACTGCTGAACCGCGAGGAAGCGCCGGCGGGCCTGTCGCGCGGGGCGACCGCTCTCTCTGTCGGACCGGTCACGATGTCGGGTCAGGCGCTGATGCATCACGGCCTCGTCCTGCCGTGGAGCTTTCCCGAAACAATGTGGGTGCTCGAGGGCGCGCGGCTGTGATGTCGCGTCAGCCCCCATCCATGCAGGACCACCCCGCGGGACGGAAGCGAGCCGCATGGACATGACCGCCACCTTTTCCGATCTCAACGGAGTCTCCGTCCTCATCACCGGCGGCGGGTCGGGTATCGGCGCCGCGCTGACCGAAGGTTTCCTGCGAATGGGTGCCAGGGTCGCCTGGATCGCCGTCGACCGGGGCACGTCGAATCTGCGGCTCTGGCTCATGGACGCCGAGGGGACCGTGATCGAGAAGCGCGGTTCCGACAAGGGGATGAACGCGCTCGACCGCACCGGGTTCGAGCCGACGCTGGTGGAGATGGCCGTCGACGTACTGCCCGAGAACGGTTTGGCGCCGGTGATCGTCTGCGGGATAGCGGGCTCGCGCCAAGGTTGGACCGAGGCGCCCTACTTCCCCGCGACAGCGCGGGCGCAGATGAATGGACGGACCACATGAGTCGAGAGATCATCGCGATCCTGCGCGGCATCACGCCCGATGACGCGGTCTCGGTCTGCGAGGCGCTGATCAGCGCGGGCATCGACCGGATCGAGGTGCCGCTCAACTCGCCCGAGCCCTTCGACAGCATCGGCCGCATGGTGGAGACGGCCGGCGATCGCGCGGTAATCGGCGCATGCATGGTCGTCTCCCCCGATTGCAATCCCGAGGTGATCCGCGCCACCAAGGCGGCGGGCATGCTGTCCTATCCCGGCGTCTTTGCCGCAACGGAATGCTTTGCGGCACTCCGCGCGGGTGCCGACGGGCTGAAGGTCTTTCCGGCCGGCAAGCTCGGCACCGACGGGCTGAAAGCGCTGTCCGCAGTACTGCCGCGCGAGACCAGGATCTATGCCGTAGGCGGCGTCGGGCCCGGCGATTTCGCCGCGTGGCATGCTGCCGGCACGACCGGCTTCGGCATTGGAACGGGCATCTACACGCCCGGGCTCGGGGTCGCCGAAGTGACCCGCAAGGCCGCCGCCCTGGTCGCCGCCTGGGACGCGCTGCACGTGTGAGCCATTCTGGTGCGAAAGGAAATCCGATGAAACGCACGCTGGGCGTCTGCTATTACCCGGAGCACTGGCCGCGCGAGATCTGGGACGAGGATGCGGCACGCATGGCCGCCGTGGGTCTGACTTGGGTCCGGATCGGCGAATTCGCCTGGAAGCGGATCGAGCCGCAGCCCGACGTGCTCGACTGGACATGGCTCGACGACGCGATCGAGGTGCTCGGCGCGGCGGGGCTGAAGGTCGTACTCGGCACGCCAACCGCGACGCCGCCTCGCTGGGTTCTGAACCGCCATCCCGACATGCTCGCCGTCGACGCGGAGGGGCGCCCGCGCAAGTTCGGCTCGCGTCGCCACTACTGCTTTTCGCACCAGGGCTACCGTGCTGAATGCCGCCGCATCGTGACGCTGATGGCGGACCGGTACGGCCGCAACCAACACGTCGCCGCCTGGCAGACAGACAACGAGTACGGCTGCCACGAAACGGTGATCTCGTACTCCGACGCCGCGGGCGCGGCATTCCGTGACTGGCTCGCGCAGCGCTACCAGTCGGTGGACGCGCTCAACCGCGCATGGGGCAACGCTTTCTGGTCGATGGACTACGACAGCTTCGACGAGATCGACCTGCCCAACCTCACGGTGACCGAGCCGAACCCGGCCCATGCGCTGGACTTCCGGCGGTTCTCCTCCGACCAGGTAGCGAGCTTCAACCGGGCCCAGGTCGAGATCCTGCACGCGCGCACCGATGCGCCGCTCGCGCACAACTACATGGGCCGCGAGATCGGCTTCGATCATTTCCGGGTTGGCGCCGACCTCGATATCGCGAGCTGGGATTCCTATCCGCTGGGCTTCCTCGAGGATCGCGTCGGAGCGGATGCCGAGACCCAGCGGCTCTACGCACGTCAGGGCGACCCGGACTTCCAGGCCTTCCACCACGATCTCTACCGCGCGGTCGGGCGCGGACGCTGGTGGGTGATGGAGCAGCAGCCCGGTCCGGTGAACTGGGCACCCCACAACCCCGCGCCGTTGCCCGGCATGGTCCGGCTCTGGTCGTGGGAGGCCTTCGCCCACGGCGCCGAGGCGGTGTGCTATTTCCGTTGGCGGCAGGCGCCGTTCGCGCAGGAGCAGATGCATTCGGGGCTGCTGCGTCCCGACAGCTCCGACGCCCCCGCGATCGACGAGGCTTGCCAGGTCGCCCGCGAGATTGCAGCGGCGCCCGAGTTGGCACCGGTGCGGGCGCCGGTCGCCCTGATTTTTGATTTCGACGCTGCCTGGGCCTGGCAGGTCCAGCCGCACGGACAGGGGCTGTCCTATTTCGAGCTGGTCTTCGAACATTACCGTGCCCTGCGCCGACAGGGCCTTTCGATCGATATCGTGGCGCCGGAGGCGGACATCGAGGGCTACCGCGTCGTTCTTGCCCCGGGCGTGATGCACATGCCGGACGAGATGAAGTCGCGGCTGGCGCGCAGCGACGCGCAGGTCCTGATCGGGCCGCGCAGCGCCGCCCGCGACGCCAGCTTCTCGATCCCGGTGCCGCTGCCGCCGGCTTGGCCAGGACTGGACGTGACCGTCGCCCGCGTCGAGACGTTGCGCCCGGACCTGCCGGTCACGCTGGCGGGCGGGGGCCACGCCGTCCGCTACCTCGAAACGCTCGAAGGCACCGCCGAGCCGGTGCTCACCACGGCGGCCGGAGCGCCGGTCGCGATGCGCAGCGGCGCGGTGACCTACATGGGCGGCTGGGGCGATGACACGGCGCTGGACCGGCTGGTGGCGGACCTCGCGGCCCGGGCCGGGATCGAGACGCGCAAGATGCTCTCTGGCGTGCGTGTGCGCGAAACCGGCACCGAGCGGTTCTGGTTCAACTATGGTCCCGACCCCGTGGAGACGCCCGTGGGGCGGCTGGAACCGGCAGGGATGTTGCGTGAAAGGTTGGTTACCTGACCGGAAACCAATCGGTCGCAGCAGTCGGTCTCAGCGGAGTCCGCGGGAAAGTTCAGCGCGCGGGTGCGTCTGGAGGACGGGCGTAGGAATATGACGGTTGCATCAACGCTCCACTCGGGCGCGGACTTTCACACCGTCGGCAGAAAAACCCTGTTTGTCCGGATCGCCATCGCTCTCTGCGAATGACCGGTACGGCGACCTGCGCTTCGCTTCGGAGTTCCAGATGCTTCGGCCGAGCGCGCCCCGCCGGATATTCTGCACGTGGACTGGAGAAGTAGCGAACGACTGAAAAGTCCAAGGTTTCGAAGTCTAAGGTTTGCGGCTGCTGAATGCTCGCCATTCAGCGGCGATAAACCTGACAAGGAGGAAAGCGCGGGCGGATTTCGGTGCTATGGGAATCGTGGTTCAGGGCGTTCTCAGGCGATGCGCCGAACTTCGGGCCCGCTGACGCCGAGCGGCGCAGGCCCGTCGATTTTGGCAGACCGATGTTGTCGCGCGGTGTTCCGTTTGGCCATCCGGGACCTGTTTCGATGCAAGTTCTGATCGAACGGTCACACACACTATTGGGTCCGACGCCTCGGGATCGCAGGGCCGGGTGTGACGGGTGGATCATGCGGCATCCTCCCCCGGCGGCGCGCGGGACTGCGGGATCCGGTCGCGGGGTAAGGTCTCGACGACGCGCATCGCACCGCCGCATCGGGGGCATGCCTGGCACGGGTCTTGCGCATCGGCATCTGTGCGCCCGTTCTTGCCGGTTGTTCGATCCGGCTCTCGCTCCGTGTCTATCAGACGCCTGATCGTCTCGATCCTGTCGCGGCGGATGCCGTTGGCGAGGAAGCCGGTGTGGCGGATGCGGTGGAAGCCGGACGGCAGGACGTGGACCAGGAACCGGCGGATGAACTCGATCGTGGCCAGGCGCATGACCCTCATCCGATCTCAGCGCTTGATGCGGTAGTCCTTCCACCGGAAGGCCACGGTGCCGGCGTCCGCGCTGACGAGACGGTGGTTCGAAATAGCCACCCGGTGGGTGTACCGGCTGAGATAGGCCAGGACCGCCTCGGGGCCGCCGAAGGGCGGCTTGGCGTAGACGACCCAGTCGACCTTGCGCAGCGGCGCGAGATGGGCCGCGAAGGTGCTCGTGTCGGCCAGCTCCGACAGATCGCCGAAGAAGGCCAGCTCGCCCGCCTCGTGCAGCCTGACCAATTCTTCGAGGAACAGGCGCCGGAACAGCCTCGATCTTGGCATGACCCAGCGGGACCTGGATCACCCGGATATCGGTCTTACCCTCCATCAGATGGGTGGCGAAGCTGTGTCGCAGCGTGTGCGGCGAGACCCTCTTCCTGATCTCGGCGAAGTCGCAAGCCGCGCCGAACGCGCGGTTGAACTGCCGAGTCGAGATCGGGTCGACCCGGTTGCGAGCGGGAAAGAGCCAGCCCGCGGGCCGGGCTTCGCGGTATTAGTCGCGCAGCAGCGTCAGCAGGCTGGGCGACAGCATCACATGCCGGTGCTTGCAGCCCTTTCCCTGATCGATCCGGATCAGCATCCGGTCACTGTCGATATCGGTTTCACGGAGATGGGTCACCTCGCTGGCACGAAGGCCGCCGCCATGTGCGGTACGCAGGGACCGTGGCTCCGGCGGGGCCGCGTAAGCCCGAGCAACGAACGCGGCCCGGTACTTCAGGCCGGGGCCCTGGGCGACTTCGAGAATGCGCGTCACCTCCTCGGCGCTGAGCACCACCGGGATCTTCTTCGCCAGACGCTGATACCGCATGTGGCGGTTCATCTCGGCGCGCGTGGGTCGCTGACGGTCTGGTTCGATCCCGGCATGGCTTGGCACGCGGCGCCGTCGGGCAAGCGCGGCGCGCAGCCGGTCTAGAGCGAAGCTGCGATCCAGGCCTGCCTGACCCCTGCCCGGCAGGTCATCACGCAGTGATGTCCCGAAAGGGATCGAAGTTCTCTTCGGCCTGCCGCTGCGACAGACGAACGGCTTCGTCGCGAGCCTGCTGAAGCTGGCAGGGCTCGACTGGCCAGTCCCGGCCTCTGTGCCGGCGGCAGAAGATCCTGGCCCTGCAACTGCCCTATCGTGGCAGCGGCGGGCTGCTGCACCTGCTCGTGCCCTCCCGGGATCATGCTGCGCATGACCCTGCGGGGCAGCGGATGGCGCCTATGACGGCCGGACCTGTCGCGACGCTATCGCCCGCCGGGGCGCCGACGCGAGCATCCCGCCGGGACGCAACGCCAAGCCGTGGAAGAAGGACAGCCCGGGGCGGGGGCGAGAAACGAGGCCCTGCGTGCGATCAAGCGCTTCGGCCGGGCGTTCTGGCGCAAGTGGAGCGGATCCCATCGCCGCAGCCGTGCGGAAACGAAGCCTCTCGGGACATTGCTGCGCAATGCCCTGCCGGCCAATGGATGAACCGCCTGAAGCTGCTGGGTCAGAGGCTCGCCGCCCGCGACTCCGATCGACAGACCGCCGAGCGTCAAATCCGCATCGCCATCCTCAACCGCTCCACCGCCCTCGGTATCCCCGTGACGCGGCCCGTCGGATGAAATCAGACGGGGAAAGGGAACCTTCAGCCTTCAGACGCTTCGTGCAACAGCGCCCTACCCGGCCCATCATCGACGCCGCACCGTGTTGACACTCCGCTTCCACTATCATACCGACCAACCGTCGGTTTTTAAGGTTGGAGCGATGCGGTGGATCACGACGGCGACTCCCGCACCCAGATCAATCTGCAGTCCAAGCGGGTCCGCCTGGCGCGGGACATGCGACGGTCGCAGATCCTCGACGCCGCGCAGGCGCTGTTCGTCGCGCGCGGCTGGGACGCCGTGACCATCGCCGACGTGCTGGCCGAGGCGGGCATCTCGAAGGGCGGCTTCTACCACCACTTCTCCGCCAAGGAGGATCTGCTCGACGCCTTGGTGGAGCGCTTCACCGAGCGGGCGATGGACGGCACGGCCGGGGCGCGGGAAGCTGAAGGCGACGCACTGGCACGCTTCAACACATTCGTCGACGCGTCGAACCGGTGGCGGGCCGAGCACGGACCCGAGCTGCGCTTCTTCCTCGACGTGATGCTGCAGCCGGGCAACGAGACGCAGTTCGCGCGCATCAACGCCGCCTCGGCGGAGGTCACGCTGCCGGTCCTGCGCGGGCTGATCGAGGAAGGCGCGTGCTCCGGGCGCTTCGATGTTCCCGACGCGGGGCTAGTGGCGGAAACGATCCTCGCCCTTGGGCATGGCCGCCGCGCGGCGCTGCGCGCGGCCGTGAAGGCGACCGACGCGGGCGATCTTGACGCCGCCGCGCTGACGCTGGAGGCGCGGATGGCGGGCGAGGCCCGGCTGATCGACCGGCTGCTGGGCCTGCCGCCGGGCAGCGTCGTGCTTTCGGAGGCGGGCAAGCACCGCGAGATGCTGGCCGCCATTGCCGCGCCGTGCGGCGACCGACGACCGCGGGCACCGAAACCAACCCGGACACCGAAACCAGGCAGCGAAAGGAGACCCCCATGCTGACCGTCAAGGAACTGAAACCGAACGTCTACGAGCTGACGCTGAAGGGCGTCGTCGACAAGACGGACATCGAGACTATGGAGCGGGAGTTGACGCCTGCGCTCAAGGGCGACGGCCCTCTAAGCCTGATCCTGCGCGCGGAGGAGTGGCGCGACATCACCGCCGACGCCATGGCCGCCGACATGCGCTTCGAGTTCGGCCTCCTGCCGCAATGGGCGAAGATCGCCCGGATGGCCGTCGTCACCGACCTGCAGGCATTCGAGGCGCTGATGCGGTGGGTCGACCCGATCGTGCCGATGATCCACATGCGCTCCTTCCCCGCCTCCGAGGCCGCGGCGGCCGAGGCCTTCGCGTCGGACCTGCCGGACCGCGCCGCCGCCGCGGACGGTTCGGGCATCCGGCTCCTGTCGGACGGCTCGGACGGGCTGGTCGCCTTCGAGGTGACGGGCCGGATCACGAAGTCGGACGTCGACGCCGTCTTCGCGCCGCTGGAGGACGTGATGCAGGGCGACCGCAAGGTCGGCGTCCTGGCGAAGTTCAACGACTGGGACGGGTTCGACCCCGGCCTCTTCACGGATGCCGGCGGAATGATGGGCTCCAAGATGGGAATGGCGGGCCACATGACGCGCTACGCTGTCGTCGGCGCGCCCGGCTGGATGCGGGGCATGGTGTCGGCCATGGCGCCGATGATGCCCTTCGAGATGCGCAGCTTCGAGGCGTCCGATGCCGCGCAGGCCGAGGCCTGGGCCCGCGCGGGCTGAACGACAACGGTTCGCCGCCTCGCGGCGCGGCGCGGCGAACCGTCCGACCACATCGGACGCGTGGCCACGGAGGCACGGGAATGGGACGTTTGCAGGACGGGATCGCCCTCGTCACGGGCGGCGCGGCGGGGATCCGGCTGGAAACGGCGCGGCTCTGCCTGGCCGAGGGCGCGCGGGTGGCGCTGGTGGACTCGTGCGTCGCGGATCTCGCGCGGCGACCGCCGATCCGGACGGCGGCGCGGACGTGCTGACGATCACGGCGGACGTGAGCGGAGAGGAGGACACCCGGCGCTACGTCTCGGAGACGGTTCGGGCGTTCGGGCATATCGACGTCCTCTTCAACAACGCCGGGATCGGGGGCCGTGTGGTCCCGCTAACCGAGCGGAGCGTCGAGGACTTCGACCGCGTGATCGCGGTGAATGTGCGGAGTGCGTTCCTGAGCTTGAGGCAGGTCCTCCCGGCCATGAAGAAGGGGCGGGCCGGCAGCGTCGTCAAGATGTCGTCCATCGCCGGGCTGAAAGGCAGCCCGAACGTCGCGCGCTACATTCCCTCCAAGCACGCCGTCGTGGACTTGACCCGTGCGGCGGCGGTAGAGGCGGCGTCGTTCGGCGTGCGCGTCCACTCGGTCCACCCCTCCCCGGTCGATACGCGGATGATGCGGTCGCTGGAGGCGCAGTTTGACCCAGATCATGGTGACGCGGCGAAGCGCGGGCTAGTGTCACAGACACCGCTCGGCCGCTACGGCCGGTCCATGGACGTGGCGCAGTTGGCGCTGTTCCCCGCCCCCGACGCGTCGCGCTTCGTCACCGGGGCGCGATATGCGGTCGGCGGCGGCATGGCCGCGACCTGACCGCCCCAAAAGATTGGAGCTCGCTTGATGAAACATTTCCGCCTCGCCTTCGGCGCCCTCGCCGTGCTGGCCGCGATCGGCGCGGTGGCCTGGTACGTCTGGGATCGGAACACCGGCGGCCTGCCCGCGGGCATCGCCGCGGGCAACGGCCGGATCGAGGCCGATCAGATCGACGTGGCGACCCGCACGCCGGGCCGCGTGGCCGAGATCCGCGTGGCCGAGGGCGCGTTGGTCGAGGCGGGCGAGGTGCTGGCGGTGATGGACACGCGCGAGCTGGAGGCGCAACGCGCGCGGGCGCGGGCCGACGCCGCCCGTGCGGCGAGCCAGGTCGAGGAGGTCGCGGCCCTGATTGCACAGCGCCGGGCCGAACTGGCGTTGGCGGAGGACGAGTATGCGCGCGCCCGGACGCTGGCCGAGCGCGGCGTCAACGCGGCGTCGGTGGCCGAGCAGCAGGCCACGCGACGCGCCTCCGCCGGGGCGGCGCTGGACGCGGCGATCGCGCAGCTCCACACCGCCGAGCGCGGGGTCGAGGCGGCCGAGGCGCTGGTCGGCCAGTACGAGACGCAGATCGAGGACGCGACGCTGACCGCGCCGATCTTCGGCCGCGTCCTCTACCGCCTCGCGCAACCGGGCGAGGTACTTGCGGGCGGCGGCAAGGTCCTGACGCTGCTCGACCTGTCCCAAGTCTATATGGAGGTTTTCCTGCCCGCGAACGAGGCCGCGACCACGGCGATCGGCGCCGAGGCGCGCATCCGGCTCGACGCCGTCCCCTACGCGATCCCCGCCTATGTCAGCTTCGTCTCGCCCGAGGCGCAGTTCACGCCCAAGCAGGTCGAGACCGCCGACGAGCGCGAAAAGCTGATGTTCCGCGTCAAGGTCCGCGTGCCCGAGGAGCTGGTGCGCGCCTATATCGATCAGGTGAAGACCGGGCTGCGCGGCGAGGCCTTCATCCGCCTGCTGGGCGATGAAGGGGCACCGTGGCCCGCCGGCTTCGTCGGCCAGCCGATCCCCGAGGACGCGTTGCCGCCCGCTGCCGCAGCCGTCGCGGACTGATGCCGGTGGACCGCGACGCACCCCCGGTCGCCCGCCTGGGCGGCGTCACGCATCGCTACGGCAAGGTGCCGGCGCTCGACGACGTGACGTTGGATTTGCCGGCCGGCCGGATGCTGGGCCTGATCGGTCCCGACGGCGTGGGCAAATCCACCCTGCTCGGCCTCCTGTCGGGCGCCCGGAAGATTCAGGCGGGGAATGTGGAGGTGCTAGGCGGATCGATGGCCGACGCGGCGCATCGGGAGGGGGTCTACACCCGCGCGGCATACATGCCCCAGGGGCTGGGCAAGAACCTCTACCAAGAACTCAGCGTCTTCGAGAACCTCGACTTCTTCGGCCGCCTCTTCGGCCACGGCGCAGCCGAGCGCCGCCGCCGGATCGACCGCCTCCTGCGTGCCACCGGGCTCGACCCGTTCCCCGACCGGCCCGCGGGCAAGCTGTCGGGCGGGATGAAGCAGAAGCTGGGCCTGTGCTGCGCGCTGATCCACGATCCCGACTTCCTGATCCTCGACGAGCCGACCACCGGCGTCGATCCGCTCTCACGGAGGCAGTTCTGGGATCTGATCGACGACATCCGCGAGGACCGGCCGGGGATGAGCGTTCTGGTCTCGACCGCCTATATGGAGGAGGCCGAGAGGTTCGACTGGCTGGCGGCGATGGACGCCGGCCGCATCCTGGCCACCGGCACGCCGGACGAGCTGCGTGTGCGCACCGGGGCGGACGACCTGGAGGCGGCGTTCGTCTCTCTCCTGCCGCCGGGCAAACGCCGTGCGGAGGGGGCGCTGGAGATACCCCCGCGCGCGCCGCGGGAGGGCGAATCCGCGATCGTCGCCAAGGGCCTTACCCGGCGCTTCGGCGATTTCACCGCCGTGCGCGACGTCAGCTTCGAGATCGAGCGAGGCGAGATCTTCGGCTTCCTCGGCTCGAACGGGTGCGGAAAGACCACCACGATGAAGATGCTGACGGGCCTCCTGCCCGCCTCCGAAGGCGAGGCGTGGCTGTTTGGCGAGCCGGCCGATGCGAACAACATCGAGACCCGCCGGCGCGTCGGGTTCATGTCGCAGAACTTCTCGCTCTGGGGCGGCTTGACGGTCCGCGAGAACCTCGCGCTTCACGCGCGGCTCTTCCGTATCGACCGCGCGGAGATCGCCCCGCGGATCGACGGGCTTCTCAACGAGTTCGACCTCGTCCCCCATGCGGGTGCAATCACGGGCGACCTGCCGCTGGGGCTCAAGCAGCGGCTGTCGCTGGCCTGCGCGATCATCCACCGCCCCGACATGCTGATCCTCGACGAGCCGACCTCCGGCGTCGATCCGGTCGCGCGCGACGAGTTCTGGGCGCTGCTGATCGGTCTGTCGCGACGCGATCACGTCACCATCTTCATCTCGACGCACTTCATGAACGAGGCGATGCGCTGCGACCGCATCTCGCTGATGCATGCGGGCGAGGTGCTGGTCTACGACACCCCGCAGAACCTGGCGGCCGAGGATGGCTCGACCTCGCTGGAGGAGACCTTCATCCGCTACATCGAGAGCGCCATCGGCGAGCCCGCAGACATCGGCGCCGCGACATTGGCGCCCGCCGCGGACGCGCCCCGGCGGCCGCAGCCTCGGCCGCCTTCTTGCCGTCAGTCGGCGCGAGATGCTGGAGGTGACGCGCGACCCGATCCGGCTCGCCTTCGCGTTCCTTGGCTCGATGGTGCTGATGCTGATGTTCGCCTACGGCATCTCGTCGGACGTCGAGGACCTGCGCTTCGCCGCCTTCGACCAGGATCGCACCCCCGAGAGCCGCGCCTACCTCGCCAACTTCGAGGGCTCCCCCTACTTCATCGAGCTGCCGCCCGTCGCGAGCCTCGACCAGCTCGAGACGCGGATGGCGGCGGGCGAGGTGACGTTGGCGCTGGAGATCCCATCGGGCTTCGGCCGCGCGGTCACGACCGGCGAGCCGACGCGTGTCGCCGCCTGGATCGACGGGGCCAACACCCTGCGCGCCGCCACCATCGAGGGCTACGTCCAGGGCGCGCACGCGACCTTCCTCGGCGACCGCGCCACGGCGGCAGGCCTCTCCGGAGCGGCCGGCCCGGTTGTCGAGATCGAGCCACGCTACCGCTACAACCCCAGCTTCGAGAGTATCTACTCGATGGCGCCCTCCGTGCCCGCGATCCTCCTGATGCTGTTCCCCGCCATCCTCATGGCGGTCTCCATCGCGCGCGAGCGCGAGATCGGCACGATCACCAACTTCTACGTCACGCCGACCTCGAAGCTAGAGTTCCTGCTCGGCAAGCAGCTTCCCTACGTCGCCGTCGGCTTCGTCAACTGGCTGATCCTGACGGCGATGGCGGTGCTTCTGTTCGGCGTGCCGCTGACCGGCAGCGCGTCGGCGCTGGCGCTCGGGGCGCTGACCTACGTCTTCGCCGCGACCGGATTCGGCCTGATCGTCGCGGTCTTCACCCGCAGCCAGGTGGCGGCGGTCTTCGCCACCATGATCCTCGCCATGCTGCCTACCGTGCAGTTTTCGGGCCTCAACCAACCGGTCTCGACGCTCGAGGGCGCGGCGCGGGTCATGGGGCAGCTCTGGCCCACCAACTACTTCATGCAGATGAGCGTGGGCGCCTTCAACAAGGGGCTCGGTTTCGGCGCGCTCGGGACGAACATCCTGCTGATCGCGGCCTTCGTTCCGGTCTTCGTCGGCACCGCCGCGCTGCTGCTCCAGAAGCAGGAGCGGTGATGCGCGCCCTCGGCAACATCCTGTGGCTCACCGGCAAGGAGCTGCGGACGCTGTGGCGCGACTTCGTGCTGCTGCTGCTCGTCATCTACTCCTTCGGGCCGGGCATGTATGTCGAGTCCAACGCCGCCGGCGAGACGATCAGCAATGCCGCCGTCGCCTTCGTGGACGAGGACCGATCCTCCCTGTCGCGCGGCCTGCGCACCGCGCTCTACCCGCCCTGGTTCCTGGAGCCGCGCCTGATCGAGGCGGACGACGTCGACCGCATGATGGACTGGGGCGAGGTCACCTTCGTCGTCGTCGTCCCGCGCGGGTTCGAAGCCGACGTCCGGGCAGGCCGCACGCCCGAGCTTCAGATCAACATCGACGCGACCAAGACGCAGGCCGCGGGCGTCGGCACCGGCTACCTCACCGCGATCCTGACCGAGGAGGCGCAGCGCTTCGCCGCCCGCGCCGACGTCACGGCCGACCCGCCCATCGACCTGGTGGTACGGCGCGCTTTCAACCCCGCCGGCAACAACGTCTGGTTCGCGGCGATCGGGGGATTGCTGAATTCGCTTTCCATGCTGACGATCGTGCTGGTCGGCGCCGCATTGATCCGCGAGCGCGAGCACGGCACCATCGAGCACCTGCTGACGATGCCGGTCACGCCGATCGAGATCGCGCTGGCCAAGGTGCTGGCGAATGGCGGCGTGATCTTCGCGGCCTTCACCTTCTCGCTGTTCGTCGTGGTCGAGGGCGCGCTCGGCATTCCCTTCGCGGGCTCGCAGGCGCTCCTGCTGGCCGGGACGGCGATCTACGTCTTCGCCGCCGCCGCGATCGGCCTGCTTTTGGGCATCGTGGCGCGGACCATGGCGCAGTTCGCGCTGCTCATCATGCTCGTCATCATGCCGATCATGATCCTGTCGGGCGGCATGACCCCGGTGGAGAGCCAGCCCGCCTGGCTGCAGCCCATCACCTGGCTGCTGCCCTCGCGGCACTACATGGCCTTCGCCGAGGCGATCTTCTACCGCGGCGCGGGCCTGAGCATCGTTTGGGCCGACTTCCTCTGGACCTTCCTGCTCGGCGCGGCCTTCCTCGCGCTCGGCCTCGTCCTCTTCCGCCGCTCGGTCGCGGGGGGCTGACGGATGCGGCCCCTCCCCCTTGCCGCGCTCCTGCCCGCCGCATGCGCTTCGCGCGCCCCGCTCGTCCTCGCCCCGGACGCGCCGGGCCGCGTTCACGGGATCCTCGTCGCCGCGACGCGCGCGGAGGCGGGACAGGGAGCCGACCTACGGGCGCTACGCCGTCGCCGTGCCGCCCTGTCACGTGCCGGGCACCGTCGCTTGGCCGGACGCCACGCCCGATCCGGCAACGGACATCACCGTGTCGAATGCCGCGCTCACGGACGACCGCGCGGCGTTCCGCACCGGGATCGACCCGCGACCGTCGGAGCGGCCCCGGGGGCGGCGCGAGGTCGTCGTGTTTGTCCCCGGCTACAACGCGAACTTCGCCGAAGAGCTCTACCGCTTCGCGCAGACGGTCCACGACTTTGGGACGACCGTCTTGCCGATCCTCTATTCCTGGCCGCCGGCCGCGCCGGCGGGCGACTACCTTTACGATCGCGACAGCGTGCTCTTCGTCCGTGGCGGGCTGGAGGCGCAGATCGACCTCGTGGCCGACCTGGGGTGGACAGCGTCACGTCGGTCGCCCCTTCCCTCGGCTCGCAACTCCTGAGGGAGACGCCGCGGACCCGAGCGCTGCGTACAGGTGGCGCGCTTTGGCCCGAACTGGGCCACGTCGCCCTGATCTCGCCCGACGTCGAAGCGGGCATGTTCCGCCAGCAGGTCGCGCCGATCAAGATGTCGCCGGAACCATTCGTGATCTTCGCCTCCGCGCGAGATCGGGCGCTGCGCCTGTCCGAATGGCCGAGCGGGTCCGGCCGACTGGGCGGGATCGACGACGTCGCCGCGTTGTCGGGCCCCGACGTCACCGTGATCCACACCGGCGCCGCTGCGGCCCGAGGCGCGCACCACCTCACGCCGGTCGCGTCGCCCTGGATGATCTCGGTCTTGCGGGGGCTGCAGGCGAACGAGCGCTTCGCCTTGGGCCGGCCGGAGCCCTCGGCGGCGCTGCCGATCCGGATCGTGGCCAGCGGCAATGCCTTGGTCCTGGTGATCGCGCCACCCACGGCGCTCACCCGCTGATGCGAAGGAGTATGCCGATGTTCTTGCAGGGCGCCGTCGCGTCGATGGACGTTTGCAGGCTCGCACCCCGGCTCGGCCCCGCCGTGGTCTGGCTCGTGCTGGCGCTTCTCCTCGCCACGCCCGCAGTCGCTCAGACGATGCCGGACCTCGCGGGCGGGGCGGAGCCCGTCGCGACGACCGTCGTCGATCCCTTTGGTCGTGACACGCTCCGGGGCATGGTCGACGGCCTGATCGACGCGCTGGCCGACGCGGATACGGATCGAGCGGCGCGCTACCTCGATCTGTCGGCCGTCCCGGAGGCGCTGCGGGAATTGCGGAGCGCCGAGTTCGCCACCGCGATCGAGGCGGTGCTGGACCGCTCGGGCGGTATCCTCCCGACTTACCTTCTGAGCACCGCGCCGGAAGGGAACACCGACGACGGCCTGCCTGCCGACGAGGACGGCTTTGCGGTGATCCGTACCGATGAGGGCTCCACCGAGCTCACCGCGCATCGGGTGACCGGACCGGAGGGCGCGCAGGTCTGGCAGGTGACGCCCGAAACGCTCGCCCTGGTCCGCCGCCTGTCATGGACGGCGCCCGTCGGCCTGGTCGACCGTCTCACCCCCGCTTCGTGGGCCGTGCCGCGGTTCGCCGGCGCCCCGATTACGCATTGGGCGGCCTTGGTCGTGCTCGCGCTCGCGTCGCTCGCCATTGCCCGCACCGTGGCGCTCGCGCTCCTCTGGATCGCCGGGCGCGCCTGGTCCCCACTGAGGACGGGTCGGACAGCGCATGTCGGGCAGGCCGTCCTTCTGCCGATCGGGCTGTTCCTCGCTTGCGTTCTGTTCTCGCTCGCGAGCTTCCTCGCCGGCATCTCCGTGATCGCGCGCGCCCTCGTGGCGCCCCTCGTCGAGATCGTGGCCTGGTTGGCGCTTGCCTGGCTGGTCTGGCGCGCCATCGACGCCGCGACCCGCGCGAGCTTGGACAGCATGACGCGTCGAGGCAGGGTCGGCGCCATCTCGGTGGTGACCCTGATCCGGCGCGGCGGCAAGATCATGATCATCGCCGTCGCCGTCGCCGCCGTCCTCGGTTCGCTTGGCGTCAATCTGACGGGCTGGATCGCGGCGCTCGGTCTGGGCGGCCTGGCCTTCGCGCTCGGCGCGCAGAAGACCATCGAGCACTTCGTGGGCTCGCTGACGCTGATCGCCGATCAGCCCGTGCGCGTCGGCGACTTCTGCCAGGTCGACGGCTTGCTGGGCACGGTCGAGGACATCGGCATGCGTTCGACCCGCATTCGCACCCTCGATCGGACGCTGGTGACGATTCCCAACGGCGTCATGTCCGGGGCGACGATCGAGAACTACACCAGCCGGGACCGCTTTTTGTTCCGCAAGACCCTGTCGTTGCGCTACGAAACCACGTCCGACCAGATGCGCGTCGTGCTCTGGCGGCTGCGCGGCCTGCTCGAGGCCGACGCACGCGTGACCGAGGATCCGGCCCGCGTGCGGTTTCTCGACTTCGCCGACAGCTCGCTCGACCTGGAGATCTTTGCCTACGTGCTGGCCGAGGATTACGACGCGTTCCTCGCCGTCGGCGAGGATCTGAACCTCGCGATCATGGACGTCGTGGACGAATGCGGCGCCCGCTTCGCCTTCCCGTCGCGCACCGTCTACCTCGAAAAGAGCCTGACCCCACAGGAAACCCAAGGAGTATCGCATGGAAACGAAGATGAAAGCCGCCGTCGTGACCGAGTTCGGGCGGCCGCTCGACATTCGTGAGATTCCGGTGCCTCGGATCGGCCCGGGGCAGGTTCTCGTGCGCGTCCGGGCGTCCGGCGTCTGCCACACCGACCTGCACGCGGCGGAAGGCGATTGGCCGGTGAAGCCGCACGTGCCGTTCGTGCCGGGCCACGAGGGGGTCGGCGAGGTCGCGGAGATCGGCGCGGGGGTCACGCATCTGAAGGAAGGAGACCGGGTAGGCGTGCCTTGGCTGCACACGGCCTGCGGCCGTTGCGAGCATTGCGTCGGCGGATGGGAAACGCTGTGCGACACGCAGCAGAACACCGGTTACAGCGTCGACGGGGCCTATGCCGATTACGTCGCCGCGGATGCCAACTTTGTCGGCGTCATTCCGGCCGGCCTGGACTGGGGCCCGGCTTCGCCGGTGCTCTGCGCGGGCGTGACGGTCTACAAGGGTCTCAAGGAGACCGAGGTGCGGCCGGGTCAGTGGGTCGCGATCAGCGGCATCGGCGGACTCGGGCACATGGCCGTGCAATACGCGAAGGCCATGGGCATGAACGTGGTGGCCGTGGACGTGGCGGACGACAAGCTCGACCTGGCCCGCGCGCTCGGGGCCGACGAGGTAATCAACGCCAAGGAGGTCGACCCGGCAAAGGAAGTCTCGTCGAACCTGGGCGGCGTGCACGGGGCGCTGGTGACGGCGCCGTCGCGCCCGGCCTTCGCGCAGGCCGTGGGCATGCTGCGCAAGCATGGCACTCTGTCCCTCGTCGGAATTCCGCCGGGCGATTTTCCCCTTCCGATCTTCGAGGTCGTCCTCAAGCGGCTGACGGTCCGTGGCTCCATCGTCGGGACGCGGCTGGACCTCGCCGAGTCGCTGGCCCTTGCTGCGGAGGGCAAGGTCGAGACGGAGTTCGCCTGGGACGAGCTGGACAACATCAACGCCATCTTCGACCGCATGCGCGAGGGCAAGATCGAAGGTCGGGTCGTGCTGCGGATGTGATCGTTCGGATTCCTGCGGTTCGGAATGACCTCGATCCTCGGAGGCGACCAGCCCCCGTTTGAACGTCAGAGCACGACAAGGAGGAGGGCGCCGCCCGCCAGAGCGTAGAGGGCGCAGGCCGGCGCGGTGCGGGCGAGGATGTCGCCCTCGCGCGCCACGAGGCCCACGGTCGCGCTGCCGGCGATGATGTTGTGCGGCGCGACGACGTTGCCGATCGCGGCGCCGAAGCCCTGCGCCGCCAGCATCGCCACCGGCGGCAGCGACAGCGCGGCGGCGCTCGAGACCTGGAACTCGCTGAAGAGGATGTTCGAGGCCGTCGCCGAGCCGGTGACGAAGGTGCCGAGAACTCCTACCGCGGGCGCCGCCAGCGGCCAGAGCGGCCCGGCGCGCGCCGCTGCCCCGGCGAGGGCGTCGATCATGCCGGAATGGACCATGACCCGGCTGAGCGCGAGCATCGCGAGAAGCGCCAGCGCCACCGGTCCCAGTCGACGCAATGCGGCGCCGAGGGCCGGCGCGACCTCGGCGCCGCGCCCCGTCGCGATGGCGCCGATCAGAAGTCCTGCGAAGAGCAGCGTGCCGGGGTGGTAGAGCGGCTGGAACGCGCCCGAGAAGACCCCGGCGAAGGACCAGTCGAGGGCGAGACCGCCGAGCCCTTCGCGCAGCGGCGGCACGAGGCGAGTGGCGAGCACCAGCGCGAGGATCAGCATGTAGGGCACGAGGTCGCGCCCGAGGCCGCCGAAACCGCCGTTCTTGCCCGACCGGTGCCGGAGCACGGTCGCGAAGACGGCGAGGCCCGCGAGCGCGCCGCCGAGCGACGGCAACTCGGGCCCGGCAAGCGCCGCGATCGCCAAGAAGGGGACCAGGAACGACGCCGCCGCGAAGCCGGTCCAGCCGAGGTCGCGGCGGGTCAGCGGTCCGTCGCCCGCGAGCCGCATCACGGCCAGGAGCAGGAGCGTGCCGAGCGCGGCATGCAGCGCTGCGGTCGCCCGCGCGATCTCGGTCGCGGGCAGGCCGGTGATCTCGGCCTGCGTCAGCGCCGGCGTGCCGACCGCGCCGAACGAGACCCCAGCGGCGTGGCCCAGAAGCGCCAGCGCCACCGCCCGGACCGGAGGGAAGCCGATTCCGACAAGCAGCGGCGCGGCGAGGGCGACCGGCGTGCCGAACCCCGCCGCGCCCTCCATGAAGAGGCCGAAGAACCAGGCGATCAGAACCGCTTGCAGCCGCCGGTCGTCGGTGAGCCCAGCCAAGGCATCACGGATGCGGTCCACCGCGCCGGTCGCGCGCTGGAACTCGTAGAGCGCCAGCGCCGGCAGGATGATCCAGAAGATCACGGCCGTGGAATGCAGCGCCTCGGCGGCGAGGCCCAGCCCCGCCTGCGTTTCGGGCACCGGTCCGGCCAAGTCGAAGGCGGCAAGCGCCACGACGGCCGCAGCAGCGAGCCCCGCGACCCCGGCCCGCGCCGCCGACCAGCGCAGCCCCGCCATCCCGACGAGCACCACCGCAAGCGGTGCGAGCGCAAGGAGCGCGGGCACCCGTTCAGCCGGACCGGCCGACGGCGCTCATGCCCGATGCGCCTCCGCGCGGACTTCGTGCGGCACGCGGCCGTCGCGCTCGAAGGCGTCGATGTTGGCGATTGTCGTCTCGGCGATGGCCTGCAGCGCCTCGCGCGTGAAGAAGCCCTGATGCCCGGTGACCAGCACGTTGGGAAAGGTCAGCAGCCGCGCGAACACGTCGTCGGGGATGAAGCGGTTCGACAGGTCCTCGAAGAACAGATCCCCCTCCTCCTCGTAGACGTCGAGGCCGAGCGCGCCGATCGCGCCGCGCTTCAGCCCCCGGATCAGCGCGCGGGTGTCCACGACCGCGCCGCGCGAGGTATTGATGAGCATGACGCCGGGCTTCATGCCCGCGATCGCCGCGTCGTCGATCAAGTGATGCGTGGCGGGCGTCAGCGGGCATTGCAGGGTGACGATGTCGCTTCGCCGCAGCAGCTCGTCCATCTCGACATAGTCGACGCCCATCGCCTCGCAATCGGGGTTCGGCGTCGGGTCGTGCGCCAGCACTTCGCAGCCGAAGCCCGCCATGATCCTGGCGACGACGCTGCCGATGAGGCCGGTGCCGACGACACCGACGGTCTTGCCGTGGAGATCCATTCCCATCAGCCCGTCGAGCGCGAAGTTGCCCTCGCGGACCCGGTTGTAGGCGCGATGGATGTGCCGGTTGAGCGTCAGGATCAGCGCCACGGTGTGCTCGGCGACGGCATGCGGCGAATACGCCGGCACGCGGGCCACCGTCAGCCCCGCCGCCGCGGCGGCCTCGAGATCGACGTGGTTGAACCCGGCCGAACGCAGCGCGATCAGACGAACGCCCGCCTGCGCCAACCCGCCGACGACCTCGGCGCCGAGGTCGTCGTTGACGAAGGCGCAGACCACCTCCGCCCCTTCGGCGAGCCGGACCGTCTCGGGCGTCAACCGCGCCTCGAGGAAGCGCATTTCGTGGCCGCCCCTGGCTCGGCCGAGAAAGGCCTCGTCGTGCGGCTTGCTGCTGAAGACGGCGACGCGCATCGACAGGTCCCTCCCTTCCCCTCGCGGACCTTGCGGCCGGGTGCGTCCGACGTCAACACGGCGGGGTCTGGCCCGCGTCGATCGCGCCGCTATAGTCCCGGCCGCAAGAGCTTTCCGGAGGAGCCAATGCTGCGCCCGCGCCGATACCCGCCCCGTGACGTGTTTCCGGTCGATCCCTGGGCGCTCACCGCGACGCGGTTCGACGCCGATCTGCTTGAGCGCTATCCCGGCCAGGCCGAGACCATGTTCGCGATCTCGAACGGCTATCTGGGCGTGCGCGGCACGATGGACGAAGGTAGCCCGGTCGAGGAGCCGGGCACCTACCTCAACGGGTTTTACGAGACGCGGCCGATCACCTACGGCGAGAGCGCCTACGGCTTCCCGAAGGTCGGCCAGAGCATGCTCACCTGCCCCGATGGCAGCGTCATCCGCCTGACCGTCGACGACGAGCCGTTCGAGCTTTCCCGCGCCGAGGTTCTGGGCTTCTCGCGCCGGCTGGACCTGAGGCGCGGCGTGCTGACGCGCGACGTGACCTGGGCGACGCCGCGCGGACACCGGTTGCGGCTCAGGACGACGCGGCTGGTGTCGCTGGCGATGAAGCACGTGGCCGCGGTTCACTGGAAGCTCGTGCCCGAGGACGACGTCGACCTGCTGATCTCCTCCGATCTCGTCGAGCGCGCGCCGCTGCCGGTCGAGGACTTCGACCCGCGCCTCGCCGATGCGCCCGGCGCGCGGGTGCTGAACCCGACCGGCACCGAATGCGGCGGGCTTCGTGCGGTCATGGGTTACGTCACCGGCGGCTCGCGCCTCGCGCTCGGTTGCGGCATGGACCACCGGCTCGAGACGGCATGTCCGCACGACGCCGGCGCCGCCTGCGGCGCGGAGGGCGCCACGGTCACGATCCGCGTCGCCGGCAAGGCGGGCGAGCCGATCCGCTTGACCAAGTTCGTGGCCTACCACCACGCCCCCAAGGAAGCGGAGGATACACGCGCCGCCGCTGGCCGCAGCCTCGATCACGCGATAGCGACCGGGTTTCCGGCCCTTCTCGCCCGCCAGGAGGACGAGGTCGGTGACTTCTGGCAACGCGCCGACGTCGAGATCGACGGCGATCCGGCGACGCAGCAGATGGTACGCTGGAACCTGTTCCAGTTGATGCAGGCCTCGGCGCGCGTCCACGGCCACGGCATAGGTGCCCGCGGTCTGACCGGGCGCAGCTACGAGGGGCACTACTTCTGGGATACCGAGATCTACGTCCTGCCATTCCTGATCTACACCGCGCCCGACATCGCTCGCGCCGTGCTGAAGTTCCGCTACGACATGCTGCCAAAGGCCCGCGCGCGCGCGACCGAGCTGGGGCATCGCGGCGCGACCTTCCCATGGCGGACGATCAACGGCGACGAGGCGTCGGCCTATTACGCCGCCGGCACCGCGCAATACCACATCAACGCTGACATCGCCTATGCGCTCGGGAAGTATGTCGAGGTCACCGGCGATGATGACTTCATGGTCCGCTACGGCGCAGAGATCCTCGTGGAGACCGCACGATTCTGGCTCGATCTCGGCTTCTTCTCGAAGCGCCGCGACGGACGGTTCTGCATTAACGCCGTAACCGGGCCCGACGAATACAATGCCGTCGTCGACAACAACTACTTCACCAACCTGATGGCGCAGGCGAACCTGCGCCAGGCCGCGGCGGTGGTGGCGGCGCTCGATGCGCCGGCGCGGGCGGTCCTGGCGCAGCGCACGGGACTGGCCGAGGGCGAGCCTGCAGAATGGGTCGAGGCCGCGGACCGGATGTACCTGCCCTTCGACGAGCGGCTTGGCGTCCACCCGCAGGACGACAGCTTCCTCGACAAGGAGGTCTGGGATTTCGAGAACACCCCCGACGAGCATTATCCGCTGCTGCTGCACCACCATCCGCTGAACCTCTACCGGTCGCAGGTCATCAAGCAGGCCGACACGCTGCTCGCGATGTTCCTGATGAACGGGCGGTTCTCAGGCGAGGAGAAGAAGCGCAACTTCGACTATTACGACCCGATCACGACGCATGACAGCTCGCTTTCGGTCTGCATCCAGTCGATCATCGCAGGCGAGATCGGCTATCGCGCCAAGGCGTGCGACTACTTCCAGTTCGCCGCGGCGATGGATCTTTCCGACATCGGCGGCAACGTGAAGCACGGGGCGCACGTCGCCTCGATCGGGGGCACCTGGCTGGCGCTGATCTACGGCTTTGCGGGCCTGCGCGACGGCGGCGGCAGGATCGCCTTTCGCCCATGGCTGCCCGACGACTGGACGGGCCTGCGGTTTCCCCTGACGGTGCGCGGCCGGCACATCCGCGTCGCCGTGGGTCGCGAGACGACGATCTATCGTTTGGAGGCGGGGGAGCCGATCGAAATCTTCCACGACGGAGAGCCTGTACGCCTGAGCCCGCGGGAGCCGGAGGCGCGACGGCGTACGCCCGCAACCGCCAAGGCGGAACCTTGCCTCGGACACGGCGCCTCGAACCCAGCCGTTCCCGGAACGGCGATGTGAGACCCTAAGCGACGGCGACCTCGGAGAGATCACCCACCACGACGTCGGCGCCCGCCGCCCGCAGCGCGTCGACCCGAGCGTCATGCCCGACGCCGATGACGCGGGCAAAGCCCGCGCGGCGTCCAGCCTGCACGCCCGCGACCGCGTCTTCGAACAGCGCGGCACGGCCCGCGCCGACGCCGAGCCGTCGGAGGGCCTCGACGAAAATCGCCGGATCGGGCTTGCCGGGCAGATCATTGCGGGACGCTACGACCCCATCGACCCGAACCTCGACGAACCGGGCGAGCCCGGTCGCGTCGAGCACCGCCTCCGCGTTCGCGCTCGACGAGGCGACGGCGACCCGGATGCCGGCCCCGCGCAGCGCCGCGAGCAACGCCTCCGCCCCCCGCAGCGGTGCCGCGTCCCGCACCAGCCGCGCCCGCACCAGTTCGTTCTTGCGTCGCGCCAGCCCGGCGACGGTCGCGGTACCCGGCGGATCGTCCGTCGCGCCCTCAGCCAAAACGATGCTGCGGGATGCGAGAAAAGCCCGAACGCCCTCCAGACGTGGCCTGCCATCGACATAGGCGAGGTAATCGGCGCGGGTGAACTCGGGCAGCGGGTCCGGCCGGTCACAAAGAAACGCGTCGAACATCTCCTTCCAGGCCGCCTCGTGCAGGCTCGCCGTATCGGTCAGCACGCCGTCGAGGTCGAACACCACAGCGTCGAGGTCGTTGCGCGAGAGCTGCAAGGCCTGTTTGCCCATGAAGTTGCTCCTCAGCTTCGTATTGCTCTCCAACCGACCCGGGAACCGGACACGCCTCGTCTGAACCGTCCCGCGTTTGTCGAAGGTGATTTCGGTTGGTTTCTACGCCGCCATGCCGGCGGTCTCCAGCGTGTCGTAGCAGGCGGCTTCGGCTTCGGCCGGCGGGACGTGCCCGATGGGCTCCAGCAGGCTGCGGGTGTTGAACCAGTCGACCCATTCGAAAGTGGCGAGCTCGACGGCCTCGAACGAGCGCCAGGCCCGCGTAGGTAAATGACCTCGGTCTTGAAGGGGCCGATCACGGTCTCGGCGAGTGCGTTGTCGTGACTGTCGCCGACGCTGCCGACCGACGGCTCGATCCCTTCCTCCGCAAGCCGCCCCGTGAACCGATTGGCCAGGTATTGCGCGCCGTGGTCCGTGTGTGACGAGCCCTGCGCCTCTTGCAGGCTGACAGTCGTGGATCGCCTGCTTCAAGGCGTCGAGAACGAAGCTCGCGGTCGCACTGCCGCTGACGCGCCATTCCACGATCCGACGGGCGTAGGTGTCGATGACGAAGGCCACATAAACGAAACCGGCTCACGCCGCCAAGGAGGTGACGTCGCTCACCCACAGCCTGTTGGGCGCCGGGGCCTGAAACCGTCGGTTCACCTTGTCGCGCGGGCATGACTGGGTTGGATCGGGAATAGTCGTCCTGATCCGCTTGCCGCGCACGGCGTCCTGCAATAATCCCATGGCACGCATCAGCCCCTCGACCGTGCATCGAGCAACGGCGAAGCTCTCGCGTCGTAGCTGCCGGCAGACCTTCCGGGCGCCGTGGAGCCGAAATTCTCGACGTGGCCGCGCGCGATCTCGGCCCGCAGTTCCCGGCCCGCCTCGCACGGTCGGACAGTCGGACAGTCGGACAGTCGGACAGTCGGGAAGGATCGTCCCGCCGCGCTCGATGCGCATGATACGTCGACGGGGCGATCGGCAGCAGCCGGCAAATCGGCTCGACCCCGTAGAGTCCGCGATGGTCGTCCCCTCTCGAGACATTGCCTGCGGCGATGCCCTGCCGGGCAATGGATGAACGCGACCATCGCTTCAACGGGCGGTCGAGCTCCATCCCGCTGCCCGGCAGCGGCCTGCTGGCAAACTGCGAGAGGGGGGACAGAATATGCCGACGCTTTGCGCAGGATCCCGTTGGCTTGACGCAGCTCACGGTTCTCACGCTCAAGCTGTCTGATCCGATCCCGCTCCTCGCTGGTCAGTCCAGGCCGGAGCCCGTCGTCGCGCTTGGCCTGCCGTACCCAATTGCGTCGCGTCTCACCGCTGCACCCGATCTTCACCGCGATCGACTGGATCGCGGACCACCGGCTCCCATGCGCCCCGCGGTGCTCCTGCACCATCCGAACCGCCCGCTCCCGAACCTCCGGCCATCGCGGGGCCGTCGCATGGAACGACAGGCCCGGCTGGATCACGGTCCGTTGCGCGCGTGTGGGCGGCAACGTCTCCCGTGCGCGCAATTCGTTCAGGTCGCCCCCGAGGATCGCGGGGCCGCCGAAATGGTCCTCCGCCCGCAGCACCCGCGCCATCCGCCGCAAGCGGTCCGTCCGCCGCAGGCCGAGATGCAACGCGCCGATAGTCAGGGCTGCGCCACGTCCGACGCAGCGGGCGAGCGCCGCCCCGCGCGGCTCCAGGCCCGGCGGATCGATCGCCTCGAGGTCTGAGACCTCCCAAACAAACCCGGGGGCGAGCAGGATGGCGTTCCCGTGATGGTCGATGGTCGATGGTCGATGGACGGTGTGGCGGGATCGGCGTCAATCATCGACCAGCGTTCGGCGTGTACCATGGCGGGTGGTAGCGCGGGCGGCCGGGGCGGCAGCCGCTTGTCGGCTTCCTGAAGCGAGACGATGTCGGCGCGAACCCGCCCTGGCACGCGCAAGACGCGGACGGAATCGCGGCGCCGGTTGAGACCCACGGCCCTGCGAATGTTTCCGCACGCGATCCGCTGCTGCGTCGTCACAGGAGCGGTCCGAACAGGCGCGCGACAGGGGCCAGGGCGCGGACATGCCAGGGACCGGGGATCTCGACCGGGGTGGCGCGCGCGAAATCCTCCGCGAGCATCGCCTCCACCCGGGCGGCGAAGTTCCGATTCTCGATCAGCGCCGTCTCCTCGAAGTTCAGCAGCGCCGAGCGGATGTCGAGGTTGACGGTGCCGATCGAGGCAACGTCGTCGTCGATCAGCATGACCTTGGAGTGCATGAAGCCGGGCCGGTATGCGTGCACCGCTATGCCGGCTGCGACGAGATCGCGCGCGGCGGCGCGGGACGCATACCAGGCGAGGACGTTGTCGGAGGGCGCGGGGATCAGGATGCGGACGTCGGCGCCGCGCAGGGCGACCAGCTTCAGGGCCGTCGCAAGGTCGGCATGCGGCACCAGATAGGGCGTGGCGATCCAGAGGCGGCGCGTCGCCAGTCCGACGAGCCCGCAGAGGAGCAGGCTTCCCCGTTCGAGCGCGTCCGTTGCGCCGAAGCCCGCCACGAGACCCTGGCAGGGTCCGGGCGCTTCAGGTTTCGACGGCAGCTCTGCCGCGGGCCGCAGCGTCTCGCCGGTCAGACCGGCCCAGTCGGCGGCGAAGATCGCGCGCAGTTGGTCGACCATGGGGCCTTCAAGGCGGATATGAGTGTCGCGCCAGGCGTCGAACCGGGCGCCCCCGTCGATGTACTCGTCGCCGACGTTGATCCCACCGGTGAAGCCGATCTGCCCATCGACGACGACCGCCTTACGATGGTTGCGGAAGTTTACCCCGATGCGCCCCAACGCACGGTGCGGCGCGACGATCCCCTGAAACCGGACGCCCTCGGCCTTGAGAGCGCGGACGTAGCGGAATCCGAGGAATATCGAGCCCACCACGTCGCACAGGACGCGCACATCCACGCCACGCCTGGCGGCGGCCGTCAGGCGCGCCCGCAGCGCCTCGCCAGTCCCGTCCGCGCGGATAATATAGAACTGGACAAGAACCTCGCGCTCCGCCCCGTCGATGGCCGCGAAAATCGCGTCGAACGTCTCGCGTCCGTCAATCAGGAGGGTGGCGGCGTTGCCCTCCGTTACCCGCGCGCCCACGATGCCGGTGAGCGCATCGAGCCGGGCGCCCGCCGGGGCGGAGGTCGCCTCGGCCTCCTGCGCGCCCTTCGGCGATGTCGAGCGCGCGACGGAGCTGAACAGCGCGAAGGCAGGGATGGCGAGCAGGGGGAACGCAATCAGGAACACGACCCAGGCCGCGGCCCCCTGCGGGGTGCGCGCCGTCGTCAGGGCCGCGCGTGCCACGAAAAGCCCCGCGAGCGTGAGGGCAATCTGCATGCCGATGCCAAGGAAGATCACGATAGTGTCCCAACGGTTGGTGCAGGAGGCCGCGTGCGGAGCCCTCGGCGTAGCGCAGCGCGCGGCCGGGGGTAACGCTGACGGTCACCGCAGATCTTCGGAAAAAATTCGGGTTGCAAGGCTCAGAACAAAAACCGGAGACGACGATGGCCGACGATAGAATGACGCTGCCTGGGCTTGTTGAAAAGGAGACCGGGCGATCTCGTGCGCGGGTTTTGGCGCGATGTCACACGGAATCGTCGGCGACCACCACGTCCGGGACCATCTCGTGCCCTTCGCTCGGCTCCGGGATGTTCCAGATGCCGCGCTCCATCGGGCAGCTTGGCGAAAAAGAGCGGAAAATGCGCGGTGCGGCATTCTCGACGACGACCGGCAGCAAGACGTTCGCTCCGGCCGAATGTGCGCGGCCAGACCATTCGCGCAGATCCGGCTCGCCGCGGATCGGCCAACAGACGGCGATCCGCAAGCCCGGTCGTGACGCGGCGATCGCATCGAGGGCGCCTGCCAGCGTGGTCGTCATCGCGGTGCGGTCGGAACTGGAAATGCGCCTGCGGGCCTCCATCAGCCGGGCCCGTTCGGTCTTGCGGAACCGCGCGACATCCCGCACTGTCTCGGGATCGACGGGTTGCCCGTCGATCAGTTCGTGCGCGAAGCAGGCGGGGGCCACCTCAGAACGCCAGCGGACCCATCTCGTTCAGCGGATGGCCGAAGATCCACGAGAACAGGGGAACCGCGATCAGCAGTCCCACGAGCTCGAAGCTGACGGCTTGTCGGATACGATCGGAGGTGCTGCGCATGAACGGCGCCCGCTTCTCGTCCGGGCCGTCCCGAATACTGTCTCGATCGTCGAGCGAGGTCGTCCTCGAAACCGGAGATAAGGCCGGCTGGGAAAGCTTCGATCTGAGACGCCCCTCAGGCCGCCCGCCGCTCGTCCGAGCCTCGGAGGAGAAGCCCGATGACGTCGGACCGGGTCAGGATACCGGCCAGCTTTCCCGCTCGCGTCACGGGCACGACCTCGACCCCCTGCCCCGCGAACCGATCTAGAAGCAGCCCGACCGGCAGATCGTGAGGCACGGCTGCTGTCGCCGGCCGCATGACATCCGAAGTCACAAGCGTAGAGCGCTTCTGTCGCAGAGCCGTCACCGGTCCGGCTGCGATGAGGGGCGCAATGAGATCGGCTTGCAGCACGAGACCGAGGAGCTTCCCGTGGGCGTCGATGACGGGCAGGCTCTTGATCGCGTTCTTCCGGAACAGTCTCGCCAATTCAGTGAGCGGCGCGTCCGGACGCGCGGTGATCAGATCGCGGGTCATCACGTCGGCGCAGGTGGTCCCATCGAAACGATGATGCGCCGCCTCTTCCTCCGCCGCCGCCAGCAGACGGCCAAGATCCGCAACGCCGAGATTGGTGGACTGGTTGAAGCGCGCGAGGAGCGCGCCGAGGTCGTCATTCGTCAGCCCGAGCCGCAACGCCGCCTCGCGACCCTCCGGGGTGTCGGCCTGCCGGAACGGATAGGCGCGGCCGGTAAGATGGTTGTAGCCGATGGCGGCGACGACGAGCGCGGCCGTGGTAATTCCGACCGGTGCAAGTGCGAACCAGACACCCGCTTCCAGGACCGGCTCCGGATCGAGCACGCTCAGCAGCGCCACCGCGCCGCCCGGCGGATGCAAGGCACGCAGCAGCATCATCGCCAGGATCGCTCCGCCGACGGCCAGGCCGGCCGTCCATGGCGCAGGAACAAAGGTCAGGGCCGCGAGCGCGACCAGGGCCGAAATGACGTTGCCGACGAGAGCCGACCACGGCTGCGCGAGCGGGCTGTTGGGTACCGCGAAGAGCAAGACCGCACTCGCCCCGAGGGGGGCGAAGAGCGCGACGGTCAGCCCCGCAACAGGGCGACCCGTGGCGACGAGGAGAGAACACAGGCAGAGCCCGACAACGGCCCCTGCCGCGGCGCGTAGCTGCTCCGGGAGACGAAAGGGCGACATGGCCGGCAGGAGATGTCGGAGAGAACGCATCGAGGGGGAAACACGCACTTAGGGGGCGGATCGCCGTGCCGACAAGCACAGCAGACACCCTCTGCCCTATTGATGTGCGAAAGTGAAATCCCGGTTGGCGAAGCCAAATTCAAGGGCACATTGTCTGGCAAGATGCCAGTAAGCTCGTGCGCGCCATCCGGACATCGCTAGGTAGAATTCAGAGCGCGGCAATAAAGAACGCTGACGCAGGATCACATTCCACTCGGTCACTCGTCTTGCCCGCCCGGACCGGGCCGCGTCAGGATGAAAAGCATCGCCCCCGCCAGAACAAGAGCCTGAAGGCCCAGAATCGAAGGCGGCAGTTTCACCAGCGAGCCAATCCCCAGGATCACCGCCATGGAAACACACGCGAGTGCTTTGTCGCGCCTCGCAATCGCTCCATGCGCTTCCCAGTCGCGCAGCGCCCCTCCGACGCGAGGATGATCCATCAGGCGGTGCCGCAGGGCCGGCGATCCTTTTCCGAAGGTCCAGGCCGCGACGATAAGAAACGGTGTCGTGGGCAGAAGCGGCAGCAGGATACCGATCATCCCGAGGCCGAACGAGACGGCGCCGCAGGCAACCCAGATCGCCCGTGGGACATGGCTCCCGGGTCCACGCGTACCGGTCATGCCAACCTCGGGTTCGGCGGCGTGGAGGATCGGCCGTAGCTGCTGCGCCGGTCGACGATGTTGCCGTGGATCGAGGCGGCGATGCGCTCGGCCCGCCCGATCACATGCGCGGCCCCGGGCGGCGGGCAGGTTTCCCGGGCCGCCTCTGAGAACAGGTCGAGCCAGCGGTCGAAATGGGCCTTCTCCATCGGCAGAAAAAGATGCGCGCGCATGGGCGAACCGTGATAGCGGCCTGTCATCAGGGCGACGGACGACCAGAACGCGACCATGCGGTCGAGATGCGGTCCCCAGTCGGATATCCGTTCGGTGAAGATTGGCCCTAGAAGCGGATCGCGCCGGGCCAGGTCGTAGAACGCGTGGACGAGGCGCGTCAGCACGGCATCGTCGAGCCCGGTCCGATCCATCAGGGCGCGGGTGACCTCCGGCCGAAGCGTGACGACCTCTCGGGGCGCGGGGACGGGACTGGACATGGCGTTCGGCCTTGAATCGGTATCCGATATGCGATTTTATACTTGTCGATTGCCGCCGTAAAGTCCCGAGGACGTCCGATGCGCCTGACCGCCTTCACCGATTTCGGCTTCCGTGCCCTGATGCGGATCGCGAGCGAGCCGGACCGCGCCTTCTCGACCGCCGAGATTGCCGACGAGTTCGGTATCTCTCGCCATCACCTGACGAAGACGATGGCGGTGCTCGCCGCCGCCGGATTCCTGACCACACGGCGCGGCGCCGGCGGCGGGGCGATGCTCGCGCGACCGGCGGGGCAGATCGGGCTGGGCGCGGTGATGCGGGTGCTCGAGCGCGAGCAGGCGCTGGTCGAGTGCTTTCGCGCCGATGGCGGGGCCTGCGTGATCACGCCGGAATGTCGTCTGAAGCACTTCTTCGCCGAGGCCGAGGAGGCGTTCCTTGCCCGGCTCGACGGCTACACGCTGGCCGATTGCACGCTGGCGCCGCGCGCGCGGCCCGTGGCGGAGGCGCTGTCGTGAAGCTGGATATCAACGCGGCGGGGGTCGAGGTTCCGGCGGACGAATTGGCCCCGCTCCTGGAGATGGCGCCGCCCGAGCTGCGTCGCCAGATGCGCGAGGGCGGCGTGACCAGCCTCTACGAGACGGGCGAGGACGAGGATGCAGGCCGGTTCCGCGTCACCTTCCGGTCGGCGCACTGGCGGGTGCGCTTCACCTGCGCGAGCGACGGGACGGTGCTGAGCCGGCAGCGCAACCGCCGCGGCGGGCCGTGAGAGCGGGAACTGCGGCGCGGATGCGCGGCTGGGCCGGGCCGGCGGTGCTGAGCTTCGGCTTCCGGCCGTTCTTTCTGCTCGGCGGCCTCTGGGCCGCCGGGGCCATGGCGGTGTGGATCGCGATGCTGTCGGGCGACCTGACGACGCCGACCCGCTTCGACCCCGTGGCCTGGCACGCGCACGAGTTCCTGTTCGGGTATCTCGGCGCCGTGATCGGCGGGTTTCTCCTGACGGCAGTGCCGAACTGGACCGGGCGGCTGCCGGTGACGGGGTGGGGGCTCGGCGGGCTCGTCCTGCTCTGGCTCGCGGGCCGCGTGGGCGTCGCGACCTCGGAATTGATCGGACCGCTCGCGGCCGGCATCCTCGACCTTGCCTTCCCGGTTTGCCTCGCGGCCGTGCTCCTGCACGAGGTCGTGGTGGGACGGACCTGGCGCAATCTGCCGGTCCTGGCGCTGCTCGCGGTCTTTGCGACCGCGAACGGCCTGTTCCACGTCGAGGGAACAGTCGGCGCTGGTGTACGACTGGGGCTGGCGACCGCCCTGATGATGATCGCCTTCGTCGGCGGCCGGATCGTCCCGAGCTTCACCCGGAACTGGCTGGTGAAGCGAGGTCTGGATGCGCCCCCGTCGTCGCCCATGCAGGGCTTCGACAAGGTGACGCTGGCCTTCACGGGCGCGGCGCTTCTGCTCTGGGTGGCTTGGCCCGATCGCGCCCCGACCGGTGCGGCGTTGATCGTCGCCGGCGGGGTGCAGGTCCTGCGGCTTGCGCGCTGGCAGGGGCATCGGACCCGGGGCGAGCCGCTGGTCTGGGTGCTCCATGCCGGCTACGCGTTCCTGCCGCTCGGCGCGCTGGTGATGGGGGCGGCGATCCTTGCGCCGGACCGCGTCGCACCCGCGGCCGCGCAGCACCTCTGGATGGCCGGGGCGATCGGGCTGATGACGCTGGCGGTGATGACGCGCGCGACGCTTGGCCATACCGGGCGCACGCTGCATGCCGGCCCCGCGACGGTCGCGATCTATCTGGCGGTCATCGGCGCAACCTTCGTGCGGCTATGGGCGGGTCTCTGGCCTGCGGCCGCACCCGTGCTCCATGCCGCGTCGGGCACGCTCTGGACCGCCGCCTTTCTGGGCTTCGCGATGACCTACGGCCCGATGTTGTTGCTGCCCCGACGATGACGGGCTGGATCGCGTTCGCCGCCGCCTTCGCCGCGTTCTTCGTCAGCCATTCGGTTCCTCTCCGTCCGCCGGTCCGCGCGCGGCTCGTCCGCCTGCTCGGGCCGCGCAGGTTCGCCGTCGCCTATTCGGCGCTGTCGCTCGCCGCCTTGGCCTGGCTCGTCGTCGCTGCGGGACGCGCGCCCTATGTGGCGCTCTGGCCCCGCCTGCCGTGGCAGTCCTACGTCCCGCTCGCCGCCATGGCGCTCGCCTGCCTCATCGCGGCCTTCGCCGTCGCCCGGCCGAACCCGTTCTCGTTCGGCGGCAGATCCGGAGGGTTCGACCCGTCCCGCCCCGGCATCGTGCGCTGGATGCGACACCCGCTGCTGGCCGCGCTGGCGCTCTGGTCGGCGAGCCATATGGTGCCGAACGGCGATCTGGCGTATGTCCTGCTGTTTGGCACCTTCGCGGGCTTCGCCCTCCTGGGGATGCGGGTCGTCGATGAGCGCAGGCAGCGCGTGATGGGAGCGGCGCGTTGGACGGCGCTGCATCGCGCGGTCGCCGCCTGCCCGCCCCTGCCGTGCCCGGCATCGCTTCCGGGCGCGGCGCTTCGGCTCGCCCTCGCGGTGGCGCTCTATGCCGCGCTCCTCATGCTTCACCCGGTGGTGATCGGCGTCTCGCCGTTGCCCTGATCATCCGGGACTGTCGTCCTTCAAGGTCGGAAGACGGGGCGGGTGCTCCAGGGAAATGCTTGCCGAGGCGTTTCCCGGCAGTGTGGATCTCGAGGTCAGCGCATCCGTCGGAAGTTCATCCTCAGCGGTAGCCCACATTATTACGTAGTCGAACAGCAAGTCCCCTTCGTGGCGGACATTCTCCCAAAGATATTGGAGGACGTCAAACGTCGATGCCCGGGCGATCGTTCATCCGGGCATCATCCCGTCCCTTCCTCAAGCGCCGATCGGCCGGGGCGGCACGACCTGCTCCATCAGGTCGTTGTCCCACTCGCCGTCGACGACGAAATGCGCCTCGGCCCCGAGCAGCGCGGCCTCGATCAGGTTGTGGTTGACGTAGGCGTAGGTGCCCGGCTGCTCGAAGGTGTACATCGCCGCCATGGCCGATCCGCCGCGGCAGAACCACGTCTCGAGTCCGGTCAGCGGTGCGTCGCTGAACGATCCGGCCTCCCAGACTTGATTGCCGTGCCCGCCGATCAGGTGGGGCCGTGAATCGCGGTTGGCCTGGTTGTGGATCATCAGCACCGTCTGGCCGACCGCAGACCGGATCGCGCCGCGCCCCGTCAGGGCGCCGACGGCGCCGTTGAAGACCGAATGGGTCGGGATCAACGTCCGCATCGCCGCAAGGCTGTCGGCGTAGTCCTCTCCGGCGGTGGCGTACTGGACGAAGTCGCCGCTCGCGTCCCGCGGCAGGTAGTAGTCCTGCTCCCCGATATAGGCGATCTGGTCGTAGCGCAGCGGATTGCCGTCACCGTCCTTCAACCCGTCGCGCGGCAGGACCATGATTGCCCCGTTCATGCCGTGGCAGACGTGGTAGGGGATCATCGCCCCGCCGGGCGCGCAATGATAGGTGAAGCAGCCGGGCTTTGTCGCCTTCCAGCGCAGCACCGTCTCCTCGCCGGGATAGATATGCGTCAGCGCCCCGCCGCCAAGCGCTCCGGTGGAGGCGTGGAAGTCGATGTTGTGCTCCAGCATGCTGTTCATCGGGTTGCGCAGTGTCAGTTCGACATAGTCGCCCTCGTGCACGACGATGAGCGGACCGGGGACCGAGCCCTCGTAGGTCAGCGCCCAGATGCTGGCGCCGGTATCCTCGTCCACCACCATCAGGCGCTCGCGGATCGTCATCTCGATCTCGAAGATCTTCGGCGGACCGCTCGCGACCTGCTCGTGCTCCGGCGCGTTTGGCGGCGGCACGAGGCGCTGCCGGACGCGCTCCAGCCCCGACAGGTCGGCCGGCGCGGCGTGGGTGATGGCGTCGGCCTGCGCCTTGATGACGGACGCGCCGGCCATGCGCGAGCGGGGCAGCGGCGCGCGGGCGGGGGCGCCATGGGCGAGCGTCCCGGTAAGCGCCGCCGCGCCAGCCAGGGCCGTGCCGCGCAGCATGCCGCGGCGGGTGGTCGTCGGACAGGAGGCCCTCCGGCCGCCGTCTGCCGTGATCGTCCGTTCTTGATCGTCGGTCTTCATCTCGCGTCCTCCACACAACGGTTCAGGGACCCCGCCCGCGCGGGGCGGGGCGATCGGGCAAGGTCAGAGACCGAGCTCCTCGATCTGCATGACGAAGCGCTCCATTGCGTTGGGCGGAATGCGGCCGGCGAGGAACTCTCCGGGGACCTCCGACACGTCGCCCACGGCGACGGTCATCACCATGCCCATGGCGTAGTGCGGGAGGCACTTGATGCCGTAGAGACCGTCGGTCTCCAGCGTGACCTCGATCTCCTCGTTGATCCGGCCCTTGAAGGCGTCCGCGCCCTCCGGCGTCATCTCGAGAATGCTCTCGGCGTTGTGTCCGCGATCAGCGGCGAGGAACTTGACGGTGTCGCCCGGCGCGACTCGAAGGAAGGCCGGCTCGAATACCATGACCTCCCCGCCCTCGCCGCGGTTTAGCATCCGGACCTCATGGGTCTCGGCGAAACCGCCGGTGGCGGACATCGCCGCAAGGGCCAGTCCGGTGATCGTCGTCCTGAGCATGGCGCATCTCCTCGTCGCGCGTGTTTCGGATGCCACCCGCCTACGCCCGGTTTGAATCGGCGTTCTTGATGCAGATCAAATAAAATGGTATTCGAGATACCTATTTTGTGGAGGTGCCTCGAACCGGCGGCCATGACGCGCTAAGCTTGGCGCGCGGAGGACGACACGATGCGCCAAGACATTCACAACGCCGACGTCCCCGTGCTGTGTCGCGCCTGCGAGGCGCGTCATCGCGGGATCTGCGGCGCGCTCGACGCAAACGAGCTTCTGCGGCTCGGACGCAGGAGCAGCCGTCACGAGCACGGTGCCGGCACGACGCTCGTCGCGGTCGGCGATCGGCCCGAGCATTGCTCGAACATCCTCAGCGGCGTGGTGAAGCTGTCGAAGCTGCTGGCGGACGGGCGCCAGCAGGTGGTCGAGCTGCAGTTCGCGCCCGACTTCCTGGGTCGGCCCTTCGCCGAGCAGAGCGACGTCCTGGTCGAGGCGGCGACCGACGTGCGGCTCTGTTCGTTCCCGCGCCTTGCGCTCGAGGCGATGATGGCCGACGCGCCCGCCCTCGAGAACCGGATGCATCGGCAGGCGCTGCGCCAGCTCGACGATGCGCGCGACTGGATGATGACGCTCGGCCGGAAGAATGCCGCCGAGAAGGTGGCATCGTTCCTGCTGATGATCGCGCGCCACGTGCGGCCGCAGGACGACGGGTATTCGTCACGTTTCGATCTGCCGCTCAGCCGCTCCGACATTGCCGACTTCCTGGGCCTTACGATCGAGACGATCAGCCGCCAACTCACCAGGTTGCGTAAAGACGGAACGATCGGGATCGAGAGGGCGCGTCATGTCACGGTGCAGGATCTCGAAGCACTGAAGCGCGCCGCCGCAATCTGACCTTGGCGATCAGCCCGACTCCAGTCGACGGTATAGCGGCAGGACAATGTCGCGGTCGAAGGCCGAATGCCGTCGGAGCGGCTGGAACAGGCCGCGCATCAGGAAGCCCAGGCGGTCGGCGTCGGCGCGGCGCGGATCGCGGACAAAGCGCATGACGGATTCCGCGACCATGACGGCATGGTCCTCGTCTTCGATATGCTCCGCCCTGAGGCGCGCGATTGTGACTTCGAGCCCGGCGCCGCTTGCGAGAATTGCGGGAAAGATGCGCGCTTCTTCGAGATCCTGGCACGCGCGCAAGGTCGGGTAGAGTTCTTCGGCCAGAACCGTCGCTGCCAAGGTGTCGATGCGGTCAGGGAGCGTGTCCGCCAGCGCTTCCAGTTCATGGCAGACCTGCTCCTGTCCCGAGATCAGAACCTCGAAGCGCAACGCAGGGCTGTTGGGTTCCCCGACTATTCCGGTGGGCGTCCGCACCCCGTCGCCTCCCGTGACTGAATGATCTCCGAGAACCATAATTCCATATCCCGTCCATGATTTGACATGGATCAAGAAACGGGAACGACGTGAGCGGTAGGAGGACGGTGAACGCAACTTTCGGACGTCGCCGTGCCCGTTTCCGCTTCGGACAATTTCGCCAGGATCGAAAAGATCACGCTGTCCGCACCCTCCATCCGGTGCGGTGGCTGTGTAGCGGCGATCGAATGCGCACTCGCGGCGCTTCCGGCCGTGCATGACGCGCGCGCCAATCTGACGCTCCGTCGGATTACGGTGTCGCTTGCGCGGGGCGGTATCGGGCCGGACACCATCCTCGCCGAACTGGATCGGATCGGACATCCGGCGACCTTGATCGACGATACCGACCTTTCTGGCGAGACCCGTGATCGGACCGCGCAGGCGCTGCTGCGTGCCGTGGCGGTCGCGGGCTTCGGCGCGATGAACGTCATGCTTCTGTCGGTGGCCGTCTGGTCCGGGGCAGGCGGGGCGACGCGCGAGACGTTCCACTTGATCTCGGCCCTGATCGCCCTGCCGGTCGTGGCCTATGCGGGGCGGTTTTTCTTCGCCTCGGCCTGGGGAGCGCTGCGGACGGGGCGCATGAACATGGACGTGCCGATCGCGCTTGCGATCACGCTGGCGCTGACGCTGAGCCTGTTCGAGACGGCGCATGGCGGCGAGGAGGTGTTCTTCGACGCGGCGGTGACGCTGACCTTCTTCCTTCTGATCGGGCGCTATCTGGATCACCGGATGCGCGACCGGGCGCGGAGCGCGATGACCGGGCTCGCACGGCTCGCGGTGCGCGAGGCACTGGAGGTCGCACCCTCCGGCGGACTCCGGCCCGTCGCGGTCGAGTCGATCGTGCCGGGGATGGTCCTGCGGATACCGGCGGGCGAGCGCCTGCCCGTCGATGCCCGCATCGTCGCGGGCACCAGCGATCTCGACCGCGCCCTCGTGACGGGCGAGTCGCGCCCGGTCGCGGTGGCGGCGGGCTTCGAGGTCGAGGCCGGGGCGCTGAACCTGACCGGCCCGGTCGACGCGGTCGCGCTGCGCCCGGTGAGCGAGAGCTTCCTTGCGCAGATGATGGGGATGCTGGCCACCGCCGAGGCGGGGCGCGGGCGCTACGTGCGGATCGCCGATCGCGCGGCGCGGCTCTATGCGCCGCTCATCCATCTGCTGGCTCTGGCGACCTTCGCGGGATGGCTGGCCGCGACCGGCGATTGGCAGCACGCCGCCTTCGTGGCGATCAGCGTGCTCATCGTCACCTGCCCCTGCGCCCTGGCGCTTGCCGTGCCGGTCGCGCATGTGGTCGCGGCCGGCCGGCTCATGGCCGAGGGTGTCCTGATGAAGGACGGTTCCGCGCTGGAGCGTTTGGCGGGCATCGACCGCATCGTCTGGGACAAGACGGGCACGCTGACCACCGGGACACCGGCGCTCGCGGCTCTGCCCGCGATGGAGACCGCGACCGAAGCGGCGCTGGCGGCGCTGGCCGCACGCTCGGCGCATCCCGCGGCGCGCGCGATCGCCGCGCGCCTCCCCGTCCCGAATCTGGCGCTGGAGGACGTAGCGGAGCGTCCGGGATTCGGCGTGGAGGGGCTGATCGGTGGGCGGCGTGCGCGGCTCGGCCGTGCCTCCTGGGTGGCCGAGATCGCAACCGGCCTGACGGAGGGCGACGGGCCAGCTTTCGCCTTCGAGGGGGAAGCCATGCTGCGCCTTCCGCTATCCGAAAGCCTGCGCAACGGTGCGGCGGAGGCGGTGGCGGCGCTGGCGCGGCGGGGCCTGCCCAGCGAGATCCTGTCGGGCGACGTGGCGTCGGCCGTCACGCGGATTGCCGCCCGGCTCGATATCGCGGAGATGCGCCACGAACTCACGCCCGCCCGCAAGATCGCCCGGCTCGAGGCACTGCGCGATGCCGGCCATCGCCCGCTGATGGTGGGCGACGGGCTCAACGACACCGCGGCGCTGGCCGCGGCGCATGTGTCGATGTCGCCGGCCTCGGCGTCCGAGGCTGGTCGTGCCGCCGCGGATTTCGTGTTCCTGCGCGACGATCTGGAGGCCGTACCCCTGACGTGGAAAATCGCAAGGCGCACGGCCGAAATCGTCCGGCAGAACTTCGGTCTTGCGATCCTCTACAACTGCATCGCCGTGCCGCTTGCCACGGCCGGTCTCGTCACGCCGCTGATCGCCGCGATCGCGATGTCGGCCTCGTCGATCGCGGTAGTGGCGAATTCGCTGCGGCTGAACAGGCGTCAAACGAGAACACCGGCGCGAAACTCGACGCTCCGGGAGGTGCCGGCATGACGATCCTCTATTTGCTGATCCCGGTCACCCTGGTGATGGGCGCCGCCGGGCTCGGCGCCTTCTTCTGGAGCCTTCGGGCCCAGCAATACGACGACCTCGCAGGCGATGCCGAGCGCATCCTGCATGACGGCCGGGACGAGCCGCTTCCGCCAAGAAAGGAGACCGCAAGATGATGACGCGTCTGACCGTCGCGGAGCGACAGAGCGCCATGTTCATCTCGGGCCTGGTCGCCGTCGCAGGCTTCGCCATGGCCGTCGCCGGTCACGGCGATCCGATGGGCGCGCATGGCTGGATCACGCTCCTCTTCGCCGCGACGCTGTTCTTCCTCGCCGGGGAGGCGCTCTATCACGACGAGCCGACCGAGGATCGCTCAGCGGAGTACTACGACGACCCGACCAAGGCCGGCATTCTGATCTCTCTCGCCTGGGCGGTGATCGGCATGGGGATGGGGGTCTGGGTCGCAGCGCAGCTCGCCTGGCCCGATCTCCGCTTCGACGCAGCCTGGTCGAGCTTCGGGCGTCTGCGACCGGTCCACACCTCGGGCGTGATCTTCGGCTTCGGCGGCAACGCCCTGATCGCCACGTCCTTCCACGTGATGCAGCGCACCAGCCGGGCGCGGCTCGCCGGCCATGTCTCGCCGTGGTTCGTGCTGCTGGGCTTCAACCTCTTCTGCATCATCGCCGCGTCGGGCTACCTGATGGGCGTCACCCAGTCCAAGGAATACGCCGAGCCGGAATGGTACGCCGACCTGTGGCTGGTGGTCGTCTGGGTCGTCTACTTCGTGCTCTACGTCCGCACGCTGGCGCGCCGCAACGAGCCGCATATCTACGTCGCGAACTGGTACTACATGGCCTTCATTCTGGTCGTGGCGATCCTGCACATCGTCAACAATCTGGCCGTTCCCGCCAGCTTCGGCGCCGCCAAGAGCTATTCCGCCTTCGCCGGGGTGCAGGATGCGATGACCCAGTGGTGGTACGGCCACAACGCGGTGGCGTTCTTTCTGACCGCCGGATTTCTCGGCATGCTGTACTATTACCTGCCCAAGCGGGCCGAGCGGCCGATCTATTCCTACCGCCTGTCGATCCTGAGCTTCTGGGGGATCGTGTTCTTCTACATCTGGGCGGGGTCGCATCACCTGCATTACACCGCCCTGCCGCAATGGGCACAGACGCTGGGCATGACCTTCTCGGTGATGCTGCTGGTGCCGTCATGGGCCAGCGCGGGCAACGCGCTGATGACGCTCAACGGCGCCTGGGACAAGGTCCGCACCGACGCGACTTTGCGGTTCATGATGATGGCGGCGGTGTTCTACGGGCTGTCCACCTTCGAGGGGTCGTTCATGGCGGTGCGCGCGGTCAATTCGCTGTCGCATTACACCGACTGGACCGTGGGCCACGTCCATGCGGGCGCAATGGGTTGGGTCGCGCTGATCACCTTCGGGTCGATCTATACCGTCGTGCCGCTGCTCTGGCGCAGGGAGACGATGTATAGCTGGAAGCTCGTCGAGTGGCACTTCTGGCTCGCCCTGGCCGGGACCGTCATCTACATTTTCGCGATGTGGAACAGCGGCATCACCCAGGGGCTGATGTGGCGCACCTACACCGAGAGCGGCACGCTCGCCTATTCCTTCCTCGAAACGATGCTGGCGATGTACCCGTACTATGTCGCTCGGGTCATCGGCGGGTCGCTGTTCCTCGTGGGTGCGATCCTCGCGGCCTTCAACGTCGTGATGACGATCCGGAATGTCGGGTACCGGGCTCCGCAGATCGACTATCCAACGGCGTCGGAGGCGGGTGAGCCCGCCATCCCGGCTGCGGAGTGATTCCGATGTTCAGAAAGCTCCTCAAACCCTTCGCGCGCTTTTTCGAGATGCACGCGCGCACCCATTACCGGGCGGAGCGGCACTCCTTCGCGCTCGCCGCCGGCATCATCCTCGCCGCGAGCGTCGGCGGGTTCATCGAGATCGCCCCGCTCTTCACGATCGACGAAACGGTCGAGGCCGCGCCCGACATGCGGCTCTATACCCCGCTCGAACAGGCCGGGCGCGATATCTACATCCGCGAGGGCTGCTATGCGTGCCACAGCCAGATGATCCGCGCGCTCCAGGACGAGGTGGACCGCTACGGTCCCTATTCTCTGGCCGTCGAGAGCCAATACGACCACCCGATGCTCTGGGGGTCGAAGCGTACCGGCCCGGATCTTGCCCGTGTAGGCGAGAAATATTCCGACGACTGGCAGATGCGCCATCTCGTCGATCCCCGCGCGCTGGTGCCTGGGTCGGTGATGCCGCAATACGCCTTTCTGCTCGACGCGGAGCTGGAGACGGCCAGCCTGCCGGACCGTCTCGCCGCCCTGCGCGCCGTGGGCGTGCCCTATGACGACGCCCAGATCGTGAACGCCGCCATCGATGCCCGTGGCCAGACGCTGCCCGACACCGATTGGGCCGAGGGGGTCGCGGAACGCTACGGCGAAGAGACCAACATCCGGCACTTCGACGGGCGGCCGGGCGAGCTGACCGAAATGGACGCGCTCGTCGCCTACCTCCAGATTCTGGGCGGCCTGACGGACCTGCCGGCCGAAATGCAAGCGGCGAGAGGAGATTGACCGATGGAACTGACGTATGAATGGACCTCGGCCTTCGCCAAGTCCTTCGGGTTGATCTATCTGATGGTCCTGTCACTGGGCATCACGGTCTATGCCTTCTGGCCGTCCCTCGGAAAACGCTTCGATCGTGCCGCGAAAAGCGTGCTCGACGACGAGGAGGGACCATGTCGGTAAAGGAGCGCGATCCGCTGACCGGGCACGAGACCACCGGTCATGAATGGAACGGGATCACCGAACTCAACACGCGCGTCCCGCGGGTGATCTGGTGGACCATCGGCATCAGCCACGTCTGGGCGCTGGTCTACTGGGTGCTGATGCCGGCCTGGCCTTTGGTGCATACATATACCAAGGGACTTCTGGGCTATGATCAGCAACTCGTCGTCGATGACCGCGTTGCCAAGGCCTACCGGCAGCTCGAGACCTGGCGGGCGCCGCTGACCGAGCTGCCTGCCCACCAGATCCGCGAAATCCCCGAGATCATGGCGCATGTGAACGCCACCGCTCCGGCGCTCTTCGGCGATTACTGCGCCGCCTGTCACGGGACGGAAGCGGCCGGCGGCCCGGGCTTTCCCAGCCTCGTCGACGACGCCTGGCTCTGGGGTGGCGATGCGGAAACCATCATGGAAACGCTGCGCGTCGGTATCAACGCCCCGCATCCCGAAAGCCGCATCGCCCAGATGCTCGCCTTCGGCGCTTTGGACATCCTGACCCGGCCGCAGATCCGAGCGGTCGTGGATTACGTTCAATCCCTCTCCGGGCTCGAGACGGAGGCCACGCCGGAGGTTCTGGCCGAGGGCGAGACGATCTTCGCCGAGAATTGCGTGAGCTGTCATGGCGAGGATGCCCGCGGCATCCGCGACCTCGGCGCACCCGACCTGACCGACGACACCTGGATTTATGGCGGCGACGATGCGACGATGTTCACCACGGTCAATCTCGGGCGCCAGGGCTGGATGCCTTCGTTCGAGACGCGGCTGTCTGCCGCCCAGCGGATGATGCTCACGCTTTACCTACAGGATCTGGACGCGGAGGCGGGCGAATGACCCGCCCGCGCATGATCGGCATCTCCGCCGCAATCCTGCTCGTCGCGGGCTTCGCCGCGGCCAACGCGCACCTCGTCACCGTCGCCATCGGCACTCAGCCCGATTGCGTCCTCGTCACCTCACAGAAAGAAGGCGCCGCCCTTCCGCGCGCGGCGAAACCGTCATGCTGAGCGATCGCACCGGCCCTCCGTCCCCGGACAACCCCCATGCGGGCGGAATGATCCCCAAGGTGGTTCCGCCGCTCCCGCGCCCCAATCCCCGCGCCCGCGACCTGCCCTGGCGCACGGCCTTCGTCTGGCTACGCGCGGGATGGTCCGATCTTTGGACCAATCCGCTTCCCAGCCTGCTCTACGGGTTCGGCGTCTTCGTCCTCTCCGTCTTCATCGTCTGGGGTCTGTTCCGGTTCGGCTACGAATACGCGCTCTTTCCCGCGCTGGCAGGGTTCCTGGTCGTCGGGCCGCTGATCGCCAACGGCCTTTACGAAAAAAGCCGTCATCTCGAACAGAAAAGGCGGATCGGCCTGGCGGGAATGATCTTCGTGAAGCCGCGCTCCAGCTATCAGGCGCTCTTCATGGGTGCCCTTCTGCTGGGGCTCTTCATGCTCTGGCAGCGATCGGCGGTCCTGATCTACGCCCTCTTCTTCGGCCTCGTTCCGTTCCCCGGCACCGACGAGTTGTTGCCGATGCTTTTCCTGACGCCGACAGGCTGGGCTTTGCTTCTGACGGGCAGCGTGGTCGGCGCACTTTTCGCCGCGTTCGCCTTCGCCATCAGCGTCTTCGCCATGCCGATGCTGCTCACGGAACGCACCGACGCGCTGTCGGCGCTCGGGATCAGCATGGCCATGGTATGGAACAATCTCGCCGTGATGCTGGCTTGGGGGGGCGTCGTGCTGGGCCTGTTCCTGATCTCGGTCGCGACTGCTTTCGTCGGCCTGATCGTCGTCTTTCCCGTCCTCGGCCACGCCACCTGGCACGCCTACCGCACGATCCGGGCAGACGACCCGCGGAATGGCGAGACCGAGCGCATGTTCATTCGCCCGGCGTGAGACTTTCGAGCCGTCGCCAGTGAGCGCGTCGCTCCATGTCTGCGACACTGCGCTGCTGGCAAGATCATCTGCTGATCAAAGATTACTGCCGATCCTGGATCCCCAAGCGGCAGGTGACGATCAGCGAGGCCGACCTGCCCGATGCCGGCCTGCGCCTCGACCTCGCGCGACTGGCTTCATGCCGGGTTTGCAACGCGGGCTTCCGGGCCGTCGTTATCGACCATTTCGCCCGCCCCGACGCCCCCATGACGAAGGCGGCGGAAGGGGGACGCTGCGACGGAACTTCCAGGGCTATACCTGCGATACGGCAGAAATGCCGATCGGGCTCGGCGCCTCCACGATCTTGCGGCTGCCTGCGGGTCATGCGCAGACCGCGCCGCGCAATGCCCACTGGCGCGTGTACCACGGCCGACCTGCGACTGCGCACGGACATGCCCTCGCCGCCGAGGATCGGCTCCGGGCCCAGGTGATCGAGCGCCTTCCGTGCGACTTCGCCATTGATCCATCCGCCTTCGAGGATCGGGACGCGGTGCACGCCCTGACCGGACCGATCGCCTCGGCCTGGCGTGGCGCGTTTGCGCTCGACGGGGGGGGGTCTCTTCAGGTCCGGTCCGGCATAAAACACCTCGTCTGAATGATGGCCGTCGAGGACGACGCCTATACGGTGCCGGAGGGGCGGCGCAGCATGGCGGTCTGACTGGATGGGGCCTCAGCTTTGAATGCTCCGTAGGGACGCGGTGAGGGCGAGCACGTCAGCCGGCATCGGCGTGTCGAGTCCGTCATTCTCGACGATGACCGTATCGCCGAGGTCGCGCGCGCCGAATTCCGGCATCAGGAGAGCGAGGCGCATGGGGCAGTCCTTGTCGGTTCGTGCAGTGGCAAATTGCAAGATCCGGGGATCGCTTGCCGCACGATCTCCGCGTCGAGCGCCACGGGCTCTGCCATCACCGCTTCCACCTCGGCGCTGTAGCCCTGCCGTCCGAGATCGTTTCGGAGTACCTTGGCATTCGCCGCGCGCGTCTCCTCGATACTGTCGGACCAGTTGTCCGGGAACGCGATGACGCCGTATTCCCCCGCCCCGTAGGCGTAGACGGGCATCCGGGGCATCGCGTCCATGACCACCACCGAGAGATGAACTCCCAGGTCTCGGACGCTCTCCAGGAGCGGCGCCAATTCGCTCGGTTGGTCGTCGGCGTCCAGGAGAAGAAGTATCGTCGCGTTCCGCATGTTGCCGCTCCCGAGCTTGGCTTGGGAAAGCACAAGCGATCCGGGCACAAAGCATTCTTGACCGAAATCAAATTGACGAGACGCTGTTGCGTTTGTTCAGCGCAGACCGGAACTTTCCCGTTGCTGATGATGATGTCATCATGGGAGACTTCCGCCTTGGTTCCGGGCCGCGCTTATGAGGATGAGATATTGAAGCCGCTATCGACGTAGATGGTCTGCCCGGTCACGAAGCGGGCGGCGGGCGACAGCAGGAAGGTCGCCATCGCCCCGATCTGGTCGATAGTGACGAGCTGGCCCATCGGTGCGCGCGCGGCCGCCGCCTCCATCAGTCGGTCAAAATGACTGAGGCCCGAAGCTGCACGCGTGCGCACCGGACCGGGCGAGAGCGCATTGACCCGGATCGCTTGCGGCCCGAGCTCGTGCGCGAGATAGCGGACGGTCGACTCGAGCGCCGCCTTCACCGGGCCCATGATGCCATAGCCGGGCACGACCTTTTCCGAGCCATAGAAGCTCATCGTCAGAATGGCGCCGCCCTCGCGCATCAGCGGTTCGGCCCTTCGCGTGAGGCGAACCAGCGAATGGCACGAGACGTCGATCGCCGTTGCGAAGCCGTCGGCCGAACTGTCGAGCACGGGGCCCTGCAGATCCTCCTTGGGCGCGAAGGCGATCGAATGGACAAGGAAGTCGAGCGTGCCCCATTGTTCGGCGATCGTCTGGAACAGGGCATCCATCTGCTCGGGCTTCGTGACGTCGAGCGGCAGCAGGATCGGCGCCTCCACGGCCCGCGCGACCGGCTCCACATGCGGAAGCGCCTTGTCGTTCAAGTAGGTAAGCGCGATCTCGGCGCCCGCCTCGTGCAGCGCCACCGCGCATCCCGCAGCGAGGGATTCCTTGTTGGCGACGCCGACGACCAACCCGCGCATCATGCCTGCTCCAAAAGGTCGCGTACGTGGATGGCCATCATCTTCTCCTCGCTGGTCGGGATGACGAGTGTTTCGAACGCGTCAGCATCGCCAGGCGCTCGACCACGCCATCGCGGACCTGGGCGGCATTCTCGCCGATGCCGGCGAAAAACACCGAGGCGTCGAGGCCACCAAAGGATACCGCCATCATCGCCGTGAACTGCGCCACCTTGAGGATGAAAAAGTCAATCGCGAACCCCGCACCTGCCTGGCCAGCTCTGTTCATGTCTTCCGAGGCATTGCCTGGTCGGTGATCAGAAGGTCGATGTCCGGCCGCCCGGTCATCGTCTCGAGCGCCTTCGTCGGTAGTGTCCCAGCCCGTAGTGTAGGAGGCCGCGCGCGGAGCCATTTGGCGTAGCGCAGCACGTGGCTGGTCTGGCGGCCACCGCGCTTCTTCGTAGTCTGAGGTTGTTCGACGACCGACGACAACGAAGGAGAGCACGATGACCGAGACCATGATCGACCTTCCGGGGGTGATCGCCAAGAGCGACGACACGGACTTTCTGCGCGAGCTGATCCAGGATGCCGCGCAGCGACTGGTGGACATTGAGGTGTCTGCCGCGTGCGGAGCCGGGCATGGCGAGCGCAGCTCGGAGCGGGAGAACCAGCGCAACGGCTACCGGCCGCGGCAATGGGATACGCGCGCGGGCACGCTCGGGCTGAACATTCCGAAGCTGCGCAAGGGCAGCTGTTTCCCGACCTTCCTGGAGCCGCGCAGATCGGCCGACCCTTGCGAGGTTGCTGATTCACTTGGAGTACCTGAAGTCAGTTCGCGCCAGCATCGGCCCGACGCAGTACGAGCAGGACATCGCGTCGGGTAAGCTGCTTCAGGCGAATGACATCGGGTGTCACATACCAGCGGCAGTTCGGCGCGTGATCCTGAAGGCTGTCCATCCCGATCCGGTCAAGCGGTACACCAGCGCCCTTGAGATGCGGCGCGCGCTCGAGAAGCTGAACTATCCGGGGCACTGGACCGTCGACGCTGCCGGCAATGAGGTCGGCAAGTACGGGACTTACGCATTTTCGCACTCAGCCGTGCCGGTTGGTGGTGCGAAGTTCGACGTAATCTGCAGCAAGCCCACGCCAGATCGGCTGAAAGGTCTGCGCGGGACAAACCAAGACATCTACGACACGCTCGTCCTCGGCACGACGATCGCAGAGGTGGTTCGGGAAAACTGAACAGCCGGGATAAGTGGATTTTCCGCGCCACGGCGGCATGATTGTCGCGAGCGAG
>NZ_CANLTQ010000020.1 GCF_947494025.1 uncultured Jannaschia sp.
TTCTTCCTCTCCATCGGACACTCCTCGTGTTGGCTCGAAAGCCTATCATGGGTGTCCACTCGAACGGGGCAGGATCAAAACCGGTTCGAACTGGAGCCGTCACGGGAGGACCGCCAGCTTCGATCCAGTCGAAGCGGAGGCGCCCATCACCGAGCAGCTTCCAGGTGATGTCGACGCGTCCGCGTTCGCTGCTGAGGGCGCCGTGCTTGGCTGCGTTCGTCGCCAGTTCATGGATCGCCAGAGAAAGGCCTAAGGCCTGCGGTGCATTGATGCTGATGGACGGTCCGGACACCGCATAGCGTCCTTCGCCGGTTCGGTACGGCGCAAGCGCCGTTTCGACGATCTCGCCAAAGTAAGCCTGGGATGCGCCGGCGGAGGTAAGGATGTCCTGGGCATTGGCGAGCGCCATCAGCCTTCCCGTGATCGCCTCCTGGCCTTCCTCGAGCGATCCGGCCGTCCGGAACGTCTGGGTCACGATCGCCTGGACCATGGCCAGCGTGTTCTTCATCCGGTGCGCCATCTCGGCGGTGATGTCCGCGCGCCGCTGTAGCTCCTGCTTTTGCGCGGAGATGTTCCTGGACGACGTGCCGTAGCCGACCGGGTTTCAATTGTCGTCCTTCATCGAAAAGATGTTGTAGAGGACCGGAACGACCTCGCGCGTCGCGAAGTTCCGGAACCTCAACTCGCCTTCCCAGAACCCGTCCCGGGCAACCCTCGGCATCACGTCGTCCAGGATAGTCGCCCGGTCGTCTTCGTGGAAATAGTCGACCACATTCGTCGTGGCTATCTCGGTCTCATCAAGTCCGACCATCTCCCGGGCAGCATCGTTCAGGAAGAACACGCGCCCCTCGGGATCGGCCATGCCGATGAAATCGGAGGATTGCTCCACGACACGGGCGAGGATCGCTTTCTCTCGTTTGACTGCCTCTGTTGCCTTCAGGATCTCGTTCTGCGCGCCAAGCAGACGTCGCATTTCGAGTTGCGTCATCGCCTGCCGCGCCAAGGCTCCGAGGATCCTGACCTGCGTCGGATCGAGGGTTCTGGGTTCACGGTCGAGCACGCAGACGGTACCGATCGGATGACCTTCCGGCGATCTGAGGATTGCTCCGGCATAAAAGCGCAGCTTCGGCGCACCGATCACCAAGGGATTGTCCCGAAATCTCGGGTCCCGGGTCCCGGGTCATGTCAGGTATGACGAGTGTATCGTCCGACAGAATGGCCTGGCGGCAGAACGACGATTCCAGCGGCGTCTCGCGAACACCCAGCCCGACCTCCGCCTTGAAGAACTGGCGCGTCGTATCGACGAAGTTCACGACGCCGATCGGCGTTCCACAGATCGTCGCCGCGATCTGCGCTAGGTCGTCGAAATCCGACTCCCGCGGCGTGTCGAGAACGCCGTAGGCATGAAGCACGGATGAGCGGACTGTTTCGTTCCACTGAGCGTCTTCCAAGGTCAGCATGTCCTCCGTTCCGCGTCGTCGGTCTGCAGGCCCAAAGCGGGCGTTCTTCAGGGCGAATGGCTATCGCAATCGCCGTCACAACGATAGCGCTTGAGGGTGAGACGCTCTGCCCGGCCGGCCGGAAGCGTCACGAAACCCACCGCAAAGGCCGCATCCGCCGCTGGCTACCGCTCGAAACCCCGGTGGCAGACATGGCCGAGGATGCCTTGAACGTCGGCTAGCGTCACAAGGACCGCGATATACATCACAGAATCTCGTTTCGTACAATGATCGAACCGCTGCCGGCCCGCTCGCAACACTTGACTTACATAATTGCCCTCAATGGACCCTGCCATCCCGACCCCAAATGCCGAAGATGCTGGCCCTGAGATCAAGGTCTCCGCGCAGGTAGCGTTTCGTGAAGGCCCGCAGCGCGCCGCCGGGGTTCCGGATCGGCTTGGTCGGATGCGCCCGGTTGCGGTCGATGACGATGACCGACAGCATGGCCCGGAGCCAGCCCATGGTCTCGACCGCCTGTTCGAAGGCCGACGGGTTGATCCCGAGGTCGCGCAATCGCTGCAGCACGGCCCAGTCGATGTTGGAGAGGGTCGGAGAACCGCCCTCCCCCGGCGCGTGATCGATGTAGAGACGCAGATCGGCGGAGGCGAGGTCGCGCAGGCTGGCAATCGTGAGATGAGGCATGAATTCGTCGTTGACGCCGGCATCGGACGCTTCACGCTTTTCTTCACCACTTTTGGCGCCATGAGGCGTTCTACAGGATTCAGATAAGGTCTCAGTTGTATTCTGTTTATGGCATCGGTCATTTGCGACCGCCGCGCCGGTCATATTTGACGACAATCGATCGGTTTCTTTGAGTCGCTCCACAAGAGATTCGAGCTCGCGGAGATGTGCCTCGGCCCTCTCCAGCGTAGTGTAGCCACGCGGAGACAACCACGCCGTGCGTGCTTCGGTGAGCAACGCCACGACAGAATGATCCCCGAGATCGCTCTCGAGCCGCCTGATTTCACGACGCGCCTTGCTGATCTCGAGACGACACAGAGCGAGCCGCTCGGTCGCCTCGAGTTGCCAAGCTTCGATGTCGACAAGCTCGTCGAGCCGGGCGACAAGCGGCTCCAATGATAGGCCCGCGCAGCTCTCCAGGCCGATCGACCCGGAGACGCGGCCTCGGTGACCGTTCGCGGCTGTCTCGCGGACGATCAGGCGCAGGCGCTCCAGCTTTCGCTCTACCCGCCGCCATTGCTCGGTGCTCAGGCCGATGCTCGCGGCCATGTCGATCTGGCGCTCGAAGCAGATCGGGCTGCGCGTCGGGTCCGCGTAATCCGGTGCCCGCGTCTTCTGCGCGATCCGCCGCAGGACCATCAGATCCGTCGCGTTCAGCCCGATCCGATGGGCGATGCCGAAGACCAGCGTCAGCAGGCTGTTCTTCGTCCATCCCTCGGGCAGGGTTGCATGCGGTCGCGGCCGGAAGGCCTGCGGCGCATGGGGTTGTGACTCCACTCTCATCTGTCGCTCGACACTTGGCGAGACGGAACGCGGACAGCAGGGCGCAGGACATCGTTCGCACAAGATGCGTTTTTTCGTTGTCTGCGCTTTGGGGGGGTGCTAGAAACTCGGTGTGACCCGAGAGTTTCCGAAGGATTGCCGTCCTTCTGCACCCCGTGTAGGCCGCCCGCCTCGCGGGGTTTCTCATGTGTGGTGGCTGCTGTCCTCGATTCCTGTCGTCATTGACGCTTTTGGTAGCGTTCTTGAGCGCTTGTCACAATTCGGACAATTACGCAGCGAAACGGTAACACGACTGGTGCGCGATGGGTAAGAGATCTTGACTACCTGACTGGCCGCTCCAACAAGAAACTTTCGATCCTCATTCGTGCCCATGCTTCGAACGAACCGGTATCCTGTTCCAGGCCCAGGCCCAGGCCCGGAGAGCGAGAGACTGCCTCCAGTCAAGCCTGCCGTATCCCCTCTACCCTTCTGCCGGTGTGGGACGTCATGGCTTCGAATGCCTTGAAGTATCTGCCTGCGCGAGCGTTCCGGATCGAGTCCGGCTGATCTAGCCATCGTCGAGGCCGTCGATTGCTGGGCGGTAAGCGACAGGTTCATCCGGGACATCCGCCCGACCTAGAAACTGCCGCGCCTTCGTGTAGGGGTTCCTGAGCCAAAGCCCGTGAGTCGTGACCTCCACCGTCACGACGCCGCCGGTCGCGTAATGTTCGAACCAAATGCTCAATGTCTCGACCATGTCCCGCGTGAACTCGGCATCGACAATATGTTCGGGTCGGGTCTGCGGCATGTTTTTGCCTCGGGATCGATATGATGAATGAACGGGGTTGCGACGCGCCGCAGAATGACGGAGAGCCATGTCCGAAAAGATACGTCCTATTGCGGGAGGCCGAATTGCCTGTCAAGGACCGGCGCGCCATACTTCACATGCTCATCCCGAACTTCGAGACGGAGCTCGACCATCTGCACGCGCTCGGTCCTGCGGGCTTCGTCATGGCCTTCAATTATACGGTGAGCGGTCCCGAGGTCATGGCTTCGGGCTACCCGGACGTCTGGCACAAGGAATACGAGGAGCGGAACTACTTCGTCGGCGACCCCGTGCTCCTGTGGTCTTTCGTCAACTCGGGCGTGAAGCGCTGGTCGGAGATCAAGCTGCCCGATCCGCGAGGGATCATGAAGGCCGCGCTGAAGTTCGACCTCCGCTACGGTGCGGTGATCTCGGTTAAAAAAGGCCGCAAGCGTTCGGTGCTTTCGGTCGCGCGTGGCGACCGGGAACTGACGGACACCGAGATCGCCGATCTGAAGGAACGGTTCGGGACGTGGTGCGACCACGTGACGAACCGTGCTGCGCTGACGGATCGGGAGATCGAGGTGCTCAAGCTTCTGAGCGTCGGTCACTCGCAGCGCGAGATTGCCGAGACGCTCGGCATTGCCGAGGTCACGGTAAAGCAGCGAGCGGTTTCCGCGACGAAGAAGCTCGGTGCGACGAACCGCATCCACGCGGTGGCAATCGCCCTGCAGCGGGATTACCTCGCGTAAACTTATATATCCTTTCGGATATAAAACTACATTATCTACTTTCGCTCGATTTCGATCGGTGCTTCGTGGTCCCGACTGCTTCGCAGAATGCGAGACCCGGACATGGACATGCCCTTACGGGATCGGCCACGCGCGCCGGTCACCAAGACCGATTCCACCTGTGGCAACGGCCCGTTCAGCCAACAGATCGGCTGCGCCGTTAACGAAGGTAAACACGGTCGGCAAGTACGGGCCGCGGCATGGCGTTCCGTCGGCTTCACCCGTTCTGCATATCGAAAACCCGGCCAGACAGGATCAGGCAGCGGGCGCCGCAGCGCCTTCGCCGCGCTCTGCCTGCTTATCGTGTCCGTTCCAGCCTCATCAGGCGCCACGGTCTACGAGTACACGCGCGACGGACGGGTGGTCGTGAAGGACTCGCTGAGCGCGCGGGCGCAAACCCGGTCGCAGCCGACCCGTCCGGCGCGCATTGCGGCCTCTCGCGCCGTCTACCGCGACATGGCCGAACAGGTCGCGCTGCGGCACGCCGGCGGCGAGGGTCCGCGCCGCGCCGGTCTCGACGCCCTCACCTTCGCGCAGGTGTTCGTCGAGCTGGTCCGCGCCGAGAGCAGCTTCAATCCCCGGGCGCTGTCGCCAAAAGGCGCGCAGGGCCTGGGACAACTCATGCCGGACACGGCGCGGCTCCTCGGCGTGCGCGATCCCTGGGACCCGGAACAGAACCTCGACGGCGCCGCCCGCTATTTCGCGGCGCAGCTCGACCGCTTCGGCGACGTGCACCTCGCGCTTGCGGCCTACAATGCCGGGCCGCACCGCGTAGCGCAGTATGGCGGCGTGCCCCCCTACCGGGAGACGCGGGCCTATGTCGCCAGGGTCACGGCCGCGGCGGCTTCGGTACAAACCGTGAATCCCGTGCCCGTACTCCCCCGAACGGGACACACCGTTCGCTCCACCAGAAGTCAGAAGGACTCTTCGGTATGGCAATACTGACCCCCTCCACCCGTCGCATCGGGGCCGTGGCGCTCGCGCTCGCGGTCTGCGCGGCCTCGCCGGTCTTCGCGCAGGACCTCTCGCCCATCAACACGTTCTTCACCACGCTCGGGACGGCGCTGACCGGCACGACCGGCAAGGCCATCGGTCTCGTCGCCCTGTGCGCGGTCGGCCTCCTGTTCCTGATGGGTCGGATGAACTGGCTCTTCGCGGGCTCGGTCGTCCTCGGTCTGGTGATCCTGTTCGGTGCGGCCACGATCCTCGGCGGCATCGGCACGACCGCCTGATCCATGCGGAACCCGTGCTTCCTGGCGCTCACGCGGCCGGTCTCGATGGCCGGCCTGCCGATGACCTACCTCGTGATCCTCTTCCTCGTGGTGGTCGGCGGCTACATCGTGTCGCTCTCGTTCCTGTGGCTTATCGGAAGCACGGCCCTCGGCTACGCCGCGCTCCGGGCGCTGGCGAACTACGACGCCCGGTTTCTCGACGTGATCTTCGCCAGCCTCGGGAAGACCCCGCCGACGCCGGGCGCCGTCCGGGGCGAAGGGAACACCTACCATGCTTGACGTGAAGCAGGGCCTCGGCCGCCGCGCGGTCGATCCGTCGGGCCTGAAGCGCGAGCACATGCTGGCCTGCTACCTCCCCTACGTGACCGGCGTGGGCGAGGACGTCATCATGCTGCGCGACGGCGACGTGATGGCGTCGTTCCTCGTCGCGGGCATCGCGGCGGACACGGCGGACGCGACGTTCGTCGATGATCTGGCACGGACGTTCGCGGCCTCGATCGCGCAATCCCGGCCCGACGTGGCGTTCTACGTGCACCGCGTCTCGCACGAAACCCGGCCGACGCTGCCTCCAATCACAGGCGAGGGCCTCGCCGCGCGGATCGACCGGCAATGGCAGGGTCTCGTCTCCAGCGGCTCGCTGCGCGAGCGCGTCTCGATGGTCTCCGTGGTGGTCCGGCCCCGGACGCTCGCCGGGCTGTGGGCGCGGATCACCGGCGGCATGACGCGCGACCTGCGCGCCGAGCGCGGCCGCCGCATCGCCCTGCTGAACGAGATCACCACCAATCTGATGCAGGCCCTGACGCCGGCGCGGCCGGAGCGGCTGACGCTCGCGGACGGCCGCTGGCTCGGGCTTCTGCGGGCGGCCGTGACCGGCAAGTACGCACCACTCACGCCGGGCGCGGCCTTCACGCCGATCGGCAACCTTCTCGTCGACAGCCGCGTGGACTTCCGGGGCGACAGCTTCGTCGTGCTGGGCAGCGACGAGGACGATCTGCGCTTCGGCGCGATATTCACCTTCAAGAAGTACCCGACCGAGACCGCGCCGGGCTTTCTCGACCGGCTCGACCTGCCCGGCGACACGGTGGTGACGCACTCCTTCACGCCGATCGACCTCGTGCCGGCGCTGGCGCGGGTGCAGCGTACGGTTCGGCAGATGAGCGCGGCCGACGACGCCGCGCGCTCGGCGCAGGCGCAGCTCGAGGACGCCGCCGACGACTTGGCCTCGGGGCGGATCGGCTTCGGCCAGCACCAGGTCTCGATCATGGCCGTGGCGCGGAGCCGGGAGGAACTGGACGATCTGTCGTCGGAGATCCGCACGCAGTCGCAGCGCGCACTCGCCGTGGCCGTGCGCGAGGGCATCGGCGCGCGGACGGCATACTTCGCCCAGCATCCCGGTAACTTCTCCTTCCGGGCGCGCGACGCGATGATCTCCACGGCCTGCTTCGCGGACTTCGCCGCGCTGCACGCTACGGGGCGCGGGCTCCGGCCCGGCACCGAGCCCTGGGGCGCCCCGATCACGGTTCTTCCGACGCTCGGCGGCGAGCCCTACCGCTTCAGCTTCCACCAGCCCGGCGAGCCGGGCGACCGCACGGTGGGGCATACGCTGGTGATCGGCCGCACCGGCTCGGGCAAGACGCTCGGCACTGCCTTCCTCCTGGCGCAGGCGCAGCGGCTCGGCCCCCGGATCATCGCCTTCGACAAGGATCGGGGTCTCGAGAGCGCGATCCGCGGCTTGGGCGGCAGCTACTCGCCCGTGCAGATGGGCGTGCCGACCGGGTTCAACCCGTTCCGCTCCGAGGCCGATCTGCGCGGCGTCGGCTGGCTCACCGACTGGCTCGGCGCGCTGCTGACCACCGACGCCCCGCCGCTGACGGCGGTGCAGGAGGAAGCCCTGTCGAACGCCGTGCGCGCCAATGCCGAGTCCGACCCCTACCTGCAGAATCTGGCCGCCTTCCGCAGCCAGCTCGTCGCGGTCGACGATGGCGGCGACCTGCATACCCGGCTCGGCCAATGGGACGACGGCAAATACCACTGGCTGTTCCCGGGCACCGGGACCGACCCGCTCACCTTCGAGAACCGGATCACCGCCTTCGACCTGACGGAAATCTTCGACAGCCCGGCGGTGCGGACGGCGTGGCTCTCCTACGTGTTCCGGCGCGTCGAGCGCACGGTCGAGGACGGCCGGCCGACGATCATCGTGCTCGACGAGGCATGGAAGCTGCTCGACGACACGTATTTCCAGTCCCGCCTGAAGGACTGGATGCTGACGATGCGCAAGAAGAACGTGGTCGTCGTCATGCTGACGCAGCGCGTGGGCCACATCGCCGAGAGCGCGGCGGGCGGCTCGATCTTCGAGAGCTGCGTGACGCAGATCCTGTTCCCGAGCTCGCGGAACACGGCCCGGGAACTGGCGCCGCTCGGCCTTACCGATCGCGAGGAGACCTTCCTCTGCGCGTCATCCGCGGGCGCGCGCCTGGCGCTGGTGCGGGCGAACGACGCCAGCACGGTGGTCGATCTCGACCTGTCGGTCCTCGGCCCGATGCTCGGCACGCTCGGTGCCGGCCGCGTCGTGGCTGACCCCGACGCGGACGACGACGAACCCCTGATCTTGAAGGAGGCTGTCTAATGGCCCGGATCATCGCCGCGCTCGCGCTCTCCGCCCTGCTCGCGGGCTGCGCGACCTACACCGAACGCACGTCGCCCTGCGTGTGCAACTGGCAACCCGTCAACGTCACAGGAGAGGCCACGGTATGACCCGGAGACTTCGCAACGCGGCCGCGGCCGCGATCCTGTCCGTCCTCGCCGGCACGGCGCAGGCCCAGGGCGTGCCGACCTTCGACGCGGCCTCGGTGGCGCAGGCCATCGCCCAGCTCGAACAGATGCGGCAGGACTACGCCAACCAGATCGAGCAGCTCCAGAGCATGACCGGGAGCAAGGCAATCTCCGGCATCCTGAACTCCGCGCAGGACATCGCCGCACGGGAATCGGCCGACAGCCTGTCGGCGATCATGTCCGGCGCGATGACGAACTCGGCGATCCCCGGCAATGCCTCGGCGCTGACCGCGCGGATCGACGAGCTGAAGACGACCTTCGCCCTGCCCGACATCAATTCCTTCCTCGCCTCGGACACGCCGCAGGACCGGGCGCTTGCCACGCAGGCCGGCGCGGGCCTCGCGGCGGTGGCCACGGCCGAGGACACCTATGCGCGGGCCAACACCTCGATGGGCCGGGTGAACGAGCTCATCGGGCAGATCGACAGCAACGCCGACCTGAAGGCGTCGGTGGATTACAACACCCGGATGCTGGGCGAGATCGCCGTGCTGCTGAACGAGAGCCTGCGGCTCCAGGCAGCGCAGGCCAACGCCACCGGGACGGACGCCCTCCTGGCAGCGCGCGAACAGGCGGCGTCCCGGACCTTTATGCGCGTGGGAGATGACGGATGACGATGAACTCGATCTTGGCGGCTGCGGCCGCGGCGCTGATCCTTGCCACGCCGATGGCACACGCCACCGGCGGCTCGTGGATTTGCGAGAATCAGATGGACATGGATCACGAGGAGGCCCGTGCAATCTCGGGCGCGAACAACGGACTCTACCAGATCCTGATGAAGACCCGTGAGAACTGGGACATCGCACACAGGCGCGAGCAATGCGAAGCCTATGCGGAAGGTCGCCCTTACGAAATCTCTTGCCTGAACGATCGTCGAGACTGGGACGAGATCAAAGCGATGGTTCCCGAGGAATACTTCGGCATGTCGAGCGAGTCCCTGACGCCGCACTTCCAGGCGATCCAGAACAACACCGATGAAGCCATCGCAGTCGCTCGCTATTGCCGCGACGTCGGCGCCATCGAGTAGCGGAGGACCGGACCGATGGCGACATATGTCGAGAACACCCTGAACATGGTGGATACCGCGATTGGAAACTACGCGGAGAGCAGCTTCGCCGCGTTCGCCGGCCCGATCGCAACGGTGTGCCAAGCCATGGGCGTCGTCGGTCTGGCCTTCATCGCGATGAATGCGCTGACGCAATGGGCGCCGATCCGTGCCAGCGAGTATCTCAAATGGGGCATCCGCTACGTCATCATTACTGCCGTCGCGACGAGTTGGGCGCAGTTCGGGCCGATCTACGACATCGTCACCAACGTCCCCGGCGAACTGGGCGCCAAGCTCATGGGTAACGTGAACGCGCCCAATCTTAATACCGCGTTCGATCAGATGATTTCCACGATGTTCGAGTTCTCTGACAGGCTCGGGGACGAGGCTAGCATCATCTTCGGCATCAGCATGGCTGCGATCGTGGTCTGGATCATCGGCTCGCTGATGGCGGCGGCGGCGATCATCGTGATTTCGCTCGGCAAGATCGGGCTCGGTATGGCGATCGCGCTGGCCCCGATCTTCATCCCGGCCCTCATGTTCAAGGCAACCTCCAACCTGTTCGAGAGCTGGGTGCGCTTCACGCTCGGTTTCGCGCTGATCCCGTTGGTCATGGCGGGCGTCGTCGGTGCGATTGTCGGAATTGGCCAGGGCCTTATCGGCGATGCAAGTAATGCCACCAATCTGGAGGGCGCCGGAGGCTTTCTCATTGTCGGGGTTGGCGCGATCTTCATGACGCTGATGGTGCCCACGCTGGTCAACGGCCTGTCCGGCACGATCACCGCGACCGCCAACGGCGTGGCAATGGCTATGGGCGGAGCAGGCTACGCCGGAACGATGGCAATCGGCACCGGCAAAGGCATTCGCGCCGCCTCGCAAGCCGCGGCGCCCGTCATCGGTGGCGAGATCAGGGGGCATCAGGCCGGCCGCGCGGCCGAAGCCGCCGGGGGCAATTACTGGGAAGGCCGCCATGCCGAGATGAAGCGCCAGAAGGAGCATCGTCTCAAGTATTCGGACTGGGCGAGCAAGTCGGCCGCAATGCACGGCAAGCAAGCCTCGGGGATCGATCGGTTCAAGGCGGCCAATGCCGGCCTGCGGGTCGAGAACCGCATAAAGGACAGGAAAGACTAGTCGCCGGGCCATCGCGATTGCCCGGTAGCCGACAGGTTCGACAACCAACGATCCAGCGACACTCCGCGCCCCTTGCGACGCGGCCCGGAAGGAATCTGCCCCGATGGCGAAGAAAACACCCGCTGAGACCGCCGAAGCCTTCGAGAACGAGGTGTTCTTCTCGCTGCGCCGCCAGCGCAATCTCGGTTGGGTCGTGGGCGGGCTCGGCATGGGGATCGGGCTGGCCGCGGTCACGACGCTTGCCCTGACGATGCCGCTCAAGGAGACCCGGCCCTACGTCGTGATGGTGGACCGCACCACCGGCGAGTCCGAGCAGGTCGTCTCGGTCCGCCCGACCTCGCTCGACGACCAGCGCGCCGTCCTCGAGGCCGAGCTGGTGCGCTACGTCACCAACCGCGAGACCTACGACCCGAACGACAACCCCGAGCGCATCCCGCTCGTCGACGCGATGTCGGAGGCCCAGGCGCAGACGTCACTCCGGGCGATCTGGAACAGCGGCGCCGAGCAATACCCGCCCACGCTCTATGGCGGCGAGACCGTCATCACCACGCGCGTCCGCTCGGTGTCGATCCTCGACGAGGACACCGCGCAGGTCCGCTTCGTGCGTCGGCTGGAGCGGGAGGGGATCGCGCCCGTCGAGCGCGATTTCGTGGCGGTGGTCGGCTACCGCTTCGAGCCCCGCACGGAACGCACGCTCGATCAGGTCTGGCGCAACCCGCTGGGCTTCACCGTGACCGGCTACCGCATCGACGCCGAAACCCTCGATCCGAGAGGCTGACCATGAAACTCGCCCTCCCCTTCCTGGCGCTTCTCGCCGTCGCCAGCCCGGTCCTCGCGGAGACGCAGCCGCGCCCCTACCCGCAGGACAGCCGCATCCGGTGGTTCAGCTACGACGAGCACGAGGTCTACCGGCTCGACACCTACATGCGCTTCATCACCTCGATCGAGTTCGAGCCCGGCGAGAACATCGAGTCCGTGCAGGTGGGCGACAGTGAGAGCTGGCAGATCGTCCGCCTCGACCGCGGCGACATCCTGTCGGTGAAGCCGCTGATCGAGGGCGCCTACACCAACATGACGGTCTACACCAACCAGCGGCCCTACACGTTCGAGCTGCGCGCGCGCTCGGGCCAGGTCGGCGCGCCCAACCTGAACTACCGGGTCAGCTTCCGTTACCCCGGGGTCGAGGCGCAGGCCCGTCGCGCGGCGATCGAGCGGGCTGAGCGGCCAAAAGACTTCAACTATTACGCCGCCGGCGACGCGACCGATCTGAAGCCCATACAGGTCTACGACGACGGGCGCCGGACGATCTTCGTCTTTCCCCAGAACGCCCGGCGGCCCGGCATCTTCCTCGTCGGGCCGGATGGACGCGAGAGCATCGTCAACGTCCGCCACGCCGAGAACGCCTCGGTCGTCGACCGTGTGTCGGACCGCTGGACGATCCGCATCGGCGACGAGGAGATCTGCGTGGCGCATGGCGACGTGATCCGCTCGGTGCCGGGCGGGCGCCGCGCCCCGCAGCTCGGCCAGGGCTACGGCTACGATCCCGAAATCCGAGGCACGGTGGTGACGAAATGAGCGATCAGGAAGCAAACTCACGCGACCAGATGATCGACGGCGGGTCGCAAGGCGGCCGCGGCCGTGCCATAGCCGGGGTCGCGTTTCTCGGCGCGGTCGGCCTTGTCGCCTACTTCATGTTCACGCCCGCCTCGATGGACACCGGCGGGACCGACACGTCGCAGACGCAGGAGATGCAGAGAGAAGAGACAGCGCCGGCGGTGGATACGGCCATGCCGGCCGTCCAGACTTCGGATCAACCCGACACGACGCCGATCCCTGCCGTGATGGCCCCCGAGACGGCGCCGGTTCCGGGCAACGATGGCAGCGCCGCCGATCGCCAGCGGATTTCCGATCTCGAAGCGCAGCTCGAAGCTCTTCGGGAAGCACAAAACGGTAATGACCCAGCCGTCGAACAGGCTTTGCAGGAAATGCAGGACAAGCTCGACCGGGAGCGGCAAGAAGCAGACGCGCGCTACCAGGCGCTGCTGACCCAGCTTTCGCAGAACACTGGCGGCAACACTGGCATGAGCGAGGACGAACGCGCCGCGCGTCAGCGTCTCGAAGAAGAGCGCCAGCGCCGGGCGGCGATCGCCGAGGCGCAGATCATGTCGAACGGCATCGTCCTCGATGCGGCGGGCGCGAAGACAGGCGCCGGCCAGGGTGCGGCGGCCGAGGCCGGTGGCGGTTCCGGCCGCACGCTGTCGTCGAACGAGCAGTTCATTCAGGACGCCAGCACACAGAGCTACGACACCGTACGCGCCACCCGGATCGCCAACCCGGGCCGGACCATCGTGCAGGGCACGACGCTGAACGCCGTGCTGGAGACCGCCGTCTCCACCGAGCTGCCCGGCATGATCCGCGCCGTCGTGACCGACGACGTGATGAGCTACGACGGCCTGAACGTCCTGATCCCGCAGGGCACGCGCCTGATCGGGTCGTACAACTCAGACGTCTCAGTCATCCAGGACCGGGTGCAGATGGCCTGGAACCGGGCGGTGACGCCCGAGGGCGTCAGCGTCGAGCTGGGCGGCCACGGCGCCGACGCGCTCGGCATGTCGGGACAGGTCGGCACGGTGGACAGCCGGTTCCGCCAGCGGTTCGGCTCGGCCGCGCTGATCTCGCTGATCGGCGCCGGGCCGGATGTGGTCATCCGCGACGACACGCGGGGCGACGCGGCGGACGCGATGCAGGACGTGGGCGACGATCTCGCCAACGCCACGCAGGGCGTGATGGGCGCTTACCTGAACGCCGGACCGGTCATCTACATCGACCAGGGCGTCGACATGACGGTCTTCGTCAATAGAGACCTGGTGTTTTGAACCAGCCTCCGAGCCCCGCCAGCTACGCCGAGCAGGGCCTTCTGCCGCTGCGCGATCTCCTCGTCTCCGAAGACGTCAACGAGGTCGTCATCAACCCCGACCGCAGCGTCTGGGTCGAGTACGCGCAGCGTGGCCACATGGAGCGATGGGACGGAACGATCCCACCCGATCGCTTGTCGGCGCTCGGCGCCCATCTCGCCGGCGAGGCCAAGACCCAGCTTGGCCGCCACCACCCCATCGTCTCGGGCCGGGTCCATGTCTTCGGTCAATCCATGCGCGTGCAGGTCATCGTGCCCCCCGCGATCGAGACCGGCGTGTCGGTGTCGATCCGCAAGTACGTCTCCCGCATCCTCGAACTGCACGAAGTGGGCTTCCTCATGGGGGCCGAGGTCGATGTCGAGGCACAGCGGCGCAACCGGCTGGAGACGTTGCGCGCGCTGGCCGAGGCCGGCGATCTCGCGAACCTCATGCACCGGGCCGTCACCGGGAAGCTCAACATCCTCGTCTCCGGCGGCACGTCCTCGGGCAAGACCACCCTCGCCCGCGCGATCATGTCGATGGCCGACCGGGGCGAGCGCATGGTCACGATCGAGGACGCGCCCGAGCTGCACCTGCCGCATCCGAACACTGTGGGCCTCGTGGCCGACCGGCGGACGGACTCGGAACGCTCCCCGGCCCGGCTTCTCGAAAGCGCGCTGCGGATGCGGCCCGACCGACTGATCCTGGGCGAAATCCGCGGCGCCGAGGCGTTCAACTTCCTCGAGGCGATCAACACCGGGCATCCCGGCTCGATCAGCACCATCCACGCCGACAGCCCGCAACTCGCGCTCGAACGCATGGCGATGATGGTGCTGCGTGCGGGCCTCGATCTCGGCCGGGACGACATCCTCGACTACGCCCGCGCCACCATCGACCTCGTGATACAGACAGGACGCCACGAGGGGCGTCGTGGCGTCCTGCAAGTGTTCATGCCGACTTTGGTAGACTAAGCGTCGAACGAGTCTTCGGAATTACCTTTGTTTCGAGCGTGGCTCGCTTGGGCCTCCGCGAGATTCGTCTTCTTCAAACTCGGTTTATTGACGAAATTTGCGTTCTCTTTTGCATCCGCCTCAGATTGGGTTGGAGTGACTTCGCTATTGCCTGACGCATTGTCCGTTTGTCCGGTGTCGTCTTGATCGGGGTCCGGACGATACAGCTTCTGCGCGACAATGAGCGCCTCGCTCATATGTCGCCACTGGTTGCGAACCGAGTAGACATGCTGCTCGTCGGCCGGTTCGGCAGCCAAGTCAGCATCGTCTTCGACGGTCGGTGTTTCAGCGGTGTCTTGCGTCTCCGGTTCGACCTTGGCCTCGACCGGGGCGGCGACGGCGGCTGGCTCCTCCTCGACGGGTCGATGGTCCGCGATCGGATTGACGGCGGCCCCGCCTTGCGTCGGCTTGGGCACGACGGGCTCCTGCGGGATCGCAAGCGGCTCGTCGGGAAGCTCCGGGGGTTCGGGATAGGGGCCGGTCTGACCCTCAAACAACGGCTTGAGCACCCGGTCCTGGTCGTACAGCACCTTCCTGACGAGGATCGGGTTGGAGTTCTGGACCAGGGCCACGATCAGATCGTCGCCAAGCATCCGAAGCTGCTCGGGACGGATCAGCGGAGCGCCATCTTCGCGCTCTTGGTACGAGGTCGACAGATCGCCCCCCTTCCACGATTTCGACCGCGACTTGCGGGTGAAGTCGCCGATCGCGGAGCTGATGTAGGCTGGCGTGTCCTTGTCGGCCGGGGCCATGAAGAGCTGCATCCGGCAGTTCGCGAGAATCACCGCCGCGCCCTCCTTGCCGTAGACGTCGAGCGAGGAGATCGTCTGCACCACGATCATGATCCGGCCGCCGTAGCTGCGGAGCGTGGCGATCGCCGAGACCAGCACATCCATTTTTCCGAGGGCCGGGAACTCGTCGAGACAGAACAGGACCGTGTATTTCTCGCCCTTCTCCAGATCGGGTTCCGCTCGCTGCATGATGGAGATCGTCTGCTGGAACATCAGGCGGATGAGCGGAGCCAGCGGGACAAGATCGTTGGGGGAGACGACGAGATAGATCGAGGCGGGCTCGGAGCGCAGCGTCTTGATCGAGAAGTCCGAGGCCGACGTCGCTGCCCGCACGGCCGGATCGGCCCAGAGGCTCAGGCCACCGTCGCTCAGCACCGAAAGGTAGGAGCTGAGGATGCGCGCCTCCATGCCCCCCATCTTGTAGAAGATCTTCTTGGCTTCCGGGGATTTCACCTCGTCGCCCAGCTTGCGAAGCGTGGCGAAGGCATCGCCGGGTTGCGAGAGCGCGTCGAAGACCGCACCGATGGTCGGCGTCTTGCGCTCGACCGCGAGCATCGCCGTGGCCGCGAAGATGTCGCGCGCGCCTTCTAGGAAGCCCTGGCCGTTGCCATGCGCGATAATGAAGGAGGCGGCGAGCCGCCGCGCCTCGGTGAACCGGCGGCGCTCATGCGTGTCGGCCACATCCTGCAAGGGGTTGTAGCGATGCGTCCGGCCGTCTTCGGCATAGGGCGAGAACTTGTAGACCGCATCGCCGAACGAGACGCGACGCCGGCTGGTCTTGGCGAACAGCTCGCCCTTGAGATCGAGCACGAGGATCGAGCCCGGATAGACCAGGATCGTCGGGATCACGACGCTGCGGGTCTTCCCCGATCCGGTCGGAGCCGAAGTGATGCTGTGCGGAATGTCCCGAGACGACAGGAAGTCCGCCCTCGATTTCGGCGTACCGACCTTTCCGTAGATCGGGCCGTTCAACGTCTTGAGGGGCGTGAGGAGACGGGACCGCTTCATCTCGGCCTTCGTTGCCCACCGGGCCGAGCCATGACTGGTGAGCTGGCGCTTGGTGCCGAACGCAGGGATCGCGATCGCCAGCGCAATCCCGAGGCCGCCCCAGATCATCAGCGCCGTACGGATTGGCTCAAGCGTGGTGATGCCGCCGAGGGTCGCGGGCAGGAAGTCGAAGATCGTGGTGAAGCCGACATTCGCGACGTCGCGCCCGGTGACCCAGGACGCATAGGCGCCGGCCGCGATTGCCCCGAGCATCAGCCCGATCACGAGGCCGCCCAGAGCCAGAGGCAGGATGGATTTTGCAGGTGACATTCTGTCTGTCCTTGTTGTCCGGAGTTCGTCTCAGAGGCCGTGGCCGTTGGCGTCGCGCTCGCGCTTGGCGCGCTCGGCATCCGCACGGTCTTGCTGGCGCTTCGCTTCCTCGCGCTGCGCCGCCGCCTGCCTCTCGGCTGCCTGCTCGGCCTGAACCTGCTGGTAGATCGGGTTGGCTTCTCGTGCGGCGGTGCGCGCGGACTCCTCCTGCGCTGCCGTCTGCCGCGCCCGCTCCTGCGGCGATGCCTCGGTGGCGGCGGTCGTGCCACGTCCCGTGTCCTGTCGGGACGCCTCGGGTTCACGGGACCGGACCGCATCGTAGATCGTCGCGATCTCGCGGTGCATCTTCGACAGGGCGAGGTCGCGCGACTGCACGTCCTCCGGGCCGTCGCCGCGCGCGACGCGGGTCCGGGCGCGTTCCTCGACCTCGGCGCGATCGAACTGTTGCTCCAGTCCCTTGGATGGCGCAGGCCCCGCATACCGTTCGACGGTCGCTTCGGGATCGGTACCGAAGCGAACGGCCACCGCCCTTACCTTCGCTTCCACGGCGGTGCGGGCCGCTGCGGCGTTCGGATCGTTCGCATCGAAGCCGCGATACCGCCCGCTCGTACTCGGCTCGGTGTAGGGTGCGAGGTCGCGGGCATCGGCCAGGATCGGCGCGGTCTTTGCCTTCAGCGCGGCGATGTCGCGCGTCATCCTCATGCGCGTGGCGCTGTCGCTCACCTGCCCCATGCCGCGATCTATCTTGTCGATGTTGTCGCGGATTTCCGCTTTTGCTGCCTCGACGCGCTGGTTCATGTCGGCCTCCTGCCGATTGCTGATTTTTGCCGTGATGTCCGCAAGGGCCTTTCCCTCGGCCGCGGCTGCGGAGGCCGCGTAGAGGATCCTGGAGGCTTCGGGCGACCGGGCCTCGACGAGCTGCGCCTGCATGGCGAAACGCCGTGACTGATGCAGCAGCGCCGCTGCTGCGAGGGTTGCCGTCTCCTGTGTATGAGCTGGGGCGACCGGCTCGCGGCCTTCCTTGCCGGCCAGCCGGTACTCGGCATCGGGCACCGGACGGTCATGGACGCCCCGCGCCAGGCGCGGTGTCGCTTCGAGCTCGATCCCCTCCCGCCCGGCGACATCCACGAGGACCTCGCGCATCCGGTCGTAGTTCATGTCGCTGCGCTGCGAGACCTTGAGCCATTCGCCATGCTCCAGCCCGCGCCGGTAGACGACGACGTGCATGTGCGGATGCGCCCGATCGGTGTGGAACGCGGTGTAATAGTCGTAGCTGTCGCCGCCGTACTGGCCCGACCCGAACATCTCTTCGGCCCACGCCCGCCCTGCCCGTTTCGCTGCATCGGGGTCGGTGTTCTCGGGAAAGCTGGCGATGAAATGCGACGTCCGGTCGGCCCGGCCCGATCCCTCCGGCGGCATCCGCCACAACCGCTCCATTTCCGCAGCTTGCACGTCGTCGATCTCGGCCCCCAACAAGGTCTCGGACCGCTCCAGCGGTTGCTGGCCGTCGCGCGACAGGTACGCCATCTGCGCCCGCAGCCCGTGCACGTCGGACGCCCCGCCCTTACGGACCATCTTTATCACCGCTTGCGGCTTGCGGCCGGGCAATCCCCCGCCACCTCCCCCGCCCCCGTTCATGCGTTCGACGTTCCGCTTGTGCGCCGCCTTCAGCGCCAGTCCGGTCTCGACCTCGTGGTGTCGCCGCGCTCGCCCGGCTTGGACGATCGCCCAATCCTTTCCCATGACGGCATCGAGCGCGGAGATATTGTTAGGCGCTGAACGGCCGCGCTTGAGAAGATCGAAGACCAGCATCCTCAGTCCGCCGAGGCTTGCTGAAGCCGTGCCAGGCCATCCTCGCGCCGAGCCGCGAGATCAAGGATGGTTTGTGTCTGGCTGTGGACGCGGGCCAGCTCACGAGCGAGCATCGTGCGCTCCTCCATGAAAGCCCTGTAATCGGGATCGCGGGTCCGGTTGGCCGACTTGGCGATCTGGTTGATGTTCCGGGCAACGCCTATGAGTTGGCGTGTGATGTCCCGCAAGACCTCAATCTGCGCCGGATCAGCCTCGACGAACCCGCCGATCCGACGCACCGCGATCCGCAAGGCGCGGCTTCTCTTGATCCCCAGCTGCGCGACCTGCGTGTCGAACTCTGCCAGTTCGGCCTCTGTTACCCGTACTGTCACCACTTTGTCGGCACGTCGGACGGACTTTTCGGCCGATGGGACAGCCCAATCACCACCCTTCATCTCGCGGTTCTTCCAAGCTGGCACTTTGGGGTTGTCGTTCGTCATCTGGTCACGTTCTCGCTTGTCTGGCCTTCTAATATCAAATGTACTACATTTGAATATATCCTGCCAATCACTACAAATCTTACTCACCACTCTTCATCGTCGTCAATCGCTTGCTGCCATTCGCATCGTTAGATGGCGAATAAGGCGAATGCGCGAAGATGGACGGAGTAGGGGCCTCTAGGAGAGCGTGTGAAGCCCCTTAGAGCGCGATCTTATCGGGGGTGGTCACCCTTTCCCGATTCAGTGTCGGATGGCCTCTAGTACCTTCGTAAGAAGATTTCGTAGGGTGACAGGGTGATGCGGTAAAGCGGTACGGTGGTGACAGGGTGATGCGGTAGGGGGGTAGTAGGATGCGGTGGTAAAGCGGTGCGGCGGTAACAGGGTGATAGAGTAAGGCGGTACGGCGGTAGAAGGGTGATAGGGTAAGGCGGTACAGCGGTAGCAGGGTGATAGGGTAAGGCGGTACAGCGGTAGCAGGGTGATAGGGTAAGACGGTACGGCGGTAGCAGGGTGATGGGGTAAAGCGGTACGGCGGTAGCAGGGTGATGGGGTAAGGCGGTACGGCGGTAGCAGGGTGATGGGGTAAGGCGGTACGGCGGTAGCAGGGTGCTGTGGTAAAGCGGTACGGCGGTAGCAGGGTGATGGGGTAAAGCGGTACGGCGGTAGCAGGGTGCTGTGGTAAAGCGGTACGGCGGTAGTAGGATGCGGTGGTAAAGCGGTGCGGCGGTAACAGGGTGATGGGGTAATACGGTAACAGGGTGCTGCTGAGTTGTGGTGACAGGGTACCAGGGTAACGCGGAGTTGGGGTAAAAGGGTGAAAGGGTAGCGCGCAGTCAGGGTGATAGAGAGATACGATCCTGAGATCAGCGGGCACCTAAACCCGAACGCGCGAACCGCAGGCCGAGAACTGCGGAGGCAAAGGAGTTGAGCAGATGTTGGACAGCAAACAGGATGCGGCGGCAGAGCCGGCCCCCGAGGAAGCCGACGCCCCAAAGATCATCACCTTCATGAGTATGAAAGGCGGGGCCGGAAAGACGATCAGCCTTATGGCGCTCGCATCGGGCCTCGTCGAACGGGGTCTTCGCATCGCCGCCCTCGAGGCCGATGAAGTCACACCGATCACCAAGTGGCGGAAGCATGCGTTGGGCAAGGAGACGTGGAACCCGAACGTCTTCATCCATCAGGCTCGGCACGCGGAAGACCTCCCGGTCGTCTTCCAGGCGATCGAAAAGGACAAGGTGGATTACGTTCTGGTCGACACCAAGGGCGGCGGCTCCGACATCAACCAGACATTGATCCTGAATTCGCAGCTCGTGATCGTGCCGTCCGGTCTCGATGGGACCGAAATGGATGCCCTCTTCGAGACCTGCAACTACCTAGTCGAAGTCGTCGAAGGCGCAGCAAATGAAATCCCTATCGTGATCCTCCTGAACAGGACGCCCACACGCGAATCAGCCCTGCCGGTAACGCATCGCATGGGCCTCGCAACACTCATCGAAGCGGAACTGCCTGTATTGAAGACCCGCCTGCCCGACAGACAAGTGCATGCCGATACCGCCTCCTCAGGAATACTCAAACGATACTATGAGTATTGCCGGTCCACACCCGCCCGGCGACTGGTCGCACCCGAAGTCCTCAAGGCGATCCGAGATTCAGAAGCCTTGACGGACGAGGTCCTCGCGATCCTGACGACGCCGGAAGAGACCGCGTGATGGCTTTCAAGCTGAAGAGAATGCCGTCCGAAATGGACTACGATACGGTTCGGGCTCGACAGAAAAAGCGCGAAAAGAACGACTCGGAAGAGCTCGTCGCCGATCCGCCCCGCAAGCCCGAGACCCCCGAGGTTTCGGATGTATCGGAGGCTTCGAGCCCGATAGAGACGAAAGACGAAACCGTTCCGGCCACTGATATTGATTCAGGCGAGTCCGACGATCTCCTTCCCAAACCCGATCCAGAACCGCACAAGCTTGCCTCCGGTTCGCTGGTCTCGGCAGACTCGAATATCACCCCGCAATCTTTGATTGTGTCCGGACAGTCCGTCCAGAAGGACCAGGAAACCTCGCGAGCGCCGGTCAACATTGTCGAACCGACCGACGAGGATCAGCCTGATCGCATGATAATCAAAGGATATGCCGCACAGCCGGCTTCCGGTGTTTCAGCTTGGTATGATGAGATCGCACCAGTCTACGGAGACAGAGCTGCCATGCGGCATTTCGTTGAGGTAGCTATTGCGGCATTTACGGAGGCTTTGGAAGCTGGCCAAGTCAATCATACTCAGATCGACCCGATCTACTCGTCGTTACCTAAGAAGCAACAAGTCACCAGAGTAATCCCGAGTTCCAGCTATGCAATCTTTGCCGGGAAAGTCGATCCAAACGGAATCCTGAAGCCCGGAACAGTGGGACGAGCATTCGTTCAAGGGGCGCTCAACCATTTCGTCGCCCAAGAGAAAGAGCGTAATAATAAGCACCCATAACGCGCCGATCGCCGGCCCACCCCCGGTCTCCCACAGCCCCTCGTTCGATCCTTGACGTCTCTCTCGGGGCTGCTTCGCCCCGAACCTCCGCTCCTGAAGTCGCTCCGGCCCGGGGTGGAAAACCGGGTCGGGCCTCCCGCAGCGCACTTGGCTAAACGACAAAAGCCCCGCCAGAGGCGGGGCTTTCACATGGCAGGGCAGGGGAGGGGGCGCTACGCGTCGGGCAGTCGCGCCATCGCCTCGCGGACGAGGGGCCGGTCGGACGGCTTCCGGCGGCGGCTCACGGAGCCCTCGTCGTCGATCCTGTCGAGCCGCTCGGTCGTGCGCCGCGTCATCCTCGATCCATCGCCGGCGACGTTGATCTCCACCTCCGGTGCGATCCGGATGTAAGAGCCGTCCGCTTCCAGCCAGCTCTCGTCGTCCGCCGCGCCTTCGACTTCGCGCTTGATCGAGCCGTCCGCCTGCACCGTGATCCAGACATCGCCGACCAGCACGCGGACGCCGTAATGGTCGACCTGGAGGCCGGACCATCCGATCGCATCGGGGTCGCGGCGCAGGATGATCTTGTCGGGGTGGAGCTTGATCTGCACATCGCCCGCATCGCCGTGACCGCGCACCACAAGGACGGATTCCTTCGTCTTCGGATCGTCGGTGACGCCGGCGACCCCGTTCTTCGGGCTCCAGAGCCGGGGGTCCTGCCGCCGCCGGCCGTCCTTGTTGCGGTGAAAGGCGATGAGGAGCTGGACCGACTTCCACGCCGACTTGATGGGGGTGAGGGCGTTCATGGGGGGCCTTTCCATCGGGTATGATCTTGTCCCGATCCTATCATGGGGGCCGCGAATGGCCAAAGAAATAAGGGGGTTGAGGCGGCTTCCCGCCCCAACTCAGGCGGCGTCATCGGCCTTCGTCCGGAAGCAATCGAGAACCTCGTCGGTGGACGGATAGACCGCGTAGATCGCCCGTTCCTGCACCACGTCGAAGTCCCGGCGGCACATCTCCACCACCCGCAGGTCGTGGTCGCGGTAGGCGCAGACGCCGCCGTTGCGGTACTGGAAGGCGTACCATTTCGGCAGGCCCTTCGGGTTCGCCACGGCCTCGATCGCGATCCCGGCCGCGATGAGGTTCTGCACCTCGACCGACAACGCGGTGTCGCGGATCGAGGGATGACAGTCGCTGTGCCGAAAGTCCGGTCCTTCCTCGTAGCCGAAGGCCATGCCCGGATGGCGCTCGGCCAGGAGCCGGGCGGTGATCTGCGCGGCCCGTTCCTTGTCGCTGTGGACGACGAAGCGCCGGGGCGTCATCGAAAGCAGAAAGACGGACCAGATCATCGTGCGTCCTCCATCTCGCGGGTGCCTTCGGCCACGTCGGCGAGCGCGCGCGCGGCGCGCAGCGCGGCCCGGCGCAGGAGCGCGCGGCCGTCCGGCTCGTCGGTGCGGACCGTCACGGCATCGACGAGCCACGCATCCGAAAGCTGCCCGGTGCGGCCAGTCGCAAGGTCGCGGACCAGGGCGATGTGCCCGCCCGCGATCCGCTTGGTGACGAACCGTCCGCGCTCGAAGGCGGTGTCGTCGCGGGGCAGCCATGCCATGACCTGCACCTTTCGGCCCTGGATCAGGACGATGGTGCCGACCGGCACGGTGCCGATGGTGCGGATGCGGCCGTCGATCTCGATGCGGTGCTGACGCTGGGGGTTATACTGGCGCAGCATCACGCGATCTCCTCGAAGAGAGCGGCCACGCGGGCTTCCAGCGCCCGAGTTTCGGCATCGTCCTCGGTCACGTCGCGCCACGGAAACTCCAAGGCGGCGTTGATGCGCGCGCAGAGGTCTTCGATCTGCATGGAATCGAGGGAGGTGAACTCGCCGCACTCGGTGGCGATCTCCTCGATCTCCGGGGGCAGGGCAGGGGTCTGCTGCAAGAGGCGCAGTCCGGCGAGGATGGTGGCCAGCTCGTAGCGGTCGATGTCGGTGAGGGTGCAGCTATGCAGGGGCATCGTCGTCTCCGTGATGAGGTTTCCCGATCCTGTTCGGATCACCCCCTCGCGAAGCAGCCTTTCCTCTCTCCCTGTTTTTCCCTGTCCTGCCCGGTCCGAAGGGCCGGGACCGGAGCTGTCCACGGGCTGCGAGTCGGACGCGCCCCCAGATCGCGAAAGGAGACGAGTGGCCGGTGGGCAGGTCCGTCCGTGCTCCAAGGATATTCCCGACAGGTGATCGACAGGCACGAAGCAGCTTATGCCCAATGTGCGGATTTCATCATCTGCCACGATTTCTTATTCCGGCACGGAACGGGATTATGAGGTAAGAATGCGACTTGAAACGGTTTTCCTAGCAGGATGTACGGCCCTCGCTCTCGCAGCCTGCAAGGATGCTCTGGCAGACGTCAGCGACGAACAGCTCATTGCTCTTGTGGGCGATGGTGGTGAGCCTGCTCAAATCACGCGGAGAACGCGTGAGTGCGCCGAGCTTTTGGGCGGGATCAACGAGGTTGTTTATCAGGATTTGCCCGAGGAAATGCTCGGCCTGGTGAAAACCGACTGTCGCCAAATGTTTCAAGGTTGGCTGAACGACCCTGAGCGCAACAGCATGGAGTTGGCGCTGGAAGACTTCGACCGTGCGGACTTGGCTCAGCGGATTGTTGTGCTGGATGACACACAAGAGGCGAGGCAAGCCGAGCAACGCGCGGGCGAGCGCGCTGTAGAGATCGAGGCAATGAAGGTGGAACTTGCGGAAGTGTCTGCCGAAAGTCATGAACTGAAAGCCAGCCTCCAAGAGCGTCGCGATATCCTAGTGCCCGCCTGCATGGAATTGCAGGCGCTTCGTGACGAACTGCGCGAGGCGAACAGGATGCATGATCTGTTCGTCCGGGGCCTCCCGAACATTTGCACCGGCGAGCCGCTGCGGCGCGAGGTCGAGCAGATCGAAGGGCTCGAGGCAAACATAGATTCTTTCGAGCTGCCGGCCCCCGGCGAGGCCCAATTCCGAGTCGTGCCACGGCTACCAAGTATCAACCTCGAAGAGATCGACGCGGGGATCGTACAGGTCGAAGAGGTTACAGCGGACTATCAGGCCGCCCTGGCAGAGAACTGATGCCCTACCGGGTTGCCTCCGATTGCCCGGCTCGGTCCAACCGCACCGGCGACCGTCACCCGAAGGGCCGAGACCTGGCCCGCTGATCGACCATTCGGCCGCGTTGGCGGGCGGCTCCGGAGGAGACGGCCGGCGGCGCATCAGGCCGAAGGGAGGGCAGGGGGTCAGGTCTCGGGGAGGCCCGCGCGCAGCGGGGGCCGAGTAGGGCGGCAAGCGCACGGCGCAGGCCGTGCGCGAAGGGGCCTAGATGATCCGGTTGCGAGACTTACTGATGGGATTTAGCAGAGCAGAATGAGAGCTTATCTTATTGGGGCCATCCTTAATTTCTGCCTTCCGAGCATCCTTCATGCGGAGCAACCGCCGGATATATCTCGATGCTGGAACTTGGGGTCACTAGATCGACCCACCACGTCAGTTACTGTCAGGTTCCAGGTAGATGACGGCGATCGAGTTCAGCCAGACTCGCTTCAGCTTGTCGGAGTCAGGTCTCAGGGTCCGATCATCGTTGACGATCGCCTAGATCCTACCGTTCAAATGGCGTTCGAGGCGGCTCGAAGGGCTATCCTTCAGTGTTCGGGGGACGGTTACTCAGTTCCTCGAATGGGTCCCGGACCTGTGTGGGTCACGCTGGAGGTTGATCCGGAAAAGATGAGGACCCGGTAAGCAGGACAACGGCCGGCCCGGCCTGCGTAGTCGAAGGCGGGTGTGCCGGCCTTGGCCGGCGTCGCCCGCCAGGGCGAAGGGCGGCCCGGAGGCCGCCCCTGCCGATCACTCGTCGATCGGCGGCTCGCCGTCGCGGGGGCTCGGCTGGAAGGCGACCAGTTCGGTGACGGCGACGGGGAAGTCGAGCTTGATGGAGAGGAAGGTTTCGCCGGTGTCGCGGCGGGTGTTCTCGAAGACGGCGCCGACGCGGCGGTAGCGGCGCTCGGTGCGGCCGTTCCTGGTGAACTCGTAGGGGACGTTGAGGGTGTAGGTTGTCATGTCGGGCTCCTTTGCTTCCGATGGCGCTTGAGAGGCGGATCGGAGAAGGGCCGGGTGCAACGGGAAATGCAGAGGGTCCGCGCCTGAAGGGCGTGGAAGCCGTATTTGTCGTTGGCGAGCCGAAGGGGAGCGCACGCCCGGCCCGCGATCCGCCAAGTGCCATGAGGGAGGAAGTGAAGGAGGCCGGGGTGATCGCCGCCGCCGGAAGGTCTGTCCCGCGTGGTCACGAACGGCCGGACTGTGTGCCGCCGTCCTGCGTCTCGATACCGTCCTGAACACCCGCCGCGAGACCGGTGAAGCTGCGTCGATCGAGCGTCACCCGCGCTTGGCGTCAGCGGGCCGGTTGCCGCTGGGACAAGCGGCGGTGGGCCGCTTGACGAGTGATCCGCCTGGCAACGAGGGCCAGATTCTGCTATTTTGGCGGCGGGGATGTCTGCGAGGCAACATCATCAGGCCGGGCCGGGCGCGCTGCCATGCGACCGGCCCGAAGCATGTCGTGGCATCGTGGATTGACGCGCCTCGGTGGCGACGGCGAAGCGGCCCCCGAAGGGGCCGCACTTGGCGTCAGCCAACCCATCCGACGATGGCCGCGACACTGACCGCGGTCAGGGCGAGGCTCAGGCACCAGAGCCGGCGCGTGAGCTTGGCGATCCGGGCATCCCGAGGGTCGGGACTGTCGTCGCGGGGCTCCGACGTCCACGAGGACACCGGCTGGACTTCGGGCGTCAGCCTTGCGTTCCGTGCGATGACGGCGGCTTGGGCGTCCTCCCAAGCTGACGGCGGGGCGTCGTCATCGAGCAGGTCGGCCAGTCGATGTGGCTCGGCCTCGATCGCGGCGAGGAACTCTCCGAGGCTGTAGTTCGGGCGGGGTTGTCCCTTCCCGGCGTGGACCTCGTGGTGCTTGCGGTTGTCACGAGCGCGGTCGGTCATGGTCGGTCTCCTGTGATGTTGCTCGCGCTGGATCGCCGAGCATGTCCCGGTCCCCCGAAACCGGACCGCGCCGGGTCAAGGACGCCGCAGGCGCCGGCGGAGCCGGGCGGAAAAGTCTTCCGGGTGCATCGCCGCTTCATGCACCGCAGCCGCCGGTATGACCGACCGTGCCAGGCGGTGCGACGGGGCCGAAAAGTTTTCCGATCCTTGAGGCGGCGTGATCCGGTGGCGCATCCGGAGGATATGCTTGGCAGTTCAGTGTGTGCGTTTTCCGATCAGCAGCCGGCGGTGGACGCGCGGTGGAGGGCTGACGCGGAGACGGCGATGGAGGGGAGGGAGCGGTCGCGGAACGCGATCCCGGCCGGACCGAAATCGGCGGCAGAGCGACAGACCGGAGGCGTCGCGGCCGCCTCGGCTGCGGGTCCTGGGTGCGACCCCGCGCGACTGCGCGACGGGCCGTCCGGCCCGTTCCCTGCCCGACACGCGAAGCCGAGGGCAGGGGCAACGGCCGCGACCTGGCGGTCCATCCCGGAAGGAAGCGGTCCCGCAGCCTCCGGCGTCGCTTCCCCGCCTTCCTTGCCCGGCCCGAAGGGCCGTGTCCGGAGCTGCGGGTGTGATGTCTTGCGCGGCCCTCCGCGCCGCCGCAGGCGGGGTGGAGGTTAACAGCCGCGCGCCGTTCGATCCTGCGCCGCAGGCGTTCCAGCGCGGATAGCGCAGGGCCGGGGCGGGCGGGGCCGGCCGAGCCGGTTCCGCCCGCCCCGGTCAATCCGAGCCCGATCGCCGCCAGGGCGACGGAGGCGACCTGGGGGGCGGACATGCGGAAAAGGCGACCCTCGCGGGCCGCCCTCTATCGGGGTTCTATAGGGTGCGGATCAGGCGTTCCGCTGCGCCTCCGGCTTCGGGATGCGGGCCACGGGCAGCTTCTTCGCCTCGGCTTTCTCGGCAAGGTTCAGACCGATGCCGCCGCCGCCGAAGAGGATCACGCCACGGATGCGGGCGGTCAGCATTTCGTCGTTGGCGCGGAACGGCGCGGCCTTGTTGAAGGCGGACCAGTTCGGGCGGAACAGGACTTGCGGCACCTTGCGCGATTTTGCCCATGCGGCGGCGATCCGCTCCGCGCCGCGCGATCCTTTGTGGCACAACACCATGTCGGGGCACTTGTCGCGGGCCACGTCGAGCCGCTTCCAGATTGTCGCGCTGTCGATCCAGTCGGCATCGCCTGCCACGGCGATGAAGGTGCCCGCAACCTTGTTGCGCTCCGCCTCGGCGCGGTCTGCGGCGTCCAGCAACTTCTTCGCCTCGAACACCGCGCCCGTCTCCATCGCGCGGCGCGTGGTGCGGTCACCGGTGACGGGGGTGTAGTGCTCGCCGGTCTCGTGTTCGTAGTGCTGCGCGGCGCACTCGGCCATGATCTTGAGGGCGTCGGCCTTCTCTTGCAGGATTGTGTAGAGCCGCGTCGTCTCGTCCAGCTCGGTCTCCGCGATCTCGCTGCCGTCCTGCGATGCGATCAACGCGCGGGCCTTCACCTTCTGGCGGTCTGCGGCTTGATCGAGCGACACGGCGCGGCGCTGCAACATGGTCGCGAAGGCATGGGCGAGGGGTTCCACCTCGGACGCAAGCCCGGTGCCTTGCAGGTTGCCGATCAACGCCTCGAACGCCTCGCCCACGGCGCGGTCCTGCAATTCGTCGTCGTTCGGAATGGGGAGGTCGTCGCTGCCGTTCTCGGTAAGGCCGAAGAGTTCGATCTCGTCGTAGGTCGTGAGCATCGGAGTCGTTCCTGAATGTGCGCCGGACATTTCCGGCTTTGGAGGGGAGCGCCATTCGCTTTCCCTGTCTCCTTTTTACGAATTAATTGCGGCCTAAGCTAATGCTTTATATTCGTTTTTCTCTAATTGTTTGCTTGCTTCAATTATCTAATTCCGCTTGTTTTGATCCCCGAATGAGGGAGTACACTCCGAATTGATTCATCAATTCGGAATACAAGGATAATGGCGATTCAGCGCCGCCTTGTTCTTGATTACGGACAGACCTGTTGGGGGCATCGCTTGTTCGTCACCCGTCAGTCGGTCGCACGGCCAGAACAGGACGGGGCGGGGGGACGGGGGCAACGGCAAATGCGGAGGGTCCGCGCCCGCAGGGCGTGGAAGCCGTATTTGCGGTTGGGGGAGCCAAAGGCGACCGGACCCCCGGCGCCCCGGTCCGTCAGGTTCGATGGGGCCGCGATCGGCACGGGGGGCGGACAGGCGGTGCCCCTGGGCGCTGGTTCGGAAGGAAGCCCCGGCCGAGCGGCGTTCGTCGCACAGCGGCGAATCCCCGAGGACGGCGGTGCCGCTTGGTGCGACGCAGGGGCGTTCGGCGAAGTCCGAACCCCCGGTCTGTTAACCGCTTAACTACCTCTTAGGAAAAGATTTCGCTTTTCGTTGGGGCTCACATAAGAGCCGCCTCGGATTGTAATCATCATCACGCGAGTTTCTCCCATGCGTCTCCCCGTCATCGCACTCATTTCGTCCTTGGTTGCCGCCCTGCCTGCGGCGGCGGCCACGATCACCAATGGCTCTTTCGCGCACGGCCTCGACGGCTGGACCGTCACGGGTGATGCCCGCATTGCCGGGGAGTACGGCATTGCGGAAGATGGCGGTGCCGTCCTGCAACTGCCGAAAGGGTCCACGATCTCGCAGATCGTCGATGATTTCATCGCCGGCCATGAGTATCGCTTCGCTTTCTCGTCGTTCGGAGACACCGATGACTCCGTGTCGTTCAAGGTGCGTGGCAAGCTGGAAGATGTCCGTCTCTATGTCGGCGGATCATCGGTCGACTGGGACGGCGGTGCGCTGCCGTGGCAGACCAAGTTCATCGATTTCGTTGCAGACAGCACGAGCCAGGAGTTGCTCTTCACGGCCCACAATTTCACGTCTGCGCCGCTGATCGGCAATATCAGCCTGACCGATCTGACGCCTGCGCCCGATGTCGCGCCCGTTCCGCTGCCGGCCGCCGGTCTGCTGCTTCTGGCGGGTCTCGGCGGGTTCGGCGTCATGGGCCGGATGCGCGCCAAGGCTGCGATTTGAAACACTGGCGGTCGGACTGACGCTGCACCAGTCCGACCGTCACCCGGAGGGCCGAGACACGGGCCGCTGACCGACCATGCGTGCCGCGGCGGGATGCGGCTCCGGAGGAGACGGAGCCCGGCGCATCAGGCCGCAGGGAGGGCAGGGGTCCGGGGCTCGGGGAGGCCCGCTTGCGGGCCGAGTAGGGCGGCGGTCCCGGCCGGCGCAAGCCGGGCGGGAGGTGCCATATCTAGCAATGCCGCAACCTAGCAGGAGAACCTTGAGCGGGATCATTGCTCGACATCTTTAGAAAATGCTCGAATGGTCTTCGAGTGCCGTCGGCCTGGCGGACGTTCTGAGGGAAAGATGCCGCTGATGGATCAGAAAGACAGACAGATAGCTTCGCTTTGCGGTCAACTCGAGATCGTTGAGACGTTGCTTGTCCATTTGCTTAAGAAGGAAGCGCGAGCAGGGTCTTTCGAGGCGGATACGCTGCAGCAGATATTCAACGTCATGCAAAGGCAGGACACTCCTGAAAACGAGTTCGACGAGGAATGGCAGAAATCTAGAGCGAATATGGCCACGCGCCTACGAGCCCACCTGAAGATCAGTGAGGTCGTGAGAACCTCCATAAAGGAGAGTTCAGCCGGTGAAGCCTGATTGACTTCGGTTGTCGTCGATCAAGGATAGTTCTCTTTTATTAGGTCGTCCGACTATGCCCATCATCGTCATCCTTATCGTCGGGGCTTGGTTTGTTTTCGGTGATCCTCCAAAGACCGTTGCGAACTGGTTCTGGAGCGATGGTGCGGCGCCTTGGGAAGAGGTCGATGCTTACTATTATCCGGATCGCTCCAATCTGACGTCGTACCAAGCGGGACCTGGCTTGCGGTCCGTTCAGGAGTGCCGGGATTGGGTCAATGCCGCCGCCGCAGCGAATGGTGATGCTTCGCTGGTGCGCGGTGATTACGAATGTGCTGTCGAACAGGTCGACAGCTTCGCTGGAGGCCCTGTCTATCGCCTTACGGTCCGCTGATAGGCCGCAGGGAGGGCAGGGGTCCGGGCCTCGGGAAGGCCCGCTTGCGGGCCGAGTAGGGCGGCGGTCCCGCAGGGAGGCAATGCAACACAGGGTTGCAAACTATCCTAGAAAGGTACTGAAAAAACTTCGTTTAAAAAGTGAGAGAAACAGCGTGACAACTATCCACTGAGCGAAGATCAGCAACACCAAAACGTCGATAGCGAGAAAGAAAATGGAAGAGCCGGACTCGAAGGGGCTTCAAAGAAAAGTACGCGAAGATTTATCCCAAGGACTTGAGATGACCTTCAAGTCAGTGACGCTCATGGGACTTGCCTGGTTGTTATTCTCTGCGTCGTCTGGAATGTCGGATTTCGAGCCCGTTTGGTTCTGGCGGAGCTGTACAGTGATACTGATGTTAGCATCCGTCGTTCTGTTTACAATCGCCTCACTACCTCTTGTTCATGGAATAATCATAATATCGGAAGTTTTTGAAGAGCGGCATATATCTAATCCTGGGCCAATTTTGGCCGGGTTCAGAAAAATTGGCGGAGGACTGCTCGTTGTTCTTAGCATATTTGCTATAGTCGCTCTTCTATCGAGTCAGGTGGAAAAAACCAGCCGTGCTGATTTAGACGCTGATACGGCCAAGCGTGTTCTTAAAAATCTCGATCTAATTCTGATCAGAGAACTTGAGCAACAGCCCGCGCCGGGAGGCGCGGGCCGGTAGCTTTTCTGATGGATGCCGTCAGGCATCCCTGGGCGGCTTGCCCAGCTGGCGGGCGTACTCGACCTCGATCTTGAGGAAGCCTGGGACGGAGAGGGCGACGGAGATGGTGAGCTTCGCGTGTCGGCCGAGGGCCTTGAGAATGGAGCGCAGGGTGGAGAGGATCTTGGTCATGGGTGGAGGTCCGCTCAGATTGGTGGTTGCAGCCACCGATCGCGGCGGCGGAAAAGCCGCGCGCACCCGAAGGGTCGGAACGAAGTTGCGAAGGGCGCAGCCCTTGCGCGGGGCCGACGCTGCCGCAGGTTCGGCTGCGAGGGTCCACCGACCTGAAAGGACCGGGATCGCCCATGTCGGATGCCCGGACGGCGCGCGCCACCGATCTGTGCCCTCGGCCGACGCGCGAAGCGGGGCGTCGGGCTCGGAGCGTCCTGTCAGCGGCGCCGGTCGAGGTCGGCTCTAGCTGGAGAACCGGCGTTCGAGGTGACGGAGGACGTCCCAGGCGAGCCGGGCGCGGGGGCTGTCCTGCGGGGCGTCGATGAGCGCGTAGGCCCGTGTCTGCGCCACTTTGAGACTTAGGCTACCCATCGAGGCGGCCAGCCGATCGGCTTCGGCGCGCACGACGGCGCGATATTCGAGGTAGGATCGGAGACGGGCCATAAGCATGATCGGCGCGGTAGGGCCGGCCCGTGGCCGCCATGCGGCATGAATGGTGCAGCGAGGCGTCGCTTCCGTCGAATTGCGCCGATCCGGAATGCAAGAAGCGCGGCCCGTGAGGGACCGCGCTTCGGAGCTGGTCGGGTCTCGATCCGGTTCGAGGTCAGCCGTCCATTGCGACGCTATAGAGGTGCCGGTCGAGCGTGTCTTGCGCGACGTGACGGGCGTAGCCTTCGCCGTAGAGATCGCGTGCCGTTTCGACACATTCACCGCGCTTGTCGGTGATCTCGAAGCGGTACACGTCGCCGTCCACGAAATGCTCGTAGTCCTGCAACTCGGTGAGGCAGAGGCTGTCGGCCTCTTCGAGCATGTCGTCGTGGTTCTCCCCGGTGATCTTGTCGAGGCCGAAGGCGATGCAGAGCCGCTCGTGGGTGGCGAAGGCGTAGCCGTCGATCGGATCGTCGTTGGAATAGACGCGCACGAGGACCGGGCCCTTGCGGGTGTGCAGCGCCCGCACCGGGAACAGCACATTCGTCTCGGCCGGGAAGGCATCGAGAAAAGCCTGCCGATCCGGCCAGGCATGCGGATCGCCCAGACCCTTGGTCCACGTCACGATCTGGAACACGTTGTCGTTCACGAGGCGCGGATTGCGCGGCTGGGGATCGACACTCATGCAGAGTGAAAGGCCGGACGCGCTGTCGCTCATCTTGAACATGGCATATCCAATATCTGGTGTGTTCGTGCTTTGTTTACACCCCATGATGATGCCATGTCGATGTTTTTCCGGGACATTCGGACACAATTCTGGACAGGCCCGACGATCAGGCGACGATCCCGCGCAGCGGCACGCGCGTCGGACTGAGCGTGTGGTCGATCTCCTCTTCCAATGCGATGTATTCGGCGGCGAGGCGCGGGCGGAGCCGCGCGGCGCGGCGGAGATCCTTGCGCGTGGCCATGATGCAAAACGAGCAGGAGCAGCGGGTCATGCCCTTGGCATAGACCCAATGCGGCCGCTCGCCGGCGTCGGAAATCTCCGAGAATACCCGTGCCTCGGACCAGCCGTGGATCGGGAGCCAGTCCCACCATTCGCGGCCTGCCTTGCTGTTGCGCTCGTTCCGCATGACCGGCGCGCGTCTTGCCCGGTCGCGTCCTTCTACGGCGCGCAGCCCCATGCAGGAGACGATGCGCCCACCAAAGCGCGGGTTGGCCTTGAGGTAGCGGCGCAGCTCCCGAGCAATAGGATCTCGCTTGCTTCCGCTCGTGCAGAATCTGACCCCGGGCGAGGGCCACTTGCCGCGCTTGCGGACGGCGGTGAGCAGATCGGTCGCGGCATGTGCGAGGATCAGGGGCGTGTCCCCGATGGTCGCGCGGATATGGGCCAGCGTGCCGGGCCATTCCACGCGCCCCAGGGGCGCGTGGATGACGACGAGCTGATCCGGGGGCACGATGGATCGCAGCCGGATCATCTGGGCCTGGCTGTCCTTGCCTCCGCTGTGGCTCACGGCAAAGAGCGCACCCGTCGCGATCATCTCCGTGACCTCCGGCGGGATGGCGTCCGCCGTCATGGCGAGGTCGCCGCGCGGAAGAGCGTCAGCGCCTCGTCGAAGGGCAGGGTGTTGAGGATCACGGCACCGGGGTGGCGCTTGCCGATGCCGGCGATCGTCGCGTCAATCCGGCCGCGATGCTTCACCGTGTAGAGGTTCCCGTCTGCGGGATCGCGCATCACGACGTTGGTGCGGAACGCGGTCTTCAGGTCGCGGGCGACGAGCCAGGCGTCGACGAGCTGGCCGCAATGAAACTCCAGATCGGTGTCGCACGGCGTGCCGTCGTAGCCGGTCCATTTCGGCAGGTTGGCCTTGCACCACGCATCGGCCGCCACGAAGGCGGCGTGGTCGCCCAAGAAGCGGTCGCACCCGCCCCGCCCGTCATTGTCGACCGTGCCGATCTTGCGGCCGTCGATGTAGAGGTTGGCCGTGTAGCAGTTCGTCTCCTCGGACGAGAAGGCGGCGTACTGGATGGCCTTGAGTTCGATCTTCATTGGGAGAGCCTTTCGAGGTCGGAAGGGGGGAGGGCGATCGCGGCCGCCAAGGCGCGTTCGAGCGGGAAGCGTTGGCCGCCGGCGTTCTCGACCGTGACGGTCGGGAGGCCCGGCACGTCCTCGACGATGCGGTGGATGTTCCAGTCGGGATCGTCCGCGCGGAACGGCTTGTCCTCGGGGCCGCTGGCGTACCAATGGCCGAGGAGGGCGGCGGGGACGTTCATGCGCCCGCCGCCGGGATCGCGGACGCGGCCTCGCGCGCCTCGCGGTTGATCCGCGCCACCTCCTGCCGAAGCCGCGTCAGCGTCACCTCGCCGGGGTCGAAGGACCGGCCGTCCGGCAGGGGCAGCACGCCGCGATAGCCGCGCATGTTGTAGCGGAACGGGTCGCCCCACGGCTCGCCGTTCAGGAGGACCTGCCAGCGTTTGTGCGGCTCGGCGAAGTGCGGCGAGGGCTTGGACTTCAGCGCGATGCGGAAGGTCATGCGGAGGTCTCCTGCGATGTGCGGATGGCGGGGAGGGTGGCGCGAGCGGACGCGACCACGCCGAAGAGGTGAGGGACGTCCCGCGTGGAGATGCCGCCCTCGGCGTCGTGTCGGGCGTCCGGGATCAGCTCGGGCAGGGCGGGATCGTCGGCCCGGATGCGATCGTGGTATCGCTCGGTCTTCCGGATTGCCGGCGTGGGCAGGTCGTGGGCCTCATGGTCGTCGAGGAAGACGCGGGGGATGCGGATGAGGGCGGGTCTGGCCGTCATGCCGCGACCCTCCGCATCTCACGGGGCGCACTGGTCCATGCGCTCGTCCGGACATGGAGGTCGCAGGTCTCCTGCAGCCGGTCGAAGAACGCCTCGGCCCGGTCGTCGACGCCGTGCCGGGCCAGCGCGTCGGTCTCGTCGAGGTTCTGGCGAACGCCGAACGTGACGTGGACCCGGTTGTAGCTGTCGCCGGTCAGCCAGACCTCGTGCAGCCCGTTACGGGCGACGATCCGGCTCGATCGCTCACGCCATTCCCGCTCGACGGGCCACCACGCGGCGCTGAGCGAGGCGCGGATTGTGGCCACGAGATCGTCGTACGCCCACGTCCAGAGATCGACATCCTCGGGATCGAGGTCGTCGTCGTAGGGTTTGGCATAGGCGGTGCGGCCGTCGCGGCTCCAGTAGAGGCCTTCACCCATCGGAGCGCCCTCCGGTCCAGCCGCCCGGTCGAACCCATCCGCCGGGCGGGGTCCATTCGCCTGCGCGCAAGGCACGCCGCGGATCGTCGAGGGCGATGGCGAGCTGGTCGAAGACCTCGGCGATCACCGCCTCGGCGCGCAGGTTCATGGTGCATTTCGGGTAGTAGCCGCGATAGGCGCCTGCGAACTCGCGCAGGGTCATCTCCTCGATGGTGGTCCAGGTGGAGAGCGCGAAGGCTTGCGCGACCTTTTCCGGTGTGAGCCACATCCGCTGCGCGACGGTCCCGAGGATTGCGGCGGCCAGCGCCGCCCGGTCGTCGGTCCGTGGGTGAAGTATCGAAGTCATGCGTGGTCCTTTCCGCACGGGTTGAGATCACGCGCGGAAAGGGCCGCACCCGGTCAGGTACGGCCCTCGATGATGCGCGGACGACGCGGCGCGTCAGCCCGCGAGATGCGGGATCACCTTCCTTTCAGTTCGGTTGGGGGGTGGAGAGGGGCCGCGACGCGGGAGGTCGCCGCGGCCCGGGCCGGTCGCCCGGGGAGAGATCAGGCGACGGCCGCCAGGTCGTTGCCGGTCTGGGCAACGATCTCGTAAAGGCCCTCGCCGTCCCCGGTGCGGGGCAAGGCGTTGGCCCGGTATTGCGTGCCGGTCGGGGTGGAGAACGCCATCGACAGGTATTCGGTCCCGGTGCGCGGCGACGTCGCTTTCCAGATCGAGCCCATGCGGATCAGCACGCCCGCCGGGCCGCGCGCCTCGATGTGGAAGTCCGGATGGCTGTCCTCGCGCTTGTGCGCGTTCTCCACGGCCACGAAATCCATGTCGAAGTCGTAGCCGCCGTTGAGGCCGGCGAGGTTGCCGTCGTCGAGCGTCTCCACCTGACCCGCCATCGTCGTCAGCTCGGTCCGACCCCCGGCCAGCGGCACGATCTGCCACGTCCCCTCGGGCGTCTCCTCGTTCCGCACCGCGTTCATGCGCCACGTCCGGCCCATGCGGTCGGTGAGGCCAAGCGAGAAGTAGGCGCGGCCACTCTTCTCGCTGACGGCCTTCCACATCGAGCCCACGCGCATCGTCCGGCCGCGCGGGGTGCGGACCTCGAGGCGGAAGTCGGGGTGGTTGTCGGCGGTCTTGTAGGCGTTCGCCACGACCGCGATGCGCGCGATGTCGAACATCATCGTCGAGATCGAGGCGGTGAAGGTGGTCTTGTCGGCGTTCTGCGTCAGGGTTCCGGTGATCATCGTGGGGCTCCTTGGCTGGATGTCTTTCCCGATCCGGGACTCGGATCACACCAAGCGAAGCTGCCTCTCTTCCTTTCGCAGAACGACGCACCACGCCAAGGCCTGTCGGATTAGCCGCGACATCGGACCCGGTCCGTGACCTCAGGAAACCTGAACAGATGGAGGAGGTTCAACGATGTCCTGCGGAACAGAACAATTTGGTTAAATTGTCTTCATTTGATACGAATTTCGTCATTCCAATACCATCTTTTCAAAACTAGCCACTGCTAGAAAAATCCCGGCGCGGCAAAAGACAAGTCTATTGATTCGGCATGATTTGAGAAAGAGAAACTTAGAATGGCTTACGCAAGCGCAAACTACGCAATCGATGTCCTGACCGAAGATACGATTGCCGGAACCGTCACGGATGCCGACGAGACCAAGATCAGGCTCGAAGGTGGTGAGTATACCGGGACATATCGGGGCTCATTCTCGTACGACTTCTATCGTGAGGAAATCAATGGCCGTCTCGATACTTACGAGGTGACTGTAAGAGACGAGAAATGGTACAGCGTCGAGAACATCGACCGCGACGCAAACAGGTTCTTCAATCTTCTCGATTCCGGAGATGCAGTGGCCGTATCGCGCTACGTCTTCAACCGCGATGATATGTTCGAAGGCTCTTATCAAGCCGACAGGCTGTTCGGCTTCAACGGGTCGGATCGCATAAACGGCCACGGCGGCTTCGACAATCTAGATGGTGGAAAAGGCCTCGATCTGATCCGGGGCGGCGCAGGCAACGACCGGATATTCGGGGGTAGCCATTCAGACCGTCTGTTCGGAGAGATCGGACGCGACCGGCTTGATGGGGAAGGGGGTTCCGATATCATGTCGGGTGGAGCCGGCCGGGACGTCATGCATGGCGGCGGTGGAGAGGACAGGATTTCGGGGGGCAAAGGGAATGACCTCCTGTCAGGTGATGACGGCCGCGATCTCTTGCGCGGGGGTGCCGGTAACGATCGCTTGTTCGGCGGGTCGGACAGGGACCGGCTTGTCGGCGGAACGGGAGATGACCGACTCGAGGGCGGCGGCGGAAACGACGTCTTTTTGTTTGCCGGAGACTTCGGAAACGACCGGATTGTCGACTTCGCGCACGAGATGCGCGGAGAGCGGATCAACCTGTCGGACGTCGGCGCTATCGGAAGCTTTCGAGACCTTGGGCGCAATCATCTTTTTCAGGATGGCGACGACGTCATTATTGACGATGGGAAGGGCAACACGATCACGCTTCTCGACACGAACGCCGCAGACCTGCAGGCCAATGACTTCGTCTTCTAGGCGCTGAGATACGTTGTTCGTAAGGGTGACGCCTTCCAACGACGGAGACGGTCAAGCCCTTCAAGCATTCGTGACTTTCAGTACCGGGATAGTCGTCTGCCCGCCGCCGATCCGCTCGATCACGCCCGCCGCAGCCTCGCCCACGGGGACGAACACCCTGAGCTGGTGGGCGATGATTTCCGAGAAGCAGCCTGTCGCCTTCAGCGCCGGGACCTGGCTGGGCTGCCACCCTTCCAGTTCGAGGCGCTTGGCCCCGGCGACGCGGCGGGCACGCAGCGTCAGGCCGCGGCCGATCTCCACCGCCGTGTCCCCGGTCATCGCCGACGCGACCAGCTCGTCGGGTTGCGCTGCATCGTCGCCCCGGAACCGGCCCTTCAGCACCAGCGCCTCGTCACCCCCTCTGTCAGGCGAGATGGCGCGGCCGATGCGGGAGAGACCGTCTTCCGGCGTCACCCGCCAGATGCGCTGGTTCGAGGACGGGATCGTCTTCCAGATCGGCAGAAGCAGCCCGGTCAGCAGAACGATTGCCTCGGTGCGGACCTTCGGCAGTTCGTTAGCCTCGGCGTCCCAAAGGGCGACGAAGGTGTCCTCGTCGCAGGGTTCCCAATGGGACGCGGCGAACGCCTCTTCCGTCACGGTGGTCTTGCCGCCGGGGCGCCGCACGTCGCGGACCTCCGTGAATGCCTCGTCGTCGTAAATCTGGCTCGGCCGCCGCGAGATCAGCGCGACCTTGCCCGAGGCGGCGTTCCGCATCGGGCGGTCGTAGCGGCCATGATCGGAGAGGACGCCCGCGCCCGAGGGGATATGCACCGCCGTCTCGGTCGCGAGCGTGACGGTGCGCGTCACCGAGCCGCTCTTCGGGCAGGTCCAGATGTCCGCCTCGCCGGTGACGGTAATCCGATCCGCCCGGAGCGTCTCGATCCCGATGTCGAGCGTGCCCGCCATCCGCGCCGCCTCGGTCTGCGCCTCGATCTTCTTCGTGAACGCCGCGAAGAGATCGTTCTGCATCCGGATCGGCAGGGCGAGCAGCCGGTTCAGGTACCGCTGGATCGGCGGCAGCTCCTCCAGCAGCGCGCCGTCGCTGGCGACGAGCGCCAGCGCGGTCCAGTCGTGGAACGCCTCGTAGGGCATCGCCTCGCACCGGTCCGAGGCCAGCTCGCGGTAATGCGCGACGAGCGCCCGCCGCGCGATCGGGCTCTCCAGGTTGTCGGAGGCGCGGAACAGGTTCTGCGATCCGGTCTGGCGCTGGCCCTTGGTGAGCGCGCCGAGCGTGTCGAGACGCCGGGCGATGGTCGAGGTGAACCGCTTCTCGCCGTGGACGTCGGTGGTGACGACGCGGAAGAACGGCGCCGAGGCTTGCGCCGAGCGATGCGTGCGGCCGAGCCCCTGGATCGCCGCGTCGGCCCGCCAGCCGGGCTCCACGAGGTAGTGCCGCCGCCGGCGCTGGTTCGCCGCCCCGCGCGCGGCGTGGTAGGACCGCCCGGTGCCCCCGGCATCGGAGAACAACAAGACCTCCTTGGCGTTCGCCATGAAGGCGGCGCTCTCGGAACTGTTGGCCGAGCCCGAGCGGGGCACGACCTTCAGCGCGCCGTTCGCGGTGCGGATCGTGCGCTTCGACCGTCCGGTGACTTCCGCCAGCCGCTCCTCGCCGAAGTGCCAGACGAGCTGGTCAAGAACGGAGGGGATCGGCGCGATGGTGTAAAGCTCCATCAGCGCCGCGTCGCGCAGGGCCTCGGCCTCGCGCGAGACGACACGGTTGCCGTCGGCATCGAGGAGCGGTTGCACGACGACGGTGCCCTCGATCTCGACGAGCTGCTGCGCGTGGATCGGGAACGCGGTGGCGAGCCAATGCACCACGACCTCCTTCGGCGTCAGGTGCGCCTCGGTGAGATCGTCGCCGGCCTCCAGCCCTTCGATGGCGCGGTCCAGATGGCTTTCGCCGGTGGACACGATCTGCACGACAGGCGCCCAGCCGGCGGCCAGGTCGGCCTCGATCGCGGCGATGAGGCTCTTCGCCTTGAAGCCTCCCAAAACATGGCCAAAAAAGCGTTGCTTCATGCTCTCGAAGCGCGACAGCGCCGACGCCTTGGCGGCCGATGCGGACAGGCCCGCCTCCTCGTCCACGATGCCCGTCGCTTCCAGCGCCTTTCGCAAGTTCTGATGGATGGTGCGGAAGGCCGAGGCGAATGCGTCGTACACCTTGCGCTCGTCGTCCGAGAGCCGGTGTTCGAGGATGTCGTACTCCACGCCCTCGAACGACAGCGCCCGCGCGATGTAGAGGCCGAGCGCCTTCAGGTCGCGCGCGACCACCTCCATCGCCGCCACGCCGCCAGCCTCCATCGCCGCCACGAAGTCCTCGCGCGTGGCGAACGGGTAGGCGTCGCCGGGACCCCAGAGGCCGAGCCGGGTGGCGTAGGCGAGGTTCGCGACGTTGGTGGCGCCGGTGGCCGAGACGTAGAGGATGCGGGCGCGGGGCAGGGCGAGCTGCAACCGCAGGCCGGCGATGCCCTGCTGCGACGGTGCGGTGCCACGGCCCTCGCTCGATCCGGCCGCGTTCTGCATGGCGTGGGCCTCGTCGAAGGCGATGACGCCCTCGAAGTCCGCGCCCGCCCACTCCACGAGCTGCTCCAGCCGGGTGCGGCCGGTCTTTCCGACCGCGCGCAGCGTCGCGTAGGTCAGGAACACGATGCCGCGGCCGAGCGTGATCGCCGCGTCGGGCTTCCAGCGGTCGATGGAATGGATGTCGGTGGGCGCGCCGCCGAGATCGCGCCAGTCGCGGATCGCGTCCTCGATCAGCGTCCTGGACTTCGACAGCCACACCGCGCGGGTGCGGCCGGCGAGCCAGTTCGACAGGATCAGCCCGGCGACCTGGCGGCCCTTCCCGGCGCCTGTCCCGTCACCCAGGAAGTAGCCCTGCCGGTAGGCCACGCCCGCGCCCTCGGCGGCGGGCTCGGCACCCGTCCAGTCGTCCTTGACGATGAAGTGCCCCGGCAGGTCATGGTCCTGCGCCTCGTCCGCCATGATGATCGTCTCGAGTTGCGCCTCGGACAGCTCGCCCGTGCCCACGAGACGCGGCGGCAGGGTCGGCAGCGCCGTGGGCATCGGCGGCAGGACGGCGGCCATCGCCACGCTCTCCACGAGCGGCGTCGGATGCGCGGCCGCGCCGGCGATCTCGATGCGCTGCGGCGCGTAGCTCGCATAGATGTCCGACACGGCGAGGTTCCGGCCCGGCGTGGCACGCTCGACATAGGCCAGCGGCACGTCCACCGGGGCGCGGACCGCCCGCGGGGTCGCCGTCCGGGTCGCGGGCGCGGCAACCGGACGGGCTGGGCGCACGGGCGCGGGACGCGGTTTCGTCAGAACGGGAACGGCCGCGACGCGGGCCGGTCGGTCGGGCAGCTCCGCGCGGATCGTGTCGAGGGCGTCCGACAAGCTCATCGGCCGAAGCGGGATCGTGACTTCACCCACGCCGCCCTCGACCGGCACGTCGGCAACGAGAAGCGCGGTCTCCACGTTCGTCCCCATCTTCCGGTAGACGATGCCGGGCAGGCCGAGATGCAGGCGCGGGACGACGATCGCGGTCAGCCGCCGCCAGAGCGCGGGCTGGCGCTCGGCGCAGGCCGCCATCGGCAGGATCGCCACCAGCCGCCCGCCGGGGGCGAGACGCCTGGCGGCCGAGACGGCGTGGCGCAGCGCGATGGTCGGGTCCGCCGCGCGGGACACCGACGAGGAGAAGGGCGGGTTCATCACCACCACGTCGGGGATATGCTGGCGGTCCAGCAAATCGTCGATGTGCTCGCCGTCGTGCCGGGAGGGCGCGAGCTGGAACACGGCGTCCAGAAGCATTGCGCGGAACGGGTCGATCTCGTTCAGCACCAGTTTCGCCCCGGCGCGGGTGGCCATGTGCGCCAGCGCCCCGGTCCCGGCCGAGGGCTCCAGCGCCACGTCACCGGGCCGGATCGCGGCGGCGACGGCCGCGACATACGCATAAGGCAAAGGAGTGCTGAACTGTTGCAGCCGGATCTGCGCCTCCGAGCGCCGCGTCTCGGTCGGCCGCGCGCCCGCGCCGGCGGTGAGCAGGGCGAGGCGCGTGGCGGGATCGGATGCGAGCGGCACGTCGCGGTCTGCCAGGATCGCCGCCGACTGCACGAGGTCATAGGCTTGCCGCCACGTCCACGCGCCCGCCGCGTCGGTGCCGCCGATGGCTTCGGTGATCTGCGCGGCGAGGCTCGCGGCGGTCAGGCCGCTGGTTCGCAGGTCGCGGGTGATGAGAGGCAGGAGGGTGTCGATGGCCGGGCAATTCATGGGGATCGGTCCTTTCGCGGGATGACGGGTTCCCCACGACGAAGGGCCGCCTTTCCCCTTTCGGAGAGAGACGGCCCTTCCCGGCGCATCGCTGAATCAGGCGTGTTCGGCCTCCGCCCATGCACGGGCGCTATCCGTGTCCTCCGGGTCCGTGTCCTCGAACGGCACCTCCTCGTCCCACGCTTCGGCGTCCTCGTCCGTATCGGCGGCGTCCGCCTCGACGTCGGCTTGATCCTCGGCCTCGTCCTTCTCCATGCCGCGCAGCCGGGCTTCTCCGAACGCCTCGTAGGGGTTCCGGGACTCGCCGATCTCCATGCCCGGCGGGCACCACGTCTCCACCGCCTGCCGCTGCTCGGGCGTGAGCGTGGCGAAGGGCGCGGCGAACAGCGACTCAACGAAGTCGACGATCGCCGTCTTCTTCTCGCTCGCCAGCCGCGCCGCCTCCTCGGGCTGGTGCAGGTCGCGGGCGATGAGGCCGAGGAGCACGCTCTTCTTCAGTCGTCCGAAGAACGCGCCGCCGGTCGGCCGCCACACGGCGCGCAGGTCCGGGACGAGCTGGCGCGCGATATGCGCCATGAGCGCCTCGCCGTGGCCGTAGCCCGTGGGCTTCACGGCGTCGGCCAGCGCCACCGCGACGATGCGGGACTTCATCGCCGGATCGACCGCGCGGAACGCCTCGAACCGCTCCGGCATGGACTTCCCGTCCGCCCACCAATGCAGGTCGAGACCCTCGAACAGCTCCGTCAGTGCCGCGGCGGCCTGCCCGTCCACCTCGTCGGGCTTGCCGTGGGGCCGGTCCGCCGCGCTCGCCGTCACCCCGAAGCTGTAGCTGACGGGACCGGCCCGGCCGAGGAGGTCGGCCACAATCTTGAAGAGCAGCAGGTCGTGCGCGAGGTCCGGATCGCCCGCGAGCGCGCTGCCGATCACGGCGGCCTGCTCGGTCCGCAGGTCGGTCTTCAGCGAGTCCGACAGTACCAGCGCGTCTTCGCCCGCCTCGCCGTTCTCGGCACCATCCGCGCTCCCTGCGCCCCCTGCCGGGGTGGCGCCCTCGCCGGTCGCGGCGGGCTGGCGATCCGTCCGGTCCTCCGGCCGCACCAGCCCCTCGATCGTGGCGATGCGCCCCTGGTCCCAGTAGGCCAGCACCCCGGCGCGGCCGAGATCGGCCTCGGCCCACCCCGTCGTGAGGCCCTCGTATTCCTCGTTCAGCGCCTCGTACTCTTCGTCGAGGACTTCGAGGTCGGGCTTCTCGTCGTTCCCCTCGATGTCATCCATCGCGGCGTCGCGGGCCTCGTCGATCTCCGCCAGCCGGTCGGCGATGATCCGGCAGCGCGTGGCGGCCTCGCCCGTGGGCTCGACCGCGCCGGGATAGACGCGGCCGTACTCCTGCAGCGCCTTGTAGTCCGCCGCGCGCACGGCCTCCGCCCACGCGAAGCCCAGTCGCGCCCGCTCGGCCTCGGCATGGGCCGCGAGCTTCTCCATCAGCAGCCGCTCGACCAGCGTCTCGTCGGTCAGGATCGAGTCCTCCTCGATGAGATCGGCCGCGATGTCGCCGCCCGCCGCGCGGTAGTCCTCGGCCACGAGCCGCGCCACCGCGTCGCCCATCTTCACGCCGCGGTTCCGGAGCTTGTCCCGGACGGTCCACGACTGGATGTAGCTGCCCTGCATCGCGTCGAAGACGTCCTTCTGCACGGCCTGGTCGGGATGGTCCGCAAACGCCTTCATCGCGTCGAGCGTGATCTCCTTCGCACGCGCGGCGGCGCGGATGTCGGGGTGAACCCGGCCGAAGCGCAGCCGCTCGATCACCCGGCGCCGCTCGACGCCGAACATCCTGGCGATGCCCTCGGGATCGTGGCCGCCGGTCTCCATCATCCGCGCGAACGCCTCGAACTCGTCCAGGGGGTCCATCGCCTTCTGTGTGACGTTCTCGGCCACGGTGATCGCGGTCGCGGTCGCCACGTCATCGCCCAGCACCCGGCAGGCCACCCTGGTCCGCTGCGTCCAGCCCTTCGCGTCCTTGTCGTTCACGAGTTGGCGCAGCGCCGCGAGACGGCGGCCGCCGGCAAGCACGCCCCACGTCTTGCCGGTCCGCTGCACGATCAGCGGATTGAGCAGGCCGAGCGTGTCGATCGAGGCCGCGAGGTTGGCGATGTCGTCGGCCTCGTAGGTCTCGGGCGAGCCCGCGCGGGCGTTCAGCGCGTGCAGCGCGAGGTCCTTCAGCGCCACGTCCATCGCGGTCAGGTCGGTCGTCGTCATGGGGTCTCTCCTCAAGTCTCTTTCCCGGCCTCATGGCCGCACACGAAAAAAGCCCCCATTCCTCTTTCGAGGCGGGGGCTTCGCAGTCGGGCAGAACGGCCGGAAGGGCGTGCGGTCCTACCAATCGGACGGCAGCAGGATCGTCAGCACGCGGAAGGTTCGGACCGGGTCGTCGGGGGCCTCGGAGCCGTAGTTCAGGTCGGACCCGTCGTAGAGGTCCAGTTTGAACCAGACAGTCGTGCCCGCGACCTCGACCGCGCCGAAGTCGTGGAGGCCGTCCGGGTCGTTGTCGGCCGGGAAGTCCGTCACCCGCCCGATGGCGGCGAGACTGGCCTGGACGAATGGCATCCCTTTCGCGTCGACCGCTTGGGTCACAACGGCCCGGCCCCGCAGCACGGGATCGTTCGGGCCGTAGGGTATGGCGAGGCACGCATTGCGGCGGAAGGCGTCGTTCTGCGCGGCCACCTTCGCGGGCTCAGTGACGTATTCGGCGGTGTCGGTCATGGTCTCTCTCCTCTGTCTGGGGACCACGACGACAAAGAGCCGCCTCCGATCTCTCGAAGCGGCCAGGATCGCCTTGAGCTGCTCCAGCGCCTCGGTATCGCCGATGTCACAGAGCCCGTGGATTGCCTCGGCATGTGCCGCGACCCGCTCGCGGACCTCGCGCAGCGCCTTCGGGCGATAGTTCGTCAGCGGCACGACGCAGATGTAGCCCACGTCGCGCTGTGACTCGCCCATGCCGATCTTGTAGGTCTTGAAGACCGAGCCCTCCTCCTGCTCGTAGACCGTCGAGCGGAAGTAGATGCCCTTCGGCTTGGTGCTGTAGTCCCAATAATTGATGCCCCCCTTGTCGTAGGCGACGGACAGCTCGCGGATAAGCGTGGGCGAGATGCGCTTTCTGTGGACGAGGTTCTTGTCGGCCATGAGAGGCTCCGCTCAGAGGGGTTGAGTCCACGCGAAAAGGAGCCCCCTCCACCCTTTCGGGCGGGAGGCTCCGGCAGGCCGGGCGGCGGTTAATTCGTAGCGCGGCCGAGTCTCGGGGAAGGCGCGCGGCGCGGTATGCTCGAAAACCTAGGCCAGGTACGAGCGGCCCTCGTAAGCGTTGGGCTTACCAACCGCTAAACTTGAGCTTTCGAAATTATTTCATTCAAATAATGTAAAGCAATTTCCGTCACGTATAGCATAAAATCAAGAGCTACCAAGAAGATCAGGAAAACCAGTATGACTACCGGAGATTTAAAATCCACAATTATAAGTGTAGTAATACTTAAGGTCGGTATGACTGAAAACAGGAACACAGTTCCATAAAAATATATGAATGACAATATACTTGCCGGACCTTCTCTATCTGGCAGAAAATAACTTGACTCGTATAGGCCATATATTGCAATAAAAAGGAGAACGAAAGAAGCCAGAGCAGCAATTAACAACCTGCTCATGAACACATGGATATTACCGTCAAAAACATTATTCCAAGGTGTTGAAATTATTATATACACTATAATAAGTAACAGAATAACTAACTGCAAATACAATAGGGTTTCTAAAAAATCCAATAGACTATTTTTCTGGGGCACACCAGCTATAGTTGAAGCTGTATAGTATGATAAGAGTATTATCAATGATACAAGACTGACGATTACCGAAGCAACAGACCTGGCGTTGTTACCTTCCTTCATCCCATTTATTTCTCGAATGATAGAAGTAGATTTCTTTTTTAAAGCAAGCCTAGCAGATACTATAAAACAAATAAGAGTTAGGGTCAGCGCATCTTTTGCGGGTTCTCCAAAAGGAAAACTTATCCCTAAAACTCGAAAAAATTCTTCCCACAGTTTCCTGGTTAATATATTCCAGTATAGTATTAAGTTTCGTAGCCATATAGACAAAGCCAACTCGTCCGCTACTCGTGAAAATAGCTCAACTACTGGCATCCATATTAGTAGCCAATAGTATTTAATAAAACCTATATATTTGGGTAGTTCTTCTGGTTTCTCTTTCACTATCTATTCTTTCTGATAGCCTAGTATTGTATTTTATTTCGGGGCAATAGAATTTCTGTAACAATGGTCTGTTTAATAAACTCTAGTTTTCTTATTTACCAGCTATTATTATGTATTATAAAATCATCAGGGCGGTGTAACATTTGCAACGATGCAGGGGCGGACGAAGTAAAACTAATATTTTCATATAAGACGCTTACTCGTAGCGCGGCACGGTCTCAGGAAAGGCACGCGGCGCGGTGTCCTCGAAGACGCAGGCCGAGTACCGTCCGCCCGAGTAGATGACGGACCCGACATCGCGCTTGCCCCGTTGGAGCCGGTCCATCAGCCGATTGGCGCGGGCGGCGAGGTCGTAGGCCGCATCCGCATTCGGCACGACCCGCAGGACGCGGCGCAGCTCGCCGCAATCGTACCACCAGCCGCCTTCCTCCGGGCCGCCATACGCGCGGTCGATCTCGTAGAAGGCGACAATGTGCCGGATGCGGTCTGGCATGAGGGGTATCCTTTCCGGTCAGCTCGGGCCTGAACGAGACGAAGCCCCCACTCCCTCTCGGGCGGGGGCTTCGGGCCGGGGCCGGGTGGTCTAGTGGATCGAGGCGGTCTCCTCCTCGTCGTCGCCGAACGCCGCCGTCCATTCCTCGGCGGTGATCCCCGTCATCACGAACTCGCGGTCCGCGTCGGAGAGATGCGGCGTCGCGTCCTGGATGAACTCGCCCCCTTCCCACGCGGCGAGCTGCGCCGGCGTCAGGTCGATCTCGCGGGTCCGTTCCGTGCCGGTCAGCCGGGAGGTGCGGGTGATCTTCATGGTGTCGTCCTTTCCGTTCGGTCCAAATCCAAACGAAAAGAAGCCCCCATTCCCTTTCGGGCGGGGGCCTCGCAGCGTGATCGAATGGCAGGTGGGGCGGCTACTCGGCGGGGCCGCGTGCGGCGGGATCGTCGCGCTCGAGGCGCTTCTGAGACCAGCGCGCCCAGAATAGACCACCGAACGAGAAGCTCAGCACCATGCCGATGAGGATGAGTTGCCCGGTCATTTGCGTGTCTCCCTGTTCAGGTCGCTGTCTTCCGTTTCAATACGTCCAAGACCAATATAGGCATTTGCGACCATTACGACAGCCACGGCGAGATGTACGATCACCCAAGGCGTGATCGGGACCGTTCCATCCGCCAAGGGCCGCGACGCCGAGCCCGAAGAAGGCAAGCCCGACGGCGTTCGAGATCGTCACGTAGAGCTTTACTCGCTCGTTGTGGATCGCCAGTTCGTCACGTTGCCGCATCGACGATCTCCTTCTGCTTCATGCCCGCTTCGGACGCCGCGACGAGGTAGTCAACGGCCCGCTGCGCATGGGCGGCCGCGGTAAACAGGAACCGGGTGTCGGTCTTCAGTACCTTGATCCACGACGAGATATAGGCAGCGTGATTGTCGATGTGATCGGCATAGAAGCCCATGCGCTGACCCATGAGGGCTTCACTTATGCAGGCCACCAGCTCCTCCTTCGCGTATGCCTCATTGCCGAAGCTGGAGACGCCGAAGCTGCGATCGAGCCGGTGCTTCGCTTTCGTGGCATGGGAAAGTTCGTGGGTCAGGGTAGACATGAATCCGCCCGCGCTCTCGAACCGATCCAGCGGCGGCATGTGAACCTGGTCGAGGGACGGGATGTAGCACGCCCGGTCTCCGCCGTAGCGCACGTCGATGTCGATTGCGTCGAAGAACGCTTGGGCGTCCGGGTCCATCGTTGGACCGTCGTTCGGATCGCCCTCGGGCTCGGGATGGTAGGACGCGTCCAACCCCTCGATCTGGCTGACATGGAACACGCGGTAGGACTTCAGGAAGCGGTAGCTGCCGCCACCGTCGCGCCCCTCGTCCTCGCCAGCGGCGTCACCACCCGCATCGCTCGCTTCCGCGCCGCGTTTTCTTGCGGTGCCATAGTACACGACAATGGAGGACCGCTCTCCGCGGCGGACACTCGCATCGAGGGCCTTGGCCTGCGCGAACGTCATCCAGTAGGGCGAGCTGTAGCCCATCATCGCCGCGCGCAGGCCGAGCAGGAAGGCATTGATGCCCTGGTAGCGTTCGCCGTTGTGGCGTAGCGGCACGCCGCCGCCCGCGATCCGCCACGGCTGCCGCCAAGGCATCGTGCCTTTCTCTAATAGGGCGATGATCTCGTTCGTGATCTCCGTGGCGGGATCGAGCTTCTGCTTCGTGGCCATCGGTCCGGGTCCTTTCTCCGGGGTGAAAATCCACCACGAAAAAAGGCCCCTTTGTCCTCTCGGGACCGGGAGCCTTCGGATCAGCCGGACGGGGGGAGATTGCCGCCCACGCCCGCCGCGCGCAGCCGCGTCACGCGGTTCTTCAGCGCCACGATGATCGGCGTCTGCGGTGCCGCGCCACGCGCGCCCCGGTGGGGCTGCCCGAAGCCAGTGCGACGATAATGCGGCGGGCCCTTCAGCAGCGCGACGATGCGTTCGAGGAGCTGCACGTCCATCTCGGCCTCGATCTCGCCCACCGGGAACGCCCGCATGTGCCGGGCCTCGGCGGCGTACTTCGCGGCCGACAGCCGGCGCTGGTCGATCGCATAGGCCAGCTCCAGCCAGTCCGCGATCGTCACGAGACCGCCGGGGCGCAGGTCTCGACGGCCTCGACCTGCCAGCGGCCGAGATCCGCGTCGTAGCGGATCGTCGCGTCGGCGCCGTGCTGCGTGACGAAGGTGCGATCGGCCGCCATGCGTCGGCACAGGTGCAGGTCGGCCGCGCGGTGGCCGCTCGGGCGCTTGCACCATGCGCCGGCGGCGGCGCGGCATTCGCCGCAGGGCACGGCGAGGACGGGATGCTTGTGTCGGGTGAAGTCGGGCATGAGGGCCTCCATTCTGCTTGGTGCCGCAGCGCCGGATGGGATAGAGGTGCCGTAGCCCCGCGAGGGGCTACGGCGGGGCTCGTCGTCAGACGGTGCCGTGCTGGAGGAGGAAGGCGCGGGCGATCTTGGTGGACAGGCCGCCCTTCCTCAGCAGCGCCCAAGCCTCGGGCCGGCGCGCTGCGATGTAGTCATCGAAGGTCTTCGTTGGTCTCACCCCCTTTCGGAGTTGCTGGTGGGGTCCCGGTGGGGCGTCTTCGTGCGCCCTTGAGCCTGCGCGGGCACGCTCGGCCTCGGCCGGGGCTGGGACGCTGCCCGGCCGGTCTCGCGTGTCGTGGTCCGGTCTCGCCGTGGCGCACCGCTCCCGTCTCTCCCTTCCGGACATTCACCCTGAAAGAAGCCCGCTTTTCCCTCTCCCGCGGGACGGGCGCGGCCGGGCGCACCGCTCGGGTCGGGACACGGCGGCACCGCTTGTCCCGGCGGATGTTCTGTTATTGTTCTCGGCTATGGGAACACGGAGACCACGCCGCCACGAATACGCGCCGCATTGCTTCGCAGTGCGCCTCGCGGCCGAGCCCACGGCCTACCGTTACCTGCCGCCCTATCTCGCACGGCTCCGGGGCGGGCACTATGTCCAGCCCTACAACGCCGTCACCTTCGTCTTCGTCGAGGACCTGGCCGATGCCTGCCGGCTGGTGTTGTCCTGCCTCCAGCTCCGCCTGATCGGGGTGACGGCGGACGACTTCCCGGCCCCGCCCGCCGACATCGGCGGCGAGCATTACGCGGTTCGGCTGGTGATCGCGGTGGAGGGAAAGCGGGGCGATCCGGTGAACCGGCGGACGAGCGACGACCTCGCGGGGGTCATGCACCGTTTCGCGATGTCGAAGGGGCGTCTTAGTTCGGCCGGTGATCCCGTCGTGCGGATGCACCTGCCGACGCTGCGCGAGGCCGTCGATCTGGTCCGGGCCTGCCCGCATCTGCGGCTCGCCGCAGACAAGTGGCGAGGGTCGCTCCGGTAGAGCGGGGCGTGGAAATCATGTGAAGCAGCTGTTCGCTGCGCGACGCCGGAAGGTCTACTGTGCGGGACAAAGTGAACTTTCGTTATAGCCTGCTGGATGTCAGCTCTCGAACATCCTGTTGATCAACATCCCGTCCGAGAAGTTGCTTGTATGCAATCAATTGATCTACAGGCATCACGTCGATTTCGCAGCCCAAGATCGTTCTCGATACGGAAGAGCCGAACTCAATAGACTGATTGATCCACTTTCCAGTTTGCCAGTCCTGAATCATCAAATTTTCACAGTCACCAATCTCGATCTTCTGCCCGTGGTAGTTGATTTTGACGTAGGTTAGGTCCCATGCACCTTCTACAACTGAATCAGGCCCCCAAGTCACGTAACCCTTTACTGTGTCTAAGAAACCGGTCCACCTGGGGTCGCCGAACGGCATATAGAGATCGATATCGTGCAACGGGCGGAAACCGCCGTGTGCCAGCGCTGCCAAACCTCCGACGACCTGATAGGGCAGTTGGTGTTTCTTCGCAGCTTCGGTAAGCCATTTGAGGGCCGAATGCTGTATTTTCGCGTTCTTCTCTAGCAACGAATTATTTCCCGTAAATTGAATTGTCGATAATAGCTACACAGTCGTTTGTTAGCTGGTTGAATTTCAATCGGCCAGTCTGATCAAACGGAGGGCTATCGAAACAGCCGTTGGTACGGCGTGCAGCATCGCTCAAGGTGGGCTCGAAGCAGCTAATCGCCGCAGCAGGGACGAACGGCCGGTTCGGGACCACGCCCTAGTCGATCGCCTCGAACTGGACGCCGGCCCCGTCGCCGAAATACCGGACGTAGCGGTCGAAGATGGCCCGAAACTCGGTCCGCGCCCGCATCGCCTCGTCGTTGAGGCAGTTCAGGTAGTCCTCGGTGCCGTCGATGTAGTCCTGGTACTGCTGGTCGATGAGATCGCGCAGCTCGGGATCGTCCTCGGGCGGCGCATAGGCGAAGGGCTCTTCGGGCGGCAGACATCCGACCTGGGCCGCGGCCAGGGTCGGAGCTGTCGTCATTGCCACCAGCAAGATCGCGACGCGGATCAATCCGTGTAGCGCACGGTCACGGGGACGCCCCGGCCGGTGTCGAACTTCTGCCAGCCTTGCGAATACGCCTGTGGCGTGTCTGGCTCCAGCGTCAGGTTGACCCAGACGTCGGCCCGCTGCGGCGGGGTCTTGTTGGTATAGGTCGTGACGGTGCTGTAGCCCTCGTCGCTGGTCCATCCGGTATGGGAATAGGCCGTGTCGTAGCAGAACGTATTGACGGTCTGACGCCATCCGTTCTCGTCGGAAGAGGTCCGGTGGTAGAGGTGCTTTCCCTCGGGGCATTCCCAGCCCTGCGGCGAGGTCGGGCTCTTCATCGCGTAGTCGATCTCGTAGGCGTCGTACTCCGCGCCGTTCGACATGGCGCAGAACCCGATGGGGGATTTGCCGTCGCGCAGGCGGTCCATCATGTGATCGAAGGCGTCGCTGCATCCGGACGGGAAGCCGCCGGGCAGGCACAGCAGCAGCTTGCAGTCCATGTCGTAGTCCGCAGCCGAGGCCGTGGACGGGGCAATGCTGGCGAGAGCGCCGAGCGCGGCAGCGCCGGCGAGCGCGATCGGGCCGGAGCGGGTGCGGGCAGGGGTGGTCATGTCGTCTCCGGAAAAGAGGGGACAGGGCAGGGCATGACCGGACTCTATCATGAGGAAACGGAACGTGAATCGAGAAACCGCTGAGCTTCACCGATCAACTACGGTTCGGCATCTCACAACTCGGCATGGCGCGCGCTTGCTACGTCAGCCAGCATGTTCGTTGCTGACTACCATAGGCGTCACAGCCATACTGATCCTGCCCCGGGAAAGTGGACGGGGTCATGCCGCCATGCGCTCCATGTCGGCCGGTGAACGGTAGCCTATCGCG
>NZ_CANLTQ010000021.1 GCF_947494025.1 uncultured Jannaschia sp.
CGCGCGAACATGCGCAATCCGCGTGGCCGCTCCCAAAATAAACCGGGAGCTGGGAAATGCATAAGACAAGAGGGGACCAGCAGATGCAGCGGGCCGCCGCTCCCCCGGCAGGGGAGTTGCACGGCCAGCGTCTTCTGCCGTCGACACAGCGTCGAGACCGAGGAGGATCGGCGAGCCTTCCTGTGGAAGGATCGCCCGACGAAGGGCACCGGCCAATGGAGTCCTGCCAGCTTCAGAAGGCTCGTGACCAAGCCTGTCGTCTGACGAAGCGGCAGGCCGAACAGGACCTTGATCCCTTTCGGGACATCACTGCGTGATGCCCTATCGGACAGTGGTCAGGCAGGCCTGGCTCGCGGCGTCGCTGTAGACCAGCTGGCCGCCGCGCTTGCCTGATGGCCTGGCGTGCCAAGGCGTTGACGGATCGAACCAACCTCTCGCGACATTGCTGCGCAATGCACTGCCGGTCAGCAGACGGTAAGCGACCCACGCTCTCGCAGCGACGCGTTGTAGATAGACCAGTTCAGGGTGCGGTAGCGGGTCGGGGCAGGCCTGGACATGCCGTCCAGCTATGGTGCCGGAGTCGCGATGTGAACCCCAACAGACTTCGTACAACAACGCCAGGTTCGGCCGTAACCTTGGTCAGATTGTTAGACGCGGGATATCAGCGGCGTTCGGAGCATTGCAGCGAAACGGCTGGACAGTCTTCCGTAGATTAGGTCTTTCGACACCCTGACAGGAGCGTAGCTCCGCTTCGCAGCACGGCCGGGCGGAAGCATCTTACCTCGCACCCGGCGCTGGCCCGTCTTCGTCGCGATGACGAATTCTGCAACGTCAGAGGGTGTCGCCGCGCCGTCCTGCCCGTTTCGGTCCGCCAGCGGCGCGGTCGGCCATGACGGCGCCGCGCGCGCCCATCGGCCTCTCGGCGCCGGTCGTCGTGTCGGCGGCGGTCTCGTGCTCGAGCTCGGAGTTCAGCTCTGCCCCGGTCACGACGACGATCGTGCTGATCCAGATCCAGGTCATGAAGCCGATCGCAGCGCCGAGCGAGCCATAGGTCGCGTCGTAGGAGCCGAAATTCGCGGCGTACCACGAGAACAGTCCGGAGAAGGCGAGCCAGAGTACCGCCGCGATCCCGCTGCCCCAGCTCACCCATCGCCATTCGGGTGGCTCCCGCGCCGGCCCGTAACGGTAGAGGAGCGCGATCAGCCCGGTCACCACCACGAGGAGGAGAGGCCAGCGCAACCAGTTCACCAGCGACTCGAGCTGCGCGCCGAACGCCATATTCTGCAAGATCGCCGGCACCGCGAGCACCGCGCCCATGGCCACGATCACGAAGACGAGCCCGCCCAGCGTGAAGGCGAGCGAGGTCAACGTCAGCCGTACGAAGCCGCGCGTCTCGTGTTCCTCGTAGGCGATGTTGAGCGCCTCGAAGATCGACTTCACCCCGGCATTGGCCGACCAGAGCGAGGTGCCGAGCCCCGCAGCGAACGCGAGCCCCAACCCGGCCGAGCCCTGCGCGGCCAGGGACTCGAGCTGACCGCTGATGATTTCCATCGCGCCGCCGGGCAGGACGCCCTCGAGCGCCGTGATGTGCCCCTCGATCGTCGCGGGATCGGCGAAGAGCCCGTAGATCGAGACCAGCGCGGCGAGCGCCGGGAACAGGGCGAGCAGCGCGTAGAAGGTCACGCCCGCGGCCACCAGCATGACGTGGTCGTTGGTGATCTCCGCGTAGGTCCGCTTGAGCACGTCCATCCAGCCGCGCCGCGGCAGCTCCGACGGAGCCTCGGCGTGGTGCGGCGACCGAGCATCGCCCCGCGCGGCGGCGTCGTGTTCATGGTCGCGGCGCCGCTGGCGCATCGCGTTGAGCCCGCCCGCGACCGCGAGCATGGCAAAGGCCTTCAGGCCACGGGATTTGGATGTTGTGCGCATGATCTCTGCAACGCTTCACGATCCCGAGCGTTCCGCCGGGATCGCAGGTTTTGACCGGTTGGTGTGACAGGCGCATCGCGCGGGGGCGCCTGTCGCCGCTTTTACGATCCGGTTCGACGCCTTGTGTTCAATCCGCGGGTTCGGTGACCTGCCTGTGCGGCATTGCGCGGTAGACGAGGTCGGCTTCGGCGGCGGCATGTGCGTCGGCCTGCCGGGTGAGCGCCGCGCGGTGGGGTGACTTGATGCAGACGGGGTCGGTCGCATCCGGATCGCCCACGATCGCCATCGCCTGACAGCGGCAGCCGCCGAAATCCACCCGCTTGCGCTCGCAGGAGGCGCAGGGCTCCTGCATCCAGCCGGTGCCGCGATAGGCCTCGAACGCACCGCCGTGATACCACGTCTGCGCCAGCGTCGTGTCGCGGACGTTGTCGAAGACCAGATGCGGGATCGAGGCGGCGGCGTGGCAGGGCATGACCTGTCCGTCGGGCGCCACCACGAGGCCGGTGGAGCCCCAGCCGCCCATGCAGCGCTTGGGATAGTTCGAATGGTAGTCGGCGGGCACGTAGTCGATGACGAGGACGCCCTTCAGCCGCGCGCGGGCTTCGGCCACGATGGCGTCGGCCTCGCGCGCCTGCTCCCGGGTGGGCATCATGGCGTCGCGGTTCCGGAGCGCCCAGCCGTGGAACTGCACGGTGGCGACCTCGATCCGGCGGGCGCCCATCTCGACCGCCATCTCTATGGCACGGGGAAGCTGATGCAGGTTCTGGCGGTGGAGGACCGCGTTCAGGGTCAGCGGGAAGCCGATCTCCCCGATCCATTCAGCGACCTTCATCTTGCGGTCGAATCCGCCGCGATAGCCGCCGATCCTGTCGGCCATCTCCGCCGTGGTGCCCTGCAGCGAAAGCTGGATGTGGTCGAGCCCGGCCTCGTCGAGGGCATGGAGGCGGCGTGCCGTCAGGCCGATGCCGGAGGTGATGAGATTGGTGTAGAGACCGGCCTCCCGCGCCGCCGTGATCAGCGGTTCGAGGTCGCGGCGGGACGCGGGCTCGCCGCCGGAAAGGTGGAGCTGCAACACGCCGAGATCGGCGGCCTGCCGGAACACGTCGACCCAGGCCTCGGTGTCGAGCTCGTTTTCCTGCCGCGCCAGCTCCAAGGGGTTGGAGCAATAGGGGCAGGAGAGGGGGCAGCGATGCGTGAGCTCCGCCAGCATGGCGATGGGCGGGCGGACGGTCGCGGGATCGGCGGTCATGGGTGAACCTCCAGAAAACGTCGATCGCGAAGCGCGCGGAGGAAGCCCGAGGCGTCCGAGGCGATCTGCGCGGGGCTGGCATCGTATCGGGCGGCGAGCGCCGCGGTGATCTCGCCGAAGGAGCGGATGCCGTCGATCTCCGAAAGGACGGCATGGCCCACCATGTCGAGCGACACGGCGCGCTCGGGCGCGAGGAGGACCCAGGCGTCGCGGACCCGGTCGCGGTGGAGTCGGACCCCGCGGGGCAAATAGGGGATCTGGCCGGGTTCCATCACGCGGCCTGCCGGTTCAGGAGGCCCTCGCCCGGCTGCCAGCCGCCCGGCGGGATGCGGGCCGGCTCCACATAGGCGGCGTGGAGGGCGTCGAGCTGTGACCAGAGCACGTCGGTCTTGAACACCAGCGCGGCGGCGGCGGCGTCCTGCTTTTCCTGCGTGTCCGCATGGTCGAGAACCCAGCCCAGACCGAAGGCCACGTCCTTCGGCGCCTCCTTCAACCGGTTCTGGAAGTAGGAAAGCGAGCTGTCATCGGCGAAATCGTAGTTCTGCAGCAGGCCGGCAATGCGGTCCTTGTGGATCTTGGGCGCGAAGAGTTCGGTCAGGGAGGCGGCGACGGCCTCCAGAAGCGTCTTCTCGCGCACGAAGCGCACATAGGCGTCCACGGCGAACTTCGTGGCGGGCAGCACGCCACGGGTGGAGGCCACGTAGTCGGGGTCGAGCCCCACCGCTTCGGCCAGACGCAGCCAGCGGCGGATGCCGCCCTCGTTGGTGTCGGTGCCGTCGTGATCCTCGATCCGCGAGCGCCAGCGGCGACGCAACCCGGGATCCTCCACGCGAGACATGAAGGCCGCGTCCTTCATGGGGATGGAATGCTGGTAGTAATAGCGGTTGATAACCCAGGCGCGGACCTGATCCGGGGTGCAGCCGCCGCCGTGCAGAAGCGTGTGGAACGGGTGGCGGTCATGGTAGCGGTCCGCCCCGATCTGTCGCAGCCGGGCCTCGAACGCGTCGCGGGAAGGGGTCATGGCACGATCTCCATTCCGTCCCGTCCGATGGTCCAGCCGGCGGCCTCGGCCTCCCGGCGTTCCGCGCTGTCGGGGCGCAGGACGGGGTTGGTATTGTTCATGTGGACGAAGACGCGGGTGCCGACGTCCATTCCCTCGAACGCGGCGATGGATCCGTCGGGGCCGCTCATCGACATGTGTCCCATGCGCTTGCCGGTCTTTTGCCCAAGCCCTGCGCGCACCATCTCGTCGTCCCGCCAAAGGGTGCCGTCGAAGAATACGAGGTCGGCGCCGCGGAGCCTGGCGCGAAGATCGTCCGTCATGGTCGCGCAGCCGGGGACGTAGAAAGCGTCGCGTCCCCCGGCGCGCAGATGGACGCCCACGGTCTGCTCACCGATCAGGTCCGTCTCCACCGTCTCGCCCTCCATGTAGAGCGGTACCTTGCCGGGCACCGGGAACAGCGTCGCCTCGAGTCCGGCCGCCAGCTCGAACGGCGTCTCCAGCGCGATGTCCGTCCGCGTCACGACCGTCGGGTTCAGCGCATCGAAGACCGGGTTGGTCCGGAGCACGGCATGGATGCCGGACGTGGCGAACAGGGTGAAGCCCTGCATCTCCCGTAGCACCAGAAGGCCCGCCACATGGTCGATGTCCCCGTTGGTGACGAGAACGGAGCGGAGCGGCACGTCGCGAAGGCCGGTCGGATGCAGCGCGGGCGTGTCCGCCAGCTGTTGTCGGATGTCGGGCGAGGCGTTCAGGATCGCCCAGTTCGTCCCGTCGGCGCTAACGGCCAGCGACGATTGCGTTTGAGCCGGAATGCGCCCCGCGCGGGCCAGCCGGCAATTCTCGCAGCCGCAGTTCCATTGCGGCAGACCGCCTCCGGCGGCCGCCCCCAATATGCGCGCGCGGAGCGTCATGTCCCTCCGCGCGCCTCCGGCTCAGAACAGGATCGGACCTTCGTCGCCGTCCGGGCCGTACATGTTGATTTCCATTCCGCACTCGATCTCGCGGATGATGGGCTTGGTCCACGCCATAGTCGTTTCCTCCACTCATGGCCCCGCCGGACCCGGCAGGGTTCCGGTAATATGACTGTCGATGGGGGGCGATTCAAAGGGTATCGGGCCTGCCGGACTAAATCTTTGGTATCGGTCCCGGGCCCGTCCGGCGCCACATACGGCCGAACCGCCGCGCCCCTACCGATCATCCGGCTGGCCTTCCAGTGCGGCGGCGATGGTGGTTCGCGCCTCGGCGAGATCGTCGTCGCGCAGCTCGGGCGGGTCGAACGGGGTCGGGCTGTGGCAGAGCACCGCTTCCACCGGGTAATGGTCGGAGCCGAAGCCGGGCAGGACCTCCATCGACAGGACGCTGAGGCCGCGCTGGTGCAGGACCTGATCGAGCGGCCAGGACATCCACCACGAATGCGCATCGTAGGACGGCATGAACCCCAGCGATTCCCGCGGGTCGATGAATCCGCCGATCCGCTGCATCCGCTCGATGGTCCGCTCCCACGGGACCGCGTTCAGATCTCCGGCCAGGAGGACGGGGCTTTCGGCCTCGCGCGCCTCAAGGGCTGCCCACATGAGCTCCGCGTCGCGGCCGGTGGAGGATTGGTCGGGATGCGGCGGGCGGGGGTGAATGCCGAAGACGCGGACGGTGTCGCCGGAGGGCAGCTCCACCGTCGCGAAGATGGCTGGCGCATCCTGCTCCACGGGGTAGACCGCCGCCGTCTCCCGCAGCGGGAGGCGGGAGCGCAGGTGCATGCCGAAATAGCTGCCGGTGATCTCCGAGACTTCGTTGGGCCAGCCGTCGGCGAGGTTGGCGAGCTCCGCCTCCCACCATTCGTTGGTCTCCAGCGCGAGGAGCAGGTCAGGCTCCCGTGCCCGTACCATTTCGAGGAGCGCACCGGACTCGCGGTTCCCGAGCTTCACGTTGGCGACGAGAATGGAGATACGGTCCTCGGGCGAACAGGACTCGGCCACGCCGTCCTGCGTCGGCAGGTAGGGAGCGATCTTCACGGCATTGTAGGCGATCGCCGCGAGCACCAACGCGCCGAGCCCGAGCCGCAGCCTGCGGCTGACCGGGACGCTGACGGCGAGAGTCCCGAGGAGGAGGATCAGCGCGATCAGGTATTGCAGGCGCGGGAAGTCCGTCATCCGCACCCACCATGCATTCGTCTCGATCAGCGCGAGGAAGCTCACGCCGACGAGGAAGAGGGTCGCCCCGCAGAGCGCCAGTTTCAGGATCGTTCGCATCGTCGGCTTTCCTGTCGGAGATCGGGGGCGGGCGTCAGAACCGTCCGACCGGGATCTTGAGGTAGTGATGCCCGTCCGCCTCCGCCTCCGGCAGGCGCCCCCCGCGCAGGTTGATCTGCAGCGCGGCCAGCATCCGGTTCGGGAGGGGCAGGGCGGCGTCCCGCGCCTCGCGCGTGGCGACGAAGTCCGCGCGCGACGTTCCGGCGCGGACGTGCTTGTTCTGCTCCAGGTGCTCGGCCACGCTCGCCTCCCAGGCGGGTTCGTCGCGGCCCTCGGCGCCGTAATCGTGGCCGACGAAAAGCCGCGTCGCGGGCGGACGGCGCAGGATCGACTGGAGCGAATCCCAGAGCTCGGCCGCGGAGCCGCCGGGGAAGTCGGCGCGGGACGAGCCCATGTCCGGCATCATCAGCGTATCGTGCACGAAGGAGGCGTCGCCCGCATGGAAGGCGATCGAGCCCAGCGTATGCCCGGGCGTAAGCTCCACCTCCACGGTCAGATCGCCCAGCGTGAACGTGTCGCCATCCGCGAAAAGCCGGTCGAAGTCCCGCTCGGGGTCGAGCTCGTCGGCGAGGTTGTAGAGTTCCCGCCAGAGCACGGCGATGTCGCGGACCTTCGCGCCGATCGCGTTCGGCGCGCCCGTGCGCGCCTTCAGCAGCGCCGACGCCATCACGTGGTCGGCATGGGGATGGGTGTCGAGGATCCATGCGGCCTCCAGCCCCTCGCGCGCGCAAAGCCCGAGCACCCGGTCCATCGCGGTCGTGTCGAAGCGGAAGCTCTTCGGGTCGAACCCCCAGACCACGTCGATAAGCGCGGCCTTCTTCGTCGTCGGGCAGGCGCAGACATACTGGATCGAGCCCGTATCCGGCTCGTAGCAGCCCCAGACGTCGGGGCTTCCCGGTCCGGTCGAAGGTGAATGGCGGATGTCGGCGTCGGTCATGGTTCAGGTTCCCTGCATCAGCGGCCCGGCCTTCGCAAGCCGGCCGAGCCAGATCCCCACGAGCATCGCCGGCACGAAGACGAGCGTGCCCGGCGCCGCCATCGGCAGCGCCGTCCAGGCGGGTCCGGGGCAGAAGCCGCCGATCCCCCAGCCGATCCCAAACAGCGCCGCGCCGGCAAGGAGCGGTCGGTCGATGTCGCGCCGCGTCGGCAGATCGAAGGACGGCATCAACACCGGGCGCGACCGCCGCCAGGCCAGACGGTAGCCCAGAAAGGCCGTCACCGTCGCGCCGCCCATCACGATGGCGAGACTCGGATCCCACGCGCCGGCCACGTCGAGGAAGTTGAGAACCTTCGCGGGGTTGGCCATGCCCGAAAGCAGAAGCCCGATCCCGAAGAGGAGCCCGGCCGCGAACCCCGCCGCCGCCCGCATCACGCGCCCCCCGCATGGCGCAGGACGTAGACCGTGAGCGCGGCGAAAGCCATGAACGTCGCCACCGCGGCGAGCGAGCGCCCCGAAAGCCGCGCCAGACCGCAGACGCCGTGCCCCGAGGTGCAACCCGAACCGAGCGAGGTGCCGATCCCGACCAGCAGCCCGGACACGGCCATCCACGGAAGGTCGCCGCTCACGACCTGTGCCGGAAAGCCGCCGGCGACGAGCGCCCAAAGAAGCGGCGCGGCGAGGAGGCCGCCGATGAAGGCAACGCGCCAATCCCGGTCAGGCCCCGCGACGGTGCCGGCGGTGATCCCGAGAATCCCGGTGATCCGCCCCAGCGCGGCCATCACGAACACGGCGGAAAGCCCGATCAGGATTCCTCCGGCGAGGGAGGCCCAGGGCGTGAAGTCGGTCGGCACGATGGGCGGCATCTGATCCTCTCGGCTGGCGGCGCGCAGGAACGGTCGACGGGAGTCCTCGACCTCTCGATGCTTTACTCGGCGACCCGGGCCGCCTAGTCAAACCTCATCGGGGGCCCATAGCTCAGCTGGATAGAGCAGCCGACTTCTAATCGGCAGGTCGAGGGTTCGAATCCTTCTGGGCCCGCTTACCATTTTCATTTGTCCTTCTATTTCAGGTTCTTGGGGGATATTTTGGCGAACCTTTCGGGGTGGTTCGCCAAGGTCTGTGCCGGTTTTGTCCCGGCGAGGGCCTTCATCGCCTGCTCTCCGCCGAGGCGACGGTCGGCCTTGTCGATGTACGGTTGGACCTCGGAAATGGTCTTGTGCCCTGTCACGGCGATTATCTGCGGGCCGCTTAGGCCCAGCTCCGCCATGCGCCTGGCAATGCCCTTGCGGAGGCCGTGCGAGGCACAGTCGGGCAGATCGGCGGCATCGCACCACTTTCGCATCTCCTTTCCGAGCCCGCCGGGCGAGCGTGACGCCCCCTGGCGAGTCTGAAGGAACGTGAAGGCATCCGAGGGGCAGGCGTCGAGGACCGGCACCAAGTCCGGGTGCAACGGTATGTCGATGACGATACCCGTGCGCTTCACGGTCTTTCCGCGTCGGTAGATCAGGCGGTGGCCGCGGATGTTCCCCCAGCCCAGGGCGCAAGCGTCCTTCCGGCTGGCCCCCGTGTAGAGCATCAGCATCATGGCGCGGTGTGCGAGGGTGCCGGGTGCGTGAACGTCGAGGAAGCGGACAATCTCGCCTTCGTCCCACGTGTGGAAGCCCCCTTGGGGCAGCTCGTACATCTTCACGCCTCGCGCCGGGTTCGTCTCAATCCATTCAAGGTCGAGCGCGTGGTCGAGGAGCTGGCGAAGGCGCTTCAGCCGGTTGTTCGCGGCGGCGGGCGTCTCGGCCTTTTCCGCCATCAATGCCTTGACGTGCCGGCGCTTCAGGCCGGCGATCCGCTTCCGACCGTGTTCGACGCGCATGGCCTCGATCACGCCGCGATAACTCCGCCTGGTGGTGTCGCCCAGGCCAAGCCACTCCTTTGACTGGTAGTAGGACGCCACCAGAGCGTCGAAGGACAGGGGGACTGTCCGTTCCGCACCGATCAGCCCGCGCGTCTTCTCGCCCTGCATGGCCGCCTCGTAACGCGCTGCAAAGTCGTCGGACCCGTAGTCCTTCCCCAGCTCGGCACTGAAGCCACCCTTGCGGAAGCGCCAGCGGCGCGTGCCGTGGCGATCCGTGTAGGGGGTAGCCCCCGGGAACTGGCGGCGGCGCTTCATGGTCAGTCCCAGTCGCTCGGGCCGCTCTCGGTCGCGGTGCTGTTGATCGTGTAGATGCGGATAGTGCCATCGGGCAGCACGTCGGTTCGTGTGATCGGGGTATCCGCGTCCCGAAAGGCTTTCAGGACGCGAGCAAGCGCGGCTTGGGTGGGGCTCGCCTTACGATTGGCCATCGTTCGACCCCTCCTGCTCGCCCTGGCGCGTCATGTTCAGCGGCGACAGGTACTCGTCGCCGCCCTCGATTTTGCGCATGTTCTCAAGCCGCCGGATTTCGTTGGGCGACATCCACCCCCACTCACGAGCAATCCGGTAGGCCTCGAAACGGGCCTTCTGGTCGCCTCGCAGGAGGCCTAGGAGGTCGTGCTCCACGAAGTACCGCCTACGGCCCTCAGCGGTCAGCAGGGCGGCCGTCATGGCCTGCTCGATGCGTCGGGCCATCGGGGCGAGGCATCGTTGCACAAGCGCCCGGCTTTCGCCGTCGACGTTCGAATAGGTCGCGTTGTCGGTGATACCGACGACGGTCGGCGGGACGCTGAAAATCCGCGCCACGTCCATGTTCGTGAGCTTCCGGCTTTCCAGGAACTCGGCATCCTTTGCAGGCGGTGACATGGTTTTGAAGTCGGCCCCGCCGTCCATCAAGATCAGGCCAGACCCGTCGTCCTCGGTCTCGATCTTCTGACGCCACGAGTCGAGCAAGCGGTCTCGAAGCTCCGGCGACATGGTGTGCGGCGTCGACAGGACGCCCCTTGAACGGAAGGCCCTGGTCGTCTGTTTGGCGGTTTGCTCCTGTTGGGTGAGGGCAAGCGCGAAGGTCTCGCGGCTGTGCTGGATCGGGGACACGCCCATCACTCCGTCGCGGTCGAGCCGGTAGCGCAGGTGCAGGATTTCTTCCTGCACGTGGGTCCGCGATGCGCCGCTGCGCGCGGGCGACACGCGGTAGCGCAGCCGCCCCGATTCCAGCCGCTCCACTCCGACCAAGCGCGGGTGCAGCGGGTGCAGGGCGTCGACTTGGCCGCGCCCGTTCCACTCGATCCGCGCGAAGGCGTTTCCGTGCGTGAGGAGCGACACCACAAGGAACTCCCGCCCTTCAAAGGCCGTCATCGTCTCGTTGAACCTGTCGTGAAGGACCTCGTGCAGCGGATGCCCCGTCGCCAGCTCGCGGCCACCGTCTTCCGTCCGCGCGTAAAGGTTGAGCGGCATGGCGGCGAGGTTCTGCGAGATGACGCTCATGCAGGCGTTCGCGACCGCAAGGCTCGACGCCCGGTCGGCGTCCACGAAAGTCCCGCCCGTGCTGCGCTGGCCCAAGAAGGTGGTCAGCGACGGGTCGGACAGGCCAACGGTCATGTCCCGACGATGCTCGCGGCCGAAAAGGCGGGATAGAAAGCTCACCGGGTCAGCTCCAAGATCTGAAGAACGCGCGCCGCGTGGGCGAGGCCGGGGGGCAGGGGCTTCGCCTGGGACCGGGCCGTGACGACGGTCGAGGCATAGGCCGGGAAGGCGGCGACGACGGACACCTCGAAGAGGTCGACCGCGCGCAGCTCGCGGCGATCGCCGTCGCGGGCTTCGTCGCGGGCCGTGAACCCAAAGCTCATGCCGCCCAGGTCGCCACGCTCGGCCAGTGCCAGCACGTCGCGGCCCGCCTGGGTGTCAGGTACGTCGAGGTCGAACGCGAGCCCCCTCGTGTCTTCGGACAGGCGCAGCGTCCCGGAACGGGTGCGGGCGAGGACGCGGGCGGCATCGTGGTCGACCAGGGCGAGAATGTCGGGGTTCGCCGTCAGGGTCGCCCGGAACGCGCCGGGGGCGATGGTCTCCACGACACCGCCCCCGATCCTGGCTTCCGCGCCGAAGACCGCCGCGTAGCCTTCGAGGCGGCGGCCCTTGGCGCGCAGCTCGTCGGTCAGGAAGCGGCGCTCGACGGCCATCAGGACACCGCCGCCCACCGGAACCCTTCCGGGTGCCGAACGGCCACGTCGCAATCGAGGAAGGCATGGATCAGCGCGCCGCCCTTCGACGCCACGTCGGCGTGATAGGGGTTCACAAGAATGTCGATGCCCGACCAATAGCCCAGGTACAAGCTCGCCCATTCTCCATAGACCAGCGCATCGGCGTCGAGCGCAGCTCCTATGTTGCCGGGAACTTGGGTGGAGGTCTCGACGCGCTCGCCGTGGAACTGTTCCGCCGTGGTGATCACGTGCCCGTCCGTGTCGCGCACCTTCCGTGCCTTCGCCATAAGCGAGGGGTTCGTCAGGAACGCGCGGGTGCCTGTCACGTCGTCGGTTTCGAGCGCCGCGATCAGGTCGGCCGTCAGGTCGGACAGGAGTTGCGCCCCCGCGATGCCGGGCAGCTCTGCCACATTCGAGTCGGCAAGGATGCCGGTCGGTTCGTTCGCTCCACCGCCCCGGATTGCCGCCGCGTCGAGACGTTGCGACAGGAGATAGGCGAGGTCCGCGCGCAGGATCGGTTCCAACGCCGCGCTGGACTGAAGAAGCATCTTCCGCGATACCTCGTATTCCGCCGCGACGGTCTTCGGGTCCATCCGTGTCTTCTTGAACTTCGGGTCCGAACGGGGCGCGTCGGTATGCTCCGCGATCCACCCGGCCGTGCCGGACTCTGTAAGGCGGGGCAGGTCAAGGTTTCCGGTCAGGCCGCGCAGCACGGTCGCGCCAAGGCCCTCGATCCGCAAGGCGGCACGGCGGCGATCCGTCATGGCGGCGAGGTCGGTTGCGATCAGGTTGCTGCCCGGCCCCGCGCCCGGCGTCGTCGTCTTGAGGACGCGCGACTCGCCGCCGAGAATGACCTCGGTCGGGATCATCACGCCACGGACCTCGCCCCGGTCGCGGGACAGCTCCTGGTGCCATTCGGATTCCATCCCGGTCAGGACGCCGGAACGGCTTTCGGATAGCGCCTTCGCTACGCTGTAGCCTTCCAGACCCCGGCGCTCGACGCTTCCGGTGACGGTATCGGCGCGCCCTTCAAGGCGTTCGAATTCGGCCAGGCGCTCGGCATCGGTCAGTCGACGGTTCAATCCTTCGACCTCGCCCGTCAGAGCGTCAAAGCGAGTCCGCTCCTCGCCCGACAGGTCTCGGTTTTCGGTCTCGGCCTTGGTCGAGATGGTCTTGAGCTCCGCGATCTTCGCGGCCCGCTTTTCCTTGATTTCCTGCGTCTTCATTGTCTGTCCATCTCCGGGATCATGCCGTCATCGCGACGGGGGGCTAAGGGTCCATCAGGCCGGAAACCGGCACGGGGCCATGCCGCATCTCTGCGGGAAACTTGTGCGAGCAACGCTCGGATCGCGGGCAGCTTGGTGCGAAAGGCGCGTTCCTGTCGGGCGGCTTCGCGCTCCGCCGCGTCGATCAGCGCGTTGAACTCGAAGCGTTCGGCGGGACTCATGCTGCCCTCGCCTGAAAGGGGGTGCGGGGTCGGCCGTCGTCTGCGGCTGCGGATAGCCGCGCGAACCTCGCCCCAACGATCCGACCAGCCGACCCCGCAAGGATCGTCGCCGTAAGCAAGGGCAAGGCGATCTTCATTCGTCCGTGTCCTCCTCGGACACTTCCCCGGCGCGCATGGGCGAGCCACTGAAATCCCACACGACGGACTCGGCAATCTCGGCAATGGCCGATCCCTGAATCCTCAACACGGTCGAAAGCGGGCCGGTCTCTTTGCGGAGAACGTCGATGATGCGGCGTCGATGAACCACGTCATCGGCGTCCCAGGGATCGTCGCTCATCGGGGCGAAGACCTCCTCGGAACCGTCGACATACTTGATCGTGATCGACTTTGCCCCGGCGTCGAACCGAAGCTCCGCGATCTTCGCGGCCTCGTCGGGATCGCTGACGATCTGCGCGAGACGTTTCTCCGCGGGCGGCTTAACCCCTGCGGACGGCCAATCCTCTATCGGCATGGAACCACCGTTCCGAGTCAGACCGTGAAGAAGGTAAAGACCCTCATGCGGTGTAAAAGCGGAGCTGTTGAACCCGTATCCCGTCACAAGTTTCGCGACGAATGAAGGCTTGGCGGTCCAGATTTTTCGCCCCACGCTCTTGGGCAGCCATCCCGTTCCGTCCGCGTCTTCCTGTTGCAAGCTCCGGTACACTTGCTGAAGGTCCGACCAGCCAAGGCCGAGGGCCGTGGCGGTCTTCTTGGCTGCGTCGAGCAGCGAATCGTTCTTATGGGTCATGCTGGCATCCGATCTTTTTGCCACCATGACCCGTGTGATTGCGGTTTGCAATCCCAAACACCAATGACTAGACGAGCCGCCGGGGCAAACCGTCGAGCCCCGTGATGGAACGCCAGACCGCGATCATCATTCGGAAGTCACCTTCTTCGAGCTCCTCGCGCCACGCATCGCTTCCCACGGTCGACACCGGCCCCGACTCGCGCCACTGGACCCAAAGAAGCGCGAGGATGCCCTCACGGGTCTTCGGGCGGTGTATCTCCATCTGGGCGAGGATCGCGTACTGGCGGGAGCCCAGCTCGCGCGACCAGCGGGTCTCTTCGTCCATGGTCAGATGGCCATTGGGGGTATTCCATTCCTCATGGATGGCAAGCCAGGCGTGATAGAGCGCCATGAAGCGTTCGTCGCCGGTCGGCGTCGCGTTCGCCGCAAGGGGCAGGGCGGCAGGAACCGCCAGGGCGGGAAGGGTGGCGCAAACGGCGCGACGGGTCATGTGATGGGTCATCTTCGGTCTCACAGATAGACGGCTTTCGAAGGCCGTTGCCCGGGGCGGCCGGGCGCCGGGGCGTTCGAAACGTGCTGTGAGACACGCGAGCCGATTTCCCCCAAGGGGTCTTGTATGACGGCTCCGCCCCGACATACTCTGTCGGAGATGCAGCGGCCGCCAAGCCGCTCGTCGTTTAGACCGCCCTTCCAGAACGGAAGGAACCTCGCCAAAGGTCATGCGGTCGATCACAGTCCGGGTTTCGACGCCCACCGGCACCATGCCCGTCACCACGACGCCGATCAAGCCCCTTCCAGGGGCCTGTAGGCGTCCGACGGCAATCTGGGCTCTTCGATACAGCAGCAAAATCAACCCGGACAACCGCTTACGCGACGGGTTCTTGCAAAGTTCTTTATATCCGTTAATAGGAAAACCGCAGGGTGTTGACGCACCCTGCGGTTGAAGCAACCCGCCGTTAGCTGGCGGATGATTTGTGAATTCACTCATGTGCAATCGCATGAGGGGAATCTGAGGTCAAGCGTCCAGCTGACGGCTCCACAATAGGAGCCTTCAATGGCTTACGACGACGACTACTCAAGAAAGCCTAGCTATCGCCTAACCTACTCTGATGCCCTCGTAATTTGGGGTCGGTACAGGAAAGGTGAGTTTCAAAACCGGATCGCTGCTGACTTCGATGTGAACCCGGCACGGGTCAACGAGGTGCTGAAGGGTAAGCGCTTCCCCGGTAGCGAAGACGCGGCAGGCCGAATGACCTGAAGAGGAGGGGCGGCCTAAGCCGCCCCTTTTTCCGAGTACTTTGCCAAGCCCAACCGGGCCTATTCCATCAGCTCCGCCAGCCACGCGGGGATTTCCTCCGCCTCTTCGCGGTCGACTGCTGCCAGCGCCATCGCCAGCGCCACCAGGCCGTCAATCCGGCCGCTGCTCTTGTTCTTTGCCAGCTTGCGGTTCCCCGCCGGGTCCATCTCCACCACGGCGTTCGAGGCGCAGAATTGCAGCACCGGGTTCCCGCCGTGCCGCAGGCGCGCCTCCGCAACCAGGCGCTCCATCTTGTCGAGGGCAGGGGCCATGTCCCGGAAGCCCTGGCCGAACGGCTCGATGGGCGGCTCCGCCCCGATCCGGCCAAGTTCGCGCTTCAGATCCTCGATCCGCCACCGGTCGTAAGCGATGCGTTGCACGTCGTAAGTCTCGCAGGCCTCCGCGATGGTCTCCGCGATCACGCCCGGGTCGACCACCGCGCCCGGAATGAGCGTCAGCAGGCCCTGCCGTGCCCAGAGGTCATAGGGTACCCGGTCCTGGTCGGATTTATCCTCGATGCCCTGTGCAGGCAGAAAGAAGCGCGGCAACACGTCGAAGCCCCCGGCGTCGTCGGGGAAGACGAAGACCAGGGCCGTCAGGTCGCGCGACTGCGACAGGTCGAGCCCGCCCCAGCACTTCCGCCCTTCCAGCGCCGCGAAGTCGACCGCCCCGCCGTTCGCCGTCCACTCGGCCTTGGCGATGAAGCGGACATGCGCTTCGACGCGCTGGTTCAAGATCAGGTTTCGGAACGACTGCTCGGCGGCGGGCATCCGCTTCGCCTGGGACGCGAGGCGGCGCACGTCGCCCAGGGACCGGAAGTCGCCGAGGGCAGGGTTCGCTTTGTGCCAAGTCGCCTCGGACCAAGGATCATCGTCCTCGTCCGCGCCGTAGAAGGTCAGATGGAACGACGGGTCTTCGACCTCGCCCGCCTCGATCTTCAGGCCGTAGTCCACCAGCTCGGACATCACCGCCGTATCGTTGGCCGCCTGGGTGCTGATAACGCAAAGCAACGGATTGTCCCGCGCGCCCATAGCGGTGTCGAGGGCGTCGTATAGGTCGCGCTTGGGGGCGGTGCCCAGCTCGTCGTAGATGGTGAATGACGGCGAAAGGCCCTGTTTGGTCGAAGCGTCGGCCGACAGCGCGGCGAAGATCGAGCCCTTGCCGTGCCCGGTCGTCACTTCGATCCGCTTGCTATGGCGAATGACGTTCACGCGCGCGTCCAACTCGACATGCGCGTCGAGGATCGCGACCATCTCCGAGAAGGTCTTACCGCTTTGGGCCTTGTCGTTCGCGGCCGCATAGACCTCGCCCCGACCCTCCGCCTCCGGTCCCAGCAGGTGGCACAGGCCCAGACCGGCGACGAGCTGCGTCTTCCCGTTCTTCCGGGCCATCGACAGGACCGCTGTGCGCACCGGGCGGAAGCCCGCGTCGTCCGTCGCGTAGATCGCCTCGAGGAAGTCGCGCTGCCAAGGCCGGACCTTCAGCTTTGTCCCGGCGAGCGAGCCCTGGGTGATCGGCAGGTCCTCGAGGAAGGCCACCACGCGATCGACACGGGACAGACCGGGTTCGTCCCACGGTAGGACGGCCCGGCCAGACGAATGGACCGTCTCGGCCGGGCCGAAAAGGTCCGCAGGGCGCTCGTAGGCGAGCGCGATCCGCGGCTTCGCTCCCGGTCCTCTAAGTCCCATAAAATCAGTACCCTAACTAAGTGTGCGCGCTTGGTGGGTGTCGGTCTCCAGCTCGGCAGTCTCCCGTGATCTCATGGCCCCCCACCCCACCAGCCGTCGCTGGGGTCGACGGGGTTGCCGTCCGCGCCGCAGCCTTTGAAGCGACGGCCCGTCGCGTTGCCGCGCGCCCTGTCAAAGCTCGCGGTTTTCTCGTCGTGGCAGCGCTTGCACAGGGACATCAGCCCGGCCAGTTCGGGGAACGCAGGCCCGCCCTGGCGGATCGGGGTGATATGGTCCACGACGGTCGCCTCAACAAGCCTGCCCCGACGCTCGCAGATGAAGCACAGGGGGCACGCGGCCAGCTTGACCAGTCGGAGCCGCTTCCAGTTGGAAGTGCAATACGGCCACGCTGCCATCAGGCAACCTTCCGGGCAAGGCGGGCCAGCTCGTGGGCAATCTCCGACTTTTCCTCGTGGAACCGGTGCGGGTTCCGATGATCGGGCGACAGGCGGCGCAGGCGGCTTGCCAGCTCGGCCAGCAGGTCGGACGGACGCTCGACGGGCGCGGGGCGTTCATTGCGCTGCATGTCGGCTCGCCTCCCCATCGAGCACCGCCGCGAAGAACGCTCGCGCCTCCGCTCGGCCTGCCGCGCACGTTGGCGGCGCTTTGGTCGGAAGGGCGAAGAAGACGGTATCGCCCTTCTTCGCCTTCCGACCCAGCGGCGTGTTGCAGAGCTTCGGTAAGCCTTCGTCAGCAAGCCAAGCGGCCCAGCGGTTCAGCGAGCCGAAGTCCGTCGAAGGCACGATGCGCGGACCGTGCGTGATCGAGCCGAGGAAGCGGTGATCGCGGTAGCGGATGGGGATCGGGTCGGGTGCGTCGCTCGCGCGCGCGCTTTGGTGACTCTTTGGTTCTTTATTATAGGGGGTGACACGGTTGTCACCTTTTGGCGTCACGGTTGTCACCGCTGGCTCGTCTTTCGGACGGGCGTAAGACGACAGATTTGTCACCCTTGGACGGCCGGTTTCCGTCGCCAAAGTGGCGGGCATCTTGCACCTGAACTCGGACTTTCGACTCTTGCCGCGCGCTCGATGGACCTCGATCCATCCGCCCGCTTCCAGCTCGCGGATCGCCCGCTGGACGGAGCGTTCGGACTTCCCGACGTCGAGCGCGATATCCTCAATCGTGTGGCTACAGCATGGCGAGTCTCGGTCCGACAGATCGTCACAGAACGCTGCCGCGAGAACCTTCGCGGCGTCCGACAGGTCGCGGGACTTGCGAAGGGCGCGCTTCCAATCCCAGCGGTCGCGGTTCCAGTTATCCATGACGCACCTCGCCAGCCCGGACGGGTTGCGAAAGGCGCGCGGCGGGGCTATCGTCTCGCTCGATCAGCCCGTCAAAGCTATCACGTTGGACGCCGCTCTCGATTGCAGTCGAGGCGGCGTTTTCCGTTGTTGCGGAGCGTTCAAGCCGGTTCGCCAAGCTCGGGATTTCGTCAATGGTATCAAAGGGGGCTTCGACGCGGTTCGCCAAGCCAAGCCTTTGATCCGTCGCGATGTATTCTTGCCTTCTGGGCCCGCGCCTTCCCCATTTGCCGGTTCGCGCCGCGGGCGGATTCCGCGATTGGCGTTGCCTGCCTAGGCGAGCGCGTCGTCCAGAGACACGAGGCGACGGCGGTCCTCATCCCAAAGCTTCAGGCGGACGCAGCGCAGGCTTTCGACCAGCGTCAGCCGCTGTGCCCCGTCGAGACCGGGATGGTCGCGCAATACGGCGGGAAGACGATAGAACGGGATCCGGCTGTTGAGGTGATGCACATGATGCAGTCCGATATTGGCCGTCAGCCAGTGAAGCGGCGCCGGAAGGTCGTAATGCGAGCTGCCATGCAACGCCACTTCGTGCAGGTCCCAGTCCGGCTCGTGTTCATAGAGCGTCTCCTCGAACTGGTGCTGGACGTAGAACAGCCACACGCCCACCGTCGCGGCGAACAGGGTCGTCGGAAGAAACAGCAGGAGGACCGGCTCGAGACCGCCGAAGGCGATGATGAGCCCAAGGACGATTGCCACGGCGAGATTCGTGCCCATCGCGCTTACCCAGTAGCGGGCGCCAGCCCCCATCAGCCCCAGGGGCAAGCGGTTCTCGAAGAGGAACACCCATGCCGGCGCAAGGCCAAAAAGAACGATCGGATGCCGGTAAAGCCGATAGCGCAGGCGACCGAGCGGGGACTGCGCCCGATACTCGGCCGCCGTCATCGTGTAGACCTCGCCCGGGCCTCGCCGGTCGAGATTGCCCGCCGCCCCGTGATGCGCCGCGTGGATGCGACGCCAGACATCGTAGGGCGTCACCGTCAGCACCCCGAGCGCACGGCCGACCCAGTCGCCCAGGGTCTTGTTGCGGAACAGGGAACCGTGCCCGCAATCATGCTGGATCACGAAGATCCGCACGAGGAACGCGCCGTTGAGGAGCGCGATGGCCACGGCAAGCCATGGGCTCACGGAGATGGCCCACCAGCCCAGGGCCCACAGCAGCAGGAACGGTCCGAGCGTTACCGCGATCTCTATCAGGCTGCGGCGATCGGAGGGCTCGCGGTAGCGCGCCAGGATGGGAACCCAGCGCCGCGCTTCCGCGGCGGCAACGCTGTCAGGTGAGGTGGTCATTGAATGGGTCTCCGGCGGGGCCCCAAGGCTGCGGGGCCTGAAGCGCGGTAAGTAAAGGCAGATTGGCTGGCGCATGGACGGTCGTGCGCATTTCGGGCCTCATCGATCTAGATACCGTCCATCCGGAACGCATCAGCGACGCAAGGCCGAATCGGCAAGAGCAAGGTAACGTTGCCGTGGATTGGTACCCCTCGCTCCCGGCGGACGCATTGCGCACAGCTTGCAGATATACAAGCGTTTCCTGCGACGCTCACCTGCATATTGTCGAATAGCTTCGAAGATATGGCTCGAATACTCCGGCTGACATTTGTACGTGCCGTCCGGCGCAACATAGAGGTCGCGCTTCGATATTCTACTGCGGCCGGCGACCTTGTTGCCCAGAGCCTGCCTTGGGTTCCCTTAGCGGGTCGAGCGGCGGAGCCGGGTGGCCTGTCCAGGCCTGGTCCGACCCGCGCCGGCACCCTGAACGGGTCCGCCATCGACGCCTTGGCACGCGGTGCCTTCGGATCCGCGCGGCGGCCAACCGATATACGACGCCGCCGCCGGTCAGGCGTGTCTGAGCACTGCCCGGCAGGGCCTCCCACGACGATGTCCGAAGGGATCGAGGTGCTGTTCGGATCGCCGCTGCGGCGGACCACCGGCGTCGTCGCCAGCCGACCGAGGCTCGCGGGGCTCGACCGGCCGGTGCCCTTCGTCGGACGATCCTTCCGGAAGGCTCGCCGATCCTCCTCGGTCCCGAGGCTGTGCCGGCGGCGGAAGACCCTGGCGGTTCGACTGCCCCGCCGGGGTGGCGGCAAAGCTGCTCGGCCATGAGCTCACCGCACGAGACTTCGACAGACAAACCGCCAAACATCAGACCCGCATCGTCATCCTCAACCGCGGCATCCCCGTCACGGAACCCGTCGGCTGACCCCCACGGGGGAAAGGGGAAGCTCGGCCTTCAGGCGTTTCGTGCAACAGGGCCGCGACCGGGTCACAAAACATTCCCGGTCGCGTTATCGGCGATGGCCCTTCGTCTCGGCGTCAGTCCTCGCGGATCACGTGGACCGAGCGTTGCGGGAAGGGGATCTCGATGTCGGCGGCGTCGAGGGCCTGCTTCACCTCGCGGTTCATGTCCTTCCAGTAGCCGAAGAACTCGAGTCGCGGCACCCAGGCGCGAACGAGGAAGTCGACGCTGGAGGCATTGAGCGCGTCGACCTTGATGGTCGGCTCGGTGTCAGAGAGGAAGCGCGGATCGGCGGTGATCGTCTCGCGGATCACCTCCTCCACCCGGCCCAGATCGGCGCCGTAGCCCACGCCGAAGATCCATTCCGCCTGCCGCGTGTCGTAGGCGGAGTAGTTGGTGATCGTATTTCCCCAGACCTCGGAGTTCGGGATGATGATCTGGTAGTTGCCGATGCTGGCGAGTTCGGTGAAGTTCAGGTTGATCGCCTTCACCGTCCCGCTCTCGCCGTTGATCGTCACGTAATCGCCGACCTTGAGCGGCCGGAAGAAGATCAGCATCACGCCCGCCGCCACGTTCGACAGCGTCCCCTGCAACGCCAGGCCGATGGCGAGGCCGGCGGCACCGATGACCGCGACGAGCGAGGTCGTCTGGATGCCGAAGGTGTTGAGCACGATCAGGAAGCACAGGCCCAGGATCGCGTAGCGCGCGAGGTTGGCGAGGAAGTCGAACAGCGTATCGTCGAGGCGCGCATGGCGCTTCGACAGCGCCTCGATCCGGCGGGCGACCCAACCGGAGATCATGAACCCCGCAAGGATCACGAGAATCGCGGAAAGCAAGCTGCCGAACACCGCCACGAGGAATTCGAGCGACACGAAGTCGTCCAGTCTGCGCCCGTTGTAGATCTCGGTCGTCAGCAGGTCTTCCATGGTCGCCTCAGCTCAGGTCGTCGATGCGACGTGCGAGGTCGGTGTCCCGCTGCGTCAAGCCACCTGCATCATGCGAGGTCAGCCGGATGTCCACCCGGTTCCAGCGGTTGGACCAGTCCGGATGATGGTTCGCCGCCTCCGCGAGCAGGGCCACGCGCGACATGAAGGCCCAAGCCTCGGAGAAGTCGCGGAACTTGAAGCTGCGTTCGATGCCGCCGTCGCGCTCGGTCCAGCTGTCGGGAACGGTCATTCCTGCTCCTCCATCTCGACGCGCCGGAACGGGCCGAACGCGGTCAGAACCTCGATATCCTCCTCGACCGCGCGCGCCTCCGCCTCGAGGAACTGCGCCACGGCGCGGCGGAACCCCTCGTTCGGGATGTAGTGCAGGCTGTGGCAGGTCACCGGCAGGTAGCCGCGCGCGAGTTTGTGCTCGCCCTGCGCGCCCGCCTCGACCCGGCCCAGCCCGCGGGCGATGGCGTGGTCGATGGCCTGATAGTAGCAGACCTCGAAATGCAGCATCGGATGATGCTCCACCGCGCCCCAGTAGCGCCCGTACAGCGTGTCGCGCCCGATGAAGTTGAGCGCCCCCGCCACCGCGCGCCCGTCACGCTCGGCCAACACCAGAAGCACGTCGTCGCGCATCGTTTCCTGCACCGCGTCGAAGAAGGCGCGGGTCAGGTAGGGGCGGCCCCATTTGCGCGCGCCCGTGTCTTGGTAGAAGCGCCAGAACGCATCCCAGTGCTCCGGCCGGATCGCGTCGCCGGTATAAGCGCGGATCGTGCCGCCGAACTCCTGCGCGACCTTGCGCTCCCGGCGGATGGTTTTGCGCTTGCGGCTCGACAGCGCGGCGAGGAAATCCTCGAAGCTGCCGTAGCCGTCGTTGACCCAGTGGAATTGCTGGCTCGACCGGGGCATCAGGCCCATCGCCGCGCCGGCCTCGCGCTCGGCCTCGGTGCAGAAGGTGACGTGGAGGGAGGAGAGGTCGTTGCTCTCCGTCACGCTGACCGCGCCTTGCACCAGCGCGGAGACGCCCACTTCCTCGAAGCCCGGGCGGACGAGGAAGCGCCGCCCGGTGGCGGGGGTGAAGGGCACGGCGATCTGCAGCTTCGGGTAGTAATCGCCGCCTGCACGCTCCCAGGCATGGGCCCAGTTGTGGTCGAAGATGTATTCGCCCTGGCTGTGACCCTTCGCGTAGAGCGGCGCGCAGGCGATGGCCTCGCCCCCGGCCCGCGCGATCAGGTATTGCGGTTGCCAGCCGGAGCGTGCTCCGACACTCCCGCTCGTCTCCAGCGCGTGAAGGAAGCGGTGGGTCGTGAACGGATCGTTCGGCGGCCCGCCATCGGCAGCTTCGGGGCAGGCGCAGGCGTCCCAGGTCGCGGCGTCGAGGCCCGACAGGCTCGGCAGGACGCTGATCTCGATCTCGGTGGTGTCGCGGTCGGGGGTGATGCGCTCATTCATGGGGGACAGGTGGGGCCGCCTCCGGCTCGGGCAAGTAGCCCTCGAAAGTCACGTTGTCGGCAATCCGCCGCACCTCCGCCTCTTGCGCGGGGGAGCGGATGGTCCAGCACAGGACCGGCAGGCCGGCGGCCTTGATCTCGGCGATCCGGGGCATGTCGAGCGCCTCGGCCTCGTGGCTCACGAAGCTCGCGCCGACGCGGTCGAGGTCGGGCATGCGGGCGAGGCGCTCGCGCGTCGCCGGCGACAGGTCCGGCCAGTCCCGGGCGTGAAAGGCGGAGGTGACGAGGCCGCGCGGCAGGTGAGGCGCCTGTGCTTTGAACCACGCCACGGAATGGGGGTTGAACGACATCACCGCCACCGCGCCCGCATAGCCGTCGAGCGTGGCGATCACGGCCCGCTCCAACGAGCCGACATTCGGCCCCATGTCGCCGTCCCGGTCCTTGATCTCGATGAGCAGCGGCACGCGCCCCGCCACGTGGTCGAGCACCTCCGCCAGCCGCGGAACGCATTCCGTCCCGCCGCGCAGGGGCAGGCGGGACAACGCCTCGGCCGGAAGGCTGTCGATCGTCCCGGTCGCGCCGGTCAGGCGGTCGAGCCGATCGTCGTGGAACGCCATCGCCACGCCGTCGGCGGAGGGCTGCACGTCGAGCTCGATCGCGTAGCCCCGCGCCATGGCCGCTCCGAACGCGGCCATGGAGTTCTCGGGCCGGCCCGCGTTCCGGTCGTGCAGGCCCCGGTGGGCGATGGGTGCGGACAGAAACGCCTGCGGCAGCGTCATTTCAGCCGGAAGATGCCTTCGATCTCGACCGCGACGCCGAAGGGCAGGTTGGCGCCCACGGCAGAGCGGGAATGCCGTCCGGCCTCGCCCAGCGCCTCCACGAGGAAATCGGATGCGCCGTTCACGACCTTGGGCATGTCGCCGAATTCCGGCGTGCAGTTCACGAACCCGGTCAGCTTCACGACACGGTCGAGCCGGTCGATGTCGCCGTCGCAGGCCGCGCGGACCTGCGCGAGCAGCGAGATGGCGCAGGCGCGCGCCGCGGCGGCACCGTCCTCGACGCTCATGTCATGGCCCAGCCGCCCCTTGATCAGGCCGTCCGGCCCGTTCGAGACCTGTCCCGAAACGAAGAGCAGGTCGCCCGAGCGCACGCTCGGCACATAGTTCGCGGCGGGCGCGGGCGCGTCCGGCAGGGTGATGCCCATCCGGGACAGGTTTTCGGCGATCGACATGGGGTAAGGCCTCCGGTTCGTGTCCGGACCTTGCTGCCATGCCCGCCCGCCGGTGCCAAGGCGGGCGATCCCGACCTATTCGCGGAACGCGCGGGTGAAGTAATCCGTCAGCGGCTTGGTCAGGTAGGCGAGCGGCGTGCGGTCGTCGGTCCGCAGGAACGCCTCGACCGGCATGCCGGGCAGCATGTTCTGGCCCTCGAGCCGGTCCACCTCACCCTCGTTGAGCAGGATCTCGGCCTGGTAGTAGGTCTGGCCGGTCGCCTCGTCGGTGAACGCGTCGGGCGAGACGCGCGCGATCTCCCCGAAGAGTTCGGGCGTCGTGCGCGCGTCGAAGGTCGGCAGGCGAAGCGTCGCCGGCTGTCCGGGATAGACCGTGTCGATATGGATCGGATCGACGCGCGTCTGGATCACCAGCGGCTGGTCCTGCGGAACGATGTAGAGCACGGGTTCGGCGGCGCGGATGACCGCGCGGTTGGCGAAGACCTGCATGTCGTAGACGACGCCCGCGACGGGCGCGGTCACGTCGAGGCGGCCCATCCGGCCGGTGATGGCACGGTACTGCTCGGCCAGTTCCAGCTCCCGGAAGCGCAGGTCGCGAAGTTCGGAAATGGCTTCCTCCCGCGCACGGTTGCGCAGGTTCAGGATCTGCAGGTCGATCTCGGTCGCCCGGCCCTCGAGTTCGGCCACGGTGGCGGTGAATTCGCCGACCTGGCCCAAAAGCCCCGCCTCGTCGCGCTGAAGGGCGAGCACGCGCGGGGCCTGCGCCAGACCACGGTCGAGCAGGCTCTGCTGTGCGCCCATCTCCTCGCGGATGAAGGTCAGCTGCTGGTCGAGCGCGTCGGACTGCGCGCCGATTCCGTCGACCTGAGAGGCGATCTGGTCCTTGCGCCGTTCGAGCTGGTCGACCTCCCGGGCGCGGGATTCGCGCCGGGCGTCGAACAGGTTGCGCTGCCCCTCGAGCATGTCGGTCACGTCCGCCGAATCGGAGCGCATCAGCTCCTCCGGGAACGTGATCTCGTCGGCATCGTCGCGCTCGGCGGCCAGGCGGGCGGAGCGGGCGGCAATCTCCTGCAGCTGGCCGCGGAGGATCTCGGCCTCCGAGCGCAGGTCCGTCGGATCGAAGCGGATCAGCGTCTCGCCCGCCTCCACCTCGTCGCCCTCGCGCACGAGGATCTCGGTCACGACGCCGCCGTCGGGGTGCTGCACGACCTGCCGGTTGCTCTCCACCGCCACACGGCCGGAGGAGATGATCGCGCCGGAAATGTTGGCGAGCACGGCCCAGGAGCCGAAACCGCCGACGAGGAGCGCGAGGCCGACCAGCCCGATCAGGATCGGTTTGCGCGCCGACCAGCCGCGGCCTTGGGCGGGCGACGCGGCGGGCCCGGCCGTCTTGGCGGGAACCTTGGCGGTGCGGGCCTTGCCGGGAAGGGAGGAGTTGGTCTGCTTGTTCATGTCACGCCTCCGGGTGCGGGGTCACGCGTGATTTCGGAATGGTTGCGGACCATCTTCTTGAGAACCTCCTCGCGGGGACCGAAGGCGACGCGGGCGCCGCCCTCGAGCATCAGCAGGGTGTCGCATTCCTGGATCGCCGCCGGCCGGTGCGCGATGATGATGACCGAGCGGCCCTCCTCCTTCATCGTGCGGATCGCCTGATTGAGCGCCTGCGTGCCGAGATTGTCGAGGTTCGAATTGGGTTCGTCGAGGACGAGGATCACCGGGCCGCCGAACATCGCGCGGGCGAGGCCGATCCGCTGAATCTGTCCGCCGGACAGTCGCCCGCCCACGGCGGACACCCGGGTGTCGTAGCCCTGCGGCTGCTCGAGGATCATCTCGTGGGCGGCGGCCTTCTTCGCGGCATCGACGATCTTGGCGGGATCCGCGTCTTCCTGCAGGCGGGCGATGTTCTCGGCGATGGTGCCGTCGAACAGCGTCACCGTTTGCGGCAGGTAGCCGATGTAGGAACCGAGCACGTCCGGATCGTACTGGTCGAGCGTCGCGCTGTCGAGGCGCAGGCGGCCGCCGGCGGGCATCCAGGCCCCCGTCACCGCCTTGGCGAGCGAGGTCTTGCCGGCGCCCGACGGGCCGATCACGCCCATCGCGTGGCCGGGCTTCAGCACGAAGGACACCGCGCGGAGCGAGGCCTGCTGCGCGCCCGGCGGCACGATGGTGACGTTCTCGGCCACCAGAAGCGCCTGAGGCCGCGGCAGCGGCGTCCGCTCCGCGTCCGGGGGGACCTGGTCCAGAAGGTTCACGACGGCGGTGCGGCCGCGCGTCGCAGCGACCACGAGCTGCCACTGGCCGATCACCATCTCGATCGGCGCGAGCGCGCGGCCGAGAAGGATCGAACCCGCGATCATCGCGCCGGCCGTGAGCTCGTTCTGAAGCACGAGCCAGGCCCCGAGACCCAGCATCGCCGATTGCAGGAACAGCCGCAGCGTCTTGGTCGTGACCGTGTAGAAGCCCGAGCGGTCCGAAAAGGACATCGACTGCGCCAGCGAAACGCTGCGCGCCTTCATCCAGCGCGCGAAGGCCGCGCCGCGCATGCCAAGCGACTGCACGAGCTCCGCCTCGTCGGCGAGCTGCTGCGCCGTCACCTCGGACTGCGCGGCGGCCTGGTTGGCCTGCGCCATCGGTCCGGAGGTCGTCCACTGGTTGAGAAGCGCGATACAGATGAGGATTGTCCCGCCGCCCACGGCGAGAAGGCCGAGGAACGGGTGGAAGATGAAGATCGCGGCGATGAAGAAGGGCGTCCAGGGCACGTCGAAGAGCGCAAGGAAGACGGGCGAGGACAGGAGCCGCTGCACCGCCTCCACGTCGCGCAGGGGGTTGCGCCCGCCCGCGCCGCCGGGCGTGGCGGCCGCGCGGCGAAGATGCGCGGAGAAGACCCGCCCGTCGAGCGCCGACTGGAACCGCGCGCCGACCCGCGCCATCACGCGTCCGCGCGCGTGGTCGAGCACGCCCATCATCAGGAACAGGAAAGTGACGAGCACCGAGAGCGCGATCAGCGTCTCCTCCGAGCGCGAGCCCAGCACGCGATCGTAGACCTGCAGCATGTAGAGCGGGCCGGTCAGCATCAGCATGTTCACGAAAACCGAGAAGACGAAGGCCATCGTGAGAAGGCCGTTCATCCGACTGCGCACCTGCGCCACCTCCTGCTTGCCGGAGGGTCGATTCATGGGGCGGGGAAGTCTCATGTCGCGGAGCTGGCCTCTTGGATGCGTCCGCGTGGCATACAGAACATGAAGATTGCGTCAATCACGACGCGATCACGTCTCAATTCCGGCGGAAAATCCCCCCCAGCACATCCATCAACACGCGCTCGGCGATGTTGGGTTCGTCCTCACGCGGCTGTTGGGGGGCGATCTCGCGCTCGGCGACGCGCGGAGCGGTGCGCGTTTCGCGGGCCGGGTCGATCATCGGCAGCGGCGTGACCGGCAGGCCCTCGTGCACCCGCGCCATGGTCTCGCGCCAGATCTCGGCCGGCAGGCCGCCGCCCGTCACGCCGGTGAGCGGCGTGTTGTCGTCGTAGCCCATCCAGACGCCGGCCACGTAGTCGCCGGTGAAGCCCACGAACCAGGCGTCGCGCGCCGCCTGCGTGGTGCCGGTCTTGCCGGCGGCGGGACGCCCGCCCGGCAATTGCGCGCGCGTGCCGGTGCCGCGCTCGATCACCTGGGACATCATGTAGACGAGCTGCCGCGCGGCGCCGTCGGTGATGACCCGCTCGCCCAGCCCGCCGTCGTGGTCGAGAAGCGCCCGGTCGTCCCCCCGGAGCGCCAGCGACGACAGGCCGTAGGGCGTGACGCTCGTCCCGCCGTTCAGGATACCGGCATAGGCGCCCGTCATCTCCAGAAGCGTGCTTTCCGACACGCCGAGCGCGAGCGCGGGTCCCTCCGCCAGGTCGCTCTCGATGCCGAATTGCTGCGCCACGTTGCGCACAACGTCGCGGCCCACATTCTCCGACAGGCGTACGGTCGCGGCATTAAGCGATTGTGCCAGCGCGTCGGTCAGCGTCACCTCGCCGTAGAACCGGTCGGTGTAGTTGCTGGGCGAGTAGATGCCCGAGCCCGGCACGTCGATGGCGAGTTCCGAGTCGAGGACGAGCGAGTCGAACCGCCAGCCGAGGTCGAGCGCGGCGGCGTAGACGAAGGGCTTGAAGCTCGATCCGGTCTGCCGGACGGCCTGGACCGCGCGGTTGAACTGGCCGCCGCCGCGCGTGTTGCGGCCGCCCACCATCGCGCGCACCGCGCCGTCCGCCGACATCACCACGATCCCCGCTTGCGCCTCCGAACCGGCGCTGACCTTGGTCTCGAACACCTCCCGCAGCGCGCTTTCGGCGGCCTTCTGGATGCGCTGGTCCAGCGTGGTGCGCACGATCACGTCCTCGGTCGTGTCTCCGGTCAGGAAGTCCGGCCCGTCCGACATGACCCAATCGGCGAAGTAGCCGCCGGTATCCTCACGCGCGGCGGGCGACAGCGTCGCGGGGGCGGCCATCGCGGCGGCGTAGTCGGTGTCGCTCAGCATGCCCTGATCGCGCATCAGCGTGAGCACGGTCTTCGCGCGGTCCTGCGCGCGTTCGAGATTGCTCGTGGGCGCGTAGTAGCTCGGCGCGGGCAGGAGGCCCGACAGCATCGCCGCCTCCTGCGGGTTCAGGTTCGCGACCGGCTTGCCGAAGTACCGCTGACTCGCGGCCGCGAAGCCGCGCGCGCCCGCGCCGAGATAGGCGCGGTTCAGATAGATCGACAGGATCTCCGCCTTGGTGAACTTCATCTCCAGCGCGAAGGCATAGGGGATCTCCTTGACCTTCCGCCAGACCGATCCGGCCCGGCAATCCGCCTCGAACGCCGCTTCGGAGATGCCGGTCGAGGGGTCCCAGTCGGTCCCGAGGCAGAGGAGCTTCGCGACCTGCTGCGTGATCGTGGAGCCGCCGGAGCCGGAAAACGGCGAGCGCCCGGCCTGCACGTTGTTGCGCATCGCGCCGAGGATGCCGCGCGGGCTGACGCCCAGATGGCTGTAGAAGCGCTTGTCCTCGGAGGCCACCACCGCGTTCTCGAGATGCGGCGACACGCCGTCGGCCGTGACGAGGCCCCCGAAATTGTCGCCCCGCCAGGCAAAGGTCCGTCCATCCCGGTCCTGCAGCGTGACCGAGCCGCGCGCCCGCCCGTCCGAGAGCGACGCCATGTCGGGCAGGCCCGCGTAGTTGTACAACGTCGCCGCGACGAGGATCACCGCGACCGCCGCCGCGCCGCGCCAGGCCACGGCCCAGAGGATGCGCACGGCCAGGCGGAGCGGCCACAGGAACCAGCCGCCGAGCCCGCGACGGCGCGGCACGGCCCTGCGCAGGGTCTTCGCCCTGGCCTTCGCCCGGGGGGCGGACGCACGCCGCTTGTCGGCCACCAGCCGCGTCTTCGTAGGTCTTGCCATGACTGCCCGTCCCGTCCTGGGATGTTTTGGCCGGCACGATAAGCGCTGCCGGCTCGCTTGTGGACCCCCGCCCGCGGAAAGCGCCGCCTAGGTCCCGTTTCATGTGCCGCTCATTTTACGAGCAATCTCTGCACATCGGGCAGCATACGCGGCAGGAGCGTTTTCCAACCCTGCGGAAAGCCTCGCTGCCGGCGCCCTTCCGGTAGTGTCACAAGGCGAAGCCCGGCATTGGAAGATCAAAGACCGCTACCATGAGGAAAATCCGATGAAACTGATTATTGCTGCGATCAAGCCGTTCAAGCTCGAGGAGGTGCGCGAGGCGCTCACCGCACTCGGCGTGCGCGGCATGATGGTGACGGAGATCAAGGGCTTCGGCAGCCAGTCGGGGCATACCGAGATTTATCGCGGCGCCGAATACGCGGTGAACCTCGTGTCGAAGGTCAAGCTCGAGGTCGTGGTGCCCGCCGCCATGGCCGACCGTGTCGTCGAAACGATCGCCGCAGCCGCCAGGACCGGCAAGATCGGCGACGGCAAGATCTTCGTGCTCGACGTTCAGGAGGCCGTCCGGGTCCGCACCGGCGAACGCAACGACGACGCGATCTAATCGACGAGGGGGCGGAGCGGACGAAATCGCACGACATTCCCGTCCAAGGGGACCGCGCTCGCCGTACGCCGGGTCGCTTGCTTCGCATAGGAGGCGACGGAGGTCGTTGAGGTGACGCTGCGCTTCGACGGGATCGGCCCCTGCATCAGGACGGCGGAGCTGTTCCTCATCGGCGGCCTCTTTGTGTGTATAGCGATGGGATTGGCCATGCTGAAGGCCGGGCTCGTCCGCTGCGGGAACGTGACGAAGCGGCTGACGAAGAACGCCGCGCTCCTCCCGGTTGCGGCGATCATGGTTCGGCTCATGGGCCTTAACCTGATCTATCCGGGCAATGGCTGGATCGCGCGACCGGCTATCTCGGGCCGCTCTTTTCGTTCAGCTCGCGTGAGCCGGTGGGCCATGCCGCGGCGAATACCGATCTGGCGACGTGTCGGTCGCTTCCGACTTCTCCTTCCGGAGTTCGCGCGAAACCGACCTCTTCCCTCAAGGCCGTATCGTTCCGGGGCCGCGAAAGAAAAGGAGGCGGAGTTCCGGCGAACCCCGCCTCCTTCACGTCTCGTCCACGGGCTGCCCTCAGGCGGCGCTCTCGATCCAGTCCTTCAGCGCGGCCTTGGGCGCGGCGCCGATCTTCTGGTCCACGGCCTCGCCGCCCTTGAACAGGAACAGCGCCGGGATGCCGCGGACGCCCATCTGCGCGGGGCTCTGCGGGTTTTCGTCCACGTTGACCTTCACGATCTTCACGCGGCCCTCGTACTCGGTCGAGAGCTCTTCGAGCGCCGGGCCGATCTGCTTGCAGGGACCGCACCATTCGGCCCAGAAATCGACGACGACGGGGATGTCGGACTGCTTGACGACCTCGTCGAAGGTGGCGTCGGTGGCGGCGATGGTGGCCATGGGGAACTCCTGTCGTTTTGCGTCGAACGCGAGCACTCGAAGCTAGGTACCCGGCCCGACCGGGTCAATGGCCGGCGGCAGCGCCGCGATCACCGCCTCCGGCACCTCCATCAGGGCAGGGCCCTTGGTCCAGAGGATGGCGAGCGTGACGGCCCGGCCGGGCCAGATCGTCGCCGCCGCCTCGCCATAGGCCGCGAGCTGGCGCAGCAGACCCTCGGGGATCCGCTCCGGCGTCGCGGGCAGCGTCGCATTGGTCTTGAAATCGACCACCGTGACCCGGTCCGGCGCGACGAGAAGACGGTCCATCGTACCCACGATCGCCGGTCGCGTCGCCGTCGCCGGCAGGGCGAAGGGCACCTCGGCCAGCGTGCCGGGCGCGAAGACGGAGGCGAGCTCCGGGGCATCCAGTACGGCCAGCGCCTCGTCGATCTGCGCCTCCGGGTCGAAACCGGGCGGCAGGTCGGCGTGGGCGGCGAGGATCGCCGGGGCGCGGGCCCGCCGTTCGGCGGCGGGAAGGCCGGGCAGATGCTCCAGCAGCGCATGGACGGCCGTCCCGAGCCGCATTGCGCGTTCCGTGTCGAGGCCGCTTTCCCCGGGCAGGGCCTTCGCCCCGGGCAGCTGCGAGGGGGCGATGCGGCCGATCGCGCGTTCGGGCTTCGGGGCGGCCCGTCCGAGCCAGTCGGGCGTCTCGGCCCGCACGGGCGCGTGGATCGGCAGCGCCTCGGCCGCGGACCAGTCGCCCTGCTCGAGCCGCAGCCCCCGGCCGCAGGCGAAGTCGTGCGCCTCCGCGCCGCGCGCCGTCATGCCCGCCTCGACCGCCCGGAACCAGCTCGCCTCCGGCGTTTCCCCGACCTCGCCCGCCGCCGCGACGATCAGCCAGCTTTCCGCCCGCGTCAGCGCGACGTAGAGCAGGCGGTCGCGCTCCGCGCGGGTGGCGGCCACGGCGCGTTCGTTCGCCTCGTGCATCGCGGGCGACCAGTTCGCCTTGACCGGCATCCAGACCGGCACGCCCCCCGGCAGCCGCTCCACGCCCGAAAGCGTGCGCGCCTTGCGCGTCGCGGTCTCCGGCAGGATGACGACCGGCGCCTCCAGCCCCTTCGCGCCGTGCACCGTCATCACCCGGATCGAGCCCTGGCCGCCCTGACGCTTCAGCTCCACGGCGGCGGCCTCGATCCAGCACAGGAACCCGGTCAGGCTCGGCACCTCCAGCTGCTCGTAGTCCAGCGCCTGCCGCAGAAGCGCGTCGATCGCCTCCGCCCGTTCCGTGCCGAGCCGCGCCAGCAGGCGGCGGCGTCCGTCATGGCGGATCAGGATGCGCTGGAGAAGTTCGTAGGGCCGCTCGTAGCCGGACGCGCCCAGAAGGTCGGATAGCATCGTCTCCGCCTCCCGATCGATCCCCGTCGCGCGGAGCCGCGGCCAGAGACGGCCGCCCTCCCGCCCGTGCGCCAGCGTGAAGAGACCGGCCTCGTCCAGATTGCCCAGCGGCGAGCGCAGCACGGTGGCGAGCGATAGGTCGTCCTCGGGCAGGGCCACCCATTTCAGGAGCGCGATCAGGTCGCGCACGGCCAGATCCTCGGTGACCACGAGCCGGTCGGCCCCCGCGAGGTCGAGGTCGCGCCGTTTGCAGGCCCGGATCAGATGGTGGAACAACGTGTTCCGTCGCTGCACCAGGACGAGGATGTCGCCCGCCTCGACCGGACGCCGCGCGGCGCCGCGCCCGACCGGCACGCGCTCCGCGATCATCGTCGCGATCCCCTCGGCCACCCGCTCGGCCAGCACGACCTCCGCGTCGTTGGGCGCGGGGCGGTCGATGGGCTCGAACCATTCGCGGTCGGCGCGGTCCTCCGTCTGCTTGGGGATCACGGGCCACAGATCGACGCGGCCCGGCATGTCGGGGTGGAAGGCAATGTGCCGGGGCGCCTCGCCCAGACCCCCGCCCTCGGCGAAGACCGCGTCCACGAGGTCGAGGATGACGGGCGATGAGCGGAACGAGAAGAGGAGCGCGTGATCCTTGAACGGCACGCCGCCCGGCGGATGCATGTCCGCGAAGGTGCTGCGGATACGTCCATAGGCGTCGAGATCGGCGCCTTGGAAGGCATAGATCGACTGCTTGCGGTCGCCGACCACGAAGATGGTGCGGTGCGCGTCCGGCCGCGCGCCCTGACCCGCGCCGAACTCGGCGGCAAGTCGGGTGATCACCTCCCATTGATCGGGCGAGGTGTCCTGCGCCTCGTCCACAAGGATATGGTCGATCCCGCCGTCGAGCTTGAAGAGCACCCATTGCGCCATCGAGGAGGTCGAGAGCAGGTGCCGCGCGCGGGCGATCTGGTCGTCGAAGTCCAGCCAGCCGCGCGCCGCCTTTTCCGCCGCGACCCGCGCGATGAAGGCGGGCGCGAAGGCGTGGAGCGCCTCGGTCTGCGTCAGCGCCTCCAGCGCGGCGATGCGTGCCACGCCGTCCGCGATGCGCGCGGCGAGTTCGCAGTAGATCTCGACAAGCTCCCCGTGCTCGCCCTCCTTCACAGCCTTCGGCCACTTGCCGGTGGAGCGGGGGGCGCCCGTGCCCGTCAGGCACGCGCCGCGGAGCAGTTCGAACCGGTCCCGCGATGCGCTGTCGAGGGCGCTGTCGAACACCTCGACGATCCCGGCCAGAGATTTGCCGGGGGCCGTGCGCGCGCCGTCGAGGAAATCGACCATAAGCTCGCGCGTCGAGGGGCCGGCGATCTCGGCCAGGATGTCCTCGGCGCAAAGGTCGGCGATGCCGAGCGCGGGGCGCAGCGCCTCGACCGGCATGGCGGCGAACCGGGACCCGAGCCGGGCGACCGCGGCAAGAAAGGCCGCCGGCTCGGTGTCCGAAAGACGGCGGGCGATTCCGTCGACGAGGGGCTGCGTCTCCGGGTCGGCCGCCATCGCGTCGAACACCTCCGCATGGAGGCGCGCGGCGGCGATCTCGTCCATCTCCGCGAAGTTCGGCGACACGCCCGCCTCGAGCGGGAAGCGCCGCAGGAGCGAGGCGCAGAAGGCATGGATCGTCTGGATTTTCAGCCCGCCCGGCGTCTCGATGGCGCGGGCGAAGAGCGTGCGCGCGTGGCGCAGCCGCTCGGGCGAGATCGTCCCCCGCGCCGCGCCGAGCTTGGTGATCGCCGCGCGGAGCTCGTCGTCGGGCAGCATCGCCCAGCCCGACAGCCGTTTGAACAGGCGGTTCTGCATCTCGCCCGCCGCGGCCTTGGTGTAGGTGAGACAGAGGATGCGCTCGGGCGACGTTCCCTCGAGCAGGAGCCAGGCGACGCGGTCGGTCAGGACCCGCGTCTTGCCGGATCCCGCGTTGGCGGCCAGCCAGACCGAGCCCGACGGGTCGGCGGCGGCGATCTGCGCGGCGCTGGCCGGGTCGGGGCGCACGATACGGGTCACGGCCGGCCCACCGCGATCACCGTCGCGGGCTGCGTGTCGTCCCATTCGCCGTAGCGGGCAAGGTGGTCGTAATCCCCGTCATAGGCCAGCAGATCCGGCGCGAGCCGCGCGATGAAGGGCGTGCCGGACGCGTAGCCCTGCATCAGGCGGACGAGCTGGTCGCGGGTCGCGTCGATGATGTCCGCATCGAGGGCCGCCGGCGCGACCTCGCCGTAGGCGTTGCCGACGCGCAGATAGGCGGCCTCCTCGACCGGCAGATCGGGCACGCCCTCGAAGGCGCCGTCGGCCACCATCATCGCCTCGAGCAGAAGCTGCTTGGCATAGGCGTTCTGCTGCTTAGGGGAAGGCGGCGTGCCGGTCTTGTAGTCGAAGATCGCCACCGCCCCGTCGCGCAGGTCGATCCGGTCAGCCCGTGCCGTCAGGGTGAACCCCGCCCCCTCGAACCGGCGCCGGCCCTTTCCCTCCACGAGGAGGGGCGTGCCGAGCGCGCGACGCATCGTCTCCGCTTCGAGGAAGGCCGGAATGACGCGCTCGAGCTTGCCGAGCCAGATTCGACGCATGGCGGGCCAAGGCGCCGTTTCCTCCAGCGTCGTCTCGAAGGCGCGGCGGAGCATCCCGGCGGCGTCCGGCGGCAGGACGTCGCCCGAGGCTCGGCGGGTGAAGCGTTCCATCGCGTCGTGCACGGCCGAGCCGCGCAGGGCGGCGTCCGGCCCCTGACGCAGCGCGGGCATCGGGCGCAGGCGCAGCATGTCGCGCGCATAGATATGGTAGGGGTCGCGGATCAGCGTCTCGACCGCGGTGACGGAGATACGGTCGAGGCGCACCCCCGCGGGAAGCTTCGGCGCGGGCCGCGGCGCCGGCGCGGTCGGAAGGCCCGACGATTCGTCGAGCAGCGTCGCGACGCGGAGCCAATGCGCGCCACGCGCCCGCATCCCTTCGAGCGCGTCCCGCCCCTCCGCGCCGATCCCGCCGAGCAGGCCCACGATCCGGTTGAGCCAGCGCGAGGGAACGGTCTCCGTTTCCGCCGTGCGCGCGGCGCGGCTGAGCCAGATTTCGGGCGCGGCGGCGGCCTGCTGGAAGTCGTGCGCCGACAGGCCGACCGTCCGCTCCGGCGGGCGCAGGCCGCAGGAGCGGCGCATCGCGCGGTTGAGCCACGGGTCGGGGCCTGGCTGAGCGGGCCACACGTCCTCGTTCAGCCCGCCGAGGATCACGAGACCGGCATGGCGCACCCGTGCCTCGAGCGCCCCCCAGATCATGATCCGGTCGGACGTGCCGTAGGTGTCGCGCACTTCCTCGCCGGACAGCATGGTCTGCAGGATACGGGCGAATTCCTGCGCCGGAACCGGATCGTCGCCCCGTTCGGCGGCCCCGGCCTGCAGCTGCTCGATCACGCGGAGCGCAGCCTGCCCGGCAGGCCCCTCCCAGATCGCGTCGGCCGAACCGCCGGTGCCCCGCGCGGTGCGCTCCACGAGGGACAGGTGGTCTCGCGCATGCTCGGCCAGCGGCGCCATTCGCGGCTGCGCGAGAAGGTCGTCGACGAGGCCGCAAAGCCACTGGCTCCAGGCCCCGTCCGTCTCCGGCGTGCTCGGATCCTCGCACCAGACCTCGATCGCGTCGCGTGTCGGGAAGGGCAGAGGATCGTGGCGCAGCAGCGCGACCTCCAGCAGCCGTGCCTGCCGGAGGTGGCCGGCCCGGTCGCCGCCGGCCTGCGTGAGCGGGTGGTTGAGGAGGATCGCCAGCGCTTCCGCCTCCACCGGCCGTCCGCGCATCCCCGCGAGATGCAGCAGCAACCGCCCCGGCGCGGTCTGGTTGAGCGGCTGGCCCGCGGATTCGTCGGGCAAGATGTCCCAGCGCTCGAGCTGGGCGCGCACCTCCCGTGCGAGCGTCCGATCCGGCGTGATGAGCGCGGCCCGCTTGTTCTGTGCCAGCGCGTCGCGGAGGCCGCAGGCGATGGCGGCGGCCTCTGCCCCCGGGGACGGCGCGGTCAGAAGCGTGATGTCGCGGCAGGCGCCGGCGACATCGGCGAGCTCCGGCCCCTCGGCGAGCCAGGCATCGGTCGCGGGCGCGGGGCGCAGCGCCAGCGAGACGAGCGCGTTGCGCGCGGGCACGGCCGGTTGCGCGTTGTTGTCCCAGCGGCGGATCGCGCCCCGTGGCACGTCCAGCATCTCGAGAAGCGCGGCGTGCCGGTATTGCGGGTGGTCGTGATGCGCCGCGCCGGGCGCGAGGTCCGCCCAGGCGTCGTGCGGCATGTCGGCGTCGAGCCCCGGCAGGACGACGACCCCCCGCGGCAATGCGAGCACCTCCCGGATCAGCCGCCGCGTCGGCGCGCGCGAGGCGGTGGAGCCTGCGACGATGATCGGGTCGGCGGGCGGCGCGGCGGCCCATAGGGCGCAGAGCCGATCGAGGCCGCGAATCTGCGCGCCCACGGGCGTGAGCTCGGCGATGCGCTCGAGCCAGTCCGTCGCGATGCGCAGGAATTCGAGATTGCGCTGCCAATGCTCCGACAGGTCGCCCGTTTCCATGCAGTCGAGCGCATCGGGCAGCATCTCCTCCTCCTGCATCTCCGAGAGCAGGGTCTCGAGGCCGCAGGCGAGGTCGAAGGCGGCGGCGCGCGGCGACAGGTCGGGCCGGACCCGCAGGAGGTTCTCGACCAGTTGCGTCAGCCGCAGGCGGATGGCCAGCTTGGAGACGCTCGCGACCGGCATGTCCCCCGGGGGCAGCAGCGGCGCGAAATCGGTGACGAGGCCGATCCGGGGCAGGAGCGTCGCCCCGTCCTCCATGAGCGCGGCCTCCAGCCGGCGGGCCATGCGCGAGGTGTTGACCAGCACGGTGGCGCGCGCCAGCGCTTCGGGCGGCTCATCCGACAGGCGCGCGCGCAGACCGCGGGCGAGGGCGACGCTGAAATCGACGCCGAGGGGCTCGTAATAGAGGCCGTGCATCAGACCTGCGCCGCCAGCATGGCCTCCGCCGCGGCAATCCCGTCCGGCGTCCCGACATCGGCCCAGCGTCCCCGATGCAGCACGCCGTGCAGGCGCCCCCGGGCGGCCATGTCGAACCAGAGGTCGCGCAGGGAGAAGACCTCGCGCGGCGCGTCGGCCAGTTCATCCGTCTTCATGAGTCCCGCCCCCGTATAGGCGTGCCCGTCCGGGTCGCGCAGGAGAGACCCGTCCGTCCGCATCCGAAAACTGCCCCTCACCGGTCCCACGGCGCGGGACAGGGGCACGAGGAGGAGGAGTCCGTCCATCCGCTCGGGCGCCCAGGCGGCTGCGAGGGTGGCAAAGGCGGTCGGTCCCGTCCAGACGGCATCGGCGTTCATGGTAAATACTGGGCCGGTGCCCAGATACGGCAGCGCGTTTCGGAGCCCGCCGCCGGTGTCGAGGAGCCTCGGCGTCTCGTGCAGGACGGTGACGTCCTGCGAGGCGAGGTGATCGATGAGCTTGTCGGCGTGATGGTGGGCGTTGACGACCACCGGCCGGGCGCCCGCGACCTGTTCGAGCGCATGATCGACGAGCGCACGCCCCGCCACCTCGACCAGACCCTTCGGCCGGTCGTCGGTGAGCGGCCGCATCCGCGTGCCGAGCCCGGCGGCGAAGACCATCGCGCCGATCATTCGGCCCCCGCGTGGTCGCGGCCCTGGAACGTCCCCGCCCGGGCCTCGACATCGGCGAGCCAGCGCGCGTCCGGCTCCGGCAGCACACCGTTCAGGACAGCTCGGACCGGGGCGAGCGCGGGATGGCGCAGCTCCCGCTGCAATGCGGTCCAGGTGGGCGGAATGAAGCGCAGGTAGGACGTGCGCCCCGAATGGAGGCAGAGCCGGGTGAACACGCGTCCGATGATCCGGAGCGAGCGCTGCACCGAGCAAACCGCGACCCGCGTGGCAGTCGTGGCCGCGTCGGCGCCGCTCGCCTCGAGATAAGCGCGTGTCGCCGCCTCGACGGCCCCTGGGGAAACGGCCCGGCGGGGATCGTGGAGGAGGGAGGCGAGGTCGTATTCGGCCGGTCCCCGCATCGCGTCCTGGAAGTCGAGCACGCCGATCCGGGCCGTGCCCGTCCGTCCGGGCAACCAGAGCAGGTTTTCGGCGTGGTAGTCGCGATGCACGAAGACCTGGCGTCCGGTCAGGTGCCGCGCGATCACCTCCGCCATCGCGTCGCGGACGTCCTTTTTCCGGGCTCGTGCCGCGGGCGCGTACCAGTCCACCACGGTCGCGGCGAGGTCGGGCATCTGGTCGGGATAGGAGGGCCGGTCCGGCGGCTCGGGGCGGTGCAACCCGACCAGAAGCCGCGCCGCCTCGGCGTAGAGGTCCGCCTCCGTGTCGGGGTACCGCGCCGCGCGCCGGACGAGCAGGTCGTCGCCCAGATCCTCCAGCAGGAGGAACCCGGCTCCGGCATCCTCGGCCAGGATCGCCGGCGCCGAGGTGCCGTGCCGGGCCAGCCATCGGGCGATCTCCACGAACGGACGTACGTCTTCTCCGGTGCCCGGTGGCGCGTCCATCAGGATCGCCCCCCCGCTGTCCCGACGGAGCCGGACGTAGCGCCGCAGCGAGGCATCGCCGGCGAGCGGCATGCGGGTCGCCTCGCTCCATCCCGCACTTCGCAGGAACGCCGACGTTTCCGTCTCGCGATCCGTCATGTCGTTGCCTCGAATGCGGGCGCGAGCCGCGCGGCCATCGCGGACGGCGCGTCGACCGTGATGCGCCGCATGTCCCCGTCGCCCGCCGTGAAGGTCAGCGTCGCGGCACGGGGCGGACGGTCCCGCCCCAGCCGGTCGGGCCATTCGACGAGGCAGAGCGCCTCGCGGAAGGCCTCGTCTAGCCCGAGCTCGAGCACCTCGGCCGGGTCGGACAAGCGATAAAGATCGGCATGCCAGGTCTGGAACGACCCGGTCTCGTAGGTCTGCACGAGGGTAAAGGTCGGGGAGGGCACGTCTTCCGGCGACAGGCCGGCCCGCGCCCGAAGGGCGCCGATCAAGGCACGGGCAAGAGTCGTTTTGCCCGCGCCGACCGCGCCATCGAGCAGGAGCACGTCGCCCGGCCCCAGGCATGGGGCAAGCCGGGCCGCAAAGGCTTCGGTCGCTTCCGGCGCGGGAAGGGTCAGGGCGAACGGCTCGGTCGGCATCGGCGGACGTTAGCCATGCCGGTCGCGCGCGTGCAAGAGGCGGGTCAGGCCAGCAGAGCGTGGCGTGCCTGCGCAGGGCTTAACGTCGCGGGACCGCTTCCCTCGATGCCGTGAAAGGTCACCGAGAAGCGGCGCTTCTGCATCGGCTTCACGGCCCTCTCGACCTCCCGTCCGTCGCGCAGGTCGAGCACCACCGACCATTCGGCGCGCACGCCGCGCGCACGCGCCTCGCTCCGCAGATCGGCCCATGCCGCGTTCGGCGCCGTGCCGGCGGACCAGAGCCGGATGCAGCGCTCGAGCGTGTCGGGCAGCTCTCCGGATTCGTCGTCCAGCCACAGCGACTTCGCCGCGGCGTTCGCGAGCAGAAGGCTGCCGCCCGTGTCGAAGATGGTCATGGCGGAACTCATATCCTCGAATAGCCCGAGCAGCACGTTCTGCCGGTCGCGATCCGTGCGCGCGGTGGCCAGATCGCTGGTCATGTCCTCGAGCATGAGCGTGATCGCGCCGTCGCCCTGCGACCGGCCCGTCAACCGATAGGCCGCGTTTCCGGGCATCGTCCATGTTTCCGCGAAGGTCACGGATTTTTCCGCTTGCCCGAGCTTCGTTATCGCATCGCGCCAGGCCTTGTAGTCCCGTGGTTCCGGCATCCGGCCCGAATCGCGAAGCGTGTCGAGGAACTCCTCGAGCCTCGGGCGCCGGGACAGCCACGCTCCGTCGAGCCCGGTCATGTCCAGCAGCGCCGGGTTGAACACGGCGAGATGCCCGTTCCGATCGAAGATTGCGATGCCGGTCGGCAGGAAGCCGAGGCTCGTGGTCAGGGTCGAGATGAAGCCGCGCAGCGATTCCTCCGCCTTGATGACGACGTCGAGGGACAACGCATGCATCAGGCGCAGCTTGTTGTCGGCGACCGACGGGGACGTGACCTCGAACCAGTGCTCGTGGCCGGCGCCATCGCGCACCTTGCGGCGCGTCCGGACGGGCCCCAGGCCGTCGTCCTCCGCGAAGAGCGGGTGCAACGGCCAGCCATGCGCTGCGTCGGAGCCGACGAAGCGCTTCACGACCGCGATATAGGCGGCGTTGCACCACACGATCCGGCCTTCGGCATCGACGGCCCAGCTCAGGACGGGGCTCGTCTCGTTGGCGCGCGAGAGCATCGCGATCTCGTCCTCCATCGCCTGCAGGCTGGACAGGTCGATGCGAACGGCGCTCCGCTGCTCGCCGGCGGCCGATACCGTGACACGCAGGTCGAGGCCGTCGCGGCAGCCGAGGATCACCACTTCGTCCGGGCCGAAGGTTCCGGTCAGCTTGAACGGTCGCCCCGTCTCGTCGAGCGTTCGCAGCGCCGCCGACGCGTCCCTGTGGATGTCGCTGAGCGAGTCGCGGAGGTCGTTCCACGCCGTCAGGTTGTCGATCGGGGAGGGCAACAGGAACGAGACGTTGTCCGAGTGTTCCGTCAGGTATCCGTTGCGGAACTGGAAGACACGCGGTTCGGAAAGTATTTCCGCAGTCGGAGCATGCTGTTGCGCGCGGGGGCGGGGGCCGAGGAAGAGGACGGCGATCAAGGCTGCGATGCCGGAGGCGAGTCCGACGAAGAATGGCATGGCGGCCGATAACATCGCGAGCATGGCGACCTCTCTAGGATTCATCGCAGAGTGTCGCAGTATCGTTAAGTTGGCCTTAACGTCGTCATATGGCTCCGTCGTCTCAGGGGGTGATCGGTACGTTTTCGCCGAGCGATCCCGTTCCGGGTGCCGAGATCGCGGCGCGGGGCCAGGCCACCTCGGCGATCGCCCCCCCGCGCGTGCGCGGTCGGTGTCGGCCGGATTGCGATCCGTTGCGGAAATCGATGCTTGCGCCCGTCCGCTCGAGGAGCGTCTTCGCAATGAAAAGGCCGAGTCCCATGCCGTCGTAGCCCTGACGCCGCCGCGTCCGGACGAAGGGGCTGCCGAGTCGGTGGAGCACATCCGCCGGGTAGCCGGGCCCGTCATCGAGGATGCGCACGACGATCTCGCCTTCGGACCATCGCAGGTCGATCCAGACCTCGCTCGTGGCGAAGTCGACGGCATTCTGGATCAGGTTGCGCAGGCCGTGGATGATCTCGGGCGACCGGCGCACGAAGGGATGCCGGGAGATGCCGCCATCGAGCGAGGCGAGGTCGTAGTGGATCGTCGTGCCGCGCCCCTCGTGCGGTTCGGCCGCCTCGCGCAGGACGGCCTCGAGCGGGGCTGCCCGGAGATGCTGGTCCGATTTTCCGGCCCGGCCCATCGACCGCAGGATGTCGCGGCACCGGTCTGCCTGCTCCCCGATCAGCTTCACGTCGTCGAGCAGGTCGGGATTGTCCTGCAATTCCTCAGTGAGTTCCGAGGAGACGAGCTTGATCGTGGCGAGCGGCGTGCCGAGCTCGTGTGCGGTGGCGGCGACGACGCCGCCCAGATCGTGGAGCTTCTGCTCACGTGCCAGCGCCGTCTGCGTCGCGAAGAGCGCGTCGGACATGCGCTGCGTCTCGCGCCGCAGGCGGAAGGCGAAGCTCGACAGGAACAACATGCCGAACAGGATGGCGAGCCAGAATCCGAGCATCTGAAGGTCGGACAGAAGGAGCGTCGTCCCGTCCGCGAGGCGGAGCGGCAGGTGATGCAGGGCGAGCAGGCTGACCAGGCCGGCAGCGAGCGCCGCGTGGAGCAGGGTGGAGCGGAGCGACAGCGCGGTGGCCGAGATCGTCACCGGGGCGAGAATGAGAAGTGCGAACGGATTGTGCAGCCCACCGGTGAGGAACAGGAGCGCGCCGAGCTGGACGAGATCGAAGGCGATGATCCCGAACGCCGCGCGTTCGGTAAGGCGCGCGGTGGCCGGATAGGCGACCATGGTGAGAAGGTTCGCGACCATGCCGGCGCCGATCACCAGCAAGCACAGGCCGAGCTCCAGCGACAGTGCCAGAGCCACCCCGACCACGATCACCGCGACGGCCTGACCGAGCAGCGCCAGCCAGCGAAGGTTCACCAAGGTCACGATCCGCACGCGGGGGCCGGACGTCTCGGGTGGCAGCAGGGTTCGCGTCGTCTGGGTCGGCATTCGGGGGCGTCTCCGCGCATTTGACGGGACAGGGTGGCGACTTATGTTCATCCAGGCAAGCATGACCCGGAGAGCGTGGATGTTGGATAACGAAGTCGAAATCGGATCCGATCCTTCCCTTCTCCTCGTCGACGACGACGAGGCGTTCCTGCGGCGGCTGGAGCGCGCGATGCAGAAGCGCGGGTTCGCCGTCGAAGGCGCGCAATCGGTCGCGGAGGGCATCGCGAAGGCCACGGCGCGACCCCCGGCCTATGCGGTGATCGACCTTCGTTTGCAGGACGGCAATGGCCTCGACGTGGTGGAACGCCTGCGCGAGAAGCGCCCGGATGCGCGGATCGTGGTGCTGACCGGCTACGGTGCGATCGCGACCGCGGTGGCCGCGGTCAAGATCGGGGCGACCGACTACCTGTCGAAGCCCGCCGACGCCAACGACATCACCACGGCGCTGCTGAACCGCGAGGAGCGACTACCGCCGCCGCCGGAGAATCCGATGTCGGCCGACCGGGTCCGCTGGGAGCACATCCAGCGGGTCTTCGAGCTTTGCGACCGCAACGTGTCCGAGACGGCGCGACGGCTCAGCATGCATCGGCGCACGTTGCAGCGGATCCTCGCGAAACGCTCTCCGCGTTGAAGGGAACCTGGGTCCCGCTCGCGCTGTCGCTGACCGCGTGTCAGGCTTCGCTCGCCCCTGATCCGCCCGAGCGCGGGCTCCTGCTCGTTCCCGGACCGAACGGGCTCGACGTCGTCGGATCGGGCGGGCTCGAGATCGGGTTCGGGCGGGACCGGTCCGGCGTGCTCGAAAGCGTCGCGCGTGTCGAGGGGCGGGAGTCGCGGCCGGCGGCCTGCGGTTCGGGACGGGAAGCCTACGCGACGCGGGGGGGTCTGCGCCTCGTATTCGAGGGCGACACCTTCGTGGGCTGGGAAGGCCCGCAAGGCGCGGCCGGACGCGGCTGCGGCTGAGGTCACAGTCGGTAGAACAGGATCGTCTGGTCGGTCGCGGACGTCCTATGGCCCGGCCGTTCCTCGAACCCTCGTGACCTGTAATAGATGAACGCGCCGCCATTCGCGGCCGGAAGCCGCGCTTCGATCCAGCGGAACCCCCGGTTCCGCGCAGCCTCGAGGGTCGCTTGAAAGAGGGACGAGCCGATCGCCAGATCGTTCCGTCCGGTCGGAACGAAGGTGGCGATCTCGCAGGTGTCCGGTCGTGATGCCGCCCGCCCGGCCCACTGGAAGCCTACGATCTCGGTTCCGATTTCGGCCAAGAACCACAGATCCCCCTCCGCGAGCCAGTTGCGCAGGTACGGCGCGACGGACAGGGCGGGGCGGGCGAGGCGTTCCACGATGGCCGCCATCGCGCCCGCATCGAAGGGTCGGGCCGGCCGGGTTTCGATGCGGATCACGCGCGCTCAGACGTCCCGCGCGGACATCAGCTCGCGGTGCCGCGCGAGAAAGGCGGCCCGGACCGTCGCCGGGGGACGGAGGGTCAGGTCGAGGCCGTCGAGAAGGCCGGCCGCGGGCCGACCGAAGAAGCGGTTCGCCTCCGCCGTCGAGAAGCCGGCGATCCGCGTCGCCTCCAGCCAGGCGGAAAGACGGTCCGCGCGTTTGATCTGCCGCTTCAGCGCCTCCGGCGTCTTTGCCCGCAGGCCGAAGCGGAGATTGATCGCCGTCTGGAGGCGTTCGTCCAGTTCCCCGTAGGACGGCCCGACCGCCGCCTTGACCGGCGAGATCATGTCCCCGATCACGTATTCGGGCGCGTCGTGCAGCAGCGCGGCGAGCCGCGCGGCGGGCGGTGCAGCCGGATCGAGACGACCCAGCAGATGCTCGACCAGCAGCGAATGCTCGGCCACGGAATAGGGCCAGTCGCCGTGCGTCTGTCCGTTCCAGCGTGCCACGAAGGCGAGGCCGTGGGCGATATCCTCGATCTCGATGTCCACCGGGGTGGGGTCCAGCAGGTCCAGCCTGCGGCCCGAAAGCATCCGTTGCCATGCGCGCGCCTGCCTCATGCCGGTTGTCCTAGCGGGCCGGCGCGACGATGCAAGCCGCACGGACCCGCGCCGTTGTGCGGGCAGGTGGCGGCTGCTAGAGCGCCGCAACGGGCTTCGGCCGGATACACGATCAGGAGATGCCGGAATGAAGGACTACGTCGTCAGGGACATTTCGCTCGCGGCCTACGGGCGCAAGGAACTGGACGTCGCCGAAACGGAGATGCCGGGCCTGATGGCGCTTCGTGAGGAATACGGCGAGAGGCAGCCCTTGAAGGGCGCGCGGATCGCCGGCTCGCTGCACATGACGATCCAGACCGCCGTCCTGATCGAGACGCTGGTCGCGCTCGGGGCCGAAGTGCGCTGGGCGTCCTGCAACATCTTCTCCACCCAGGACCACGCGGCGGCGGCCATCGCCGAGGGCGGCACTCCGGTCTTTGCGGTCAAGGGCGAGACGCTGGAGGAATACTGGGACTACGCCGACCGCATCTTCTTCTTCGGCGGCGAGGACGGCACCGCGAACATGATCCTCGACGACGGGGGCGACGCGACGATGTACATCCTCCTTGGCGCCCGGGCGGAGGCGGGCGAGACCGACATCCTCGATCTGCCGACCTCGGACGAGGAGACGGCGCTCTTCGCGCAGATCCGCAGGCGGCTCGAGGCGTCGCCCGGCTGGTTCACGAAGCAGCGCGACGCGATCCGTGGTGTTTCGGAGGAGACGACGACGGGCGTCCATCGCCTCTACGACCTGCACAAGCGCGGTCTGCTGCCGTTTCCGGCGATCAACGTCAACGACAGCGTCACCAAGTCGAAGTTCGACAACAAGTACGGCTGCAAGGAATCGCTGGTGGATGGCATCCGCCGCGCGACCGACACGATGATGGCGGGCAAGGTCGCCGTCGTTTGCGGCTACGGCGACGTGGGCAAGGGCTCCGCCGCGTCCCTGCGCGGCGCCGGCGCGCGCGTGAAGGTGACGGAGGTCGACCCGATCTGCGCGCTGCAGGCGGCGATGGACGGGTTCGAGGTCGTCGTTCTCGAGGACGTGGTCGACAGCGCCGACATCTTCATCACCACGACCGGCAATCGCGACGTCATCCGCATCGAGCACATGCGCGAGATGAAGAACATGGCGATCGTCGGGAACATCGGCCATTTCGACAACGAGATCCAGGTCGCCAACCTCAAGAACCACAAGTGGACGAACATCAAGGATCAGGTGGACATGATCGAGATGCCTTCGGGCAACCGTATCATCCTCCTGTCCGAGGGGCGTCTTCTGAATCTCGGCAACGCCACCGGCCATCCGTCCTTCGTGATGAGCGCGTCCTTCACCAATCAGGTCCTGGCGCAGATCGAGCTCTGGACGAAGGGCGGGGACTACGCGCCGGGCGTCTACATCCTGCCCAAGCATCTCGACGAGAAGGTGGCGCGGCTGCATCTCGGACGGGTCGGCGTGAAGCTGACCGAGCTTCGCAAGGAGCAGGCCGACTATATCGGCGTGACCGTGGACGGCCCGTTCAAGCCCGAACACTATCGCTACTGAGCGGCGCGAGGGCTTTCGCTGTATCGGACGCGTGCCGGTGAACATTCGGCGCCGGTATCCGGCGACGGAACGGAAAAAGGGACGAGGATGAGCAAGCGCGACGAATTGATCGGGCATTACGCCCACGAGATCCGGGGCAAGCTGGGCGACGAGCCCGACATGGATCTCCTGCGCAAGGTGACGATCGGGTGCGGCCCCTCCATCTACAGCCGCGACAGCGCCACCGTCGCGACGAGCCAGCCGAAGGAGATGGAGGCCGTCAAGAACAACTTCCTCATCCGCAAGCTGGGCCTGTCGGACGGCCCGAAGCTGGACGAGGGGATCAATGCGGCGATCGAGAAGTACGGGCGTTCGAACACGACGAAGTACCGCGCCGTTTTCTACTATCTCCTTGTGAAGCATTTCGGAAAGGAAAGCGTCTACGGATGACGCGGACAGACCGGGGAAAAAGGCGCCTTCGGGCGCCTTTTTCGTGTCCGCCCAAGGGTTGCATATAAGCAACAGGCCGCCCATCTGCGGATCCGTAGGCCCATCGAGGGACCGTGCCGATCCGGGCGGTCCGAATGCCGGGCGCTTGAGAGGAGACGGGTACATGAACCTGGAAAAATTCACGGAACGCGCGCGCGGCTTCTTGCAGGCCGCCCAGACGATCGCGGCGCGCGAGGGGAACCAGCAGCTGGTTCCGGAGCATCTGCTCAAGGCGATCATGGATGACGAAGAGGGCATGGCCGCAAACCTGATCGCGGCCACCGGCGGTGCGCCCGAGCGGGTGAAGCAGGCCGTCGACGTGGCGGTCGCGAAGCTGCCGAAGGTGTCGGGCGATGCCGGGCAGGTCTACCTGTCGCGCGAGATGACCCGCGTGCTGGACGAGGCCGAGACGGTCGCGAAGAAGGCCGGTGACAGCTTCGTGCCGGTGGAGCGGGTGCTGATGGCGCTCGCGATGGTGAAGTCCAAGGCCAAGGACGCGCTCGACGCGGGCGCGGTCAACGCGCAATCGCTCAACGCGGCGATCAACGAGGTCCGCAAGGGGCGGACGGCGGATTCGGCCAATGCGGAGGAAGGCTACGAAGCGCTCAAGAAATACGCCCGTGACCTGACCGAGGCGGCACGGGACGGCAAGATCGACCCGATCATCGGGCGCGACGAGGAAATCCGACGCGCCATGCAGATCCTGTCGCGGCGCACCAAGAACAACCCCGTCCTGATCGGCGAGCCGGGCACCGGCAAGACCGCAATCGCGGAAGGCCTCGCTCTTCGGATCGTCGATGGCGACGTGCCGGAGAGTTTGCGTAGCAAGCGGCTGATGGCGCTTGATATGGGCGCATTGATCGCCGGCGCGAAGTATCGCGGCGAGTTCGAGGAGCGGCTGAAAGCCGTCCTGAACGAGGTCACCGCGGCCGCGGGGGAGATCGTCCTGTTCATCGACGAGATGCACACGCTCGTCGGCGCCGGCAAATCCGAGGGCGCGATGGACGCGGCGAATCTGATCAAGCCGGCATTGGCGCGCGGCGAACTGCATTGCGTGGGCGCGACGACGCTCGACGAGTACCGCAAGTATGTCGAGAAGGACGCGGCCCTCGCCCGGCGCTTCCAGCCGCTGATGGTGGCGGAGCCGACGGTCGAGGATACGATCTCGATCCTGCGGGGCATCAAGGAGAAGTACGAGCTGCATCACGGCGTGCGGATCAGCGATTCCGCCCTTGTCGCGGCGGCTAGCCTGTCGAACCGTTACATCACCGACCGTTTTCTTCCGGACAAGGCCATCGACCTCGTCGACGAAGCCGCGTCGCGGCTGCGCATGGAGGTCGATTCGAAGCCCGAGGAGCTGGACGCGCTCGACCGCGACATCCTGCAGAAGCAGATCGAGGCGGAGGCGTTGCGTCGCGAGGACGACGAGGCTTCGCGGGACCGGCTGGAGCGGCTGGAGAAGGAGCTCTCCGAGGTGCAGCAGCGGAGCGCCGAGCTGACGGCGCGCTGGCAGGCCGAGCGCGACAAGCTGGACAGCGCGCGGAGCCTGAAGGAGCGTCTGGACGCGCTCCGAATCGAGCTCGACCAGGCCAAGCGCGACGGCAACTTCGCCCGCGCGGGCGAGCTTCAATACGGCACCATCCCGGGCCTCGAGGCGCAGCTCGCGGAAGCCGAAGCCGAGGACGGCGACGTCATGGTCGAGGAAGCCGTTCGGCCCGAGCAGATCGCCAGTGTCGTCGAACGCTGGACCGGCATCCCGGTTGCCCGGATGCTCGAGGGCGAGCGTGAGAAACTCCTGCGCATGGAGGAGGAGCTCGGCCGCCGCGTCGTCGGTCAGCGACAGGCCGTCACGGCCGTGTCGAACGCCGTCCGCCGGGCCCGGGCCGGCTTGAACGACGAGGCGCGGCCGCTCGGAAGCTTCCTGTTCCTCGGCCCGACTGGCGTCGGCAAGACGGAGCTGACCAAAACGCTGGCGGAGTTCCTGTTCGACGACGACGGGGCGATGGTGCGGATCGACATGAGCGAGTTCATGGAAAAGCATTCCGTGGCTCGCCTGATCGGCGCGCCCCCGGGTTATGTCGGCTACGACGAGGGGGGCGTCCTGACCGAGGCGGTTCGGCGCAGGCCTTATCAGGTCGTGCTGTTCGACGAGGTCGAGAAGGCGCATCCGGACGTGTTCAACGTGCTACTCCAGGTTCTGGACGACGGTGTCCTCACCGACGGGCAGGGGCGCCGGGTCGATTTCAAGCAGACGCTCATCATCCTCACGTCGAACCTCGGCGCGCAGGCGTTGAGCCAACTGCCGCACGGGGCGGATGCGAGCGCGGCCAAGCGCGACGTCATGGACGCGGTCCGGGCGCATTTCCGGCCGGAATTCCTGAACCGGTTGGATGAGACGATCATCTTCGACCGGCTCGCCCGCCGCGATATGGACGGGATCGTCGACATCCAGATCGCGCGGTTGGCCAATCGTCTGGTCGGACGGAAAATCCGGCTGGAGCTCGACGAGGGGGCGCGGAGGTGGCTGGCGGAGGAAGGCTACGACCCGGTCTTCGGCGCCCGTCCGCTCAAGCGCGTGATACAGCGCGCGCTTCAGAACCCGCTGGCGGAGATGCTGCTGGCCGGCGAGATCGGGGATGACAGCGTCCTGCCGGTGACCGCCGGAACGGACGGTCTCGTGATCGGGGACCGGGTAGCCACGTCCGAGCGACGGCCACCGGAGCATGCCGTGGTGCACTGATCACGTCTCGCCTTGCGGGGGGCGGCCGGCCGGCCGCCCCTTTTCGCTAGGGACGAATTCGTCGCCATTGACGTTCCGGTGAGGGACGCTTGCGATGCGGGAGGAGGCCGGGCACGGTGCTGGTGGCGTAGGCGGTGACGAACGCGGAAGGTTGAGTGGCGCCGTATGGAGTGGAACCGGACGCCGGGTGATGCGCGTCTGTTTCGTGACCGAGCTGAAGCGGAACGGGGCGCGCCTCAATCCGATGAACCAGACGAGGAACCGAGATGTTCAAGCCCGACCTGACCCGTGCCGACGTAACACCGGAAGGTGTCTGGCTGAACCGCAGGAAGCTGATCGCTGCGCTCGGCGCGGGATCGATCGCCGGGGGGCTCGGGTTTCAGGCCGCCGCACAGGAGGCGCTGGAGCCGAACAGCTGGGAGCAGATCACCAATTACAACAACTTCTACGAGTTCGGCCTCGACAAGGAGGATCCGGCGCAAAATGCCGGCGACATGTCCGTCGATCCCTGGCGCGTGACCGTGGACGGCCTGGTCGATAATCCGGGCGATTATGCGCTCGAGGAGCTGATCGGCGACATCCCGTCGGAGGAGCGGATCTACCGGTTCCGCTGCGTCGAAGGCTGGTCGATGGTCATTCCGTGGAACGGATTCGAGTTGAACAGGCTACTTGCGAAGGTCGGCGTTCGGCCGGACGCGAAATACATCGCTTTCGAGACGGCCGTGCTGCCCGACGTCATGGAAGGCGTGCAGTTCCCGGTCCTCGACTGGCCCTATACCGAAGGGCTGCGATTGGACGAAGCCATGCATCCCCTCACGATCATGGCGACCGGGATCTACGGGCGGCAGATCCCGAACCAGAATGGCGCGCCCATGCGTCTGGTGGTGCCGTGGAAATACGGCTTCAAGAGCATCAAGTCGATTGTGCGGATCAGCCTCGTCGCGGAACAGCCGGTCAACACGTGGCAGAAATCGGCGCCGAGCGAATACGGGTTCTATGCCAACGTGAATCCGGAGGTCGATCACCCGCGATGGTCGCAGGCGACGGAACGCGTGATCGGCGCGGGATTCTTCGGTGGCCGCGTCGATACTCTCCCGTTCAACGGCTATGCGGACGAGGTCGCTTCGCTTTACGAGGGCTTGGACCTCCGGGAGAACTTCTGACGCTTTGAACGCGATTACCGCATACGGTCCCCGCATTTCGGGGTTGGCGCGGCGGGTTCCTTCCTGGATCGTCTATGCGCTCGGTTGCATCCCGGGCCTGCTGCTCCTGCAAAGGGGCATGGCGGGACAGCTCGGGATCGACCCGGTCGAAACGCTCGAGCACGAGTTCGGTATGCTGGCGTTCCAGTTCCTTCTCGGATCCCTGACGATCACTCCGATTCTCCGGTTTGCCAGGATCAACCTGCTGAAGTTCCGGCGGGCTCTTGGATTGCTGTCGTTCGGATATCTCGTGCTGCATCTGCTGGTCTGGTTGCTTCTGGATCAGCAGTTGAGGCTGGAACTGATTGCGGAGGAGCTTTCGAAGCGACGCTATCTCATCATCGGGCTGCTGGCTTTCCTGTTGCTCGTTCCGCTGGCGGTGACGTCATGGTCGGGCGCGGTCCGCCGCATGGGGGCGAAGAATTGGGTGCGGCTGCACAGGTCGGTCTACATCGCGACCATCCTCGGGGGAGTGCATTACATCATGCAGGAGAAGGTATGGGCGACCGAGCCGCTCATCTACCTCGGCGCGGCGATCTTGCTCGTGGGAATCAGGGCGTTCTGGCTTCGCGCCTGGTAGCCTGATCAGGCGTTCGTCGGTTCCACGAAATGTTTGCCACGATCGCGCGTCCTGTTCCGGTACAAACTTGCGCGGGAGGTTCGGTCTGTGG
>NZ_CANLTQ010000022.1 GCF_947494025.1 uncultured Jannaschia sp.
GATCAGGTCGGGATGCTCGTGAGAGAGCTATCGATCACGCGGCGGCGCAGGTTGGGGCATCAGGGCGTGTGAGGCGGAATTCCGTGCCATCTACCCACATCCGATGCAGAACCACCCCGATGCGCCGCGCCATCGCGACGACCGCCCGCTTCGTCCCGCGCCGTCTGGCGACTTGCAGTCCCCACGCCTTCAACCAGGACGGCTTGCCACGATGCATCATCACCGTCGCCGCCTGGTAGAGAGCAGTGCGCAAGCCGACATCGCCTGCGCGCGTGATTGCGCCCACGACGTCCACTTCCCCGGACTGATAGCGCCCGGGCGTCAGGCCCGCCCACGGACCGACATCCTTCGATGATTGGAACCGCCCGGGATCATCGATGGCGGACTTAACCGTCAGAGCCACCACCGGCCCCACACCGGGCATGGTCATCATGAGCCGGCAGGCGGCATCCTCCTTCGCCAGATCTCGCAGGCGACGCTCAAGCCCGGCCAGTTCCGCGCGCAGCCCGGCGCGGACGCGAAGGAGCGCCTCCGACATTGTCTCCAGCATGGCGTTGCCGGCCGCCAGGTCGCGCACGCGTGCCTCGTACTGCCCCTTGCTGACCTTGCCGAGCTTCAGGCCGAAATTCCTCAGAACCCCCCGCAACGCCATCTCCAGATCGAGGGCCGCCTTCTGCACCGCTTTGCGCGCAGTCAGAACCGCCCGCATCTCCTGGGCCGATACCGACTTGCAGTGCACCGGGCGGAACCAGCCCATCTGCAAAAGCCGGGCGATCCCCTCCGCGTCCCGCCGGTCGGTCTTGATCGGCATGGCCTTAAGCGCACCCTTCACCTGTCGCGTCTCCATCAGCACGACCTCGAAGCCGGCTTCCGTGAGGTGCCTGTGCAACCACTGCGACAGCGGACCCGCCTCGAGACTTGTGGTAATTGCCGAGCTGGACAGGCCCCGCAGGAAGGCAATCAACGCCTCCGGCTCGCTGTCAACCTTGGCTTCTTTCAGGATCTTGCCGCGTTCGTCGATGACACAGGCTGAAGTGCTTGCCAGCGAAACGTCGAGGCCGATAAACGCGTTCATGTCGTTGTCCTTCTTCCTGACCGGGAATTGGGACGCGCCTCATGGCACGATCCCGTCGACACGCCATGCGTGCCAAGGGCAACGACACCTCTCTCCAGCCTCAACTGCAAGCCGTGACCGTGGCGATCCGCGACGGGCCCCATTACGGCATCTGGACATTGGGGCCTCGGTCGTGTTTCAACACACATGGCCACCGCCTGATGCGGGCGACGATGGCCATGACGAGGGGCATAGGCCGCCTCGCTTGGTCTTCAGACCGCCCGTGCGACGGCTCGTCCGACGGACGGGGCCCGCGCCCCGTACCATCATCTCCTCGGCCTCCTGTTCGGAGGCCCGACCGCCTCCGCGGCGGCTCGGTATGCGACCGGCGTGCCGGCGGTCGCGGAGGTCTGGCCGAGGCCGGAACCGATCTCATCTCAGCTGCCTATGCGGCGGCTCGATACACGCGACCGCGTTGCCGGCGGTCCCTCGGGAGGTGCGAGCACCTTCCTCTTCACTTTCTCAGCCACCTATGCGGTGGCTTATCGGGGGCAGCGCCGCCGCCTATGCGGCGGCTCGTGTGGCGCAGTCCCTCCGCCTACGCGGCGGCTCCGGCGAGCGTCCGATAAAGTATCGTTCCCTCGCCTGAGTTTCAGATGGCTCCATCGCCGGGACGGGAAAAGAAGAAATCGGGGCCCGACGCAATATTTCTCGCAAGGTACTGTCCAAGAAAAATTCTTTTTCAGTGATATGCGGCCGGTGTGCGAAGCGGATGCGCATCTCCTCCTCGGCCGATCCGTCGACCGGGGCGTGCACAGGAGGATCCGCGGGGGCGAGTCCCAAAGACCCGATCCCACCAGATTACGATGTCGCACGATGCCCGTAGTCACCATCGGCGTCTCTGTGCGGCATCCATCGCCGCCCGGTCGGAAATGAAGGCCAAGCCGAGCCGCGCGCACCCTTGCTGACGCGGTCCGTGGAACGGTGCCGACGACGTTCGCCCCACGGGCTTCCCCTTCGTCGACCGATCGATGGACCAATATCCCGATCGCCGCGCGGGCGATCGCGCCTCGTCGCGGCACCGAACGAAACGCAACGAGGTGCAATCGAATGGGACGCAACGCAATCGTATCCGAGGACGACATCGTCGCCGCGGCCGAGGAACTCTTTGCCGAGAACGGCGGGCGAGGTCCCTGCCCCGCCGCACGCTCTGCCGTCGTTCAGCTCCACCCCCGCTCACGGCACTCGGCCCTCCCGTCCCCAGATGCCGGAGATGCTGGCGCGCAGGTCGAGCGCGCCCTGCAGGTGTCGGCGCGTGAAGGCCCGGAGCGCGCCGCCGCAACTCTGGATCGGCCTGGTCGGGTGCTCGCGGTTGCGGTCGATGACCATGACCGCGAGCATGGCGCGCAGCCAGCCCATGGCCTCCACCGCCTCCTTGAAGGCCGAGGGATGGATATCGAGATCGCGCAGCCGCCGCAGCATGGCCCATTCGATGTCCGAGAGCGTCGGCGCGGCCCCTCGTCCCCCGCCGGGGGCGCCATCGATGTAGAAGCGCAGGTCGTCGGAGGCGAGATAGCGGAGCTTGGCCACCGTGAGGCAGACGATAAATCGTTCGTTGACGTCCGCATCGGACGCCCCACGCCTTTTCTTTCTGCCTTCGTCGGAGCCGTCAGATATCCTACAGGATTCAGATAAGGTCTTACTTCTAGACTGTATATGGCATCGGTCATCCGTGACTGCCGCGCCGGTCACCTGGGACGGCAACGACATGGTTTTCCTGACTTTATCCACAAGTCCCTCCAGCGCGCGGTGATGTGCCTCGGCGCTTGCCAAGTTTGGGAAGCTGCGCGGCGAGACCCAGGCCGCTCGCTCCGAAGCGAGCTGGGCCACGAGGGGATGGTCGCCAAGATCGGTTTCGAAGCGCTTCAGCTTGCGGCGCGTCTTGCTGATCTCCAGCCGGACCGTCGCGAGCCGCTCCCCCTCCTCGACGTGGCGGGCCTCTGTCGCGCGGAGCTCGTCCAGCCTGGCGATGAGCGGCTCGAGCGACAGGCCCGCGCAGCTCTCCAGGCCGATCGACCCCGAGACCCGGCCGCGGTGGCCGTTCGCCGCCGTCTCCCGCGCGATCAGTCCGAGACGCTCGAGCTTGCGCTCGATCCGCCGCCATTGCTCGGGGCTCAGCCCGATGCTCGCGGCCATGTCGATCTGGCGCTCGAAGCAGACCGGGCTGCGGGCCGGGTCGGCGTAGTCCAGCGCGCGGGTCTTCTGCGCGATCCGGGCCAGCACCCTCAGGTCCGTCGCGTTCAGCCCAATCAGGTGGGCGACGGCGGAGACCAGCTTCAGCAGGCTGCTCTTGGTCGAGTTCTCCGGCAGGGTCGCGTGCGCCCGCGGCCGGAACGGCTGGGGCGGGTGGGGGGTCGTCTCTGCTCTCATTCTTCGCTCGATATTCGGCAAGGCAGGAGGGACGGCAGGCCGCGGATCATCGTTCGCACAAGATGCGTTCTTCGTTGTCCAGGGTCCTCGGGGGTGCTAGCGGCTCGCTTGCGTAGAGAGCCTGCGAAGGATTGCCGTCCTTCCGCACCCCGTGCTGGCCGCCCGCCTCGCGGGGTTTCTTTTCAGTTCTGGCTGCTGTTCTCGCTTGGCGAGGTCTCCAACGGAGACGCTAGCGTCTCTCGACGACGACCGAGGCTCTGCGCATCCATGGATGCGCCAGTTCGAGGGTCCGACCGTCGGTATGCGTCGGATCGCTCAACCGAGCTGGTCGCGCCTGCGAGGCGGGGTGGTACATGTCTGTCTCCTTCGCCCGGATCGGTGGGACCTGCGGGCCCCGCCGGTTGCCGGCATCACGCTTCTTTTCTGGGATGCCGACGACCCGTCGAAGGTCAGTGCGGGTCTGATTCGGTCCCGCTCCCCACTATGGACACGGATTCGGGAAGGTCACCTCAGGGTTTTCCGCAAAACGGAAAATAGTTCGCGGCGAGGCTCGGCAGACAATTGGTCCAGTCGGGTCGAAGGCACCGTGCGCGGGACGTGATGGAGGGGCAGGTAGCAACCGTGCCGATCGTCCGGCCGCCGAACGGGCTAGGTGTCCCGACAACGCTCCAAGATGCCCGCCTCCTGGTCCGGATCACCCGCGTTGTTGGACATCAGCCTTGACGGCGGTTGCGTGTCGTCGCCGTCGGTTCGTCCTTGGCGCTCAGGACGCAGGGTCTCAAACCAATCCAAGGCAGGTCCCCTGCAGATGTTCTCGTTCGTCCGAAGCCTGATGGTCGATTCGATGCTGAGTCTGCAGATCGCACGGCCTCCAAGATTTCAGCCGCAGCCGGATGCGGCTTGAGGCCGGCAAACCGGGGGCGTCCTGGCACGATCATTGAATATTCAGGGGTCCGGATCAGAACCCGCGCTTCCCTCGACAATGCAGGAACGGCGGTCTCGGTCATGCGCTTGCGACTCTTGGGACAGGGTGTCAACGCCGCGCCGCCCTGTATGGGCGGGAAAGTCCTCGCGCCCGTCATTCGGCTGCCACCGGGATCTCTGGGACGGCACTTCTCGCGGCATCCTGCCCGAGGACTTCGGGTCGCTTGCCGAGATGGCGCGCGATCAGGGCCCGGAGCGTGTTGGCTTCCGCCTTCGCGCGGAGGCGGGCCTCTTGTTCCTGCGCAAGCTGCATCAGGGACCTCTTGTAGTCCTGCCGAAGCTCCTCCGCCTGCTCCTCGACGTCATCCAGGACCTTGCAGAGATCTTCCCGTTCCGCCTCGTGACGAGCCTGCTCGGCCAGCATCCTCCCTCCACCTCGCCGAGGGCGGTGACGTGCATCCGGGGTTGTTTCCACCCACATGGTCTGCGCCAGCGCGACCCCGGCGGCACGAATGTGCTCCGGCATCTGCGACGCCGCCGCCCTTTGCGCCTCCTGGCGCGCGGCTTCCTCGCGCAATGTCCGCAGCACGCCGATGAGGAAGCTTCGCCGCGCGGCCACGCGCTCCTGCAACGCGTCGATGGTGGGCCAAGGCGCCTTGGTCCCGGGCAATCGCCCGCGCGATCTCCTCCGCCATCTCCGGCGGCGCCTTGCTGCTTCTGTCCGGCGTATTCGCTGGGCTTGTCGTCTGCGACTGGGGATGACGGTCGTCCATTGCTCTACTCCTGGTCGGAGAACTCGTGGGAACCGCGGTTCCCGCCGGGTCCCCGGCGGTGCGTTGCGTTGTTGGGATGCCGAGGCGACCCGTCGGAGGTCGTTGCGGTCGCTGAGCGGTCCCGCCCCCCATCATAGGCATGCGGCCGGACTGCACACTTCAGGGTTTTCCGCAAAACGAAAATAGTTCGGGCGGGCGGTCGTCGGGCCGGTGGTCGAAGAGGACCGGTTGCGCGTGGCGCGCTGGACAGGCCGGAGCAAACGAAGCCTGACCCCGGCCGCCCCGCTGTTGCCGATCGCCAGAACGGCAATCGGCGATGTTGGTCGAGGGGCGCTTCAGGATCCTCAACCTGTGAGTCCCGACACGGCCCAAAATGCGCCATCAGCCTCGGCGCTGCGGCAACGTGTCGTCGACGTCGGTCCACCATTCGGCGCTTCGGGCGCCTGGACCGAGGATGTCCAGGACAGACTCCTTGCGGATGTTCACGATCATCAGCAGCAAGAACCCCGTCTTGATGTCTAAACGCGGGTCGTCTGATCGGCCGATCCGCGTGCGGGTCGGGGCGTGCCAACCGGAGATCTCTTTTACAACGAGCTTGCGATCCACGGCGGCAAGCGGAGGGGTCAGCATCACCAGATCGACATGCGAGCCCTCCTGGCCGTGAAAGCGCATCGCCACGCGGCCGCCCGGGTGGCGCGCGACGAGGCGGAGATCGTAATCGCGGGCCATCCTGAGGAGGCAAAAAAGGGCTGCGGTAAGGCGGTCGAGCCGGTGGGGGGACGGCATGAACATCGTGTCTTTCCTTTGGAGGTGATCATCATGGCTTCGCGCTATGGAAGGACATTGGGATCGTCCCGCCGCACCGGGAAACGATGGGCGTGATTTTTATCGTCGCAGCCGACGACCTCGCACATTGCGCCCGCAAGGCAGGAGTCTATGGATCGGGCCTGCAGCGGTTTTTCGGATAGAAACATGCTCGGGCGCGACGTGGGAGGAAGGTGTCACTGGATAAGATCCGGCAACGAGGCCTTCGGCGGGCGATCAGCCCCGATGAGGCTGAAGCGAACATGGACAGCAATCACGCCATGATGAGAATTGCCGGCGAGATCTCGAAGATCCTGAAGCCGGTGGAGAGATGCCGAGGCAAAGGAGCCTGATCGTTGCCTGCGATATCGTGACCGGAACCAAGGACGTGGTCTTAAAAATCTCCGATGGACGTCTGATCCGCCTCTGTAAGTAATAGAGGAACGCGCGGACGCGGATCGATCCGCTTGGTCCCTTCGGCCAAAGCCGGCCGGCACCCCGAGGATGCCGGCCACCGCGCATCATCCCTCGACCTGCGCCGCCTCGAACGCGGCGACGGCGTCTCGGAGCAGGCGGGCGATCGCCTCGAGCACGGCGCCCTGTAGCGTGATGCGCCACTCGAGGCCGTACGGATCGACGGGGCGGTCCTGCGCATGCACCGCCTCGCCCGCGAGCCGCTCCTGCGCCGCCTGGCGCAGGACCCCGGCCAGCATCGACCGGCACGCCGCGAGGCGGCGGGCGTCGGTCGAGGCGGGGTCGAGCATGTCGGCATAGGTGGAGATTGCCGCCGAGAACACCGGCGCGCTCGCATGGTTCTGGTAGCGGATCAGACGGAGCCACCGCGCCGCCTCGACACTGCGCGCGCGGCCGCGCGCGAGATCGTCAGCGCCCGACATCACGCGGCCTCCGGACGCTGCGCGGGATCGGCCGCCGCGAGAGCCTTGAGCGCAGCCAGGCCGCGTTCGAGCACCTCCGCGCAGAGGCGGGCCCCGTCGGCCCGCGGGTCGTCCGGATGGACCGACAGGAAGCGCGCGGCTTCTTCGCTCCACGGGTCGTCGGTCAACTCCAGCGTGAGCAGGCAGCGCAGCGCCTCCAGGTCAGGCAGCAGGGAAAGGACGCAGGCGCCGGCGGCAAGCGCGTCGGCGACGCCCGCCGCCCGGCGGGCCCAGTCGGGGCCGCCGAGCAGGTCGGCCGCGTCGACGAGCGCGTCGGGGTCGTCGCGCAGCCAGTCGCCGAACGCATCGGCAGTGCGCGCGCGCCGGTGCAGGGCGCGCGCGTCGAGGAGATGATGGGACATGAGATGTTCCTCATTGGCGGCAGCTCACCACGAGCCACCTCAAGCCAGGCCCCGCGCCGGGCCCGGTCGCCGCGCGAGGCGGCCGTCGTCGTTGCTTTGTCTGTCTTTCAGGCCCGGCGAGGGGATCGGACCGCATCCTTAGGCTTGAGGGATGCGGCTCCGATCCGGTTGGAGCTCAGGGCCGCTCCGACCGCGGGCTCAGGCGCGGGGGGCGCGCCTGCGACGGCGGGGATACCGGTGCTCCACCGTGAACGGCCGTCGCTCCCTGCCGCGGTGGCGGCCCTGCCTCGGGAGGATGACGCGCCGGCCGAGGGCTTTGTGTCGATCAGCGACCGTGTCGGCAGGGGCAGACGTGAATGAGAGATCGTCGCGCATGGATGCGGTCCTTCACGATGATTGGATCAGAGCGACGCGCACGACCGGTGAGACCCCGGGCAACCCGTAGCAGCAGAAGGTATGAACCCTGTCCGGCCGCCTCTTTCCCCTCTCTTTTCTCTTCTTGAAAGGCGATCCGCTGCGTGCGCGTCACACCGACCGCGCACGCAACGGCTCGCCTCCCCTGCCCCGCGGCGACAGGCGCGCTCCGACAGACACCAGCCGCCGGCTACCGTCCCTCAGCCCGCACCGGCCTCGATCTCGGCGTATCGGCCGTCCATCGCCCGGACCGCCGCGCTCGCATCGAACTCGCTGCGATAGGTTTCCTGCATCCAGCGGTCCGAGTGTCCGAGCATGTGCTGCGCGGCCCAGAGCGCGTCGGGACGCAGCCTGCGGATCGCATCGACGATCAGCGTCCGGATCAGGTGGCCCGTCAGCCGCTCGGTGGCGCCGTCTTCCATCTCCAGGGGGAAGTCCGCCTCCAGGCGGCGGTTGAGGAAGCCCCGCCCGAGCACGTCCGGGCCAAGCGTCAGCAGGTTCGCGCCATCCAGCTCCGCCATCCGCGCCCCGATCCGCCGGGCCGGTCGGTCGGCGAGGACATGGGCGTCGAGAAGCGCGCCCGTGCCCGGCCAGAGGGCTTCCATCTCCTTCCGCCGCGCGGTCTTGCCTTGCCGGAGGTCGTGATGCCAGACACCGTCCGCGTCGCGGGTCAGCTCCACGCCGATCCGCGCGTGGCGCAGGTCGCCCTGACGGTCGCCGGCATTGACGAGCAGCGCATAGAACACCGCCTTCTGCCGCAGACGGAGCGCGGCGGTGGACTGCGCCGGCCGGGTCCGCGCCGCCTCCCCGGCCGCCACGGCGGCGCGCAGGAGGTCGCCAAGCTCGAAGCGCTCCCGGAAGGCCCGCAGCACCGCGCGCTTGCCCGGCACCGCGTCCGTCGCCGCCTCCGCGAGCGCGCCGCGGATCTCCTGCAACGCGGTGAGACTGGCCTCGTCGAGAAGGCCCGCGCGCAGGAAGTACATCTCGAGCCGCTCGAGGTAGTCGCCCGCGGTCCGACAGCTGACTGCCCGCTCGAGGAGCAGGTAGCGTTCGAACGCCTCGAAGAGCTCCTCGGACGGCGTCTCCGGCACGACCACCCCGCGCGCCTTCGCCCAGTCGCGGCTCGCCGCGAGCAGGCCGACCGCGCTCACCACGACCTCCCTCGTCTTTGCGGCCAGCGGCCGGAGCGCGTTGCCATAGGGGCGGACGGTCCGGTCGAGGATCGCCTCGGGGCGGGGCCAGGCGGCGGGCCAGCGATCGGCAGGCAGGCCGATCCGACGGCTATGTGCGGCAACCTTCGGCTTCTTGCCGTAGCGCGCGTTGAGCCAGGCATCCCAATGCCTCTTCGTCTCGGCAGCGGGCGAGAGCGGCACGTCGGGCGCAAAGGCATGCAGCCCGTAGAGCAGCGCGCGCAGCCGGGAGCGCGAGGTGGCGACGCTCTCGTAGATCGCCGGCGTCACGCAGGCCGGCGGCAGGCCAGCCGCGTCGAGGCGGGCGTAGAAGTCCCGCATCAACGCGACGACGCCCCGCTGCGCGAAGTCCCGGTAGCGCAGATGGTCCTGCATCCGCGCGACGACGTCCCGCGGCACGCCCTCCAGACGGGCGGCGAGCGCATCGGCGCGCTCAGCGCGGCTCGTCGATCGGGTCATGTCCGGCTCTCCCTGAGGTAGGATTGGAGGGTGGGGTCGATCGTCTCCAGTACCTCGGCGAACATCCGCGCCGCGGCCGCGCCCTCGCCACGCGCGTAGAACTTCTCGACGGTTTTCACGGAGTCACCGAGGAACGCCGCCACCGTGGCGTAGTCGCCGGGATGGGCGCCGAGCCACAGCGTGGCGGCCACGTGCCGCATCATGTGCGGTTGCAGCCCGGGCACGCCCAGCCGGGCCACGCAGCGATTCCACACGCGGTTGAACGTCTGGCGCGACAGCACGCCGTTCGGGCCGGCACGAGGTGGATGTTCGCGTCGGCGTCGATGCCCTTGGCCGCACACCAGCGCGGCAGGCCCTCGTCCAGCCAGGAGACGATCACCTCCCACTGCCGCGCGGGAACCTCCCCCTCGATCGGCCGCCGGTTCTTGACCCGTCCGCGGGCGATATCGAGCCAGGGCCTGGCGTTGCGGATCGGGCGCAGGAGCTCCGCCCCCGGCCCGTCGATGAGAAGCGTGTTGAGGTTGTGGCTGCGCACCGAGCGCGCCAGTTGCAGCGCCATGAGCGCCGCGCCCATCGACAGATGCAGCGCCTCGCCCTGCCCGCGCGTTCCAAGGCTGTCCCAGTCACCGATCGCGGCTTGCGCCTCCGCCATCAGCCGGCGCGGCCCTGCGACGATGGCGCGGGCGACGTCCGGGTTGCGTTCCATCAACTTGACGAACTGCTCACGCTCGACGGACATCTCGCGGGCTTGGTAGCTGTCGACGCGGTCGTACCGCGCGTCGTCTATTGCCCAGAGCACCGCCTCGCCGTAGTCGTTGCAACGCGCCAGGGTCTCGAGGGTCGACAACACGGTCGTGCCGGTGGACGTCTTGTCGGGATCGAGCAGCGTGGCGGAAGTCCGCGCCCGCTCGACGTAGCGGTCCACCGCGCGCTCGATGATCGCCACGGTGAACAGGTCCTCGATCCGCGCGAGCGCATAAGCTGCCTCGCGATCCTCGTATGTGTGACGGACGAGCCAACTCAGCGCGTTGAGATGGGCCTTCGTCCGCGCTTCCACGTTGCGCACCTTGCGCCGCTTGCCCCGGCGCGCCGCCCGGCGGGCGGCCAGGGGATCGGGTCCGAGCTTGCCGCCGAAGCGGTCCGGGGCCACACGCTCGCCGCGGATGGCGAGGCGGATCGCCTTGTCCCGGCTGCGCAGGAAGTTGGCGGAGAACCGGCTCCAGTCCAGCGGCGTGTCCCGAATGCGCGGGAGATCGCGGATCTCGGCTCCGGGCAACAGATCGGCGATGGCCGGATGGCGATCGCGGCTCCGGATCATGCCGTTGAACGCAGCCACGGAGCCGCGCAGCGTCGAGGCCTTGTCGGGCGGTGCGACGGCGAGCGCCGCCGCGACGGCAGGCGTATCGAGACGCGCGGGATGCGTCTCGCGGCACCGCGCCCGCAGGTTCGCGACGGAGAGCGAGAACATGTTGGGCAGGAGGCGCCGGCCGTCCTCGTCGAAGGTGTTCTCGGTCTCCCGGGCATAGATCTCGAGCCGGTCCCAGGCCGCGTCCTCGCTGGCGGCCGTGACCGGCTCTGCGAGATGCTCCCTTGCCCGCCCGATGGCGTTCCCGACGCCCTTGACGAACGCGTCGAAGGCGCCCTCCTGCTTGCCCGGCGTCTCACCCCGGAACGCGCCGGACCAGACGATCTTTGCCGCAATCATGGTCCATTCCCGCTCGCAGGCCGGGAGCTGCGTCAGCTTGCGTCCGGTCAGCCTGGCGGCCTTGTTCAGTCTCGCCGCGTAAACCTTGGCGGATGCCTCGGAGTAGATCACCGGCAGCAGGAGCCGGACATCGTTGAGGGAGGTCAGTCTGGGTGCGTTCGACAGGTCCATCGTTCATTACCTTTGTTCAGTGTTCATTCGCCCCACGGGGCCGTTCATTCGCAACCAGATGAACGGGACGGGGGGCGAAGTTTGGGCCGTAAACCTCGCCCCCCGTTCGGTTCATCCGGTGTTCAAGGCGCTGTTTCTGAGGAATTTCCGTTCACGCTGGGCCACGGCGCGTCGGGTCCGGGCGCAAAGGTGCGCGCCCGAACCCGTGGCCTCACTCGCCATCGGAACGCCCCTCACCGGCGCCGTCTCCGGCGCTGTGTGGGACGCTCCTGCCAGCGCCGGACCTCGGCCGGCACAAACCGCGAGACGCGTCCGATCCGGCGGACGGCAAGCCGGCCGGCCCTCACCTCGTCGCGGATCGTCGCCTCGGAACAGGCGCAGAGCCGCGCCACCTGGGCCGCCGTCAGCAGGTCGCGCTGGTAGGTCTCCTCGAGCCCGGGGGGCGGCGGACCGCCTTCGAAGGCGAAGACGTCCGGCCAGGCGTAGCGGAGAAGCCCGCGGATGTGCCGGGGCAGGAGCAGGCCCGCCTCCTCCGCCCGCCAAAAAAAGCTGTCGCTGCCGCATTGCCAGCGCCGGATCAGGCGCTCGCGGTCCAGGAGTTCGAGCGCCGCGTCGGGCGCCTTCGCGAGAGGGAGAGGAATAGGGTCGTGTCGCATGTCGCGCTCCGTTGTTGAGGACGGAGTGGACAAAGGGAAAATCCGGCCGCTTTCAAAACGGCCGGTCCGACGTCTCGTGTCAGGCTTAACCCGACCCTGCTGGCCACCACCGAGCGGCCGATGGAGCCGGGCGTCCGCAGCGCGGCCGACGCGGGCCATGCCGCCCTCGCCCCGGCCGGCCAGGACCCGGGCACAGACGCCGCAGCTCCGGCTCGATCCGCCGCTTCCGCCTCGCGACCTGCTGTCCCTGCCGACCGGCTCCGTAATAGCCGGCGACCTGGCAATTTGGCTCGTCGAAGAATGCGGCGATGTGCAGATCGGGAAAGCGCGTCCGGAGCGCGGCGATCACGCCTTCGGGCGGGCTCCAGGGTGTGTCGAAGCTGATCGCGGCCCGGTCACGGTCGACATCGACCTCGACGTCCTGGGCGGGCCACTTGCAGCCCCATACGGCAACCCGCCAGTCATGGCCGCATGTGTAAGGCAGTGCCTCGACCTGCGCCTCCTCCTCGGCCGTCAGCGGACGCGCCTCGACGGCATCGCCTTCGGCAGTCTCGACGACATGCCATCGCGCGAGGCTCACCTCCTCGCCATCGATGAAGAACGTTCGCGCACCCTGTGCGACATGGACGAGAATGTCCGGCATCGGCAGGATGGATTGGAAGTCGAAGGCACCGTCCGGGCCTGCGACGGCCGCGAGGAAGGACCGCATCTCCGCTTCATCCTTGGTCTCGACGGTTATGACGTTGTAGCACCAGTTCGGCATTTCGGGGTCTCCCGGTTGAGTTTCAGGTGACCGGGAATTGGGTTCGACCGCCGAGGACAGGATAAACTTTCTTGCTACGTCCTGCCCGACCTGCCGCGGCGTCGATACAGCGGCACGCCGCAGTCCATCGACGATCTGCTCCCTCGAGCCACGGCTGGTGAGATCGATCCACGAGGGCACCGATGAGGACGACCGATCGGTCTTGCAGGACTGTCGCAGGATCGGGCTATCCGGCCGACCGCGGGTCCGTCCGCTCAGGCCGCGGCGGTGATCGGTGCCGGCGGCCGTGGGGCGTCCGGCATCCCCTCCGTCTCGAGGCGCTGCCGCTCTGGCTTGCGAGGCGCGCGACCTGCTCGAGGCGCAGGCGCAGCTGCGGCGGCACGCGGCCGAGCACCACGGTGCCGCCCGCGCATTCGACGAAGCGGGAGCTCGGCAGCGGCACGGTGACGGTGCGTGCTCCGATGAACCGGGTCGGCTTGTGCAGCCCTGCCGCCGCGACGTCCTCCGGCGTGCGCACATGGAGCTCGAAGCCGGTGTTCGACCGGGTCCGGCTCGATGTGCCGTAGGCCACCGTCACCATGGTCTCGTCATCCTGCCGGTCGACGGCCAGGACCAGCGACGGGCGCGCCTTCTCCATCTCCGCCAACCTCTCGCTCGAGGGGAAGGCGAAGCTGACGATATCGCCGGCGGACAGCGTCTTGCGCCAGCAGGAGGTTTTCTTGGTCTTGCACATGTCGGGGCTCGGGTTCGGGATGTCGCGACGCCCCCTCTCCGGCCGGTCGAGGCCTTGGCACGGGCGCCACGGCGCTGCCCGTGCCAAGGGCTCCGCTCCGGCCTCTTCTTCTCGCCCACCCTTTTTCGGCCCAGGCGCCCTGCCGAACCCGGTGCCTTTGGAGATGATGAGCCGCGGCCTCGGCAGGTCGAAACGCCGGCGGGGCGCGCGCGCGACGTGCCGTCGGGCCGGAGGCCGATCGAGCGGGCGTCCCCGGCGTCCGGTCCCGCCGCGCCGCGCGACCCGGTGTCCGGAGCACCGTCGCGCCCCGGTTCCGGGCCTCAGCCGCCCGGGTCCGGGACGAGTTCGCTGCCGATGCTGGTGTCGACCCGGAGAGAGCGCACCACGGGGTCGCCCTCGGCCGCGAGCTCCGGCGCCGGGAAGTCTGTCCCGAAGCTCGGCCCGAACTCCGGCACGGCGTCCGGTGCAGGCTTCGTCGCGTTACGCACCGGCGCCATCCTGACCTGCAGGGCCCCCGCTGCGCCCGCCGCCCGCTCCAGCGCCAGCAGCGCCTCGTAGAGCGTCACGAGGTCCGACTTGGAGACCGACGGATGCGCCGTGCTCAGCGATCGGACCTCCGCGGTGTCGAGGGCCTGGAACCGCGCCTCGAGGAGCGCCGGGTCGCAGCCCACCGCCTTGACGAAAAGGTTGGAGGACGGCGACAGGCCGGTGGCGGGTCCCGGCGTCGCTGGGATCTGCAGGATCGCCCCTGCCCGGCCGCCGACGCGTCGCACCGCGAAATGGGCCTCCTCCTTCGTCCCCACGAACTCGAAATCGGGATGCCGCGTCACCGGCCGCACCCGCGCGCGCTCCCGGTCGCTGCGCCGCCAGACCTGGAAGACCGCGTTGACGGCATGCGGCCTCCCCTCGTGCGGGAACACCTCCCCCGGCAACGGCAGCTCGCTCACGAGCTCGAAGCGCGGGTCGAGCCGCGCCCGTATCGAGGCCTTGGCGAACGACGCCGGCAGGATCATCGCGATGACCTCGGCGAAGCCGGCGGAGTGGTTGAAGAACGCCACGGCGAGTGCGCCGCCTCGCCCGAACGGCGGGTTGCCCACCACGTGGATCGTCCCCGCCGTCCCGGCCGTCTGCCAGGTCAGGTAGTCGCGGGTCTTGATGCCGGGCGCGGCCGGCCGGATGTCGAGCCCGAGCCGCGGGACGGGCAGGCGCTCCAGGAACGCGCCGGCGCCCGCGGACGGCTCGAGGTAGAGGTCGACCGCGCCGGACGGCGCGACCTCGGCCAGATGCGCGAGGCAGAGCGCGGCGGTCTCCGGGTGGGTGAAATACTGGTCCGCGGCGTGAACTTGCGCGGCGGCGGCGGCGAGGGTCGTGATCATGTTCAGGGTCTCCCGTGTTGAACAGGAAGGACCTGGAGCCGACCGATTCCGCCCGGAAACGCGGGCGATCGTCTCCTCCGAAATTGTCTCGACCGATTGCAGAGAATTCGAACTAAATCCGGTCCACCATGGCGCAGCGCGTCAGTCCGTCCGCTCGAGCAGATCGCCCGCCTTCGGGCTCACGAGGCGGGGAAGCTCGACCTTGCAATCGAACCGGGAGAGGATCGTGATCGCCTTGTGCGCGCTCTGCGCCCGCCGTGGCAGCAGGCGGCAGAACTGCTCCCAGCCGCGCCTCGCACCATGACTCGGACCGCAAAGGCAACATCGGGGCGGACAACGCCGATCGCGTCGGCGGTGACCAGCACCACGTGGCAGTTGTCGTGGCTGCCACCGCATCCTGCGGGGGCGGGCCAGCGGACGTCCGTGCGAGAGGCCGCCTGTCCGGATCAAGGGCTGGCGCAGGGTTGCGCCAGCCGGTCGTCATTCCCCGAAGAGGCGTCTCAGCTCGCGGAGCGCGGCGGCCAAGTCGCGCACGGCCCGGACGAGGCGCCGAAGCTCGCGCAGCGGCACCGCCGCCTGGCGCAGCGCCTCCGCCTCCGGCGTGAGACGCCGCTCGAGGATCGGCGTGCCGCGGCCGGCGATCAGCCGTCCGTCGGGCGGGCGCTCGACCAGCGTGGTGCCGGCGGCAATCTTCGCGTCGATGGCCGCCAGCAGCCGCGCGAGCCCCGCCGCAACCTCACCGGTGCAGCACCGTCCGCTCGCGAGGAGGTCGGCGAGACGGATCGCCTCCGTCCGCTCCGGCTCGGGGAGCCGCGGCGCGATCTCGCGGCGGAGCGGCTCCGCAAGCTCGCCGGCGAGCGAGACCGCCGCGACGGTGTCCTCGACGAGCCGGCCGGGAAACGGCGCCTGCACGCTGTCGCCGCTCATTGGCCCGCCCTCACGGCCCGCAATGGTCGGCGCGAGCGCCGCACCTCGACGGTGAAGTCCGTGCCCTGCCTCCGGGTCCGTCTGTCGTGCCGGGCCGGGCGGCGGCGGCGCGCCTCCGCGCGGATGTCGCGCAGCGCGTGGAGGCGTCCCCGCACCGTCTGAACCGGTTCGCGCAGCGCGCCCTCGAGCCGGCCGCGAACCGGCGAGCCGGTCGCGGGCGAGACCGCGAACCCGTCGTGGCCGAGCGGCACGAACAGCCGCCGTGTGCCGACGAAACGGGTGGGAGCCTCCAGCCCCGCGGCCCGGCGCTCCGCCGCCCGGCGGACGTCGATGTCGGTGAACCGGTTCGATGGCCGCGGCGAAGCGGTGCCGCAGGCGAGCAGCGCCATGGGCTGTCTGCCGACTGTCTCGATGTCGAGGACCAGGCACGGCCGTGGCCCCGATGCGACAGAGGCGCCGTCGCCCTCCCCCGGCGCGGGGCAGCGAAAGGCGACGGCATCGCCGGGAGCGAGGTGGTCCTGCCAGGCCGTCGTCGTCTGGGTCGTCTCGATTGCGTCGAACATGCAGCTCTCCTTGCTGTGGGGTGTGCGACGCGCCCGTCTCCCTCTCGTTTCTGGGAGCGGAGGTCCTCCGGCCGGGCGCGTCACGGACAGCGCGCGCGGGCGGAGGAGCCTCAGTCCCCCTGCTTTCCGTCTTCTTGCTCTCCCTCCTCCTGCGTCCGCGGTGCCACGGACTGCCCCGAGAAGAACCCCCTGCGCTTCGGCGCACCGCCTTCGCGGAGACGTCGAGGCAGCCGTGCGCGTTGATCAGCGGACCCTGCGCACCGGCATTTTCCTTGAGGACGTCGCGCCAGACCCGCAAGGTGGACTGGCCCCATTTCGACCGGACACCTGGGCATAGCCATGGAGGCTTGGGCAGATGCCTGAGCACGTGCTTATGTCTGAGATGGAGATCATCACCGATGACGGCCGCAGGCGCCGCTGGACTGCTGCTGAGCCGTCACAAGTTCCGCGCCGGGTCGGCATGGTTGCGGAGCAGGACAGACAAGGGATCGCCCGGCAGTGGATCATGCCTCGCCCCGGCCGTTTTCATCCCGGACCCCGGCCGCGGCGGACCATCCGGGCTGCGGATCTCGTCCGGGAGGTTCTCGGGCCCTCGCCGGAAAAAGTCGACCTGTCTCCGGGAATGTTCGACCTTTCTCCGGAAAAAATCGACCCGACGCCGCACATCTGACGCCTCGCCCGGATCAACCCGTTGAAGGGCGACGTCGATTGCGCCCCTGAACCACGTGAACAAGAGGAATCCCTTGAATCCCCTGAATCAGCCGGACCGCTAGCCGCGGTCGGCCGGATTGGGGGACGGAAGGGGCGCAAGGCAGCAGCCGCCCGTCCGGCGGAAGCTAGGCTGCGATGTGGCGGCACCCATCCGTCGTAGGCCTTCGGCAGGTCTTCCCGATCGTGGTTCGAGACCCCTCTCTGCAGCGCATCCCGGACGCGCTGCATGCCGGGGCCCGCACAGAAGCGAACATTGCGGCAGAAAAGATTTCCGCCGCAACCGCCTCGCGCCCAACTCCTGCTCGAGGGATCGACACGATGTCCGAGCAACTCTGGAAGGAGACGACAGATGACGAAAGCGGTTGTTGCGGGGCTGCAGTACGATACCGGGACCGCCATCCTCGTGGCCCAGATGGGATGCGCGACGGAGTCGGTATCCGACTTCCATCACTGGGCTGCAGCCCTCTACCGGACGAAGCGGGGCCGTTATTTCCTCGACGGAGAAGGTGGTCCGAAATCCGTGTTCGCGGAGTCTCGTGACAACAACGATTGAGTCGGCAGAGCCGGTATCCGGCCGATCAGCCCGGAAGAGGCTCTCGATCTCGCCAGCGCCGAACTGGACCCCGACGCGCTGGCCACGCCTTTCGGAGATCTGATCGAGGAGGCCTGACCCTTCGATCCGGATCGGGAGCAGACCTCCTCCGGAGATGCACCGCCGCCGCATTGGTCCCCACAGGCTCTACGCCCGCTCCGCTTCTCGCGGAGCGGGGCGGACCGGCTGATTTCTGGACGTGCGATCACGCCGGCAGATCCTGAGGCGCGGACCTGCACGTCCGATCGTCCCGACGGCCCGCCGGTCGCCGGGGCCATGTCCGGCGCCGTCGTCCGGTCACCTCTTGCGCCGGCCGCGATGACCGGCCGTCCCCGGCCGACAGGATCGCTGCGGCAAGATCGGATCCAAACCGGGCTCGCAACGTCTCAAGCCGCGCAAGCTCTCCGCCGACGAGACGGTCGAGGATCGGCGTGTCGCGCTGACGGCAGCAGACGAACGCGGGATCGCCGAGAGCCACGCGAACGCGGCGGGCCCCGATGAAACGGGTGCGTCGGTCGAGCCCGGCCGCGGCCCGCGCCTCCGTCTTGCACACCTCGACCTCAAACCCGCAATTCTTCCGGGTCTTGCGGCTCGTGCCATAGGCCATGAGGGCATGGCGCACACCGTCGATGTCCTGCACGTCGAGAACGAGACAGGGGCGGGCCTTGGGCTGCGGGCCATCTTCTTCGGCCACGGGGAAGCGGAAGCTCACCGTGTCGCCGGCGGACAGGCGGTCCTGCCAGTCGCCCGTCCGGGCAGGGTCGGTCGTGATGCGGTCGGGCATGGGTCATCTCCTCGGATCATGGCGGCTGCCGCGCTGATCGGGTCGCCCTGTCCTTTCGGAGATCGGGCGTCGTCCTGCCGCGTGGCATCCCGAGCACGCGGCAGGGCGACGTCCCCGCCTCCGCTTTCCCTTCCCATTCCAGACCTGGCGTCCGGGTTCGAAGCGGGCAGCCCCCTGCAGTCCGGCCCCACACGGGCCGGTCAGGCTGGCATCCGTCGGCGGCCCCGGAGACAGGCGGGCAGCGCATCCGGGCGCATGCGGCGCTCCCCCGCTCGATCCATGACGATCACCTCCCGCACGGAAGGCTTGAGCCGGCCGAGTGCAGATGTGCTCCAGTTCGTCCGGGCGTGCTCGACGCGGATGTGGAGCAAGTCGATGCCCGCATGCCGGTCCTCGCAAGACAGACAGAGAATGATGCGCAGCCCATGCAGCGCGCCGACTGTCTGAAGTGTAGAAAGAAACGACCGCCGCACCGTCTTCCAGCAGACCGGCCCCGCGAGCCCGCCCATGCGATGGAGATCCTCGACGTCGAGTTCCAGCACCGGCCTCTCCATCCCGTGGGCGAGGGCGATCTCACCGAGAAGCCGCAGCGTCAGGGCATCGCGGAGATGCGGCAGGATCCGGATATCGAGGTAGCCGAACACGTCATCGCAGAAGAACGCCACATAGACCTGGTTCGTGAAGCGCCAGTGCAGCGCCCGGTTGCCGTGACGGGCCTCGATCTCCTCGAACGCGCCCGTGGCCCGCAATTGCGCCATCGCCGCGAGGATCCTCCCGTTGCCCCTGTTTGGACGCGTGCCCTGCCAGCCGTGAATGTCGCGGAAGGCCTCTCCGTAGCCCTCTGGCGGTTGCGGATCGGTTCCCTGCCGCCAATCCCGACAGGCCCTGCAGATCAGGACGTGCAGCAGCCGCAGCGCATCGCGCTCGAGCGGCCAGGTCCGGGTGGCGCGCAGCACGCCCTCCGGCAGGCGATAGAGGCTGTCGCGCGGAATGCCGCTCCCGGTCTCCGCCTCCGCAGGCCCGGTGGGGGTCGGCCTCATGAATGCCGTCCGGTCATCGTGATCTCCTGTCGGGTCACGACGAAGGTTGGTCCGGTTCGACGGGTGCGGAAGCGCGGGGCGCCTCGTCGGAAGCGCCGATAAGCAGGCTGGCGGCCTGGCCCGACCCCGCCGCTCGCGCCCGGACCAAAAGGTCCGCCGTCGCTTCCGCCGAGGTCGCAGCGAACGAACCTTCTCCTCGCACACCTGCGAGGACCCGGACCCATGCATCTCACCCCGATCCCCTGCCACGGCGACGCGTCGCCCGTCGGCTCCCTTCTGCCCCTGATCGCACACAAGACTTTCGCAAACGGGCTTCCCGCGGCAAGGTCGTTCGCCCTCCAGGCCGATGAGGCCACCGCCGCGGCGACCGCCCTCTTCGTCCTCGAGACCGCGATCGAGACGTTCTGGGATGTGCTCGACCCATCGTCGCTTGTGCGCAGGCCATTCGAGGCGTCCCGCCCGGTGCAGTGCCCCGGCGACGTCTCCGCCTGGACCCAGCAACTTGGCCGGGACGTGGAATGACCTGCCACTGAACTTTCATCCAGCCGCGACCGGAGCCCGGTTGGTGTTTACGCCGATGGGCGCAGGTTGAGCAATCGCCCGACGCGCGGAGCTTTCATCTCGCGCAGCGGGGCGGGCGATTGCGGTGGTCAGGGTCCGCGCGTAGGCAGCCGGGATTTAGTAATCCAAGGCCGAATGGGGACGCTCGGTGTTGTAGTCCGTGGCCCAGGCAGCGATCGCGATCCGCGCATGGGCCAGGTTGCAAAACATGGTCTCGTTGAGCAGCTCGTCGCGCATCCTCCCGTTGAAGCTCTCCATGAAGCCGTTCTGCATGGGCTTGCCCGGCGCAATGTAGTGCCATTCGACCCGGTGTTCGGAACACCACCGCAGGATGGCGTTACTGGTCAGTTCGGTGCCCCCTCTCGGCAGATTTGCCTTGCAAATTGCCTGCCGGGCAATGGTTGTCGCTGACAATCATTCCGGGCCTTCCGCGGCGCTCGATCAAGGCCGTCAGTTCACGCGCCACCCGGCGCCCCGAGATCGACGTGTCCGGGATGGCAGCCAAGCATTCACGTGTGACGTCGTCGACCACGTTGAGAACGCGGAAGCGCTACCGGTTGGCGAACTGGTCATGCTCGAAGTCGAGCGACCAGCGCGCATTGGGCTGTGCCGCGACCAGGATCGCCGACGTTATCGCGATGATCCTGCCGGTATCGCTCCAGAAGGGCTCGATGCAGGCCCGGCTCGACCGTCGCTACCACCTCGTGAGCGAGATGCCCTTGCCGGCGGAGCCGTTCCGGCACGGGGAGGCGCTGACGCAGGTCAATGTTGTGTTCCAGGTCTGGGAACGGCGCGATTACGAGTGGGCATTACCGATTTCCGCCACGTCGCATGAGGACTTTGTTTTCGTCGGCTCACTCGAGGAAACGCACTTCGTCGTCCGCCGCGTCGGCGCCCGGGCCGGGGCCATCCTGCCGGTCCCGGCCGAGGCCGAGGTCCCGCGTGGATACGCGCCGGCATCGAACCTGTTCATCCGCGCCACCGGTGATCCGGTGCTGCTGGAAGCCAGGTTCCGCTGCCTTGAGTTCGGCGAGGTTCGGGGACGCGCCGCAGCGGTCCCTTCCGTTTCCAAGTCCGATCTCGTCGCCCTCTACTCGGCGCAGCGAGCGCTCGACATGGCGCGGGCGACGGCACCCGATCAGGTGCCGGTGACGAGCTACGTGGCGTCCGCAGCCGCCAGTTCGTCAGCTTCGCCCTGCGGGAGACCGGGGAGAGTGAGGCGGCACTCCTGCCGCGCGCCAGCATCTGCATGGCACTCGGGCGGCTCTGGCTCGGCGAGATGGGCGTGCTCGACGTGTCGAGCAAAGCCGCGCCCATGACGGACCTCCCGAACGTCATCGACAGCCTCTCCAGCGCCTTAGCCAACGCGCAGCACGGCACGGCCTCGCGACCCCGCAGTGAAGGCGCGCCATGGGCGGAAGAAATCTGCACAGCTCGCTTCCGTGCCCTCCGGCAGAGACCAACATTCCTCTCAAGGCCCTACAATAAAGGACATTCCAAATGAAACCGACGGACGACGACATTGAAGAGCTCATGACGAACGCATGCGTGTCCGGTCTCGATGATCTGGTCGAGATGCTGATCCACGATCCGATTGCGGAGGTCTGGAACCAGTTCGGCTTCCTTTCGGGCGTCTCCCGCTCGCCCCGCTTCGGCGAACATGGCTACTACGCGATCAGTGAGCACACCAAGCTGCTCTGCCTCTCGTTCCAGTTGCCGTTCGACCGGGACGGACGCTTGGCCGGATGCGGGCGCGTCGTCCTTGAGACGCGCGAGGAAGACCTCGATGCCCGTATTCTCAGCTGGGACACAAGCCGCGCCATCTGGGGGGAGCTGGCCCAGAAGATCGCGAACGAACTTGAGAACCTTCGTTCCTTCGATAATCCGCATGGATCGACCTGCCAACCCAATCACCGTTTGCTCGCGGCGCTCCGGGGCCGCGTGAGGCCGCCTTACCTGACGCTGATAGAAGGCGGAGCGACGCCCTGATCAGCGCCAGTCGCTCCGAACGACTGCTGTGCTGTGCCTACCGCCGAACCCGCGCCTCGCGGGCCCGACGCTAGCACGCGGCGAAATGATCCTCAGACAGAGGACCCTTCAGGGACTCCAGCCGGAACACGACTGCGAGGTTCCACCCGGCATTTGCGGCGACCTCCTCCTGCGTCAGGGCTGCGTCCCAGCGACAGGTGACCCTGTGCGAGAGCTGCCTGCGCCTTCGCCAGTGCGGGGCGTCCTCCGCTGCGAACCAGGCCGTAGCCTTTGCCAAGATATCGCGCTCCTGACGCAACTGACGGTTCTCGCGGCGAAGTCGGTTCAACTCCTCACGCTCGGCGGATGTCATAGTACCGATGCGCTTGCCTTCAGCGGCCTCGGCGCGGCGCGCCCATTCCGCGATCGAGGCGGAACTCGGCTCGAACTCAAGAGACAGATCCTCAGGCGTGCGACTGGCTCGAACCAGATCGACCATCTGGCGCCGGAACTCTGGCGGATAGGCAGGGCGGTAGCGGGTCATAGGGAATACCTCCGGGGAAACTTTCAGAGTGTCCACGGAAACGGGTCAACTCCAGTCCTGAGGCGCGCGTCGTGAGACAGGGACCGGCGACGGCGCAGAGGCGAACCCGATGGCGTTCCGGACGGCACCCGTCGACGGTCGGCGACGGCCCCAGGGAGATCGGCGTTCACGACTCTGCCTCGCCCGATCTTCGCGACGATCAAGTCCCGCCACCACCTGCGCAAGGCGCGGGTGCAGTGACTGGGGTAGCCGTCCAAGCACGGCAGTCCCGGCAGCGCATTCGACGAAGCGCACGCTCGACAGCGGCACCGTGACGGTGCGGGCGCCGACGAAGCGGGTCTGCTTGTGCAGGCCGGCCGCTTTGATGTCGTCGGCCTTGCGCACGTGGAACTCCAAGCCGGTATTCGACCGGGTCCGGCGGGATGTGCCGTAGGCGATTGTCACCATCGGTTCCTCGGCAGTTCGGTCAATCGCCAGGACCAATGAGGGACGGGCCTTCTCGAACTCGGCGTGCCCTTCGCTCGACGGAAAGACAAAGCTCACAATGTCGCCCGCAAGAAGCCGCTAGCGCCAGGAAGTAATCGGGTCGGTCATGAACATAGAGGGCCTTTTCGGTTGGGATGTCTGAGCACCCGCACCGGCCGGTTGCGGCATGGGCACGGGCGCTACAGCGCTGCCCGTGTCCATGCTCCGCACCGGCCTCCCTCCCGCCTCGCTCCTCGCTCTCCTCCCTCAGCTGGACACCGGATCAGGGGCGCGACTGCTCGGCGAGCCTCAGGCTACACCGAGAAGCGTCTCGGGACCCGCCATCTCAACCTGGTACCGGGAAAGCACGTCATGACAGGCGCCGAGGAACTCGAAGAGAGCCAGGATCTCCCGGCAGCGCTGCTTCGCTTCCGCCATGGTTCGCGGCCGCTCCAGGAATACCCGGAGCTCGGTTACTTCGTCCGCCGCAACGTCCTTGATCATGGCTACCGTGAAATGCCTGAAATGCAGTGTCTCGAATTCCCCTGCTGGAAGTTCGAGGGCGGACTGGAAACGGCGCGCCGTGCCGCGCCGCGTTTGGCAGTACGTTCTGATGGCCCGTTCGGTAACGTGGTCGTTCGTCTTCCTTGCGGAGGTGGCTCCGTCGCAGGTCCGACCATCGCCTTCAGCCAAAAAGGCGCAGCAATACTCGGTAACGGAACCGAAGCAGTAGGCGGCACCGACGGCATGGCCAAGCGCGACGCCGAGAAGATCGCCTGGAGCAGCATCCTGAAGAATGGACAGGGCGCCGGTCACGCCCTCAAGCCTCAGCAGCTCGAGTTCAGGAGCATCGACGTGAAACGTCGCGCGGAGTAGTTTCTTGGAGGTAGTCATGATGATGAGCCTTTCTTCATCGTGGTCGGGGGTGGGAAGAAGTTGGGTTGATTTGCCGGCGTCCGGAAATCGCCGGCGCATGGGACTGGGATGGGGCAACCTGAGGCGCAAGCATGCGACCGGGCACGGTCGCACCTTCTGTCCGCAGCGCCGAACTCAGGCGCGATAGTCCGAGAAGATCACCCGGTCCCCGATCAGCATCGGTGGCCCGCATTCGGGCCGACCGGCGATCATCCAGGCCACCAGCTCGGCTGGAACCGGCGCTTCGATGATCTGGCGGATGAGCTTCTTGCCGGCGCGCATCGCGCTGTGGCGCGTTCTGAAAGGCGCGGCTTCGGCCGTGCCGATCGTTTCGGGGCAGTGCGCGGGCACCTCCCGGAAAAGCACATCGGCAACCCAGCCATGGCCGCGGTGCTGGACGATGAGGGCCCGGATGTTGTCGCCCCGCATGTAGCCGAGCGGATGGCTCATCGGCGGAGTAGCGGTGGCAAGCTTGCCGCGTTTGGCAAGATCCGCGAGAACCCGGGCGAGCAGGAGTTCCCCTTCGTGAACCTCCGCATCGGAGTAGCGGTCGTCTTGGCTCATTTGATCGTTCCTTGAGATTTTGTTGACGTGGAACCGGCCTGCGCCGGTCGGGAAGAAGATCGGATCGATTGGGGATGACGAGAAATCTGCGATGGCATTTTCTTGTGGGGCGGAGGCCGGGGTGGCCTCTATAGTCAGCCCGGCCTCCGCCCCCGGCGCCCGCATTTCTCGATGGTTGGCAGATGGCCTCCGCCACCCCTGGCCGAAGGCTCGAGCAACAGCGCGATGTCCTCGAGCGACACAGTCTTGCGCAGGTGATCGAGGCAGAGTGCGGCCGTCGCCGCGCGCGTGTAAAATGCGTCGCCATCGCGGGCGGCGGACGGAGTGCTTCCGGGCATGTGCGGGGTCTCCTGTTGCGAACAGGAGGAGGTTGGGTTCGACGTATTTCGCCCGGAAACGAACGAGAAAATATCTTTCGCAAGATATCTTCGGACGCGGCTTTGACCGGATCGAAGAGGTGTCCCCACGGACGATGTCGGCCGGAGGGCCGCGCGGCTTCCAGCTGGTCAAGGGCTGGCGCAAAGGCTGCGCCAGCCGAGAGTTACATCCTGAGCAGCCGTCGCGCCTCCCGCCTTGCGGCAGCCATATCGAGCAGGCTCAGAATTAGTCGCAGCAACTCGCGCAGCGGCGCTGCGACCAGGCGCAGATCCTCCGCCTCCGGCGAAAGGCACCGCTCGTAAAGCGGAGCGTTCCAGCCCGCGACGAGCCGTCTGTCCGCGGGACGCTCCACAAGCGTGGTGCCAGCGGTCACGGCAGCGTCGATGTCCAGGAGCAACTGAGCCAGAGTCTTCGCAACCTCATGGGTGCAGCACCGCCCTTCAGCGAGCACGGCGGCAAGATCCAGGCCATCTCGCGCGCGAGCGTAGTCGCGGCGCAGGCATTCTGGACGAGCTGGCCCGGGAACGAGGGCATCCCGCCATCGCCCCTCATTGGTTCACTCCCGCATTCGACCAGCGACGCCTCGGATGCCGGGTCTCCACCGTGAAGTCCCGGCCCCGCATGCGCGGACGCCCGGCACGAAAGCCGGACCGGCGACGTCGCTGCTCCGCACGCAGATCGCGCAGGGCGTGGATTTGCGCCCGCAGCGCCTGCATCCGCTCATAGGACTGTCCGCCGAGCCGGCCCAAAACGGGCGAGCCGGTTTCGGGAGAGATCTCGAACCCGCCATGCGCGAGCGGCACAAGCAGGCGCTGCGTGCCGCAAAAACGGGTCGGGCCGTCCACCCCGGCACTCCGGCAGGCCGCCGTGCCGCGAATATCGATGTCGCTGATCCGAACCGAGGGACGCGGAGAATTTTTCCCGCAGGCCAGAAGCACCATTCGATTCTCACCGAGCGTCTCGAGATCGAGAACGAGGCACGGCCTTGAGTGCGGCGGGGTCTCATCTCCCGGGGCGGGGAAGAAAAAGGCGACGACAACGCCGGGCGCGAGGTGGTCCTGCCAAGCCGTGGCCCGAGGCGACTGTGAGATTTTGGGTAGGTCGAACATGAAACACTTTCCTTGCTTTTGGGGTGTGCGACGCTTCCCTTCCCCTGTCCTGTTCGGGAGCCGGAGGTCCTCCGATCGGGCGCGTCACCCGCAGCGCGCCCGATCGGAGGCACCTTCGCCCCCTTCTCCTCTCCTGCCCTTCACTTCTTCTGCGGCGTCTGTGGTCCCGCCCCGAAGAACGTCTTCGCATCGGCCGACGCCGCCTCCGACGTGGACTCGTGGCAGCGTCCGGCGTCGATCAGCAGGACCTTGCGGACTGGCACGCCCTGCGGCTTCTTGGTCAGCGCTTTCCAACTCCATCGCGAGCGGACGGTACGGGCGCGGAGTGTCACGACATCTATGCCGCGGCGCGTGCCGCGGCATTCCAGCTGCAGCAGGAACCCGCAGTCATACAGGGCGGCGGCTCGCTGAAGCGCCCGGACCAGGTCCGGACGCAGGCGGGACCAGTCGGACGAGCGCCCAAGGCTGGCGCCATATCTGGCGAGGTCAAGCGAAACCGCCGGCTGTTGCATGCCGCGGATGATGCCGACCTCTCCGTAGATCATTAGATCAAGAGGAGTCCCGAGACGACGTAGCTGATCAATGTCAAAATAGCCGTACGCCCCGTCGAAGAGCAAATCGAACAGCCCGTCACACAGGCGCCAGGAAAGCCAGTGATGATCGTGTTCGAACGAAATCCACTCAAGCAGGTCGGTCCTGCTCAACTCCGCAATGCCGTCTGCAAGAGCACCATTATCCCCGGAGCGCCCAAGCCCAAGCCGTCGGCGGAACTCGAGGCATTCCTGCCGATCCCCCTCCTCCGGCTGTTGCACAGTCAAGTTGTGCCAGTTCGGCACCTTCCGGCGTGTCGCATGCGCGATAAGGTGGACCAGCCGAAGGCCCTGTAGCCCCAAGCCACGGCTGTGCACGAGGTCAAAAAAGGGCTGGGACAGCCGGTAGAGATTGGAGCGCGGGATGCCCGCAGCCGAAGAGGTCGGGGCGGGTGGTGTCGTTTGCATCAGGGTCTCCTTCACTATGTATGAAGGATCTGGTGCCGCCTGCGCGGCTGCAGAAATCGGCGCAGGTGCGCCCGTCAGCTCTCAGCCGATCGCAGCCACCCGCCCGGCGATTTGCGCGGGTCGCCCCCCGCTCCCCGTCCTCCTCCCGGTCATTCAAGGTGTTTCCCCGGCCATTCCCGGCAGCGCGGGATCCAAGGAATTGATATCTATCGCGGATATCACCGTGGAACCCCTGAAGCCTTGAAACCCCGAAACGACCTTAGGGGGTGGTCCCGCGATCCAAGGCACGCCGTGACTCCAACCGGATCACTGCCTGTCGAAGCCCGACTTTTCCGTTCCGGATAACATGGACCGAAGTCCTTCACGCTCAACGAAGGACATCATCCATGCATTATTCTACCCCGCCCCAGGCCACGTTGGCCGCGCCGGCCTCCACCACTCCCTCTGATCCTGTCTTCGTGCACGGCATCGCCCGTGTGCGAGCGCTTGCGAAAGACATCGGCGAAGCCGCCGGCATCGAGGTGGCACATGCCGTTCTCGAGACAGCGGTCACCGCGTTCTGGCACGCCCTTTCCCCGGCCCACGCGCCGCGGGCGCCGTTCTGGAGCGAAGAGACCGTGGACCTGCCTGACGAGATCGTCAGCCTCTGCACCAGGATTGGTTCGGCCGCGGCCTTCCTGCCGGTCGAGACGGCTGCCGACCTGCTCGGCCAGCTTTATTCCTCGGCCCTTCGGCCAGAGACGCGCTCAACGTTCGGCATCTTCTACACCCCGCCATCGCTCGCAGACCTTACGGCGCGACGAGCTACCGAAGCGGGGGCGGACTGGAGCACCGCCCGCATCCTCGATCCGGCCTGCGGCGCCGGCGCACTTCTGCTGCCGGCGCTGCGTCGTTTCGTTTCGGCCGTGCCGTCCTCCGATCCAGGAGAAATCCTCGAGCGCGTCGGGGCGCGGCTGCAGGGCTGGGATATAGACCCCGCAGCCGCGTGGCTCGCGCAAAACATCATCGACGCGGCGCTCCTGCCCTTGACGATGCGCTGCGGCCTTCCTGCTTTGCGGATCATCCAGATCAGGGACAGCCTGAACTCCGGCGCAAATATCCCTGCCGCCCAGGCCCCCGATCTGATCATCGGCAACCCGCCATACGGGAAAGTCCGCCTCTCATCCGAGCAGCGTGCGGCATTCTCTCGCGTGCTCTTCGGACGTGCCAACCTCTACGCGTTGTTCCTCGACCGAGCGCTCGACCTCGTGAGGCCCGTCGGCATCGTCGCGTTCCTGACCCCCACAAGCTGCCTGGGCGGTGAATACTACAAGATCCTGCGCAAGCGGCTCGCCGAGGACGCCCCTCCCGCTACGATCGATTTCGTGGTGGAACGCAAAGGCGTCTACGACACGGCGCAGCAGGAAACGCTGCTCGCGACATGGCAGCGCGGACACCACCCGAGCGGCATCAAGCTGTCGGAGGTGCAGATGGCCGAGGGCCAATTGCGTGTTCAGGAAATCGGGACCGGCCGCCTGCCGTCTTGCTCGACCGCCCCATGGCTCCTCCCCCGCCGCGTCGCTCACGCCCTCGTTGCCCCGGCCCTTCACCACAGCGCACACCGCCTCGAGGACTGGGGCTACCGCGTCCGCACGGGATCCGTCGACGGAAGCGGCCTCAAAAGCCGGACCGCCGCCACATCCGGGCCCGGGCGGGTCCCCCTGATCTGGGCCGAGTGCGTCGATACGGCTGAAGGTTTCACCTGGCCAGGCCCCCGGCGCAGAAATGCGGTCTGGTTCGATGCTGGCAAGGAGGACCTCCTTCGGCAGCCCGCGATCCTTGTTCAACGCACGACAGCGCCCGAACAGCCACGGCGGCTTGTAGCCTGTCTGCTGCCCCGCGCCTTCATCGAGACGCACGGCGCCGTCGGCGTGGAGGACCACCTCAACCTGGTCGAGCCGATTGATGGAACGTCGGCCGTTCCGCTCGAATTCGTCGCGGCGATCCTGAAGAGCCGGGTCGCCGACATGATCCTGCGCTGCCTCAGCGGCAGCACCGCGATCTCCGCCACTGAACTCCGAGCGCTCCCCCTTCCGCACCGGGATCATCTCGCACCGCTCAGCTTACTGATGGCCGAGGAAGCACCGGACGGACGTATCGAGCGGGAATGCGCGCGTCTTTACGGGATTCCGGAAGGAAAAGCGATGCTCTGAGGCGATACGCCCGCACGTGGCGAATAACGACAGGTCCGGCAATTGGGCCGTCACCGCCTCCGGCCGCGGAGGTCGAGCGCCCGCTCTGGCAATCGATTCGCTGAGCATCCTCTCCTTCGAGAGCTTCGAGCACGGAACCGGCCCACTGCCGCGAGAAAAAGTTTGCGGCTTCCGCTTTCCCGATCTGCGGAGACGCACCCATCTTCCCGCCGAGGCCACAGCCGTCTCTTTAATGAAGCACCAGACCGAGGATTGCACGATGCCCCAGATGAACCCGATCGAAGGACCCGAAACGCAAATGATTGACGGTACCAAATACGATGAAGACGACGCCTTCCGAGGCAGCGACCTGCAGGATCGTTTCGGCCTTCTGCTTCTCGCATACAACGCGGCCCACCACGATCTTCTCGAAGCTACGGGTCCTTCGAACGTCCGGCGTAATGCCGAGGCAGATGGGTTCGATATCAAGATCATTGGCTGCTCTACGACGTCCACGCTCACAGCCTCCGTTGTGGGCGAAGACGGGGAAACGCGGCTCGAGCCGCTCGACTTCAGGACGACGTTCCGCATGCCGTTGTTCCCCGACTTTTCGTACGACCATGATCAGCCCGAGGCGTATGTCGTAAGGCTGATGACCTGCTGGCTGGAGGCGTCTTTTCTTGGGCATCATGTCGCGATCCTCGAACAGATCCGCGCTCTGCCCATGGACAGGAGTGCGCTCTGAGCCTGGAGGCACGGCGCGGATCTGTTTCTGCGGTACCGGTGCTCCCGGGACCGGGGCATCGGATCTCGCGCAGGAGGTCGTGTCGTTTGCCGGAGTGACGTAGCACGCAAACGCAATGATGCAGGCCGGTTCACGCCGTGGCGAGCGGACGGCGCATCGCAACGTGTTGCCGAAACGGGGGTGCCGATACTGGCCTTCTGGTGACCCGCAATCGGGCATTGCCGAAACGGCGACAGGTGTGGACCCCGGCGCGATCCGAACCGGGCGGCCCTCGATCGCGGCGGACCCCGCGCTCTCTCGGCTTTCACACATTTCCGACCGCGCAGCATTGGACCCATGTTCTGTCCGGACCACCAAAATCACAAAGGACCCCGGATTATGACCGCACCTACACCTCATTCCGTTGCCGCGCCCGGCTCATTCGACGTCATCCTCCTCGAGACCACCGACAGGCAGGCGCGCCGGCTTGATTTCAGCAGCACCGCCCAAAGCCTCGAATTCCTCTATCAGTCACTCAGGTCCCCGACGGAGCATTGGATCACGATCGGCATCAAGGTCGACCACGCCACGGTACATCTCACCACCCGACAGGGCCAACAGAAAGCTTCATGGTATTGCGGGCGAAAGGGATGCTGCGGGTCGGCCTGTCCGCATTTTACTGAAGCGAACGTGCTCGAGCAGGCCCGGAAGACGGTCTGGGCCTTGGCGGCCTACGGTCTGGAGTTGCCGTGGAAAGACATGCGTCTCGCCGGGGTCCACTCGGTTCCCGTCGCGGAGCGCCCTCGCCTTGAACAAGACCTTCCCGAGATCTCGATTCTTCCGCAGCACGTCCCGGAGGTGCTGGGCGCGGCGCTCGTCGGGCTGGTCGACCTGATCGAGCGCGCCCGGGCCAACGACATCGTCCTGCACAAGCGGATGGGCGAGAGAGCTCGGATCAAGACCCTGTTCGAGGCGCTACCGGCAGCCACGCTCCTGCTCTGCGACGACGGGCGCCAGATCGGCACGATGACCGATGAGCGGGGCCGCACCACGCGCCGTAGCATCGACATCACCTGGCTCGCCTCCGGCCATACCAGCCGGGAGGATGTCCGGCTGGAGATCCGCGACCGCTTCCGGCTGCTCACGGCGGAGCGGGTTCGCGCGATCCCCCACGATCTGATCAGCGCTCACCAGCGCCTCGAGCTGATTTCGAAGGCCACCCCTCTTGGCGCGTGGTTCGCCGAAATTACCTGATCCTGCGGCCCGGCGGACGCCCGAATTTCGTGATCCTCCCCGCGATTCCGCGGAAGCGACCTTGGCGCCGATCCGGGGCGACAACAGCTGCGCGCAGAGCGCATCCTCTATGGTTGGTGCCCCGGTCGCTCTGGCGAGAATGCATCAGGGCCGCGGGCTGCCCATGAGGGCGGCGCCGAACCTGTCGCGGTTCAAACAGGTTCGGGCCGCGGCGAGGCAAACGGCGCCGGCTGAACCCAGTTTCCGACCGGCGCTATGACGCGCCACCATCCTTGCCGGGAAGCTCCTGACGTCATGCGCCCAATGGGGAAAACAGGTCCTGCAAGGTGGCTTCGTCCAGCAGGGCCTCGCTGCTGCCGCCTGCCTCATCGAAGAGCGCATCGGCCAGCGCCTGCTTGCGGGCCTGCATGTCGAGGATCTTCTCCTCCACCGTTCCCGCGGCGACGAGCCTGTGGACGAATACCGGCTTTTCCTGGCCGATCCGGTGCGTACGGTCCATCGCCTGATGCTCGACCGCCGGATTCCACCACGGATCATAGAGGATCACCGTATCGGCCTCCGTCAGGGTCAGCCCGACCCCGCCGGCCTTCAGGCTCAGCAGAAAGACCGGCGCGTCACCTTGCGCGAAGGCGTCGAGCACCTCGGCCCGGTTCGCGGTCTGCCCCGTGAGGGACAGGCAGGGGATGCCGGCGTCCGACAGGTCGCCCTCGATCAGGCGCAGCATTTCCACGAATTGCGAAAACACCAGGACGCGGCGGCCTTCCGCGACCAGTTCGGCCAGGAGCTCGCGCAGCCGGGCACGCTTGGCGCTGTCGGTCACGGATCGTGCCGCCTCGGACTTGACCAGCGCCGGATCGCAGCAGACCTGCCGCAGCTTGAGCAGTGCGTCCAGAACGGTGATGCGCGCCGCCGCCAGGCCGCGGGTGGCGATCGCTTGGCGGACCCGGTCATCCATGACGCTGCGCACCGTTTCATAGAGCGCCTGTTGCGCCTTGGGGAGGTCGACGCGTTCGAGGATCTCGGTCTTGGGGGGCAGTTCGGCGGCGACCTCTTCCTTGGTCCGGCGGAGCAGGAAAGGGCGGAGGCGGCGGTTCAGCCGGGTCTGCGCCGAGGCATCCCCATGCGTCTCGATCGGCGTGCGGAACACGGTCTGGAACCGCTTGCGATCACCCAGCAGGCCCGGGTTCACCCAGTCGATCAACGTCCACAGATCTTGCAGCGAGTTCTCGAGGGGCGTTCCGGACAGGGCCAGCCGCCCCTTGGCGGGAATGTCGCGCAATGTCTTGGCCGCCTGCGACGCCGGGTTCTTGAGCGTCTGCGCCTCGTCCAGGATCACCAGTGGCCGAGTCTGTGCCGCCAGCCAGTCGCGGTCACGCGCCAACAGCGGATAGGTGGTCAGCACCAGGTCGGCCTCAAGCGCCACCTCGCGACGCTCAGCGCGGCGCGGTCCGTGCAGGATCACCAGCCGCAGATCGGGCGTGAACTGCGCAGCCTGCGTCTGCCAGCTGTGCAGAAGGCTGGTGGGCACGATCAGAAGCGCCGGGCCGGAGACGCCACCCTCACGACGCGCCTGCAATAGCGCCAGCGTCTGCACCGTCTTGCCAAGCCCCATGTCATCGGCCAGGACGCCGCCGAATCCCGCCTCCAGCAGGCTGCCCATCCAGGCCGCGCCATAGGCCTGGTAGCCCCGGAGCTGTGCTGTCAGCCCGGCGGGCGGCGCGACGGTTTCGGCCTCGGCCAGGGCCTGAAGGCTGCGCGCCAGCGGCAGGATGCCCGCGTTGTCCGCAAAGTGGATGCCGCTGCCGGCGAGCGCCTCTTCGGCCAGCCGGGCAACAGTCGCGTCCGAGGGATGCAGCGCCCCCAGTTCCGCGTGATGGATCAGGAACAGATGCAACAGCGGCGCCAGCGGACTGAGATCCAGCGCCGCATATCCTTGCTTGCCCTGGGCCATGTAGACGGGCCGGGCTGCCAGGTGCCGCGCCAGGGTTTCGGCATCCGGCACCTCGTCCCAATCGTCGCGAAGCTGCTCCAGGAAGGCCGCGACCAGCGGGGCCACGTCCACCGGCTTGCCGGCAATCTCCGCCTGGAATCCCAGCGAGAACCAGTCATTGCCCTGGAAACCCGTGCCTGCCTCGGTTTGCGTGGCAACGGTGAGCACGGGCGTGTCGTCGCTCAGCCGGAAGGGCCATTTGCGGCTCTCGATCACCTCCCATCCGTCGCGACGGAGCTCGGGCACCACGCGAAAGGCGAAGTCCATCGCATCGCGCGTGTCGGAGGTTTCGAACGTCTCCGGGTTCATCTCGCCGTCCGCGAAGACGAATTCGCAGGCCATCATGCGTTCGCCCGGTAAATAGTTCTCAAGCCATTCCGGGGGCAACGCGCCCGCCTCCATGAGACGCAAGGCGCAGGCGGCTTCCCAGTCGTGGTCACGCACGAGCGTCACGATCTCCCCGGCTTCGACCATTCTTATGTCGGGTCCGCCTTCCTCCGCCTCCTGACCATCGTAGAAAAAGCGCAAGGTCAGCGTCGGCAACGAGACCGAGCTGCCGAAATAGCGAGACCCATCGCGCGCGGTCTCGGCCCCCAGCGTCAGCCGTGTATAGCGCTGCTTTGCCTGGCGCCGGGTCTGGCGCACGTTACGCGGGCGCGGCAGGGCCAGCCCGCCAAGCGTGTCCGGCAGCGCCGCCCCAATCCTCTCGGCCTCTTGCGGGACGACATCGGGGCTGGCCTGCACCAGGCGCAGGACATCTTCGCCAACGTCATGTTCCAGAGCCCCAATCCGCCCCTGCTCTGCGTCGAGCCACAGGCCCGCCCCTTCCATGCCTCGCAGGTCCAGCGGCCGGCCGGCCTCGTCCACGAAGCCGAGTCGCTGGCTGCCCTCCGCCGACATGTGCCAGCCCAGGCGGGGCGTTGGCCGCGCATCGGACCAGGCCAGGTGCGCATCAGGGGTATTGTCATGCAAGAACCGGCCGGTGTCACACAGGCGGCGGATCAGGGCGAGCGCATCCGCCCCCTTGGGCCGCAGCAGATCGGGCAACCCGTAGCTGTAGGATGCCTCCCACAGCCGTGCCTGCGCCAAGGCCGAAAGCAGCTCCAAATCTACCGGGCGGATGAACTTGGCTGGAGCGGTGCTACGCAGGGCATGCAGCGCATCATAGCGGCGGATGGACTTGTTCAGTCCCGTGCCCGCGGCGTTGATCCGGCCCTTGAAGATGTCGATCTTGACCTGTGGGCCGTGGGGCGTCAGCACGTAGAGCAGCCGGTCCTTGGCATTGGTCGGATAGTCCTCGGGCCGGGGCTCCGGCTGCTGTGTCGTCGGCTTGCAATCCTTCACGCGCGCCAGCCAGCTTTGCACCGGCGCCGCAAGCCCCTGGCGTTCGTTCTGCCGCTCGGCCCAGATCACCAGAGCCGCCACCACATGCTTGCAATTGTGTCCGACTGGACATGAGCAGATGCCGTTTACCAAACTGGGCGAAAGGGTGATCCGCTGCTGGTAGCTGTCCCCGCGCCCGTTCGAAACCCGCCCGCGCAAGGCGCCATCCTCCAGCGGCTCGACCGACACCACATGACCCCGCTGCGCATAGTCGCGCCCCCGCAGGAAAGTCGCATCGTCGAAATGATTCTTGAGCCGGATATTCATGCGGCCCCCCTACCCTGCCTTTTCGGCTGGGCGACGTGGAAGTTCAAGAACAGGCAAGGGAGACGGTGAAAGCCGCCGCGGCCGTCAAGAGGTGATCGAGCTTTGCCGGTCAGCCGCCAGGGTCGCAGGCGGCGCCCAGGGCCTCGAGCATCCGCAGCCGGTCGTGCGCGGAGGCCGGCCGGACCGGATCCAGGTCGTAGACGTCGCGCCCGGCCTCGATCTCGACCGTGTAACCAAGGCGTCGCAACATGTCGCTCGCCTCGGCCCGGATCTGACGGCGCCGGCTGCGGTCGTCGTCGACGCCGAACACGACGACGGGCGTTGTTGCACAATTTTGCGTAAAGCATTAATACAATTGAGTTCTTCAGAATCCTCGCTTTTCAGAAAGTTCTTTTAATTCAAGTATTTGCCTTGATTTGTGCAACAACGCACTTCATGAGCGTCGTTGAGTTTTCTCGGGATCGCGTCCGCCCGCGCCATCGACCGCGGTGAAGGCGGCGGCGGCGGTCAGAGTTCCCGATCGGGAACATACAGGCGAGCCCATGCAGACGCGAAGCCTGTGTTCCCGATCGGGAACCGGATGTCAGTCGCGCGGCTTCGCCGCGTGCTTCCTCAGGATCGCGTCCGCCCTGGCCATCGCCGCGTCGAGCTGCTCGAGAGCCTCGGCCTCGCGCGCGGCCGCGCGCGCCCACGCCGCCGCGCCCGCATGATCGGGGTCCCGCGCCACCCCTGACGGCGGCGCAAATGGCTCCGCCGCCTCGCCCGCCTCCAGGGCATCGGCCGCCCTGCCCCGGCTGCCCGCGCGGTCGCGCCGGGTCCGTGCCGACAGCCGGTCGGCCATGTCGGGCCGCGCCCAGACCCGCCAGCTCCTCCGCGGCGTGACGAGCCGCACGATGCCTGCCGCAGCGGCCGCGTCCATCAGGGTGAAGGCCGCGCGGTCCGAGAGCTCCAGCATGTCGCGCATCCGGGCCGTGGTCACGATCGGCTCGCGGATGACGAGGTCGATCACGTCGCGCAGCCGGGACCGCCTCGTCTTCGCCTCCGCGATCCGCCGCACCCCGTCGCGCCATGCGCGCAGCTGCGCCAGCGACCCGATCGACCGGTCGAGCTCGCCCGTGAGGCCGGCTACCAGATCGCACAGCCCCGCAGGCCGGCCGGGCTGCCAGGCGCGGAAGCCCGATCGGGTGAGCGCGATCGACGGCAGGAAGATCCAGCCCGCCTCGATGCGGCGGATGGCGGCCAGCGGCTCGGGCGCCGCCGCCTCGCGGGTGCGCCCTGCCCCGCCGCGCAGGGCATGCTCGGCGGCCATGAAGACCAGGCGTTCGCCGGCGGGCGCCGCGCCCTGCGTGGCGCGCCGCAGGATGGTGGCGGCCCGCAGCGCCCCGAGGAAGGGCGTGGGCGCGCCCTCGAGACCTGCGGCGATGTCCCGCGCGATGGCCGCCCGCTCCGCCCCGGAGACGCGCGCCTCCAGCCGCTCCACGCCGTCCCGGTCGTCGCGGGGATCGATCTCGCGCCGCAGGCTCACGCGCAGGCAGCGGGCGAGCACGGCATGGGTGTCGCGCGCGAGATCGCCGGGCGCGGCGAGGACCGGCAGCAGCGCGGCCACGGCCTCGGCGCCGCGCGCGCCTTCGGGATCTGTTCCCCGGTGCTCGCGGGCGCGCAGCACGACGTCGCCCTCGGTGACGTGGATGTCCTCGAGCCCGACCGAGCGGCAGGCCTCGGTCAGCGCCGCTCCCGCCCGCCACATCAGCCCAAGCTCGGGATCAGCGCCGAACGCGCCTTCGAGCCGCCCGGCGCGCGCCTCGAGGCCGAGGAGGCCGAAGAGCAGCTGATCGGGGCCTGTCGGGGGGTCTTCGGGGTGCATGGGCAAGGACGGCCTGTTCTGTAGTTACGGAATGATTATGCATCATAGTGGCTGGTTGTCACAGTCCGCTTGGTGTTTTATCCCTGCAACGCATCACCGCCGCTAAGTCCCCTTATCGACGGTGATCGGAAACATCGGAGAACACCGGATCGGCGCGGCGCAAAATCGCCCCCGCGCGGCCCGCCGCCCGAGAGGAGATGCCCAGGATGCGGCTGTCGAAGACCTGCGCGGACCGCTCCGACGCGATGCGCGCCGCGCGCGCTGCCTGCCGCCGCGCGCTGGACGCGCCGGCCTACCGGGCCGCGGAGGGTCCCGACCTCGTGCTGCGCCCCGGCGCACGCGGGATCGAATGGCGCATCAGCCGCCTGCCCCATCGCTACAAGCTGCGCGGCCCCGCGCCCGAGGCCCTGCGCCGCGAGGCGGAGACGCCGTGATCCGGGCGAAGACCCTGGTCGAGCTGAAGGCGAAGCTGCGCCGGGCCATGGGCTGGCCCGACCGGCGGTCCTAGACCGAAGACGAACGCCGCGAGATCGCCCCCGACCATCGCCGCGGCGAGTTCACGGCCCGGCCGAAGCCGGGCCCCGGGCGCCCGTGACCGGCCCCGCCTGCCCTGTTCCGGCCCGGCGCGACAGGATGCGCGCGGGGCCTCATGAAAGAAAAGATCGGTGATCCGCTTCGACCCCCTGCCCTCCTCGACCCCGCCGGACGGGCGCGGCTCGACTGACGCGCCGGTTGCCGCGCAGTCCGATGCGAGGCGCGCCATGACCGAACCGGTCGATTTCGCCCGGATCGGTGCGGTCCTGGCGCAGGCCCGGGCCCGCGGGTTCAAGGGCTTTTCGGGGGATTGCGCCGCCGCCGCGCTGGCGATCCGCGACACGCTCCTCGAAGGCCGGGGGGAGATCGTGGGCGTGTTCAACCGCGCCTTCCACGCCAAGGGGCGATCGCTCGGCCATGTGGCCGTGCGGATCGGCGAGACCTTCCTCGACGCCGACGGATATCCCAAGCCGTTCGAGGACATCGAATCCTGGGGCACGCTTGGCGAGGAGGACCAGGACTACGCGGAGATGGCGGCAGAACTGGGCGTCGTCTGGACCGGAGACGCGCCCTGGGACACCGTCACGATCGTCTTCGAGACCGAGGCGGATCTCGCGATCTTCGATCTCTCGCCCCGGGGCCGCCTCGCGGCGATCCTCGAGGCGGCGGCGCGCGAATGCGCCGCGGAAGCTGTGCAAACGGAGGCTGCACCATGACCGACGATCCCGAGATCCTGATGGTCGGACGGACCCTGCCCGGCCCGCGCTACGAGAAGCTCCTCGGCACGGGTACCTCCGGGGCGATCGACATGCCCGGCCAGATGATGCTGATGACGCTCGCGGATTTCCGCAAGGGCGACGAGGCGGCCTTCGGCCCGGCCCGTTTCTGCATCGCCGTGGCGAAGACCTTCCTGATGGTAAGCCCCGCCTTCGCGGGCTTCAGCTTCGACATCGTCTGGACCCCGGCCGCGGCGCAGGCCACCGGCGAGCCCGTCCTGCCCGAGCCTGCGCCCGGCGAACAAATGCTGATGACCTTCGTGCTGCTCGACGGGCTGATGGTGATCCGCGGCATCCGCCAGGCCACGATCTCGCCCGCGTGCTGGCGCGGGCAGCGCAAGCACATGGCGAAGGCGCCGCGCCAGGAGGAGAGCCTGCGCCAGATGGAGAAGGTCTTCTCCCGCTACCCGAAGGGCTTCCAGGACGGGTTCTTCCACGAGAGCTGCGCCTTCGGCGACTGAAAGCCGCCGCCCGGTCATCGGCATGGTCTCGCTACAGCGGTCGGGGAACGCTGTCGGAGAGACTGCTCTTATCCCGCGCGACAAATCCTTCCCGATTTTGCCGGTCTGATCCTCCGTTTATCGCGCAGGGCAATCCAGTTGTGGATTGCGCCGCCGTTCCGCCCGCGCCGGCCCGTGCCCCGCCGCGCATCTGGGCCTCGAACAGCCACGAGGAGCGCGAACATGATCAACCGCAGGACAATCCTGGGCGGGGCCGCCATCGCCGGCGCCAGCCTGGCCGGCTTGGCCGGCCTGGCCGCGCTCGGGCTCGCCGGAGGCGGTGCCGCGGACGCGAGCGCGCCGGGCGCAGGCCCTGGCCCGGCCATTCCCGACATGGTGATGCGGTCTGCCGCGGCGCCGATCGAGATGATCGAATACGCCTCCTTCACCTGCTCGTATTGCGCGCGTTTCCACGAAGAGACCTTCGATGATTTCGTCGCGGAGTTCGTGGAGACCGGCCGGGCCCGGCTCACCTATCGCGAGGTCTTCTTCGACCGTCCCAGCCTCTGGGCGGCGCTGGTCGCGCGGTCCGCTCCCGAGGCGCGCTATCTCGGGCTCGTCTCGCTGCTCTACGAGACCCAGAAGGACTGGGCGCGAGCCCCGACCCCCGCCGACATCTCCGCCGAGATCCGCAAGGTCGGGCTCCTGGCCGGCCTCGATGGGGCGACGATCGATGCCGGGCTCGCGGATGCGGCGCGCGCCGAGGAGCTCGTCGCCTAATCGCAGCACCATGCCAAGGCCGACGGCATCAGCGCCACCCCGTCCTTCCGGCTGGCCGGCGAGACGCATGTCGGCGCGCTGAGCCTCGCGGCGATCTCGAAGCTCGTCGTCGCGGCGGAGGACGAGCTCGGCCGGGAGTGAGGGACTGTTATACTATAACAGTCGCGCTGCCCTGCCCTCGCGTTGCTTCTCGTTCTTGAAGTAGCCCATCAGCGTGTCCATCGAGCGGTGCAGCGTCTGCTCCATGACCTCCGGCGCGGGGATGCCCTCCTTCAGCGCCGAGGTGATGTAGCCCGCGCGTACGCCATGCGCCGAGAAGTCCCGCGGGTCCTCGCCGATCTCCCCGACGCGGGCCTTCAGCACGGCGTTCACCGCCCCCGGCGCGATCCCCGTCTCGAAGACCGTCCCCCAGCGGTCGATCCTGAGGAAGACGGGACCCGCGGATATATCCGCGGCCTCGATCCAGGCGAGCAGCGCCTCCGCGGCGCGCCCCGAGAGGAAGACCCGCGCGTCGTCGCCCATGTCCGTCGTCTTCGTCCGGCCGAGCTTCAGCCCGACGCTGGTGATCGGGACCCCCTCCCCTGCCCCGAGATCCTCGAGGCGCAGCACCTGGCCACACATGAGGTTCGAGATCTCCGAGCGCCGGCGCCCGCCCGAGGCGAACATGGTCGCGATCAGCGCCCGGTCGCGCAGCGCGCGCAGCCGGATGCCCGAGGTTTCGCGGTCGCCGCCCGGATGGGTCCGCGCCAGCCTGTCGAGATGGTCGAGGAGCCGGGTCGCGAGCTCGGTGTCGACCACCCGTTTGGAGTGGCGACCACGCTCGCGGGTGGATGCCTTTACCGCGGCGCGCAGGGTCGACTGGATCTCGGGCTCGAGGAAAGGCCCCTCGACGCTCTTCAGGCGGCAAAGCCTGCGCCAGGACGCCATCCTGCGATGCACGGTGGCGGGCGCGTGCGGGCCGCTGCTGCGCAGCACATCCGCGGCCCCGAGGGCTTCGCGGACAGGATCCGGCATACCATGACCCGGATCCCTGGCTTTCTCGTCGGGATCCCACAGGTGGTGCGCGATGAAGCGCAGCACGGCGTCGGGCCGCGGCGGCCAGTCGAGCGGATGGCCGGTGGCGGCGCGAGACCAGGCCTCGAGATAGCCGAGGTCGGAGCGGATGGCGCGCAGGGTGTTCTCGCCGATACCGCGGTGCAAGAGGTGGGAGAGCGTGTCGCGATCCGCGGCGGTAAGGGCGGCGTCGGCCCCGGTCAGGTCGAGGAGGTTCGCGTCCTGCTTCGGGGCCGGCGATGGAGGGCGGTCGATGCGCATGATCCAGGATTAGACCGCGGATATGCGGCAAGCAACGCGATCACTCTCACACGGTCTTCAGCGGGTCTCGAAGAGGGGCAGGGCGCTTTGCTGCGTTTGCGCCGTCCGGACCTCGAGCCGCCTGTAGCCCCGAAGGATCTTCCGGCTTGCGAGCTCGACCAGCTTGCGGCGCATCTCGCTTCGGCTGCCGCTCGCGTCGATCCGGATCCGGCCGGGCTTTCTCTGGCGCCCCCATCGCACGAGGAAGACGGATACCCCAAAGAGGTCGCGCTCGACGGAGACATTGTAGAAGCGGTGCATGTTGAGGGAGTCCTCGTCCCTGACCAGGATCTCTTCGCAGCCATCGTCCGGTGGTCGCATCGAGACACCTCCGTTTCGACATGAACAGCATTAGGAATGCATGTGCCTGCCTGGCAAGTTCCGGCGGTGGGCTGGAAGGGAAGCGCCGGGCGGGCTGAAGGAAGGCCCGAACCGTCGAGGGGTCAGGTGGTCGACTTATCCGCAGATAGGTGGGGTACGTCCCCAGGCCGGCATGGTACGCGCATGGTTGCTCGAAGATTACTGGGGAACTTCTTCTCCCGTCCACTTATCCGCGGATAAGTGTCGCGCGGGCAGGGGAGGGGGCTCGCGCAGATCGTAGCTCTTCCTCGATGGCCACTTGTCCGCAGATAGGTCAGGATCGAGCCAGTCGTTTCTCCCCCGAGGATCCCACTTATCCGCGGATAAGTGAGTCCGGTGACCGGCCTTCGTGGCGCCATCATGGCGCTCCTGGATCGCTGGCGAAGTGCTCCCGATCTCCACTTATCCGCGGATAAGTGGTCTATTCATACGGACTGCGCCGGCGGCAATAGCCTTTCCAGAGCGATACTTCTCCAACATCATCTTCAGATATGCTGTCGGGGATTTGATCGAGGCGAAGCGTCGGGTCATGTAATCGAGCACGCGCAATGCATTCGGCCATCCGAGTTGGGCGCAAGTGTCAATCATGAGGCGCCGGTCCAAGTCTAGGAATCCTGAAAATTCCAAAACCATCTGGGCCAAGGCGTGCCCGTCGCGGGGTGGCGCGGGATGATAATCCGGCAGGGCCTTCAAATCCGCCCACAGGGCTACGATCTGCCGCGGATCAAGCTGCTCCATTTGAAGGCTAGGTCTATTATCCTCTTTTTTTCGAGGCTCTATGTGCCGGACAGGTTGACCGGCATCGTCGGCACGTCTGTCTGGCAAAACCCGCCTGGCGGAGGCCGTGTCATGGCAAGAGGGGCCCCCGTCCGGGGCAAGCTTCAGTGGCGTCAGGGCGTTTTCCGAGGCGCTGTCTTCTTTCGTGCTGCCTGCGGCAAGGTCTTCGGGGGCCGCCTCCGGGGACGGATCTGGAGTGGCGAGGAGCTGGTCGACACGGCCCTCGTAGTCCTCGACATCTTCGCGTGATACCGCTGTCCTGCGGGCGAGGTTGCGCCCGGTCCGCACAAGGCCTTCGAGGGACGAGGCGCAGATCTGTGCGGCCCGCCTCGCGTGTCGCGCCAATGCCGCGGCAGCATTGGAGATCCTCGTGCGCAGGTAGCGCTGCTTCTCCTCGCGAACGATGTGTGCATTCGACATCGCTTCGAGCTCCGGCAAACAATTGAGGAGGGGGGCGAGATCGATCCCGAATGCGTCCACGATGTTGCCGGCGATGCGCACGGGGAACCTGCGGCCGTTTGCGCTCCTTCTGCGCTGGACAAGGCCGGCCTCCTCTAGGCGGGTCTCGCAGCGCGTGATCGTCCGTTCCTGCACGTGGTTGGAGCGCCGGGAAATCTCGGGCTTCCCCGCGTAGCTGACGTTCAGGCGCCTCGGGTCAAGCGGACCCTTGGGGAGGACGCTGAGGTGAGCCTGGAGAACGGCGATATCGCGATCGTTCAGGCCGAGGTCACATCGGTTCTGGCGCACGAGGTCCAAGGCATACCACCGGTCGATCGGTCCGGAGATAGTCTGCGGCAGGCATGCGGAGGCCTGCTGCCGGCGCGGCGTTGCCGCGGGCAGTTGTGTCATCATGGCATCGTTTCAGACGGCAAAAATGTAGCGGCCGCCAAAACCGGCGTTGTAATTCGATCGAAATACCGCTACCGAGAAGATGCTTAGTCTTCGGTGGGGGCCCTTCGTTACTTCGGTTTCGGGGGGCTACTACTTTTTCCGGGTCTGCTCCTCTATTGGTTGGTGGGGAAAGACATCCACTTATCCGCGGATAAGTGGGGATACCCGACTATTCTTGTCGGGAACCTTATGGTTGCGGCGCTAGTCCTCGACATCGGGCTCGTTTTCAAATTCTTCATGCAGAGCGTGCAGCCGTTCTTCGAGGAATGTCAGGAACCGCTCATCGAGAGGCCCCGTCGCCTTCAGGGTCAGTTGGCCGGGCTTTCTCAGGCTCGCCAGGCGGCCGTCGAGATGCTTTCGGCGTTCCGGCTTCACACCACGCGGCGCGGCTGCGGCCGGGGCAGGGCTGGACGGCTCCAGAGCCGCTTCGCCCCTGGAGACGAAGGCCTCGAAACGCTCCACGCTGTCCTCGACGCCGCTGTCGACGAAGGATGTCGGCTCTTCGCCCAGCGACCTGAGAGCCGCGGCAACCTTCTCGGCCGCATCCCACTTGCGGCGACCAACGCCCCGGGCGGGCCCGATCGCCTGAACGATCTCCTCTCCAAGACCGCGGTAGATCCTCTCCATAACGGAGATGTTCGGAGCCGAGGTGGCGAGAAACTGTCCGATCTCCGTCTGCTCGATACCCGCATCGCGCGCGAGGGACACGGCCCGGGCCTTCTCGATATAGCTGGTCTCCAGCCGTCCGTTGTTCTCGATACCCTGCGCGATGAAGGCGTCACGATCGGTCATTCGGGAGACGAAGCCGCGGATGGTCTTGCGTCCGAGCCGTCTCATCGCCTCGAGACGGCGCCGACCGACCACAATCTCGTAGGGGTTCTCCCCTTCGACGATGCGGACGACGATCGGGACCTGCTGGCCGTTGGCTTCGATACTGCCCATCAAGGACGCGATGTCCTCGGTTACGTCCAGCCGGTCCGAGATCGCCGATGCGGAGATCCGTTCGACTGGAATATCCTGGTAGGTCCGGCCTTCCTGGGACTTGATCGCATTGGCGATGTAGTGAGGTGCCGTGGCGCCACCATTGGCAATCGGAGGGCGTCGCTTCGGCTTGACCGGCGATGCCGGGTCAACGGACTTCGAGGGATCATCGGTCTCGGCCGGCGTGAAGAAAGCCTTCCGTGCCATCACGCAGCCTCCTCGTTATCAATGCGTCCCCAAGCTCGCATGATGTCGTCCTCCAGGTCGTGGACGATGGACTGCAAGCTCTCGAAGATTCGATCGTAGGTCTTCCGGTTGAATTCGGAAGGCCGGACCTCGATCAGGGTTTCGGTCGTGTTTCCCGCATCCGCGATTGCGGTCGATTGCAGGAAGGGCGTGTCCATGAGACTGCTTCCGAAATGGGCCTTCATGAAGGTCCAGATTTGGAGCTGTGCCGCGTCGTTCGGATTGTAGCGCGTCATCACGTAGCGCATGAAATCGTAGCGCTTATCGGGTTCGTGCGCCTCGATCGCGGCGAGCGTGTCAGAGGCGAGGAAGAGGAACTTCTGGAGCGACACGATGTCCAGCATGCCGGGGCTGAACGGCATGAGCAGCCCCGTCGAGGCATGCACCGCGGACAGGACGCTGAAGCTGAGATGAGGGGGCGTGTCGACGATCACGACGTCGTAGGAGGAATCGACGAGATCGAGAGCCTGGGTGAACCTCTTGTGCCAAGGCGCTCCACCCTGGCCTTTTACCTTCCGGAACGAGGCGGCCGTCTCGTACTCGAACTCCGTCATCGAAAGGGAGCCGGGCAGGATGTCCAGGTTCGGATAGTAGGTCGACTGGATGGCGTCGGTGATGGGGATCGGATCGACGGTCCGCATGACGTCGTAGAGCGATGCGCTGCCGTCGAGGTCCGGCTTCACGTCGAAGACGTCCGAGAGGGATGATTGCGGATCCACGTCGATCGCCAGGACCCGGTATCCCCGCCATGCCAAGAAGGCCGCCAAGTTCACGGCCAAGGTCGACTTCGCGACGCCACCTTTCAGCTGGAAGACGGAAATGACACTCAGCTGATCGTCGGGCCCCCTTCGCGGAAACAGATCGACGGGGATCTTCCCGGCCGTGTAGAGCTTGCTCTGAATCTCATGGACTTCTTCGAGAGAGAAGGTACGACGATTTCCCGATTCGATCGTTCCAGCCGGAAGGTCGGGGACGGTCTTCAGGTAGTGTCGGAAGGAGTTGTAGTTCAATCGCAGGGCTGTCGCAGCCTCCCGGATCAAGAACCGTCGCAGGGGCTTGTCGGACTTCCGCGTATCGGGAGCGAGGAAACGCGCGGCCTGCTGCTCGAGTGCGTCGCTGAGAACCTGACCTTGGGCGCTGAGCCTTTCGGATCCGACGAATGGGTGCATAACTGCCTCGATCATTTTTTCCGACCCTACATCAGACTTTAGCCGAATATCCAGATAACTTTGATGCGCCACTTGCAGCAGGTGGAGGGCCGCTTGCCGAATTCTGCACATGGTGACGCAAAAGAGCCTTGTATCAGTATGTTGAAGAAAAATCAGATAGCTCCCGGCCCTGTGCCTCTATCGCCACGATCGAACTATCGACGGCTGATCGTGATCTGTCTTCCCAGGTTCGGGGGGTAGTGTGCCCGCGAGGCTGCTTCGCGTGAGGCGCGGCGATTCTTGTCCGGTGGGAGGCCTCCGGGCTTCCGGAACGCTTCGGGCTTTCGCCCGCCATCCGTAGGATCTCCGACGAAAGGAGACCCATCCATGAGCACCGGCTTGCAACTCTACTCCGTCCGCGTCCCCCGCAGCACCGAGGACAGCGAATACTACGTCGTGGCCTCGAACCCCGCGGCCGCGGTCGACACCTATCTGCGCGAGGTCCTCGACGAGGGGATCTCCATGGACGAGGAGGAGATGGCGGAGGAAGGATGGCTCTATGTCGACCTCGTAGGCTAGGACGCCCAGGGGCCCGAGGGCATCGTCCCCTGGAGCTCCGACAGGGTGATCACGCGGCGCATGCAGCCCTATGCCAAGACCACAATCGCGCTCGACACGCTCGCAGCTTGGCGCGACCACGACGACGCGGAGCTCGCGCCGTGAGCGGCGCGCGCGACAGGTTCGGCCTAACCCGGCCGACGAGGCGGACCGCGAGGCCTATATCCGCCAGATCGAGGCGCGCTGCGCCGATCTCGAACACATTGCTACCGCGCTCTTCGAGGCCCATGACATCTTCCCGGATGTCCTGTCCCACATTCAGGGGATCGTCGAGGCCCGGAGGGCCGAGGTCGCCCCCGCCGCGGAGACGCGCGGCTTCATCCTCGTCCTGTCGGAGCATGGGAGATATGCGCAGAAGTTGGTGACGCGTGATCAGGCGGTAGTTTGAAGCTGACGGACGCCGTCGCGGAACTCAATCCCGCTGATGACCTCTGGAAGGCGGTTCTGACCATCGAGTTTGCGCCACTTCTTTTGCGCCGACATCATCAGCTTGAACGCCATGGCCAAGCCGGTCTTGCGGCTGAGGCAGCCCTTGGTGCGTTTCGTTCGGTGGCGGACGGTGGCGAATGTGCTCTCGATCGGATTTGACGTCTGGATGTGTTTCCAGTGCTCGGCCGGGTAGTCGTAGAAGGTCAGTAGCGCGTCCCGGTCCTTGGCCAGCTTGGCCACCGCCTTGTCCCATTTCACCCCATAGGCTTCGACGAAGAAATCGAAGGCGACGTTGGCTTCGGCCTTTGTCTCGGCCTGCCAGATATCGTGCAGATGCGCCTTGGCCTTGGCCTGCACCGATTTCGGCGTCGCATTCAGCACGTTCATGGTCTTGTGGAGCCAGCACCGCTGCTCTTGCGTCGTGGCGAACACCTCGCGCAGGGCCGTCCAAAACCCCAAGGCACCATCACCGATGGCCAGTTTCGGGTCCTGCGTCAGGCCCCGGCGCTTGAGGTCGAGCAGCACCTCGCGCCAGCTCTGGGTGCTTTCGCGGAAGCCGTCCCTTGCCCGGCAGTGCATTGCCGTAGGCAATGTCACGAGAGGGGTCATGGCCAGAAGCTCCTTGCGGCCGTATTCATCAGCACCCACGACCACCAGAATACATTGTTTTTCCTCGGCCATTCGCGGCTTGAAGTAAACGCCATCGGCCCAGATGTAGAGGAACCGCCGCGCGCCGAGGTCGCGCTTCTGCCAAGCCTCATAGTCCTTCCACCAATCTGTCTTCAGCCGTGTGATGGTCTTGGCGGACAGGCCTTGGGCGTTCGGCCCCAGCAGGGCGGCCAGCGCCTCGCTGAAATCGCCGGTGGACACGCCCTTGAGGTAGAGCCAGGGCAACAGCTCCTCGACCGATTTCGCCTTGCGCAGGTATCGCGGCAGTATGCTGGGCGTGAAGGTGATCCTGTCCGCGCCAGGTTTTCGATCGCGGACATGCGGCACCTTCACTGGCACCGGTCCAATTCCGGTCATCACCTCGCGTTCGGGTAGGTGACCATGGCGCACCAGCCGCGCGCGACCGTCTTCGAGCTTCTCTCCCGAGAAGGAGGCCATCAGCGCGGTCAACTCCGCATGGATCGCCTGTTCGATCAGCTTGCGCGCGCCATCGCGTAGGACGTTGGTGAATGGATCGGAGCCAAATCCCGATCGATCGGGCAGCGGGGTAATGGTATCGACTGACATGTGGCATATCCCTTTCTCGGCTGAGAATTGACGGCGTCTGAACACCGCCATGATATGCCGCCCCTCAGGGCATCACCAACTTTCGCGCGTTTCTCGGAGCATGGCAGTGTCCACCCCTCCTACGCCGCGGACCCGGATGTCGTGCGGGAGGGCATGACCTCCGCCGACTGGGCGGAGGCCCACCACCTCCACGCCACGCAAGGCGATGCCCTGGCGGAGGCTCGCGACGACGCCGCGGCGCGCGCGGATGCCGTGGCGCGGGGCGATCTCGAGGATACGGGAGATCCCGACGGGATCCAGGCCGTCCGCGTCGACGGCGCGGGCAATGTCACGCTCATGTCGACGGATTTCCGCGAGGAGATCGGTCGGCTCGACCGCGCCGCGATGTTCGCCTTCTCCGGACAGGACGATCCGCTCGCCGACCGCGGGGACGATCTCGAGCCCTGAGGCGGGCAATGCCCGCCGGATGCATGCCTGAGCCCTGGCCTCGCACCGCCGGTGGCGCAGGTTTGTGTTACGCCACGCGAACGCAATGCCCCGTAACGTTACACAGGGATTACATCAGGCCTCTGCGGGAGCAGGAGGCCGGAGCCTGGTCGGGCGCGCGAAACAGCGCGCGGACCTGTTGATCGGGCGCCTTCCGCCGGGTATCCCGTGCGCCCCAGCCTCGCTTCCCCAGGGAGCGGGGGAAAGGCAGTCTGCGACATGACGGTAGGCCCCAAGGGGCTGAAGCGGGGATCAGGTCCCGCCTGGGGAGCATCGTTCAGATCCTTGGGGCACCTGTCGTCGCGGGGTCGATCCCTTCAGAAGGGGGAGGGTTCGTCCAGCGCGTCCTCGGCGCGGGGCAGGGGCGTCGGATCGGGCCAGTCGACCACCTCCGGCGCGATGCCTCTCTGCAAGGCCAGGGCCGCCAGCGCCTTCTCGGCGCGCACGATCCGCGGGTTATTGTAGGCGTAGTCGGCGCGCACGCGCTCGGCCTCATCGAGGGGCATCAGCCAGACATCCGTGCCCGGCCGGTCCGCTCACCAGCCCCGCTCGCCCGGACTCGATGCCCCCAGGGCCCTGCGCCGCGCGAGCACCTGCCCGGGATGGCGGCGGCTATCGGTGTTGTTGCACACCTCCGCCTAAGGCTTTGACACTATTGAGTTCTTCATAATCGTCGTCTTCCATAAAGTTATTTTAATTCAAGTACTTAACTTGGTTTGTGCAACAACGCTCGTTGTCGCCTGTCGCCATGACGATCCGGAAGCCGAGCTCATGAAGCGCCTTGAGCGCGGCCGGCGTCGTTTC
>NZ_CANLTQ010000023.1 GCF_947494025.1 uncultured Jannaschia sp.
CACTCCTCCGAGACGGAAGGAAATGGACCGAAACCCCCGCTTGATCATCACGGATACTCGGGACATTGCTTCGCAATGCCCTGCCGGGTAGCGGGATCCTACGACTTCGTCGAAAGCCGGACCCACGAGGGAAGGAAGGTCCGCATGCTCAACGTCGTCGACGAGTTCACTCGGGAGTGCCTGGCCATCAGGATCGACCGGAAGCTGAACTCGACCGCCGTGATCGACGCGTTGACCGATCTGTTCATCCTGCAGGGCGTGCCCGGTCACGTGCGCTCGGATAACGGGCCGGAGTTCATCGCCAAAGCCGTTCGGGACTGGATCGATGCGGTCGGAGCGAAGACGGCATTCATCGAGCCGGGAAGCCCTTGGGAGAACGGCTACTGCGAGAGCATCAACTCGAAGCTCCGCCCCTCTCGGCAGACTGCTCTGCAATCGCCTGCCGGGCAACGGACGAGCTGCTGAACGGGGAGATATTCTGTTCCCTCGCCGAGGCGCGCGTCGTGATCGAGGCATGGCGCGTCCACTACAACACCGTGAGGCCTCATTCGTCGCTAGGCTATCGACCACCAGCTCCGGAGGCCATCCACTGGCCGTCACGCAACGGCGGATCCTCCTCGCCCCAGGCAACGGCAATGGCACCGAGACCCGTCATGCACTAAGACTGAAACCGGACCACCCGATAGGGGCAGGCCACATGCCTGCCGGACCGCGAAGTCCTGAAGATGCTGCCTGGTCGGACCGGACAGGTGCAGTGGCGGGCAGCGGCTGAGGAACGGCGCGGACAGCCCCTCGGTCGTGTTGGCGGTCAGCACCCAGCCGACCCACGACATGTCGAATCCCACCCGGAAGTACGGGCAGGACCACGCCGCCGCCGTCGATCGATCGAGAAGCGGCAGCAGCGCCTGCGCGAGGTCGTGCGCGGTGCCGGACTTCGACCGGACGGACCCGGCCTTCTCGATCTCGTCGACGACGATCAGCGGATTAGCGACACGATGCGCCAGGATCGTCTCCAGCACCCGCCCCGGCCCGGCCGACGCCCAACCAACCTGAGAGCCGACGATTGCAAACCCCGCGGGCTCGCTCGTGGCGTCGACGATCGTCGTGGGAGCCCCAACGAGCAATCCGAGCGCCCGAGCCCGTCCTTCGGACCTCTTGCCGATCCCCGGCGGCCCGACGAGCAGCAGCGGCGACAGGCGCAGGCCGGGATCGCCCTCGCGGACCGAGCGCCGCATCGCATGCCAGACGGTCTCGGTGGCCGGCGCCATCCACGGCATGTCGGCGTGCAGGGCGGCGGCGATCTCGTCGGCGCGGTGCTCGGTCGGGATCGCCACGAGGTCGGCCCCGGCGCGCAGGACGGAGAGCCGGGCGCGGGTCGCGGCGGACAGGTGCGCAAGACCGGTCGCGGCCTCGGCACGGTCGTGAACGGCGCGGGCGCGGCGATGGATGCGGAGCTTGCCGGACCGGGGCAGGCAGAGCTGCCATACGTGGATGTCCTCGTCACCGTCCGACGGCGTCCCGGGGCCGCTCCCGGTCCGCTGCCCCCGAAGCTGCGCCAGGTGCGCGTACAGACGGCGCTCGATGTCTGTGACGGAAGGCACTTCGGCAAAACGGGCGGCCACGATGGGGATGCGGGGCATGATCGCCCTTTCGACAGGCCGCCGCCGATCGGGGCGGGCCGCGTCCCGGCCGGCAACGGCACCGGGATGGCTGAGGAAAGGGTCCGGACCTTTGGGAACAAGAGGTGAACGGAAGGCAGGCTCGCGCCAACGTCGGCGCGCGCTCTCGCCTGGCAGTTGAAGCATCAGTGTCGAAAAGTATATCTTCCTAAGTAGCTGTTATATAACACAACTGGAAGAAGAAGACCAAGGCCCTAATGGCAGCTAATCGGTGTCGCCAGTGGAAGATAACCCTGCATAATGGCAGTTTGCCGGCGTTTCCTGCACGGTCGCTGGGAACGGTCGAGTACAACCTTATCACCCGGAAAATTGGTAAGGCCACTTGACAGATGCGTTCGGATTGGCAGGATCGCGACGATGAACGATCAGGATTCGGAAATGAGCGTCACGTCCCTGGGACCCGGCCGGGTCTCCCTTCGGCCGTTGAAGGCGGAGGGGTATCTTGGCCGCATCCAGCGATCCCTGACAGCTTATATCGAGGCGGCCGGCCTTGGCGTGGGCGACCGGCTCCCGAACGAGCGGACGCTGGCCGCGCAGCTGGGCGTCAGTCGGCCGACCATCCGCGAGGCGCTGCAGACCTGGCAGGCGATGGGCCTCGTGGAGACGCGCATGGGCAGCGGCACCTATCTGCAACAGGAGATCCGGGCCGGCGCGCTTCATGTCCCCGTGACGATCGACCCGGGCCGGGAGGCGGTGCTGCATTCGCTGGAACTGCGCCGGGCGATCGAGACCGACGCCGCGCGCCTCGCCGTCGGGCGCGGCACGCCCGCGGAGGTGGGGCGCCTGCGCGAGGCGCTCGAAGCGATGGAGGCGGCCTATGCCGCGCACGGCTTCGCCATCCGGCAGGACCGCGCCTTCCACGAGGCGCTCTACGTCGCCAGCGGCAATCCGCTCTACCTGCAGATCTTCCGGCAGCTCATCACGCGCATATCCGAAGGGTTCAACGCCTCCGACGAGAACCCGTTCGTGACCGAGCCCTTCGCCGATGCGAGCCAGCCCGACCACCGCGACCTCTACGAGGCGGTGGCGGCGCGCGACGCGGACCGCGCGGTGGCGGCCGTGACCCGGATTCTCGACTTCGTGGAACGGGAGCTGCGCGGTGACGCCTGAGCCCTGCATCCCCGACGATTTCGCCTCGCTCCTCGCCGCGGATACCGACACCGGCGGCGCGGCCGTTCCGCCGATCCACCAGACCAGCCTCTTCACCTTCGACAGCGTCGACGCGATGGAGGCGGCGTTCCGCGCGCCCGAGCGGCATTCGATCTACACGCGTGGACTGAACCCCACCGTGCGCGCCTTCGAACGCAAGGTCGCGGCGATGGAGCGGTGCGAGAACGCGCGCGGCTTCGCGAGCGGGATGGGCGCGATCTCGGCCACGCTCCTCGGCCTGCTCCGGACCGGCGACAAGGTCGTCTGCGTGCGCCACGTCTATCCCGACACCTACCGCATCCTGACCGGGCTGATGGAGCGGATGGGGATCGAGGCGGTCTTCGTCGACGGCGCCAACCACGGCGCGGTGCGGGATGCGCTGCGAGGCGCGCGGATGCTGTACCTCGAAAGCCCGACCAGCATGACCTTCGAGGTCCACGACATCGCCGCGCTGGCGTGGATCGCGCGGGAGGCCGGGGCGGTCAGCGTGATCGACAATTCCTGGGCAAGCCCGGCCTTCCAGCGCCCGGCGGAGCACGGGGTGGACCTCGTGATCCATTCGGCGTCGAAGTATCTTTCGGGCCATTCCGACACCGTCGCCGGCATCGTCTGCGGCCCCGCCGAATGGATCGGGGAGATCAACCGCGTCGCCTATCCAAGCCTCGGGGCGAAGCTGTCGCCGTTCGATGCGTGGCTGCTGATCCGGGGGATGCGGACCCTGCCGATGCGGATGCGGCAGCACCACCGCGCGGGGCTGGAGATCGCCACGCGCCTCGCCGCGCATCCGGCCGTGGCGCGGGTGCGCCATCCGGGGCTCGGGGACGCGGCGGCGGGGACGCTCTCGGGGTATTCGGGCCTCTTCGCGATCCACCTGCAGGGCGGCGCGCGGGCGGCGCGCGCGTTCTGCGACCGGCTGCGGATCGTGCGCTTGGGCGTGAGCTGGGGCGGGCACGAGAGCCTCGCCTTCCCGTCGCAGCTCGGCCTGATCCAGCCGGGCCTGACCAATTCCTTCGAGGCCTTCGGCATCCCCGACGACATGGTACGCCTGCATGTCGGGCTCGAGGATGTCGAGGATCTGTGGCGCGACATCGAGCAGGCGCTCGGAACGGAGGCCCCCGGAGAAGGGGCGCGCAAGACCACGATGCACAACATGGGAGAAACGAAATGACGAGATTGCTACCCTCGGCCGCGCTGGCGGCCCTCCTCGTATCGGGCGGAGCGGCGCAAGCGCAGACCCTGCGCGTGGTCGAGGTGCTGACCACCAACGAGCGCACCGGCCTGATGGAACAGATCGTGAGCGACTTCGAGGCCGCGCATGAGGGCGTCGAGGTCGAGCTCGTCTCGGTGCCGTGGGATTCCGCCTTCGAGCGCATCCTCAACATGGCGATGTCCGGCCAGCAGATCGACGTGCTGGAGATGCCCGAGCGCTGGATCTCGACGCTGGCGATCAACGATGCGCTGACCGATCTCGGCCCCTGGCTCTCCGAATGGGAGGGGGCGGACGGACTCACCGACGCCACGATGGACTTCACGAAGATCTACGGCGACACGTCCTATTTCGTGCCCTACGGCTACTTCGTCCGCGCGATGTACTACAACAAGCCTCTCCTCGAGGAGGCGGGCTACACCGAGCCGCCCGCCACCTGGGACGAGTTCAACGAGATGGCCCGCGCCGTTTCCGAACTCGACGGCAAGTATGGCTACTGCCTGCGCGGCTCGACCGGTGGGTTCGTCGGCTGGTGGCTCGCCACCTCGGCCATGACCGGCGCGGAGACCTGGTTCAACGAGGACGGCACCTCGGTCTTCGGGAGCCCCGAGGCGGTCGAGGGCATCCAGATGATGCTCGACCTCTACAACGACGGCGCCGCGCCCGAGGATTCGGTGAACTGGGCCTTCAACGAACAGGTCTCGGGCTTTTACTCGGGCACCTGCGCCTTCATGGATCAGGATCCGGACGCGCTCATCCAGGTGCGCGAGCGGATGGGCGACGACTTCGCCACCGCGCCGGTGCCGCTCGGACCTCCGGGACAGATCTCGCCGCCGATCGGCATGATCGGCTGGGCCGTGCCGACGAGCTCCGAGAACCCCGAGCTCGCGAAGGAGCTCCTGGGCGAGCTGATGGCGCCCGAGGTCAACCTCGAATGGGCGAAGTTCATGGGCGTGGTCCCCGCCGTGGAGATCCCCGAGGACGACACCTATTACAGCGACCCGGTCTTCGACGGTTTCTTCGCCGAGCTCGAGGGCGACCAGTGGCAGCTGATGACCTGGCCCGCGCACCTGCCGGAGCTGGGCGAGTTCTTCGACGTGATCGCGGTCGAGACGAGCCAGGCCGCGCTTCTGGGCCAGATGTCGGCCGAGGAGCTGGCAGAGGAATGGGACAGCTTCCTGACCGAGGCGCAGCAGCGCTGGATGGAAGAGAACCCGTGAGCCTCGCGGCGGACAATCCTGCGACGGGACGTTCGCCGGGCACCTTTCGGCGGCGGCTCCGCGCCGCCGAACCTTACGGATACGTGGCGCCGGGGCTGCTGGTCGTGGCGCTCGTCATGCTCGTCCCGCTGGCCGTGGGCATCTCCTTCTCGTTCCAGAACTACGTGATCTTCCGCCCCGCCTCGCGCGGCTGGAGCGGGTTCGAGAACTACGCCGAGATCTGGAGCGACCGGACCTTCTGGCTGGCGCTCTCGAACACCGCGAAGTGGACCTTCTGGTCGGTCGCGTTCCAGCTCGGGCTGGGTCTCGGGCTGGCGCTGATCCTGAACAAGCCGTTCTTCGGTCGCGCGGTGTTCCAGTCGCTCGTGTTCCTGCCCTGGGCGGTGCCGACCTTTCTGTCGGGGCTGAACTGGCAATGGCTCTACAATCCCCTCGTGAGCCCGCTTCCCGCCGCGCTGGCCGCCGTTGGCGTGCTCGACGAGCCGCGCAACATCCTGTCGGATCCGGACCTCGCGCTCTGGGGGCCGATCACGGCGATGATCTGGTGGGGCGTGCCGTTCTTCGCGATCACGCTGCTGGCCGCCCTGCGCTCGATCCCCTCGGACCTCTACGAGGCGGCGGCCATCGACGGCGCGACGCCGTGGCAGGCGTTCCGCCATATCACCGTGCCGTTCCTGCTGCCGATGATCACGATCACCATCCTGCTGCGCACCGTCTGGGTCGCGAACTCGCCGGAGCTCATCTTCGTGATGACCGAGGGTGGGCCGGCCAACAGCTCGCAGACCTTGCCGAACTACGTCTTCACCTCCGCCTACAGCTCGATGAACTTCGGTTACGCCTCCGCGCTCGCGACCGTGCTGATGGTGATGCTGGTGATCTACTCGGTCCTTCTCCTGTGGGTCCGCGGGAGGCTCGGACGATGAGGGCGGTGACCGGCACCGCGCTCTGGCTCGTGCGGCTGCTCTATCTCGCCTTCGCGCTGTTTCCGCTGCTGTGGCTGCTCCGGATCGCGCTGACGCCCGACGAGATCCTCTACCGGGAGGGGACGACGCTCTGGCCCTCGCGGACCACGCTGGCGAACTTCGCCTACGTGATCGAGGAAAGCCCGTTTCCGGTTTTCTTCGCCAACACCATCGTCGTCGCTCTCGGCACCGCCGCCGCCGTGACATTGCTCGCCGCGGGGATCGGCTACGCCTTTTCGCGCTTCCGCTTCCGGGGGAAATCCGCGCTGATGGTGTTCCTCGTCATCACCCAGCTCTTCCCGATCGTGATGGTCATCACGCCGCTCTACCAGCTGCTCGCGCCGATCGGGCTCGTGGACACGCGGATCGGGCTGATCCTCGTCTTCACCGCCTTCAACCTGCCCTTCGCCGCGTTCCTTATGCATTCCTTCTACGAGGGCATTCCCGCCGAGCTGGAACAGGCCGCGATGATCGACGGCTGCACCCGCTTCCAGGCGCTGGTGCGGATCGTGCTGCCGCTGATGCTGCCGGGGATCGGCGCGACGGTGGGCTTCGTGTTCACCGCCGCCTGGTCGGAGCTTCTGTTCTCGCTGATGCTCATCACTTCGGAATCGAAGAAGACCTTCGCCGTGGGGCTTCTGGGCTTCGTCGGCAAGTCGGGGGTGGATTGGGGGCAGATGATGGCCGCCGCGACGCTGGCGCTGATCCCGCCCGCGATCTTCTTCACCCTGATCCAGAAATACCTCGTGGGCGGCCTGACCGCCGGCGCGGTCAAGGCCTGAGGAGGGCGCGATGGCCGAAGTCACCCTGAAGGGGGTCGCGAAATCCTACGGCCGGACCCCGGCGGTGCGGGAGTTCGACCTCGACATCGCCGACGAGGAGTTCGTGGTCTTCGTGGGGCCTTCGGGCTGCGGCAAGTCGACGACGCTCCGGATGATCGCCGGGCTCGAGGACATCACCGGGGGCGAGATCCGCATCGGCGACCGCGTGGTGAACGACCTGCCGCCGCGCGACCGCAACATCTCGATGGTGTTCCAGAACTACGCGCTCTACCCGCACATGACCGTTCGCGAAAATCAGGCCTTCGGCCTGCGTCTCGCCGGGCGCGCGAAGGAGGAGATCGCGCGGAAGGTGGCCCGTGCCTCGGGCATCCTCGGGCTCGACCCCTATCTGGAGCGTCGGCCCGCCGCGCTGTCGGGCGGCCAGCGGCAGCGCGTCGCGATGGGCCGCGCCATCGTGCGCGACCCGGACGTGTTCCTGTTCGACGAGCCGCTCTCGAACCTCGACGCGAAGCTGCGCGGCCAGATGCGGACCGAGATCAAGAAGCTGCACGAGAAGGTCCGCACTACCGTGATCTACGTCACCCACGATCAGGTCGAGGCGATGACGCTCGCCGACCGGATCGTGGTGATGCGCGATGGCCGGATCGAGCAGGTCGGCACCCCGGAGGAGGTCTATCATCGCCCCGTCTCCGACTTCGTGGCGAGCTTCATCGGCAGCCCGCCGATGAACCTTCTCGAGGGCCGCATCGTGGCGGAGGGCGACGCGCCGGCGGTGGCGCTGTCCGGCGGGCCGGTCCTGCCGCTCGGCCCCGGCCATGCCCGGCTTCCGGCGGGAGCCTCGGTCACGCTGGGCCTGCGACCGGAAGCGATCGCGCCGCAGGGTATGGCCGGGCCGATGCGCCGGCCCTTTGCGTTCGAGGCGGATATCACGCTGGTGGAGCCGTTGGGCGGCGAGGCGCTGATCTTCCTCGCTCTTGGCGATCGGGAGATGACCGCCCGGGTGTTCCGCCCCCCCGCCCGCCTCGCGCCGGCCCGGGGCGTGCAATTCCTGGTCGATCTGGCGGAGGCGAGCGTGTTCGACGGCGGGACGGGACGACGGCTGGGCGATGACGGGGCGAATTGACGACACGGAACCGGCACGGCAGGGCGATGCGCGCGGCGTCTCGATGATGCGGACGCGCCGTTCCGCCGCCCGGAGGGCCGGCTGGCCCCCGACCGCCCCCGTCACGCCGCAGCTGTGCCTCCGACGCGACGGCGGGAACCGGTCCCGCGACGCGGCGCCGCCCCGATCAGGTGACGTAAAGTAATTTTGCGCGAAAGAACGTTCGCCCGGCCCGCCCCTCAAAGCGGATGCCAGCACGCGACCCTGTGGCCGGGCGCGATCTCCGCGAGGGGCGGGGCCTCGGCGCGGCAATGCCCGGTCGCGCGGGGGCACCGGGCCGCGTAGACGCAACCGGCATTCGGCTGTGCCATGTCCGGCGCCGCAGCGGGCGGGGCGCTCCGCCGCCGCAGCCGCTGCGCGGGCGGGTCGGGGACCGGCACGGCGGACAGCAGCGCCTCGGTATAGGGATGGCGCGGATTGTCGTAGATCGCGTCGCGCCCCGCGATCTCCATCATGCAGCCGCCGTAGAGGATCGCCACGCGGTGCGAGATATGGCGGACGACCGCGAGGTCGTGGGCGATGAACAGGTAGCTCAGCCCCTCCTGCCGCTGGATGTCCTGCATCAGGTTCACGACCTGCGCGCGCACGGAAACGTCGAGGGCGGAGACCGGCTCGTCGGCGACCACGAGGCCGGGGCGGAGCGCGAGGGCGCGGGCGATGCCCACGCGCTGGAGCTGACCGCCCGAGAACGCGTGCGGAAAACGCGCCCCGGAATCGGCGGGCAGGCCGACCTTTTCGAGCAGCGCCGCCACGCGGTCCCGCATCTCGGCGCGCGAGGCGGCGCGGCGATGGACCAGAAGCGGCTCCCCCACGATGTCGGCGATCCGCATCCGCGGGTTCAGACTGGTGAACGGGTCCTGCAGGATCAGCTGCATCTCCGCGCGCAGCCGCCGCAGGGCGGGGCCGCTCGCATGGGTGATGTCGGTGCCGCGGAACAGGATGCGGCCGCCCGAGGTCTCGACCCGGCGCAGGATGGCGCGACCGGCGGTGGTCTTGCCGGAGCCGGACTCCCCCACGAGGCCCAGCGTCTCTCCGGGTTCGATCTCGAAGCCGATGCGGCGGAGCGCGGGGACCTGGCGCCGGCGCGGCCAGAGCCCGCCCCGATCCGTCACCGTGTAATCGACGCTGAGATCCTCGACCGCGAGGGTGGGGGTCATGGCGCCACCTCCGCCCAGGCCGCCGCGCCCGCCCGCCAGCAGGCCGCCCGACCGGTATCCGTGGCCGCGAAGGGGGGCGGCGCGAGGCAGGCCGCGTCGGCGATCGGGCAGCGCGGCCGGAACGGGCAGCCCGCGGGCGGCGCGCGGAGCGAGGGCGGCGCGCCGTCGATGGCGACGAGGCGCTCCGTCCGGTTGTCGAGCCCGGGCGTCGCGCGCAGGAGGCCCTGTGTGTAGGGATGTGCGGGGTTCGCGAAAAGAGCGTCGATTTCGCCCGTCTCCACGACGCGACCCGCATACATGACCGCGACCCGGTGGCACAGCCCCGCGACGACGCCCAGGTCGTGGGTGATGAGGATGACGGCGAGCCCACGGCGGGCCTGCAATCCTGCGAGGAGGTCGAGAATCTCCGCCTGCACCGTGACGTCGAGCGCGGTGGTCGGCTCATCGGCGATCAGGAGCGCGGGCTCGCAGGCGAGGGCCAGTGCGAGCGCGACGCGCTGCAGGATGCCGCCCGAAAGTTCGTGCGGATACTGGTCGAGGCGCCGCGCGGGCGCGGAGAGCGCGACCTCCGCCAGAAGCTCGGCGGCCCGGTCGCGGGCGGCGCGGCGGGACAGGCCGTGGTGATGGCGCAGCGTCTCGACGAGCTGCGCGCCGATCGTCATCAGCGGATTGAGCGACTGCATCGGGTCCTGGAACACGCAGGCGATCTCCCGGCCGCGCAGTCCCGCCGCGTCGCCGAGCGGACGGCCCCGCCAGAGGATCTCGCCGCCCGTCACCCGACCCGGCAGCGGCAGGAGGCCCAGCATCGCCTGCGCCGAGACGCTCTTGCCCGAACCGGATTCGCCCACGATGCCCAGCGTCTCCCCCGCCGCGACCTCCAGCGAGACGTCGGAAACGGCCCGCACGAGCCCCGCGCGGGTGGGGAAAACGACGCGGAGGTCGCGCACAGCGAGGAGCGGCGCGGTCACTGCGCCCGTCCGGCAAGCGCCCGCGCGGCACGGGACCAGCCGAACCGCTTCTCGCGCTCGCGCGGGTCGGTGGTGACGCGCAGCCATCCCGCGAAGAGGTTCACCCCCAGCACCGTGACCGCGATGGCGAGACCCGGAAAGGTCACGAGCCACCACGCCACGAACACGTAGTCCCGCCCGCTCGCCACATCGAGGCCCCAGCTCGTCGCGGGCGGCTGCACGCCGAGGCCCAGGAACGAGATCGCGGCCTCGGCCAGGACGACGTTTGTGAATTCGAGGATCGCCACGGTCAGGAGCGGCGAGACGAGGTTCGGCAGGATATGGCGCCACAGGATCCGCACCGGCCCGCAGCCCACGATCTCCGCCGCCTCCACATAGGGCGCGCTGCGGAGCGACAGCACGGTGCCGCGCACGAGGCGCGCGTAGATCATCCAGTTGGTGATGGCGAGCACGACCACGATGGTCAGAAGGCTCGGGCCGACCACGGACACGATGAGCAGAATAAGGAGCACCCCGGGAAACGAGACCTGGATGTCGACGAGCCGCATGAGCACGGCATCCGTGCGCCCGCCCGCGTAGCCCGCCACAAGCCCCACGAGCACGCCGAACGATCCCGACAGGAGCACCACCGCGACGCCCACGAGAAGCGTGGCGCGGGCGCCCCAGATGATCCGGCTGAGCACGTCGCGGCCGAGCGCGTCGGTGCCGAGCAGGTGCGCGGGATCCCCCCGCGCCAGCCAGGCCGGCGGGGCCAGCCGGGCGAGCACGGATTGCGCGGCCGGATCGTGGGGCGCGATCCACGGCGCGAGCAGGGCCATGCCGACCACGCCGAGGAGGAGCAGGAGCCCGATCAGGCCGGGCACGTCCTCGCCCAGCTCGGCCGCCATCGCCCGCGCCCGCCGGCCGCGTCCCTCGGAGAAGGCGGGATCAGCCAAGGCCGATCCGGGGGTCGACGAGCTTGAAGACGACATCGAGCAGGATGTTCACCAGAACGATCAGCACGGCCACGGTGTAGACGATGGCCTGCACCAGGAACAGGTCGCCGCGCTGCAACGCCTGGATCGCGACGAGCCCCATGCCGGGCCAGGCGAAGACCGTCTCCACCACCACGGTGTAGCCGGCAAGCGCGAGGACCAGCTCCCACCCCACGAGCGTCAGGAACGGGACGAGCGTGTTGCGCAGCGCATGGCCCACGAGGACGCGCGACCGGGGCAGGCCGCGGGCGAGGGCGGTGCGGATATAGGGGCGGTTCAGCTCCTCCATGATCTGCGAGCGCACGAAGAGCGTCATCCGCGCGAAGGGCACCAGCGCCAGCGTCACCGCCGGCAGCACGAGATGCGCGGGCGTGCCCATCCCGGAGGTCGGCAGCACGGGGATCGCGACCGCGAAAAGCACGATAAGCAGAAGGCCGACCCAGAATTGCGGCATGGACAGGCCCGCGAGGCTGATCCCCGTGACGACGCGGTCGAGAAGGCCGCCGGGCCGCCCCGCGGCCAGCAGGCCCGCGGGCAGCGCGAGGATTATCGCGAGCCCGAGCCCCGCGCCGATCAGCAGCAGGCTGTTCGGCAGCCGTTCCAGCACGACCGCCATCGCGGGGCGGCGCTGCCACGTGCTTTCGCCGAAATCGAACCGCAGCAGCTCGCCCACGAATTGCATGAATTGCGCGGGCAGGGGGCGGTCGAGGCCGAGCTCGGCAGCAAAGGCCGCGCGCTGTTCCGCGGAGGCGGAGAGCGGCAGCATCAGGTCGACCGGGTTGCCGAAGACGCGGGTGACCACGAAGACCGTGAAGGTGACCCCGAGGACGACCAGCGCCCCCTGCAGGAGGCGCCGGAGCAGAAAGGCCGCCATCCGCGCGCTACTCCGTGACCACCATCTCCTTGATGAGGAGCTTGGCGTCGGTGCGGGGCTGCCATTCCATCCGCTCGGACATGCCGTAGATGTCCTGCAGGTTGAACAGCGGCACCGTGTAGTTCAGCTCGTGCCCGCGCCGGAACACCTCGTCGTAGAGGTCTTGCCGCGCCGCGTTGTCGGTCGTCACCCGCGCCTCGTCGATCATCGCCGCCATCTCCGCGTCCGAGTTCGACGCCGCGGCCCCGTCCATGTGGTAGATGAAGGACGCCTCCCGGTCGGCGTCCAGAAGCTCGTTCGAGTTCGCGATGAAGATCGAGTCGGGCCGCGGGCCGTCGCCCATCAGGCTGTCGAGGTATTGCGAGAACTCCTGGATCTGCACCTCCGGCACGAGGCCGGTCTCCGCCCAGTAGCCCGCGACCGCCTCGATCTGCTCGCGGTCCTTCAGCCAGCGGCCGGATTCGCCCACGACCTGGATGGTCTGCCCCGTCGCGCCCGCCTCCTCGATCAGCGCGCGCGCCCGCTCCGGGTCGTAGGGGTAGCTCTCGAGGTCGTCGTTGAAGCCGAAGGCGGCGGGATTGACGTGATGGCCCTGCGCGATGCCGGCATAGCCCTGGAACAACGCCTCCACCATCGCCTCGCGGTCGATGGCGAGGTTGAGCGCCTCGCGCACCTTCGGGTCCGAGGTCAGCTCGTTGTCGGTGCCCAGCACGAAGACCGACGTCTCCAGCCCGTCGACGGCGGCGAATTTCGGCACGGTCCGCGTGAACTCGGGCAGGAGGTTGGTGATCACGTCGAACTCGCCCGCCATCAGGCCCGAAAGCCGCGTCCCCGCCTCGCCCACGAAGCGGTAGGTCGCTTCCTCCACGTCCGGCGCCGCGCCCCAGTAATCAGGGTTGCGCTCCAGCGTGATGCTTTCGCCGCGCGACCAGTCGGCGAAGCGGTAGGGTCCGGTCCCCACCGGCGCCGCAGCGAGATCGCCCTCCACGGCGTAGCCCGGCGGGATCATCTTCATCCAGTACATCCGCGACGGCAGGATCGGATCGGGCCCGTCGGTCAGGATCCGGACCGTCATGTCGTCCACCTTTTCCGCGCCGGCGATGGTGCCGAAATAGGCCATCTGCTCGGAATTGTTCCCGGGGTCGATGATGCGCTCGACACTCGCCACCACCGCGTCGGCGTCGAACGGTTCGCCGTTGTGGAAGGTGACGCCCTCGCGCAGCGCGAACTCCCACGTGGTCTCGTCGACCTGCGTCGCTTCCGTGGCCAGTCCGGGCTCGAGCGCGCCCTCCGGCGTGCGCGCCATCAGCGTTTCGTAGATGTTGTCGTTGACCTGCCGTTCGCCGCCGTCGTCGCGCAGCTGCGGGTCGAGGGTGGAGGGCTCGGAGCCGATCGCGATGGCGATCGACTGCGCCTGCGCCCCGCCCGCGAGGAGGGCCAGCATCCCGGTCGTGGCGCATAGGCGCCGGATCGTCGTGTTCATGTCCTGTGGTCCCCCGTCGGTGCGCGGCGGCTTCGCTGGCCGTCGCTCTTCGTTTGAGGGAAAGATTGGCCCCGCCCCCGTTTCATTGTCAACGAAGCATGGCATCCTCCGCGTCCGGGCGGTGCGAATGCCGCCGAAACGGGCAGGAGGCGCGCATGGTGGAACGCAAACGGGTCGTCGTCGTCACCGGGGCGAGCAGCGGCATCGGCGCGGCGACCGCGCGCCGGATCGCCGCGCCGGGCCTGTCGCTCCTGCTCCACGCGCGGCAGAACCGGGCGGGGCTGGAGCGGGTCGCGGCGGAGGTCCGGCAGGCCGGCGCCGCGGCCGAGCTCTGCCTCGGCGATCTCGGCGACCCTTCCGTGCCGCAAGCAATCATCGCGACGGCCCGTGCGGCGTTCGGGCGGGTGGACGGGATCGTCAGCAATGCCGGGCAAGCGCAGCGCGTCGCCGTGGCCGAGCTCGCGCCGGAGGATCTCGCGGATGCCTTCGCTGCGATGCCGGTGGCCTTTCTGCGTCTGGCGCAGGCGGCCCTGCCCGACCTCCGCGCCTCGCCCTCCGGCCGCGTGGTGGCGGTCAGCTCCTTCGTGGCGCATCGTTTCGGCGTGGCGGGCATGTGCTTCCCGGCCACGGCCGCCGCCAAGGCCGCGTTGGAGGCGCTGGCGAAGTCGCTGGCGGTGGAGCTCGCCCCCGCCGGGGTCACGGTGAATTGCGTCGTGCCGGGCTTCACGCGCAAGGACGCGGCCGGGCACGCGGCGACGACGGCCGGCGCGATGGAGGACGCGGCGGCAGCGATCCCCGCGGGCCGCATCGGGGAGCCGGACGACGCCGCAAGCGCGATCGCCTACCTTCTTTCCGAGGGCGCCGCCCATGTGACCGGCGCCGTGCTCCATGTCGATGGCGGCCTCATGCTCCGCTGACGCTGCTTCGTCCTTGCCTTCCAACCATCCCTGCCGGGGGCTCCGCCCCCGTCGCGGGCGCTGGTCGGGTCGAAAGGCCGACCCGTCAGCGCGTCGCGGCCTCGCGGAAGCGACGTGGCGAGAAGGGGTCGAGGGGCACGTCCGGCCGTTTCCCGTCGAGCAGGTCGGCGACGAGACGGCCGGTCACGGGTCCGGTGCTGAGCCCGATATGGCCGTGCCCGAAGGCGTAGACGACGCGCGGCGTTTTCGTCGCGACGCCGATCACCGGCAGGCTGTCCGGCGTAGACGGCCGGCTGCCCATCCAGATCTCGCCGGCGCTTTCGGGCGCGAAGGGCAGGGATTGCCCGGCATCGGCGAAGGCCCCGTGGATCTGGGCGTGATCGGGCGGATCGTCCGGCCGGGCGAGCTCCACGCCGGAGGTGACGCGGATCCGTCCGTCCATGGGCGCCATGACGAAGCCGCCCGCCGCGTCGTGGACCGGGCGCGTCAGCGTGGCGTTGCCCGCGAGCGCGACCTCGCGGTGGTAGCCGCGCTCGGCGGCGAGGGGGATGCGGTCGCCCGCCGGCAGGGCGAGCGGCGCGGAGCGGGCGCCCGCCGCGACCACCGCATGCGCCGCCCGGCATTCGCCCGCCGAAACGTAGAGCGTCACCCCGTCCGTGGTGGCGGCGAGTGCGCGGACCGGCGCGCGCAACCGCGTGCCGCCGCGTTCGAGGAACGCGCGCTCCATCCGGTCGAGCAGGTCGCCGGGCGTGTGGATGGAGGCCGAGTCCGTCGCGAGGAGCCCGCAGGCGTAGCGCCGCGCAAGGTGGGGCTCGATCTCGGCGATCGCGTCCGCCGAGAGCGCCTCGGTCGCGACACCGTGTTCGCGCAGGATCTCGCGCTCGAGCGCGGCGCCGCCGAGGCCGCCCTCCTCGCGCCAGACCCGCAGATAGCCGTGACGGCGGATGCGATGCGCGCAGCCGAGATCCGCCGCCAGGGCCTCGTGCGCGGCGAGGCTGGCCGCGACCAGCGGGGCCAGCGCGCGGGCCGCCTGCCGCCAGGCGGCTTCGTTGCAGAGGCGCAGGAATCGCGCGGCCCACGGCGCGGCGGCGGGCAGGGCGCCCGGACGGATCCGCACCGCCGGATCCCGACCGAGGAGGTAGCGCGGCAGGCGACCGACGAGGCCGGGCCCCGCGACCGGCAGGATGGAGCCGAGGCTGACGACGCCGGCATTGCCGAAGGAGGCGCGCCCCCGGGGATCGTCCGGCGCGATGAGCGCGACGCGACGGCCCCTGCGCTGAACCTCCAGCGCGACCGCCAGCCCGACGATCCCCGCGCCGAGCACCGCTACGTCGGTGTCCGGTCCGGGCGTCACGGCCGCGCGCGTCGAGGCCGCGGCCTGCGGACCGCGCGGCATGACCCGCGCGGGGCGGGCATTCGGGACAAGGGTACGACCGGCGCCATGGGCGATCTGAAGACCGCCGGGGCCGGTTTGTCAAATCGCCCGGCGGCGCGGCCGGCGGGGCAGGGCGGTCTAGAGCAGGAAGTCGTCGAAATCGTCCGCGTCTTCCCCGTCCTCGGCCTCGGCTTCCGGCAAACCGAGCGCCCCGCGGTGCACGTCCCGCTCGACCTCCATCGTGTAGCTCGCATAAAGCCATGGGACGTCCCGATAGGGTCCGTCCCCCGCCTCCGCGGCGGCGCGGACCGTCCGGGCCAGATCGCCGAAGGCCGGGGCGTAGTCGGCGGCGATCTGGAAGGCCTGGATCGCGGCGCCCGACGAGGTCGAAAGGCGCATCGACTGCGACTGGAGCGCCTCGCGGGCGGTGGCGATCTGCTTCACCATCCGGGCGATCCCCGTGGAGCGTTCCGACAGGCTTTCCTGGATGGCCGCAAGCTGCTCCAGATCCGCCTCGAGGCCCGTCCGCTCGAGTGCCTTGGACGTCCGGCGGATGCGCTTCAGGGCGACGCTGATCTGCTCGATCAGGCCGGACGAGCGTTCCACAACCGCGCGCACGTGGCCGGCGAGGAAGGGCAGGGGCGTGTCGGTGTTCGCGAGCTTGCTGGCGACGATCAGCGCGTTGAAGACCGAGGTTTCGAGCGCGCCGTTGAGGTTGCTCGCGGTCTTGAGGTTCTCCTGCGCCCGGTCGATCCGCTCCACGAGGTCGCCCAGAAGCTCCACCGTGTTGTCGAGCTTGGCGCGGCCCGAGGCGACGGCGTTCAGCATCCCGTCGTTCGTGCGCCGGTTCGCGTCCACCCAGGCGTTGGAGGCGTCGAAGCCCGCGTCGCTGCCGAGCGCGGTGTCGCCCGAGAGCGTGCTCGACAGGGCGTTCAGCGCGTCGACCGCGCCGCCCGTCTCGCGGTCCAGATCCCGGGCCAGCGCGTCGAGCTGCGCGGACACCACGGCGGCGAGCGCGCCGGCCTCCTCCGCATCGCCGCCCGAGTCGAGGGCGGCGTCCAGATGCTCCACGCGCTGCCGGAAGGCGTCGGGGAATTGCAGGCAGCCGACGAGGCGGCCGACGGCCTGGCCCACGCCGGAGCGCAGATCGGCGGCGGCCGTCTTGATGTGCTCGATATGGGCCTCGTGCGCCGTCTTGAGGCTGGCGAGGTTGTCCTGTCGGGATTCGCCCTGCCGCAGGATCGAACGGAACTCGCTCGCGATCGTGGCAAGCTCGGCCCGGGCGAGGCCGCTCCGCTGCTGGATCGCGGAGATCAGCTTGGAGGACGCCTTGGAGGAGCGCTGCAATTCCTTGAGCTGGGTGTCGAGCGTTTCCACGAAAACGGACACCTGTTCGGTGCCCGCGGAGGTCTCTGCCAGCGTCGTCTTGGTCAGGAACGAGACCGATTGCAGCTCGACGGCGCAACGGTCGATCTCCTGCAGGGTCGTGGTCACGGAGATCAGGGCGGTCTGGAACTTCTTGTCCGCGAGCGACTGCGCCGCTTCCTGCGCGGCCTCCGCGGCGCGGCCGGTATGGGCGAAGAAGCTGCTGTAGGAGCTTTGCCCGGCCTCGTCGGACGCCCCCGGTTCCGTCGCCTCCAGAAGGCGTTCGACCTGCCGGTCGAATTCCCTGGACGTGTCGCGGATCGTCTCGAGCTCGAAAAAGGCCACCTCGAACGTCCCGGCGACCTTGCTGGCGAGCTGTTCCAGAGACAGCGTTTGCGACCCACCATCCGTCATCGTGGCACCCCTTCTTCCGCGTATCGGCGTGCCCTAGCCCGTCAGGGTCTAAGAAATCCTGAACCCGTGCCGCGCTTGTGGCCCGGGTGAGGGGTCGCCCCGCCCCCCTCGCGTCGGCCGAGCGGCGCGGGGGCCGGGATCGTCGGGCGCGATCGCGTCGATCCGGACCTCGCGCTTCTTGTCGTTGCCGCGCGACGCGGCCACGCCCGCGAGCACCGACATCGCCCCGACGCGGGCGCCGGCGCGCTGGTCGAAGGCATCGCGACCACGGGGATGAATTGACGGGACGCGGCGCATCGGACCAGACCCGGCCGCAGGGGCGGAGATCACCTCCGACGACCAACCTGCGCGGGATGCGCAACAGAATGCGGAGTTCCGGACATGAGCACCTATCGCGTCGCGACCATCGGCCTCGGCGTCGGCCTCGGCCATATCGAGGAGGCCTGGGCCGCCCTGCCGGGCCAGTTCGAGCTCGCGGCCGTCTGCGACCTCGACGACGGCCGGCTTGACGCCGCCCGCAGGGCCTACGGGGTGGAGGGTACCAAGGATTTCGACGCCCTCCTCGTGCGCGACGACATCGACATCGTCGACATCTGCACGCCCCCCGCGCTGCACCTGCCGCAGGTCCTGGCCGCGCTGGAGGCGGGCAAGCACGTGATCTGCGAGAAGCCGCTCGCCGGGTCGCTGCGCGACATCGACGCGATGGCCAGGGCGGAAGCGCGGTCCCCGGGGCACCTCATGCCGATCTTCCAGTACCGCTACGGCACCGGCGCGATGACCGCGCGGGCCATCATCGACGCGGGGCTGGCCGGCAAGCCGCTCGCCGCGACGGCGGAGACGTTCTGGTTCCGCGATGCGGACTACTACGCGATCCCCTGGCGGGGCACGTGGGAGACCGAGCTCGGCGGCACGATGACGACCCATGCCATCCACATCCACGACATGATGACGTGGCTGATGGGGCCGGTGGAGGCGGTGTTCGGCCGCCTCGCGACCCGCGCCCACGACATCGAGACCGAGGACACGGCCACCGCCTCGCTGCGCTTCGTCTCGGGCGCGCTCGGCGCGCTCACCGCGAACGTGGCGAGCCAGGACGAGTATTCGCGCCTGTTCCTCGCCTTCGAGAACGTGACCTTCGAATCCACGCGGGAGCCCTACGCGGTGGGCAAGGGGCCGTGGACGATAACCATCCGCGACCCTGCGATCCGGGCCCGGGTCGACGACCTCGTCGCGACGCTGCCCGATCCGGGCAACCGCTTCACCGGGCAGATGCGCGCCTTCCACCACGCGCTCGAGACCGGCGCCCCGCCGCCCGTCTCGGTCGCGGATGCGCGCGACGCCATCGCGCTGCTCACCGCCTTCTACATGTCGGCCGAGAGCGGGCGGGAGGTGACGCTGCCTTTGCCCGACCGCGATCCGGGCCGGGCGGGCTGGCCCCAGCAGGGACGGGGGGCCGGGGCGTGAGCCGGGCGACGTGCATGGAGCCGCGCCGCTCCGTCAAGCACCAGCGCGCGATCGAGGCATCCACGGGATCGACCTCGAGATCGCGTCCCGGCGCGTTCGCCGTTTCGCGAGTCCCTCGGGCTGCGGCAAGTCCACGCGGCCGCGGATGACGACGACCGACAAGAGCGTGGTCCCGGAGGACGGCCGCATCATGCAGGTCGGCGCTGAACCGAACATTTATTTCGTTAACCCTTACGCGTGTGTTAGCAACCCGGCGAGAGGGGCCGTCGAAGCAGGCAGCCCGTGGCGGGAACGCCGACTCGCAAAGGTTCGGTTCCAGAAGGAAATCGTCATGGCCGAAGCCGCCAGCGCCGCACAGATCCCCGCCGGAAAAGCCGATCCCTCCGTATTCACGCTCGACCTTCTCCGCCTTGCGGACCGTGAGGCGGGCTCCGCCGCGGTTGCGGGCGCGCCGAACCTGTCCGTCGTGCCCGACCTGTTCCGGGCGCGGGGTCCGGGCGGCGCCCGCGTGGCGGACACCTCGCTCATCCTGTCCTCGGGCGGCGCCTTCGACACGTCCGCACCGTGCCGACGCTGACGAGGGCCGACGCCGGATATCCCACCAGCAATTTCGCGCGGACGCCCTCTGCGCTTGCCGACACAGAACCGGAGAATGACATGCGGATGCAGAACCTCGACTTCCACGCCGACGCGGTGTTCGACGACGCGGCACCGGAACAGGCCCTCGTCCTGAACGAGGTGCTGGGCTCCACCACCGGAGTCGACAGCGAGTATATCGAGCTCTTCGGGGAGGCCGGAGCCTCGCTGGACGGCCTGAGCGTGATCGTCGTGGAAAGCGATGCGGGGTCCGGCAACGGCGCGATCGACGTCCGGCTCGATTTCGGCGCGCAGGACGCGATCGGCGCGAACGGCTTTTTCCTCGCCGCGAACGGCATCGCGGCGACGACCTACGGCGTGACGCCGAACCTCGTGATCGCGGACGATTCCATCGAGAACTCCTCCTACACCATCGCACTGGTGGAGACCGCGAGCCTCGCGGGCGGGACCGTGACCGGAAACGAGGTCGTGCTCGACGCGGTCGGCGTGACGGACGGCGAGGGGGCGGAGAGCTTCGCCTTCGGCGCGCCGGTCGTCGGCCCGGACGGCAGCTTCCTGCCCGCCGGCGTGGGCCGCGTGGAGGACGGCGTCGACACCGACGATGTATCGGACTTCGAGATACTCGACTTCAACAACCGCGCGCCGAACTCGCCCACGGCCGGCACGACGGGCGACGATGGCGGACCGGGAACCGGCGACGTCACCATCGACGACGCGCCAACCCTCGTCAGCGCGATCCAGGGCGCGGGCGAGGCGAGCCCGCTCGCCGGGCAGGCCGTCGTGGTCGAGGCCATCGTTTCCGGCGACTTCCAGAGCGGCGACGACGACGACTTCCGCAACCTCGACGGCTTCTTCCTGATGGAGGAGCGGACGGACTTCGACACGGACGACATGACCTCCGAAGGCATCTTCGCCTTCGAGGGCGGGGACACCCGGCTGGACGTGGCCGCGGGCGACCGGGTCCGGGTGCTCGGCACCGTGGTCGAGCGGTTCGGCAAGACCACGATCGAGGTCGCGGAGATCCGCATCGAGGATGCGGCGGTCGAGACCGATGTCCTGTCGCTCGCCGTGGAGAGCGCGCTGCCGCCCCTCGCCGCACGCGAAGCGCTGGAAAGCATGCTTGTCGACTTCAACGAGCCGCTCACCTTCACCGAGAGCTTCGACTACGAGGCGTTCAACAACGGCACGCTGGCCGCCGGCGGCCCGGTCTACCAGTACACGCAGCTCAACGCGCCCGACGTGGCGGGCAACGCGGCCTATCTCGCCGAGGTGGCGGACCGGACCATCGCCATCGACGACGGCCGCAACGCGGCCCGCGACGATTTCGACCCGATCCCGGAACCCGACGGCGACCCCTTCACCCTCGCCAGCGGCGTGCGGATGGGGCAGGATTTCGACCTGACCGCGATCGTGGACTTCGATTTCGGCGAATGGCGGCTCCGCCTGCCCGAAGGCGCCGCGTTCGAGCCCCTGCCGGGCGACGAGCGGCCCGACGCGCCGGCGGATGTGGGCAGCGATTACAAGGTCGGCTCGCTCAACGTGCTGAACTACTTCACGACGCTCGAAGGGCAGACCGATATCGGGCAGGGCCCCCGCGGCGCCGGCAGCGCGGCGGAGTTCGAGCGCCAATCCGACAAGCTCGTCTCGGTCATCCGGGGCATGGATGCCGACGTGATCGCGCTGAACGAGATCGAGAACGACTTCGCCGGCGAGAATTTCGCGATCGCGGAGCTGGTCTCGCGCCTCAATGACGGGATCGAGGGGGCGCCTTGGGCATTTGTGGATCCGAAACAGGAATTCGTCGGCGGCGACGCGATCGCGGTGGCCTTTCTTTACAACAGCGAAACGACGCGCCTCGCGCCGGGCACCAGCGTCGCGACGCTGACTGACGATCAGCTCGCCGGGCTCGGCGTCGATCCGGGCAATCCGATCTTCGAGGGGCCGGGCACCGCCCGCGTGCCGCTCGCCGCGACCTTCGAGGAGATCGCCACCGGCGAGCGCTTCACGGCGGCGGCCAACCACTTCAAATCCAAGGGCTCGGTCAGTCCGTTCGGGGACAATGCCGACCGGGGCGACGGGGCGGGGTCCAACGACGAGGCCCGCGCGCAGGCCGCCGCGGCGGTCGATGCCTGGCTCGCCAGCGATCCGACCGGTTCCGGCGATCCCGACCGGATCATCCTCGGCGACCTGAACTCCTACGCGCAGGAGACGCCTTTGCAGGTCCTCGCGGCGGCGGGCTACACGAACCTCGTGGCCGCCGAAGAGGGGCTGACCTCGACCTCCTACCGCTTCTCGGGTCAGGTCGGGACGCTCGACTACGCGCTCGCCAACGACGCGATGGCGGCGCAGGTGACCGGGGCCACGATCTGGGACATCAACGACGAGGAGCCGGTCTTCTTCGACTACAACCTCGACGGAACCTTCACCGATCCGCTCCGGCCCACCGATCAGGGCCTCTTCGACGGCGGCTCGCCGGCGGCGGCCTCGGACCACGATCCGGTCGTGGTCGGGCTCGACCTCGGCGCGGGCGCGGCGCCGATCCTCATCGCGGGCACGGCGGGGAACGACAGCCTGCGCGGCACCGATGCGGACGAACGGCTGGTTTCCGGCGGCGGGCGGCTCGACGTGCTGCGCGGCGCGGGCGGGGCGGACGTGTTCGAGTTCACCTCCGAGGCCGGCGCGCGCAACACCGTCCAGATCCGCGACTTCGACGCGAGCGAGGGCGACCTCATCGACCTCGGCGGGGCGACGCCGGCCGATGCGCGGGAACTGGGCGCGAACGTGCTCCTGCAACTGGCGGAGGACGGCGACTCGATCCTCGTGCTGGGCGCCAGCCTCGCCGGGCTCGCCTTCACCGACAACAGCCTCGTCGTCGCCTGACGCCCCGTTCTTCCTCAAGGTCATTTCAAAAGGAGACCACCGCATGACTTCCACCACGACGAGAACCCTTCTGGCCGGCGCCTTCGCCTGTCTCGCCACGACCGGGCAGGCGGCGACGCTCGGCCTCGCGACCGGCGCGTCGGTCCTGAGCGGGACGGGCGAGGCGTTCTTCGTTCCCGGATCGGACCTGTCCTTCGCGGGCCTGAGCGCCGACGGCGCCGACATCGCCATCGCCGCCGCGCTCGAGACCGGCGACGCGCCGGGCGCCGTTCTCGTGGACGGCCTCCTTTCGGGCAGCGTCGCGGGCTTCGGCTTCGAGATCGACGCCGGCACCGATGGCGGCGACGTGATCGAGATCGACTTCCGTCCGGACGACGGAAGCCTCGCCGACGCGCTCGGGCCGCGCGCGCTCGCCGTGCTGACAGGAGAGTTCGGCACGGACGACGGCTTCGCGGAGACGGCGTTCTTTTCCGCCGCGAGCGTCACGATCGCCCCGGTGATCGAGGTCGCCCCGATCCCGCTGCCCGCTTCCGGCCTGCTTCTGGTCGGTGGCATGGCCGCGCTCGCCCGGCGCCGCCGCGCGCGCGGCTGAGCCGGAGGCGGGCCCCGGGGGCAGACAACGCCGGCCGGGGCGCGGACGCGGGCGGGCCGGTGTTCCGGCCCCCCTCCATCACCGGGGTGCGTCGACCCCTCGGGGTAGCGTCGTTTGCGCGTTGAAGTCCCCCCGGCGAATTGCGACCCTTTCGCGATGATCCGGACACTCATCCTCCTCGGCCTTTCGCTTGCGGCCGCCGGGCCGGCGACCGCGCAGACGCGCCTCTCGGCGATGCGGACGGACACCGGCGCCGCGGCGGCCGATGCGGCGGGTGTGACGTTCTCCTTCGGCGGTCAGATCAACCCGATGGTGCTCCACGCCGAACAAGGGCCCCGGGACCGGACCTTTCTCGCGGACAACGACGGCTCCGGCTCCCGGCTGGAGTTCCGCGCCGAAGGCCGGATGGGCCCCGACCTGACCGCCGGTCTCGAACTCGTGCTGTCGGCGGAAACCCATTCGTCGGACGGGATCGGGTTCGGGTCGCAGGACCGGAACGGCGATGCCGGCGATCCGCGGCAGGCGCATGTCTTCGTCGAGGGCGACCGCTTCGGAACCCTTTCGGTCGGAAAGGGCGACACCGCGGCGGAGGACGCCGCGCATGCCGACCTGTCGGGCACCGATTTCGCGGGGTCGGAATCGGACGTGGACGACGTGGCCGGGGGGCTGCATTTCCGCGACGCGAGCGGTCGCGATCTTGGCCGGCTCGACGGTTTCTTCGATATGCAGGACGGCGACCGCGCCCTGCGCGTCCGCTACGACACGCCGGACAGGAACGGCGTGTCGTTCGGCATCTCCGCCGCAGAGGGCGACGACGGCGACGGCCTCGATCCGGCGGTGACTTTTCGGTACGAGGGCGAGACAGGGTTCGGCGAAGTGGCCGCGGCGCTCGCCTACCGGCGGGCGGGGCGCGCGGACGACCGGACGGACGCGTTCTGGGTCGGCTCGGCCTCCGTGCTGCTCCCCTCCGGTTTCAACGCCACCGTGGCCGCCTCGCGCGGCGACATCGCGGGGCAGGGGGAGGCGCCGACGGCGATGTTCCTGAAGCTCGGCTACCTCCGGGACCATTTCGGCATCGGCGAGACCCGGGTCTCCGTCGACCACTTCCGGGGCGAGGCCAACGCCGCGTTCGGCGGCCCCGGCGGCGATCTGGTCGAGGCCGGATCCTGGGGTTTCTTCGCCGTGCAGGAAATCGCGGACCTCAACACCGAGGCGTATCTCGGCTTCCGCCGTTACGAGCTCGACGACGTCTTCGTGAACGACACCCGCGGGGAGGTCGACGCGCTGAACGCCGTCCTTGTCGGCGCGCGCGTCCGGTTCTGACCGGCGCCGTTCTGCCGGCTTCCCCGAACGCGAGGCCCCCTCGACACGAACCGACGCGCGGCGCCGTCATCTGTCATCCGGCACGCGAACGAGCCCGCCACGAACGCGAAGGCCCTTCCCCTCCCGCTCCTGGCCGAGCTGGCCGGGACCACGCTCGCCGCCGCCGGGATCGTCCGCTTCGAGACATTCAACGCCTCGACGAACCGTGCAGGTCGGGACGCACAGATCCGGGGGGCGGCCGAGACGCTGCAGCGGATCGACCCGACGCCGGGGTCGTCAACGGGTTCGACGCGTCCGCTGCCTTCCGGACGAGCTGCCTTTCCCGAGGCAGGACGTCTCCGACACGGGTCCGACCGCGCTCCATGGTGGGTGTCGTCCTCGACAGGCTGCCGGCACGCGGCCCGTCAGAACCCCTGCCTGGCCAGTTCGACGGCGATGCGCGCGCGGGATGCCGCGTGGCGGATCGGGAAGGCGGTGAAGTAATCCGTTGCGCTCGCATCCGGCTTGCGCCGACGGATATCCTGTCGCAAGCGCCGGGCGCGTTCCTGCCGCCCGGCTAGTCCGTTGGCGATAAGCGCGATCATCCCGATGAGATAATGTGCGCCGGGGAGTGTCACGGCGCGGTCGCCCCAGCCTGCGGCAGCCTCGTAATCCTCCTGCTGCATCAGCAACTGTGCTCGCACCCCATGGACCCCGTAGAGAAGCGGGTCGAGGGGGCTGAGATTCAGGGAGGTATTCAGCGCGCCGATGGTCGCGTCCGCGTCGCCGGTCAGCATCGTGGTGAATGCCGAAGCGTAGAACCCTTGAGCGTAGTTCGGGTTGAGCGTCGTCGCCCTCGAAAGCCAGTCCGCCGCGATCTCCGGCTGGTCGGTCAGCCAGAACGACCGGCCCATCGTGAAATTCGCGAAAGGATCGAGCGCATCGAGCGCCAGCGCACACTCGGCATGTTGCCGCGTGGCGCGCACCGCCGCCGCCGTATCGGGACCGAATCGCAGGAATGCGGTGAGGAAACTGGTGAACGAAAGCCCTGCATGCGCTCGAGCCAGATTCGGATCCGCCGCGATCGCGCGTTCGAAGAAGGATTGTGCCCGTGCGGTGTCGGCAGCGGTGAAGCGATAGAGATGCCGCAGGCCGAGATGGTAGTTGGCCCAAGCGTCGAGATCTTCGAAGGCGCCCGACCGAGCGCGGCTCGCTTCGTTGTACGGGATATGCGTTTCGAGCGCGGCGACCAGTTGAGCGACGATCCGCGCCCTCAGTTCGTCCATGTCGTCGAGGCGGGCCTCGAGGCGGTCGGCCCAGAGAACCCGCCGCGAACGTGCCTCCACCAGTTCCAGCGCCACCGCGACCCTTCCGCCGTGACATTCGACGATTCCCGTCAGGACGTAGCGCGCCGACAGGGCCGCCGCGATCACGTCGAGGTCGGTCGCGGCCATTCCGAAGCGGAACGAGGAGCCGCGCGCGATCACCGCCAGCCAGCGCAGCCTCGAGAGCGCCTCGATGATCTCGTGCGGGATCGCTTCGGCCAGAATACCGAGGTCCGGTTCTGCCCCGAGCGGCCGGAAGGGGAGGATCGCGATCGACGGCCGTCTCGTCGGGTGCTCGCGCGGTGCGGTTGTCCCTGTGGCGGATGCGATCCGCCCGGGCGTCGTCGTCTTGACCTCTGCGACGAAGCGGAAGCCCCGACCGTGGACTGTCTGGATTGTCCCCTGCCGGACACCGTTGTCGTCGACCGCCCGACGCGCCGAACGGATGCGGCTGGAGATGCTGCTGTCCGAAACCGCTCGACCCGCCCAAACCGCGTCCACGATCTCGTTCTTGGAAACCAAGCGGTCATGGTTCCCGACGAGGAGGATCAGCAGGGCAAGCACCTGCGGCTCGAGCGATACGGCGACGCCGCGGCGATCGAGCTGGAAACGATCCGGGTCGAGATGAAACTCTCCGAATGTCCAGGCCATGACGAAGACTACAGGAAAATCGCTGGGCTCTACAGGAAATCTTCAGATGTCCGTCAAGCATGCGCCAGAAGCGTCCGGTAGCCTGACTTGCAGCCGGTGGATTTGCCCGGTGGTCCTGCAACAGGAAGAGAAGACCATGCCGGAAACAGCAATCGAGACACGCCGGTTCGAGACGCCGGATCAGTGCCTCGACATGAAGGAACGGGGCGGCATCTCAATTCTAAACATGGCGGACGGTAGCGTCGGAATGCATGCCATCTTCGAGAAGGGCTGGACCTGGGAGAAGGACGAGAAGCCCCTGCTCGGCTCGCCCGATACCTGCCCGATGCAGCACACGGGTTACTGCATGTCGGGCGAGCTGGTCGTGCGGATGCTGGATACGGGGCGCGAGACGCGGATCGGCAAGGGCGATTTTTTCGGCATACCGCCGGGACATGACGCCTATGTGGACGGCGACGAGCGCGTCGAACTGATCCTCTTCGCACCAGCAGAGCATCAGCATTGACCCCGAACAGGATTGGAGAACAGCCATGGATGCCATGACGGTGCGCACCGCCGATGGACGAGGACGCCTCTACCATAGCGTGCTCGATACGGTCGGCGACACACCCGCGGTCAGGATCAACCGTCTCGCGCCGAAGGATGTCGAGCTTTACGTAAAGCTGGAGTTCTTCAATCCGGCCGGCTCCGTCAAGGACCGACTGGCGCTGAGCATCATCGAGGAAGCCGAGCGGGACGGCCGCCTGCGTCCCGGCCAGACGGTGGTGGAGGCGACGTCGGGGAATACCGGGATCGGTCTGGCCATGGTCTGCGCCGCGAAGGGTTACCCGTTGGTGGTGACGATGGCCGACAGCTTCTCCGTCGAGCGCCGCAAGTTGATGCGGATGATGGGGGCGAAGGTCGTGCTGACGCCGCGGGCGGAAAAGGGCTTCGGCATGTACCAGAAGGCGGTGGAGCTTGCCGACGCGAACGGCTGGTTCCTGGCCCGGCAGTTCGAAACCGAAGCCAACGCCCGTATCCACGAGCATACCACGGGGCGGGAAATCATCGCGGATTTCAGGAATTTCCGCCTCGACTACTGGGTCACCGGCTATGGCACCGGGGGAACGGTGACGGGAGTGGCCCGCGCGCTTCGCCGCGAGCGTCCCGAGACCAGGATCGTCCTCTGCGAGCCTGCCGACGCGCAGCTGCTCGGCAGCGGCCACGTGCAGTCGCGCAATGCCGACCACTCGCCCGCTCAGAGCCACCCGGCTTTCCAGCCTCATCCGATCCAGGGCTGGACGCCGGATTTCATCCCTCACGTCCTTCAGGAAGCGGTGGATGGCGGGCTTTATGACGAGCTGATCCCCGTGGCCGGACCGGACGGCATCGCGTGGGCGCAGAAACTGGCGCGGTCCGAAGGCATCCTGACCGGCACTTCGGGAGGATCGACCTTCGCCGTGGCGATGACGATTGCCGAACGTGCCGAGCCGGGCGCGGTGATCCTGTGCATGCTGCCGGACACCGGCGAGCGTTACATGTCCACGCCGCTTTTCGAAGCGATCCCCGAGGAGATGACCGGGGAGGAGATCGAGCTATCCCGCTCGACCCCCGGCTATCAGGCCTGAACCATGTCGCACACGCCGGAAACCCTCGATCCCGCGGATTGGGAAGCCCACCGCGCTGTCGCGCACCGGATGGTGGACGATGCCGTGAACTACGTCCGGGACGTCCGTTCCCGGCCGGTGTGGCAAGACATGCCGCCGGATGTGCGTTCGCGCTTCCGCGATGGCGTGCCCGAGGACGGCCAGCCGCTCCCCGAAATCTACCGCCAGATCGTCACGGACGTTCTGCCCTACCCGATGGGCAACATCCATCCACGGTTCTGGATGTGGTATATGGGGGCGAGCAACTTCACCGGGGCTCTTGGGGATTTTCTCGCCGCCATCCTCGGCTCCAATCTCGGCGGCGGTGACCACGCCGCGGCGGAGATCGACAAGCAGGTCGTCAACTGGATGAAGGAGATGACAGGTTACCCACCGGAGGCCGGCGGCACGCTTGTCTCAGGCGGTTCGATGGCCAACCTGATCGGCCTGACCGTTGCACGCAACACGATGTCGGGCATCGACCTGCGCGAGCTTGGCGTCGGCGCGCTGCCTGCGCCGATGCGGTTCTACGGCTCCGACCAGATCCATTCCTGCCACCAGATCGCGGTCGAAGCGATGGGTCTGGGCAATCGGGCGCTGAGACGGGTGCCGTCCGACGCGGCTTGCCGAATGGATCTTTCCGCCCTGCACGGGGCCATCGCCGACGACCGGGCGGCCGGACTGCACCCCGCCTGTGTGATCGCGACGGCCGGGACCGTGAACACCGGTGCCATCGACGACCTCCAGGCGATCGCGGACATCTGCGCCGCGGAAGGGCTGTGGATGCACGTGGACGGCTGCATCGGCGCGCTTCTCGCGATCGCGCCCCGCGGACGGGCGCTGGTGCGCGGCATCGCACGCGCGGATTCCATCGCCCTCGACCCGCACAAATGGCTCCATGCGCCGTTCGAGGTCGGCTGCGCGCTGGTGCGGGACGCCGAGGCGCATCTCGGTGCCTTCTCCGTCATGCCGGAATACCTCGAGGGGGCGCCGCGGGGCATCGCCTCGGGGGCGTGGCTGCACGATTTCGGCCTCCAGACATCGCGGGGGTTTCGCGCCCTCAAGGTCTGGATGGCGCTGAAGGAACATGGGCTGGCGAAGTTCGGGCGGCTGATCGAGCAGGACCTCGCCCATGCCCGCCACCTCACCGAACGGATCGCAGCCAAGCCGAACCTGGAGCTGTGCTTTCCGACGGCCATCAACATTGTCTGCTTCCGCTACGATCCCGGCGGCCTTCCGGAAGCGGCGGTCAAGCAGCTGAACACCGAGATCATGGTGCGGATGCAGGAAACCGGCATCGCCGCGGTCTCGGACACGACCGTGAGAGGGCGACACTGTTTGCGCGCGGCGGTAAACAATCACCGGACAACAAAGGACGACCTGGATATTCTGGTGGAAGAGGTCGCACGGCTGGGCGCGGTGCTGGTTTCCGAAACCCTCGTTGGCTGACGAGGCGCCCGCGCGGCGGGGTCGGCAAGAGCAGGAGCAGGAGCAGGAGCAAAGGGATGCCGTCTCTCCTCGTCGTGTCGATCGTGCAGCCGTCGGCGCTCGGGGCCGGCAACTCATCTGTGCTTCCCAACCGAGCAGACCTCGCGCGACACATGCGCCAGCGGGCAGTTCAAGCCTTCTGAAGCGGATTTCGCGAACAGGGCGGCGATGGCTGCCCTTGTCGTCGTGATGCACAAGGTCTTTCTATCCACGGACCGGGATCGCCATGTCGAGGGCGACCCCTTGCCAGTCCCGTCTCCCGACGCGCGCACCACGTCGTCGGGCGTTCGACCGGATCAGCCAGTCATGGCTGGGACCCCGGCACAGGGTTGCCACGGAAGCGGGTCAACTTCATCGTATCGCGCGTGCGGCAAGGCGTACCACGTCGAGATCGCCCTTATCGCCGCTTCCGCGACACGCCATCAGGACCAGGGCGTGACGAGATATTTCTCGCCCGTCTTCATCGCACGATAATCGGTTACCGCTTCCCGGGTCAGCATCTCGTCGAGATTGACGCGCTTCTTGTAATGGCTTGCGAAGGTGGTGGCGAGATTCTCGCGCACGCGGTCGCGCATGCGGCTGACGGTTTCGCTTCCGGCCGATTGGATGAAGGGAAACAGCAGCCAGCCTGAAAGGGTCCAGCCAAAGCCGTAGCTCGGTGACAGGACCGTCGGGCCGGTATCCAGACGCCCGTATATGAACATGCGCTTCGGCTGGTTCGAGCCATAGCGCGAATATTCTGTCATTCTGCTTACCGCGACCTGCTCCATGGCCTTGAACGCATCGTCGACCGATTGGCCGCCGCCAATCGGATCGAAGCCGTAGAATGCGCCGGTGTCTTCGATCGCGTCGCGCAGCTGACGCATGAAGTCGTCATCCGAGGAGTTGACGACATGCGTGGAGCCGAGCCTTTCGAGCAAGCCGGCCTGGCTGTCCTTTCGAACGACGTTGACCAGACCGAAGCCATCCTCCTTGCAGATCCGGGTCAGCATTTGGCCCAGGTTGGATGCCCCGACCGTGTGCAGGATCGCGTTCTGCCCGTCCATTCTGGCGGTTTCCACGAACCCAAGAGCGGTCATGGGGTTGACGAAGGCGCTTGCGCCGTCCTCGGCCGAATGATCGCCCAACGGAAGGCACATGTCGGCGTTGGCGATGCAGTACTGGCTGTAGGCATTGCCCGGGACACAGGAGACTCGCTGTCCCACGAGCGCCTTGGCCGTGTCGCCGTCGCCGGCGGCAACGACCGTGCCGGCGCCTTCGTTCCCGGCCGGCAGCTTTATCCCATGACGCGCTTTCGAACCCGCGTTGAACGGCTCCGGGACGGACGCGACGAATTTTCCCGGCGAATAGCTGGCATTTTCCAGATCGGCCCCACCGACCAGAATGGCGAGGTCCGACGGGTTTATCGGCGCCGCTTCCATCTTCACGAGCACTTGGTTGCCGGCCGGATCGGGGAGGGTCACGTCCTCGATCGCGACGGTCAGCGTTCCGTCCGCTTCCAATGTCGTGAACAGTTGCTTGCCGGTGGTTGCCATTGTGAAATCTCCAGGTTTCAGGTTCGCGAAGATAGGCTGACGTCGGATCGACGGATCGGAGCGAAACGCTACCTTGGCCAATATCGCTATCGCGGGGGCAGATAGCGCTGACGACGGCCCGGACGAACGGAAAACGTCGTCGACGCCGCCGGCGCTCCCTGAAGATCGCTCCCATCGCGATGCGCCGTCGCGGCAGGCGCCCCCAAGTCAGCTTCGGTCGACGACGGACGTCGATGGCGGTTTACTTTCCGGCGTGGCATGGTTTGTTCGACATTGTCCGGACCTGAGGATATCAGGGCGGCGATCAAACGAGAGGGTTTGTCGAGCTTGGTACCAGTTGAGAATCCAGTGCCGCTGGCGGACGAAGGCGTGACGGGATGAGCGTTGCGCTGGAGGCGATCGGCCTGACAAAGGAATTCAGGGGATTCGTCGCGGTCAACGACGTGTCGCTGCGCGTGGAGAAGGGTACGATCCACGCGCTGATCGGGCCGAACGGCGCCGGCAAGACGACGTGCTTCAACCTCCTCACGAAATTCCTGCAGCCGACCCGTGGTACCATCACCTACGAGGGGCGGGACATCACGCGGATGGGAGCGGCCAGGATCGCCCGGCTGGGCATGGTCAGATCCTTCCAGATTTCGGCGGTGTTCGCCGATCTGACCGTTCTGCAGAACGTCCGGATCGCGTTGCAGCGTACGCGCGGCGAGAGCTTCGATTTCTGGCAGTCCGAAAAGACGCTGTCGCGCTTCGACGACGAGGCGGAATCGTACGTCGCCGAGGTCGGTCTGGCGGAGTTCCTGCATCACAGGGCGGCCGAGCTGTCCTACGGGCGCAAGCGCGCTCTCGAGATCGCCACCACGCTGGCGCTGAAGCCCGGAATGCTGCTGCTCGACGAGCCGATGGCGGGCATGGCGCAACAGGACGTCGAGCGGATCTCGGCGCTGATCCGGCGCATCGCCGAGAACCGCACGATCCTGATGGTCGAGCACAATCTGTCGGTGGTCGCGGACCTTTCGGACCGGATAACCGTGCTGGCCCGCGGCGAGATCCTCGCGGAGGGCGACTACGAGACCGTCTCGCGTTCCCCCGAGGTGATCGACGCCTATATCGGAGCGGGCCATGACTGACACGACGGTCGAACGCCACGCGGCCGCCCCGGCCGGCACTCCGCTGCTCGAGGTCAGGAACCTCCAGGGGTGGTACGGCGAGAGCCATGTCCTGCATGGAATGGACTTCGACGTCGGCGAAGGAGAGGTCGTCACGCTGCTGGGCCGGAACGGCGCCGGCAAGACGTCCACCCTGGCGGCGGTCATGGGCATCCTGGGAAAGCGCACCGGCTCCGTCGCCTACAACGGGACCGAGACGATCGGGATGCAGCCCCGGCACATCGCCCGTCTCGGCATTGCCCTCTGCCCCGAGGAGCGCGGGATCTTCTCGTCGCTCAACGTCGAGGAGAACCTGATGCTGCCGCCGCGCATCCAGGAGGGCGGCCTGCCGGTCGAGCGTATCTACGAGCTGTTTCCTAACCTTCTCGAACGCCGCCGGAGTCAGGGGACCAAGCTTTCGGGGGGCGAGCAGCAGATGCTGGCCATTGCCCGCATCCTGCGCACCGGCGCCCGGCTCCTCTTGCTCGACGAGCCGACCGAAGGACTGGCCCCCGTGATCGTGCAGCAGATCGGCCGCACGATCGCCGCACTCAAGGCCGAAGGATTCACGATCGTGCTGGTGGAGCAGAACTTCCGTTTCGCCGCCTCCGTGGCCGATCGGCACTACGTCGTCGATCAGGGCAGGATCGTCGACATGATTCCCGGCGAGGCGCTGGAGGCCAACACGGACAAGCTGCACGCCTATCTCGGCGTATAGCGGAACTCATCGGCGCCTCGGCGCCGCAACAAGGGAGAAAGACCATGATCAGAAGGCTGGCCATCGGCACCGCCGCAATCGCCGCAATTGCCGGACCCGGCTTCGCGCAGGACGCGATGGACGTCACGCTGGGGGTGCTGAACGACCGTTCGGGAACCTACGCGGACCTATCGGGCGAAGGCTCTGTAATCGCCGCGCGGATGGCGGTCGAGGATTTCGGCGCCGAGGAGAAAGGGCTCAACGTCGAGATCCTGTCGGCGGACCACCAGAACAAGCCGGACGTCGGCTCGAACATCGCGCGGCAATGGTACGATCAGGAAGGTGTCGACGCGATCCTCGACGTGCCGACATCGTCGGTGGCGCTCGCCGTGGCCGACATCACGGCCCAGAACAACGGCGTCTTCCTCAACTCCGGCGCCGGCTCGACCGAGCTGACGCGAGGACAGTGCCAGCCGACGACGGTGCACTGGACGTACGACACCGCGGCGCTCGCCAAGGGAACAGGGCAGGCCGTCACGCAGGCGGGCGGCGACCAGTGGTTCTTCCTGACGGCCGACTACGCGTTCGGCCATTCGCTGGAAGAGAACACCGCGCGCGTGGTCGAGGAGGCCGGCGGTGAGGTCGTCAGCACGGTCCGGCATCCGTTCCCGGCCACCGACTTCTCGTCCTTCCTGCTTCAGGCGCAAGGCAGCGGCGCGAACGTGATCGGCCTCGCCAATGCCGGCGGCGACACCGTCAACGCGATCAAGCAGGCCTCCGAGTTCGGGATCACGCAAAGCGGCATTTCGCTGGCCGCGCTGCTGATGTTCATCTCCGACGTTCACGCGCTCGGGACGGAGACGGCGCAGGGCCTGCAGCTGACCGAAGCGTTCTACTGGGACCAGAACGACGAGACCCGCGAATGGTCGGCACGGTTCGAGGAGCAGCACGGCGCCAAGCCGACCATGGTTCATGCCGGTGTTTACTCGGCGACGATGCACTACCTGCGCGCGGTCGAGGCGACCGGCTCGACCGAGGGCGAGGAGGTCGTTGCCCAAATGAAGCAGACGGAATTCGACGATCCGCTTTTCGGCGAGGGCCATGTCCGCGCCGACGGCCGGGTGATCCACGACATGTACCTCTTCGAGGTCAAGTCGCCGGACGCGTCCGAGGGCGAGTGGGACCTTTATGAACAGAGGGCCGTCATTCCGGGCGAGGAAGCCTTCCTGCCGATGATCGACGAGTGTGACTTCTCGCAACAGGCCGGCTGAACCGGCCGCGGCGCGCCCGATCGCGGCGCGCCGCATCCCGCATCCTGAACGTCACTGAGCAGGCACATGTTCGAACTTCTGGGAATACCGCCGCAGGTCATGATGGGACAGCTCCTGCTGGGCCTCATCAACGGATCGTTCTATGCCGTTCTCTCGCTGGGTCTGGCGGTGATCTTCGGCCTGCTCAACATCATCAACTTCAGCCATGGCGCGCAGTACATGCTCGGTGCGTTCGTGGCCTGGATGCTGCTGACCTATCTCGGCCTCGGCTACTGGTGGGCTCTGGTTCTGGCACCCGTGATCGTGGGCGCGACCGGCCTCGCGCTCGAGCGCGTGGCCCTTTCCCGGCTATACCATCTCGATCATCTTTACGGTTTGCTCCTGACGTTCGGCGTCGCCCTCATCATCCAGGGCCTGTTCCGGAACTACTACGGCATTTCCGGTCAGCCCTATCAGATCCCCGGTGCGCTGGCCGGCGGCCAGAACCTCGGCTTCATGTTCCTGCCGAACTACCGGGCCTGGGTCGTCGTCGCGTCGGTCGTCGTCTGCTTCGGCACCTGGTTCATGATCGAGAAGACCCGTCTCGGCGCCTATCTCCGGGCCGCGACCGAGAACCCGGTCCTGGTCGGCGCCTTCGGGATCAACGTTCCCCGGCTGATCGCGCTGACCTACATGTTCGGCGTGGGCCTCGCCGGCTTTGCGGGCGTGCTCGCCGCGCCGATCTATTCGGTGAACCCGAACATGGGCGCGGACCTGATCATCGTGGTATTCGCCGTCGTCGTCATTGGGGGCATGGGCTCGATCATGGGCGCGATCCTGACCGGCTACGGCATCGGCCTGGTCGAGGGCCTGACGCGGGTCTTCTACCCGGAGGGATCGGCGGTGGTGATCTTCGTGATCATGGCAATCGTACTGATGATCAAGCCCGAGGGCTTGTTCGGGAGGACCGCCTGATGGCGACGACGGAAACTATCTCAAACGCGGCGCCGGCGGCCCGGAGCGCGGGAATGCCGACCTTGCACAAGGCGATCTTCGCCGTCCTTCTCCTAGTGCTCGTCGCGCTGCCGTTCCTTGTCTATCCGGTCTTCGCGATGAAGGTGATGTGCTTCGCTCTCTTCGCGGCGGCCTTCAACCTTCTCCTGGGCTTCGGGGGGCTGCTGTCGTTCGGGCATGCCGCCTATTTCGGCGGCGCCAGCTATGTCGCCGCCCACGCCGCCAAGGTCTGGGGCTTCACGCCCGAGCTCGCGGTGCTGACGGGGACGGCCGCCGCCGCCGTGCTGGGCCTCGCGATCGGGTTTCTGGCGATCCGGCGCCAGGGCATCTACTTCGCGATGGTCACGCTTGCATTCGCCCAGATGGTCTTCTTCTTCGCCCTGCAGGCCGAATTCACCGGCGGCGAGGACGGCATCCAGTCGGTCCCGCGCGGCGACCTTTTCGGATTAATCTCGCTGCAGAACAATCTCGTCCTGTACTTCTTCGTCTTGGCGATCACGTTCGGCGGGATCCTTCTGATCTACCGCATCATCCATTCGCCGTTCGGACAGGTGTTGAAGGCGATCCGCGAGAACGAGCCGCGCGCGGTCTCCCTGGGCTACCACGTGAACCGCTACAAGCTCATGGTGTTCGTGCTGTCCGCCACGCTGGCCGGACTGGCCGGCGCGACCAAAAGTCAGGTGTTCCAGCTTGCATCCCTGACCGACGTGCACTGGTCGATGTCGGGCGAGGTCGTGCTGATGACGCTGCTGGGCGGAATGGGAACCATCTTCGGCCCGTTGGTCGGCGCCACCGTGATCGTGACGATGCAGAACTATCTCGCAACCCTCGGTGCATGGGTGACCATCATCCAAGGGATCATATTCGTTATCAGTGTCCTTTTGTTCCGCGAGGGAATTGTCGGGGTCATCTCGCGGTGGCTCCGGCGGCCGCTCTGACGGCCGGGACGGCCGCAATCACGCCGGTGCTCCATGTGCGATCCGGTCGTGATCCGTTCGCCAAACGGAGCGGGTCCGGAATGGACCGAGCTCGCGCACGGGACGAGAGCCTCGGTCGACCGCCGACGCCGGGAATCGCGGCGGGTCCGGAGACAGGTGATCGGATGTCTGCCCCCGCGCGATCCGCGATCAGCCGTCGAACGGTGCAGCGCACCTGCGACGACCGTAGCAGGCTTTATCACCTGCCACGATACGTCGCTGTCCTGGGCCCCGTCAGTTGGCATCAGCCATGGACGGCGATCTGCGAGGGAGCCGAGGATTTCACTGACGGCGCCCGAATACGAAGCGTATCGTACAGAGGTCTGAGACAGAGCCCGTCGCGCCGGGCACATCGGTTCCGTAAGTCGCCGAGCCCATTGGCACCGGCGCGGGGGCGCTCAGCCTGCCTGCCCGGGCTGCGCGTCCGGAACTTCGATGTTGATCTCCAGGCTCGACATGTCGTCCCCGCGCTCGAGTTTGATCTCCACCGCATCGCCGTCGACGCGCATGTGGCGCTTGACGACCGCGAGGATGTCGCGCTGGAGAAGAGGCAGCAGATCATCGCGGGCCCGGTCGCTACGGTCATGGGCAAGCAGGATCTGCAATCGCTCCTTGGCCGCTCGGGCACTGTCGGACCGGCGCGGCTGCTGGCGGAAGAAACCGAACATCGCTTAAGCCCTCCGACCCAGGAAACGGCGCAGAAAACTGGGACGCTCCTGGGGTTGTACGCGCATTTCGATCTGCTCGCCGATCAGCCGGGAGACCGCGTCCTCATACGCCTTTCCGGCATTGGACGTCTCGTCCATCACGACCGGCATCCCGACGTTGGAGGCGCGTAGCACGGTGGTGCTTTCGGGGATGATACCCAGAAGCGGAATGGCGAGGATCTCCAGCACGTCGTCGATGGGCATCATCTCACCCTTGGCGACGCGGTCGTTGTCGTAGCGGGTCAGCAGGAGATGCGCCTTAACCGGATCGCCGTCGCCTTTCTCGGCGCGCCGGGTCTTGGAGTTCAAAAGCCCGAGAACCCGGTCGCTGTCACGCACCGAAGAGACTTCGGGATTGGTCACGACGATGGCTTCGTCGGCGAAGTACATGGCCAGATGCGCGCCGCGTTCGATACCTGCGGGGCTGTCACAGATGATGTAGTCGAACTCTTCCTTGAGTTCGCTCAGCACCTTCTCCACGCCCTCGGGGGTCAACGCGTCCTTGTCGCGGGTCTGCGAGGTGGGAAGCACCGACAGCGTGTCGAGACGGCGGTCCTTGACCAGTGCCTGCTTCAGCTTGGCATCGCCCTGGATGACGTTGATCAGGTCGAACACCACGCGGCGCTCGCATCCCATGATCAGGTCCAGGTTGCGAAGGCCCACGTCGAAGTCGATCACAACCGTCTTGTGGCCACGCTTGGCGAGACCCGCCCCGATGGCGGCGGTGGACGTGGTCTTGCCGACGCCGCCCTTTCCGGACGTGACGACGATGGTCTTGGCCAAGGGATGTCCTCCTGTTCTGTGAAGGGTTATGCGAGTTTCTCAATACAGAGCATCTCGTCGCGCAGGAATACCTGAACGCGCTCGTTGCGGATCGCCGGGCTCATGCTTTCGCTGGTCTTGTACAGGCCCGAAATGGCGAGAAGCTCGGCGTCGAGGCTTTGGCAGAAGATGCGCGCGTTGGTGTCGCCATTGACGCCGGCCAGGGCTCGGCCGCGCAGCCGGCCGTAGACATGGATGTTGCCCTCGGCGATCAGCTCGGCCCCCGCACTGACCGAGGCGACCACGACCAGATCGCCACGGTCGTTGAAGATACGCTGGCCGGAGCGCACCGGCTCCGTGATCAGGCGCGTCGCGGGGGCGGATTCCGGCTGCACGGGCGCGGGCTCGGGGGCCGGAGCGCTCTTGCGCGTGCTGCGCTCGAGCGGGACCTCGCGGCCGCCGGGCATCGGGATTAGTCCGGCCGCACGCGCAATCGCAGCGTGCTCCTCGGTTCCGTTCTGGACCCCGAACACCGACAGGCCACGGTTCTTCAAACCGTCGATGAGACGGACGAGCTCGGGCTTCGGCAGGGTTCCGGACACATTCTCGAGGTCGAGCACCATGGGGGCGTCGTCGAAGAAGGCCGGGGCCTGGCTGATATGCGCGTCGAGCGCGGCGAAGAACCCGTCGTCCACGCCCGTGTCGAGGCGCAGCGCGACGGCGGTGAAGAACCGGCCACGAACCTGGAACGGCTTGATGGAGGCGGGGCTCGCCCCGGCACTGGTCTCGAAATCTCGTCGTTGCAAGCGAACGGAACCTTCCTGCGAACGTTACCGGAAGTCCTTACGAAGTGTACAAGGACGGCAATGTCACCCCGTCCTTAGTCGTTGCGCCAACCGCGGACAACCGTCTGATCGGTGTCGCGGTCGCATCAACGGATCCCGCCGATTTTCGCCGATAGACCCCAGTAAAAGACGCTACAGGCACCCACGTATTCGTTGCCGTCGTTGCCGCTCATTGGCAAGGCGCGGCTGACGGTTCTGTCCTGTAGTGTGTTGGCGATGGTGGTCATGTCGGAAAGGATCGGCGACAATAAGCCTTCAGTGGTGTCTCTGCGAATCCTTGGGCGAGGGATCCTGTTCCTGCTTGGCGAAGACGGTCCGCACGAAGCCGTACGCGCAGCCTGTCCGGGGACAGCGGGCATCCTGAACGTCAATGCGAGGGTAGTGGAGGGCGCGGATGTAGCCCATTTCTCGCGTCTCGCGTCTCGCGTCTCGCGCACGGCACTCGGATTGCCCCTCACCGGGGTCCACCAACACCCGGCCGCGGCTGCTTCTGGGTCTCGACATCCCCGTCGAGGGTTGTGCGATGACCGTGGCAGGTCCATCCGCCACCTAGCGATCCGACCGCTGCATTGTCTTCGAAGGCAATTTCATCCACGGCGTTCGCAACGATGGCCTCGTCTCCCGCATCGTGCTGATCGCGGCTCACGCCATGACGGGATTGAACCGGACGGTCAGCGAGTCGCGCATACGCAGCGATGCGTTGCGGGCGGACCAGTTCAGAGCGCGGAAACAGGTGGATCCAAGTGGGTCATTCCTGCCAACTATGTCGGTGGACATGGGATAGGAATGCCGGAAAGGCCTCGCGCAACAGGACCGATCGAACGCGAAGATGCGTGTCGGAACCCTTGCGCGACGGGCCGGTTTCGCCGCGCAGACATAAGGAGAACATCATGAAGCGTGGACTGACATTGATTGCCGCTTGCAGCATCGCGCCCACATTGGCCTTCGGGGACATAATGACCGTCGAGGCAGAGGGTTCGGTTTCCGCCGTCATGGATCGGCTCGAGTCGGCCGTCGACGAGGCGGGCGCCACGGTCTTTGCCCGGGTGGATCACGGAGCCGGGGCCGAGGCGGCGGGTCTTGAGCTCCAAGACGCGCAGCTTCTGATCTTCGGGAATCCACAGCTCGGGACCCAGGCGATGCAGGATGATATCCGGGCCGGGCTTCAGCTACCGCTCAGGATGCTCGTCTATGGTGACGACAGCGGCATCGCTCAGATCGCGTGGCAGATGCCGGCGGACATGTTCGATGGTCTCGATATTGACGAGGACGCCGAATATGTCGGGCGGATGGAAGACGCTTTGACCAAGTTCGCAGAGGCTGCCGCGGGAAAATAGTCGGCCGATTATTCCGAACTGATACGGGCGGGTGTGCTTGCCTGCGCCGCATCTTGGCAGGCACAAGCCGGCACCGGACCGAAGGGCTGTCTTGCATGGTACCCCCGGATCACCCCTCGGACACCAAAGCTCCGTCGGATCCAAGCCGGGCTTCGACCAAGGCCGGCGGGCCCGATTGTCTTCGACCCAGCCCCGCGCGCGAGCGGCACCCAGGAAAACACGGTGATGACAATGCCCAGATCAGGCCTCTCCTCCGCGGCACGGGCTTCGAACACCGGCTCTGTCTTGTTCTTTTCATCACGGGCCCGATTGCGTGAAACCCGCGCCGCAGGAAGCGAGGAAAGAACTCAATGCTGGATACGGTAATCGTCGGTGCGGGATTTGCCGGTCTGTCGGCGGCGAGGACACTCATCACGAAGGGTCGCGAAGGCTTCGTCATCCTCGAGGCGCGGGATCGCGTCGGCGGGCGGACCAAACCGGGCGTGATCGGAAACCTCGACATCGATCTTGGCGGCATGTGGATGGCACCGGGGCAGGCACGGCTGAAGCGTCTCGCCGCCCATTATCGCGTCCGCCCATACCCAACCTATCTCGATGGCAATGCGGTCTTTCGCATCAGCAAAAGAGAGCGGCAGGGCCCGCGCGAGGATCTGAGCCGGCTCTTCGGCATAGGGGGCGGCCTCGCTTATCTGCATGCCCGGTGGAAGCTCGAGCGGCTTATGGCACCGCTCGACACCGAGCGACCCTGGGCGCATCCCGAAGCGGAACGGCTCGACGCGATGACCGTGGAAACATGGATCGCGCGAAATGTCCTCCATCCCCTGCCTCGCGTCGCATTCCGAACAGTCTGCGCCACGATCCTCTGCGCCGAGCCATCGCAAGTTTCGCTGTTATTCTTTCTGCATTACTTGAAGTCGGGCGGTGGGCTCGAAGTCTTGATATCTTCTGATACCGGCGGGGCGCAGAACCTCCTTTTTCATGGTGGCGTTCATCAGATCAGCCGTTTCATGGCCGACGAGATCGGGGAGCGGCTACGCCTCGAAGCGGCGGTCAGCGCGATCGAATGGAACGACGACGCTGTGACAGTGCATAGCGAAAGGGGCAGGTTCACCGCCCGCAAGGCTATCATCGCGGTTCCGCCGACGCTCCTGCGCCGGATCCGGTTCACGCCGGAATTGCCGCAACCGAAGACCGCGATCCACGACCGTCTGTCCATGGGCTCTTCGATCAAGTTCTGGGTTCTCTACAGGACGCCGTTCTGGCGCAAACGAGGGCTGAACGGTACGATCCTGCGCGACGACGTTCCCACAACGCCGATCATGGACGTATCACCGACGGGCCAGGATCGGGGTCTGCTCGTCGGGTTCTTCGATGGCAACCATGCGATCCGGCATGCCGATCTGACGACGGAGGATCGTCGCATCGTCGTGCTCGAGATGCTTGCCGAGCATTTCGGTCCCGAAGCGCTGCGACCTCTGGATTATATCGATCACGACTGGACCGACGAGGAATGGTCGGGCGGATGCTACGGTGCCTATGCGCCGCCGGGTGTGTTCGCCCGCTACGGCGAGCACCTGCGAATCCCGATCGGTCCGTTGCATTGGGCAGGAACGGAAACCGCGTCGGAATGGACGGGCTACATCGAGGGGGCCATCCAGTCGGGTGAACGGGCAGCAGGGGAAATCATGCGAGCGATGCCCGTTCAGAATGATGGATCGGCTTGAGAAAACACGAACCCGATACCGTGGCCGCAGGAGTCGCGACGTTCCGATGATACGGAACGTCGAGGAAGATCAGGCACGCTTGCCGATAGTTCCAGCACGCTCCGAGGCACCGGGGCGATCGATACGGGTCGCGGCGACGTGACCCGCGAAGGCCGCAAGTTCTCCCTCGGCGACGTGACGACCGTACCATTGCGGCGGCGCCGGCTCGAAGCCGTGCTGGTCGGCAAGTTCGGCGAGGTGATCGGCATCCGCGAGCGACAGGCGCGAGCCGATGCTGTAATCCCGCTTTTCCCGTGCCAGCGCCAGCAGCATCGTCTCGCCGAGGCATCCCCAGCAAAGATTGGCGGGCAATGTCTGGAACGGGCCGAGATCGACCTCGAAGGGCGGCTGGATCAGTCCGCCGTCAAAAACCAGCACGCGGGCCGACGGGATCTCGGCCGGGGCCACGTTGGGCGGTCGCGCGATGTCGCAGACGAGCGTGCCGGGCCGCAGATCGAGCGGATCGATCAGGGCCATTTCGGAGCTCGTCGCGACCAACACGATGTCGGCATCCGCAACCGCGACCTCGAGCGGCGTGCTCCAGTCGACCAATGGCCGCGTGCCTTGGCTCTGAAAGGCGGTGCCAAATCGTTCGGCCAAACCCTTTCTTTCGCCCTGTAAGCCGAACTTGGCCTGCCGGGCGATCCCACGGACAACGGTTCGCAGATTGCCCGGACGATGCTTCGTGATCTCGGGCGGATCGAGGAGCGTGCCATAGACCTCGTCGGCCACACGGGAGAGAAGCCTTGGCGTGAAAGGATTGGCGGCATTGCCCACGAGGCTCAGCCGGCCGATCCGGCGGCCGAGCATCAGACTTGCCAGGCGGCCGATCGCGCCGGACGCGCCCACCACGACGACATGCGCGTCCTCGAGCGATAGGCCCGCCCGACTGGCCACCCGTTCGATGCCTTTGACGGCCGAGACCGCGGTCAGCGTGTTGCCACTGGTGATCGGCACACCGCGGCCCGTGGCCGTTTCGCCGCCGCGAGTGACAATCGAGGTGAAGGCGCCGAGGCCCACCCGCGACGCACCGTTCTTCGCGGCCAGATCGACGCCGCCCTTGATCATGCTCGCCGCAACACTGCGCCCACCGCCGCGCATGTCTTGAGGCAGCATTGGAACGGACATCAGCCACCCTTCTGCCGTCGCGCCGGTCTTCGACGTGACCTCGGGCATGCGACGGACGAAGCCGGGCCCGAACTGCTTGACCCAGTTGCACCAGTTGGCGAGTTCGTCCGCGCTGAACTGGCGGAAAGACGGGTCGGAGCGAAAGATATCTTCCGGTTCCGTGTAGTGGATAAGAAAGGTAAAGCGGCCTTCCTGATCGGGCATCGGCGGCGTCACGGCAGGCCGCGCTTCCGCATCAGGCAGGTCGGAACACGCTGGCACGGGCTTGGCCACGAGGTGCCGAACCAACCGATAATAATCCCGCGCTGCCAGCACATCGCAGACCGCGTTCAGCGCCGCGACCGCGCGGTCGATCTCGACCCGCCCGGAAGTAAGGGTCGGCTGCAGGCGCATCACATGGGTCTCGTTGAAAAGCGGCGCCGTGAGCACGCCCTCGACATTGAGCAGATAGGAGCTGATCAGCGGCATGACGCCCCCGTTCAGGCTCGCGAACGCCATGATTGCGGAATCGGCGCGTTTGTCGAATCGCTGGAATTCGAGGCCCAGCATGTAGCCACGTCCGCGCACCTCGCGAATGACCTCCGGATACTTGTTCCGCAGGTCCTCCAGACGGCCATGCAGATAGGCTCCGTTCTCGGCAACGTCACGGATCAAAGCCTGATCGTCGGCGAGCAAGCGGTCGAGCGTGGCCATCGCCGCCCGGCTGGCCAGGTTATTGTTTGCAAAGGTAGAACTATGGCGCCGACCGAAATCGTCGTCCCACGCCGAGGGGCGCACGACAAGGGCGCCGATCGGCATCATGCCGCCGCCGAGCGCCTTCGACAGGAGCAGCATGTCGGGCACCTCGGCGCCGTCCGAACAGGCGAACAACCTGCCCGTGCGGCCCATCCCGGTCTGGATCTCGTCGAGAATGGTCAGCACGCCGTATTCGCGGCAAAGCGCTATGGCACCGTCGACATAGCCTTCGGGCGGGCAGATGACACCGCCTTCGCCTTGGATCGGCTCGAAGATGAAGGCCGCGATGCCGTCCGCGGCCACCGAGAGGCGGTCGCGCAACGCGTTCAGATCGCCGTAGGGGATGTGGTCGAAGCCCGGCGCCGGAGCGGCGAATCCTTCCTGATACATCGGTTTACCAGTGGCCGAGAGCGCGCCAAGCGTCTTGCCGTGAAAACCGTTGCCCGTCGACAGGATGCCCGTCTTTCCACTTTTGAGCCGAGCGAGCTTGATTGCTGCCTCGACCGTTTCGGCTCCGCTGTTCGTCAGCGTGGTGATCGAAAGATCGCCCGGCGTAACCTCGGCCAGGCGCTCGGCAAGACGCTCGGCCTCGACAGGGCGGAGCGGCTGAACCATGGAGGGCAGCGCCTCGGCCTGCGCCGCGTTCAGAGCCGTCCAGATTTCGGACGGATTGTGGCCGAAGGGGAGCGCCCCGTATTGCGACAGGAAATCCAAGTATTCGCGACCCTGTTCATCGAAGAGCCGAAAGCCGGAACCACGCACCATACGGGCGTCGAGGGCGAACATTTGAAGCAGATTCTTACGCGCGGGGTTCAGAGCTGTCATGACGTACCTTGTTGTTCGGAGACAGAGTTTCCTGGCTCAGATGCGGGAAGACACCGATATCGTTCGGTCAAGATGGCCTCCTTGAGGGTCATGATCTCTAAGACGGATTGACGAACGTACAATTGCACCGCAACTCCGGCGAAGCGGACCCCCGGCACCAGCTATCAGGATCATCGACGCTCGATATCTCGTCAGATGCCTGCAGGAACCCTTGTGCCAATCTACGGATTGGAACAATGCCAGTGGCGATTGCGTTGGATGTCCTAGCGGTTTCTTGCCTCAGACTTTAAAATGCCGGCAAAATTCCGCCATTAAGACAGGCGGTCGGCTCATGATTTTGACATTCGAGGTCGTATCGATATCTTTTTTTAATCTATCGCGATCCGCTATAGCCGATTAACGCGGTTTGCTCCCATCCTGACGCACCGGGGATTCCCGCGGGGTCGTCCGTCCGGTTCGCTTTCGGCGGGAGATGGAACAGGGCCGCATTCCACGCGATGGAGCTTTGCGGGCGGATCCTCGGCCGCATCGCCGCCGGTCGTTCGTGTCGGGCGGCGGCGCGAGTCCGGCGATCCGGCCGGTGTCCGATCGCCGTGACCGGGGGCGATCGCCCCGAAGCGGCAGGGTTGCTCATCGGGAACCGCAGGAGAGCCCGCACCGCACATGGCGTTCCCGGCCGGGATCGTCCGTGCGGCGCCGGACATCCCCCGGAAGGCGCCGGAGGCGACGCAAGGCGTGCCGGCGCGGTGCTCCTCGATCCACCGGGCATCAGGCCGAACTTGGGTCTCATGCAAGAAAAGGCCCGGTCGCGCGGGGGTGTCCGCAGGCCGGTATCGGGCTGGCCCGGTCTGACCGGACCGCGCCGCCGGAGTGCTGTGGAAGGAGCGATCGGCAGCACTGCGCAGATCGGCTCACCCCCATGCGCATCACGATGCGCCTCGACGAAATCCCCCGATCTTCGCCACAGTCGACGTGATCGCTTGTCAGCGGGAGCCGTGCTGGCCTTCGCCGTCGAGAACCTTCCGCATGGCGCGCTCGCCCACTTCATGGGGAATCTTGTTCGTGGTCTTGCTCATGATGCTCCATCCTACTCATGAGTTGGAGCTTCCGGCAAACCCGTGGCGTGCGTGGATGCCCCCTGTTTGGCAAGCCTGATCTTCGGTTCGTCGGCGGGAGCCTCGATCGGACGTGTGTCAGGCCTCTGAGCGTGGCCTTCGATGACGCCACGGGTGGGTCATGCTGTTCGGATGGCTGGGTTCACATCGGTTCAGAGAGCCGCAAGCGCTCGAGCCCCGCGTCTGAATGTCCCTGCCATGAACGCGCGCGTCCGTGTCGCGTACTCCTCGTCGATCGCTCGCCCCGGCCTTGCGGCCATGTCGTGCCGTTGCCCCTTTGGGGCGCAGGTCACGCCATCCTGTAATCCTCCTGCTTCGTGGACACGGCCCAGATCATCCGCACCATCCTGTTCGCGAGTGCCACGGCCGCGACCATCTTCGGCTTTCGCGCCACGAGAGCGGCGAGCCAGCGGTTCGGGCTGCCGCCCTTGCGGACCACCCAGCGGATCACGCTCATCGCGCCGACGATGAGCAACCGCCGGATGTCGGCCTGACCCATCTTGCTCGCCGCACCGAGTTTGGCCTTCCCGCCTGTAGATCGTTGCCGGGGCACGAGGCCGAGCCAGGCCGCGAAGTTCCGCCCGCTGCCGAAGGTGTCGAGGTCAGGCGCGAAGGCGGCCACGGCGCCGGCGGTCACCGGGCCGATCCCGGGGATGGTGCACAGACGGCGCAACTCGGCTGCGAGCCGCTCGATTACCTCCATGAGGTTCGCGATCTGCTTGAAATAAATCCCGCCCATCTCGCGGACCGGGCAGGTCCGCGGTCTCGTCGGCGAGGGCGTTCTCCGGCAGCTTTAGGCTCACCGGTCCCTTCGGTGCGGTTAACCCGAACTCCGCAAGATGGCCGCGCAAAGCGTTGATGAGTTGCGTGCGCTGCCGGACGAAGCATTGGTGGGTGCGGACCGCAACCGCGGGGGCCTGCGGGGAGTGTCAGGAGTTCTGTGTATCCGGCGGCCGGTCCGGTTACGTGGCGGCCGCTCTCAGCCCCTGACGGGGGAGA
>NZ_CANLTQ010000024.1 GCF_947494025.1 uncultured Jannaschia sp.
TTCTTCCTCTCCATCGGACACTCCTCGTGTTGGCTCGAAAGCCTATCATGGGTGTCCACTCGAACGGGGCAGGATCAGTGATCGCCTGCCCCTGTGCGCTCGTCATCTCCACCCCTGTCTCCATCGTCGCGGCGCTGGCCTCCTCGGCGAGGAGCGGCGTGCTGATCAAGGGCGGAGCCTATGTGGAGGCGCCGGCGCGGCTGACCGCGCTGGCCATGGACAAGACCGGCACCATCACCCTGGGCGAGCCGGAGGTGGCGGGCCTGCATCCCTTGGGCGACGCCTCCGAGCGGGAGCTGCTGGAGGCTGCCGTGGCTCTGGAGTCGCGTTCCTCGCACCCGCTTGCGCGCGCCATCCTGGCGCGCGGCGAGCGCGACGGCATCGCGCGCACCGCCGCCGAGGACACGCGCACGGTCCCCGGCCGGGGCGTCGAGGGGACGTGGCAGGGCCGGCCGGTCTGGCTCGGCTCCGATCGCTTTGCCGCCGAGAAGGGTCTGGACGGCGCGATCCCTCGCGACCTGGTGGAGCGGATCGAGGGCGCGGGCGCGACGCTGGTCACCGTCGGCGCGGGCGACAGACTGATGGGGCTGATTGCGCTGCGCGACCGTATCCGCCCCGATGCCCACGCCGTGGTCGCCCGGCTGCACGAGTTGGGGGTCGGCACGATCGTCATGCTGACGGGCGACAACGAACGCACGGCCCGCGCCGTCGCCGCCGAGGTCGGGATCGACGAGGTGCGCGCCGAGCTGCTGCCCGAAGACAAGGTCGCGGCGATCGAGGAGCTGGTTGCGCGGCACGACGTGGTGGCGATGATCGGCGACGGGGTGAACGACGCGCCGGCGATGGCGCGGGCCCATTTTGCCATCGCCATGGGCGCGGTAGGCTCGGACGCAGCCATCGAGACAGCCGACATCGCGCTGATGACCGACGACATCGCCAAGGTGCCGTGGCTTATCAGTCATTCCCGCCGCACCATGGGCGTCATCCGCCAGAACATCGCGCTCGCGCTCGCCACCAAGGCCGCCTTTGTCGCCCTGACGGCGTTCGGGCTTGCCTCGATGTGGGGCGCCATCGCCGCCGACGTGGGCGTGTCGCTACTGGTCGTGGCCAATGCTCTGCGGCTGCTGCGCGCCGGGCGCGACGCGCCGCCGCCCGAGGGCGGCGAGCGGGTCGGCACGCGCATGGCGCAGGGCGCGCTGGCGCACGGGCATTGATCGGCGGCCCGTCGCCCTCTACTCAGGGCGGAAGAACAATGGCCACCGAACCACGGGGCGCGACGGGCAGGCATGATGACACGATTGACGCGGCGCGCGGCGCTCCTCGGGGGCGCGGGCGCCCTCCTTTCCGGCTGCGTGAGCAAGTTCCGGTCCTATGACGGCCCCGCCGTGACCCGGCTGCGGCTTTTCAAGGGGGATAGACTGCTGGCCCTGGAGGGTACGCGACGTACCCTACGGACCTATCCGATCGGCCTGGGCTTCGCGCCGGTGGGCCACAAGCAGTTCGAGGGCGACGGGCGCACCCCGGAAGGGTCCTACGTCATCGATCGTCGCAACCCCGACAGCAAGTTTCACCTATCCATCGGCATCTCCTATCCGAACGCGGCGGACGTCGCCTACGCGGCGGCGTCAGGGCGGCATCCGGGCAGCGACATTTTCATCCACGGAGGGCCCCGGAGTGGCCTCGACCCAATGAACGTGCGCGACTGGACGGCGGGCTGCATCGCCGTCACCGACCGCCAGATCGAAGAGATCTACGCCATGGTCCGCGACGGGACGCCGATCGATATCCACGCCTGAGGGCTCAGCTCTTGCCCGTCAGATCCGCCGCCACAGGCGGGCCGCCCCGCCATCCGTAAGCCATGCTGACAACAGCGCCGCCAGAACGAGTGGCGGCAGCACGAGGTCGCCGAGCCGCGCGTAGAGCGTCGCGGGCCGTGCGGCGGGCAGCTCGGCGTCGAGGATGCCGGTCCGCTCCATCCCGAGGCGGGCGAGGATACGACCTTCCGCGTCGATCACTGCCGAGATGCCCGTATTCGCCGCCCGCACGACGGGCAGCCCCTCCTCGGCCGCGCGCATCCGGGCCGAGGCGAGATGCTGGCGTGGTCCGATCGAGGTGCCGAACCAGGCGTCGTTGGTGGCGTTGAAGATCCAGTCGGGCCGGATGGCCTTGTCAGCGACGTGGCCCGGAAAGACGATCTCGTAGCAGATCGCGACGCCGACAAGCGGCAGGCCCGGAAGCGCCAGTGTGCGCGGTCCCGGACCCGGCGCGAAGTCGCCCGGCGTCTCCACGAGGCGAGCGACGGGCAGCCAGCGCGGCACGTATTCGCCGAACGGGACCAGATGGTGCTTGGCGTAGTCGGCGATCGGGCCGCCGCCGGCGCCGTATGCCTGCACGGCATTGAAGTAGCGCACCCCCTGTCCGTCCGCGACGCGGTCGGGCGCCCCCGCCAGAAGCACCTGTCTCGGCCCCAGCATCTCCGCAATGCGGTCTACGGCCGCCGCGTCCTCGCCCAGATAGCCCGGAAAGGCCGTCTCAGGCCAAAGCAGCAAGTCAACCGCACCGGGCGCCGCCGACAGGCGCAGGTAGCGCGCGAAGATCGCCTCGCGCAGCCCCGGTCGCCACTTCTCGGTCTGGGCGACGTTGCCTTGCGCGATCCGCAGGCGCACGTCCGTGCCGTCGGGCGGCGGCGCGGCCAGCCGCAGCCAACCGGCACCCGCCGATGCGATACAGATCAGCCCGGCGAGGGCAAACGCGCCCGTCCGCCGCCGCCCGTCCGCGCGTAGCGCGACCGCCGCTAGCGCGGAGACGAGCACCAACACGAAGCCCAGGCCGTAGCTGCCGACCCAGGCGGCAGGCTGGCGGAGCAGGTCGAACTCCGCCAGGGCGTAGCCCGTCAGGTTCCAGGGGAACCCGGTCAGCACGTGGCCGCGCAGCCACTCCGCCGCCGTCCAGCAGGTCGCGAAGGCCACCGCGCCCATGGCGCCGCCGGCCTTTAGCCGCGTGAAGGCGGTACAGGCGAGGGCGGGGAAAAGGGCGAGGAGTGCGCTCAGGCCCGACACGGCCGGGACGGCCATCCAGCCAAAGCGCTCGGCGTCGACCGCGAAGCTCTCGGCGATCCAGGAGAGCCCGAAGGCGAAGTATCCAAGCCCGAAGGCATAGCCGAGGGCGAGCCCGCGCCGTGGACGCGCACCCGCGACCAGAAGGAACAGCGCCGAGTAGGCCAGCGGCGCCGCCGGCAGCACCGAGAGGGGCGGCAGGGCGAGCACCGCCGCCGCACCGGCCGCGCAGGCGAGCGGGAAGGCCAAGCCCCCGCGGGCGGATCGCGCGGCTGCGGCGACGGTCACGAGGCGGGGACGCGATCGGCGAAAAGCGGACGCAGGATCATGAGGGCCGCCCCGCAGACCACCGCCACGTCGGCGAGGTTGAAGGCGGGCCAGTGCCAAGTCCCAGCATAGAAATCGAGGAAGTCTGTGACCGCCCCGAAGCGGAGGCGGTCGACGACGTTGCCGAGCGCGCCGCCGACGATCAGCCCGGCGGCGACGGCCTCGCTGCGTGTTCCGGCGGCGATCATGACCCGCAGCAGCCAGGCGCAGATCGCGGCGGCAACCAAGGTGAGCGCCCACCAGGGCACGTCGCCGAATAGCCCGAATGTCACCCCGGAGTTGCGCCCGAAGACGAGGTTGAAGCCAGGCGCGACCGGCACGCCGCCCGCCATGCTTGCAGCCTCCGCGACGACCAGTGCCTTGCTGGCCTGATCGACCGAGAGCGCCGCAAGCAGCGCGGTGCTGCCCAAGGTCAGGTTCCGATGCCGCATCGCCAGTCCGCTCATCCCAGCCAAACGTCGAGGAACAGCATGAGGACCAACCCCACGGCGAGACCCAGCGTTGCCCGGTTCTGATGGCCGCTTCGATGGGTCTCGGGAATGATTTCGTGGCTGATGACATAGAGCATCGCGCCCGCCGCAAAGGCGAGGCCCCAAGGTAGGAGCGGTTGCGACAGCGTGATGATGCCGGCGCCCAGGAGGCCGCCCACGGGTTCCACGAGGCCGGTCAGGGCAGCGATGCCCCAGGCTCGGCGTCTGGCGTAGCCCTCGCCGAGCAGCGAGACAGCCACCGCGAGGCCTTCGGGCGCGTTCTGCAGACCGATGCCGATCGCGAGCGGCAGGCCGCCGGACAGGCCGTCCGCCCCGAAGCCCACACCCACGGCGAGGCCTTCGGGGAAATTGTGGATGGTGATCGCGATGATGAAGAGCCAGACGCGCCTGAGCGAGGCGGCCTCGGGCCCCTCGCGCCCGCTCGCGAAATGCTCGTGCGGCAGGCGTTCGTTCAACAGCGCGACCGCGCCCATGCCGAGCAGGATCGAGACGCAGACGATGGCGGCGGGCATCGCGCCGTTCTCGAACATCGGCTCGGCGGCATCGAGCGCGGGAATGATGAGTGAGAAGAAGGAGGCGGCCAGCATCACACCGGCCGCGAAGCCGAGCGCCATGTCCCGCGTGGCCCGCGACGGGAGCCGACCGAACAGAACCGGGACCGCCCCGATCGCGGTCAGCGATCCAGCGGCGAGGCTGCCGAGGACGCCGAGCAAGATGGGAGACAGTTCGGTCATGATCGTCCTCGCGGTGCCATCTTCTGGAAAGGGGGGTGGATGGGTCCGTCTTGGACGTTTCTTCCCTCTGCGAGGCAAGCATTGGCCGGCCACTGAAGCGACGTTGCGATCGCGCGGCCGTAACCGGTGTTCCAGGCCCCCGGTTCTGTTTCCGGGTCCGGCGTTCTATGAAGCGTCATCACATCGAGTAAATCGAGGAGAGACGTTCCAGAATGCTGACCAGACGCCATTTCATCGTGACGACTTCCGCCCTGTTCTCCGTATCGGCCGCTGGCCCCGGACTCGCGAATAGTTGGCCGACGGCAGCGCAGAAGGCGGCCTGGGACGCGCAGGTCACGCCATCGGCCTACAATCCGGCAACGACGAACCCCTGGGGCCTGCACCCGCGCCTGTTGCCGCAACGGGTCGAGGCGCGGCTTGGCCTCGTACCAGGCGACATCCACGTCGATGCGACGGCGCGTTACCTCTATCACATCGAGCCCGGCGGAACGGCCATGCGCTATGGCGTGGCCATCGGTCGGGGCGGTCTCTACGAGCCCGGCACCTACACGATCCGCCGCAAGGTGGAATGGCCGCACTGGACGCCCACGCAGGACATGATCCGCCGGGAACCCGAGGCTTACGCGCAGTTCGAGGACGGGATGGAGCCGGGCCCCGAGAACGCGCTCGGGTCGCGCGCGCTCTACCTCTTCGAGGGCGGCCGCGACACCTATCTTCGAATTCACGGTACACCTCATCCGACCTCGATGGGCACTCGTCAGAGTTCCGGCTGCGTCCGCATGGTCATGCCGCACATCAACGACCTCTACGAGCGGGTCGAGACCGGGGTGACGGCCTTCCTTTACCCGGCTGAGGGCGACGGCCCCTCGACGGCGCATAGCTGATTGCTCACCGAGCCGACGCAGGGTGTCCTGCCCAGCCGACAGATCCGCCTCCGACATGCCACGGTCGGACGCCTGGGGACGCGGGCGACCACCCGGCCGGGGAGGCCGGGTCTCGCAGGCCAAGGTCGGCCGCATGCCGTCAGACCGGCGCCGGCGTCGCACGTCGATTGCAGATCGTCCGCCCCTCGACCGTGCGCAGCGGCAGCATGGTGGTTTCCACCGGTCCGACATGGCGGTACCAGTAGCACCCGTCCTCGGGACGCAGGCGGACGAAGCTCAAATCCTGATAGGATGCCGCCAAGGCGTTCAGCCGCGTCAGCACCTCCCGCGACGGGGCCGGCTCCAATCCCGCGGTCTCGCCCAGCGGGACGGCACAGGCCCCGAGCGTCATCACGGCCACGAAGAGCAAGGCCGCCCGGCCCGTAGCTCCCACACGCGGCACAGGCCGCCCCTTCGTCGTCTGAGCGCCCATCCGCAGGGCCTCCGTGGCGATCGCTTCCATCATCATAGCCTTCCTTCGGTTGCCATGCTGTCGGCGAGCGCGCCCTCGAGACGCACGCGCGCCTTGGCCAGCTGCTCCAGCGCCAGGCCGTCCTGTGCTTTGCGCGCTGCGACCTCCGTCAGCCGCTCATCGGACAGCGGGTCGGTGGGCCGGCCGTCCACAAGCACCTCGTAGTGCAGGTTCGGCCCGGTGGCCGTTCCCGTCGCGCCGACCCGGCCGATCGTATCGCCGGCCGCGACGCGCTGTTCTTCGGCCAAACCGTCGGACACGGCGCTCAGATGCGCGTAGCGGGTCATGGTGTCCGCTCCGTGCGCGATTTCGACGACGCGCCCGTAGCCGCCGCGACGGCCAATAAAGGCGATCCGTCCCGGGGCGGTCGCCTGCACCGGCGTTCCCTGCGCGGCGGCGAAGTCGACCCCCGTATGCATTCGCACGTTGCCGAAGACCGGATGAACGCGCCGACCGAAGACCGAGCTCAGTCGCGCGCCATCCACCGGTTGCGCGAAGACACGCTGCACCTCGCCGTCGAGGTAGATCGTGGCGCGGCCTGTCCCGTCCTCGGGCCAGGCGATCTCGTAGAGCGCGTCGCCGAGGTCGAGCGCCACGAAGAGGAGCTCGGGCTGGCCGACCGGATCGTCCCCGACACGGGCTTCGCGCCACATGAAGCGCAGCGTCTCGCCGCCCGTGAAATCCCGCCGAAAGTCCACGCTGCCACCCAGCATCTGCGCCAGATCGACCGCAAAACGGGCGGGCATCCCGGACTCCTCCAGCGCCGCGAAGAGCGAGCTCTCGATGCGTGCCTCGCCGGCGAGGGAGATGATTTCAGGATCGGGGGTGGTGACGCGGGTCAGCACCCGGTCGCCGAGGATCGCCTCGATCCTCACGCCACCGTCGACGTCCAGGGTGACGCGACCTGGAAGCTCGTCCTGCATCGAGACGACGCCAATCGTATGACCGGGGCGCAGCCGCCGCAGGTCATATTCCGCGCCGATGGCAAGGGCGATCTCCGCCCGGTCCGTCGCGGCGAGTCCGGCTTCCGCGAGCACCGCGTCGAGCGTCTCCCCGGGGGCGATCTCTCGCAACCAGATAGCGGGCCCCGGCTCGACGTCCGGACCGGACGCCTCGGCCGGCGCCTGCGCCTTTGCCTGCGTCGGGGCCGGAGGTGCCGGCATCCGTGATCCGGCCGAGGCCAGGTCCGGCAGCAGGGGACCCTTCGTGACGTCAGCCGACAAGCCGACCGCCATCGATGAAACGCCGCCCGCCAAGGCCAGTCCCGCCGTCCAGAATCTCACTCTCATGTCGCCCCTTCCGTTTCCTGTTCCATTGCGCGGCGTATCTTCGGAACCGCGAACTCCCTCGGTTCGTGATAGTCGACGGTGCTGACGAAGCGCCCCGCCGCGTCGAACAGGAAGACGCTCGACGTGTGGTTCATCGTGTAGTCGCCGCTGTCGGTCGTAGCCCGCTCGTAGGTCGCCCGGAAGCCTTCGGCCGCGCGCACGATCTGCTCCTCCAGGCCGGTCCAGCCGCGGATCGCCGGATGGAAATAGCCGACATACTCCGCCATCGCTTCCACATCGTCCCGCTCCGGGTCGACCGTGATGAAGACCACGTTCAGCTCATGCGTGGCCGTTCCCAGCTCGTCCAGCCAGCCGGAGATGTCGGCCAGCGTCGTCGGACAGACGTCGGGGCAGAACGTGAAGCCGAAGAACACCAGGCTCGGCTGCCCAACCAGCATATCGGGGCTGACGGGCCGCCCCTCGTGATCGACAAGGTCGAACTCCATCGCCGTGAGCGGCAGGGGCCGTCCGTCGTCTTCGCGCGCGAGTGCGCCGGAACCGTCGACCTGCCACCAGCCCGCCAGCAGCGTCAGCCCGAGTGCGGCAACGCCACCGGCGCCGTAACCGAGAATCGCCCTACGTCGCATCAGCCCTCCGGCCCGCGCGCAGCGATGCCCAGGACCGGCGCCGCCACCGTCACCTTGCCGCCGTCCGAGAAGGTCAGCGTCAGCGGGAAGCTTTCGCCTTCCTGCATCGGGCGCCGAAGATGCATCAGCATGACGTGCATCACTCCGGGTGCGACCGCGACCGTCTCTTCCGGTGCGATGACGATCGCGCCCGCCGGAGCCATCGTGCTGACGCCCCGGGCGTCGGTCGTGACCCGGTGGATCTCGGACATCATCGCGAGGTCGCTCCGCAGTCCGGTCAGCGTGACGGCCTCGTCGCCCGCGTTGCGGACCTCCATGAAAGCCGCGCAGGGCCGGGACGTGCCGATGGACGCACGCGACCAGGCGTTCTCGACGACGACATCCTCGGATCCCGCCAGGGCGCCCGTTGCAAGCACGGGCGTCAGCAGCAGGGCCGCAAGCGTGGATCGGGCAACATGTTTCATTCTTATTTCCTCGGAGCCCTCAGCTTCCGGCCGCCGCGACCTCCTCCGCGACCAGCGACCGCAGCTCGGCCTCGCCGAACGGCTCGACCGGCCGATTGTTGACGAAGAAAGTCGGGGTTCCGCGGATGCCGACGGCTTCCACGTCGGCGCGGTCCTGGTTGAGGATCGCCACCACGTCGGGTGCAAGCATCTGCGTCCGCGCCGCCTCGGCGTCCAGCCCGGCTTCGGCCGCGACATCGAGGATCAGCCCGGATTCCGGTGCGCCGCGCGAAGCCCAGCGGGGCTGCTCGCGAAGAACGGCCTCCAGCACCGGCTCGTAGACGCCCTGCATCCGCGCCGCCTCCAGCACGCGGATCGCCTCCTCGGAGGCTTCGCCGTGGAACGGCGTGTATCGGATCGCCACGCGCACCGCATCGCCATGCTCGGCCATGATGTCCTTCACCACCGGATAGAAGGCGCGGCAGGCCTCGCAGGCCGGGTCGAAGAACTCGACGATGGTGACGGGCGCATCCTCGGGTCCGAGGATCGGTGCATGTGGGCGAAGCAGCGCCTCGGCCTGCGCGGACGGAACCGCCGCCGTTTCCGCCACCGGTCCCGCGCGAGTGGCGAACCAGGCGGCGAGGGCGAAGCCCGCGAGGCACAGCACGAGGACGGACAGGACGAGCAACCTGCGATTCATGAACGTGATTCCTTCAAGGATAGAGCTGACAGTCCGACGACGAGCGCGAAGGCCATGAGCGACAGAAGCGGGATCGGCATGCCGAGGATCAGCTGGTTCTCGTCGGTGCAGGACGGGCCGGTCGCGGTGCAGGGCTGGATCGGCTCCGGGATCAGACCGGCGTAGAGGCCCACGTGCCAGAGCGCGATTGCGGCACCGCCGAGTCCGAGCACCACGCCGTAGCGTCCGACGCGGGCATCCTGCCACCAGAGCCCGAGCCCCAGCACGATGGCCAACGGGAACATGAAGACGCGTTGGTACCAGCACAGCAGGCAGGGCATCTGGCCCAGCACCTCGCCGACGAACAGTACGGCCAGCGAAGCGGCGAACGCCACGATCCATGCGGCCGCGAGGGCCGTCTCGCCGGACAATCGCCGTATCACGAGGACATCTGCCGTTTCAGGCCCGCGAGGATCTCCTCGACGGGCGTGCCATACGACCAGGATTGGACGTAGACCCCGTCGGGGCCGAACAGGAACAGCTGCGAGGAATGACCTATCGCGTAGCCGCCCGGCGCTGCGGTCTGCTCGACCTTCTCGTAGTAGATGTGGAAGCTGTGTGCCGTGCGGTCGATCTGCTCCGGCGTTCCGGTGAGCCCCACGAGCCTCGCGTCGAAGCGCGGCACGAACTCCGCCAGCATCGAGGGCGTGTCCCGTTCCGGATCGACCGAGATGAAGAGCGGCTGCACCCGCGCAGCGTCGTCGCCCAGGCCCTCCATCACCGCCGCGACCTCGGCCAGGGTCGTCGGGCAGACGTCCGGGCAGTTCGTGAAGCCGAAGAAGACCAGCATCCAGCGACCCGCGAAATCCTCTTGCGTGCGGATCATGCCCTGATGGTCCGTCAGTTCGAAGGCCGCCTGGAATCCCGGGCCGCCCTTTTCAACTTGAGCCGCGCGATAGTCCGCCCAGAGCAACAGCCAGACGAGTGCGAACGCGGCGATGCCGATCGATATCCGTCCCGCCGTTCGGACCGTCATGGAACGGAGCACTGCGTCGAAATCATCATGACGCGGGAGATAGGGCCTACAGCAGGTAGAGGTTCAAGGCGAATTAACCCGATACGGGATCCGGTCACGGGACCGTGAAACCGCCCTCGCCGCGGGATGCCCGATCACCTAGACCCTACAGTCGATAGAGATGAGGCAACGGCGATGCATACGATCGGAACCCTTTCCGCCAGGACCGGAACCAAGGTCCAGACGATCCGGTACTACGAGCAGATCGGCCTGATGCGCGAGCCGGGGCGGTCGTCCGGAGGGCAGCGCCGCTATCATGAGGCCGATCTCGATCGGCTCGCCTTCATCCGCCATTCCCGCCAGCTCGGCTTTCCGCTCGATGCCATCCGTGAGCTGCTGGACCTGTCCGACAGCCCCTCCAGGCCCTGCGCCGAGGCCGACTCGATCGCGCGGCGGCAGCTGCGGCAGGTCGAGCTGCGCATCGCGCGGCTCCAGGCGTTGCGCAAGGAGCTCAAGCGCATGGTCGCCGAATGCGACGGCGACAGCGTGGCCGAGTGCCGAGTCCTCGAAGTCCTGCGGGACCACTCGGAGTGCCTGACGGAGCACGAGGAGATCGGGGCGTGAGGCTCGAAGCGGGAACCCTCTTGGTCTTGGGTCTGTTTCCATCCGAGCCTGTAGATCCGACATGAGCGAGACCATCAAGCCGCAGGACGCGCGCCAGCGTCGCATCCTCTGGATCGTCCTCGTCTTGAACGTCGCCATCGCGGTCGGTTTCTTCGGCACCGGGGCGTTCGGCGACTCCTCGGCCCTGATCGCCAACGGGCTCGACAACACGTCCGACGCCTTCGTCTACGCCCTGAGCCTCTTTGCCATGTCCCGGTCCGGCCGGTGGAAGCGTGGCGCCGCGAATGTCTCGGGCGGCCTCCTCATCCTCTTCGCCATCGGGATCCTGTTCGACGCGGGACGCCGGTATCTGGAAGGATCGGATCCCCTCGGTCCCGTGATGATCGTGACGGCGATGATCGCGGCCGCGGTGAACTTCGCCTGCGTCATCCTGCTGCGCCGCATCCAAGACCCCGACGTGAACGTCCGCGCGGCCAACACGTTCAGCCTCAACGACTTCGTGGCCAATCTCGGCATCCTCATCGCGGGCGGACTGGTGGCCTGGCTGGGCAGCAACTGGCCCGACCTCGTCGTCGGCGTCGCGGTCGCGGCGATCGCGGCCTGGGGCGGCGTCGGAATCCTGCGGGACACGCATGGCGAGCACCACAAGGCGGTTCATGACGACCCGGATGCATAGGACAGGAAACCGCGACGGAACCCATGCCTGACATGCCCGCAGCGATCGCATACCCGGTGGCCGCGCTGGCTGAAATTGTGGGCTGCTTCGCGATCTGGGCGTGGTGGCGCCTCGGGGCCGCGCCGCTCTGGCTGGCGCCCGGCATCCTTTCGCTCGCGATCTTCGGCTGGCTGCTCGCTCAGGTCGAGACCGTCACGGCGGGGCGCGCCTTCGCCGCCTATGGCGGTGTTTACATCGCGGCGTCGGTGCTCTGGATGTGGCTGGCCGAGGGACAGCGACCGGACAGGTGGGACTTGATCGGTACGGCGATCTGCCTGGTCGGTGCGGCGATCATCCTGACCGCGCCGCGCGCTACATGACGAACCGGGCTTGAAGCTCTAGCCGCTGTAGCTGTTACATCCCTTCTCGAATGATTCGAGGAGCTATTCGGTGCCCCATGACCATGGCCACGGCCATATCGACCCCGCTTCCGGCGACCGCCGCGTCGCCATCGCGATCTGGGCCAACGGCCTGCTCACGGTCGCGCAGATCGTGGGGGGCATCCTGTCGGGCAGCCTCGCGCTGATCGCCGATGCGATCCACAACTTCTCGGACATGGCCTCGCTGGTGATCGCCTTCGGCGCACGCAAGATCGCGCGGCGCCCGGCCGATGCGAAGATGACCTTCGGCTACGGCCGGGTCGAGATCGTCGCCGCCCTCATCAACTATACCTCGCTGATCCTGATCGGGGTCTACCTTCTCTACGAGGGCGTGATGCGCTGGATCGAGCCCTCCGAGGTTGCCGGCTGGACGGTCGTGATCCTCGGCGGCGTGGCCCTTGCGGTAGACACGCTCACGGCGCTCCTGACCTACTCGATGCAGAAGGGCTCCGTGAACATCCGCGCGCTGTTCCTGCACAACCTGTCGGACGCGCTGGCCTCGGTCGCCGTGATCGTCGGCGGCACGCTGATCCTTCTCTATGACCTGTATTGGGTGGACCCGGCCATCACGATCGGGATCGCCGCCTACATCCTCTACCTTGCCCTGACCGAAATCGGCGGGCCGATCCGCACGCTGATGCTGGGCAGCCCGCCCGACGTCGATACCGATGCGGTGATCGCCGCCGTGTCCGGAATCGACGGCGTCGAGGAGGTCCATCACGCGCATTTCTGGCAGATGGAAGAACATGCCGTCGCGCTCGACACCCACGTCGTCGTGCCGCGCGACCGCTGGGGCGAGATCGAGGACATCAAGGCGGCGATCAAGTCGCGGCTGAAGGACGAGTTCGACGTCGAGCACTCGACGCTGGAGTTCGAGCCCGCCGACCGAAAGCACGCGGATGCCAACCTCTACGGGCACGGCTGAAAGGAGAGAAGGATTATGTGGAAGGAACTCGCCATCGAGGCTCCAGGGGTCCTCGCGCTGGAATGCGCCGGCCGACTGTCCGAGCGCGACTTCGATGAGATGCATGCCTGGATCGACCGGCAAGTCGCCCGGCATGACCGGCCTGCGCTCGTCGTCCTCATGGCGCGTTCGATGGCTATGAGAGCCCGTCGGCGTTCTGGGCAGACATGCAGATCGACGCGCGGCACGCAGACGACTTCGCACGCGTCGCGTTCGTCGCCGACGAGCCGTGGATCGAATGGGCCACGAAGGCGGGCGATCCGCTCACGTGCGCGGAGCTGAGGTGCGACGCGTCCGATCCGGCTACATCGGCACGACATGAACCGGCGACCCAATGAACGTTCCTCCGTTGCTCGTGCATCGTCGGCATGGGAGCCGGCCTTCCGCGCGACGGTAATTCCGCGCCTCGCCATCGTCGACGTCGTGCGTGGAATTGCCATCGCGGGCGTGGTGCTGTTCCACCTCGTGTGGGATCTCGCCTATCTCGGTGTCATCCCGGCTTGGATCGCATCCCATTCGCTGTGGCTGCTGTTCGGCCGCGTGCTCGCGGGCACCTTCATGGCTCTGGTCGGGGTGAGCCTCGTCCTCGCGTCGGCGGACGGGTTCCGGCGACGTGCGTTCATGCGGCGCCTCGCCGTGCTGGTCGCAGCGGCGCTCGCGATCACGCTCGTGACTCGCGTCGCCTTCCCACAGACCTTCGTCTACTACGGCATCCTGCACGCCATCGCGGTGGCGAGCGTCATCGGCGCCCTCGCACTGCGCCTGCCCACTTCCGCCATCGCGGCGCTCGGCGTCGCGGCTTACGTCCTCGGCTTCTTCTGGACATCGGCGGCGTTCGATCCGCGATGGCTCGCCTGGACCGGCTTCGCGGCCATGCCTCCACGCAGCAACGACTTCGTTCCCGTCTTTCCGTGGATCGGGCTGACGCTGCTCGGCATGGCCGGAACGCGGCTGGCTCTTGCTCGAGGCTGGGCATATTGCGCGCGGCCGCTCGACGGGCGCGTCGATCGATCGCTGGCATGGATCGGTCGGCACAGCCTTCCGATCTACCTCATCCATCAACCCGTACTGCTCGGCGTGCTGATCCCGCTCGTCGGGTTGGTTCGGTGACGGGTTCTCATCCTCGGCGCCTGCTCAGGTACGGGAGGTCTGGAGCGGGTTGCGGTGTTCGTCAGGATGCACCCCGGCATTGGCTCCGTCTCGTTTCACCAAAGCCGCCATTCACGCCCGTCGCAGCATTGGTTAACGATAGTTCGAGGACCAAGCTCCTCTCGCGGCAGGGCGCCTGCTCCGGGCGTTTGAAGCAGATCCGAGCGCTTCGCTTCTCCAAACGAACTCTTCGGGCTGACGATCGGAACCTTCTCAATCTTCAGATCGGAGGTTTCCATGGAAGAGAAGACCACAAAGCTGCGCCAGCGGATGATCGAGGACATGAATATTCGCGGAATGGGCGAGGTAGTGCCCCACGGGGTGGTGTAGGAGGCCGCGCGCAGAGCCATTTGGCGTATCGCATCGCGCGGCCAGTCTGGCGGCCACCGCGCTTCTTCGTAGTCTGAGGTTGTTCGAGCCGACGACAACGAAGGAAAGCACGATGACCGAGACCATGATCGACCTTCCGGGCGTGATCGCCAAGAGCGACGACACGGACTTTCTGCGCGAGCTGATCCAGGATGCCGCGCAGCGGCTGATGGACATCGAGGTGGCCGCTGTGTGCGGTGCCGGACATGGCGAGCGCAGCCCGGAGCGGGAGAACCAGCGCAACCACTGCCCCGGCAGGCGATTGCGCAGCAATCTGCCGAGAGGGGGCTACCGGCCGCGCCGATGGGATACGCGGGCGGGCACGATCGGGCTGAACATTCCGAAGTTGCGCAAGGGCAGCTATTTCCCGACCTTTCTGGAGCCGCGCAGAACGGCCGAGAAGGCGCTGATGGCGGTGATACAGGAGGCGTACATCCACGGTGTCTCCACCCGCGCCGTTGACGATCTGGTGCGCGCCATGGGTCTGACGGGCACGTCCAAGAGCCAGGTGTCGTGGCTCTGCGAGGAGATCGACGAGCGGGTGCAGGTGTTTCTGAACCGACCACTGGAGGGTGACTGGCCGTTCCTGTGGCTCGACGCCACCTACGTGAAGCTGCGTGAGGGCGGACGCATCGTCTCGATGGCGGTGATAGTGGCCGTGGCGGTCAACGCGGACGGCCGACGCGAGATACTTGGCATCGCCGTCATGCCTTCCGAAGCCGAAGCCTTCTGGTCTGACTTCTTGCGCTCCCTGACCCGGCGCGGCCTGCGTGGCGTGCAGATGGTGATCAGCGATGCCCATGAGGGCCTCAAGGCGGCCGCACGCAAGATCCTGGGGTCTGGATACCAGCGCTGTCGTGTGCATTTTCAGCGCAATCTCTTGGCCCGCGTGGGCAAGGCCAACAAGCCGGTGGTCAGCGCCGTGGTGAAGACCGTTTTCGCCGAGACCGACCGCGACCAGGCCCATGCCCGCTGGCGCGAGGTGGCCGACAACCTCCGTGACCGGTTCCGCGACGTGGCCAAACTCATGGACGGTGAAGGCGTGAAGCGATCGATCCGGGGGATCGATCGTAGCCGGAACGAGCACGACGTCCTCGCCTACATGGCCTTCGATGAGAGCCTGCGCTCGAAGCTGCACAGCACCAACCCGCTGGAGCGCGTAAACAAGGAGATCAAGCGGCGGACCAATGTCGTGGGGATCTTCCCCAACCGTGAGGCCGTCGTCCGCCTCGTCGGGGCGCTCATGCTGGAGCAAAACGACGAGTGGGCCGTCTCCCGCCGCTACATGCCAGTGGAAAAGCTGACGGGCGTATGCGACGATGCCCACGCGGCAACGATGATCGCCGCCCAGTGAACGAGCGACACCAGCTACGAAGAAGCAGGTGGACGCCAGTTCTTACACCATCTCCTGGGACACTACCATGGGCGACAAGGCCCGAGACAGGCCCACATCCGGCTAAGGATTTTGCCGCGTTCTTCGGCGCTCGCCGGACACCGCCCACCGCGCGCAGCGGCGTCACGCGGTTCGACAGCGCCGCAATGATCGGGGTCTTCGGGGCTGTTCCACGGGCGCCCCGATGGGGTCACGCGAAGCCGGTCCGGTCGTGACACAGCAAACCCCTTCAGGATCGCGACGATCCACTCGAGGAGTTGCACGTCTATTTCGACGTCGATCTCGTCCGCGGGAGAGGTCTCCATCTAGCGACCGGTTGCCCACATCCGGCCTGTCATCTCAGGCGGACGTAGCCCAGATCCCGGTTGTCGCGCTTCGGATCTCACCCTCGTAGACCGAGAAGTTGGTTAACTCCTCGATATTGGTGAAGTGCGAGATCACGAGGAGCGGGTCCCGAGCCATCGACGCCATCCCATGTCGAGATCAGGTCGCGGAGCTCCTCGCCGTCCGGGACGCCCTGCAGCGACAGGAGCAGGTCAACCGCGGGGTGCGTGACGAGGTCGATGCCGACGGCATGGTCCGGAAGATCACCGCCATCCCGCTCACGAGCATGTCCCGCATGGTGGCACCCCTCGCTTGTTACGATGCGGGCGGGGCGGATGCCGTTCGCGGCAAGAAGGAGACTGAAATCTTCCCTGACGTCGCGCAAAAGCGCAGACCTCGACTCACGATTGCGAGCGCCAATAGATGGTCTACGAGGGTTACGTTACCCTGTCCGAGCGGATTTCGCATCAGGACCAAGCATAGAAGGCCATCGACCGGATGCCAGCAACTATCTTTCTCAGCATCGGGCTGATTGTCGTCACGGTCACTGTGCATTTCTGCGTGTTCCGACAGATCAGCATCGCGCTTCTCAGATGGAGCTGTCCCTGCTATTGTGGCCTGACGCTGGCAGTCGGGTCGATCACCCTCGCACATGTCGCCAAAGCGGCAGTATTCTCCTTGGCCTTCTGGTGGGGGGACGCCACCTTGGAAATCGGCACGTTCGGCAAAGCGCAAGACATGTCCTAGGTGGACTACTTCTATTTCTCGCTCGTCAACTTCACGACGTTGGGGGGAAGAACTCGTTCTGACAGATCATCTTCGCTTTCTCGCGGCCATCGAAGCATTCGTCGGCTTTCTGATGATCACTGCATCCGGGATGCTATGTCCTTCAGGTGATGTCGGGCAAGCCCCCCGGATCGGGATCGTTCCTTGAGTCAATAGGCATCGGCTGCAGGCAGATCCGAAACCCGCGACGGCTTCTGGGCCATGTCGCATGATCTGCGCGCATCGCCGGTCGATCTTTGAAAACATAGGTTTTCGGTCTAGCGGCGCCGTCTCTGGAATGGCTCCCGCCTGTCTCGAAAGGCCGTCCCTGGATCGCGCGGCATCCGCGCGACTCCGGACGGGCCCTCATTCGAATGTCCACGCCGGGATTTCCGTCGGTAGGGATCAGAGCGCCGAGCGTGAATGACAGTGCCGCCACGGCCCAGACGGGCGACGCCAGCCTCGTTCGGGGAACGCAGATACCGGCGTTCCCCGGCACGTCAGGGCGTGGTGCCTAATTGCATCCTGACGCTCAGAACCAAACGCGCAGGCCTGCCACGACCGAGAAGGTGCCCGTATCCTCGCCGGCCGGCAGCAGGTCGGCGGTATCGCCGACGGTCTCGCTCCAGGAGACGCCGACATAGGGCGCAAACTCGCGCCGGATCTCGTAGCGCAGACGCAGGCCGACTTCGTAGTTCGTGATACCGGAGCCGAGATCGAGCTTTGCGACATCCTGCGCTTGTGCGGCAATCTCGAAGCGCGGTTGCAGGACCAGACGCTGGGTCAGGAACTCATCGTACTCGATCTCGAAATCGCCCGAGACGTCGCCGTCCTCGCTGACGTAGAGGTTGGCCTCGATGCCGGTCCAGTAGGTGTTGAGCCCCTCGAAGCCCAAGACGGCGTAGGACAGCTCCGGATCCGGTTTGAAATCGTGGCGCAGGCCGACCTGGAGGTTCCAGTACGGCGTGATGGCGCGGTTGTAGAGGACCTGCACCTCGGCGGCGTCGAGCCCCTCGTCGAACGAGCCTTCTCCTTCCAACTCGAACCAGAGACGGTTGTAGTCCCCGCCGACGAAGCCGAACCCGTCGTAAAGGAAACCGGGCTCGCCCTCGCCGGATTGCCATTCCAGCCGGTCGAAGATGGCAAACCTAACGATCTGATTGTCGTGGATCGGCTCGCCCGGAACGTCGAACCGGCCCGTGGCCAGTTCCGCCGCCGTAATCGGTCCGAGAGGATCGCGGACCTGGGAGAGCCGATCGGGAACGACGACATCGGGTGGGTTCTGGGCTGCGAGGGGTCCGGAGATGACGGCAAGCGCGGCGCCGGCAATGGCAGAGAAGATGAGCGGTTTCATTGGCTGACGGCCCCCTTGAGCGAGACGTTCACCACCCGGAACATGCCGGAGTGGAAGTGGTAGAGCATGTGGCAGTGGAAGGCCCAGTCCCCCAGCTCCACGGGCGTGATCAGGACCGAGAGCTTCTGGCCGGGCTTGACAAAGACGGTGTGCTGGCGCGGTCGCTTGGCCTGGCCGTTCTCCAGCTCCATCCACATCCCGTGCAGATGAATCGGATGAGCCATCATCGACTGGTTGAACATCGTCAGCCGCAGCCGCTCGCCCAGATAAAAAGGGATTTTGTCGGCCTGCGAGTACTTCTTGCCATCGAAGGAGAAGATGTAGCGGGTCATGTTCGTCGTCATGTTGATGAACACCTCCCGCTCCACAGGGGGCGAAGGCAGCCGGTATCTCGAGCGTAGCTGGTTCTCGGTCAGCACCCGCCAGCCATCCTCGCCGAGCCCCACGCCCGGGTCGGACATCCGCTCCTGCGGTTGCATCGTGCGCATGGCAACGTTGACATCGTTGCCCATCGGCATGTTGGGAGCCGGATCGCGCATCATTCCGCCCGAAGGCGTGAGCGAGTCGTCCATCATCCCCATCCCCGTCTGTTCGAGGCTGCGGAGCGGACGCTTGCGTTGCGCGGGCAGGGGGCCTTCCATCCCGGCGCGCGGCGCAAGGCTGATCCGCGCGAAACCGCTGCGGTCGAGCGTTTCGGCATAGACGGTATAGGCGCGGTCTTCGCGGGGCTGGATGATGAAGTCGTAGGTCTTGGCGACGCCGATGCGGAACTCGTCGGTCTCGACGGGCTCGATGTACTGGCCGTCGGACTGGATCATCGTCATCGGAAGGCCGGGCACGCGCACGTCGTAATGCGTCATCGCCGAGGCGTTGATCACCCGGACCCGCACCCGCTCCCCCGGCCGGAACAGCGCCGTCCAGTTCGCCGCCGCATCCACGCCGTTGGCAGTGAAGATGTAGCCCTTGTCGGTGACGTTGAGCAGGTCGGTGGGCGTCATGCCCATCTCCGCCCAGGCCAGCCGGTCGCGCATCGTCTCGAGCGCACCCCGGGTGCGTAGATCGGCCGCAAGGTCGCCCAGCGTCAGCTTCTGGTAGTTGTAATACTCCGACCCCATCTTCTTGAGGCGGCTGTAGATGAAGTCCGCGCTGATCTTGGGAAGGTCGGCCAGGATCATCACCACGTCGCGGTCATAGCCGTAGGGCTCGCGGCCATCCGCCGGATCGATGACGATCGCACCGTACACCCCCTCCTGCTCCTGGAACCCGCTGTGGCTGTGATACCAGTAGGTGCCATGCTGCTTGACCCGGAACCGGTAGGTGAAGGTCTCCCCCGGCGGGATGCCCGGATAGTTTACGCCGGGCACGCCATCCATCTCGAAGGGCACGAGAAAGCCGTGCCAATGCGTCGAGGTCGACTCGGACAGGGTATTCGTCACGTTGAGCGTGACGTCGTCGCCTTCGCGCAAGTGGATCAGCGGCCCCGGGATCGACCCGTTGTAAGTCAGGCGGTCGCGAGTAATGCCGCCGATGGTCATGGACTTCTTGCCGATCGTCAGGTCGTAGCGCGATCGCGGGCCGGGGCTGTCCATGACCGCAGCGCCGGCACTCGACATGACCGGTCGAAACATCGGCGCGGGCGCGCAGCCCGCGGTCAGTCCCAGGGCCCCGGTGGCCGAAAGGGATTTGATCAGATTCCGTCGGGTAATCATCGTGCGGAGCTTTCAAGGTCTGGGGTTCGTCTGTCGGACGGCACATGGTTCGATGTGCCCAATGGTTAATAATCGTCGCCTACCGACCCTCCAGCGCTGTAATGAAACAGAAATTCGCGATCTCTCTCGAGCTGCAGAGCAGCTGTGTCGTACGGGACCCATGCCCTTCCGCGACGGCAAGAAACCTCGAGAAATCGAACGCGCCGAGCGGATAAGCCGGACCGGTCGCCGCGCCATGATTTCCAGATTTCAACCGTGGAAAAATTCCGGAACGTGACTGGATCGGACCGACATGCACGCACTTGTTCCGTTGACAGCCTCCCCGCCTTCGGATCGTGTGGCCAGGTGCGCGGCCCGGTATCGGGCCGTCGGCCTTGCAGATTTCCTTTGGGATCGGTGGACGCTGCAGATGGATTGAATTGGCGCCGCGAAGGCGCTTTCCAGCAAGGGACTGGAGGGGCTGTTTCCCCGCATCGTCCAAACTCTCGAGATCGATCCGGACCGGCATCGTCACATCAGGCTCAAGCGGCTGATCGCCTCCGGCAGAGTCGTCCGGGTCCGGCGTGGAGACGACGCCTTGCAAGCCGCGCTCGGCGATCTCTGGATGGCGCCCGCCGGAGACGCGTACCACGTCCATCATAGCGGCGACGTCCACGCGATGTTCCGGGCGCGGCACCGGTCCCTGCTGACCGATTTCCGGGCGACCGCGATCGACGCGGACCAGCCCTTCTCCCGCCTGGTCGAGATCGGATGCGGCGTCGGCCGGCTGCTCGGCGACTGCCTGGCCGCTTGCCCCGAGATCGCCAACTTCGTCGGCCTCGACCTGAATCCCTATGCGAGCCGCCGGATGGCAATTCGACCGCATCTACCAATCCACCCTGAAAGCGTCTGGCTGTAAGGCTGTGACGATTGTCACCCGCCGCTCACTCGAAATGCCCCACGTCCGGGCCGGCCGATCTCAGCCGGACGTAGCCCAGGACGCGGTTGTCGCGCTTCGGGTCGATCATCAGCATCTCGCCTTCGTAGACAGAGAAGTTCGTCAGCTCCTCGATGTTGGTGAAGTGCGAGATGACCAGCAGCGGGCCGCTCCCGTCACCGCCATCCCAGGTCGAGATCAACGTCCGCAGATCCTCGACATCGGGGGCGCCCTGGAGCGACAGGAGGAGATTGAGGGCCGGATCGGTCACGAGATCGACGCCCTCTGCGTAGTCCGGCGCGATCACCGACATGCCTTCGACGACCGCGTCCCGCGTCGCCTGGTTGCGGCACCATTCCGAGGTGACGATGCGGGCGGGCCGGATGTCGTTCGCCGCGAGCAGAAGGCCCAGATCGTGCATCCGGTCCGCGCCGTCCGACGTCAGCAAGCGTTGGTTGGCGCAATCCGTCGGAGCCACGTCCTTGGCATCGCGCATCGACCAGTCCGTCGGTCCGTGCCGCATCAGGAAGACGATGTCCGGGCGGAACAGCTCGTCGAGCATCTGGTAAGGCTCGAAGCGCAAGGAATCCTTGCGCTGCGTCCCGTCGGCTTCGAGACGTGCAGGCAACCGGTCGGCCATCGCTTCGGGCAGATCGACGTCCATCCCGCCCATCGTGTCGGTGAGCTGGGTTATGCGCCCCATTGGCTGCCCGGCGCCGTGGGTCGCGGCCTGGGCCGGAGCGAGAGGGGCCGCAATGCCAACCAGGCACAGCAGCGCCATGCCGAACGCGCGACGCGTCGGAGAATGTGTCATCACCGGAGTGACCTTTCAGAACGGGGAGGAACCCGGACCGGAGACGCGGGGGACGTCAACTCCGGCCCGGGGATCAAGGCCCGTGAAGAGACTCCGGACCCCCTCTACGATGCCTCAAAGGGCACCGTAGAAATGATTAATTGTTGTTGATGATCGCTTCGATCTGGCCTTGCGTTTGCGTGTCGTTGTCCTCGGAGTCGACGATCCCTTTGATGGCAGCGATCTGGCCCAACGTGAGGTGGTCGAGTTTGTCGGTCGGGATGCCCAAACGCTCGAAATCGCTCATCAGGGCGGTCTGAAGCATATCGTAGCCTTCGCCCATGCCGGCCATGGGGGCTGCGGCGAAAGCGGCTCCACCGAAGGACAGAGCGGAGATGGTTGCGATGGTTGCAATCGTACGGTTCATAGAATGCTCCTTTCGAGGGCATTGATCTTGGTACGGTGATATTAAGCAAAACCTCCCGAGTAGAAGGTTCCGCATGGTTGCCGATGCCCCGGAGGGCACCGATGCTATTCTTTGAGTTCGACGACCGTGAGCTTGCCCTCGACGCGGTCGGCGACGAACTCGATCTCCTCGCCTTCCTCCATCTCGGCGATGAGTTCGGGGTCGGCGCGGAACACCATGGTCATGGCGGGCATGCCGAGGTTCTCGAGCTCCTCGTGGATCAGTGTGACCTTGCCGGCATCGGCGTCGATCGCCTTGACGCTGCCCTTGGTGTAGGCCTCGTCCTGCGCGAGGAGGGCGGTCGGGACGGCGGTGAGAGTGAGGGTGGCGGCCATGGCGGCCGAAACAATGAACGTTTTCATGGAATGTTCCTTTTTGGGGGGCAGGGTGCGGTCACGGGCGCTCAGTTGACGACCAGTGGCCCATGCATGCCGCTTTCGTAATGGCCGGGGATCAGGCAGGCGTACTCGAAGGCGCCGTCGTTGGCGAAGGTCCAGACGATCTCGCCGGTCTCGCCCGGCTCGAGCCGGACGGCGTTCGGATCGTCGTGCTCCATCTCGGGGAATTCCTCCATCAGCGCCTTGTGCTCGGTGATCTCCTCGGACGTATCGAGGACAAGTTCATGCTCGAGATCGCCGGTATTGGTGACGACAAAGCGCACGGTCTCGCCCTTCTCGAAGGTCAGGTCTCGGGGCTCGAACAGCATCTCGCCGTCGTCGGTCTCGACCATCGAAAGTTCGACGGTGCGGTCCACCTGGGCGGCGTCGCCGGGCATGCCGACGGCCATCTCGTCGCCATGGCCGCCATCGTGTTTGCCGGCCGCGAAGACGGGGGCTGCGAGCGCCATCAGGGCGGTGGTCAGGATCAGGTTCTTCATCGTGCTTCCTTGGGTTGGGTTCGGTAATCGAGGTATCAGCCGACAATCAGTCGGCCATGCATCCCGGCCTCGTAATGGCCGGGAATGAGGCAGGCGAAGACGAACGATCCTGCGTTCGCGAACGTCCAGACGAGGGATGCCTGATCGTCCGGCCCGACGCGGGCCGCGAAATCCGCATCGTGGGGCATGTCGGCCACGCCGCGCATCTCCTCGCGGTGGCCGTCGATCTCGGCTTCCGTCGCCATGACGAACTCGTGCGGCATGGCCCCATCGTTCGCGAGCACGATGCGGACCGTTTCCCCGGCCGCGATCTCGAGCGCCGCCGGATCGAACGTCATCGCGCCGTCCGGCGCATCGCGCATGGAGACGCGGATCGTCCGCCCGATCAGGGCCGGATCGCCGGGATGGCCGATGGCCATCTCGCCCTCGTGCAGGACGGCACGATCATGGGGAGCGCCGTGAAAACTGTCGGCCCAGGACGGAGCGGCGAACGCCCCGATGAGAGTGGCTATCACGAGACTCTTTCGCATCTCAGGACTTCTCCACCGCGCGGGTGCCGGGGGCCGGGAGCGACTCCCTGAGGGGAGCTGGGTCGGTGTAGCGGGTGACCGCGTCGGTGACCTGCGCGGGCTCGGGCACCTCGCCCGTCCACTCGGCCACCGTGGTCTCGGGCGGGCTGTCGTACCAGCCCGGGTCGGAATAATCGTTCGCCGCGATCCCCTCGCGGACCTTCACCACCGAGAACATGCCGCCCATCTCGATCGCGCCGTACTTGCCCCAGCCGTTCATCATCGGCGTCGTGTTGTCGGGGATCGGCATCTCCATCTCGCCCATGTCGGCCATGCCGGCGGTGCCCATCGGCATGTATTCCGGTTGAAGCCGGCGAATCTTCTGCGTCACTTTTGTCTTGTCGGCGCCGATGAAGGTGGGGATCTCGTGGCCCATGGCGTTCATCGTGTGGTGCGACTTGTGGCAATGGATCGCCCAGTCGCCCAGGTGTTCGGCCTTGAAGTCGAAGGCCCGCATCGCGCCAACCGGAATGTCGATGGAGACCTCGGGCCATGCCGCCTCCGGCGGAACCCAGCCGCCATCGGTGCACGACACCTTGAAGTCGTAGCCGTGCATGTGAATCGGGTGGTTGGTCATCGTCAGGTTGCCGACGCGCACCCGCACGTCGTCGCCCCGGTTGACCACCAGCGGATCGATGCCCGGAAAGATCCGGCTGTTCCAGGCCCACAGGTTGAAGTCCGTCATCTCCATGATCCGCGGCACGTAGGTGCCCGGGTCGATGTCGAAGGCGTTCAGCATGATGAGGAAGTCGCGGTCGACGCGGCGGAAGGACGGGTCCTTAGGATGGACGACGAACATGCCCATCATGCCCATGGCCATCTGGGTCATCTCGTCGGCATGCGGGTGGTACATGAAGGTGCCCGACTTGATGAGGTCGAACTCGTAGGCGTAGGTCTTTCCGGTCGGGATGGCGGGGCCGCTCAACCCGTGGACGCCGTCCATCCCCGAGGGGATGATGAGCCCGTGCCAATGCACCGTCGTGGGCTCGGGCAGCCGGTTGGTCACGAAGATGCGGACCCGGTCGCCTTCCACGGCCTCGATCGTCGGGCCGGTCGAGGTGCCGTTGTAGCCCCAGAGATGGGCCACGGTCCCCTCGGTCAGCTCGCGCTCGACGGGCTCGGCGACGAGATGGAACTCCTTGACGCCGTCCTTTATGCGCCAGGGCAGCGTCCAGCCGTTCAGCGTGACGACGGGGTTGTAATCCGGGCCCGTGGTGGGCGCCGTGGGGGTCTGCGTGCCCGCGGCGCGCGTCAGCGCGGCTTCCGGCAGGGACCGGTTCGCGGTCTGCGACCAGGCCTCGGTGGTCATCATCGCGGCGCCTGCGGCACCGGCCACACCGGATCCGAGCAGTTGACGTCGATTCATCATCGGTCTGTTCCTTCTCTCAGGTGAATGGTCTCAATGTCCGCCGCCCGCATCGCCGGCGAGCTCGACGCCGGCACCGGCCTCGCCCCCGCCCGCGCCGCCGCCGCCGCCGTAGATCGCGGCGTCGAGTCTGGCCGCGGCGCTCCAGAACCGCTGCTTGGCCTGGGCGGCATCGAGCTGGCTCGAAAGGCCGGCGCGGATGTCAATCAGCAGCTCGAACGTGCTGGTGATCATGCCGTTGTTGGCAAGCAGGGCCTGCTCGTCGATGATCGCGCGTAGCGGCAGAACCACGTCGCGGTACTGGCGCGCGACCGCGTAGCTGCCGCGATACTGGGTCTCGGCGTCGCGCGCCTCCGAACGCACGGCCACCGCGGCCTCCGCGAGCACGTTCGCGGCCTGAAGGTAGGACAACTCGGCCTTGCGTAGCCGGGCGCGTCCGCTGTCGAAGATCGGGATCGCGAACTCCAGCTCGACCTGCGGGGTCAGGCCCTGCTCGATCTCGCCGTCGCCATCGTCGACGGGCTCGCGCTCCAGCTCGACCCCGGTGATCACCTCGAGATCGGTCAGACGCCTCGTCGCATTCGTCAGTCCGTAGGCTCGGGCCGTTGCGGCAAGACCCAGCCGTGCCACCTCGAGATCGACCCGGTTGCGCAGCGCCGTGGCCTCGATACCGGCCGTCGATCGCAACCCGCCGGGCAGCGCCGGCAACGCGTCGGGGACGTAGTAGTCCACCTCGGTGCCGTAGAGCCCCATCAGCCGGGTGAGGTTCTCCTTTGCCGACGCCGCAGCAAGGCGGGCTTCGGCGGTCTGCGCGGCCAATTCGGCGTCGAAGACCTGCTCGCGCGCTTGGCCCGCGCGATTGAGCGCGCCCGTCCGGCCCAACTCCAGGGCCAGCTCCGAGGAGGCATCCGCGGCTTGCGCGGCCTGCGCCAGAAGGGCCACCGTCTCGAAGGCGGCGACGGCGTCGATCCAGGCGGTGCGGGTCGCGTAGGCGAGCGACAGTGTGTCGACGACGGCTTGCATCTGCGCGCGCTGGAACTCCGCCTGCGCGACGGCCACGCGGCGACGACGCGTCGGGGCGTCGAGGAGATTCACGGCGACGAGCGACTCGATCGCCCGAAACGCGCCCACCTCCGGCGCACCGATCCCGAGGACGCCCAGGGCGACCACCGGGTTCTCGGGCGTCGCTTGCTGCCAGACCTCGGCTGCCGACAGGCCGATTTCGGCGTAGGACGCCTGCAACCCGCGATTGTTGAGGAGCGCGACTTGCACGGCGGTGTCCGCCGAGATCGTGCGCTGATGCGTCAGTGCATGGACCTCGCGGCCGACCTGCTGCGCTTGCGCTGCGCTCTGGAGCAGGACCGAGCGGCGCCCCGTCGCGGCCTGCGTGCGGTCGGCCACAAGACGGAAGCCCGCGCCGGGGGCGGTGATGCCGGACGGCAGCGTCGTGGCGCAAGCGCCGAGCGCTAAAGGCAGCAATACGGCTGCCCGTTTGAGGAATACCATCAGCCGCGCTCCTGCGAACGGTTCAGTTCGCGCCAGTCGGCCGGTTCGACGACCGGGCGGGCCGTGTAGTTGCGGATCGGGTCCGCGTATCCGGTCCGGCGGGGCGCGACCGTGAGCGATGCCGGTTCCGTCAGGAATGTCGCGTCGGGCAGCACGGTGGCACCGCCGCAGGAAGCCAGCGCCAGGGGCGCCGCCCCGGCCAGAAGAAGTTTGTGTAGCATTGATCCGTCCTGCCCGTTCCGGGCCGACCCCATCCGAGCAGGGCCTCAAATCCGAAGTCAGGCCCGCATGCGGGCCGCGATCAGATCGTCAGGGATGGCGGACGGAGAAACTCGACTGTGCGATGGCGCGCGGTAACGGGATGATCGGACGGAGCGATTTCCCCGATGCGCGACTCGGGCGCGTCCGGCAGGATCAGAACCCCGAGTATGGTCGTCGAGGTACCCACGCAGCAGGAGCCATCGCCCATATCGTGGGTGGCACCATCGGCATTTGGGGGACACTTTTCCGTCGCGGTCAGATCATGACCGGAATCGCCATCGTCAGCCACGGCCATTGCCGCATGGTGATCGACCATTGCCGCGGCCGACACCGGCCCGGCCAGAGAGCCGAAGGCGAACAAGCCGACCAAGGCGAAGACCAAGGTCGTACGGATCGCATGGAAGAGAGCGGCGAGCGCGGGCATGCGAGGTGCGATATGAGCCTCGCTCCGGTCTGTCAATTCAGGAACTCGGGGTACCGCGCGGGAGGGTTAGTGGTTTTCCGCTCTGACGCGTCATTGTGTGGCATCGCGCCCACAGCAGCGTGCGCGCTCGCGGTAGAGCGCCGCGGGCGTGACGCCGACCGCATCGGTGATGCCTCGCCATCCGCCCGGTTCCGGCGCCGGGTTCAGGACGAGCCAGGCGTCTAGGCGATCGGAAAAGCGCCGCAGCCGCCGGATCTCCGCCCAGGTATGAGCGCGTTGCAACTCGAAGCGACCGCTCCGAGTAAGGCAAGGCACGCGTTGGGGCGATCCGCGAGCGCCGACAGGAAGGTCTTGCGGAAGAGCGAGGCGACGATCACGTCGTCCTGCACGACCGCCCCGCAATGATTGAACGATGCGGGCAGCAAAGCCTTCGCCACCAGCCCGCCCGCCCCGATGCGCGCGAGCAGGAGCCGCGCGCCGTCCGGCAAAACACGCTCGAGCAGGATCGTTCCTGCCCGGCAGAGATGCATCTCGTCGACGGGATCATCCCGGCGGAACAGTGTCGACCCATAGGGTGGCTGAAACTTGGCGCGCGGTCGAAGAGGATTTGCGAGGAAGACTTAATCGCGGCCAAACCAAGACGAGCGCCTACGGCCCCCCTTTCCTTCCAGCGCTGGCAAATCCCCATCTGCCCGTCGACGTAAGATACAGAAGACAGACATGATTCACCGTTTCGTACCTGCCGCCTTTGCCGCCGCCCTGCCGCTGCCTGGCGCGGCGCTCGCCGATACCGCGCTGGAAAGCAGCGTCCCGGCGGGGGCGAGATCGTCGCCGGCCCCGTCGAGCAGGTCGAGCTGAGCTTCGACGACGGCATCTGGCTAACCCGCGTCGAGGTCGAGGGGCCGGACGGCACGACCGAGTTCGATGTCGAGGCGGTCAAAAGGTCTGCATTCATCGCCCCCGTCGAACCGGGGCCGGGCGTCTACGAGTTGAGCTATATCGGGCTGGGGCCGGACGGCCATCCGATGAAGGGTGCTTTCGGCTTCGAGGTCGAGTGAGGCCATGGACGGTGTGACGCTGGCCCGGGTGGCGGCCAAAGCGCGGCCCTCGGCGGGGCCGAGGCCATGCTCTGGGCCGCATTCCTCGCGCCGGGGGAAGGGCGGCGGATCCGGCCGGTCGTCGCGGTGGCCGCCTTGGTCGGGCTCTCGCTGATCGCGCTGCGCCTCGGTCTGCGCGGCGCCGGCCTGACCGGGGACTGGGACGGGTTCACCGACACCGACATGATCGGGCTACTGCTTGAGACCTCCGTGGCGGCGGTGGCCGGATGGCGCGCGGCGGGCTTCGGCCTGCTCGCGGTCTGGGCGCTCGTCCCGCGGCTAGGCCATGCGCCGGGTCTCGCGGGCGCCGCGGCGCTGATCTGGTCCTTCACCGTGGTCGGTCACGTCTCGGAACTGCCGCGCGACTGGGCCACGGCGACGCTCGTGCATCTTGGGATGGTCGCGCTCTGGATGGCGGCGCTGCTGACGCTGCGCCGCTTGGCGCGCGCGGGCGACCCGGCCGCCGGGCCGGCGGCGGAACGCTTCGGCCGCGTCGCAATCTGGGCCGTCGCCGCGCTGGTGCTGGCGGGGCTGGCCTTGGGCTGGCGTCTGCTGGGCGGCGGGTTCGCGCCGCTGGTGACGACGGCCTATGGCTGGACGCTGCTGGCCAAGCTGGCAGTGGTGGCGGGGCTGTTGGGGCTCGCGGCGCTCAACAAGTTGCGCCTGTCGCCGGCGCTGGCCGCGGGCGATCCGACCGCCGGCCGACGCCTCGCACGCTCCATCGAGTGGGAGGTCGCGGCCGTGGCGGTCATCCTGACCCTGACGGCGGTGCTGACGATCGTGACGGCGCTGCCGACCGTTGCGTGACGGGGCTGCGCCGTCCCTTGACCCTCCGGCGCGGCAAGCCCCCACCTCGAAGCAAACCCCAAGCCGAAGAACCCCCATGCCCTTCCTTGCCGCCGGCCTGCTCGCCGGAACCGCCCAGGCGGATGTCTTCCTGCCCTCGGGCGACGCCGACAGCGTCCTGCACCTGAACGACGCGCTGGCGAACGTCAGCCGGGTCGATGGCGTTGAAAACCCGCACGGGCTCGCTGTGGCGCCCGGACGCGGGCTGCTGGTCACCGGCAGCCTGTCGCAGATGGCACGCGAGGACGCGGCGCAGATGGAGAAGCCGGCGGAGATGGACGCGGCCGCACACGACGCGCATCACGGCGGGGCCCCGGCCGGGACCGGAACGGTCAGCATCGTGACGCTGGCTAGCGTCGCCGACCGTGCGCCGGTGGCGCGCGTCGAGGTGTCCGGCATGGTCCACCATGTCGAGGTGGACGCGGCGGAGCGCTACGCGGTCGCGACCCATCCGGGGCTGGAGGGCGTGTCGGTCATCGACCTGGAGGATCTGTAGGTCCGCGGCCCCGTCCGCACCGGACCCGAACCGGAATACGCGGTGTTCGATCCCGAGGAAGACGTCTTCCTGGTCTCGAACGCCGGCAACGGCATGATCAGCCGTCTGGACGCCGCGCGCGGGATCGTTCTGTCGAACCTTTCGCTCGAGGGCGGGCCGAAGCACCTTGACCGCGCCCCGGACGGCACCGTCGCCGCGGGCCTGGCCGAGGAGGGGGCGGTGGCCCTGGTCGCGGACGACGCGGCCGCCGGCTCGCTGGAGATCGGCGGCACGCTGCACGGCGTCCGGATCGGCGCGGACGCGATCGCGGTCGCGGCGACGGAGCGCGATATGGTCGTGCGCGTCGACTGGGAGACCGACGAGCCGCTGGAGCGCTCGCCCGGGCCTGCGCCCTACCACGTGGCGCAGGGCGCGCCGGGCCTCCTGGTCAGCTCCTCGGCCGCGCCGCAGCTCTGGCGGCTGAACCCGGTGACGCCATAGACGACCCAACGGGTCGAGACCGACGGCATCGTCCACCAGATCCGCATCGCCGACATGGAGTGACGGCGCGGGGGGCGCGGCCCAATGGAGCCTGGTGGCCGTCGGCCGGGAGCCCGCCGGCCCGCGTCAGCGCGCCTCGCGCACCCTGGCGACCGCCTCCGCCAGCGTCCCGGCCTCCACGAGGCCGGGCAGCAGGGTCTCGCCCACGACGAAGGCCGGCGTGCCGGAAATGCCCAGGAGGTCGGCGAACCGCATGGATTCGGCGATGTAGGCCTCGACCTCCGGCGCCTCCATGTCCGCCGGCAGCCGCTCGACGTCGAGCCCGACCTCCTCGGCGGTCCTGAGCACGGAGCGCGCTCGGCCCGGCCCGACAGCCCCATGAGCGCCCAGTGAAACGGCTCGTAGAGGCACCGCTCGTGGGCCGCGAGCGCCGCGCGGGCGGCGAACACGCTGCCCTCGCCCAGGATTGGCCATTCGCGGCCAACGATCCTCACCCCCGGATGGTCAGCCATGAGCTCGGAGAGGATGGGCTTGGCGCGTCGGCAATAGGGACAGTTGTAGTCGAAGAACTCGACCACCGCGACGTCGCCGGCCGGGTCGCCCAGCACGGGCGCGTCGGCGAGCAGCGCCTCCCTCTCCGCGGCGACGGCGGAGCGGGCGGCCTCCTCGCGCGCCTGCAGGATGCCCACGGCCTCCATGACGATCTCGGGATTCTCGAGGATCGCCTCGAGGGCGAGGCGCTTGACCTCCTCCTCCGTCGTCTCGTCGGTGAGGGCGGGGGCGCCGGTCAGCGCGGCGACCAGGAGGAACGCGGCGGGCGGGCGAACGAGATGGGCATGATGCGGCCTCGAGCTGATGTCTGGGCGGGGCCAGGCGCCTCGGGGTTGCGCGACTGGCGTCCGGTGTTCGAGACGGGCCGCCGGACCCTCCTGTGCGGCAAGGTCAAGCGCCGCGTTCGCGGCGCGGGCCTCATTCCGCCGGGGCGACCGCCGATGCGCGGCGGGACGGCGCCGCGGGGACGGACGCCTCGCGCATCGGCGGCGACCAGCGGCGCAGGCGCAGCGCGTTGCCCAGTACGAAGACTGAACTGAGCGCCATCGCCCCGGCGGCGAGGATGGGCGAGAGCAGCAGGCCGAACGCGGGATAGAGGACGCCGGCGGCCACCGGCAGCAGCGCCGTGTTGTAGGCGAAGGCCCAGAACAGGTTCTGCCTGATGTTGTGGAGCGTCGCCTTCGACAGCGCGATGGCGTTCGGCACGCCCTTCAGCGAGTCCGACATCAGCACCACGTCCGCCGCCTCGATAGCCACGTCCGTGCCGGTGCCGATGGCGAGGCCCACGTCCGCCTCGGCCAGGGCGGGGGCGTCGTTGATGCCGTCGCCCACGAAGGCCAGGCGTCCATGCGCGGCCTTGAGCGTCTTCACCGCGTCTACCTTGCCGCCGGGCAGCACCTCGGCCACGACCTCGTCGATCCCCAGGCCCCGCGCGATGGCCTCCGCCGTGCGGCGGTTGTCGCCGGTGATCATCGCGACCTTCAGGCCCAGTTCATGCAGCGCTCGGATCGCTTCAGGCGTGGTCTCCTTGACCGGGTCGGCGACGGCGATCACGGCGGCGAGACGGCCATCGACGGCGGCATAAAGCGGCGTCTTACCCTCGTCGCCAAGCCGCGCAGCGGCGGCGGCGAAGATGGAGACGTCATGGCCGAGCGACGTCATGTAGCGGTCCGCGCCGACCTCGACGCGGCCCCCGTCGGCGAGGGCCGAGACGCCCATGCCGGTGATGCTCTCGAACGCGCGGGCCTCCGGTAGCGCCAACCCCTCGGCCTCGGCCGCCGCCACGACGGCGCGGGCGATCGGATGCTCCGAGAGCGCCTCGACGGCCGCGACGCGGGCCAGCACCTCCGCCCGGCCGAAGCCATCCGCGAGGCCGAGGTCGGTCAGGCGTGGCACGCCCTCGGTCAGCGTGCCGGTCTTGTCGAGTGCGACGACCCGCGCCTCCTTGAGAAGCTGCAGCGCCTCGCCGCGGCGGAAAAGCACGCCCATCTCCGCCCCGCGCCCGGTGCCCACCATGATCGAGGTCGGCGTGGCCAACCCCATGGCGCAGGGGCAGGCGCTGATCAGCACAGCCACCGCGTTGACAAGCCCGAAGGTCAACGCCGGCTCGGGGCCGAAGACGAACCAGACCCCGAAAGTCAGCGCCGCCAGCGCCATGACGGCGGGGACGAACCACATGGTCACGCGGTCCACCAGCGCCTGGATCGGCAGCTTGGAACCCTGCGCCTCCTCGACCATGCGGATGATCTGCGCCAGCATCGTGTCGCCGCCCACGGCGGTGGCGCGGAAGGACAGCGCGCCGGTCTGGTTGACGGTCCCGCCCACGATCGCAGCGCCGACGGCCTTGGCGACGGGAACGGGCTCGCCGGTGATCATGCTCTCGTCGATATAGCTGGAACCCTCGATCACCTCGCCGTCCACCGGCGCTCGCTCGCCCGGGCGCAATTCGACCATGTCGCCGGGGGCGACCTCGGCGACGGCGACCTCCACGAGCCGGCCGTCGCGGCGGACGCGCGCCGTCCTGGCCTGAAGCCCGACGAGCCGCTGGATCGCCATGGAGGTGCGCCCCCTGGCGCGCGCCTCCAGCCAGCGGCCCACCAGGATCAGCGTCGCGATCACGGCGGCGGCCTCGAAGTAAACGGCGACCGTCCCCTCGGGCAGCAGGCCTGGCGCGAAGAGCGCCACGACCGAGAACAGGTAGGCCGCGGAGGTGCCCACGGCGACGAGGCTGTTCATGTCCGGCGCGCCCTTGAGGAGCGCGGGGAAGCCCTTGGCGTAGAACCCGAGGCCCGGTCCGAAGAGCACCAGGCTCGTGAGGACGAACTGGATCAGCCAATTGGCCCGCATCCCGATCGTCGCCATGATGAGGTCGTGGACCCCGGGGATCAGGTGCGCGCCCATTTCCAGGACGGCGACGGGCAGCGTCAGCAGGCCGGCCGCAAGAACGCTCCGACGCAGCCGGCCAGCCTCCTCGTCACGCTTCGCGGAGGCCGCGTCCCGTGACCCCTGGTCCCGCGCGATCTCGCGCGCCGTGTATCCGGCGGCCCCGGCGGCCGCGATCAGCGCCGCCGGATCGGCCGTCCCGCGCACCGTCGCCCGCTCCGTCGCGAGGTTGACGCTGGCCTCCGTGACACCAGGCACCGCGGCGAGCGCCCGCTCGACCCGCCCCGTGCAGGACGCGCAGCTCATGCCCTCCACCGCCAGCTCGACGGTCGCGGCGGGCACGGCGTAGCCCGCCGCCTCGACGGCGCGCGCCAGCGCCGCCCGGTCGGCCGTCCCGTGCACCGTCGCGCGTTCCGTGGCGAGGTTGACGCTCGCCTCCACGACGCCCGGAACGGCCTGCAGGGTTCGTTCGACGCGGCCGACGCAGGAGGCGCAGGACATCCCTTCGACGGGAAAGGTATGCGTGAGCGGGGCAGGGGCTAGCATCAGCGCGTTTCCTCGGTCGGGCTTCGGTCGACAGAAGAGATGGGGCTTCCTCCCGCTGGAAGGTCAAGGGCCGATGTCCCGAACTTGAGATCACCTGGCATCGGGCCTACTTTCCGGTTATGGTACTGTTTCGGGCCCTCTGCTACCTGCTCGTTGCCGCCGTGCTGGCGGCCGGCCTGTTCGGCGCCGGTCTAGCCTCCGTCGCGCATGCTCATGGGCCTGACGAGGTCCGATCCGAACAGGGCCTTTCCGTCGTGACCGCTGGCGCCATGAACGAATGCTGCCAGAACACGAGCGACCGGGGGGCATCCTGCACGAGCGTCATGGGCGTCGCGCCCGACGCGCCGGAGCTTTCCCCCTCATTGGGATTCGCCACGACGATCGCGTTTCGGCCGATCGACTTGTCCGACGGCCGCGAACCTCACGACCTTCTCGATCCGCCGCGAACGGCCTGACGGCGCGCCCCGGTGGCGCGCCGACATCCGTCGCGCCCGAACGGCGCGCCACGGACCATCGCGCCAATGGAACCGAGGAACCTGTCATGCCATCCCACTTGCCGTCTCTCCTCCGCGGGGGGCCGTTATGAACATCGGAGAAGCCGCCGAGCGGACCGGCGTCCCCCCGAAGACGATCCGCTACTACGAGGATATCGGGCTCGTCACGCCGAGCCGGTCCTGCAACGGATACCGGGCCTTCTCGATGCGGGACGTCCACAAACTGAACTTCCTGGGCCGCACCCGGGCGCTCGGCTTCTCGATCGAGGATTGCCGCGCGTTGCTCGCGCTATGGAACGACGAGACGCGGTCCAGCGCCGAGGTCAAGCGGCTCGCCCAAGACCACCTCGCCGCGATCGAGGCGAAGATCACCGCCCTGCGGGAGATGCGCGACACGCTCACGCAGCTGGTCGAGTCCTGCGCCGGCGACGACCGGCCGGACTGCCCGATCATCGAGTCGCTGAGCGCGCGCGACGACGCCCATGCCTGAGCATGGGCATGGGGGCACGGTGGCCATATCGCCGAAAGAGGCCGTGCCCTCGCGATCTCCACGTAGCTGACGGGGATCTACTTCCTGATCGAGCCCGCCGTCGGCCTCTGGATCGGTTCGGTCGCCGTCCTGTCGGACGCGCTGCACACCTTTTCGGCCGTGGGCGGGGTGCTAGTCGCCTTGGTCGCGGCCCGGATCGCGCGGCGCCCGGCGAACACGGCCTATAGTTTCGGCCACAGGCTCGCCGAGGTGATCGGTGCGCTCGTCGACGGCGCGTTACTGCTGGGCATGGCGGCCCTGGTGATCGTCATGGGGGCGATGCGCCTCGGACAGCCGGTCGCCTTCCCTACGGCGCCAATGCCGTGGGTCGTGGCGGCCGGACTGGTCACGGAGGGCGTCTCGCTCGTGCTGCTCTGGCGGCAGCAGAAGACCGACCTCAACGTGCGCGGGGCCTATTGGCAGATCCTGCAGACCTTCGTCGGCAGCCTGATCATTGTCGCGACGGTCGTGATCCGGTTTACCGGCTCCCTCGCGATCGACCCGCTTCTGGGCATGGCCTTCGGCCTCGACCTCGTCCTTCTCCGGGCCGGCTGGAGCATCCTGCGCGAGTCCCTGTGCATCCTGATGGATGCGACCCCACCGGGGATGGATCTGCCTGCGGTCGTGGCGAAGCTGGGACAGATCGACGGAGTCCGCGAGGTGTACCATGCCCATGCCTGGCGGCTCTCGGACGGGTGCGACCTCTTCACGGCTTCACGGCGCATCTTGTTCCGGAGCGGAGAGCGAGCCGGTCCGACCTGCTCGACGCGGCGCATCGTCTCCTCGCGGAGGCCGGCTTCGGGTTCTCGACGCTGCAGGTCGAGGAACGCGATGCCCCGGCGAACCCGGCGCTGGAGCTGGATGTCGTTCCGGACGGCAGCTCCTGAGGCCGTCGGAACCTTCCAGCGCTGGACATGCGTTCGATGCTCAATCGAGGGGCGAGCGCCGCGCCTCGGAACTTGTGTGACGGAGGATACAATGGCCGACGAGCCGATGCATTCGACCGATGCGGAGACCCATGGGACGTCCGAGAAGAGCGGCCCGAACTGGAAGATGTACGCCAACCTCCTGGCGATGGTGACCACGTCGACCGTGGTCATGTACTTCTTCATGTACTGGAACATCTATCGCTGGACCGACTTCTGGCTGTCGGAGACGCGGGCCTACATGTCGATGCTGATGTTCGGCACGATGTTGGCGATCATGCTCTCCTTCATGATCTTCATGTACAAGACGCGGTGGCTGAATCTGACGCTCTACGGCCTCTCCCTGGCCCTCTTCGCCCTCGGGCTGTGGCTCGTGCGCTCGCAGATCACCGTGCAGGACGAGAGCTGGATGAAGTCCATGATCCCGCACCACTCCATCGCCATCATGGTCTCCGAGCGGGCGACGATCACGGACCCGCGCGCGCGCAGGCTCGCCGACGAGATCATCGCCGCGCAGGAGAAGGAGATCGCGGAGATGGAATACCTCATCCGCCAGATCCGCGAGAACGGCGAAGTGGGCGACGACTATCCGATCGGCGCGCCCGAGGGGCCGACCCCCGTGGCGGCCTCGGTTGCCGAGGCGCTGTCGCGCCCGGCGCTCGCGGGCGTGGATGTGGGCGGGATGACCGACGAGGAGGTCGCGCAGGTCGTGCCCGACGCAGTCTGCGCCTTCCGCTTCTCCGAAGGGCAGCAGACGCTGGTCGCGGTGAACACCGCGGGAGAAGGCGTGATGAAGATCACCGGACAACTCGTGCCCGTCGCCTTGGCCGAGGGCGAGCTCTCGACGTCGCCCGTCCTCGCCGCCGAGGGCGTACGCCTCGCGGTCGTGCCGCAGGAGGGCGGGGAGGGCAGCGACCTGATCTTCGATCTGCAGACCGAGCCGGCGCTGCGCGTCGGCTATGGCGGCGTCTACATCTGCACCTGAGGAGGCTCGACCATGCCGAAGGATACTGCCAAAGAACAGAAGCGCGCCACTATCTACCGGATGGACATGCCGGGCCACACCTGCCCCTACGGGCTGAAGTCCGTCGACCTGCTGAAGCGCGAGGGCTTCGAGGTCGACGACAACCTGCTGACATCGCGCGAGGAGACGGACGCCTTCAAGGAGAGGCACGACGTCGAGACCACGCCGCAGACCTGGATCGGCGACGAACGGGTCGGCGGCTACGACGACCTGCAGGTGCACCTCGGCAAGAAGAAGCCCGAGGAGGAGCGGTCCGACACCTCCTACCAGCCGGTGATCGCGTTGTTCGCGGTTGGCGCGGCGCTGGCGGTGGCCTTCACTTGGTTCACCTTCGGCACGCTGCTGACGTGGCAGACGCTAGCCTGGTTCATCTCCATCTCGATGGTCCTGCTCGGCCTGCAGAAGCTCAAGGACATCGAGAGCTTCTCGACGATGTTCCTCAACTACGACCTGCTGGGAAAGCGTTGGGTGCGCTATTCCTACGCCTATCCCTGGATCGAGACGGGCGCGGGCCTGCTGATGACCGCAATGGTCTGGCACTGGCTGTCGGTGCCCTCCGCGCTGTTCATCGGGACGGTGGGCGCCGCCTCCGTGTTTAAGGCCGTCTACGTCGACAAGCGCGAGCTCAAATGCGCCTGCGTGGGCGGCGACAGCAAGGTGCCGCTGGGCTTCGTCTCGCTCACTGAGAACCTGATGATGGTCGCGATGGCGATCTGGATGGGCTGGCGGGCGCTGATCTGAGGGGCGGGGTACGTCGCCCCGTCAGCCGATGGTGAGGGTTCCGTCTTCGGCCAGCGCGTAGGGCGGGATGTGCAGGTTTTCGGGCGCCGGCCCCCTCCGGATGCGGCCCGCCGCGTCGTAATGCGAGCCGTGGCAGGGGCAGAACCAGCCGCCGAAATCTCCGGCGCCGTCGCCCAAGGGCACGCATCCCAGATGCGTGCACACCCCGATCTGCACCAGAATGGTCTCCCGGTCCGGCACCGCCCGATTGGCGTCCACGGCCAGCGCGTCCTCGGGCAGGTTGGCGTTGCGGGCGAAGGGGTCGGGAAGGTCGGTCACTTCCTCGGCCAGAGCCGCCGCGACCTCGGCCGGCGTCCTGTTGCGGATGAAGACCGGCTTGCCCTGCCACATGACCGTGAGCTGCGTCCCCGGTTCCACCCCAGAGATGTCGACCTGGATCGACAGCAGCGCCAGCACGTCCGCGGACGGGTTCATCTGATCGACGAGGGGCCACAGGGCCGCCCCGGCCACCACCGCGCCGGCACCGGCTGTCGCATAGTAGAGGAAGTCCCGCCGCGTGGCCTGCGGGGTTCCATCGGCATCGCCATCCATCCTCGTCCTCCTCGCTTGACCCGCGGCCTGTCTGGAAGCCGCCTTTGCGGACCGGAAACCAGCTTCCTCCGGGGTAAGGTCAAGCCTTCCATCAGATGCGGCCGCCTCTTCCCTTCCAGCGCGGGACCTCGCGTAGCGGTCGGCCCAAGGCATCGACCTGGAGGCGGCGGCTCGCATGGACATTTCGCTTTCGCAGCCCCAGGCCGCGAGCCGTCATGCACGCTACCCCGCCGTAGACGTCCTGCGCGGCTGGGCCATCATCGGTGTCGTGCTGTTCCACGTCGTCTGGGATCTGGCCTTCCTCGGCATGATCCCCGCGCAGTGGGCGGTGCACCCGGCATGGATCGCGTTCGGACGGACGGTCGCGGCGACCTTCATGCTGCTGGTCGGCGTCAGCCTCGCGCTGGCGGCGCGCGGCGGCCTGGACCCTGGGGCGTTCGGCGCGCGGCTGGCGAAGATCGCCGCCGCCGCCCTGACGATCACACTGGCGACGCGCCTCACGATGCCCGGCGCATACGTCTATTTCGGCATCCTCCATGCCATCGTGGTGGCCAGCCTGATCGGGGCGGCGTTCCTGCGCGCGCCTTCCATCGTCGCGTTCCTGCTGGGCGGCGCGATCGTCGCCTTCGGCCTGGCCTGGACGGATCCCGCCTTCGACGCCCGGCTGGTGGCCTGGATCGGCTTCGCCGCCGTCCCGTCGCCTTCCGTCGATTTCGCGCCGGTCTTCCCATGGGCGGGATTCACCCTGATCGGCCTCGCCGTCACCCGCGCGGCGCTGCATCGGGGCTGGCTGGATCGACTGCCGAGACCGGAGGGGCGCCTCGCGCGCGGGATGGCGCTGACCGGACGCCGGACCCTCACCATCTACCTGCTTCACCAGCCGATCCTTCTCGCGATCCTTTATCCGGTCGTCATGCTGGCGGGGTGACCGCTGCGCCGCATCAGGCGCGGGGCAGGTCCGGACCGGCCCGATTCCGCTGCGGTCGCGGCCCCCGCACGGCGCGCAGGACGAGCCAGAGCCCGGCCGCGATCATCGGCAGCGAGAGGATCTGCCCCATCGTCAGGCCGGCCTGCCCCAGTTGCAGCGCGTAGCCCAGCGGGTTTCCCGGTCCGGCGAACTGGGCGTCCGGCTGGCGCACGAGCTCGACCAATGCGCGGGCCGTGCCGTAGCCCATGAGGAACGCGCCCGTCAGAAGGCCGGGGCGCGCGAAGGCACCGCGGCGCCATGCCAGCCATACAAGCACCGCGCCGAGCAAGGCCCCCTCCAGCAGCGCCTCGTAGAGCTGCGAGGGGTGCCGGGCGCACAACCCGACGACGCCCGCGCAGTCCTGCGCGGCCGCGCCGGGAAAGATCACCGCCCAGGGCAGGTCGGTCGGACGGCCCCACAACTCGGCGTTCACAAAGTTGGCGAGCCGGCCGAGGAAGAGCCCGATCGGCGTCGCCAGCGCGAGAAGGTCGGACAGCGGCAGCAGCGGCACGCGGTGGCGCAGGTGGAATAGCACCAGCGCGGCCGCGACGCCGAGCATCCCGCCATGGAAGGACATGCCCCCCTGCCAGACCATCAGGATCTCAGCCGGGTTGAGGAGGTAGTAGGTCGGCTGATAGAACAGCACGAAGCCGAGCCGCCCACCCAGGATCACACCGAGCACGATCCAGGTCGCCAGATCCTCCAGCCGCGCGGGCGCGAGCGGCGGGCCGTCCGCCCCCCAGAGGCGCGGCGTCAGCACCGCCCGGCGGCACAGCCACCATCCCAGCAGGATGCCGGTGATGTAGGCCATCGCGTACCAGCGCAGGGCGAAGGTGAAGGACCCGACCTGGATCGAGAAGATGTCGGGCCCGATCTCGGGGAAGAGGAGGGCGAGCGGTGTCATGGAACCTTTGGAAACTGGGATCGGGGTGGTCGACAGGACCGCCCTTCGTCGCGGCGGCCCCTGCGGCCCTGCTCCGCTGTAAGGTCAAGCGCCGATGCGTCACGAGGCCGTGAACTGGCTACTGCCGATCACGCCTTGACCCTCCCCCTTGGAGCCCCCGACCTGCCCGTCCGGGACGGTGGGGGACCATGATGCCCGAACTCGGCCATTTCGCCCTGATTTTGACGCTCATGCTCGCGCTGGTGCTGCGCGCGCTGGACGGGGGTTGAGGCGCGGCTAGTCCGCCGCCCCCGGCCCACCCGCGACCCGCGTCCCCGAAGCGGTGGTCAGCGCCTCTATCACCGCCCCCGGCGTCAGCACCTCGGAGAGCGCGATCCCCTCCGGCGCGGCCGGGCCGTAGACGATGTTGAACGGGATGCCGAAGCGCCCGTTCGCCTCCAGAAAGGCGGCGATGCGCGGATCGGGACGCGTCCAGTCGGCCTGCATCGCCACAACCGAGGGCGCGGCGAGCGCATCGACCACAGGCGCCCGCTCCAGCACCAGCGACTTGTTGGCGATGCAGGTCAGGCACCAGTCCGCGGTCACGTCGACGAAAACGGCATGGCCCTCGCTCACGTGCCGGGCGATGTCGGCGCGGGCGAACGGGACCCAGGCGATCACCTCGTCCTGCGCGGCCGCGCGCGCCTCGGGCCGCATCACCGCCGGCAGGGTGACCATCGCCGCCGCCAGCCCAAGCGCGGCCGCCGTGGCCCAGCCCCGCCGTGCCAGCCGCGCGCGCATCAGGCCCATCGCCGCGATCACCCCGGTCAGAACGGCCGCCACCGTCCAGGCCAGCGCCTCGGACTGGACCCCGGCCAGCACCCAGAGCAGCCAGGCCGCCGTCCCCGCCAGCATCAGACCCAGCACGGCCTTGACGACCAGCATCCAGCGACCCGGCCGGGGCAGGGCAGCCACGAGGTCCGGCCGCGCCGCCACGATCAGGTAGGGCAGGGCGAGGCCCAGCCCCATCGCGGTGAAGATCGCCACGACCTCGAAGGACGAGCCGGTCAGCGCAAAGGCCACCGCCGTCCCCAGCAGCGGGGCCGAGCAGGGCGTGGCCAGCACCGCCGCGAAGGCCCCGGTGGCGAAGTCCCCGGCATGGCCGCGCCCGCCCCCCGCCGCGAGCCGGGTGGCGAGGCCCGAGGGAAGCGCGATGTCGAACAGGCCGAAGAAGGAGGCCGCGAAGAGTCCCAGCACCAGGACGAGGAGGACGAGGAAGTAGGGGTTCTGGAACTGCGTCCCCCAGCCGATCGCGTAGCCCAAGGCTTGCAGCCCGATCACCGCGCCCGCCAGCGCCAGCATGAAGGCCAGCGTTCCGGCCGCCGTCGCGAGGAACCCCGTCCGGACCCGCCGCCGGGACACCTGGGCGGCGTTCAGCGCGGAGGAGAGCTTGACCGACAGGACCGGCAGGACGCAGGGCATCGCGTTGAGGATCAGCCCCCCGCCGAAGGCCAGCGCGAGGATCCAGGCCAGCGCCGACCAGGGCCTCGCCGCGCCTTCGACGGCGTAGGGCGGCGGGGGCGGCGAGGCGGCGACCGTCACGTTCTCAAAGGTCGTGGCATCCGGGCCGTCGGTGACCGTCAGGGTCAGCGGTGCGGCCGGATCTGACAGCGCCAGCACCGGCAGCGAGGCCCAGAGCGTGCGGCCGTCCGCCGACACGCGGATGTCGGGCCCGCCGAAGGCGGTGCCTTGGCCCATCTCGGGAAAGACATCCGGGGCCCGCCAGCCTGACGTCCGGTCCAGCGCGACGGTCAGCGCCCCGCCGACGGGGGGCAGGGCGGCGGCGCGCAGCGTCATGTCCGACGCCTCGGGCGAGGCGGGCACGCGCGCGGCCCATTCGGCGACCCTTGCGGCCGAGGCCTGGTCGATGCCCGTCCCCGCGGGGACATCGAGCGCGAGGTCGAACTGCAGCGGCACACAGATGTCGGAGCAGGCCAGCATCGAGACGGCGGCGCGCAGGCGGGCGGGCTCTCCCGGCTCCGCGAGCGTGACGCGGATCGGGTGGACGACCTTGTCGGCATATCCGAAATTCTCGATGCCGAAGGCGCGGAAGCGCATGGGCGCGGGCCATTGGAACTCCGCCGCGGCGACGTTCTTCGAGCCCTGCCAGTCTACCTCGGGCGGCAGCCCGACCTCGCCGGGGGAGCGCCAGTAGGTCTTCCACCCCTCCGCGATGTCGAGGGCGAGACCGGCCGAAATGCTGCCCGCGTCGGGCCCGGTCCCGTCCTCGACGGTGACGAGCCGCGCCGTGAGCGCGGGCGACTCGAAGACCTCCGACACGGCGGCGACGGCTGGGCTGCCGAACGTGGAAAGGCACAGGACAAAGGACAGGGCGATCCGAGTCAGGCTAATCATGCGCAGGCCTCTATGGGGCCGTCGGCCCGTTCGCGCTCGATCAGGCTTCGGAGCCGCGCCTCGCCGATCTCGCCCTGCACGACCGTGCGACCGACCACCAGCGCGGGCGTGCCGACGAAGGCGAAGATGTCCGCAAGGGCGCTACTTTCTCGCAGCTCGCGCCGAACGTCCTCGCTTGCCATATCGGTGAGCAGGCGTGCGCCGTCCACGCCGATGTCCTCGGCCAGCACCTCGAGATATTCCGGAGTCGTCCCGAACGGCGTGCGCATCAGGTGCTTGTGGAACGCCACGTAGGCCCCCTGGCGCTTGGCGGCGAGCGCCGCCTGCGCGGCCATCGTCGAGGCCTCGCCCAGCAGGGGAAGCTCGTGCCACGCAATCCGGACGCCGCCTTCGGACGCCGCCTCGATCTTCGACAGCCGGATCGTCAGCGCCCGGCAATATGGACAGTTGTAGTCCGAGAAGGAGGCCACCCGGACCACCCCCGGCTCGGTCTCGGAGCCGTAGAGCGTCTCGCAGATCCGGCGCTCGACCCGCTCAACGGTCGCGGTCATCTCGGGGTCGGGGGCGTCGTCGAGCCCCATGAACAGATCGAATCCGGAGGAGCTGTCCCCGCCCGCAATCCTGCGGAAGCCAGCGGGTCGCTCGATCGGCTCGAAGTCGAAATCCCCGGTGAACAGCCCGGCCACCGCCGGCGGCCCGAACCTCAGCGCCGCGTAGCCTCCCGCGATCGCCAACCCCCCGATCAGCAGGTTCCGTCTTGATTGCGGCACCACATTCCTCCTTCGCCCATCAGCCCGCCGGTGCGGCCTTCCAGCGCCGCAGGGTTCAGTCACGATTCTGCGAAGGCGCGAGGCCTCCCGCGGCCCTTCGTATTCGTGGCGTCCCGCGGAACCTCTACAGGGAACGGCGGCCTGGTGGATGGCCATTCGACGCGGCTCGATAGAGGAAAAGGGGACGACGGGCCATGAAGATCACGAAAGCGGCTCGGATGCACGGCGATGGCGACCGGATGCACGGGGCGGCGCTGCATTTCGGATGCGCCGCGGCCGCCGGATCGGCGGCGTTGCTGGGGGGCCGCGTATCTCTACCAGCTGGCGGGCCAGCCCCCTGCACCATGTGCATCTGGGGGCCGTTGAAGAATGCACTATCAGCGGCCTGTAATTGCGTCGTCTCCACCGAAAGGTGTTCCAGACTATCTGAACGCTGGATTCCGGCGATAATTCAGGTGAGGCGCGGATTGGCCTCGCCCGGGCGGCATTCTGTGCGATCAGG
>NZ_CANLTQ010000025.1 GCF_947494025.1 uncultured Jannaschia sp.
AGCCTCCGACCGGCGCGTGCGTGATGACGCGCGCGATTTTGAGCTTGACGGTCAAAGCCCCATTACCGAAGCGACATTCGGATCTGGCCCGGGGGCGACACGAAGAATTGGCCCACCTTCAGGTTGATACTATTGCGGGTTCAGGCGCCGCAGCGGGCTTTTGCGAAAGCCCGCTGCGGCGCTTCTCGCGGAGGCGGTAGCTGTCGCCGCGGATGGCGACGACGTGGGAGTGGTGGAGCAGCCGATCGAGGATCGCCGTTGCGACGACGGCATCGCCGAAGACTGTCCCCCATTCACCGACGGCGCGGTTCGAAGTGATCAGCATCGCGCCTCGCTCGTAGCGTCGGGAGACGAGTTGGAAGAACAGATGCGCGGCGTCGGGCTCGAGCGGCAGGTAGCCCAGTTCGTCCACGATCAGCAGCTTCGGTTTTGCGTAATGCGTCAGCCGCTCTTCGAGGCGGTTCTCGGTCTGCGCCTTTGCCAGGTTCGCCACCAGTTCCATCGCTCCGGTGAAGAGCACCGTATATCCGGCGACGATCGCCTCGCGGCCGAGCGCGACGGCCAAGTGCGTCTTGCCCCACGCCGGGAGGGCCCAGCAGCAAAAGCGCATCGCCGTTGGCGATGAAGCGCCCCGTCGCAAGGTCCCGGATCTGCGCACGGTCGATCGAGGGTTGGGCGGCGAAGTCGAAGCCCGTGATGTTCCGCACGAACGGAAACTTTGCCAACCCGAAGCTCATGTCGATGCGGCGCTGGTCTTTGCGGGCGATCTCGCGCTCGCATAAAAATGCCAGCGCATCGCGCAGCGTCATCTCCCCTCGCACGGCCTCGTCCAGAAGACTGTCGAGCTGATCGCGCATGGCCGTCAGCTTCAGCCGCGTGAGCATCCGGTCGAGGTCTTCCTGCGTATGTGCGTTCATCACCAAGCCCCTCCGGCGACAGCCTCATACTCGGCGAGGGGGCGCAGCAGCGACGGCATCTCGATCGGTGCCTCGATCACGTCGGTGGGTGTCCTGACGCGACCCGCTGCACCCGCGACCCCGACGAAGTGGGCATGGTCGATAATCCGCCCACGCTGTCCGGCACTGCGCCGATGGCAGGCGACCTCCACCCCGGCATGGGTGACGCACACTGCCTCGGCCGTGACCATCACGCGGACCCGCTCGCCGATCAGCCGCCAGGGAACCGAATAGGCATTGGTATCCATCTTCACCGCGCAGTCGGGTCCGACGCGCCGGGTCAGTTCGCGCGCTGCCATGAACGAGCCGCAGTGCGGGAGGGGCTTCAGCTTGCCCATCTCGTCGCGTGCAAAGCGCAGACCCGGTGCCTCGCCGGTCGTGCCATGGACCCGCTGATCGGCGATCTCTCTGGTCCACTGCGCCAGATGCGCCTCCATCGCCGCTAAGCTTGGCGTTAGCTGAAGTACCGTCTGGCGGGTGCTGCGGCCACTGCCACCAAGGGTCGGACAACCTTTTGAATGTTGAATACACTTCAGATGACGGTATATACTGTCTTTATCTGCGGAATGTGAGGATTTAATGCCCCTTGCCGACTATGCCGACCAAGGTCTCTTCGCTCCGGCCAAGATTGCCGTTGCTTGGCGCACCACCGGCGCGGAGGTCGCTTCAAGCGCCGGCCTGGGTCGAGACGCGGTGCAGCGGCGTGAGCGTGTTGCCTCTGACCGGGTGCAGAGCCGGCTTAGGCAAATGGTCGAAATCGTCAACAAGGTCGAGCCGCGCTTCGGCTCGGCGTTGATGGCCTATGCTTGGTACCGCTCCGAGCCGCTGCCGGGCCTCGGCGGGCGCACGGCGATGCAGATGGTGCGCGAAGGCCGGGCCGACGCGGTGCTCGACCTAATCGACGCGGTGGATGCCGGCATCCACGTGTGACGTCCCCCACCCTGCCGCCTGCCGTCGCCTTTGGTGGCCTTCTTTACCGAGCCCTGAACCCCGTCTATGCTCGTGAGCCCCTGTCTGGGGAAGGCGCCCGCCGCCATGGGGGGCGGTTCAATACGCGTGGCACTCCGGCCCTCTATCTTGCGCTCTCACCCGCCACCGCACTGCGCGAGGCGAACCAAGTCGGCATGCTGCAGCCGACCACGCTCGTCGCCTACCGTGCCGACCTTGCCGGTCTGCTTGACGGCCGCGATGCCGCGGTGCTCGCATCCCTGGGCACGACGTCCGGCGACCTTGCCGATCCTGACTGGCGCCATCGCATGCTGACAGGCGCGCCGGTACCGACGCAGGACCTTGCTCTGCGGCTGACCGCATCGGGCCATGCAGGGCTGATCGTTCCCTCCTACGCGCGCGGCGCGACTGCGCGGGACGTCAACCTCGTGCTTTGGCGCTGGAACACTGGCCGCGGTGATGCACTCGAAGTGGTGGACGACGAAGGAAGGCTGGGGTCGCTTTGAACGGTCGGGGCTGGGGCGGACTTGGCGATAGAACGACCGAAGCCTTTTATCAGCAGGCCTCATGACGAAGATTGAGAGAAGGGGGCGCAGGGGCGTTGTTGTATAAATACGCTCAACCTAGTGAAATCACTGTGCTATTGCCGATTTAGTCTCGGCAAGAAATTCCATCTTCTTAATAACTTACCTTAGTTTATGTAACAACGCCCATTCGGGTGGGCTTGGGCGAGGTCGGCCGCTTCCCTCGCAAGAGGCGGCGCAGCGCGGCCGCCGGGGGGAGGAGGGGACGGGCGCGGTCGTCCCGACCGTCAATCCGTTTCCATTCCGAGTCGCGACGACATACGGAGTCCTTGCCGCGAACGGGAGGGCACGAAGCGCCAAGGCGGAATCGTCCCGTCAGACGGGGGAGTTGGCATGGCGGATCAGGACCGGGAGGCACGGACGGCGCCTGCCCTAGAGCTGCGCGACGGGTGCGCCGTGCTGTCCGGGGATTTGCTGATCGGGACGGTCGCGGCCCTCCCGCGCGAGCCGGTGGACGCGCGATCCGTCGACGTATCCGGGGTCGGGCGCCTGGACACCGCCGGGGCGTGGTTCGTGCTCGACCTGGCTCGTCGGACGGGGGCGGATAGCGGGGCGATCTCGGGTGCCGGCGAGGCGCAGGCCCTGCTGCTCGAGATTGTGCGCAACAGCATGCCGGATGCCCCGCCCGCGCCCGCCGCCTTGTCCTCGCTCGTCGACCGGCTCGCGGATGTCGGCCGCTGGACGCATGGCGGCTGCCGTGTCGCGGTTGAGATGACCGGGTTCCTCGGTCAGGTCGTGGCGGCGCTCGCCGGCCTCTTCGTACGGCCCGGACGGCTGCGCCTGACGTCGCTCGTCCACCACATGCAGGAAGTGGGCTGGAACGCGATCCCCATCGTCGCGTTGATGGCGTTCCTGATCGGCGTGGTGCTCGCGTTCCAAGGCTCGTCGCAGCTGCGCCAGTTCGGGGCCGAAGTCTTCGTCGTCGAGCTGATCGCCATCGCCGTGCTGCGCGAGCTCGGCATCCTGCTCACGGCGATCATCGTCGCGGGGCGCTCGGGCTCGGCGTTCACCGCGGCCATCGGATCGATGAAGATGCGCGAGGAGATCGCGGCCATGCGTACGCTCGGGCTCGATCCCATCCAGCTCCTCGTGGTGCCGCGGGTACTAGCGCTGATCGTCATGCTGCCGATTTTGGGCTTCATAGCCGACGTCTCGGGCCTCGTCGGGGGGGCGATCATGTCCTGGATCGAGCTCGGGGTCTCGCCGGTCGTGTTCCAGTCGCGGCTCGTCGCCAATGTCGACCTGTGGCAGTTCGCGGTGGGCATCATCAAGGCGCCGTTCTTCGCGCTTATTATCGGGGTGATCGGCTGCTACGAGGGGTTGAAGGTCGGCGGCGACGCGGAATCGCTGGGCCGGCTGACCTCCACCTCGGTCGTGGTGGCGATTTTCATGGTCATCGTCGCGGACGCGCTATTCTCGGTCTTCTTCGCACTGGTGGGGATATGACGGCGGGGGCCGGGCCAATCATCCGGGTGCGGGGGCTGGCCAAGTCCTTCGGCAATCATGCCGTGCATGAGGGACTCGACCTCGACGTGCGGCGCGGCGAGATCATCGGCATCGTCGGCGGCTCGGGCACTGGCAAGTCGGTCCTGCTGCAGCAGATCGTCGGCCTCGTGAAGCCCGACGCAGGCCGGATCGAGGTGTTCGACCAGAGCGTGCGCGACACCTCGCAGGCGGACTACCGCGCGCTCCGCCGCCGCTGGGGCGTGATGTTCCAGGACGGCGCGCTGTTCTCCTCGCTCACCGTGCGCGAGAATGTCGAAGCGCCGATGCGCGAGCAGCTCAACCTGCCCGACGGCCTGCGCGAGACGCTGGCGGGTATCAAGGTGCGAATGGTAGGCCTGTCCGACAGCGCGCAGGACAAGCATCCCTCCGACCTGTCGGGCGGCATGCGCAAGCGGGCGGGGCTGGCGCGGGCTATCGCGCTCGACCCCGAGATCGTGTTCCTCGACGAGCCGACGGCCGGGCTCGACCCGATCGGGGCGGCGGCCTTCGACACGCTGATCGGGCGGCTCCGGACGGCCTTGGGGCTGACGGTGTTCATGGTTACGCACGATTTGGATTCCCTGCACGCGATCTGCGACCGGGTCGCGGTGCTGGCCGAGAAAAAGGTACTCACGGTGGGGACGATGGCCGAGATGATGGATGTGGATCATCCCTGGGTGCGCGAGTACTTTGACGGGCCCCGCGCCCGCGCCGCGCAAGCCGGGGCCGGCGGACAGGGGGCCTGATGGAAACGCGCGCGAACTTCGTCCTGATCGGCGCCTTCACGCTGGCGGGGATCCTCGGGGCGATCGGCTTTGCGATCTGGCTCGCCAATGCCCGGCTCGACCAGGAATACGCCTATTACGGCATCCTGTTCGACGACGTGACAGGCCTCGACGCGTCCGGGGACGTGCGCTTCAATGGTATAGGCGTGGGCCAGGTGATCGAGCGCCGCATCTTCGAGCCCGATCCCAGCCAGGTCTTCGTACGCATAGAGATCGACGCTTCGACGCCCGTGCGCAAGAACACCGTAGCCCAGCTCAGCTCTTCGGGCGTGACGGGCGTGTCCTACATCTCGCTGTCGAACTCCCGCGCCGAGGCGCCGCCCCTGACGGCGCCGGCGGGCGAAATCCCGATCATCCGGTCGCGGGCCTCCACGATCCAGCAGCTCGTTGAGGGCGCTCCCGACCTCGTCGCGGAGGCGACGGCGCTTCTGGAGCAGTTCCGTAAGATCGCGGGGCCGGAGAATCAGCGCTACATCGCCGGCATCCTTGGCAACCTGGAGGCGGCGTCCGATGGGCTAGAGCAGGCGCTGGCGAACTTCTCCGGTATCACCGGCACGGTCGCGAACGCGGCGGCGCAGATCGACGGCTTCGCTGAGCGGATCGACGCGATCGGCGAGGCCACGCAGGCCACACTCGCTAACGCCGACGCGGCGCTTGACGCCGCGACGGGGGCCTTCGACGCGGCGCAGGAGACGCTCGAGGGCTCGGGCGAGGCAATCGACAGCGCTGGCGCGGCCTTCGCGCAGGCGGAGGCACTGATGACGGGCGAGGTGCCTGCCATCGTGGCGCGGGCCCGCGACACCGCCGCGGCGCTCGACGCCGCCGTGACGGACGTGGCAGCGCGGACAGGCTCGGCACTCGACGGCTTTGGGCGGACGGCCAACCTGCTCAACGCGCGGCTTGCCGAGCTCGAGGTCACGCTGTCGGAGGCGGAGACAGCCTTCGCCGCCGTTACGGAAGCCTCCGACAGCTTCGACGCCCTGGTCGACGGCGACGGCACGCTTCTGGTGGCCGAGGCACGGGCCGTGCTGTCGAGCGCCGGGGACACATTCGCCACAATCGAGGAAATCGTGGATCGCGACGTTCCGGCCGTCGTCGCCGATGTCCGCACCGCCGCCGCTGTCGCCTCGGACGCGGTCGACCGGGTCGCGGCGGACGTCAGCGCCGCGACCGGGCGGCTCGATCCGCTGGCGAGCGACGCGCAGGAGGCGCTGCGTTCGGCAGCCGGCCTTTTCGAGCGCGCGCAGACCACGCTCGACGGGCTCGACGGGACGCTGGCTGCCGCCGACGCGACGCTTCGCTCGGCGGACGGTGCCTTCGGGGCGGCGACCGACATGCTCTCGACCGATCTCGACCCCCTCCTGACCGATCTGCGCGACGCCTCGCAGCGCATCCGCGTGGCCGCCGAGCAAGTGTCGGACGACTTACCAGCCGTCTCCTCCGACCTGCGCGGGCTGATCGAACGGGCCGACGCGGTGGTGGCGCAGGTGCAGTCCGTCGTCGGCGAGGCCGCGCCCGGCATCCGGGCGTTCACTGGTAGCGGCCTCAACGAGCTGACTGGCCTGAGCGCGGAGGCGCGCACGCTGGTCCAGTCGCTCGAACAGCTCATCCGCCGCATCGGCAACGATCCGGCGCGCTTCATCCTCGACGACCGCGTCCCTGAATACCGGAGGTGACATGACCGACCTCGCCACCCTGACCCGCCGAGCGGCCCTGCTCGGGATCGCTGCCAGCCTGGGCGGGTGCAGTGCGTTGTCCTCTCTCAACGCCGCAGCGACCCCCTTGGCGACCTTCGACCTGCTCCCTGTGCCCGGCCCCGCATCCGGACCGCAATCCGGACGCACGATCCTCGTTGCGCGCCCCGGCACGCCCGCCGCCATCACCACCGACCGCATCGTCATCAAGCCGAACCCGCTAAGCATCGCCTACCTTCCCGAAGGAAGGTGGCCCGAGGAGCTCCCGTCGGTGCTCCAGTCGCTCCTCGTGCGCTCGATCTCGGGCACTGGACGTGTCGCCTATGTCGGGCCCGTCGAGGGCGGGCCGGTCCCCGACATCGTGCTCCTGTCGCGGGTCGACGCGTTCCAGGCGGAGACGGCGGCCGCGGGCGTCGAGGTGGTGGTAGATCTGGAGATGACGCTGCTCAACGACCGCGACCAGCGAGTGATTGCCTCGCGCGGCTTCGGGCGACGCGTACGCGCGTCGGGCGACGTGGCGGCCGCCGTCGTCCCCGCCTTTCAAGCGGCGCTCGACGCCGTCCTGCCTGAGATCGCCGACTGGGTGGTGGCCGTCACAGTCCGCGGTTGACGGTCACGTCCGTCAAGATGGTGGAAATCGGGAGGTGGCCTGGTGTCATGATCAGGCGGCTTCGGTTGAGATGCTGAGGATGGGGTCTTGCTCCACGGCGTCGATGCGGGCGAAGGCGTCGACCATCATGTAGCGGTTCTGGGTTTGCCACTCGTCATTCTGTTCGAGGAGCACGGCGCCGATCAGGCGGGTGATGGAGGCCTCGTTGGGGAAGATGCCCACGACATCCGCGCGCCGCTTCACTTCCTTGTTCAGCCGCTCGATGGAGTTGGTAACCGGTATGAGGATCTCGGTGCCGATGTTAGGCTGGGTTCTTTGGAACCCGGTATATGCTGCGAGCATCCGGGACGGAGGCACTGGGAGCACGAAGGCGCGGACAGGCCGATGCACACGATGAGCTGCGAGCTCGTGTTAGTAGCTGGTGTACCGGTCCACGGTTTTGAGACAGGAAACTGGGCTTAAGCGGCCTCTCTGTTGGTCACGGTTTGCTCTTCTCTGATGGCCCCGAGCGGACGGTGACCGTGCCGCTCGATCAGCCAGCCCTCGTTGTAAGTCCGCTGGAAGACGAGCAGCGCCTGGCGCAGCTCCTCGATCGTCTCGAACCAGCGCACCCGGAGGAGGTTCTTCTTCAGCGTTCGGCGCAGCCGTTTCCTTCCGGGGCGCGCACGAAAGCCGGGGAGCTCTCGGCTCCGAGGAAGCGGAGTTCGCGCTGGAAGTCGCGGCTCATATACTGGCTACCGTGGTCGTGGCGGATCTTGAGGCCCGTCGCGACGTCCTTGCCGAACGCGCCGAAGCTGCGGCGAACGCCCTGCCAGACCGGCTCCAGCGCCTCGTGGCGAGTGGCGGCGGCGCTGGCGTGGATGCCCATGCACTCCGCCGAGCAGTGGTCGACGGCGATGAATGCGGCGGCCTGGCCTTCGCCGGTAGCAATGCTCGTCATATCGGTCCCCACATCTCGTCCACGCGCAGGGTGGTGATGGTGCCGTCATGCGCACGCGGCCCCCTCGGCGATCCCACGCGCTGATGCGCCAGCAGGTGGTGCTCACGCATCACGCGCAGCACACGGCGCGGACTGGTCCGGACCCCGGCATACCGCAGCCGCGCCCAGACCTTGCGATACCCTTCGCCGTGAAACGGGCTGTCGGCGAGCAGCGTGCGAATGCGCTCCGCCAGATCGGCGTCGGACATCGCCCCGCGTGGACCTCGGCGCCGACCCGGAGCGTCCGGCCGGTTCGCGGCGCTCAGATGCCGGTGCAGCGTCGCGCGGCCGACGCGCCAGTACAGGCAGAGCCGGGCCAGACCGTAGCGGCGCTTCACGGAGATCGACCAGGTCTGGCTCATCGCTTCGATCTCCGCGGCCGAAAAGGGGTACCGGCCTCCAGCCGATCGATCCTGGTCTCGAGCAGTTCGTTGGCCATCGTCATCTCGCCGATCTTTTCCCGCATCGCCTTCAGGTCTCGATCCCGATCGTCATCGGGCCGGCTCTTCAGCGACGCCGCGCCGCCTTCCAGAAAGCTGCCGCGCCACGCGCTCGGATCCGCGGCAGTGGTGCCGACCTCGCGGCCGACCACCTCCGGATCCTCGCCGCGCAAGACCCGCAGTACAGCCTCCTGTTTCTTCTTCGCCGACATGCGCCGCTGACGCGGCGCGGCGGGCGTGGCCCCGCCAGCGTGATGAGCGCGCTCCGGCAAACCCGCCCTGGTGCTCCGATCGTCCGTCATGGCTCCTCCTCGATGGAGCCGCTTTCACCCAAATCGTCGTCTCGGGAAAACCGTACACCGGGCGATATCCTGCTTCCTGTCCATTCGCCTAACTCCACGGTTGGTTTTGCAACTCCATGGAATATCAGAATGGACCGCTCCTGCCGGGGCCGGCCCCGGCAGGAGCACGCAGCGCCATCGCCAGATGAATTTCCAGACGTGAGGTTAGTACCGTCGTAACTGGCGATGCTTCCACGATACCTATCCTATTGAAGCAGTCACTGGCGCATCCGCGGCGACCCGTTGAACCCGCACCGCGACGCGGACGGTAGCGAGCGTGCCGATGAAGCTCAGCGCGCTGTCCGCAAGGGATGCCCTAATGAGAAAGATGGGTGCGACAAGCAGCACGACGATGCACCACTCCTGCCCGCACAGACGCCGTTACCAGGCTACAACGTCATCTTCCACGCGCCCGCGCGAACCGGCCGGCGACGATGGTGTTGGCAAACGGATTGACGTAGAGCTTGTCGTGACTTTCGATGCCGACGTCGAAGACGCAGTCCTCGTTCGGGCGGGCGACGCAGAGCAATACGTAGCCCTCTTCGGACTGGCGCCTGTTCAGTGCCGTGCCCCTTGGCTGGCGGACCGAACCCGAAATCATCCTAGCGGCACATGTGATGCAGCCGCCGTACCGGCAGGCGATCGGCAGGACATGGCCCGCCGCTTCGACCACGTCGATGATCGCCTCGTCTTCGCCGACCTCAAAGGACAATCCGCCGCGATTTCGAAGCGTCACCTTGTGCCTGCGCATCTCTTCTCCTTCCGTTTAGCCTCCGGCCCGGTGGGACCGGGATGCTTGGGGAGAACGGTCAGACCCAGATGTCGGACGAACAGTCCCCGCCCGGATAACGCGTTTCATGCGCCCGCGCGGGCCCGTGCGGTTCCTCGTTGAAATCGACGATAAAATCGTTACGGATCTTCATGCCGCCGTTTTCGTTATCGCAATCCACGATCAGCATGACGCCGCCCTTTTCCTTCATCGACGGATAGAACTGGTTGTCCCAGGTCGAGAAGAGCGATGTCGTGACATAGAGCCGTTTCCCGTCGAGCGACAGCTGGATCATTTGGGGCGCGCCATCGACGCTCCTGCCGTTCACCTCGTGCGCCTTGCCTAACAATCCGCCGATCCAGACCTGACCGGTCATCCTGGGATTGGCCGGGTCGGAGATGTCGTACTGACGCAGATCGCCGTGCAGCCAGTTCGAAAAGTAAAGATACCTGTCATCCATCGACACCAGGATATCGGTGATGAGGCTCGGCAAAGGGACGGGGAAACCTTCCACATCCGCGGGTGGCACATCGATGACCTTGTTGACCTCAATCTTTCCGTTGTCCTTGTGGTAGTGAAAGATGTTCGAAGCCAAGGCCGCCCCGACAAAGCCATGGGTGCTGTCTGGATCATGGTGAAAACGGGCTTCCAGTGGGATCATCCCTTCCTCGCCCAAGTCGATGGATTGTTCCACCTTGCGGTTCTCGAAATCCCAGAAATGGATGTGCCGGCCGTATTTGCCCCGCGCCACGTCTTCGAGGTCGAACCCCGGCATGAAGGTGTTGGGCGATCCCCATTCGGTCGAGATCATCATGTTGTGGCGGGGCTGATACCAGAAGTCGTAGTTGTACCTCATCTCGCCCAGGTCTTTTTCCCAGCGCCCGATGATGTTGAAATCCTTGTCCAGATGAAGAAAACCGCCGGGACCGTTGCCATCGGCATCGCCCAGCATCGACACGATGATGTCCGCACCCAGGCAATGCACGGTGTGCGGGGCCGACAGGTTGGTCTTGGCCTTGATTTCCTTGCCGTCGATGGTCTTGAACAATGTCGGCTTGCGCGGATCGGTGGCGGTATCGACGATGTAGAAATTCGTGGTGCGCACGCCCGGAATGATCAGGTATTTGCGTTCCATGCTGCCATCGGTGTTACACGACGAACACGCATTCCAACCCATATGATGAAGCTCATCCCCCACGACCGGCATTTCGGTCCGGTGGATCACCTCTCCATAGCTGGGGCTGCCCTCGTCGACGTCGATGGTGGCTAGATAATCCGGTTTCTCGACTCCGGTGCCGGTATAGATGCAGATCGTGTAGACAACTTTTTCGCGTGGCGCTTTGATGGCCTCCTGCGGCGAAGCATAGCCCGGGCCTGCGCAGCACTTACCGTTGTTTTCGGTCATGTCGTTCCTCCTCTAATGTCGACGTGGTGAACGGGCTCCTTGTTCTCGAATTGGTTTCAGCGGCAAGACATCGATTTTATAGATTCAGGTCATGCTGCAAAGCTGGATTACAGAGCTGATCTCGACGGCGATCTGTTTTTTGTTCTTCCTCACCGAGCTTGCGATTAGATCGGACCGGACCGCTCAAAGCGTGTTCCAGCCCATGCCCCGATGGAGGAGGCGCTTAGCGTGTCCCCGTCGGCGCGGCTCAGGTCGCCTGCGAGCCAAGCATCCTCCGCCTCGGGCTCCCCTCGCCCGCGATGACGGGTATCCCTCCGACGTCACGCCGTATGGGCGTGACGCTACATCGGCTTCTGCCCCGGCCACAAGCGCCGCATAGGGCGATCCGGGGCCATCACTACGCGAACATGATCCAAGCGCAGTAGGCATAACGGCTCCGCCGATATCGCCAACGTTGCGTAACCATTCGTTCCGAAAGTCCAGACATGACCGAGGCCGAGGATCTGCAAGTCACTGTAAAACTGGGGCTTCGCGCGGCTCGTCGACCGGTTCGAGGCCCGGGACACGCTGGTGGTCACGAAGATGGACCGGCTCGGGCGCGACGTGATCGACGTGATGGCGACGATCGCGCGGCTCGCCGGTCCGGGTGAAGAGCCTCGACGTGGGCGACGCTGACCTGACGATGGCCAGAAGCAACTTGGCAATGCGCTGCGGGGCGGATGACGACACACATTTTGAACGTGGTCGCGCAGTTCGAGCGGGAATTGCTCGTCGAGCGGACCAAGGCGGGGATCGACCGGGTCAAGGCTGAAGGCAAGCGCCTCGGCCGACCGCCGGCCCTCGATCCGAAGCGCCGGGCCGAGATCGGGGCCGGACTGGAGAAGGGTGAGACGATCTCCGCCCTAGCGCGACGGTTCAAGACCAGCCGTCAGACCGTGCAGCGCATCCGCGACGGGCATGGCGTGGTGAACGCACGGTCCGAGGAGGTCTGAGCCATCTGCAATCTGTACTCCTCGACGAAGGACCAGGCCGCGATCCGCGAGATCGCCGGGGCGATGGCGGACCACACCGGCAACCTGTCCTCCCTGCCCGCGATCTTTCCCGACCAAGCCGCTCCGATCGTACTAGAAGGGCAGAACGGCCGCGAGCTGGTGACGATGCGATGGGGAATGCCGTCGCCCGCCTTCGCGCTGGAGACCCGCAAGACCAATTCCGGCGTCACCAACGTTCGCAACTGTCAGCGCCTCGACTTCGCCGCCGACCATATCGAGAACCACGCGGCTTACATTCAAAGTTGGTTGAAGGTGCTGAAGTCGGACAGCCGGTTCCTGTTCACCGCTGCCGCCGCCGCCCACGCGCAGCGGATTGTGGATTACCTCGTTGCGGAATTCGAAGCCGGTGCGAAGGCGGTCCGTAAGGCGGCCTGATCGGCTGGAGGCGGAATCGTGTCTGCGCCCATCACCCGGGCGCGGGGAACTGCCCCCGTCCCCTGCCGTTGAGACGGCAACGGACAATGAAAGGAGGCCTTTGATGGCCATGAACTCGCTCAAGGACGTCTATCTCGACCAGCTTCAGGACATCTACAGCGCCTGCAAGCAGAGCCTTGCGGTGACCACCGAACTCGGCCGGGCCGCAAAGGACCAGCAGCTTTCCGAGGCGCTGATCGCGGGCGGACAGGGCATCTCCGAGGGTATGGACAAGATCGCCTCGCTCTGCTCCGATCACGGGATCGACCCGACGGGCGAGCACTGCAAGGGCATGGAGGGGCTGGTCAAAGAAGCCCGCTCCCATGCGCTGGAAGAGGATTTCGGCGACGACGATGCGCGCGACGCGATGATCATCACGCAGTACCAGCGCATGTGCCACTACGCGATCGCGGGCTATGGCTGCCTTGTTGCCTTCGCCAACCGGCTCGAACTCGATGGCGATGCGGCGGTGCTGAAAACCTGCCTCGACCAGAGCTACGAGGGCGATCGCCACATGACAGACATCGCCATCAAGGGCGGCATCAACGAGGCGGCAGCCTGACCCTTCCGGTCGGCGCGAACGAAGGGCTGGCGTGGTGCGCCGGCCCCTTTTCGTGCGCGTCCCGAAACGGCCGGGACCACGCGGCAGAGTAACCGCCCCACCCCGCCGTTCGGCTCTGTTGCGAAGCCCCCGCTCCGAGAGGAGATCGGGGGCTTCTTCTCGTGCGACCTCGGACCGAACGAAAAGGATGTCCCCATGTCAGATCGCACCAGACACATCGTCGCCTTCTACGAGATCGGCCTCGAGTATGGCGGATCGGAGGAAGGCTGCTGATGGTACGATTGCGGCGAGCTGCGCTGCGTCCTGTGGGTCGTACCGACCGCCGATGCGGCCTACGATCTCGCCGCCCGCGCCATGTCTGCCGGGAGCTTCTCGGAACTATTGCCGAACCGCACCCGGCGCAGCTCGGCGATCAAAAGCTCGAGCCGCGCAACGCGCTTGGCCATGTCGGCCCGGTCGCGCTCGGCGCGCAGGCGGGCCTCACGCTCCGCCCTGGTTGCCGCAGACTGCGCCTCGACCGCCGCCATGACGGGGCCTCGCAGCTCTGGCGGAAGCCGGTCGAGAAGCGCGGGATCGAGGGCGGGCGGCGACATGCCCGAAGCCTACCCGACAAGCTCGTCGCGCCCAAAAGAATGCAGGCCCTGGGAGCCGGGGTGATTCAACTCGCCGCAGCCGGCGCCCGCACGCGCCGCGCCATCGGCCGTCGCCAGTCCAGCCCGGAGAACAGTGCCTCGTATTGCGCCCTGCTGATCTGGATCACGCCGTCCGTCACCGCGGGCCAAGCGAACACGCCCTCGTCGAGCCGCTTGTAGACCATGACCAGGCCGCTGCCGTCCCACACCAGGATCTTCAACCTGTCTCCGCGCTTGGACCGGAAGACCACCGTCAGCCCTGAATGCGGGTCGAGCCCGAGCTCGTTCTGGACCGTCGCCGCCAATCCATCGTGCCCACGCCGGAAGTCGACGGGCTTCGTCGCGATCACGATCGGGAGCCGCTGATCCGGGACGATCACGCGGAAGGCCCGCCGATCGCGTCCCGCAGCCCTCGGACGACCTCCGCCAGACGTGGAAAACACCCGCTGAAGCGCTGGACGAGCTGCTAAACAAAGAGAAAGACGCCAGCGTTGCGACAACCGGTTGAGACCGCCGTTTCCAAAGCAAGGTCCTCGATCGGACGCCACCTCGACTTTAACAACGCAACGCGGCCCCATTCATCGCTCGGCGGGCAGACACCCGATCGAGCATATCTCAACCAGCCAACGCCGATTCCGGCGGCGGCATGGCCAAGGCGGAGATCCACTTAACGAGAGCCCGAAAGCTGTTCAGACAAACCGAACCGCTTTTGACGAAGACGAAGTTGATTGCGTTGAGGGCTGGACGTAGTGCCCTCCTCGGAGCCACGCGAGGTAAGGCGGCAGGTAGCGATACGCCTCGGGCTCGGCCGCCAAGCGCACCGGGAAGCAAGGCTGGCTGCGCGGGACGAAGAAGAGGCCGACGCGGATGGTGCCTATGCTGACGAAGCCGACGCCGACCAGCCCGGCAAGGTCTGGACAGATGATGTGCCGTTCGACCGACGCGTGCTGCCCGTGCGCGTTAACCCAACGGCGTGCGTGGCCCTAGATTGTCCGGCGCGATCTCGTCGATGCTCTCCGTCTCGTCGGCCTCGTCGGCCTCGTCGGTCGCGTCTTCGTCGGACAAGTCCTCGCCGTCCACGTCCATGCCCTCGGGATCGGTCTCGTCCTCCGGGTCCGCCTCGTCCGTCGCCATCCCGCGCAGCCGGTTCTTGCCGAACGCCTCGTAGGGGTTCCGAGGCGCGCCGATCTCCATGCCCGGCGGGCACCACGTCCGGGCGGCCTCGCGCTGCTCGGGGGTGAGCGTGGCGAAGGGCGCGGCGAACAGGCGCTCGAGAAAGTCGACGATCGCCGTCTTCTTCTCGCTCGCCAACCGCGCCGCCTCCTCGGGCTGGCGCAGGTCGCGGGCGATGAGGCCGAGAAGCACGCTCTTCTTCAGCCGCCCGAAGAACGCGCCGCCGGTCGGCCGCCAGACCGCGCGCAGGTCCGGCACGAGCTGGCGGGCGATATGCGCCATCAGAGTTTCGCCGTAGCCGTAGCCCGTGGGCTTCACCGCGTCGGCCAGCGCCACCGCGACGATGCGGGACTTCATCGCCGGATCGACCGCGCGGAACGCCTCGAACCGCTCGGGCATGGACTTTCCGTCCGCCCACCAATGCAGGTCGAGACCCTCGAACAGCTCCGCCAGCGTCGCGGCGGCCTGACCGTCCACCTCGTCGGGCTTGCCGTGGGGCCGGTCCGCCGCGCTCGCCGTCACCCCGAGACTGTAGGACACGTTGCCCGCCCGGCCGAGGAGGTCGGCCACAATCTTGAAGAGCAACAGATCGTGCGCGAGGTCCGGGTCGCCTGCAAGCGCGCTGCCGATCACGGCGGCCTGCTCGGTCTTGAGGTCGGCCTTCAGCGAGTCCGACAGCACCAGCGCATCGCCGTCGTCCTCGCTCCCCTCGGTTCCGCCGGTGGCGCCCGTGGACGTACCGTCGCCGCCGCCGGTTGCGGCGGGCTTGCGGTCCGTGCGGTCCTCGGGCCGCACCAGACCCTCGATCGTGACGATGCGCCCCTGGTCCCAATAGGCCAGCACGCCGGCGCGGCCGAGATCGGCTTCGGCCCAGCCCGTCGTCAGGCCCTCGTACTCCTCTTCGAGCGTCGCCAGGTCGGGGCGGTCGTCGGGGTGATCGTCGTTCCCCTCGATGTCGTCCATCGCGGCATCGCGCGCCTCGTCGATCTCGGCCAGCCGGTCGGCGATGATGCGGCAGCGCGTGGCGGCCTCGCCCGTGGGCTCGACCGCGCCGGGATAGACCCGGCCGTACTCCTGCAGCGCCTTGTAGTCCGCCGCGCGCAGGGCCTCGGCCCACGCGAAGCCCAGCCGCGCCCGCTTGGCCTCGGCATGGGCCGCGAGCTTCTCCAGCAGCAGTGTCTCGACCAGTGTCTCGTCGGTCAGGATCGAGTCCTCTTCGATGAGATCGGCCGCGATGTCGCCGCCCGCCGCGCGATACGCCTCGGCCACGAGCCGCGCCACCGCGTCGCCCATCTTCACGCCGCGGTTCCGCAGCTTGTCGCGGATGGCCCACGCAGGGAGGAAGCTCTCGCCGCGCAGCGCCTCGAACACGTCGCGCTGGACGGCCTGGTCGGGATGCTCGGCGAACGCCTTCATCGCGTCGAGCGTGATCTCCTTGGCCCGCGCGGCGGCGCGGATGTCGGGATGGACGCGGCCGAAGCGCAGCCGGTCGATGACGCGGCGCCGCTCGACGCCGAACATCCTGGCGATGCCCTCGGGATCGTGGCCGCCGGTCTCCATCATCCGCGCGAACGCCTCGAACTCGTCCAGCGGGTCCATCGCCTTCTGCGTGACGTTCTCGGCCACGGTGATCGCGGTCGCCGCCGCCACGTCTTCGCCCAGCACCCGGCAGGCCACCCTGGTCCGCTGCGTCCAGCCCTTCGCGTCCTTGTCGTTCACGAGCTGGCGCAGCGCGGCGAGACGGCGGCCGCCGGCGAGAACGCCCCAGACCTTGCCGGTCTTCTGGACGATCAGCGGATTGAGCAGGCCCAGCGTGTCGATCGAGGCCGCGAGGTTGGCGATGTCGTCGGCCTCGTAGGTCTCGGGCGAGCCCGCGCGGGCGTTCAGCGCGTGCAGCGCGAGGTCCTTCAGCGCCACGTCCATCGCGGTCAGGTCGGTCGTCGTCATGGGGTCTCTCCTGATGTGTCTTTCCCGGCCTCATGGCCGCACACGAACAAAAGCCCCCATTCCTCTTTCGAGGCGGGGGCTTCGCAGTCGGGCAGACCGGCCGGAAGGGCGTGCCGTCCTACCAGTCGGAGGGCAGCAGGATCGTCAGCACGCGATAGGTCCGGGCCGGGTCGTCCGGGGCCTCGGAGCCGTATTTCAGGTCCGATCCGTCGTAGAAGTCCAGCTTGAACCAGACCGTCGTGCCCTCGACCTCGACCGCGCCGAAGTCGTGGAAGCCGTCCGGGTCGTTGTCGGCCGGGAAGTCCGTCACCCGCCCGATGGCGGCGAGACTGGCCTGGACGAATGGCATCCCTTTCGCATGGATCGCCTGCGTTGCGACGAGTTGACCCATCAGGACCGGATCGCCGGGCGCGTAGGGAATGGCGAGGCAGGCGTTGCGGCGGAAGGCGTCGTTCTGTTCGGCCACGCGGGCGGGCTCAGTGACGTACTCGGCGGTATCGGTCATGGTCTCTCTCCTATGTCTGGGGACCACGACGAAAAGGCGCCGCCTCCAATCTCTCGAAGACGGCGCTCTCGTCGACGTCGGGCCGGTAAGGCGGCCGGTCTGGCTCAACCCATGAGCCTCTCGTCGTTCCAGTCACCATCGGCATCGACGGCGCGGACCTCGACGTCGGGATGCTTTGTGTCGATCGCGCCGACGTCGATCTCCGCGTGGAGCGGCAGATCGCACGTCGTCCCGTCCGTCCAGGTGATGAAACAGGTGTCGTACTTGACCCCAAGGCCCCTGACGTCGGCCCATGTCCGACCTTCGGGCAGGTCGATCACGTCGGCGGCGGAGCAGCTGTAGGTCACGGCGATGCCGATGCGGCGGATCGCGGTGCCCGGGGCAGCGGGCATGGCCAGGTCGGTCATGCCGTGCGCTCCTCGGAAGCGAGGACTTTGTGGAAGGGCGTGACGGCGGCCCATGCCCGGTAGCCGCGCGGCGCCCGGCCCGACATGATCGAGGTCGAGACGGCGGCGGGCATCCGGCCTGCGTCGCGCAGGCGGCACATCATCCGGTGGACGGCGTTGCGGATGTCTCCGAGGTCGTTGGTCTCGATGGTCTCGGACGGCATGGCGCAGCCGCCGAGGGCCAGGACGACTTGGAATCCGCCATGCTCCTCTTTGGCGGCGTAGCTCTCGATCTTGATGACGGGCATGGTCTCTCTCCTTCTGCTGGGGACCACGACGAACAAGGCCGCCTCTGCCCTTTCGGGCGGGAGGCTCCGGCAGGCCGGGCGGCGGCTTACTCGTAGCGCGGCTGGGTCTCGGGGAAGGCGCGCGGCGCGGTGTCTTCGAAAACGCAGGCCGAATACCGTCCGCCCGAGTAGATGACGGACCCGACATCGCGCTTGCCCCGTTGGAGCCGGTCCATCAGCCGATTGGCGCGGGCGGCGAGATCGTAGGCCGCATCCGCGGTCGGCACGACCCGCAGGACGCGGGCGAGCTCGCCGCAATCATACCACCAGCCGCCTTCTTCCGGGCCGCCATATGTGCGGTCCATCTCGTAGAGGGCGACGACGTGCCGGATGCGGTCTGGCATGAGGGGGTATCCTTTCCGGTCAGCTCGGGCCTGAACGAGACGAAGCCCCCACTCCCTCTCGGGCGGGGGCTTCGGGCCGGGGCAGGCCGGTCTAGTGGATCGTGACGGTCTCCGCGTAGCTATCGCCGAACACCGCCGTCCATTCCTCGGCGGTGATGCCCGTCATCACGAACTCGCGGTCCGCGTCCGACAGATGCGGTGCCGCGTCTTGGATCAGCTCGCCCCCGTCCCATGCCGCGAGCTGCGCGGGCGTCAGGTCGATCTCGCGGGTATGTTCCACGCCGGTCAGCCTGAAGATGCGGGTGATCTTCATGGTGTCGTCCTTTCCGTCCGGTCCAAATCCAAACGAAAGGAAGCCCCCTTCACCTCTCGATGCGAGAGCCTCGCGTCTTGGTCGGGTGGTAGGTGGGGCGGTTACTCGGCGGGGCGCCCGCGCCGGTCGTCGCGCTCGAGTTGTGCCCGCGACCACCGGGCATAGAGTGCGCCCGCAATGCCGAGAGCCAGGCCGCCGCCTACGATGATGATCGTCTCGATGGTCATTTGTCGATCTCCACTTGGCTGACAATGTAATGGGCAAGGCCGTGCAAGGCCAGCGCGCCGACAAGATAGATCAGGCTGTTCAGGTCCAGGCTGACGGTGGCATCGACGATCGGGCGGACGACACCGAGCGCAATGAACGCGAAGCCGATGGCGTTGATGCTGGACCCGAGCAGCTTGACGCGCTCGTTGTGGCCACCGACCGGATCACGCTGCCTCATGGATCGCCCCTTCGCCTTCGTGCCGGCTTCCGATGCAGCGACGAGAAAGTCTACTGCCCGTTGCGCGTGGGCAGCCGCGGTGAACAGGAACCGGGTGTCGGTCTTCAGTACCTTGATCCACGACGAGATGTAGGCCGCGTGATTGTCGATGTGATCGGCATAGAACCCCATGCGCTGACCCATCAGCGCCTCACTTACGCACACACACAGCTCCTCCTTCGAATAAGCCTCGTTGCCGAAGCTGGAGACGCCGAAGCTGCGATCGAGCCGCTCCTTTGTTTTCGTCCAGTGGCCAAGCTCATGAAATAGCGTTGAATAATACGATCCGGCGCTCTCGAAGCGTGCCAGCGGCGGCATGTGGATGCGGTCGAGCGAGGGGATGAAACAGGCTCGGTCGCCGCCCACGACGACATCCGCGTCGATCGCGTCGAAAAACGCCTGCGCCTCGGGGATCGGCGCGGGACCGTCGCTCGGATCGCCCTCGGGTTCGGGATGGTACGACGCGTCGAGCCCGTCGATCTGGCTGACGTGGAACACGCGGTAGGACTTCAGGAAGCGGTAGCTGCCGCCACCGTCGCGCCCCTCGTCGCCATCACCGGCGTCACCACCCGCATCGCTCCCTTCCGCGCCGCGTTTTCTGGCGGTGCCATAGTACACGACAATGGAAGAGCGGCTCCCCTTTTTGATACTCGCGTCCAGGGCCTTCGCCTGAGCAAACGTCATCCAGTAGGGCGAGCTGTAGCCCATCATCGTCGCGCGCAGGCCCAGCAGGAAGGCGTTGATACCCTGGTACCGCTCGCCGTTGTGGCGCAGCGGCACGCCGCCGCCCGCGATCTTCCAGGGCTGCCGCCAGGGCATCGTGCCCTTCTCCAAGAGGGCGATGATCTCGTTCGTAATCTCCGTGGCGGGATCGAGTTTCTGCGTCGTGGCCATCGGTCCGGGTCCTTTCTCCGGGGTGAAAATCCACCACGAAAAAAGGCCCCCTCGCCCTCTCGGGACCGGGAGCCTTCGGATCAGCCGGACGGGGGGAGATTGCCGCCCACGCCCGCCGCGCGCAGCCGTGTCACGCGGTTTGACAGCGCCACGATGATCGGCGTCTGCGGAGCCGCGCCTCGCGCGCCCCGGTGGGGCCGCTCGAACCCGGTCGCGTAATGGTGCGGCGGCCCTTTCAGGACTGCGAGGACGTGATCGAGGAGTTGCATGTCCATCTCGACGTCGATCTCGTCCACCGGGAAGACCCGCATGTGCCGGGCCTCCGCAGCATATCTCGCCGCAGAAATACGGCGACGCCGGATCTCGAAGGCCATCGCCAGCCAGTCCGCGATCGTCATGGCAGGGCGGCCGCGCAGGTTTCGGCGGCCTCGATCTGCCAACGGCCGAGATCGTCGTCGAAACGGATCGTCGCGTCGGCGCCGTGCTGCGCGACGAAGACATGATCCGCCGCCATGCGACGGGACAGGTGCAGGTCGGCGGCGCGATGGCCGCTCGGTCGTTTGCACCACGCGCCGGCCGTGGCGCGACAATCGCCGCAGGGCACGGCGAGGACAGGGTGCTTGTAGGCTGTGAAGTCGGGCATGAGGGCCTCCATTCTGCTTGGCGCCGCAGCGCCGGATGCGGTATGGGTGCCGCAGCCCCGCGAGGGGCTGCGGCGGGGGCTGTCGTCAGACGGTCCCGTGCTGGAGGAGGAAGGCGCGGGCGATCTTGCTGGACAGGCCGCCCTTCCTCAGCAGCGCCCAAGCCTCGGGCCGGCGCGCTGCGATGAAGTCATCGAAGGTCTTCAGTGTTCTCACCTCCTTTCCGGTTCGTGGTGGGGTCCCGTCGGGGCGTCTTGATGCGCCCTTGAGCCTGCTCGACAGGCTCGGCCTCGGCCGGGGCTGGGACGCCGCCCGGCCGGTCCGGTGTGTCGCGGTCGGGATCGTGGATCGGCCTCGCCGTGGCGCACCGTCCCCGTCTCTTCCTCCCGGACACTCATCCCGAAAGAAGCCCTCTTTCCCTCTCTCGCGGGACGGGCACAGCCAGGCACACCGCTCGAGGTGAAGACGTGGCGGCACCGCTTGCCCCGGCGGATGTTCTGCTATTGTTCTCGGCTATGGGCACCCGCCGACCACGCCGCCACGAGTACGCGCCGCATTGCTTCGCCGTGCGTCTCGCGGCCGAGGCCACGGCCTACCGCTACCTGCCGCCCTATCTCGCACGGCTCCGGGGCGGACATTTCGTCCAGCCCTACAACGCCGTCACCTTCGTCTTCATCGAGGACCTGGCCGATGCCTGCCGGCTGGTTCTGTCCTGCGTCCAGCTCCGCCTGGTCGGGGTGACGGCCGACGACTTCCCGGCCCCGCCCGCCGACATCGGTGGCGAGCATTATTCGGTCCGGCTGGTGATCGCGGTGGAGGGCAAGCGCGGCGATCCGGCGAACCGCCGGACCAGCGACTACCTCGCGGGAGTGACGCACCGCTTCGCGCTGTCGAAGGGACGCCTCAGTTCGGCGGGCGATCCGATTGTGCGGATGCACCTGCCGACGCTGCGCGAGGCCGTCGATCTGGTCCGGGCCTGCCCGCATCTACGGCTCGCCGCGGACAGGTGGCGGGGGTCGCTCAGGTAGCGCGGGGCGGGGGTGCCATGCGAAGCTGCCGTTCGCTGCGTGACGCTGAAAAATCGGCAATGCGGACGAAGGGGCCGTTCAGAGGTCTGAATTCAACGGCCTCTTCAGATACCGACCTTTCGCTGATTTCTTAAGAATCTAGACAGTAAGTATGGCTCGGGTCTGCGAAGCCGCGGCCAAGCCTCCCCCATCGTTCGGCATTGTGATCGGCGACGGTTTGCTTCATATCAGCGGTTGCTGATACCTTATTCCTTCCAAGCATTGATGGCAGGCTATGAGTTCGAAGGATAACCAAGAACAGCGGCGCCGGAGCGGACGGCCGCTCATGATTTTGCCTATTCTTCTGTTTGGGTTGCTGGGCGTAGTCTTCTACTGGGGCCTCTGGAACAACGACGACCGGTTGCCCTCGACGCTGATCGGAAGACCAATCCCGGAATTCGCGCTCCCGCCCATCGAAGGGCGGCAGGACGGCCTAGCCTCGGCGAACCTGCTAGACCAGGTTTCTCTCGTCAACGTCTGGGCGTCGTGGTGCGTCCCCTGCCGCACGGAGAACCCGCTTCTCGTCGATCTTGCCGAAGCGGGCACCGTTCCGATCTACGGTATCAACTACAAGGACAATGCCGAGGAGGCGCTGGGTTTCCTCGAAGAGCTCGGCGATCCCTTCACCCGCATCGGCGCGGACCGATCAGGCCGCGTTGCGATAGACTGGGGCGTCTATGGAGTGCCGGAAACATACATAATCGACGCCGAGGGGCGCATTGCATACAAGCATGTCGGCCCCTTTGATCAGGCCTCGCTTGAGGAGGACATTCTGCCGGTCGTGCGCCGGTTGCAGGCTGAGAGCGACCCGTGAGGCGACGTGACGTCCTTGCCGGAGTCTTGGCGCTTGCGGCAAGCCCTGCCTCCGCCCGACCACCGATCCCTAATCACGGGACTCCGCGTGATCTCCTGTCGCCGCCTTTCGTGGATGGAGATGGACGGAATCTGACGCTGGCGGACTTCGAGGGACGTGTCGTGCTTCTGAACATTTGGGCGACCTGGTGCCCGCCTTGTCGCGAGGAGATGCCGACGCTCGACGCGCTGCAAGCGCGCCTCGGCGGATCGGATTTTCATGTTCTGCCGCTGTCGATCGATCGGGCCGGTCTCGAACCTGTGCGCCGCTTCTACCGAGAGACCGGCATTCGCAACCTCGATCTCTATATCGCGGAGGATACGCGCGCGATGCTGGCCTTGGCCGTGGTGGGCCTGCCGACAACGATTCTGATCGACCGCATTGGGCGCGAGCGCGGGCGCCTCGCAGGCCCGGCCGAATGGAACAGCCCCGAAGCCGTTGCGCAGATAAGCGCTCTTATTGACGAACGTAAGCAATAGGACATGGAAAAGCACGACGACCGCGCCAGCCGTTCCGCTCCGTGCGCACACGTGGTGGCGGTCTACCGATCAGTTTGGAGATGTGGATTTGATTGAACTTTCCGCTCTTGGACTAATGGCGGCATTGCTGGCCGGTGCCGTTTCCTTTCTGTCGCCCTGCGTGCTGCCGCTCGTGCCCGGCTACGTATCCTACGTTGCCGGACGTACGGTCACCGGCAGTGCAGCGCCTTCGAAGGGGCGGGCCGTCTGGCTCAGCTTCTGTTTCGTCCTTGGCTTCTCCACGATATTTATCGCGCTTGGGGCCTCTGCCACCGCGCTCGGTCAGGCGCTGCTGCAGTGGCGCTACGAACTCAACCTCGTCGGCGGCGCGATCGTGATCCTGTTCGGTCTGTTCATGATCGGGGCAGCGCGCCTGTCGGCCATGGAGCGCGACCTGCGTTTTCATCTCGACCTGCCGGGCGGGCAACCGGTCGCCTCCTACGTGCTCGGACTCGCCTTCGGTTTCGGCTGGACACCGTGCATCGGGCCGATCCTCGGCGCCATCCTAACCGCCAGCGCGACAAGCGCGACGATTGGCGAGGGCGTCGCATTGCTTGCCTTCTACTCGGCCGGCCTTGGGATCCCGTTTCTGGTCGTCGCGGGGTTCACCGACAGTATTGCCGGCAGGCTGCGCGGCATCGGTCGTTGGGGTCGCCGCCTGCATCAGGCTGCGGGCGGCGTCATGATCCTGATGGGTTTGGCGATGATGACCGGGCGGTTGAGCGCACTGGCCTACTGGCTGCTGGACACCTTCCCTGTCCTTGCGCGGATCGGGTGAACAGATGCGACTGTACGAGAAACATATCCTCCCTCGGCTGACGCATCTGGCGATGGGCCAGGATCAACTTCTTCCCTACCGGCGCCGCGCCGCCTCCGGGCTGCATGGACGTGTGCTGGAGATCGGGATCGGCTCGGGCCTGAACCTTGCGCTCTACCCCGAGGCCGTGCGTCAGATCATCGGTGTTGACCCGTCGCCCGAACTCCTCTCTCGGGCCGCGCAAACCTCCCATGGCCTGATGCCCGCGGCCGAGATGATCGAGGGCGTGGCCGAAGCATTGCCGCTGGAGGATCGCAGCGTCGACTGCGTCGTCGCCACCTGGGCGCTCTGCAGCGTGTCGGAGCCGGAGAAGGCGCTCGCCGAGATCCGGCGCGTTCTCAAGCCGGACGGCATCTTCCGCTTCGTCGAGCATGGTTTGGCGCCGGAAGCCCGTGTCCGGCGCTGGCAGCGCTGGCTCACGCCTGCCTGGAAGCGTTGCGCCGGGAACTGTCACCTTGACCGCCCGACGAACGCCCTTGTCGAGAAGAGCGGGTTTCGGATCGAGCGGCTCGACACCGGCTACGCGACAGGTCCGAGGCCATTCGTATTCATGTATGAGGGGCAAGCTCGCCTCTACTAAGGAAGCTTGGAAAAAGAACAACATCGGCTTTCGATTCGTGGCGCAACACTAATGGCAAGGCAATCAATTCCCGCCTCGAACTTTTGCTGCAGGCTCCGCATTATGAGGTATTATGAGTAGTCAGAAAGATAACCGGCAGGCCAATCTGACGCGCGGCATCCGCGTCGAGATCGCCAGCCTCGTCTACAACATCATCGAGGTCGTCGTATCCGTCACCGTGGGACTTCTGACCGGCAGCGCGGCACTGGTAAGCTGGGGTCTCGACAGCACGGTCGAAGCCACCTCAGCCGCGACGCTGATCTGGCGCTTGAAGGGGGAGAAGGACGGTGCCGGCAAGCGCACGGTCCTGCACCGCAAGAAGGTCGCGCTCTACGTGGTTGCCTGTGCCTTCTGGATCGTCGTCGCGGCGATCCTCTACGAGGCGGTCTCCGCCTTCATTTCGCAGAAGGCGCCGGGCTTCAACTGGTGGGGTATCGCGATTCTGGGTGCTTCGCTCGTGGTCAACCCGTTCCTCGCCTGGGGCAAGTATCGCTATGGCAAACGGCTCGATGCGCCCGCCCTGAAGTACGATGCCAAGGACACCATGATCTGCCAGTATCAGACAATCGTGGTGTTGGCCGGGATCGGTCTGACGCAATGGATGGGCTGGTGGTGGGCCGACCCGGTCGCGGCGCTTCTGATCGTGCCCTACGTTGCGTGGGAAGCGTTTGAGGCCACCAAGGATGCGCGGTCGGTCGAGCCGGAGGAGGCCGACGCTACTGCCGACGCCTGACGTTGCGCATGATGAACCGGGATTTAGGCATGGGCGGCAGTTCTTCGGTTTCCAGATCCAGATCCTGATCTGGCACTTCGTAGTCGATGGCGTTCACGAAGAAACTGCAAAACGCCTTCATCTGGCTGATCGCGATCCACTCGCCCGGACAACGGTGGTTCCTGTGGTGATCACCACCGCCCTGCGGAATGAAGTCGTAGGGGGTGACCTCCCGATCGTGAAACCGCTCGGGCCGGAACTCTTGCGGCGCGTCCCACGAGCGAGCGTCGGTATTTGTGCCGTAGAGGTCGAGCAGAACCCTGTACCCTTTGGAAAAGCGATATCCGCGCCACTCGAAATCACTCTTCACCCGTGCCGCGACCGCGGGAAAGAACGGATACAGACGGCGGACCTCTTGCACGAAAGGTTCGAGCTGTCCCTCGTCGTCCTTCAGCTTTTGCCGCCACTCGGGATGCCGATGCAGGGCATGCGCCGCCTGGGCGATGAACGCAGAGACGGCGACGATCGGGCGTACTACGTTCAGAAGCTCCACGGCGGCAACCTTGGAGGTCAGCAGCTCCCCATTCAGATCGCGCCACGTCGCGACGACATGGGCGGCGCTTTCCTGTCCTGTCTGAAGGCTTCCGTCGCGCAGCCGTTCAATAATCCCGGCTGTCCAACGCTCTGCGCGATGCCGCGCCAGACGCGCACCCCAGTGCTTCCAGCCGACCGCCCCGGCGTCTTGGAAGAGCGCCGTCATCTGCGCCGTCCGCGTCTCGACCTCCGCTTCGGGAAGCGGCACGCCCGACCAGGCGCAGGCAGCTCTGGTGAGGATTTCGCGCACTTCGTCGTAGAGAACGACCTTCTCCGCCGCTTGCCAGTCCCGTGCGTAGCGGTCCAACAGGTCCCGCGTCGTGTTTTCGAGAGCTTCGATCCGCTCCGACGCCATGAGTGACATAAACATCCGCTTCCGATGACGGTGGGCCTCGCCATCGAGCCCCTGGATGCCCTTTTCGCCGAGCAGGGTTCTCTGGATACGCTTCGGCATCGAGCCTGCGCGCACGAGCCCATCCTCGGAATAGAAGACCTCCGCAGCTGCGGCACCAGTCATGCAGATCGTCTTTTGAAAGAGGATGCGGGTCTCGAACAGGTCGCCCTCAAGATCGCGGCATGTGTCCGGAATGAACTCATATGGGTTGCGCAGCAGGGCAAGCGTGCTGTCGATGCCCTTTGCGGATGGAATGCTGGACATCGATTATTTCCCCGTAACGTTTTCTTCTCGGTGGTTACGTTCGGGCTTGTTCTGCGCCGAGCGGAAGCTGTCCCAGAACAGCAGGGCCGCACCGCAGAAAATCGCCACATCCGCAAGATTGAAGGACGGCCAGTGGTATGTTCCGTAATGGAAATCCAGAAAATCCGGGACGGCCTGATAACGCAGCCGGTCGAGGACATTGCCGAGCGCGCCGCCGATGATCAGACCGAGAGCGGCAGCCGTCAGCCTGTCCGGCGCGCGCCACAACCAGATCAGCAGCCATGCCACGATCACGCCAGCAAGCGCGATGAGACCCCACCAAGGCACGATCCCGCCCAGCATACCGAAGCTGACTCCATCGTTCAGAACCCGCACGAGATTGAGAAAGGGTAGAACCTCGACGCCGCGCTCAAGCGCCGGTGTGTTCAGCGCAAGCGCCTTGGTACCCTGATCGAGGCCGAACGCCGCGATCGCGCAGAGCCCGCCCAGAACGCGGCTGTTCATGCCGCTGCCTTCAGATCGGCCCGCGCATCGCGGATGATTGCCCAAGACGAGTGCAGGAACAGTCCGGCGATGCCGAAGGCGACGATGAGGTCCGGCCAGGCGCTGCCCAGCCACGCCACGAGACCGGCGGCAGCGACAACCGCCGCATTGCCGATGGCGTCGTTGCGCGAGAATAGCCAGACGGCCCGCATGTTCGCGTCGCCCTTGCGGAACCGCAGCAGCGGCAGAACGGAGATGACGTTGACGACAAGGGCGATCATGCCAAGCAGGCCCATTAGACCTGCATCCGGCGTCGTCCGTTCGAAGACTCGCACGATGGTCGTGCCGAGGACGCCAAGGCCGAGCAGGCCGAGGAAGATGCCTTGGATCAAGGCCGACCGTGCCCGCCAGGCGAGGCTCCAGCCGATGGCCAGCAGGCCAAGGAAGGTGATCGCGCCGTCGCCGATGAAATCGAGCGCATCGGCCTTCACGGCCTGTGACCCGGCGATGAACCCGCCGATCATTTCAACGACACCGTAACCCACGTTCAGGATCACGACGATCCAGAGCGCGCGTCGGTAGGCCGGGTCCTGATGGGCGGGATTCGGCGGAATGTCTCCATCGCCTTCGATCCGGTCGAAGCCGTAGCCGGTCACCGCAACGGCCTTTTCGATGTCCGGCAGGCGCGCTTCGGGGGCGCTCAGTGTCATGATGTGCGTCGCCGCCGACACCTTCACATCGTCAGCCGCGACTCCGGCCGACTGCGCCGCCCGCTCGATCTGCGCGGCATCCTTCGCGCAGTCCATACCGGAAACCCGGTAACGGACGGGCGGAACATCTGCCGTCGGTCCGGCACTTTCGGTGTTGGCCATGGTCGCGCTATTCCTGCTAGAATGAATTGAAGAACAACGTATCAGCGAGGAGTGATATGGCCCAAATCGTCGATGACCGCAAGAGCGCGACCATCGAGCGACGGGCGAAGCTGTTCCGCGGCTTCGCGGACCCGAGCCGCCTGGCCATCCTCGGTGCACTTTGCAACGAGCCATTGGCCGTTCACGAGATCGTCGAGCGGACCGAACTATCGCAACCCAACGTCTCCAACCATCTGAGGTGCCTGCTGGACTGCGGGCTTGTCGCCAGCGACCGCGAAGGGCGCTTCATCCGTTACCGTATCAGCAACCCGCGCATCACGGTCCTTCTGAACGATGTGGACGCACTTCTCGACGTGGTCGCAAAGGGTGTTGAGGCGTGTGACAATTATCGTGAGGCGTGAGTCAGAACGGACGGCCGGTCGACTCGGCGCAGATCGGTTGGAAAGATGTTGTCCGTGTGCAGGGTCCGACCGGAATCCTGCTGAGGTTCGACAAGCTGGCTTCGGAAGAGACACCATTCATGTATCACTGCCACATCCTCGAACACGAGGATGCGGGCATGATGGGGCAGTTTACGGTCACATAACAGGACCCCACCCGCTCGACACCGGGCGTCGTCAAGAGCTTACGTCTTCTTGCAGCGTTCTATCAGGTGCCGGTGTCGCCTTGTTGAAACGCATTACGGAGTATGTCTAGACCCGAACGGAGAACACCTCGCTAAGCTGCGGGTCCGCCGAAGCGGCCGTCCAGTCGCTCGGCAGCATTCGTCAAAAAGGGCTCGAAGCTGCCGATCGCCGCATCTTTCGCAAACGCCCGCTCTGAGCTCGCGCCCTAGTCGATGGCCTCGAACGCGACGCCGCCTCCGTCGCCGAAGTATTCGACGTAGCGATTGAACACGGTCTGGAACTCGGTCCGCGCCCGCATGGCCTCATTGTTGAGGCAGTTCAGGTAGTCCTCGGTGCCGTCGATGTAGTCCTGGTACTGCTGGTCGATGAGATCGCGCAGCTCGGGATCGTCCTCGGGCGGCGCGTAAGCGAAGGGCTCTTCGGGCGGCAGGCATCCGACCTGGGCCGCGGCCAGGGTCGGAGCTGTCGTCATTGCCACCAGCAAGATCGCGGCGCGGATCAATCCGTGTAGCGCACGGTCACGGGGACGCCCCGGCCGGTGTCGAACTTCTGCCAGCCTTGCGAGTACGCCTGTGGCGTGTCTGGCTCCAGCGTCAGGTTGACCCAGAAATCCGCCCGCTGCGGCGCGGTCTTGTTGGTATAGGTCGTGACCGTGGTGGTGCCCACATCGCTATCCCAGCCGGTGCGGGCGTAGGCGGTGTCGTAGCAGAACGTGTTGACCGTCTGGTGATGGCCGTCGTCGTCCCAGGTCGTACGATGATAGAGATGCTTGCCCTCGGGGCATTCCCAACCTGCCGGCGTGGCCGGGCTCTTGAACGCATAGTCCATGTCGTAGGCGTCGTACTCCGCGCCGTTCGACATGGCGCAGAAGCCGATGGGGGATTTGCCGTCACGCAGGCGGTCCATCATGTGATCGAAGGCGTCCGAGCACCCGGACGGAAAGCCGCCGGGCAGGCAGAGAAGCAGCTTGCAGTCCATGTCGTAGTCCGCGGCCGAGGCGGTGGACGGGGCAAAGCTGGCGAAAGCGGCGATCGCTGCCGTGCCGGCGAGCGCGACCGTGGTGGAGCGGGTCCAATCAGATGTCGTCATGTTGTCTCCAAAGGAGGGTAGGAGAAGGGTGTGGCCAGATCCTACCACGGGGAAACGAACCGTGAATCCTCAATTCTCGCTTGAGACGATGTTTTGCGCGGATGTTCCTTTTCCGGTCGCATTGTAGGATGGCCTTGCACGACCGGACGAAAGGATCGCGACCATGATAAACCCCTTGATCGACAGCCTGCTGATCGTTCTTGCTGTCGCCTTGCTGCTCATCGTGGTCGCAAGAATTATCAGCGGGAAAGGCATCTTTCGGCCGTCGTTCGAGGCACGGCCGATCCTGAACAAATCGGAGCTGCGCCTCTACCGGATGTTATGCGCCGAGCTTCCCGCCGGCTGGACGGTGATGTGCCAAATGTCCTACGGCGCGTTTCTCCGTAATCGCAGCTTCAAGCGATACATGACCGTCAACGCCAAGCGGGCCGATCTCGTCGTCCTCGATCCGTCCCTGACGATCGCGGCGGTAATCGAGTACCAAGGCAGCGGCCACTACGGCAACTCGAAGGCGAGCCGGGACAAGGCGGCGAAAAGCGATCGGGTGAAGCGCCAGGCGTTGTCCGAAGCCGGGCTTCCGCTTCTGGAGATCCCGGCGAAGTTCGATCAGGCCCTCGTCCGCGACATCGCCCAGGACCTGTCTGGCTTAGGCGATCCAGAGCCTATGCCCCGTCCCGCCGCTCCCCTTCAGCCACAACTTTCAGCACGTCGTCCGAAAGCGGCCGTTGCAGCACCTTCGCCTCGTCGAACGGTGCCGTCAGCCATGTCTTCCATTCGTCCGGTTCGGTGAGGATCACCGGCATGGCCTTCGGGTGGATCGCGCCCACGGTCGCGTTCGCCTCGGTGGTCAGGAAGCCGTAAAGCTCGGCCGTCACCTCACCCTCCTTCACCTTCCGCACGCTCGTCCACTCCGTCCAGATGCCGGCAAAAAACATCAGCGGTCGGTCCTCGTTCCGCGCGAACCAGACCGGCGTGCGGCTCTTGTCCTTCTCGACGCGGTATTCCGAGAAGCTGGTGAACGGGACGAGGCAGCGATGCTCGACGCCGAGCCAACGTCGCCAGTGGGCCGAACCGAGATTGCGGACGTTGGTGACGCCGGGATCGGTCTTGCGGTTCTTCAACGCGAACGTCGGCGACGGCATGCCCCACCGCATCATCGCGAGCTCGCGGCCGTCGTCGCCCTGGCGGACCACCGGGGCGGACTGGTCAGGGAAGATCGCGGGCAGGGGGGCGAGGTTGCCGGTGTTGTCCGTCATCACGTCGGCGATCTCGCGGATCGCGGCTTGGCCCCGGGTCAAGGAATACAGGTTGCAGATGGCTCACCCCTCCTCGGCTGTGGCGTTCACCTTGCCACGTCCATCGCGGATGCGCTGCACCGTCATTCGGATGATCCCGAACCGCCGCGCCAGCGGGGAGATCCATGACGGCCTCTTTCGCATGATCCACTGGTGGACAGTGTGGACGCTCCCGATCGTCACCGAGCATCCCGTAGGGGTTGCCCACTGACACTCTCGGCAGCCAACAGCTTCTCTCCTGCCTCCTTCAGCCCTCCGTCCGCCCGGACGTAGTGGTAGAGGGTGGAGGCAGGGATGCCGCCGAGCTCGGCACAGATCGAGGGGATCGAGCGGGCAGGGTTGGCCATGAGGTGTCGGGCATAGCGCAGCTTCTCCACCGTCATGATGCGAGGACGCCCGCCCTTGCGGCCCCTGGCCCGCGCGGCCTTCAGCCCCTCACGCACTCGCTGACGGATCACATTGCGCTCCATCTCCGCGAACGCAGCCTGAATCTGCAAGAAAGCCCGCCCCTGCGGCGTCGTCGTGTCCATTGGCGAGTTCAGTGCCCGGAATGCGACGTCCCGCTCGGCAAGGGCGTCGATCAGGGCGACGAGTTCGGTCGCAAGTCTGCCCAGGCGATCAAGATCGAGCACGATCAGAACGTCGCCCTTGCGCAGGTAGTCGAGGCACGCGGCAAGACCCGGCCGTTCGGAATTGCCGGCACCCTTCGCGCCCGACGCCCGGTCTTCGAACACGCGCTCGCATCCCGCCTTGCGCAGAGCGTCCAGTTGGCGATCGAGCACTTGCACGCCCTCGGCGGTCGATACCCTCGCATAGCCGATCAGTCCCATCGTCCCTCTCTGCGGTCGATCCGGCATCATCGAGCCAAAGGTCACGACAAACCATAGCTCGCGCAGCGTTATCGAAAAAAGATATATCTCGGTTTTTCGTGACGCTACAGATGACGAGTGATATTGAAAGGTGCCCTCCGGCCACGATCACGATAATCACATGGTTGTCGCGAACGGCGCGGTGGGACTAAAGCGGTTTGCCCCCATCCTGACTCACCGGATATTCCCACGAGGGTCATTCGTCTGATTCACCTTCGGCAAGAGGTGGAACATGGGCAAATTCTACTTGATGGATCTTCGCGAGCGGATCTTCGGCCACATCGCCGCTGGTCATTCGTGTCGAACGGCGGCGCGGGTGTTCGCGGTCAGCGCGAGCACAGCGATCCGACTGACGTGCTCGGCTCGGAGGAGGGGATGCGGGAGACCCTCGTTTGTTTGCCTTAGCCAAGCTTAATCGTTGGGTATCGCTTACGGTGTTGGCCATTAAACGACTTTGTGGCTTCCCAAGTCTGATAGCCATAAACGCAAAAGACGGCTATATCTTCAAGATGAGCTCGTAAGCATATTACGAACATTCTCAATGGAGAGAACAACAATGACCAATGACGCCATGCGGACCTTCGAGGTCCCCGTGCAGGAGAACGGCCGCATGATCCTGCCATTGGACCTGCGGCGACGCCTCGGCCTCGACCGAGGCGGACGGCTGGTGATCGAGGCCGGTGAGGTAGGCATCGCGCTGACCACCACGCAGGCGCGGCGGCGGCGGGCACAAGAGATCGCCCGCAAGTACGCGTCTGGCGAGGAAGAGTCGGTCGTGGACGAATTCATCGCCGAAAAGCGCGAGGCGGCGCGGCGCGAGGTGGCCGAGGTCGAGGAAGGGCAGGGGGGCGCCGCGTGACTGCCTGTGTGATTGACAGCTCCGCCATCCTCACCTTCGTGTTCGGTGAGGCGGGGTCCGACGCGGTTTCGGACTGGCTCGACCGCGGCGCGGCTGCCTCCACCGTGATCTTGCAAGAGGTGGCGACGAAGCTGCGCCAGCGGGGGTTCACGCCAGAGGATGCAGCCGAGACGATCGACGTGCTCGGGCTGACTGTCGCTGACCATACGCTGCCGCTCGCCTTGGTGGCGGCGGACCTCTACGCCGGCACCCGCGCGCTCGGCCTGAGCCACGGCGACCGGTCCTGCCTGGCGCTGGCCCAGGCGATGGGGTTGCCGGCGGTCACGGCCGACAAGGCATGGTCCGAGGTGGGCGAAGTCGTCGAAGTGGCAGTGGAGCAGGTGCGGTAGGCCGCATCACAGTATCGAGCGGCGCGGAAAGCATTCCGGTCGCGTCTGGACCTGCGCTTCGCAGCGTTTCAGAAACCCGCAGCGGACCCGCATGCAACGCCGAGAACGTTTCATCGGGCCATCCCGTTAGAGTTGCACCCGGTAAAACGCCTAAAAGCTTACCCGTCCCGCAGATCCGCTCGCGCATCGTGAATGATCGACCAGGACGAGTGCAGGAACAGCCCCGCGATGCCGAAGGCGACGATGAGGTCCGGCCACGCGCTGCTCAGCCACCAGACGAGGGCGGCCGCGACCACCACGGCCGCGTTGCCGATGGCGTCGTTGCGAGAGAAGAGCCAGACGGCGCGCATGTTGGCATCGCCCTGCCGGAAGCGCAGGAGCGGCAGCACGGCCGCGACGTTCACCGCCAGCGCGATCAGCCCGAAAAGCCCCATCAACCCCGCTTCGGGGGGCACGCCGGCGAAGGCCCGCCAGATCGTCGTGGCAATGACGCCCAGGCTGAGGAGGCCAAGGAACACGCCCTGGATCATTGCGGAGCGTGCGCGCCAAGCGAGGCTCCATCCGATGGCGAGCAGGCCGAGGAAGGTGATGGCCCCGTCGCCGATGAAGTCCAGCGCGTCGGCCTTTAGCGCCTGCGACCCAGCCCAGAACCCGCCGACCATCTCGATCAGGCCGTAGCCGAGGTTCAGGACCACCACGATCCAGAGCGCGCGGCGGTAGGCGGGGTCCTGGTGCGCGGGCGCGGCGTCCTCGCCTTCAACGATCCTCTCGAAGCCGTAGCCGGTCGTCGCGACGGCGGCCTCGATGGAGGGCAGGTCGGCCTCAAGCGCGTGCAGCGTCATGACATGGGTGGCGGCCGAGACTTTCACGGCGCCCGGCGCGACCCCGGCCCCTTGGGCTGCCCGCTCGATCTGCGCAGCGTCCTTGGCGCAGTCCATGCCGGACACGCGGTAGCGCCCGGGTGGGAGGGAGGTCGCGCCTGCGGTAGAGTGGGGAGACGGATCGCTCATGGTCGGGGCTCACGGAGGAAACGGGAATGACGCTCGATGTATCATTGCCCGCTGATGCGTCGGGGGCAACCGCTTCGCCCGGGACGGATGCCCTGCACCTGCGCGCAAAGCTCTTCCGCGGCCTGGGCGATCCGAACCGCCTCGCGATCCTCGCCGAACTCGATCCCGATCCCCGGACGGTCGGCGAGATCGTCTCCGCCACGGGCCTGACGCAGCCGAACGCATCGAACCACCTGCGCTGCCTGTCGGAATGTGGCCTCGTCCTGCGCGAGGCGAAGGGGCGGCACGCGCTCTACCGCCTCGCCGATCCGCGCGTGCCCGGCCTGCTTCGCGATGCGGATGCGCTTCTGGCGGCGGTCGCGACCGGGGTGCCGGGCTGTTCGCGCTATGCGGAGGGCGGTCCCGAGAAGCGATGAAGAGCAGCCGTTCCAGCTCCGCGCTTCCGTACCGAGGCTGCCAGCCCTCCATGCGGACGGGGTCCAGGAGGAGGCCACGCCCCTCGTAGTAGCGGATCACCTTCACGCCCGTGCGCCTCGGCAGCGTATAAATGAGACGCCTCCGCATCGCGATCGCCCCTTGAAGCTAGAGCCGCTGTAGATCGTATCCTTTCCTGGCGACGAGACGAACTGACCTCGCCACAGGGACGACCGCCATGGGCTACGATCATTCACACGACCACGCAGGCCATTCCCACGGGCCGACCCTCTCCGCCGGCGACAGCCCGGAGGCGCGGCGCTCCAAGGAACGCGCCATCCTGATCGCCGCCGTCCTGACCGGCGGCTTCATGGGGGCGGAGGTTGTGGGCGGGCTCGTGTCGGGCTCGCTCGCACTGCTGGCCGACGCAGGCCACATGCTGACCGACTTCGCCTCGCTGGTGCTGGCGTGGCTCGCCTTCCGGCTGGCGCGGCGGCCGGCGGACTGGAAGCGGACCTACGGGTTCGACCGCTTCTCGGTGCTGGCAGCCTTCGTCAACGGGCTCAGCCTCTTCGCCATCACTATCTGGATCCTCCGGGAGGCCGTTGAGCGGCTGCGTGATCCGTCCGAGGTCCTGGGCGATCTGATGCTCTGGGTTGCGGTCGGCGGACTGGTGGTGAACGTCGTCGCCTTCTGGGTGCTGTCGCGCGCAGAGGGCGACAACCTCAACGTCCGGGCCGCCGCGCTGCACGTGATGGGTGACCTCCTGGGCTCGGTCGCAGCGATCGTCGCCTCCCTCGTCATCATCTGGACTGGCTGGACCCCCATCGATCCGATCCTGTCAGTGCTGGTCGTCCTGTTGATCCTGCGCTCGGCCTGGGCCGTCGCGCGCGAGAGCGGGCACATCTTGCTGGAGGGGGCGCCTGCGGGCTTCGACGCCCGCACCGTGGCCACGGATCTGGAGGCCTGCGTGCCCGGCGTGGCGCGCGCCCACCACGTCCATGCCTGGTCGATCACCCAGGAACGGCCCATGGCCACGCTGGAGGTCGATCTCGCCTCCGGGGCGGACGCCGATGCGGTGCGTCGCGCCGTGAAGGACCGCGTGCGCGAGACGACGGGCATGGAGCATGTGACGGTGGAGGTATCGACGACCGCAGCTCAGGGCAGATAGGACGATCTTTGTCATCCACGATGCGCGAACGGCAAAGCTGCGGGTCGCAAGCGCGCATCGTCCTGTGATGCTGCGTGGCGACTGCCCCGTCGCCGTCTCGCCAATCGAACACGCTGAACCTGCCGCGCCGCGCCGCGTTATTCTCGCGAGAAAAATGCAAGTCGAGAGGAACCGATGGCCGGAGGCACGCGGGACGACCGGCAGGCCGACCTGAAGCGCGGCATCCGCGTCGAGATCGCGAGCCTCGTCTACAACGTCCTGGAGGTCGTGGTGTCGGTGACCGCGGGCCTCATCACCGGCAGCGCGGCGCTGGTCAGCTGGGGGCTCGACAGCACCGTCGAGGCCCCCTCGGCGGGCACGCTGATCTGGCGCCTGCGCGGCGAGCAGAAGGGCGCGGACCGCCGCACGGTCCTGCATCGCAAGAAGGTCGCGCTCTCGGTCGTGGCGGCGGCATTTGGGGTCGTCGTGGCGGCGATCCTCTACGAGGCGGTCTCCGCCTTCCTCTCGCAGGAGGCGCCGGGCTTCAACTGGTGGGGCATCTCGATCCTGTTCGTCTCGCTCGTGGTCAACCCGTTCCTGGCCTGGGGCAAGCATCGCTACGGCAAGCGGCTGGACTCGCCCGCCCTGAAGTACGACGCCAAGGACACGCTGATCTGCCAGTACTAGACGGTGGTGGTGCTGACCGGCATCGGCCTGACGCAGTGGCTGGGCTGGTGGTGGGCCGACCCGGAGGCGGCGCTGCTGATCGTGCCCTACGTTGCCTGGGAAGGGATCGAGGCCACGAAGGACGCCTGGTCGATCGATCCGGACGAAGCGGGGTCAACTGCATGAAGGCGGCATGCGGCGCGCGTCAGGGCGCGCAGAAGGTCTCGTACAGGGCGCGCATCAACGCGGACGTCTCGTCGTCGCCCAACCGGTAGTGGATCGTCTGTCCGTCGCGGCGGGTGGCCACCATGCCCGCAGCCCGTAGCCGCGCAAGATGCTGCGACAGCGCCGATTGGCCGAGGCCCGTGACCGACTGCAGCTCCCCCACGGAAGCCTCGCCGGGCGGACCCGCTTGGTCCAACCGCTTGCCCGCGAGGTGGCATAGGATCAGCAGCCGCTCGGGGTTGGCCACCTCGGACAGCCGCGCGGCGACGTGCTCGGCCCGCGCCTCAAGCTCCGCCATCCTTCCCTCGGATCGCTCCGACGGAACATTAGACGTTTCTAATTTGTTCATGCGGTGAACCTAGTGCGGCGACCGTCGGATGACGAGCCCGCCTTACTTCGACGCCGAAGGTCCCATTGCCCGACCATCAGCATTTGACCCGTTATTCCCCTCAACCGGCAACGGCAGCCCGGACGTCTGGGGCATCTATGAAGCCGGTACCGGCGCGATCCAGTACGTCGTCGCATGCCCCGAACGAAGCAGGCCGTGGTGATCGACGTGGTGCTGAACTTCGACCCCGCCAGCGCCCGGACCTCGACCGAAAGCGCCGAGCGCGTTCTGGCACTGATCGAGGAACGCGACCTGACGCTGGAGCGCGTCCTCGACACCCACCCGCATGCCGACCACCTGATGGCGCCGCACTGGCTGCGCGAGCGGGCCGGCGCCCCCAATGCCATTGGCGAGAAGGTGCAGGACATCGCGGAGCTTTGGCGCGGCTTCTATCATGAGCCGGACGCCTTCCACCCAGACCGCCATTTCGACGCGCTGCTGGCCGATGGCGACACGTTCGAGGTCGGTAACCTCGCCTTCCGCGTCATGCTCTCGCCCGGCCACACGCTGGGCTCGATCACCTATGTCGCGGGCGACGCGGCGTTCGTGCACGATACGCTGATGTATCCCGACATGGGGTCGAGCCGGACCGACTTCCCCGGCGGCAGCGGGGCCGCGCTGTAGGACTCGATCCAAGCGATCCTGGCCCTGCCCGAGGAGACGCGCTTGTTCGTCGGTCACGACTACGGAACCGAGGACCGCGGCGAGCCGATGCGGGAGGCGACCGTGGCCGAGCACCTGGCATCGAACAGGCATGTGAGCCAGGGCACGACGAAGGACACGTTCGTGAAGACTCGCGAGGAGCGCGACGCCACGCTCTCGCTGCCCGACCGGATGCTGCACGCGCTGCAGGTCAACCTGCGCGGCGGCGCGATGCCCGATGCCGAAGGGGACGGCAACAGCTACTTCAAGATCCCCGCCAACCGGTTCTGAATCGGGGCGCAAGCGAGAGGACGACGACATGAGCGTGAGCATGAAGGATCTGGTGGCCGAGGCGCGCGGGCGGATCGCGGCGGTCTCGCCGCACGACGCGCATGAGGGCGGTGGGCTCGTGCTCGACGTTCGCGAGCCGGACGAGTTGAGCGAGAAGGGCCGGGTGCCGGGCGCTCTGCACATTCCGCGCGGAATGTTGGAGGCGAACGCCGATCCCGACAGCCCCGTGGCGAACGAGACGCTGACCGCCGAGCGGGACGGCCGGACCGTCGACGTGCTGTGCGCTTCGGGCGCACGCGCCGCGCTCGCCGCCGCTACCCTCGATCGCATGGGCTACCGCGCCCGCGTGATCGAGGGCGGCCTGGGGGCTTGGTCAAAGGCCGGCCTGCCGGTCGAGGACTGAGCCCGCCGGTGGGCGAACCGACCGCTGCCCGATGCACCGGAGAGTGCTAAAGCCGCACCCCCCTCAGCCGCAGCGCGTTGCCGATGACCGAGACGGAGGACAGGCTCATCGCCGCCGCCGCGAAGATGGGCGAGATCAGGAGTCCGAAGAAGGGATACAGCAC
>NZ_CANLTQ010000026.1 GCF_947494025.1 uncultured Jannaschia sp.
CGCGAGGAAGTCGTGACCGACACCGTGCGCAAGACCGAGGTGGATATCGACAAGAACGACGTCGACGTCGACAAGACGTAAGCCCCTTCAAGGCTGCGACACAAACCGGCGGGCCTTCCGGCCCGCCGGTATTCCGGTTGTGACCGCCCGTATCCGTTTGCCGGATACTCGTCGGGGTTCGCTCGGTTTCCGTGTGTCTCCGCGAGCGGGGGGGCTTGTAAGACGTCGTGCAGGTTCGGCCCCTTCACAGACACCTTCGATGCACTGTCAGGCCGTAGAGGACGACGAAAAGGAGACGCTTGTCTCTGTCGTCTGCGCGTCCGACACCGTGGATGGCCCGTGATATCCGACCGGACCCGATCGGGTCGCGCTTGAACCGCCGCGTTTCGGTTTGTCGCCATCGATGTCGGGCAGGCGCGGGATGCCACGCCGCCGAGACGGTTCGCTCCGTGATCGATCACACGTTTTCCCCGAACGCCGCCCTCTTTGCTGCCGCGGAGGCACCCTCGGGAATATATTTCCACGGAGACAAAAAATGCGTCGGCGCGGGCGAGGATTCCACGAGAAACCGGTGCGCCGAAGGCCGGGACGCGCCGGGGCGCGGACGTTTTGCGCGTTCTCGTCGCCCCACGAAGAACGTATTTTCAAAACCGCCTGACCGCTCAGGGGCCAGCTCGAAGCTGACGGCGTCAGAATGTTCACGCGAATGCGCGCGCACCTCCATGGAAAGGCAGCGGATTGTAGAATAAGTTCCCTTCATGACGTTCCCCGCCCGCCTCGTTCTCCTTGCCGTTCTGGCCGCGTCCGCGAAGGGTTCGATCGCATTGCAGCAGGCCCAGTGGAGATAGGCGCTGTCATGATCGTCTCCGAGGACGCCGCGATGAACATGCTTGCCTGCGACGCTTGGGTCGACTCCGACGCAGGCGAAGTGGATACCCCGTGCGCCTTCGTCTGGAGTGCGGATGAATTGGCGGCCGTGGCGGCGCAGAAATCCGGGAGGCTCAAGACCTATACCTCCCGCGAGGACGGCGTCGCCATCTATTCCGATGAATGAGTGCATGGGGATGATGGGCGGCGCTGGCCTTTTGATGCCGCTCGTTCCGGTGGCCCTGATCCTGAGCCTCGTCGCGCTGGTAAGATACTTGCGGGTCCCGTGATGAAGCCGGCACCGATCCTTGCGGCCGGGGGCGCCTTGGTCGCCGTCGCTGCCCTGGCTGCTCTTGCTTCGCTGGCGCAGGATGCGGGGCCGGAACCGGCTGAGGAGCTCGCTTTTCTGGGCGAGCCTGTGACGGCCGAACAGCTCCGGCTCGGTCAGGATGTCTACGCAGCGAATTGCGCCGCCTGTCACGGTGCCGATCTTGAGGGTCAGCCGGACTGGCGGCGCCGTCTCGAAGATGGGCGGGCGCCCGCCCCGCCACACGACGAAAGCGGGCATACCTGGCACCATTCGGATCGAAACCTGTTCACGATCACGAAGCTGGGAATCGGGGCCATCGTTCCCGGTTACGCGAGCGACATGCCCGCGTTCGGCGACGTGCTGAGCGATGCCGAGATCGCCGCCGCGCTCGCTTACATCAAAAGCACCTGGCCCGCGCGGCAGCGGGGCTTTCAGGCCGAAGTCACCGCGAACGATGAAGGGGAACTCTGAGCGTGAACGAAGTCCCGGAGCCCCGCCTCCCTAGACGGTAAACTTCTCATGCTCCCGCCAGTCGCAGCGTTCGACGTTCCGGGCGTGGTGTTCTACCGAAGTCCTTGACCGGCCGCCCCCAACGCTTGTCGGCGAGCCGGTACCGGGGTTCGAGCCGCCGATCGAGATCCGAAAAGAAAGCCTTTCCTCCGCGAACCCGCACGGCGATGTGTCGATCGGGGGCACCGATCGCGACAGCCGACCGGCGCCGGGATCAGCGCGTGCCCGCGCGGTGGTAGACGGTAGCCCCGCCCGCCGTTCCACCCCAGGCGATCACGTCGAAACGCGCCGAGGGATCGCTTCCCATGCCGGGCGAGCCTTCCGGCATGCCAGGCACGGAGATCCCCGCGATGTCGGGGCGCTCCGCCAGAAGCCGCGACATCACCTCGAACGGCACATGCCCCTCGATCACATAGCCGTCGAGGCGCGCCGTATGGCACGCCCGGAGATTGTCGGGCACGCCCGCCGCCTCCTTCACCGCGGCCATGTCGTCGGCGTTCCGCATCCGCACGTCGTAGCCCGCTTCACGCGCTAGGTCGGCCCAGGCTGAGCAGCACCCGCAGGTCGGGTCACGGGCGATGTCGAGGAGCGGCCGGTCGGCCGCCAGCGCAGCGAGCGGTGCGCCGACCGCACCCAGAATCGAGGCGGCCGCGGCGCGGCGGAAAAACATTCGTCGGTCGAGGATCATCGGGGTCGTTCCTTATGAGTGCGGAATCGGGGCTCAGGCCGGGGCGGATTCGTAGCCGACGCGGCGCAATGCGGCCTGCAGCTCCTCGGGCGGATGATCCGTGCTGACGTCGATCGTACGGGACTCCGCGTCGATGGCGACCTGCGCCGACGGGTCCATGCTCGCGATGGCCTTCGTGATGGACGATCTGCAATGGCCGCAGCTCATGTTCGGGACGTTGAGTTTCATGTCGTGCCTCCTTCTCCCGGTTGGAAGTGAGGGTTTCCCCTGCTGGAAGGTCAAGAGACGGGCAGATTTTTTACCTTCGGGTCCGGGAAAGGATAAGCGGCCTTGACCTTCCACCTGCTGGAACCCCTACATCATCGTCGACCCTGAATTCGAGGTGCGCGATGTCCGTTCCGGCCGTTCTGGCTTTTTCCCTTTCCGGCCTTTCCTGCGCGTCGTGCGTAGGACGTGCCGAGAGGGCCCTCGCAGCGGTGGAGGGTGCCGAGGGCGCTTCGGTCAACCTTGCGACGGGCGCGGCCCGCGTGACGGGGAACGTGGATGCCGGTGAGGTGTCCCGCGCTCTGAACAACGCGGGCTATCCGGCGGGGACCGTCACGGCCGTGCTCGACGTCGAAGGGATGAGCTGCGCGTCGTGCACCGGGCGGGTGGAGCGGGCATTGCATGCCGTGCCGGGGGTTCTCGACGCACAGGCCAACTTCGCCGCCGGAACGGCCACGATCTCTTTTCTCGAAGGGGCGACGACACCCGAAGCGCTCGCGATGGCCGCCACCGAAGCCGGCTATGCCGCCCGGACGCGTGGCGACCCTGCGGAACCGGATGGCTTGGCACGCCGTGCGGCGGAGGTCCGATTGGTCCGTTCGCGCGCTGTTCTGGCCGCCGCGCTCACGCTTCCGGTCTTCCTTCTCGAAATGGGCACGCATCTCGTTCCCGGCGCGCATGCGTTCATCGCCCGGACGATCGGGCTGGAGGCGAGCTGGACGGTTCAGTTCCTGCTCGCCACCCTCGTGCTCGCCGGACCGGGTCGCGTGTTCTACCGCAAGGGTTTGCCGGCGCTGCTGCGCGGTGCGCCGGACATGAACAGCCTCGTCGCGCTCGGCACGGCGGCGGCGTGGTTCTACTCGACGCTGGCTCTCTTCATGCCCGCGATCTTCCCGGACGGCACCCGCGCCGTCTACTTCGAGGCGGCGGCCGTGATCGCGACGCTGATCCTCGTGGGTCGCTGGCTGGAGGCCCGCGCGCGCGGCCGGACCGGCGCCGCCATCGAGCGCCTGATGGATCTGACGCCGCCGACGGCGCGACTGCGCCGCGACGGGGTGGCCGTCGAGGTGCCGCTTGCCGAGGTCGTCGTCGGCGATCTGCTGGAGGTTCGCCCCGGCGAACGGCTTCCCGTCGATGGCGCGGCGGTCGAGGGGCGGTCCTTCGTCGACGAAAGCATGGTGACCGGCGAGCCCGTGCCCGTCGAGAAGCGTCCGGGCGCCGCGCTCGTCGGCGGCACGGTGAACGGGACCGGCGCGCTGGTGATGCGTGCCACGGCTGTCGGGGACGCGACGCTGCTTTCCCAGATCACCCGCATGGTGGAGGCGGCGCAGGGCGCGAAATTGCCGATCCAGGCGCTCGTGGACCGGGTCACGGCCGTGTTCGTGCCCGTGGTGATGGGTCTCGCCGCGCTGACCGTCATGGTCTGGCTCGTCTTCGGACCCGATCCCGCGCTCGCGATGGCCCTTGTGGCGGGCGTTTCCGTCCTGATCGTCGCCTGCCCCTGCGCGATGGGGTTGGCCACGCCGACCTCGATCATGGTCGGCACCGGGCGGGCGGCCGAGCTTGGGGTTCTGTTCCGGCGCGGCGACGCGCTGCAAGCCCTGCAGGGCGTCCGCATGGTGGCCTTCGACAAGACCGGAACGCTGACCGAGGGGCGCCCGACGCTCACGGCGCTGGAGACGGCCGACGGCGTTCGGCGCCGCGACGCGTTGGCGCTGGCGGCGGCGGTGGAGGCCCGCTCCGAACACCCGATCGCGCGCGCGATCCTGCGTGCCGCCGAGGCCGATGGCATCGCGGTGCCCGGGGCCGACGCGTTCGAGTCGGTCACCGGGCTGGGCGCGCGGGCGAATGTCGACGGTCGCGTCGTCCTCGTCGGCGCGGACCGGTTCCTCCGGGGCGAGGGCGTCGATCCCGGCGCGCTCGGGGCGGCGGGCGCGCGCATGGCCGCCGATGGCCGGACCCCCCTCTACCTTGCCGTGGACGGTCGGGTCCTGGCGGCGATCGGGGTCGACGATCCGGTCAAGGCGGACACGCCCGGCGCCGTCGCCGCGCTGCGCGGGATGGGCGTGCGGGTCGCGATGATCACCGGCGACGACGGGCGGACGGCCCGCGCCGTGGCGGACCGGCTCGGCATCGACCATGTCGAGGCGGAGGTCATGCCCGGCGGCAAGGCCGATGCGGTGCGGCGCCTGCGTGCGGAGCACGGTGCCGTGGCCTTCGTGGGCGACGGCATCAACGACGCGCCCGCGCTCGCCGAGGCCGATGTGGGCATCGCCATCGGCACCGGGACGGACGTGGCCATCGAGGCGGCGGACGTGGTGCTGATGGGGGGCGATCCGGGCGGCGTCGTCCGCGCGCGCCGCATCAGCCGCGCGACGTTGCGCAACATCCGGCAGAATCTCTTCTGGGCCTTTGCCTACAACACCGCGCTGATCCCCGTGGCGGCGGGCCTGCTCTATCCGGTGATGGGCGTGCTGCTGTCGCCGATGCTGGCCGCCGGCGCGATGGCGGTGTCCTCGGTCTTCGTGCTGGGCAACGCGCTGCGCCTGCGCCGCGCGGGCGGCGAGCCGGCCGGTTCAGCTGGATCGCGCGCGTTGGCGTCCGTGCCGCGGACCGCGCCTGCGAGATGAGGAGACTTCCATGAACATAGGCGATGTCGCCGCACGCTCGGGCGTGCCTCCGAAGACCATCCGCTACTACGAGGATATCGGCCTCGTGCGGCCTGAGCGATCCGCGAACGGCTACCGCGCGTTCCGGGAAACGGACGTTCACAAGCTCACCTTCCTCGGCCGGGCCCGCGCGCTCGGGTTCTCGATCGAGAATTGCCGCGCCTTGCTCGCGCTCTGGGAGGATGACAGGCGCGCCAGCGCGGAGGTCAAGCGGATCGCCTCGATCCATCTCGAGGAGATCGACCGCAAGATCGCGGAACTGGGGGAGATGCGTGAGACACTCGCCGATCTTGTCGACGCCTGTGCCGGCGACCTTCGACCGGACTGCCCCATCATCCATTCGCTCACGTCCGGATCGGCGCCCCGGGATGCGTAGATCGGCAGGGAATGGTGCGATCCGGCCGTCCGCGCTCACCGCCGCCCGGGCGCTGCGCGGGGTTCAGCCGGGTGGCGGCGGCGGGCCTGTCGACGAATTTTAAATCGAACCGTCCCCGTGGATGGGCCATGCGGTGTTCAATCTCCATGGTCCGTACCCCGGGGAAAAACCGAGAGGAGCTCGAAATGCCCAAGGACACGAATCCCGACCCCGCTCGCGTATCCGGCCCGAAAAAGGCGGTGATCTACCGCATGGTGATGCCCGAGCATACCTGCCCCTACGGGCTGAAATCCGTCGACCTGCTGAAGCGCGAGGGTTTCGAGCTCGATGACCGTCACCTCGAGACGCGCGAGGAGACCGACGCCTTCCAGCGTGAGCACGGCGTGGACACCACGCCGCAGACCTGGATCGACGGGGAGCGGATCGGCGGATACGACGACCTCCAGGTTCATTTCGGCAAGAAGGATCCGGGGGCCGAGGACGAGACGAGCTACAAGCCGATTATCGCGCTCTTCTCGGTCGGCGCCCTTCTGGCGGTGGCATTCACCTGGTTCGCCTTCGACACGCTGCTTGCCTGGCAGACGCTGGGCTGGTTCATCTCGATCTCGATGGTCCTGCTCGGCCTGCAGAAGCTCAACGACGTCGAGAGCTTCTCGACCATGTTCCTGAATTACGACCTGCTGGCCAAGCGATGGGTCCGCTACGGCTACGTCTACCCGTTCGTCGAGACCGGTGCGGGCCTGCTGATGACGGCGATGGTTTGGCACTGGCTGTCGGTCCCCGGTGCGCTCTTCATCGGCACGGTCGGCGCGGCGAGCGTGTTCAAGGCGGTCTATGTCGACAAGCGCGAGCTCAAATGCGCCTGCGTCGGCGGCGGTTCGAACGTGCCTCTGGGCTTCGTGTCGCTGACCGAGAACCTGATGATGGTGGGCATGGCGCTCTGGATGGGCGGGCGGTTCCTGCTGTGAACCGGCGCGTCCCGAAGCAGGGGGGAGGGTTCCGTGGCCGCCACCCGACGTGACGCCCTCCTGTTCGGCCTTGTGCTCGCAGGGGGGTATGGCGCGATCCGCCTCGGCGCCGCCGCCTATGGCAGGCTCGCCGGCACGGCCTCCGCTTTCGAGCCGATGGATCGCCCGGAAGGGTTCCGCCGTTTCGCGGGCGGGTCGAGCAGCTCGGGCGGCTTCGATCCGTTTCTCGGAATCGGCGCGGTTGACGACGCCGGGCCCCTCGTAGAGACCGCCGAGGTCGAGACCCGGCTATGCGACGTCCTCTACGACGGTCGGACCGGGGCGGACGGCATCGTGCCGATCGCCTCGTTCTCGGACTACAACTGCCCTTATTGCCGCGTGCTGACGCAACGCCTTGCGGCCTACGCGCGCGCCGAGCCGGGTGTTGGGATCACCTGGCATGAATTGCCTCTGCTGGGCGAAGGTTCGCGCGCGGCGGCCGAGGCCGCGCTCGCCGCCGGGCGTCAGGGTGCGTACCTGTCCTTCCACGAACGGCTCATGGGCAATCCCTTCCAGCCGACGGAAGGATATCTGCGGACCCTCGCCCGGGATCTCGACATCGACGGGAACCGGCTTCTGGCCGACATGCGAGGCGACGCGGTCGCGCGCGAGATCGCCGAGAGCGAAGCGCTCGGGCGGCTGTTCGCGATAATAGGCACACCCGCGATCGTCGTGGGTCGCACGGTGGTTCAGGGTGCGGTCGACATCGAGACCGTCGAGGCATTGGTCGAGATGGAACGCGAAGCCGGACGCGTGCCGGGTTGCGTTTGAACGGTCGGGGAAAGGGGTCCAGCGGGTCCTGAAACCCCCGGACGCCGCCACCCGTTATATCGCGCCGCCAACGTTCTCCGGCTTGTTCGTCCCCCTGGAACGCTTGGTGCCGAGTCGTCCTCGTTCCGGTCCCGGCTCCGAGAGCCCTTCGTCCGGCGACGATCCTTTGCCGATGAGATGGCATCCCCCTTCGCCGGACACGGTCGACGGCCGTTTCCTTCCACGCGGATCTGCCGGCCTGAGGTTCCGGCAGGACGTGATCGCCCGCGTGATCGGGGTGAACCCGCTCCGGTCCAGCGTCTCGGCATGGACCGTGTCGGCGCGGTCCTCGCGCGGCTGGACGACGAAGTCGTAGGTCTTGGCAACGCCGATCCGGAACTCGTCGGTCTCGACGGGTTCGATGTACTGGCCCTCGGATCCGGTGTCACGCCTCAGTCGCGCACCTTTTCGAGAAGGGCCACGACTTCCTGGAACATGATCCGCTGCCGATCCTGATCGCCGGCGACGATGGCGTCTTCCATGCAGGTGCGGGCGTGGTCCTCGATGATGAGGCGCTCGACCGCCCGCAGGGCGGAGCGGATGGCGGCGGTCTGGTTCAGGATGTCGACGCAGTAGCGGTCCTCGTCGACCATTCGGGCCACGCCCTGCACCTGACCCGAAAGCCGCGACAGGCGCTTCTGCACCGCATCCTTGTTGCGCTTGTCGTGAACCACGCTGCTCCTCCGGGTTGGAACCATGCCTGCATGTTTTCCATTGGAATTATACCCGGCAGAGGTATACAACAACGTTGATACCCCGTAGGGGTATATATGCGTGACGTCGGAGGATCGAATGGACGCGTCAGCGAAGTCATCGTGCCGTTCCCACGATCGCGCGACGGAAGATGCCGGTCACCCGACATCGTCCGGCGGCGCCCGGCCGGAACCGGGCAAGGCCATCGACCCGGTCTGCGGGATGAGCGTCACCGTCGCGACGGCCAGGCACGTCGCCGCGCATGGGGAACAGACGTTCTACTTCTGCTCCGCCGGCTGCCGCACGAAGTTCGAGACGCGGCCCGAGCTGTTCCTCGATCCTGCGCTGAAGGCAGCGCCGAAGCCGCGGGCGGAGGATCAGGTCTATACCTGCCCGATGCATCCCGAGATCGAGCAGGTCGGTCCCGGCAGCTGCCCGATCTGCGGCATGGCGCTGGAGCCGAAGGGTATCCCGCTGACCGAAGGGCCATCGAAGGAGTATGTCGACTTCCGCCGGCGCTTCGCCGTCGGCGCCGCGCTGACGATCCCGCTCTTCCTCGTCGCGATGGGCCGGCACCTGTTGCCCTGGTATTTCATGGCCATCCCCGCATCCTGGCTCGACTGGTCGGAGCTAGTGCTCGCCACGCCGGTCGTCCTGTGGGCTGGCGCGCCGTTCTTTGCCCGCGGCTGGTCCTCGGTGAAAAGCCGGAATCTCAACATGTTCACGCTGATCGCGCTTGGCACCGGCGTGGCCTGGGCGTACTCGGTCGTGGCGACCGTGGCGCCGGGGATCTTCCCTGCCCAGTTCCGCGGCCATTCCGGCGAGGTCGGCGTCTACTTCGAGGCCGCCGCCGTGATCGTCGTGCTCGTTCTTCTGGGTCAGCTGCTGGAACTGCGCGCGCGGGAGCGGACGGGCGGCGCGATCCGGGCGCTCCTCGACCTCGCGCCCAAGACCGCACGGCTCTTGGACGGACGGGGCGAGCGGGACGTGCCGCTGGATATGCTGCGGCAGGGCGACCGGCTGCGCGTGCGCCCGGGCGAAAGCGTTCCGGTCGACGGGACCGTGCTCGAGGGCCGATCCACCATCGACGAGAGCATGATCACCGGGGAGCCGATCCCGGTCGAGAAGCAGGCGGGCGATGCCGTCACCGGCGGCTCGCTGAACCAGACCGGCGGCTTCGTGATGGAGGCGACGCGGGTCGGCGCCGACACGATGCTGAACCGCATTGTCGGCATGGTGGCCGACGCGCAGCGCTCGCGCGCGCCGATCCAGAAGCTGGCCGACCGGGTCGCCGGATGGTTCGTGCCGCTGGTGGTCGCGGTCGCCGTCACGGCCTTCGCCGCGTGGTCGATCTGGGGACCGGAGCCGGCGATGGCGCTCGGCCTCGTCGCCGCCGTCTCGGTGCTGATCATCGCCTGTCCCTGCGCGCTCGGCCTCGCCACGCCGATGTCGATCATGGTGGGCGTCGGCAAGGGGGCCGGCCGCGGCGTGCTCATCAAGGATGCGGAGGCCTTGGAGCGGCTGGCGGCGGTGGACACGCTGGTCGTCGACAAGACCGGCACGCTGACGGAAGGCAAGCCGGCTCTCGTCGCCGTCGAGGCGCAGGGGCCGGAAAAGGACGAGGTGCTGCGCCTGGCCGCCGCGCTCGAAGCCGCATCCGAGCATCCGCTGGCCCGGGCAATCGTCGAAGGCGCACAGGAGCGCGGGCTCGACGCCGCTGCCGTCGAGGGGTTCGACAGCGTGACCGGCAAGGGCGTCGTGGGTAGCGTGGACGGCCGCCGCGTCGCCATCGGCAACGCCGCGATGATGGCGGCGGAGGGCGCGGATGCCACCGCGCTCGCTGGGCGGGCCGACGCCGCGCGCGCGGAGGGTCAGACCGCGATGTTCGTCGCCATCGACGGCCGCGTGGCGGGCATCCTCGCCGTCGCCGACCGCGTGAAGCAGACCACGCCGGAGGCCATCCGCGCGTTGCGGGAGGAGGGCCTGCGCATCGTCATGCTGACCGGCGACGCGGAAGCGACCGCGCGCGCCGTGGCCCGGAACCTCGGCATCGACGAGGTGATCGCCGGGGTTTTGCCGGGAGACAAGCAGGAGGCGATCCGTCGGCTCCAATCCGAGGGGCGCACGGTCGCGATGGCCGGCGACGGCGTGAACGACGCGCCGGCCCTGGCCGCGGCCGACGTCGGCATCGCCATTGGCACCGGGGCCGACGTGGCGGTGGAGAGCGCGGGCGTCACGCTGGTGCGGGGCGACCTGACGGCGCTGGTCTCCGCCCGCCGCCTCAGCCGGGCGACGGTCCGGAACATCAAGCAGAACCTCGCCTTCGCCTTTCTCTACAACGGCCTCGGCGTGCCGATCGCGGCGGGCATCCTTTATCCCGCCACGGGCCTCCTGCTGTCGCCGATGATCGCGGCGCTGGCGATGAGCCTGTCCTCCGTCTCCGTCATCGCCAACGCCCTGCGTTTGAGGGCGAAATCGATCTGACTTTCATGAAACGCATCAGGGAGAACGTCTCATGGGACGCATGATCACGGGCATCGGCCTCGGCGTCGTCGGCACGCTGCTCGTCGGCGTCGTCGTCTGGCTGACGGTGACCTATTCCGGCGCCTACAACGTGGCCGCCACCGACCCGCATGCCGATGCGGTCAGGTGGACGCTCGACACGACCATGCATCGCTCGGTCGCGCGCCGCGCGGGCGAGGTCGAGCGTCCCGACAGCTTTTCCGAGGAGTTGATCGCCGAGGGCGCGGGACATTACGCCGGAAGCTGTGTCCATTGCCACGGAGCGCCCGGTCGTGACCCATCGGCATGGTCGCGCGGCATGCGTCCCGAGCCGCCGCACCTCGTCGAGGCGGCAGCGGAGTGGCGTCCCGGGGAGATCCACTGGATCGTCGAGAACGGTATCAAGATGTCCGGCATGCCGGCCTTCGGCGAACACCACACGCTGGAGGAAATCGCAGGGCTGACCGCTTTCGTGACCCGGCTACCGGGGATGTCTCCGGAGGATTACGCCGCCCTGACCGGCGATGGCGCGCACGGGGCGGAGGGGCATGCACACGCGACCGAAGCCGAAGCGTCGGAGCCGGCCGAAACCGGTCCGGCAGCCTCCGGAGGCGGCCTCGACACCGAACCGGCCGAACCGGCCACTACCGAGTAAAGCAAGCGGAGACCGAAAGCCCATGTCCTACATCCGGTTTGGCCTGATGATCCTCACCTCCACGGTGGTGATGTTCATCCTGATGTATCTCAACACCTACGCGTGGGAGCACGTCTTCTTCTCGGAGACGCGCACCTACATGGCGATCATGATGGGCGCGACCATGGCGGTCGTCATGCTGGCCTTCATGCTGGGAATGTATTCCAGCAAGGCGCTCAACATCGCCATCTTCGCGGGCGCGGCGATCGTCTTCGCGCTGTCGCTGTGGCTGGTCCGCGCGCAGGTCACCGTCTCGGGCCCGAGCTACATGCGCGCGATGATCCCGCACCACTCGATCGCGGTCATGACCTCGGAGCGGGCACAGATCCGCGATCCGCGCGTGCGCAAGCTCGCCGACGAGATCATCGCGGCGCAACGGCGCGAGATCGCGGAGATGCGCTACCTGATCGCGGAGGTATCGGGCGGGAACATCGTCGAGAGCCTCTATCAGGATCCGCCCGCAGAGCCGGGCAGCGTCGAGGATGCGTTGAACAACACGCTCGTCTCCACGCTCGACCCGTCTCCGATGCCGGAGGTCGAGGCCGATCAGGTGCTCGAAGCCACCGAGCGCTGTCGCTTCTACCGCAGCCCCGAGACCGATCCGATCTTCTGGACATCGTCCGACGGCGCGGCGGCGGCGATGCATCTGAACGGCGTGCTCGTGGCCCTCGACGGCGCCGGCGCGACGGAGGCGGGCGGGATGGCCTTCGCGGCGGACGGCGCCACCATCACCGTGCGCGAGTTGCCCGAGGACGAAGCCGACTGGCGGCAGGACGCCGAGCTGGTCTTCTCCCTCGAGCAGGGCGTGACGGTCGGATACCGCGGATTCTGGTCCTGCGCGTAGCGCCTTGCGGGCCGGAAACGAGCCTGTCGGACACTGCCCCGGCATGCTTGACCTTCCAGCGGGGCAACCCGGCAAACAGCCGCGGAAGCGACCCCGATCAGGGATGAAGCAAGTGCAGACGTATCAAACAGGAAGACGAGACATGAAGAGAAATGAACAGGTTGTATTGGCCGGTGCTCTGGCGCTCCTCCTTGCCGGCGGGTCGGCAACGGGGGCGTTCGCCCAAAACGCGTCGGGGAGCAGCGAAGCTTCGCCCACGGAGCATGACCGGATGATGGAGGACATGCACCACGGGGATATGTCGGCCGGGTCCGTGGAGCATGGCCAGATGATGAAAGGGATGGACCACGGCGAGGCGATGGGCGGGATGGACCACGGCAATATGGCGCCCGGAGCCGCCCGACCGGATTCGACCGCGGCCGAGGCATATCGCGCCGCGAACGCCGCGATGCACGCGGCCATGGATATCGAGCTGACCGGCGATGCGGACATCGATTTCGTCCGGGGCATGATCGGGCATCATCAGGGCGCCATCGAGATGGCGCAGATCCTTCTCGAGCACGGCAAGGATCCGGAACTTCGCCAACTGGCCGAGGCGATCATCGCAGCGCAGGAAGCGGAGGTCGCGTTCCTCGAGGCCTGGCGCGCCCAGCACGACAGGTAGGAGGGTCGAAGGAAGCAGGGGACGCAGCTGAAACCGGCGCCGGTGGATCGGATACTTCAGGCTTCACCATCGGTGCCGGAACGCGTCGAAACGCTCTATGAACCCTGATCTTCGGTGATAGCATCCCTGCGCGTAATCAGGTTCTCGTCACCTGCGGGCAGATGGGAAAGTTCCTTGGCGAACGCGGGCTGAAAAAGGCCGGGATCGCCGGGGTTCTCCGGTTTCAGCCCCGCGTCCCGCTTCTTTTCCGCATCCCGATCCATTCGGTGGTATCGCGAGAGGACATGCTGGAATTGACGTTCACCAGCGTCGCGCCTGACGATCACTCCCGTAGAGTCGGGCGCGGTCCTTCTGCACCACCGCAAAGGGCATCACCTCATTCTACCCCGCCTTACCCGTTCGATAAGGTAAAGGTGATGGACGATACGATCCTGCCCTTTCAGACCGCCGATCGAGCCGAGAGGGCCGCAACCGGCGACCTGCGTCCTGCTTGAACCTTCCGTCCGGGTTTTCAGGCGACACCGCCGGCTCAGCGCTCGTCTCCCCTGCCGGGTTGGCGCGAAGACTTCGTCTCGACATGCCGCTTGCAACGCTCGCCCGGCCGGCGTCAGTAACCCGCCTCCATGTCGAAGCGGTTGCGCATTCGCTCCGGCTCGTCGCGCAGGAGGCAATCCATGTTGTGCATGAACAGGTCGGCGATGAGCCCGTTCTCCTGAGCGACGGTCGAAGCCGAATGGGGGCTGATCAACACGTTTGGAAGATCCCAGAGCGGGCTGTCTTCCGGCAAAGGCTCGACCGCGGTCACGTCGAGCGCAGCGAACCCGATGCGGCGCGCTTGCAGGGCTTCGATCAGGGCGCCTTCGTCGACGACGCTCCCCCGCGCGATGTTGACGAACACCGCGTCGCTCCGGATCGCCGCAAGCACCGTGCGGTCGATCATTCCGTCCGTCTCCGGCGTATGCGGCACGGTCAGCACTATCGCGTCGCTTTCGCCGGCAACGCGGGCGAGATCGGCGCGGGTGAAGACCTCGCCGTAACCTCTTTCCTGTCCCATCCGCGCGGTAAGGGTGCGGCTCATCGCAGCGACGCGCATTCCGTGAAAGCGGCAGACATCGGCCACCCGGCCACCGACCTCGCCCGCGCCGATGATCGCCACACGCTTCCCGACGAGGCTTTCACCGCAACGGCGTTCCCAGCGGTGGTCGGCCTGATCGGCGCGCAGGCGGGGAAGGTCCTTCACATGCATCAGGATCGCCATCATCGCGAATTCCGCGAGCGGCACCGCATGGACCCCGCGGGCGGTTGTGACGAGCACGCCGCTGTTCTTCAGGCCAAGGGCCTCGATCACGGGACCGACGCCGGAACTCGTGGTCTGCACCCATCGCAGGTTCGGCGCGAAGGACAGGTCGCGGACCGGCAGCATGTGAAGCGGCGGCATGTCGAAGAGGATATGCGCGTCCACCAGGTGACGGGCGAACCGTTCCTGTGCCTCCGGTGCGCGGACATAGCCGTCCACGCCCTTGTGGTCGCCCCGGTACCGGACCGGCGGCAGTAGGTCGGGTTCGTAAATCACTTCGACCCGACCTGCCGCGGCGGCCCGAATGCGATCGACCTGTGCCGTCTCGAGCGGAGTGGATATGAAGGCATTGAGCATGCCGGTTGTCCTTTTCGGCCAAGTTCGGAGCAGGCAGGCGGCGTAATTGACCCCTTTCGCCCGTTCGGGACGTCGCTCGTGGACGCAGGGACCTTCTTCGCTCACCATGGCCAGCCGGGGGATCGGACATTCCACGGTCAGGGAATCTCACGCCGCCAGCACGCCTGGCGTCAGTAGCCGCGCTCGGCATCGGCAAGGTCGTCGCAGGCGCCGGTGACCTCGAAGGTCCGGATGTTCTTCGCGATAAGCCGCGCGCCGGTGCCCGGGTCGATCTGCGAAGCCACATGCGGCGTGACGGTGATGTCGGACCGCGTCCAGAACGGATGCTTGGCGGGAAGCGGCTCCTCGTTGAAGACGTCGAGGGTCGCCTGCTTGATCTGCCCGGCATCCAGCGCCGCGAGAAGGTCGTCGTCCACTAGATGCGGCCCGCGGGCGCAATTGATGACGCACGCGCCGCGCGGCAGCTTGTCGAAGAGCGACCTGTCGAGGATGCCGCGCGTGTCGGCGGTCAGGGGCAACAGATTTACCAGGATTTCGCAGCCCGACAGGAACGCACCGAGCCCCTCCGCTCCCGCGAAGGTCTCGACCCCCGGAACGTCCCGCCCGCGCCGCGACCATCCGCGCGTGGCGAAGCCCAGTCCCGCGAGCGTTTCCGCCGCGGCCGCCCCGAGATTGCCGAGCCCCATCACACCGACGGTCCGGTTGGGCGCGACGGGGACGACGATGGCATGCCAGTCCCTCTCCGCTTGGGCGCGCAACTGGCGCGGCATGTCGCGGTGATGGCGTAGCACATGGAGCGCCACGTATTCGCGCATCCGTTGCGTCAGGTCGCGCCCCGTCGTGCGGATGATCGGAACGCACGCGGGCAGGGCCCCGTCGGCGAGGACATGGTCGATGCCCGCCCCGATCGATACGATTGCCTTCAGGGCCGCGAACCGCGCGAGATCCCCTGTCCGGGGGCGCCATACCACGGCATAGCGCACCGTTCCGGGGTCGGACACGGCGTCGAGCGGCACGACCTCGTGGTCGGGCAGGAGGGCCGAGAGCTGCTCCACCCACCAATGGGTCTTTTCCTCGAGCGGCAGGTAGACGGCGACGGTCATATGGGGTTCTTCCTTTCCAGCCGTTCAGCCGGCGGTCTTCGCGGCGACCATCGCGGTCGCGCCGGACATTTCGCCCAGATGGGTGCCATCGGTGATACGCGCCTCATTCATGCGGCCCCGTTCCGTCTTGGTTTCGCCCTGCGAAAGGACCTCGTCCAGGTCCTCGGGCGCGATGAACAGGACGCCCGAGGGATCCGCGAGGACGGCGTAACCCGGCAGGACCGCGGCACCGCCGATGCTGACCGGGATGTTGAAGCCGCCGCCGCTGTCGTAGAGGCGCGTCGTCACCGGGGAGGGGCCGCGCGACCAGATCGGGAAACCCTGCTCCTCGACTTCGGCGGTGTCGGTGTGGGGGCCATCGACGCAGGCGCCCGCGAGACCCATCATCGCGGCCATCCGGGTCACGCCGCCGCCCCAGCAGGCGTATTTGGTGTCGCCCAGCCGGTCCACGGCCATGAAGTAGCCAGGGCCGGTCTGACTCAGGCAATGATGCAGGAGCGTCGAATCGAGGCCGGGGATCGCCAGTGTCGCCACCGTGGCTGCGACGACCTTGCCGGGCAGGACCGGCTGGATCGCGGGATGCGCGAAACCGAAATGGTAGAAATGCCCGATTGTCGCCGTCTCGAGCTTTGCGAGACGGTCGAGCTTTTCCTGCGGGATGCGCTCGGGCATCGGGTTCAACTTGTAGACGAGGTTCGACATGGACTTAGGTCTCGCTATTGAGGGCCGAGGACGAGGTCGGGAAGGAACGTTGAGATCTGCGGTACATAGGTCAGCAGGATGAGCATCGCGAAGAGCGGCACGAGCATCGGCAGCACAGCCATCGTCACCCTCTCGAACTTCACGCGCCCGACCTCGGAGACGATGTAGAGACCGATGCCCATCGGCGGCGTCGCGATGCCGATGAGCAGGCCGAGCTGGATGATGATGCCGAAATGAACGCGGTCGATTCCGTAGGCGTCGATGATCGGAAGAAGCGTCGGCACGAGGATCAGCTTCGCCGGCACGCCCTCCACGACGCAGCCCACGAGGATGATGAATACCAGCATCAGCGCCAGGAACACGTTCTTGTTGTCGGTCAGCGAAAAGGTCCAGTCCGCGAGTTTCTGCGGGGTCTGCTCGATGGCGAGAAGCCAGCCCATGGCGATCGAAAAGGCGATGATGATCATGATGACCGCCGTCATCATCGCCGTCTCGCTCAACGCCTTCATGAAGGCGGCCAAGGTCAGTTCCCGGTACCATAGGCCGAGGCCGATGCAGTAGATCGAGGCCAGCACCCCCGCCTCGGTGGCGGTGACGAAGCCGACCAGGATCGATCCGAGGATGATGGCGGGCGCCACGAGGGCAGCCAATCCGTGCCAGGCGGTTCCGGCCACTTCGCGCAGCGAGGCGCGGGGCTGGGTCGGAAAATCCTGGTAGGTGGCCCTGACCCGGATGTAGGCCATGAGCGAAAGGCCGACCAGGACGCCGGGAGCGAGACCGGCGAGGAACATGCGCTCGATGGATTGCTGCGCGAGGAACGCGTAGATGACGAGACCGATCGACGGAGGGATGAGCGGTCCGATGACCGACGAGACGACGGTGATCGCGGCGGCGAAATCCGCCTTGTAGCCCCGCTCTCGCATGGCCTTGATCTCGATGGCGCCGAGACCCGCGCAATCGGCGACCGCCGCGCCGGAAATGCCCGCGAAGATCATCGACGACAGCACGTTCACCTGCGCGAGGCCGGCCTTCATGTGTCCGACAAGTGCGTTGGCGAAGGCGAAGATACGCTCCGTCACGCCGGTGGCGTTCATCAGGTTGCCAGCCATGATGAAGAACGGCACCGCGGTGAGCGAGGCCTTGTTCACGCCCTCGAGCATCTGCTGCGGGATGATCTGCAACGCCGTCGAAAAGTCGGAGGTCAGGAAGGTGAGCACGGTCGCCGCCCCGATGGCGATCGAGATCGGCACGCGCAGCAGGATGAGGGCGATGAATGCGCCGAACAGGATCCAGGCCAATGCTTACAGCTCCGGGTGTTGCGGGCCGACATTCTCCGGCAGCCCGGCGGCCATCTTCAGAAGGTCGATGATGGCGGCAATGGCGATGAGCGCGGTCGATACGATGAGGGGGATAGAGAGGGCCAGCCGCGGCAGCTCGAACCCGTCCGGCAGGATCGCGCCGTCGTAGACCCCGCGCGACGTGGCCACGATTGTCTGCACCTGGGACAGCAGCACGCCGGTCACGAGGAGGGTCGCGAGGTTGGAGATCACCCGCGTGACCGCCATGCCCCAGGTGCCCATCCGTTCGGCCAGAAAGTCGATCCGCACGTCTTTCAGCCGGGCATAGAGTGCGAAGAACCCGAAGAAGCTGAGCCAGATGAAGAACACCATCGTCCACGGCCACATCCAGTAGGGCGCCATGCCGAGCGGGCGGAGGACGATTGTCGCGGCCGTGAGGCTCAGCATGACCAGAAGGCAGGCGTTGGACATCCAGAGGAACACGCCGCCGAGGGTCCAGCTCGTGCGGTCGAGCGCGAGGAGGGTCCGCTGGATCGGACCCTCCCCGTGCTGCTCGTAGGGCGTCACGAGTCGGAGGCCCGCGCCGCTTCGATCGCTTCGAGGAATCCGTCCGGCAACGCCCCGGAGGCGGCCATCTCATCGTAGTAGGTTTGCATCTTCTCGACGAGGGGGGCGGTGTCGAGGACGGTGTAGGTCGCGCCGTCCGCTTCCATGTCGGCGATGCTCTTGTCGGCGACGCTCGACATAAGTTCCTGCGATTCCGTACCCGCCTCGTCATATGCCCGCATCAGGCCCGCGCGCGTCTCCTTCGACAGGTCGTTCAGCGCGGCCTCGTTCACCATGAAGCCGACCGATTGCCAGTATTCGTCGTGACGCGTGATGTAAGGCGCAACCTCGTTGAACCGCATCGATTCCACGAGCGCGATCGGCGAGTTGACGGCCTCGACGATGCCCTTCTGGATGCCTTGGTAGACCTCGGTCCAAGGCAACGTGATGACCTCCGCGCCGAGATGGTCCCACGTCTCGATCGCGACCTTGTTCTCGTGCATCCGTATCTTGACGCCTTCGATCGCCTCGGCGGATTCGACGGGCACATTCGAGACCATCACCCGGAACGGTCCGCGCAGGATGCGCGTGGGGTCGCCCAGGGGTCGCACGCCGGATTGCTCGGCGGCGCTGTCGAACCAGGCGTCGACCGTGTCGGAGGTCATGAACCGCTGCCAGTGGTCGTAATCGTCGAAGGCGAAGGGCGCCGAGAGCCAAGCGAGCGCCGGCTCCCACTTCTTCATGTAGCCGAAGCCTTCCGCATAGATCTGGATGATGTTGGCCTGAAGCTGCTCGAGGACCGCGTCTTCCTTTCCGAGCTGCTCGTTCGGGAAGACCTGAACGACCAGTTCGCCATTCGTGTATTCCTCCGTCAGGTCGGCGAAGAGTTCGAATATCTGACCTTCGGGGCTATCCACGGGTTGCTTCGTCGCCATGCGCCAGGTCGTCTCTGCGTGCGCATTCGAAGTTGCCGCGAACGCAAAGGCTGTCGCGAACCAGATCGAACGAATCATGGGAGTATCCTCTCTGTCGTGTCGGGTCTCCGCCGGTTTTCCCGGCCGTTGGACGGCCGAAGGCATCTTTCGAACCATACACGTTGTCTGCGTCTTGTATACTTGAGATTTTCTGCGAGGTAGCCTGCGTCCGGAAAGCGAGAGGAAAATCGATGAAACGGATGGACGTTGCGAAAGGTGGCAACGATGTCTCTGCTCGCGAGCGGGCTTATGAAGGTATCCGATCCCGGCTTTTGACAGGCGTGTTCGGGCCGGGGACGTTCGTCGAGGAAGTGGCGATGGCGGAAGCCGTGGGTGTTTCGCGCTCCCCGGTTCGGGAAGCGCTCCATCGTCTCGCCGCGGAAGGCTATCTGGACCTGCATCCCCGTAGAGGTGCGATGGTCCGTCCGATACTGGCTGCCGAACTGCGCGATTTCTGCGAGGTTCGGCTGATGATCGAAAGTCGTGCGATCGAGAAGATTTGCTCCGAGAAGCGTAAGGTACCGGCGGAACTCGAGGACCTCTGTGATCAGCAGGCTTCGATACCGATCGAGGATGTACTCGCGAATGTCGAGACGAACTGGCTTTTCCATCGGGCTATCGTGGCGACGGCAGGCAACGTCGTCCTTTTGCAGGTTTTCGATGGATTGCGGGCGAACAATGCGCGGGTTTCGGTGCTGGCGCGAAAATCCAGTGCCGATTCCGGCGGGACGATCGTTCGGGAGCATCGCGAACTGCTCGTCGCGCTCGAAGCGCATGATCGCGATGCGGCGCTCGACGCGCTTGTGCGCCATCTGCGAATGATGCCCCAGTTGCTGGACACGAAATGAACGGGTCTGGCTGACGATCAGCGATCGGCCGAGGCTGTGTGACGGCGGGGCGCCGCCCGGCATTGCGCCGAATGCGAACGGCAAGGGCGGGAATTGCGAGGTATCGGATACCGATCAGGACGAACTTCCAGGATGCGAGCGGAGTTGATTTTTGTGGAGGTCAGGAATTGGCGCCTTTTGAAAGTGGAGAGGTGGTTCAGGTCGACCCGAACCTTATCGATGCGCTGTTACGTGATCTGGATGCGTCGGAATGGCAGGGCGACATTCTGGCGGAGCCGGGCGCGCGGGGTGCCTGGGCCGTCGACAACTCGATCTACCGGATCGAACCCGGTGCGGTCGTATTCCCGCGCGAGACGGCGGATCTCGGCATTCTGTGCCGCCTTGCAACGCGGCACCGCGTAGCGCTCGTCGCCCGGGGCGGCGGGACCGGGACGAACGGGCAGTCTCTCACCACAGGGGTCATGGTGGATCTGTCGCGACACATGCGCAGGATCCTCGATTTCGATCTGCAAACGATGACCGTGACGCTCCAGCCGGGCGTCGTACTCGACCAGCTCAACGCCTACCTGGCCGGCCACGATGCTTTCTTCGCCCCCTCCGTGTCGACCGCCACGCGTGCGACGATCGGGGGAATGCTCGCGACCGATGCGTCGGGGAAGGGATCCCGGAAGTATGGGCGAAGCTCGGACCATGTCGCAGCCATCGAGATCGTTCTGGCCGACGGCTCCATCCACCATGTGAGAGCGGGCGAGATCGACCAGGGCGACCCGTTTCAGGCTCGCCTCGCCGAAATGCTTCGTGCCGAGTTGCTGCCTCGGCAGGCGCTCGTCGGGTCCACGTTTCCCGACATGGTTCGCGGCCTGACCGGTTACAATCTCCGCGACGCCGTGTCGGGCGATGGCCGTGTCGACCTCGTGAAGCTTCTTGCCGGATCGGAAGGGACACTTGCCCTGACCGGCACCATCACCTTGAAGGTCACGCGGAAGCCCGCCTGCACCGCTCTCGGCCTTCTGGCGTACGACGACTTCATGGAAGCGCTCGGCGATGTGGGCCGCCTGCTCGAAACGGATCCGCTTGCTGTCGAGATACTCGACGATCGCGTGCTCGCGCTGGCGCGCCGCGACCCGGTCTGGACCGAATTGCAGGCCGGCTTCGGCGGTATCGGCTCCGCTGGGGCGTTCCTCGTCGTCGAATTCGCGGGAGAGACGAAGGCGGAGGTTGCCGAGCGGCTCGAGCGGCTGGCCGAGCTGGTGCGCAGGCCCGGAGGCCCTGCCTTCAAGGCCATCGAGGACGCAGGGGCGGTCGCCGGCATCTGGTCGATCCGCTCGCAATCGGTCGGTCTGCTCGGGGCGGTCGAAGGGCGTCGTCGCGGTGTCGCCTTCGTTGAGGATTGCGCCGTGCCGCCGGCCGCGCTGCCAAATTTCGTCGCCAGGTTTCGTGCGATCCTCGATGAACGCAGGATCGAATACGGAATGTATGGACATGCGGACGTCGGCTGCCTTCATGTTCGCCCCCTCCTCGACATGACCGATCCGGACGATCGCAAGATGATCCGCGAGGTCAGCGATGCCGTCGCCAGCCTGACGAAGGAATGCGGAGGCCTTCTCTGGGGCGAGCACGGACGCGGGTTTCGAGCGGAATATTCGCCACTGTTCTTCGGTGAAGAACTCCACGACGTCCTTCGCCGCATCAAGAGGGCCTTCGACCCGGACAACCTGCTCAATCCTGGCAAGCTCGCCGTTCCGGAGGACACGGACGCGTCGCTCGTGCGTATCGACGAAGCTCCGATACGTGGCACCGCCGATGCTTTGGTCGCGCCCGCCGCCGCGGAGCAATTCGAATCCGCTCTGTCGTGCAACGGCAACGCGGCCTGCCATCACTGGGACGCGGCCGAGACGATGTGCCCGTCCTACAAGGTCATCCGGGACGGGTCGCAATCGCCGCGGGGCCGCGCGGCGCTGATGCGCGACTGGTTGCGGCTGCGCGCGGTCGCGGGACCGGACGCGCCAGCCACGGCTTCGGTGGAGCGCGCGCTTGCGTCTTCGCTGGAAACCTGTCTGTCGTGCCGCGCCTGCGCGTCGCGGTGTCCCGTCAAGGTGGACATCCCGACCATGAAGGCCCGGTTTCTCCACATGCGTCACGAAAACCGCGCCCGGTCCGCGCGCGATCGGTTCGTCCGCATCATGGAGCCCGCGACGCTTCTGGCGCGAAACTTTCCTCGTCTGTCGAACGCCGTTCTCGGAAGTCACGCGGCGCGCACGGTGCTCCGGCGCGGGTTCGGGCTTGTCGACCTGCCGCGCTTCGCGTCGCGGGCCGTCGAGAGCCACTTGGCCACTCCACGCGCCGAGGGCGTCGCCTCCGCCGAAATCGTCCTCGCGATCGATAGCTTTACGGGTCTCTACGATGTCGAGGTTCCATGCGCCGCCGCAACATTGCTGGAGGCTTGCGGGGCAAACGTGGCCTATTCGGGCCCGATCGCGAACGCCAAGGCGCTCGACGTTCGCGGCTATCTCCCGGCACGGGATCGGGCCCGTGTCGCGATCCGACGCCGGCTCGAGGCCTTGGCGGCCACCGGACCACTCGTCGGGGTGGAGCCGGTCGCGGTCCAGGCCTGGTCGGAGATCGTGGACTTGCAGTCGGCACGCCCGGTCGGCCTCGACATCGTCCTGGACCGGCTTCGGGAGGACGGTCGCCTGCCGCGTGCCGTTCGGCCGGGCCAGTTCAGTCTTTTGGCACATTGCTCCGAAAAGACCGGTGATCCCGACGTACCCCTTCGTTGGAAGCGAGTGTTCGAAGCGATGGGTCACGATCTCCGCATCGCACGGACCGGCTGCTGCGGGATGGCGGGATTGTTCGGCCACGAGGCGGAACACCGCGAGATGTCCGTCGGGATTTTCGATCTGTCCTGGAGGGCGGAATTGGCTGACGGGAGCCGGGTGCCGCTGGCGACAGGCTTTTCATGCCGGTCGCAGGTTCGACGGCTGACCGGAACGAACATCCGACACCCGGCGGAGGCACTCGAAAGCTCGATCTGACACGAAGGCTTCAACGGCAGGAGCCAGAAGCGCATCACACGATGCCGTATTCACAGCCATCCCGGTCGAAAAGGGCATGTATCGGCCATCGGGGCAAGAGGTCGAGGTCGGCGCGCATCTTCGTGCCCGCGCCCGATGGATCACCAGACTTTTCGCCCCCGCATTGCGGCCGCGATTGCGGATCCCACGCGCTTGCCTTGCTTGCTCCTTGATCGAGATATCTTTTGCCTCCGCCACGGGAAGCACCAGCGCCCCGTTTGCGCCCGTCTTCGACCCGATGCGGTACGTTTTCACGACGGGTCATTCCCTGTCCGATCGGAGTGAAAGCGCCTGTCGCGCCCCGGCACGGCGGCGAGAAGCTTACGGGTATAGGCCTCGCGCGGATTGGCGAAAAGTTCGTCCGACGGCCCCTCCTCGACGATGCGGCCGCCGCGCATGACGGTGATCCGGTCGCAGATGCGGCTCGCCACGCGTAGGTCATGGGTGATGAACAGAAGCCCGAAGCGCAGCCGTTCCTGCATGCGAGCCAGCAGATCGAGGATCTGCGCCTGTACGGAAACGTCGAGGCCGGAGACGCTTTCATCAGCGATAAGCAGGTCCGGCTCCACGGCGAGCGCACGGGCGATGCAGATCCGCTGACGCTGCCCCCGAGAACTCGTGCGGAAAGCGTTCGGCGGCGGAGGCGTCGAGTCCCACGGCCTGCAGCAATTCGGTCGCGCGTCGTCGCGCGTCCGGACGAGCCAGCCCGTGGATGATCGGGCCTTCCGCGATGGCGCCCCCCGCCGTCTGCCGCGGGTCGAGCGCGGTATAGGGGTCCTGGAAGACGATCTGAACACACTTTCGCGCCGCGCGCAGAGTGGGGCCTTCGAGGTTCGTGAAGTCGCTTCCGGCGATCGCGAGCGTTCCCTCATCAGGCCGTTCCAGTCTGATCACGCATTGCGCGAGCGTCGATTTTCCGCTGCCGCTCTCGCCCACCAGTCCCAGCGTTTCGCCACGTCTGATGGCGATATCGACCCGGTCGAGTGCACGCACCTCACGCAACTTGCCGAAGAGCGTGCGGGTGCGGAACGTCCTGGCGACACCTCGCGCGGACAGCGCAGGCTCTCCGAGGTTCGTTCGCGGCGCGCGCGGCTGGAGGCGCGGCACGGCTTCGAGCAGCTCGCGGGTATAATCGGCCTTCGGACGGGTCAGCACCTCCTCTGCCGTGCCGATTTCGACGAGTTGCCCGTGACGCATGACGCCCACGCGGTCGGCAATCTCGGCGACGACGCCGAAATCGTGCGTGATGAAAAGGATGCCGTATCGTGCTGCCGCCGCAGGTCGAGCATCAGCTGCAGGATGCGGGCTTGCGTGGTGACGTCGAGGGCCGTCGTCGGCTCGTCCGCGATGAGGATTGCGGGATCGAGGGCGAGCGCGGTCGCGATCATCACGCGCTGGCATTGTCCGCCCGAGAGCTGGTGGGGATAGGCCCGGACGACCTGTTCCGGATTGGGCAGGCGCACCTCTCCGAAGAGCTGGATCACCCTTTGGCGGATCTCGGTTTCCTTCATGTCGGTATGGAGCCGGAAGACCTCCGCCACCTGCTCGCCGACGCGGTAGACGGGATTGAGCACGGCGATCGGCTCCTGAAACACCATGGCGAGCCGCCGCCCGGTCAGCCGCCGTCGTTCGGTCGGGGTGAGACGAAGCAGGTCACGTCCCTCGAACCGGATTTCGCCCGAGGGCTGCGGCAGGTTCGGCGGCAGGAGGCCCATCGTCGCGAAGGCGCTGAGCGACTTGCCGGAGCCCGTCTCGCCCACGATGCAGAGGATCTCACCCTTCTCGAGCGTCAGGTCGAGCCCGTCGACGGCGAAGGGGCGGTCGGCGCCCGGGGGAAGCGGGACGCGGAGGCTGCGGATGTCGAGGAGCGGTTCCGTCATCGCCCGACGGGCCCCGCGGGGTTGCGCGGGTCGCTCGCGGCCATGTGGACGGCGAAACGGGCGCAGTGATCTGCCAGATGCTCGAAGATCGCGCGCCCGATCTCGGCAGAGGCGAGGGCGGGGTCGCCGCCGATCATGCCGTCCGGGTTCACCTCGTCGGCATCGAGCGGCAGGTTGACCGGCACGCCGTCGAAGGTCACCCCGCCCGTGCCGGACATCGGCAGGCCGAAGGCTTTGCCGCGCGCGGAGGGCCGGGCAAGTTCGGGGCGCATCCGTTCGGGATGCAGGTACATGCAGACGGAGGTGATGGGGTCGCCGCCATGACCCCGCGCTTCGTCCGAGCGCTCGCCGTGAAGCCGTGTCCAGAGCTCGTTCGGAATGGAGCGCCACAGGTCGATCGAAGCCACGGCGATGCCGCTCGCCCGGCGGATGTCGCGCAGTGTCTCATCGATAAGGGCGGCGTTGGAGGAATGGCCGTTGAGGATCAGGATCCGGTCCAGCCCATGATCGAGAAACGCTTCGACCATGTCCCGGATCACGGCGCGGAAGGTCGAGGCGCGCAGCTGCATCCCGCCCGGAAAGGGACGGAAGAACTCGGCGTAGCCGAAGGGCAGGCAGGGCGCGACCACAGCGCCCGAACGCCGCGCCGCCGCGTCCGCGATGCCGGCGGTCAGCGTGAAATCCCCCATCGGGCAATGCGGACCCTGCACCTCCTGACTGCCGAGCGGCAGGAGGATGACCGGGTTCTGGGGCAGACGGTCGCGGAACTCCGCAGCCGTCATGTCCTGGAGCGCGTGCTTCATGCCGGCAGGGTGAGGTAGTCGCCGAACATCCGCATTTCCCCGTCGGGCCGCGCGATCCACTCGATATCGGAGCGGTGGGCCCAGTTGTAGACGCTCTTCCAGAGATAATATCCGGGATACACGTCGAGCCAGGCTTCGCGCAGCTTCTCGAAGGCCGCACGGCGTTCCTCGAAGGTGATGGCAGCTTCGAATTCGCGCCCCGCGGCGAGATATTCGGGCGTCGGATCCCAGGTCTTCCACTGTGCGGTCGCCCGGCTCGAGGTCGGGCCCCAGTCGAGCCAGAGCGGCTGGTAGGGGTCGCCCGGAATGAAGTCCGTCGACATCGACATGTTCATCATGTGGTAGGGGCGGGTGTAGACCAGCTCGAAATTGTCGAGGATTTCGGCCCGCACGTTGACCCCGACCTGACGCCACATCTCGACCATTATCTCGGCGGCGGCTTCGTAGTTGGGATAGAACTGCCGGGTGATGTACCAGTCGAGAACCTGTCCGTCATAGCCCGATGCCGCGATCTTCTCCCGGGCGGCGTCGGGGTCGTAAGGCAGGGGGTTTTCCATGTCCGGGCGGTAGAAGTCACCGTATTCCGGGAAGTTGAAGGGCACGTCCGGATGGAACGTGTTGTCCCCGAAGAGCGCTTGCACGATCGCGTCCATGTCGATGGCCTGCACCATTCCCTTGCGGAGGTTCACGTCGACGAGCGGATTGTCCTCCGGATCAGGGCGCGTGTTGAAGGCGAAAGCCGAATAATTGTTGGCCAGCGCGCGGGTAACGGTGACACCGTCGTAGCTTTCGAGCTGTGGTTCCTGGTCGGTGGGAATGTTGACCATGAAGTCGAACTCGCCCGATACGAGACCCGCCATCCGCCCGGCGAATTCCGGCACGATTCGCCAGATCACCCTGGCGGCGGGGGGCGGGCCGTCCCAGTACTCATCGAACGCCTCGAGCTCGAGCACCTCGCCCGACCGGAACGTGGCGACGCGATAGGGGCCGGTGCCGACCGGCGCCTGCCCGAAGGCGTCGACACCCACCTCGAGGTAATGCGCTTTCGGCACGACGAAGCCGATATAGCCGGTCAGTTTGCCGGGAATGTAGGGATCCTCCGCTTCCGTCTCGATCTCGACGGTCAGGTCGTCCACCGCCTCCACGCGGACGAAGCCGGCGGTGAACGTCTTGCCGCGCGGTTCGAACGGCTTCTCGCCCCAGAGGCGCTCCGGTCCCAGCGTGAAGGCCAAGTCCTCCGCCGTCATCGTCTCGCCGTTGTGGAACTTGACGTTTTCCCGGAGCTTCAGCGTCCAGACCTTGCCGTCGCGGCTCTATTTCGTCGCGATGCCGGGCTTCAGGTCGAGCCCCTGCTCCTGGGCCAGGTAATCCCGCTCGACGAGATGGGAGTAGATGTTGGGAAAGAACCGCCGCGTGGTGGTGGAGATACCGTTGATCGGCGCGATGTTGGCCCAGAGGTTGTCGACCGCGACGGTGAGCGTCGGTCGCTCGCCCTGCGCCCGGACCGGACGTGCGTAGCGCGGCAGCGTCAAAACCCCCGCACCGATGGAATACTTTCCGAACGTCCGTCTCGTTATCATGGGATGACTCCTCAGGTTCAGGTGGTTCGTTGCTTGAGCATCGGGTCGAGCCTGTCGCGCAGGGCGTCTCCCAGGATCGACATGGACAGGGTGATCACGAAGATGAGCGTGCCGGGCCAGACCGAGATCCACCACGCCGTCGAGAGGTAGTCGCGCCCGTCGTCGAGGATCTGTCCGAGGCTCGTCAAAGGGGGCTGGATGCCCAGACCCAGAAAGGACAGCGAGGTTTCGAGAAGGATTATCTGGGGAAAGGTCAGCGTCAGCTGGACGATGAGCGCCGAGGCGACATTCGGCAGGACATGGCGCAGGTAGAGTCGTACCGGATGCGCGCCGAGCGCGACGATCGCCTTGGCGTAGGGCTGTGACGTCGCGGAGAGCACGACGCCGCGCGCGAGGCGGGCGTAGGTCTCCCACCCGAAGAGGCCGATGAGCAGGATGAAAAGCGTGAGCGAGTTGCCGAAGAACGCCAGGAGCGTGAGCGCGATCAGGATGAAGGGCAGCGAGGCCTGCAAATCGACGAGCATCATCAGCCCCTCTTCCACGAGGCCGCGGAAATGCGCCGCGACGAAACCCACCAGCGTCCCGAAGACCGCCCCGATGAGCGTCCCGGCAAGTGCCACCGAAAGCGACATGCGCAACCCGTCCACGAGCCGTGCCACCATGTCCCGTCCGATCCGGTCGGTGCCGAGCGGATATTCCGCGGGACCGCCGAGGAAGGCCGGGCGGGCGAGCCGGTTCAGCAGGTCCTGATCCGTCGTCGCGAAGGGCGTGAAGACGTTGCCGATCAGAGCGACGAGGACGACGGCGACGAGGACGGATGCGGCAGCGAGCACCGTGAGCGAGGGGCGGCGGCTCATTGCGCACCCCCGCGTATGCGCGGATCGAGCAGGCCGTAGACCAGATCGACGAGGAGGTTCGCGAAGACCATCGTCGCGGCGATCACGAGGACGAGCGCCTGCACCACGGCAAGGTCGCGCGCCGAGACGGCCTGCACGAGAAGGCGGCCGATGCCGGGCCAGCCGAAAACGGTCTCGACAACGACCGCTCCGGCTATGAGCTGTCCGAGGTTCAGGCCGATCACGGTGACGATGGGGATCGCCGCGTTGGGCATCCGGCAAGCGCCCCTGAGCCAGCAGATCAAGCTGCTCGAGGATCGGCTGGGATCGGCGCTGTTCCATCGTACCACACGGCGCACCCGGCTGACCCCCGCGGGCGAGACGATGCTGCGCCACGCTCGGGACCTCCTCGACGGAATGGATTACGCGATCGCCCACACGCACGCGATGGCCGGCGAATCGACAGGCCGCCTGACGGTGGCGGGGGTTCAGGTGGCGCTGACCCATGTGCTGCCGCCGATCATCGAGGCGTTCCGACAAAGCTGGCCCGCGATCATCATCGATGTGCGGCATCTCGGAACGGGCGATCAGCTGCGCACGCTCGAGGCGGGCGAAACCAACATCGCCTTGATCCGGCCCACGGAGCAGGCGCCGTTCATGCAAACGAGGCGGCTCGTCAGCGAGCCCTTTCTCGCGGCGCTGCCACGCACGCACCGCCTCGCGGACCGCGACGTGCTCCGTCTGACGGATTTCGAGGGCGAGAACATGTTGGGCTACGCCAACGTCCTCGGCGCGCCCTATTCCGGCGTCGTCACGGAGGCGTTCCGGCAAGCGGGCGTGCATCCGCGCATCGTCCAGACATGCACCCACACGATGACGATCGCGACGCATGTCGCCTCGGGGCTCGGATCGGCGATCGTCCCGGCCTGGATTTCCGGCATGGGCTTGCCGCGCATCGCGTTCCGGCCCGTGCCCGAGCTCGATCAGGGGATCGACCTGCTGATCGCCTGGCCGTCCGGCGAGACATCGCCGGTCGTGCTCGATTTCATCCGCACGGCCTGCGGGGTCAGCGCGGAGATCGCGACGGAGATCGGGATGATGCGCGTTCCGGACTGACCGGATCAGACGAGGACGTCGATCTCCCGCGGGGGCATGCCGTTCGCGATGGCGTCGAGATTGCGCATGATGCGGGTCATCGAGGTCGAGAAGCCCGAGGCGGAGACGGCCGCGATATGCGGGGTGAGGATCACCCGGTCGAGCCCGAGAAGAGGATTGCCCGGGCGGATCGGCTCCTCCGCGAAGACATCGACCGCCGCACCTGCAACATGCCCGCTGCGGATCGCCTCCGCCAGGTCGCCCTCCACGAGAACTCCCCCGCGTGCGGCGTTGACGAGGAGCGCGCCCGGTTTCATCGCGGCCAGCGCGTCCCGGTCGATCATGTTCCGCGTGCTGTCGTTGAGCTCGCAATTGAGCGTCACCACGTCCGCCTCGGCCAGCAACTGGGCGAGCGGCGCAAACCGCACGCTGAGTGCCGCCGCCTCGGCCCCGGGGAGCGGTCGCCGCTTGGTGTAGAGGACGTCGCAGCCGAACCCGACCAGAAGACGCGCGAGCGCGGCGCCGATATGGCCCAACCCGACGATCCCCACGCGACGTCCGGAAAGCGTGGTCGAACTCGGCGCCAGTTCGCCCTTGCGCCAGTTTCCGGCGGCGATGCCCGAATGGCCGCGAACGAGGTTGCGCCCGAGCGCCAGGATCAGGCCGAGCGTCGTCTCGGCCACGGCCACGGCGTTGGACCCGGTGGTGCGCAAAACCCGGACATCGTTCGCGCGGGCGGCGTCGAGGTCGATATTGTCATAGCCCACGCCCCATTTGTGTACCGCGCGCAGGCCCGGAACGGCCATCATCGCGGCAGTCACCGGCGCGTCGCCGGTGATCACGAAGGCCGCGCCGGAAAGGGCCGCCGACTGATCCTCCGCCGCGCGCGAAGATGCCGTGGCGAGCGTCCATCCATCGGGCAAGTAGGGACGTATGCGATCGAGCCGGTCCGGCGCGGCGGGGTCGAGCAGGACGACGCGGGTCATCGCTCAGAGCTCGAAGCGGACGTCCGGCCGGGCGAGGCCGCCGCCCTGGGCGATGACGGTGCCGTCGGCGCGCCAGCAGGCGGCGCCGGTCATGGTGCCGTCCGGCTCGAAGGCGATGGCGTTCATACCGCCGCCGATCGTGCGGACCGTGCGCACGTCGTGGCCTCTGGCCGCGAGCGCGTCCCGCATCGGCGCATAGGCCGGCTCGAGTTCCAGATGCGCGCCGTCGGTCCAGAGCCGCGGCGCCTCCACCGCCTCCTGCAGGGACATGCCGTGATCGAGGAGGTTGACGATGGCCTGCAGCGCGGAGGGGAAGATGCGCACGCCGCCGGGGAGGCCGAGCGCGACGCGCGGCCGCTCGTCCCGGAGCACGATCATCGGCGCCATGGAGGTCGGCACCCGTTTGCCCGGCGCGATGGAGAGCGCCCGGCCGGGCCGGGGATCGTAGTTCGACATGTAGTTGTTCGGGATCATGCCGGTTCCGGGCACCATGAAGCGCGCCCCGAAGAGGCCGTTCAGCGTATGCGTGGCCGTCACGATCATGCCGTCGCGATCGGCCACGGTGACGTGGGTCGTGTCGGGGCTCTCGCGCCCGGTCGCCGCGCGCCCCGTTCCTCCGACGTCGCGCAGCCGGGCCCGGCCCTCGTCGGCGTAGGCCTTGGAGACGTAACGGTCCACCGGCACGTCCACGAAGTCCGGGTCGCCCGAGGCGGCGCGCCGGTCCTCGAAGGCGACGCGGATCGCTTCGGCCAGAAGGTGCATCGTTTCGGCCGTTCCGAACCCCATCGCGCGGAGGTCGTAGCCTTCGAGCAGGTTCAGCATCTGCGCGACATGCACGCCGGAGGAGGCGGGGGGCGGGGGGCCGACGACCACGTGGTCGCGATAGGGGCTCCGGATCGCGTCGCGCAGCCGCGCCTCGTAGCCTTCGAGGTCGGCCATCGTCACCCGGCCCGCATCCGGCCCGCCGGTGTCGAGCCGCTCGACGAGCGCCCGCCCGAGCGCCCCGCCATGCAGCGCCGCCGCGCCCTCCGCCTGCACCAGACGCAGCGTTTCGGCGTAGTCGTGCATGACCAGCCGCGTGCCGGGCTCGGCCGGCCGGCCGCCCGGCAGCAGGAGGCGGGCGATCGCGGGGTCCCGGGCAAGGTCGGCCTCGTGCTCGCGGATTGCGCCGTTCAGATAGGGCGTCACGGTGAAGCCGCGCGCCGCGGCGCGCAGGGCCGGTTCCACCAGATCGGCGAAGGGCAGGCGGCCGTGACGCGCATGCAGCATCTCCCAGCCGCGCAGGTTGCCCGGCACGGCGACGGCGGAGGCGCCGACGAGGTTCCGCCGGTCCTTCGCATCGAGCGCATGGGGGGCCGCGTCCGGGTCCGGCTCGAACATCGCGGGATCCATGTCGCGCCCGGCGCAGGACAGCGCGTCGACGATCTCGTGCCGACCGTCGGGCAGGCGCAGATGCGCGATCCCGCCGCCGGCAATGCCGACCATCATCGGCTCCACCACGGTCAGCGCGAGAAGCGCGGCCACCGCCGCGTCGACGGCGTTGCCGCCCGCCGCCAACATTTCGCTGCCCGCCGCGGAGCCCAGCGGAGCGTTTGTGACGACCATGCCCGCGCTCCCCGCGGCGGGACGCTTCTCGCAGGTGAAGGGGAGGGGGGGCATGGCATCTCCGTCGGCGGTTAAGGGTTTCTCGGCCGAGTTCGGTCAGAGGTCCGATGACATAGGAAGCCGCTCGAACCGCCGATGACAAGAGCAACGGTGGGGAGCAGCCGCATCGGCCGGATCCGGCATCGCGGTGTTCAGCGGCCATGCAAGGCGTGATCGGCGCGGCAGCAGCCTGGAAATGCCATCCTCGAAGGAGCGATCGTGTGGACAACGTATATGGGCCGAGCGACGATCCCCCAGCCTGTCCGCGAGGCGGTCGGATTCCCGTCCGGACCGGGCTCGAGTTCGCCCCGGACGATGCCGCCGATGCCCGCATCCGCCGTTGCGCAACAGGGCTACGACGAAGATGACGACCGGTGGGAACATGGCGCCGACCCGGGGGTTGGCGGCGATACGTTTGTCGACGCCGACGTCCCGATCGGCGATCCGCTCCGGGGCGAGCAGGGAAGGGCGGACGGCGTGTCACCGACCCAATCGTCCATGCCGGGGTCTCGACTGCATTCGAGCGATCTAGCTGTTCGATCCCACGGTTTGATGGTGTGATCGTTTCGAGGGAATGGAAGGAGGCACTATGGGGCAGGTTCGTCACGGGAGCGCCACGTCCTGTTACCTGGCAGGCGATTTGCATGGCAAATCTGCCGGGAGGGCACGCACGCCGTCCGAGCGGCGATACAGCGATCGCAAGCTTCGCTCTCGCAGCTGAGCCAGGAGCTGGGTATCAATCCGAAGACGGTCGCGAAGTGGCGGAAGCGGGCGACAGTCGAGGACATGAAGACTGGCCCGAAGGAGCCGCGCTCGACGGTCCTGACCGAGGCGGAAGAAGCAATGATCGTCGCATTCCGTCGTCACACGCTACTGCCGCTGGACGACTGCCTTTATGCTCTGCAGCCAACGATCCCGCACCTGACGCGTTCGGCGCTGCACCGTTGCCTGCTACGACACGGGATCTCTCGCCTGCCCGACATCGAGGGGGACAAACCGAAGCGGCAGCGGTTCAAGCGCTACCCCATTGGGTTCTTCCACATTGATATCGCCGAGGTGCAGACTGCCGAGGGCAAGCTCTATCTTTTCGTGGGCATTGACCGCACAGCCAAGTTCGCCGTCACCCAGCTGGTTGAGAAGGCCGACAGGCGCACCGCCTGAGAGTTCCTGCAGCACATGCTCGAGGTCGTGCCCTACCAGGTCCACACGATCCTGACCCCCTCACGGGACATCACTGCGTGATGCCCTGTCGGGCAATGGACAACCGCATCCAGTTCGCAGAGCAACCGAGAAACCGGAACACCGTCCTCTCCCGGCCGATGCGCTTCGACATGATCTGCGACGCCAACGGGATCGAGCGCCGGCTTGCGAAGCCCAACCATCCGTGGAGTTTGGAGGATCAGAAAACAGTCCGGGGGAGTGTTTTCCCGACAAACCGCCAAGTCGAGCGGATGAGCCGCACAATCAAGGACGGTGAGGCCCAAAGCCGATCCGGGGGATCGGCGACGGCTGACCGTCAAGCACTTCCACTACGACAGCCATGATCACCTGCGGACCCACCTCGACGACTTCATGGCCGCTTACAACTTCGCCCGGCGGCTCAAGACCCTCGGCGGCCTCACGTCCTACGAATACATCTGCAGGATCCGGACCTCAGAGCCGGATCGATTCATCCTCAACCCGATCCACCAAATGCCGGGACTGAACACCTAGGGTCGCCAACGTGATGGTCGAACCTACCTTTGCCCCACGCCATCTTTCACAACCGTACGAGGTCCAGAACCACGGCTTCACATCGCAGCATCAGGAACTCAAGATGGCCTGTCTGGACGTTCCGGCGAGCGGTGACGTGAATGGCCGTACAGTACTTCTGCTGCATGGGAAGAACTTCTGCGCAGCGACGTGGGAAGAGACGATCGTCGCGCTTGCATCCGCAGGCTACCGCGTCGTTGCGCCTGACCAGATCGGTTTCTCCAAGTCTTCGAAGCCTGAGCAGTATCAGTATACCCTGCACCAACTGGCCCAGAATACACACGAATTGCTTGCAGTGCCGAATTTGGGGGAAACGGTCGTTATGCCGGGCGCCAGCATCCGGACAGGGGTGTCGTCGGCGAAGATCGCCTGTCCGGCCAGCACATGCCGCCCGATGGC
>NZ_CANLTQ010000027.1 GCF_947494025.1 uncultured Jannaschia sp.
CATGGTTCTATAGAACCGTCCTGACATACTCGACGCCGGCCGGCTCCAGGGGCGGGGGCATCCACCACATCAGTTCAAAAGCCGCTCATTCGCGGAGCTTTCGTAATTGGTGGTGGACAGGAAGCGGGGCGTTCACTGCCGACCGTCCGGGCCGCGTTAGCAAGAAAGTTGAGAAGGTTCGACGTCAGGCCCGTCCCCTCCGCCACTCAACCCCCATTGCGAACCAGTGGCACCGCCCTGACGGGCAGGATTTTGCTGCGTTATTAATGGGATTTAAAGTGATTAATCGAACCCCATAGACGCGCCGCTACCGGCTTTGTTTCAGCGATCTGTCGGTGCTCGCCGAAGGGAGCGAACGCTCGGGGTTCACTCTTTTCGGAACGCTGGATAGACCCGGATGGAAACGCGAAAAGGGACGGTATGACGCGCGCATTCGTTTTTCCCGGACAGGGAGCTCAATCAATCGGCATGGGGCGTGACCTCGCGCTCGCCTATCCCGCCGCCATGCAGGTTTTCGAGGCCGTGGACGACGCGTTGGGCGAGGCGCTCTCGACCACCATCTGGCAGGGCGACGCCGACGAGCTGACACTGACCCGCAACGCACAGCCCGCGTTGATGGCCGCTTCGCTCGCCGCGCTCCGCGCTCTGGAGGCCGAAGGGCTCGACGTGGCGCGGGACGCGGCTTTCGTCGCGGGGCACTCGCTGGGCGAGTACAGCGCGCTTGTCGCCGCGGGCGCGCTCGCCCTCGGCGACGCGGCCCGGTTGCTCCGGACGCGCGGCGAGGCGATGCAGAGCGCGGTCCCGGTCGGCGAGGGCGCGATGGCGGCGCTGCTCGGCCTCGATTTCGAAGCTGCCCAAGCCGTCGCCGAGGCGGCGGCCGAGGGTCAGGTCTGCGAGGCGGCGAACGACAACGATCCCGGTCAGGTCGTCGTCTCGGGTCACAAGGACGCCGTGGAGCGTGCCACCCGGATCGCGAAGGAGCGCGGCGCGAAGCGTGCCATGCTCCTGCCCGTCTCGGCCCCCTTCCACTGCCGCCTGATGGCGCCCGCCGCCGACAGGATGGCGGAGGCGCTCGCCGAGGTCGCGATCGCCGATCCGGCCGTCCCCCTCATAGCCAACGTCACCGCCGCCCCGGTCCGCACCGCCGACGACATTCGCCGCCTTCTCGTCGCGCAGGTCACGGGTTCGGTCCGCTGGCGCGAAAGCGTCGAGCGGATGGCGCGGGACGGCGTGACCGGGATCTGGGAGATTGGCGCAGGCAAGGCGCTGTCCGGCATGGTCCGGCGCATCGACAAAACACTCGACACGCGCGCTGTCGGCACACCGGAACAGGTGGCCGAGGCCATCCAGTCGCTCCAGGAAAGGCCTGAAGATGTTTGACCTCCGCGGAAAAAGCGCCCTCGTGACGGGCGCATCGGGCGGCATCGGCGCCGCCATCGCCCGCGCGCTTCACGCGCAGGGCGCCGCGGTCGGTCTGTCGGGCACACGGGAGGAGCCGTTGAACGCGCTCGCCGGGGAACTTGGCGACCGCGCGCATGTCCTGCCCTGCAACCTTTCGGACGCCGACGCGGTGAACGCCCTGCCGAAACAGGCCGCGGAGGCGATGGGCGGGGTCGATATCCTCGTCAACAACGCGGGCATCACCCGCGACAACCTCCTGATGCGGATGTCCGGGGCGGAATGGGAGGAGGTGCTCAACGTCAACCTCACCTCCGCCTTCCGCCTGTCGAAGGGCGTGATGCGCGGGATGATGAAGGCCCGCTGGGGCCGCATCGTCAACATCTCCTCCATCGTCGGCGCGACCGGCAATCCGGGTCAGGCGAACTATGCCGCCTCCAAGGCCGGGATGGTCGGCCTGGCGAAGTCGTTGGCCTACGAGGTGGCGAGCCGCAACATCACGGTGAACACCGTCGCACCCGGTTTCATCGCCACGTCGATGACCGACAAGCTTTCCGACGAGCAGAAGGCCAAGATCGACGCGCAGATCCCTGCGGGCCGCATGGGCGAGGCCGCGGAGATCGCCGCCGCCGTGGTCTATCTCGCCAGCGAGGAGGCCGCCTACGTCACCGGCGCGACGATCCACGTGAACGGTGGAATGGCGATGCTCTGACCGCCCCTCCGGACGTGCCGGCGTGCCTCCTTGCGGCGCCGCCGACCGCCCCGGAAACGGACCGTTGCAAAGGCCCCGACAAATAAGTTGCCATCCCTTGCGCCCGTGATATAGGCGGCGCACATTCTCCGGGGGGGCCGCTTGCGGCACCTCTGTCCGACTGTTTCGGACGGCCCGGCATGGGGCCTGCGACATGCCAGAAGACGCCCCGCGCGGGCCACGAGATGAGGTAGAACATGAGCGACAACATCGAGGAGCGCGTCCGCAAGAAGGTCGTCGAGCATCTGGGAGTCGAAGAGGAGAAGGTGACCGAGAACGCCTCCTTCATCGACGATCTGGGCGCCGACTCGCTCGACACCGTCGAGCTTGTGATGGCCTTCGAGGAGGAGTTCGGGATCGAGATCCCCGACGACGCCGCCGAGTCGATCCAGACCTTCGGCGACGCCGTGACCTTCATCAAGGCCAACACCTGATCCGCGAGCCGCGATGCCGCGACGTTTCCGGTTTCGAGGGCGCCCCGCGGGGCGCCTTTTCGTTTTCTCCCTCCTTGCCGCGAGGGCCGACGCGATGCCCCTGACCGCCCATCCCCCTTTCCGCGCGGATCGCGCGTGAGCGTCGGTATCTTCGATTCCGGCCTCGGCGGCCTGACGGTCTGGGATGCCGTCGCCCGCCGCCTGCCCGAGCTCGCGGTCGCCTATTACGGCGACAACGCCCATGCGCCCTATGGCGTGCGTTCCGCCGACGACATATACGCCCTGACCCGGCGCGCGGTCCACAACATGTGGGACGGCGGCTGCGACCTCGTCGTTCTGGCCTGCAACACCGCCTCGGCCGCCGCGCTGCGCCGGTTGCAGGAAGCGGGCGTGCCGCCCGGCAGGCGCGTGCTGGGTGTCTTCGTCCCGTTGATCGAGGCGCTGAGCGAGCGCGACTGGGGTGACAATTCCCCGCCGCGCGAGGTGGCTGTAAGCCAGGTCGCGCTTTTCGCCACGCCGGCCACCGTCGCCTCCCGCGCCTTTCAGCGCGAGCTCGCCTTTCGCGCCATCGGCGTCGATGTGGAGGCGCAGGCTTGCGGCGGTCTCGTCGACGCGATCGAGGAGGGCGACATGATCCTTGCGGACGCCCTCGTGCAGAGCCATGTCGACGCGCTCCGACGCAAGATGCCCGATCCCCAGGCGGCGATTCTCGGCTGCACGCATTACCCCCTGGTCGCGGACGCCTTCCGTGCCGCGCTTGGCGACAACGTGACCGTGTTCAGCCAGGCGGACATTGTCGCCGAGAGCCTCGCCGATTACCTTGCCCGCAGGCCCGAGATGGCGCGGGGCGGGACCGGGCGGATGCTCACCACCGGCGACCCGGCGCGCGTCTCGGCCCGCGCGACGCAGTTCCTGCGTCGCCCCGTGACGTTCGAGGCCGCCTGAGGACACGCCATGCGCTCACTGAAGAAGACCCGTCGCATCCAGGTCATCGCGATCGCCGCGGTCGCGCTGGCGGGATCCACGGCACTCATGGGCTACGCGTTCCGCGACGGCATCAACTTCTTCCGCTCGCCCAGCCAGGTGGCCGAGGCGCCGCCGCCGCCGACCGAGGTGTTCCGCATCGGCGGGCTTGTCGAGGACGGCACGCTGATCCGGGGCGAAGGCACGGAAGTGAGGTTCCGTGTCACCGACGGCGGCGCATCGATCCCCGTTACCTTCGACGGCATCCTCCCCGACCTGTTCGGCGAGGGCGAAGGCATGGTCGGCACTGGCCGTTATGTGAACGCCACTTTCGAAGCATCCGAGATCCTTGCCCGCCACGACGAGACCTACATGCCGAAGGAGGTCATCGAGGCGTTGCAGGAGCAGGGGACCTACCGCGCGCCGGACAGCTGACGCGGGGGCCGCACCGGCGTGCCCCCACCGGGCGGCGGGCCGGACGGAAGCGCCGCGCCGGCCAAACCGTTAACGCATCTTCACGATAGTTGCTCTTGCGCCATACTCGCCACACAACCTTTGCAGGCGTCAGGATGACGTAGCAGGCATTTGCGTCACGCTGCATTACGATCCTCCCAGGGAATGCCGGACGCATCCAGCGTGCGGCTGACTGTCGGGAGGATCCTTGGAATGAACCGTTTCGCCCTTGCCGCGATCACCGCCATGACCGGCACCGTGTCGGCGGAGGCCGGCGGTCTCGACCGGTCGATGCAGAACATCATCGCGCTGTTCGACCCTTCGAACACGCTGAGCTTCTCCCTGACGCATGTGAACCCCGACCTGCCGGCGGAAGATATCGGCGGCACCGGCACCTACAGCGTCGCGGGAAGCTACACCGACTACCAGTTCAGCTACGCCAACCGCATCAACGAACGCGTGAGCTTCGCCATCATCGGCGACCAGCCGTTCGGCTCGGACATCTTCTACAACGCCGAACCGGGGGCTTCGAACATCGGCGGCACCCGCGCCGACATCGAGTCGGATGCGCTGAGCTTTCTTGGCCGCTACGAGTTCACCGACCGGATGAGCGTTTTCGGCGGCCTCCGCGCGCAACGGGTGGACGCCCGGATCTCGCTCAACGGACAGGCCTATGCCAACGCCCTCGCCCTGGGCGGCGTGGCCGCGGGGGCAGGCGTCGATGCGACGACGCTGGCCGCCGCGATCACCTCCGGTCCGAACCAGGTCGCGGCGATCACCGCGCTCGGCGGCGGCGATTTCGCCCGGGGTCAGGCAGCCGCCGCGGAGCTCGGGGGGCAGGTGCAATCCGTGGCCACCGGCTTCGTCGCGCAGGGCGGGTACGATCTCGACCTCGAGGACGACTGGGCCCTCGGCTACACCCTCGGCGCGGCCTACGAAATCCCCGAGATCGCGCTGCGCCTTGCCGTGACATACCATTCCGAGGTCACCCACGACAACGGCGCCCGCGAGATCCTTCCGCTGCCCGGCTTCGGCACCTTCGACAACGAGGTCAATTTCGCCAGCCCGCAATCGGTCAATATCGACTTCCAGACCGGCCTGAACGCGCGCACGCTGCTCCTTGCCGGCCTGCGCTGGACGGATTGGGACGACTTCAGCGTCATCCCGAAGGAGCTCGGCGTCAACCTCGCGGAGATCGAGGACAGCTATCGCTGGACCGTCGGCGTCGCCCGACGGTTCACCGACGCGTTCGTGGGCCTCGCCTCGATCACCTACGAGGAGGATCAGGGCCTCGACACCGTGTCTCCGCTCGGGCCCTATGACGGGCAGATCGGCCTGTCGCTCGGCGCCCGCTACACGCGGGACCGGTTCAACCTGTCGGGCGGCGTGAACTACACCTGGGTCGGATCGGCCGATGCAGGCGTCGCCGGCCAGCCCGTCACCGCCTTCCGCGACAGCTCCGCCCTCGGCGTCGGACTGAACGTCGATTACCGCTTCTGACCCCGCCCTGCCGGCGGTTGCGCAGCTTTCGGGTGGTCCGCGATCCCCGCGGGGAATAAGCGGGCGGCATGAGCACACGCGACATGCCGAACCGCGCCTGGGCCGAGCTGGCCCTTCTCGGCTGCATCTGGGGCGGCAGCTTCCTGTCCGTCCGCATCGCCCTCGACGAGATCCCCGTGGTCACGTCGGTGGGCTACCGCGTCGCGCTCGCCGCGTTCGTGTTGTGGCTCTACGTCGCGCTGCGCCGTCTGCCGGTCCCGCGGGAGCCGCGCGTCTGGGGCGCGCTTCTCGTCATGGGGCTGCTCAACAACGTCGTCCCGTTCTCGCTCATGGCCCGGGGGCAGCTTCACATCGCCACCGGCCTGACCTCCATCCTGAACGCCGGCACCTCGGTTTTCGGCATCCTGGTCGCGGCGATCTTCCTTGCGGACGAACGCCTGACGCTGCGCCGCGCGATCGGCGTGGCCCTCGGCTTCCTCGGCGTCGCCACGGCGATCGGCCTCGACGACCTCACCCGCTTCGACCCCCGCTCGCTCGCGCAGCTCGCCGTTGTGGGCGGCACGATCAGTTACGCGCTGGCCGGCGTCTGGGCACGCACCCGGCTCGGGGGGCTCGCCCCGCAGGTCGCCGCGGCGGGGATGCTGACGGGCTCGACCCTCGTGATGGTGCCGGCCGCGCTCTGGATCGACGGCCCGGTCGTGCCCGGGGCGCCGGACACGATCGCCGCGATCGGCTACTACGCCGTCATCGCCACGGCGCTGGCCTATCTGCTGTATTTCCGCGTCCTCAAGATGGCCGGCAGCGGCAACACCGCGCTCTGCACCCTGCTCGTCGCGCCGGTCGCGATCCTGCTCGGCGCCTGGGTGCGGCACGAGACGCTGGCCCCCGCGACCTATGCGGGCTTCGCGCTGCTCGCGCTCGGGCTGGCCGTGCTGGACGGACGCGTGTTGCGCCCGCTCCGGCGTCCGGCTAGCCGGACGCCATGATCTACCGCACGCCCCAGGACTGGCTTTCGGCCCCCGATCAACGGGTGACGTTCTTCGGCATGTCGGGCCTCGGCAAGACGCATCTGGCGCGGCTCCTGCGCGACGCGGGCGGATGGTTCCACTACTCCGTCGATTACCGCATCGGCACGGCCTATCTGGGCGAGCACATCGCCGACAACCTCAAGCGTCACGCGATGCAGGTGCCGCTGCTCGCCGACCTCCTGCGCTCCGACTCGATCTATATCGCCTCCAACATCACCTTCGGGAACCTCGCGCCGCTCTCGACCTATCTCGGCAAGCCCGGCGACCCGGCGAAGGGCGGTCTGGCCGTCGAGGAGTACCGGCGGCGGCAGGCGCTGCACCGGCAGGCCGAGATCGACGCCCTCCTCGACACGCCCGCCTTTATCGAGCGCGCGCGGGAAATCTACGGCTACGACCGCTTCGTCTGCGACACCGGCGGTTCGATCTGCGAGGTGGTGGATCCGTCCGACCCGCGGGACGAGGTGCTGACCGCGCTCGCGGGGTCCACCCTGCTCTGCTGGATCGAAGGCGACGAGACGCATGCGGAGACGCTCAAGGCCCGCTTCGACCGGGCGCCGAAACCGATGTACTACCGTCCCGGGATCCTCGACGCGCTCTGGGCGGAACATGGCGGGGCGACGACCGACCCGGACGCCTTCGCCCGCCTGGGCTACGCCGCCCTGATCGACGCGCGCCAGCCGCGCTACGCCGCGATGGCCGCGAACTGGGGCGTGACCGTCCGTGCGCGGGACGCGGCCACGGCACGCGACGCCGCGGACGTGACGGCGCTCGTCGCCGACGCCATTGGCAAGGCCGCGCGCAGGGCCTAACTGAGCCGTCCCACCGAGCGGAGACCGTCCTCATGCCCATCACCCTGCCCCGCGATCTGCCCGCCTTCGACGTGCTGGGTCGGGAGGGCGTGATGGTCATGTCCGAGGCGGACGCGTTCCGCCAGGACATCCGCCCGATCCGCATCGGCCTGCTGAACCTGATGCCGCTCAAGATCACCACGGAGACCCAGTTCGCCCGGCTGATCGGGGCGACGCCGCTGCAGATCGACCTGACGCTGATCCGCATGACCGAGCATCAGTCCAGGCACACCGCGCCCGAGCACATGGAGACGTTCTACAGGTCGTTCCAGGATGTGAAGGACGAGCGCTTCGACGGGCTTCTCATCACCGGCTCCCCGATCGAGCATCTCGACTTCGCCGAGGTGACCTACTGGGACGAGCTGCGCGAGGTGATGGACTGGACGCAGACCAACGTGCATTCGACCTTCGGCGTCTGCTGGGGCGGAATGGCGATGGCCTGGCACTTTCACGGGGTTCGCAAGCACATCCTGCCCGCCAAGGCCTTCGGCTGCTTCCGCGTCCGGAACGAGGATCCGGCCTCGCCCTATCTGCGCGGCTTCTCCGACGATTGCGTCATCCCCGTCTCCCGCTGGACCGAGGTCCGGCGCGACGAGGTGGAGGCGGCGGGGATGCGCGTCCTTCTCGGCTCCGACGAAACCGGGCCCTGCCTGATCGAGGACCGGGCGCACCGCGCGCTGCACATCTTCAACCACTTCGAATACGACAGCGACACGCTGCACCGGGAATACCGGCGCGACGTGGCGCAGGGCACGCCGATCAACGTGCCGGGGAACTACTACCCGGCCGACGATCCGAACCGGCCGCCGCAGAACCGCTGGCGCAGCCACGCGCATCTGCTCTACGGCAACTGGATCAACCAGATCTACCAGACCACGCCGTTCGACGTGAACCGGATCGGCAGCCAGGAACTGATCCCGGGGCGGACCCCGACGCCCTGTCGCTGACGGCGCCCGCCGTTGACGGGAAACCGGCCCCGGTATCTGCTCGGCCCCGAGGAGGAGGTTCCATGACCAAGCCGTTCGACGCCGCGATCACCCGCTTCTTCGAGGAGGAGGCGCCCGCCGACATTCGCCGGGCCATCGAGACCGCGAAGAAGAAGGACATCCTGACCGCGCCGTTCCCCTACGACGACTGGATGGACAAGGACACCTACGAGGATGCGCTCGAGGCGCTCCAGATCGAGCTGGTCCGCGCGCAGGCCCATATCCGCGATGCCGGCCTGCGCGTCGCCGTCGTCTTCGAGGGGCGCGACGCCGCCGGCAAGGGCGGCACGATCAAGCGCTTCCGCGAGAACCTGAACCCCCGCATCGTCCGCACCGTCGCGCTCGGCAAACCGACGGAGCGGGAGGCCGGCGAATGGTATTTCCAGCGCTACGTGACGCAGCTGCCGTCGGCGGGTGAAATGGTCCTGTTCGACCGCTCCTGGTACAACCGTGCCGTGGTGGAGCACGTGTTCGGCTTCTGCACGCCCGACCAGCGCGCCGCCTTCTTCGCGCATGTGCCCGATTTCGAGTGGATGCTCGTCGAGGACGGGATCGTCCTCGTGAAGCTGTGGCTAAATGTCGGACGCGCCGAGCAGCTGCGCCGCTTCCTCGCGCGGGAGGACGACCCGCTCAAGCAATGGAAGCTGTCGAAGATCGACGTGCAGGGTCTCGCCCGGTGGGACGCCTATACCGACGCCATCTCGGAGACGTTCGCGCGCACCCATACCGACGTCGCGCCCTGGACGCTGGTCCGCTCCGACGACAAGCGTCGCGCCCGGCTCGACGCGATCCGCGTGACGCTGCGCCGGATCGGCTATCCCGACCGCAACGAGGCCGCGCTCTCGGTCGACGACCGGATCGCGGGCGGGCCGGAGCTCTGGCTCGAGGGGGCCTGACGGATCCCATGCCGAAGCGCGGCTACCACCACGGAAACCTGAAGCAGGCGCTGGTCGAAGCGGCGCTGGAGCTCATCACCGAGAAGGGTCCGACCGGCTTCACCCTGTCGGAGGCCGCGAAATCCGCGGGCGTGACCCCGGCTGCCGTCTACCGGCACTTCCAGGGGCGTGAGGACCTGATCATCGAATGCGCGCTGCAGGGCCACGCGATCTTCGCCGACCTGATGGACTACGCCTACGAATCGGGTCAGCCCTCCGCGCTCGCGGCCTTTTCGGCGACGGGGCGCGCCTATCTCGCCTTCGCCCGAAAGTATCCCGGACATTACATGGCGATGTTCGAGAGCGGGCTCAGCCGGCACGCGACGCCCGACCTCGCCCGCGCGGTCGCCCGGTCGCGCGGCACGCTGGAAAAGGCCGCCGAGGCGCTGTCGGAGCACATCCCCGAGAACCGCCGCCCGCCCGCCTCGATGTTCTCGAGCCATGTCTGGGCGATGAGTCACGGGGTCGTGGAGCTGTTCGCGCGCGGCAATCCGGGTGGCAACGTCCCGTTCCCGCCCGAGGATCTGCTGGAAGCGGGGATCGGGATCTACTTGCGCGGGCTGGGCCTCGTGGCGCCCGACGCGTGACCGCGGCCCCCCGGTTCGGGGCATCGGTTATCGGATAGCACGGCGCCTGCGTCCGCTGCGAAACCGATGCCCCCGCCCCGACATTGCCTGTCGCGCCGCTCGGCCTCTACGCCCGGATCGAGCCGGACAAGGCGGCGCGCAGGGGGATTCGCCTCTGCCGCGCGGCTCCGGCGCCCGCCCCGCGCGGCACAGCGAAACCCCAAGACAGACCGGCACGATGCCGGCGATCCGGAGAAACCCCATGCGACTGACCCTCATCCTTGCCACGACCGCCCTCCTCTCGGCCTGCGCCTCGGGCGGCTACAACGGTGGCTATGGCGGCGGCTATGGCGGCGGCTACGGCCGCTTCGTCGACAGCGACATGGAGCGCGGCCTCGTCGGCGCGGCGATCGGCTACGGCGCGGCAAAGGCCATCGACGGCAACGGCGACCGCGGCGCGATCCTGGGCGGGCTCGCCGGCGTGTTCTGCGACGATGCGGGGGTCTGCGGCCCGACCCGCTGAGCCGGTCGGCGCCCGGCCGGCCGACGGCGGGGCGCCGCTCCGGTCAGGCCAGCGTCGCGAGAAGGCGCGCCCAGCTGCGGGTCCCCTTGCGGAAGCTTTCGGTGTCGTACTTCTCGTTGGGCGAATGGATCTGGTCGTCGCTCTTCGCGAAGCCCGCGAGCAGCGATTCCATGCCGAGGATCAACTGGAAATAGCCCGCGATCGGGATCGACCCGCCCGCACCGACAAAGGCGGCCTCCACCCCCCATTCCTCGGTCAGCGCCGCCTTCGCCGCCGCGAAGACGGGCGCATCGACGGACATGCCCGAGGCCGGGGCGGCCCCGTGTTCCTGAAAGACCACCTCGCAATCGGCGGGCACCTGCCCGCGCACCCAAGCGCGGAACGCGTCCCGCAGGGCGCGCGGGTCCTGCCCCTTCACCAGCCGGAAGCTCACCTTGGCATGCGCCTCCGCCGGCAGCACGGTCTTGAAGCCGCGGCCGGTATAGCCCGACCAGACCCCGTTGATCTCCGCCGTAGGCCGCGACCAGAGCATCTCGAGCCCGGTCCGCCCCGTCTCGCCCGCCGGGATCGACAATCCGACCTCGCCCAGAAACGCCTCCGCCGAGAAGTCGAGCGCCGCCCAGTCGCGCAGCACCTCCTCCGGCGGCTCTTCGATGCCGTCGTAGAAGCCCGGCACCTGCACGCGGCCGTCCGCGTCGTGAAGACCGCCGAGAACCTGCGTGAGCACGCGCGCGGGGTTCCGGGCGAGCCCGCCGTAGCCGCCCGAATGAAGGTCGCGGTCCGGGCCGCGCACCGTGATCTCCTCCCCCAGCAATCCGCGCAGCGAGGTCACGATCGCGGGGACGCGGCTGTCGTGCAGCCCGGTGTCGCAGATCAGCGCGACCTCGGCTGCAAGCTCCTCCCGGTTGGCCTCGAGGAACGGCACGAGCGAGGGCGATCCCGATTCCTCCTCCCCCTCGAGCAGGACCGTGATGCGGCAGGGCAGCGCGCCCGTCTCCTCCACCCAGGCGCGACAGGCCTCGAGGAAGGTCATGAGCTGGCCCTTGTCGTCGGAGGCGCCGCGCGCGCGGATCACGTCGCCCGCCGGCGTCGCCTCCACGGCCGGATCGAACGGGTCGCGCGTCCAGTGGTCGAGCGGATCGACCGGCTGCACGTCGTAATGGCCGTAGAACAGCACGTGCCGCGCCCCCGTGCCGCCATGCGCGACGACCATAGGATGCCCCGGCGTCGACCGGACCCCGGCGTCGAAGCCGAGCCCGCGCAGCTCCTCCGCGAGCCAGTCGGCGGCGGCCCGGCAATCGCCGGCATGGACCGGATCGGTCGAGATGGAGGGGATGCGAAGGAGCGCCTTGAGGCGGTCGAGGGCGCGGTCCTGCCCGGCATCGATCCGGTCGAGGATCGCGGAAAGGGAGGGTGTGTCGGACATGGGGTCGGTCTCCGGTCGGAACGATCCTTGCCTGCGCGTTCCGGCCGGCCGAGTCCAGTGCCGCCGCTTGTCCGGCGAAGACGCAAGAAACGCCCCCGCGCGACCAATTGATGACTGTCACAGGCGGACTTTATTTCCTAGATAAACGTGACCGAGCGGGAAAGGCGACCGGATGACGGATTACACGGCGGCATTGGACCGGGCGATCGACACGTTGCATGCGGAAGGGCGCTACCGCACCTTTATCGACATCGAGCGCCGCCGCGGCCAGTATCCCCGCGCCGTCTGGACCCGACCCGACGGCTCCGCGTCCGAGATCACCGTCTGGTGCGGCAACGACTACATGGGGATGGGGCAGCATCCCGCCGTCCTGTCGGCGATGCACGAGGCGCTCGAGGCGACCGGCGCCGGCTCGGGCGGCACGCGCAACATCTCGGGCACGACGATCTACCACAAGCGGCTGGAGGCGGAGCTCGCGGATCTGCACCGCAAGGAGGCGGCGCTCGTCTTCACCTCGGCCTATATCGCCAACGACGCGACGCTCTCGACCCTGCCCAAGCTCTTTCCCGGGCTCATCATCTATTCCGACGCGCTGAACCACGCCTCCATGATCGAGGGCGTGCGCCGCAACGGCGGGGCCAAGCGCATCTTCCGGCACAACGATGTCGCGCATCTGCGCGAGCTGCTCGAAGCCGACGATCCGGCGGCGCCGAAGCTCATCGCCTTCGAGTCGATCTATTCGATGGACGGCGATTTCGGCCCGATCGAGGCGATCTGCGACCTGGCCGAGGAGTTCGGCGCGCTGACCTATATCGACGAGGTCCATGCCGTGGGCATGTACGGCCCCCGCGGCGCCGGCGTGGCGGAGCGCGACGGCCTGATGCACCGGCTCGACATCATCAACGGCACTTTGGCCAAGGCCTACGGCGTGATGGGCGGCTACGTCGCGGCCTCCGCCCGGATGTGCGACGCGATCCGCTCCTACGCGCCGGGCTTCATCTTCACGACCTCGCTGCCGCCCTCCATCGCCGCCGGTGCCGCCGCCTCGGTCGCCCATCTCAAGCGCGACACGGAGCTTCGGGCCCTGCACCGCGAGCGGGCGGACGTGCTCAAGCTGCGTCTCCGCGGGCTTGGCCTGCCGATCATCGACCATGGCAGCCACATCGTCCCCGTCCATGTCGGCGATCCGGTGAAGTGCAAGATGATCTCCGACCGGCTGCTGGCCGATCACGGCGTCTACGTGCAGCCGATCAATTTCCCGACCGTTCCGCGCGGGACCGAGCGGCTGCGTTTCACCCCTTCCCCCGTCCACACCCCCGGCATGATCGACGCGCTGGTGCGTGCGATGGACGACCTGTGGTCGCATTGCGCGCTCAATCGCGCGCAGGCGGCCGGCTAAGTCAGCACGTGCATCGGGTCCGGATTGCTGCTAGCGTTTCCGTGGGCAGTAAGGTTTCAGTAATCACCTGAGACTTAATATCACCGGAAACGCGCACGACAGAGAGGCGCGTCCAGAGATCACGGGGCACGTTCGACATGTTCGGCCACAAGGCGCACACGCATTCGCAACCTCAAGTCGAGAAACCGACGGCCGGCTACGACAGTTTCGACGCCCGGCTCGGCGACGAGATGCGTGGCGAGCGCGCGACGATCGGCAAATCCCTGCTCGACGTGCAGCGGGAACTGCGGATCAAGGCAAGCTACATCTCCGCGATCGAGAACACCGATCTCGCGGCTTTCGACTCGTTGAGTTTCGTGGCGGGCTACGTCCGCAGCTACGCCCGTTATCTCGGCCTCGACCCGGAGGTCACGTTCGCCCGGTTCTGCGAGGAATCCGGCTTCGGCGGATCCGTCACGCTGAAGCCGATGGAGACGGAGACGCCCCGGCGGATGGCGCTGCACGAGCTTCCGCTTCCGGGGTGGAAACCCGCGGAAAGCGCGTCGGCGAAGGCTACGCCTGCCGCGGCCGACCCCCTGCTCGGCACCGCCAACCCCTTCGCCAAGAAGACACGGCCGGTTTTCGCGGGGTTCGAGCCTGGCGCGCTCGGTTCGCTCGCCGTGCTCGCGATCCTGGTCGGCGGCCTGGGCTATGGCGGCTGGACCGTGATCGAGGAGATCCAGCGCGTTCACGTCGCCCCCGTGGAACAGGAGCCGACGCTCGTGGTGGATGTCGATCCGCTGGCGCCGTCCGACACGCTCGACAACGCGGCCGCCGGCGATGACGGCATGGAGGCGTCGACGCACGACCGTCTGGCCGAGCTTTACCGCCCCAAGCCGCTCGACGCGCCCGTGCTCGTGGCACGCGATTCCCCCATCTCGACGATACCGCCGGGCACCAACGGCGCGTTCGCCGCGCTGCGACCCGCGGAGCCGGACGCCGCCGTCATCCCGCCGCGCCCGGACCTGATGACGGCCTCGGTGGATGCGGCGCTGCTGGAAGCGCTGGGGGAGGCCACGCCGGCCGAGGCCCCGGCCCCGCCGCGCGTGCTGGCCGAAGCGCCCGAGACGGTCGTGCTCGTCGCCGCGCGTGCTGCCTGGGTCCGGGTCCGCTCGGCGGAGGGCGCCACGCTCTTCGAGAAGGTGCTCGAGCCGGGCGAGACCTACGAGGTTCCCGTCGCGGAGGCGCCCGCCACGCTGCGCACCGGCAATTCGGGGGCGGTCTACATGTCCGTCGCCGGCGAGACCTACGGACCCGTCGCGCCCGGCATAAAGGTCGTCTCGAACGTCACGCTGACTGCGGATGCCGTCCGGGAGACCTACAAGGTCGCCGATCTGGAGGATGACGGTGATCTGGCCCGCGTCGTGGCCGAACTCGACGTTCCGACGGAGCTGCCCGGCGGGTCGGATCCCGTCGACTGACGCGGCGGCGGGGCCGGTTGCGCGCCTCGTCTCGCGGGCTTACCTGTGTCGCGAACCCGACGAGAGGTCAGCCATGTCCGACGCCGCACTTCATGCCATCCGTCCCTGGCGCCTGATCGAGCGGCGCCCCTCCCGGCAGATCATGGTGGGCGATGTTCCCGTCGGCGGCGACGCCCCGATTTCGGTCCAGACGATGACGAACACGCTGACCACCGACGTGGCCGCGACCGTCGCGCAGGTGCAGGCCGCGGCCGAGGCCGGGGCCGACATCGTCCGCGTTTCCGTCCCCGACGAGGCGTCGTCGAAGGCGCTTCGCGAGATCGTGCGCGAAAGCCCCGTTCCCATCGTCGCCGACATTCATTTCCATTACCGCCGCGGGATCGAGGCCGCCGAGGCCGGCGCCGCTTGCCTGCGTATCAATCCCGGCAATATCGGCGCCAAGGCCCGTGTGCGCGAGGTCATCTCCGCCGCCCGCGATCACGGCTGCTCGATCCGGATCGGGGTGAATGCCGGCTCGCTCGAACGTCACCTTCTGGAGAAGTACGGCGAGCCCTGCCCCGACGCGATGATCGAGAGCGGGCTCGACCACATCCGCATCCTCGAGGACAACGACTTCCGCGAATACAAGATCAGCTGCAAGGCGTCCGATGTCTTCATGGCCGCGGCGGCCTATCAGGGTCTGGCCGAGCAGACGGACGCGCCGATCCATCTCGGCATTACCGAGGCGGGCGGACTCATGTCCGGAACGATCAAGTCCGCCATCGGGCTCGGCAACCTTCTCTGGATGGGAATCGGCGATACGCTCCGCGTCTCCCTTTCCGCCGATCCGGTGGAAGAGGTGCGTGTGGGCTATGAGATTCTGAAGTCGCTCGGCCTTCGCCACCGGGGCGTGAACATCATCTCCTGCCCGTCCTGCGCGCGACAGGGCTTCGACGTGATCGCGACCGTGGAGACGCTGGAAAAACGGCTCGAGCATATCAAGACGCCGATGTCGCTCTCCATCATCGGCTGCGTCGTGAACGGCCCGGGCGAGGCGCTGATGACCGATGTGGGCTTCACCGGCGGCGGCAACGGGGCCGGCATGGTCTATCTGGCGGGCAAGCAGAGCCACAAGATGAGCAACGCCCAGATGATCGACCACATCGTCGAACAGGTCGAGGCCCGCGCCGCGCAGATCGAGGCACAGACGCAGGCGGCGGAATAAGCCGCCCTACTTCTCCGGCAAAAGCCCCCTCGGCGAGAATCGCAGAACCAGGAGCAGGATCACCCCCATCGTCAGCAGCCGCATATGCGCGGCGGCGTCGAGCAGGTGCGACTTGAGCCAGGACCCGTCCGTCATGCCGGCGGTGATTCCCTGCATCAGGAGCGCGCCGAGCGGCTCCACCTCGACCCAGAGCCACCAGATCAGGAACCCGCCCAGCACCGCGCCCCAGTTGTTGCCCGACCCGCCGACGATGACCATGACCCAGATGAGGAACGTGTAGCGCAGCGGCTGGTAGCTGGTCGGGGTGAGCTGTCCGTCGAACGTCACCATCATCGCCCCGGCCAGGCCCAGAACGGCGGAGCCGAGGATGAAGATCTGCAGGTGCCGTTGCGTCACGTCCTTGCCCATCGCCTCGGCCGCGACCTCGTTGTCCCGGATGGCGCGCATCATTCGGCCCCAGGGCGAGGCAAGCGCCGCTTGCGAGAGCCAGATCAGGAAAAGGAGCACGACCGCGAAGAGGCCGGCATAGGCCAGCTTCACCACGATGGCCGATGCCGTCACCGTATCCGCCCCGAAGCCGGCGGCGAAGTCCCGGAACGCCTGCGCCTGTTGCAGGTCGACCTCGTAGGGAACGGGCCGCGGCACGCCGATCACGTTCTTTACGCCGCGAGCGAGCCAGTCCTCGTTCTTCATCATCGCGATGATGATTTCCGCGATCCCGAGCGTCGCGATCGCGAGATAGTCGGAGCGCAGGCCGAGTGCCGTCTTGCCGATGATCCAGGCCGCCCCGGCCGCAAGAAGGCCGCCGACCGGCCAGCTCAGCAATACAGGCAGGCCGAGCCCGCCGATGCTGCCACGATTGGCCGGGCTCACCGCTTCGATCGCGTCCACGCCCGGGTCGAGCACCGCGCGGTAAAGCAGGAATCCGGCGATCAGCACGGCCACCATCAGCCAGCCGGCATAGCGCCCGCCCCGGCGCCAAACGAAGATCGCCGCGATGACCGTGGCCGCCCCGAGAAGAAGTCCGCCCAGGACGCGCCCGCCCCCGGCCGCGATGGCCTCGGTATCGGGCGGCATCGAGACGAACACCGCGCCGAGCCCGCCAAGAGCGACGAAGCCCATGATGCCGACATTGAACAGGCCGGCATAGCCCCATTGCATGTTCACGCCGAGCGCCATGATCGCGGAGATCAGGCCCATGTTCAGGATCGTCAGCGTGACGTTCCAGGATTGCAGGAAACCAGTTCCGACGAAGAGGAGGGCGACGAGGCCAAACAGCCCGACCGCGCGAGGATTCACCCGCTCGCTCATACCGATTTCCCCCGGAAAAGACCCGTGGGCCGGATCAGAAGCACGAGGATCAGGATCATGAAGCTGACGGCGAACTTGTAGTCCGTCGACAGAAGCTGCACGAGCCCGTCCGGCGCGAGGCTTTCGGGCAGGAAGTAGCCCAGCACCTTCTTCAGCGGATAGGTAACCGTCACTTCGGCGAAGGCGATCACGAAGCCCCCGGCGATGGCCCCGATCGGATTGCCCAGGCCGCCCACGATGGCGGCCGCGAAGATCGGCAGGAGAAGCTGGAAGTAGGTGAACGGCTTGAACGACTTGTCGAGCCCGTAGAGCGTCCCCGCGATGGTCGCGAGCCCGGCCACGATGAGCCAGGTATAGGTCACCACCCGCTCCGGGTTGATGCCGGAAAGGAGCGCGAGATCCTCGTTGTCGGAATAGGCGCGCATCGACTTGCCGGTGCGGGTGCGGTTGAGGAACCAGAAGAGCACCGCCACCACGACCACGACGACCACCACGGTGATCGCCTGCGTCGACTTGATGACCAGCGGTTCGTCGAGGCCGGTCGCATCGCGGAAGCCCCCGGCGGAGACGAGGAACCGTTCTCCGTCGGCGAAGCGCTGGTCGTCCACGCCAATGATGAAGCGGGTGATCCCGTTATAGATGAACATGACGCCCAGCGAGGCGATCACGAAAGTGACCGGCGCAGCCTTCTTTTTGCGGTAGAAGCGGTAGATCGCCCGGTCGGTCCCGAGCAGCAGCAGCGCCGCCGCGGCGATCCCCACCGGCAGGGCGAGCAATGCCGTCGGGAGCGGCCCGAACCCGACCCCCATCGATTGCAGCCCCCAGGTCGCGAGGATCACGGCCATCGTTCCGAAGGCCATCGTGTCCCCATGCGCGAAGTTCGAGAAGCGCAGGATGCCGTAGATCAGCGTCACCCCGAGCGCCCCGAGCGCGAGCTGGCTGCCATAGGCGACCGCCGGGACGATCACGAAGTTCGCCAGCGTGACGAGAGCGTGGAGTGGCTCCATCAGGCCCCGCCCCCGTCGCCGTGTTCGTTTGTCCGGATCCCGATCACCATCGCCATCGTCTTCGCTTTCCGATTATCCCCGCCGGAGGCTCCGGCGCGCGCCGCCTCGCGCATCGTTCAGCCGCCCAGGAACGACCGCCGGACGTCGTCGTCCGCCAGCAGCTCCCGCCCCGTTCCCGTATGCGCATTGCGCCCCTGCACGAGGACGTAGCCGCGATCGGCGATCTCGAGGGCCTGGCGGGCGTTCTGCTCGACCATCAGGATCGGGATGCCGGTGCGCGACACTTCGATGATCCGGTCGAAAAGCTCGTCCATCACGATGGGCGAGACGCCCGCCGTCGGCTCGTCGAGCATCAGCACCTTCGGCTTCGTCATCAGCGCCCGGCCGACGGCGACCTGCTGACGCTGGCCGCCCGAAAGCTCGCCCGCGGGCTGGCGCCGCTTGTCCTTCAGGATCGGGAACAGCTCGAAGACCTGCTCCATCGTCGGGCGGATGTCGTCGCGCCGGATGAAGGCGCCCATCTCGAGGTTCTCCTCCACGCTCATCGAGGTGAAGATGTTGGAGGTCTGCGGCACGAAACCCATGCCCTTCGCCACCCGGTCCTGCGGCGAAAGATCGGTGATGTCCTCCCCGTCGAGCCGCACGCTGCCCTGACGCAGGTTCAGCATGCCGAAGATGGCCTTCATGCCCGTGGACTTGCCCGCGCCGTTCGGACCGACGATCACCGCGATCTCGCCCGGATCGACGGCGATGGTGCAGTCGTGGAGGATGTCGGCCCCGGTGCCGTAGCCGCCGGTCATGCTGTCGCCGACGAGAAAGGCCCGTGTCGTGTCGGGGCGAACGTCCGTCGCGGATCCGTGCACCATCGTGCCGCCACCGGAGCGCGTGATCGAGCGGTCCTTGTTGCCGCGATCCTCCTGCCACGCGTTGCGACTCACGCCTGCGCCCCCGCGAGCTGATCCTTGTTCTTCAGGCCGGTGCCCAGATAGGCCTCGATCACCTGCTCGTTGGCCTTAATTTCGTCGAGGCTGCCTTCGGCCAGAACATGTCCTTCCGCCATCACGATGACCGGGTCGCAGATGCGCCCGATGAAATCCATGTCGTGCTCGATCACGACGAAGGTATAACCCCGCTCCCGGTTGAGCCGCAGGATCGCGTCGCCGATCGTGTTGAGGAGCGTGCGGTTCACCCCCGCACCGACCTCATCGAGAAAGACGATCCGTGCGTCGACCATCATCGTGCGTCCAAGCTCGAGCAGCTTCTTCTGCCCGCCGGACAGGTTGCCCGCCCGTTCGTCGGCCAGATGGGCGATCGTGAGGAAGTCGAGCACTTCGTCGGCCTTCGCGGCCAGCCGCGCTTCGTCCTCACGGATGGCGGCGCGCCGGAACCAGACGTTCCAGAGCGTCTCGCCCTGCTGACCGCCCGGAACCATCATCAGGTTCTCCCGCACGCTCATGGAGGAGAATTCGTGGGCGATCTGGAACGTGCGAAGCAGGCCCTTGTGGAACAGCGTGTGCGGCGGCAGGCCGGTGATTTCCTCTCCCGCCATCGTCACGCGACCGGACGTCGGTTCAAGGACACCCGCGATCACATTGAAAAGCGTCGTCTTTCCCGCACCGTTCGGACCGATCAGCCCGGTGATCGTCCCCTGCTTGATGCGGAGCGACGCGCCGTCCACGGCGCGAAAGCCGCCGAAATGGCGATGCAGGTCATGCACCTCGATCATGGAGCGCCCCCGTTCACGGAACGACCCCGGTCCGTGCCCGGGGTCGTCCTGATCCACGTCAATTGTCTCAGCGATAGCCTTCGATCACCATCTCGCCGTTCTCGAAGCCGACGATGCGATAGTTGCCCGCGGACTCGCCCGGCTCGATCAGTTCGACCGCGGAGGCACCGACATAATCGACGTCGCCCCCGTCGGCGAGAATCTGGAGCGCCTTCTCCAACTCGCCCGGAAGGATCTCCTCGCCCGGGGCGTTGGCGACGTCCATCACGCTCTCCTTGTAGGTTGCCGGATCGGTCGAGCCGGCCGCCTGCATCGCCAGCAGGATCAGCGCCGCGGCGTCGTAGGCTTCCGCCGAGAAGGGCGAGGTGCCATCGTAGCCGGCCTCGGTCGCCATGTCCTGATAGGCCTGCGCGCCGGGGCTGTCGGTGCCGGGGTTGTCGCCCGACGAGCCGTCGATCTCGGAGCCGAAATTGTCGACGAGGGCCTGGCTGATCATGCCATCCGGGAAATGGAACGTGTCGAAGGCCCCCGAATCGAGCGCCGCGCGCACGATGCCGGAGCCGCCCTGGTCGACATAACCAGCCACCACGAGGCGGTCGCCGCCCGCAGCCGCGAGCGCGCCGATCTCGGAGGAATAATCGGCCTTGCCGTCCTCGTGCGCGGCGGAGATCGTCACCGTTCCGCCGGCCTCCTCATAGGTGGACTGGAACGCGTCGGCGAGGCCCTTGCCGTAATCGTTGTTGGTATAGGTCAGGGCGACGGACTCGACCCCCTTCTCCATCAGGAGGTCGGAGATGATGACGCCCTGCCGGGCGTCCGACGGCGAGGTACGGAAGAACAGGCCGTTATCCTCGGTCTCGGACAGGCCGGGGCTGGTCGCGGAGGGCGAGATCATCACGACCCCGTTCGGAACGGCCACGTTGGTCAGCATCGCGCCGGTCACGCCGGAGCAATCGGCGCCGACGATGCCCACGACACCGTCGCTGGTGATCAGGCGCTCGGTCGCTGCGGTCGCGGCCGCCGCATCGATGCAGGTGCTGTCGCCGCTCACCGATTCCACCGTGGTGCCGTCGAGCAGCAGACCGGACTCGCTCACCTCGTTCATCGCCATCTTGGCGCCGGCTTCCATGCCCGGCGCGAGGCTCTCGAGCGGGCCGGTAAAGCCCAGCACGATTCCGAGTTTGACGGTATCATCCTGCGCGTAGGCTCCGGTCGCCGCGACGGCGGCGGCGCTGGCCAGCAATAGCTTCCTCATCTTCGTCTCCCTGTTGACCGCACCTTTTCGGCGCGTTTTCCGCAGGCGAGCCTAAGGCGTGGATCTGCCGTTGAAAAGGGCGTCGCGCAGGACGTCGCGGCAACCCGGCGCCGCGAGGCGCCGCTGCCGATCAAATAGGCACACCCGTCCGCCCCGCGAGATCGCAGAAGAACTGCCAGGCGACGCGACCCGAGCGCGAGCCGCGCGTGGTGTACCATTCCACCGCCTCCGCGCGCAGGGTCTCCTCCGCGACATCGACGCCGTAGGCCTCGCAATATCCCCGGATCATCGCGAGGAACGAATCCTGGTCGCAGGCGTGGAAGCCAAGCCAAAGACCGAAGCGGTCGCTCAGGCTCACCTTCTCCTCGACCGCCTCGGCCGGATTGATGGCCGAACCGCGCTCGTTCTCGATCATGTCGCGCGGCATCAGGTGCCGCCGGTTGGAGGTCGCGTAGAACAGCACGTTGTCCGGCCGGCCCTCGATGCCGCCGTCGAGCACGGCCTTGAGCGACTTGTAAGCCGCGTCGTCGTGGCTGAAACTCAGATCGTCGCAATAAAGGACGAAGCGATGCGGCGCGTCCCGGAGCAGACCGAGCAGCCGTCCCGCAGAATGGATGTCCTCGCGCTGCAGCTCGACGAGCTTCAGGCCGCTTGCCTCAAGTTCGCCGTGGACCGCCTTGACGAGGCTCGACTTCCCCATCCCGCGCGCGCCCCACAGGAGGGCGTTGTTCGCCGGCAGGCCGCACGCGAACCGCTCCGTGTTGGCGAGCAGGGTGTCGCGAGCGCGGTCGATGCCGAGCAGGAGGTGGAGCGGGACGCGATTGATCCGCTCGACCGGGATCAAACGGTCGGGATCGGTGTCCCAGAGATAGGCGGAGGCGGACCAGTCCGGCGCGACCGCCGCCCCGGGCGCGAGGCGTTCGAGCGCGAGGGCGATCCGTTCGAGCGACCGCGCCTCCGTCACAAACTCTCGTCCTCGTCGAGGAGCCCGGCCGCCCGCAATTCACGCTCCTTGCGCCGCTCCACGATGCGAACGAGCCAGATGGAGATCTCGTAGAGGCCGTAGACAACGGTGAAAAGGATGAGCTGCGTGATCACGTCCGGCGGCGTCACCAACGCGGCGAGGACGAGAATGGCGACCACCGCATATTTGCGCACGTTGCCCAGCCCTTCGGCCGAGACGAGCCCCGCCAGGCCCATCAGGGTCAGCAGGACCGGAAGCTGGAAGCACAGGCCGAAGGCGAAGATGAACTTGAGCGACAAGTCGAGGGATTCCCGCACCGAGCCGAGGAACACGGTGCGCAGCTCCTCGTCCTCGACCACGCCGACAGGAACCGTGCCGGTGACGACATTCACCAGTGCCGGAATCGCGTCGGAGAAGCCGATGAAGAAGTTCATCGCGAGCGGCGTCACGACGTAATGCGCGAAGGCCGCGCCGAGCGTGAAGAGCGCGGGCGACGCGACGATGAAGGGCAGGAACGCGCGCTGCTCGGTCTTGTAGAGGCCGGGCGCGACGAAGCGCCAGAGCTGGTGCGCGATGACGGGAAAGGACAGCGCGAACCCCGCGATCACCGAGATCCGGATCAGGACGAAGAACTTCTCCTGCGGCGCCGTGAAGATCAGCTGCGCGGGCTGACCGCGCGCGCGCAGCACCTCGGCGATCGGTTCGGCGATGAATTCGAGGATCGGCTCGGCGACGGTGAAGCAGACGATCATCCCCACCAGAAAGGCGGCGACGGCCTTGATGATGCGGGTCCGGAGCTCGGCCAGATGCTCGATCAGCGGGGCGGAGCTCTCGTCGATCTCGCTCACGACTTCGCCTCCGGCGCCGGCGGCGGGGCTTCGGGATCGGGCTGCAGCTTGGGCCCGGCCGACCGCTCCGCCACTTCCGCGTCGCGGCGGGCCTGCGCCCTCGCGGCGGTGGCCTGCTCGATCTTGGCCTTGGTCGCCGCGCGGTCCTTGGAAAGGCCGGCCTTCGACGGACCCGGCTTCGCCTTGCCGTCGGGGGCGTCGGGCGACCAGGCGGACAGATCTCCCGTCGCGTCCTTCAGGACGTCGGTGCCGTACTTCTTCGGATTGGCCATCTTGCGAAGGTCCTTGGTGATGTCCCCGACCCCGCTTTCGTCCGCGGCCTCGTTCATCGCGTGCTGGAACTCGCGTGCCATGCGTCGGGCCTTGCCGGTGAACTCGCCCAGCGTGCGGAACATGCGCGGCAGATCCTTCGGGCCGACGACGATCAGCGCAACCACGCCGATGACGAGCAGCTCGCTCCAGCCGATGTCGAACATTGCCTCAGCCCCGCCCGGTCCTGATCCGGATCAGACCTTGTCCTTTTGCGCCGCTTCGGGCGTCACGTCCCGCGCGGCCGTCCCGTCGGCGAGCGCCCCCCGGTCGTGGTCGGGCTCGTCGTCCTTGGACCCGTCGCTCACGCCCTTCTTGAAGGCTGTGATGCCCTTGCCGACCTCGCCCATGAGCGAGCTGATCTTGCCGCGTCCGAACAGGACGAGCACGACGACGGCGATGAGTAGAAGGCCGGGAAGGCCGATATTGTTGAGCATGTCCTGTCTCCCTGGATGCCGGCCCCATCCGGTGCCGGAGGCGCGCCCTTGAATCCCCGAGGTTACTTACGCATTGCGCACCCCGGTTGAAAGCACCGCCGCGTGAAATTGATCGTCAGCGGAGGAGCGGCGCGGGATCGACCGCTTCGAACCCGCGCCGCGCTTCGAAATGGAGAAAGGCCGGGTCGCCGCCGCCGACGCTCGCGATGCGCTGGCCGGCGCTGACCGTGTCGCCCTTCTCCACGCGGATGTCCTGGATGTTGGCGTAGACGGTCAGAAGCCCGTCGGCGTGGCGCAGGACGAGGATCGGCACCTGATCGGTGTCGCGGGTGATCGCGGCGACGGTCCCGGCGGCCGCGGCACTGACGGCAGCGCCCTCCGCGGCACTGAAGTCGATGCCCTCGTTGCTTGGGGAGAACGGCTTGAGGATCTCGCCCGCGACCGGACGTTGCAGGCCGCTCGGCGCGGCCGGCTCCGGCGTCGGGACGGGCGCCGGGGTGGGTTCGGACGCGCCGCTGGCCTCGGTGCGGAACCGGTCGAGCTGCGGGCTTTCGGGCAGCGGCTCGGCCTCGACGACCTCGGGCAGGGCCGAACTTGCCGAGGGCGGGAGCGGCGTCGCCGCGTCGAGCCCGGGATCGGGCGTCGGGATGCCGGTCGCGCCGTCCCCGGTCACGACGAGCGGGATCAGCAGATATTGTCCTTCCCGCACGGTGAGATCGGGGCCGAGCCCGTTCCACTCGGCAAGGGAGGCCGGGCTTACGCCGTAGAGGCGTGCGATGGAAAAGGCCGTCTCGCCGCGGGCGACGCGGTGGCGAACCGGCTCCTGCCCGCCCTGAACGGCGACCGGCGCGGCGCCGGGGGCGCCCGAGGCGCGGTCGATGGCGCTGCCGGCGATGGCGGTGATGTCGGGTCGGCCCGCGGAACCGCCCGTGACCCGGCGCGGCAGGGCGAGAACGGCGTTCGGGTTGAGCGGCGCGTCCGGCGTCAGGCCGTTGAAATCGGCGAGCTCCTGCGCGCCGATGCCGACGCGGGCCGCCACAGTCTTCACGGTGTCGCCGCTACGCGCGACGGCCACCTGGTAGTTCGGATAGGTGATGAGCCCGTTCGCGTCGGGCACGGGCCGCGTGACCGACGCCTGCCGGATGCCGGCGGCGGTGCCGCTCTGTCCGCGCAGATCGTAATCCAGATTGCCCGATCGGAACTCCGAACATCCGGCGATCACGGTTGCGCCGAGAAGTACGCCCGCCCAGCGGGTCCGCTTGCCTGTGCCGAACATCCCGGTCTCCCCATCATCTGCCCGAGCCGGGATGCCACGCCCTTCAGTCGTGTTCCACCCCCCCGATCAGCGGCACGAAGCGCACCGCGCCGAGTTCCTCGTAATCGTATCCTTCCGCCGTGCGGACGACCTTGATCAGGGTCTGCACCTGATCGCTCTCGCCGACCGGCAGCACCATCCTACCGCCGATGCGGAGCTGTGCCAACAGGGGGCCGGGCGTGTCTTCCGTCGCGGCCGTCACGAGGATGCGGTCGAAGGGCGCCTGTTCGGGCACGCCGTAGCTGCCGTCGCCGACAATCTGGACGATGTTGGTCAACCCGAGCGCCTCATGGTTCTCGCGCGCCATCCGGGCGAGCGGGCGGTGCCGTTCGATCGTGTAGACCCGCCGTGCCAGATGCGACAGGATCGCCGACTGGTATCCGGTGCCCGTCCCGACCTCGAGCACGATGTCGCGCGGGCCGACCTCCAGCGCCTGCGTCATGAGACCGACGACGGAGGGCTGGCTGATGGTCTGCCCCCGGGCGATCGGCAGGGGCACGTCCTCGAAGGCGCGGGCGGCGAAGGTCGGCGTGACGAAGCGGGCGCGGTCCACCCGCTCCATCGCCGTGAGCACGCGGGTGTCGCCGACCCCGCGGGAGCGCAGCGCGACCAGCAGCCGCATCGTCTCCTCCGGGTTCATCCCTGCCCCCCTCAGCCCGGATACGCGTCGAGCGTGCCGCGCAGATCTGCCAGCGCGGCGTGGTCGGTCAGGTCGCAGCGCATGGGCGTGACCGACACCCAGCCCTCGACATTGGCCTTCACGTCCGTCCCCGGGCCGGTCGCCTCTCCCTGCGCGCTGCCCTGGATCCAGAGGTAGTCGCGGCCGCTTGGCGAGGTCTGGGGATGGACCCGCATCCGCGCGTCGCCCCGGTAACCCTGCGCCACGGGCGCGAGGCCGCGGACATGGGCGGCGGAACAGGGCGGGAAATTGACGTTGTAAAAGAGCTTGTAGGTCTCGCCACCCCAGGGCGCATCCGCCACCAGTCGGCGCACGCAATCCGCGCCATGCCGGGCCGCCGCCTCGAACGGATCGTCGAGACCGACATTGTCGGGCCCGTAGAACTGGCTCAGCGCAATGCCGCGCACCCCCTGCAGCGCGGCCTCCATCGCCCCGCCCACGGTGCCGGAATAAACCGTGTTCTCGCCGGAATTGTTGCCGCGGTTCACCCCGGACAGGACCAGATCGACCGGCCCGTCCACCAGCTCGCCCAGCCCGGCGAGCACGCAATCCGCCGGCGAGCCTTCCAGCGCGAAGCGGCGCTCGGCCAGCTTGGTGATCATCGACGGCTTGATGTAGTTCACGCAATGGCCGACGCCCGACTGCTCGAAGGCCGGCGCGACGGTCCAGACCTCGCCGTCGCGGCCCGCCACCGCCGTGGCGATCTCCTGGAGCACGGCGAGGCCGTGCGCGCCGATGCCGTCGTCGTTGGTGATGAGTATGCGCATGGGATCCCCTTTGCCCCGCCTTTAGAAGCCGTCGCTATCTGCGTCCAGCGGGGCCGGCCCTTTTCGGGGATTGCGTTGTTGCGGTGCCCGGAACCGTAGCGCAAAGGCCCGCGGATCCTGCAATGCGGGCATTCCGCATTCCGACCGGCTGCGCCAGAAGGTGGCGGAGACGGATGCGAGAGGGGACGCGATGGCGGGGATCAAGATGGATGTGGAGGCGCTGACCGCCTTTCTCGTGCGCGACTTTCCGCAGGTCTGCGACCAGTTCGTCGTGGAGCGGATCACCGAGGAGGGCCTGATCCTGCGCCTCGTCGTCCAGGACGGGCATCTGCGGCCCGGCAGGACGGTTTCGGGGCCTGCGATCTTCGCGCTCGCCGACGTCGCCGTCTATCTCGCCATCCTGTCGCGGCTCGGGCCCGTGGCGCTGGCCGTGACGACGAATTGCAGCATCGACTTCATGCGCAAGCCCGCCGCCGGGGCGGACCTCCTTTGCGACGTCCGCCTCTTGAAGCTCGGCCGGGTGCTGGCGGTCGCGGATTGCCTGATCGGGCCGGCCGGATCGACGGCGCCCGTCGCGCGCGCCGCGCTCACCTATTCCATTCCGCCGAACGGGCCCCGCGGGGTCCCGGTCACTGCTCCCGGCACGTGACGCCGGCGATCCGCTCGATATCGGCCTCGGTCAGCGTGTTGAAGACGGCGGTGCCCGCATCCGAGCTGATCGTGGAATTGGCGAGCGGCTCGCCCGCCGCGTCCTCCGCGAGGCAGTAGAGAACGGCGTCGTCGCGAACGCCGTCCGGGACGGTCGCCGTGCACTCGACGCCGCCCTCCGTCGCCGCGCAGGAAAGCGGGTCGGGGGCGGCGGATTGCGCGGCGGCATGGCCGGGAACGAGCAGGAGAAGGATCAGGGGGCGCATGACGGACTCCTTGGTTGTGCCGGCAACAAACGCCCCGGAGGCATCGGAGGTTTCCCGAACGAAAAAGAGCCGGACGCACAAGGCGGTCCGGCCAGTCGGGGAAGAAAACCGAAGGGGTAACGTCAGGCCCGCCAGAATCCCTTGGCGAGTTCGACCGAAACCTCTCGCGGCGTCAGGCCGAGATCGGCCAGGCGTTCGGGTGGGACCGCGCGCAGATGCCGCCGGGTCCGTGCGCGCCGCTCCCAGAGAGCCAGCGCCGCGCCGGCGCGAACGAGCGCCGCGGCCAGCGGAAAGGCCGGTGGGCTGGCCATGCTGTCGAGGACGGGAGGACGGGCGGCAACAGACATCGAGGGCTCCTGACTCGTACCTTTGTACCGTTACAATTTGACGTATTCGCGAGAATATCGGTACAATGAGGCAAATACCGCCGCCAGAGAAACATTGTGATGAGTACAATATCCCCGTCGAACGTCCTTCAAGTCGATTTCGGCAGGGACGAACGGCCTAAATACGTTGTGTTGGAGGGGGCGATCCGGGCCGCCGTCGAACGAGGCGATCTGCCTCCCGGCGCCAAGCTGCCGCCCGTGCGCGACCTTGCGTGGCGGATCGGCGTGACGCCCGGTACGGTGGCCCGGGCCTATACGCGCCTGACCGATGCCGGCCTGCTCGAAGCGGTGGTGGGGCGCGGCACGTTCGTCGCGCGCAAGGGCGGGCTCGAGGCGATCCAGGCCGAGCCGAAACCGCTGGCCATCGACGCCCTGCCGCACGGGACCGGCGGAGCGGTTCACGACGTCAACATGCTGTCACCGCATCTGCCCTCCGTCGGACAGGCAGAGCTCATTCGGACGCTCCTTTCCGAGATCGCGGCCGATCCGCCCTCTGGCCTGATGCATTATCCCGTCCACCGGTCGGAGGAACCCGCCCGGACGGCGGCCGCGTCCTACCTCGCCTCCCCCGAACTCGGTCCCGTCGCGCCCGACGACGTCATCCTGACCAATGGCGGGCAGCAAGCCATCGCGCTGATCCTGCAGACCGTCCTTGCCGGGCGGCGCCCTGTCGTCCTGCTGGAGGAGCTGACCTATCCCGGATTCCGCCGCATGGCCGAGACGTTGCGCGCCGATGTCGTCACGGTCGCGATCGATGGGGAAGGCGTGCGGCCCGACGCGCTGGCGGCGGCGGCCCGGCACGGCGACGCGCAGATCCTCTGCACCTCCCCCGACGCGCAGAACCCGACCTGCCGCCGCGCCTCCGAAGGCCGGCGACGCGAGGTCATCGCGGTCGCGCGGGCGGCGAACCTGCAGATCCTCGAGGACGATTGCTACCAGATGACCGCCTCCGACGCGCCGAGCTACCGGCTGCTCGCGCCGGAGCGGACGTGGCATGTCTCCTCCGTGGCCAAGACGATCAGCCCGGCCCTCCGGCTGGGTTTCGCCCTGCCCCCGCCCGACCGGCGGCTCGCCCTGCGCCGGACGGCGGAATACAACTATTTCGGCCTCGCCACGCCGATGAGCGATCTGGCCGCGAAGCTCCTTGTCCATCCCGAACTGCCGGCCCTGCGGGACGCGGTGCGGCGCGAGGTCGGACGCTACATGCGGAATGCGGCCGAGATCCTCGCGGGCCACGATCTGACCTGGCGGGAGGACATCGCGCTGCTCTGGCTCGCCCTTCCCCATGGCTGGCGCGCCTCCGCCTTTTGCCGCGCGGCGGAAGAGGTCGGCGTCAAGCTGCGGGCCGCCGAGGAATACGCGGAACGGGAGGCGAACGCCCCCCATGCGGTGCGCCTCGCCGTCAATTGCGGCGTGACGCTCGACAGTTTCGCCGCGGCCGTCCGTCGCTTGCGGAAGCTGCTCGACCATCCGCCCGAAGGTATCGGCGTCTGAACATGGGGTAAAATGTAACCCCAAACTCTAGACGTTGTTTTTGTTAGGTTATCTCTGAATCATGGTCGTTGACGCTGCGGTGCGAAGCTGTATAAGCGCGTTTCGACCGGGAACGCCCGGACTTTTGAAATCACGTCAGATAGGGCAAGGCAGATGAAGACCTTCACCATGACCCCCGACGCGATCGACAAGAAGTGGATCCTGATCGACGCCGAGGGCGTGGTTCTGGGTCGGCTCGCCTCGATCGTCGCCACCCGCCTCCGCGGAAAGCACAAGCCGACCTTCACGCCCAGCATGGACATGGGCGACAACGTCATCGTGATCAACGCCGACAAGGTGCAGATCACCGGCCAGAAGCGCCACGAGCCGAATTACTGGCATACCGGCCATCCCGGCGGCATCAAATCCCGCACGACGCAGCAGATCCTTGAGGGAAAGCACCCCGAGCGCGTCGTTCAGCAGGCCGTGAAGCGCATGCTGCCCGGCAACAAGCTGTCGCGTCAGCTGATGACCAACCTTCGCGTCTACGCCTCGGCCGAGCATCCGCATGCGGCGCAGTCGCCCGAGACGCTGGACGTCAAGTCGATGAATCCCAAGAACACCCGGAGCGCGTGATCATGGCCGAGCAACTCAATTCCCTCGAAGACCTCAAAGGCGCCGTCGACACGTCCGGGGCCACCTCGGATGACGGTCAGGTCCTGCTGGACACTTCCGCCCCGCGCGAACCCGTCCGCGACGAGCTCGGCCGCTCCTACGCGACCGGCAAGCGCAAGGACGCGGTTGCTCGCGTCTGGATCAAGCCGGGCTCCGGCAAGGTCACCGTCAACGGCAAGGACATCAACGCCTATTTCGCGCGCCCCGTGCTGCAGATGATCCTGAAGCAGCCGTTCCAGATCACCGACCGCGAAGGGCAGTTCGACGTGATGGCCACCGTCAAGGGCGGCGGCCTTTCCGGTCAGGCGGGCGCGGTCAAGCACGGCGTTTCCAAGGCGCTGCAGCTTTACGAGCCGGGCCTGCGCGCGCCGCTCAAGGCCGCCGGCTTCCTGACCCGCGACAGCCGCGTGGTGGAGCGCAAGAAGTACGGCAAGGCCAAGGCCCGCAAGAGCTTCCAGTTCTCCAAGCGCTGACCCCGTCCCGAAAACGACCGCAACAGGCATCCGCAATCGCGGATGCCTGTTTTCGTTTGGCCATCGAAACGATAGACACCTTCTATTCTCGAACCTCGTCTTGATCGGGCCTGCCGATACGCGTCAGTAACACGGCATTTCAAAACGATATTGCAGCCGTTACGGCGACGGGGATCAGCAAATGGCGATACTTCTGTCTCCGAGCAGTTTCGATTGGCGTGCTCTGAACTTGCACCGGCTCCGCGACCTGGCGATCGAACACGCACTGATCGAAGACGAAAACGTCGAGGCCTACGGCGAACTCATCCCTGACCTTTTCCCTCTCTATCGCGACGGGGGACGCGCGATAAGCCTGTTCGGCGGCTGCGGCCTTGATGAGGATGAGGGGTTTCTCGAGGATGGGACGGTCACCCTGTATGCGGACCTGTATTCGAGCGCCGGCAGCTTATGGGCGGAGTGGGAACTCACGGACATAGCCGTTTCCGCGTCCTCGATCCTCGACGTGAGCACGACGCAGACGTCGTACGATGATCGTCAGCTGTTCCAATCGGTACTTTCCAGCGATGACTATTTCGGACTCAGCAACGGGAAGGACTTCGTGTACGGCTTTGGCGGTGCCGATTGGATCGAGGGATACGATGGAAACGATCGGCTATTCGGCGGTGTCGGACGCGACGTGGTCAACGGCGGCGATGGCAAAGACCGGATTTCCGGCGGGGACGGTCGCGATCACGTCCATGGCGGGACCGGGCGGGACCGCCTCATCCTCGACGAGGGCAACGATCGCATGAACGGAGGCGAGGGTTCGGACTGGCTCGTCGTCAACGGCAAAACGGCCGCACGCGTTGATCTGGCTTCAGAAGAGGCGCAGCATACCGGCTACGGCCGGGATACGATCATCGACATCGAGAACGTGATCGGGAGTCGCCGTGGCGACCGCATCTTCGGGACCGAGGAGGCCAACCGACTCGAGGGTGAGGAAGGTTACGACAAGCTCTGGGGCCGTGACGGCCGGGATTGGCTTTACGGCGGCGATGGCAACGACCGGCTCTCCGGCGGCTCCGGGGACGATCACCTGTTTGGTGGAAGTGGCGCGGACATTCTTATCGGCGGACAGGGACGCGACTCGCTCCATGGCGGCAGGGACAAAGACCGGGATACGTTCGTCTTCCGCTCCGCGGACGAAAGCAGGGCCGGCGCGGATCGCGATGACCTGCGGGAGTTCTGCAGCAGCGAGGACGTGATCCACCTGGGCGGGATCGACGCCGATACCTCACAGGAGGGCAACCAGTCCTTTGCCCTTTCCGATGACGGTCGAGCCGCAAACGCGGTCTGGCTGCTTGAGAAAAACGACGGCATCCTTCTGCGGGCCGACGTGAACGGCAACGCCCGAGCGGATTTCGAGATCCTCATACGGGGCGTGAACGCCCTCGACGAGGGTGCCTTGATCCTCTGACCCGCCTGTCGCGCAAAGTGACTCGCGGAAATCGCGGCCAGTGGGAATTCTACCTGGCAGGGGCAGCAGGGTTCGAACCCGCGACCTGCGGATTTGGAATCCGCTGCTCTACCAACTGAGCTATACCCCTGCAGGTGCCCCGGGGCATATGATCTGTGATCCGGGGGCGCAAGAGGGTTTGCAAGGCTTCGTCGGCATGACGAAGGACGACCTAGAGACAAGACCTTGCTGCTCTCGTCGGTGCGCCTCCGCACGATCGACCTCGCGTCGTTCACGGGCCGGATGACCGCAAAAGACGATCATCCGTAGGAACTTTTCGCTGCGAGGGCCCGTTTATGGGGTGCAATGCCGAGACAGCGTACGGAAGACGGCGCGGTTTTGGTTTAGCGAAGCACAACCACGGCCCCTGAAGGAGCACACCATGAAACGTATTTTTACCGCCGCCGCCATGATCGCCACCCTGTCGACCGGCGCCGCGTTCGCCGAAGCGCATTCCGGTTCGATGGGCGAAGGCTACAACATGCTGCAGACGGCGCTGATGTCTGATTTCGAGCGCATGGGCATTCCAACCGAAGAGCTCGACAACCTGACCCTTGGCCAGATCGCGGCGATCAAGGAAGTCGTCGAGGACGAGGACGAGTCGAACCAGAAGAACCAGATCGAGGCGATCATCGCTAACAATTGATCCAGACGGATCGGTGACCGAAGCGGCGGCCAAGGGGTCGCCGCTTTTCATTTGTCAGGCCGAATGAAGTTAAGCGGAGTCGTTGAGTTACGGCTGTCAGAATAGTTGAGGCAAGCACCATCTGGGTAATGGCTTGCCCCTATCGGGTGGTCCGGTTTCGGTCTCGGTGCCTGGCAGGTCTCGGTGCCAGAGCGGATTACCCGGGGCGGGGGTGATCTTGTGCCGCGAGGTGGCCATTCAACGGCTTCCGGAGCCGGTGATCGATCGTCGAGGGAGGTGTGAGGCCCGACGGTATTGATGTGGACGCGCCACCCCTCGATGACCGCTCGGGGCTCGACCGGCGGGTCGAAGATCTCGCCATTCCGCAACTCGCCCCGGAGCTTCGATCTATCGCAATATCCTTTCCCCCGGGGGGCCGCCGGGCTCGACAAAGGCAGTCCTGGCGCCGACAGCGTCGATCCGGTCTCGAACCTGCCATGGCGACGACCTCAGGGCCGTTATCCAACCGAACTTGGCTAGGCACACCTCGTGAGGCGGGGACAGGTCGGCCGGAACATCGACGATCGCGGTCGAATTCGGATTTCGGTCGATCTTGATGGCCAGGCATTCCCGGGGGAACTCGCCGATGACACCGAGCCTCCGGAACGTCCTCCCGTCATGGGTCCGGCTCTTGACGACGTCACAGGATCCCGCTGCTCGACATGGCATCCCGCAGTGATGTCCCGAGTATCCGTGATGATCAAGCGGGGGTTTCGGTCCATTTCCTTCCGTCTCGGAGGAGTGCATTGGCGGT
>NZ_CANLTQ010000028.1 GCF_947494025.1 uncultured Jannaschia sp.
CGGGCTCGATCACCCCGGAGGCTCTCGGGATGCCGTCCGCATCACCGGCATAGACGATCCGAAGAAGACAGGAGGCTTTACCCAATCTCAAGGCCCCCGTGCCAGTCCGGCCCAACGCGGACCCGACGCACATGCGGAGATGATCGATGCCAGCACTGGACCCTGTCTCCTGTGTCCATCTCGTAACGGGCGTGGTGCGGCCGGTGACGCCGGACCTGCTGGCGGAGACCTATCTATGTCCTCGCCCGGCGCCGTTCGAGGTCGAGCAGGCCGTGGCCGAGGCGCGCCACGCCCCGTGGGCCGAAAGCTTCGCCGTGGCGCCGGAGGCGACTCAACGTGCCGTGTCGCGTGCGCTTACGCAGCTCATCGAAGCGACGCCGGGCCTCGATCCCGCCGGCATTCGAACCGAAGGGCTGCCCCCCGGACGCGCCCGCCGCCATCTCGAGGCCCTGTGCGACCTCTGGCGCGACATCGGCACGCTGCCGGAGCATCTGGTCCCGCTCACGCATGCGATGGCCTGCGAGGCCGGGGACGCGCTCGAGCCGCTTCCCGTGCTTCCGCTCGACGCCCGCCCCGGTGCCACGGCGGCGGACCTCGCGCTGGCCGCGCTCCTCGCGGACCACCACGGCGTCGCGCCCGACGCGGCGCGGCACCATGCCGCCATCCCCGGGCTCATCCCGGCCGGCCGCGATCCGGCGCTGCGGGATCTGCAACGTTCGCTCGTCGCCGAGGCGCCGGTCGAGGGGCGGCCCCCGCTCGCCGTCCACGCCGTCCGCGATCCGGTCGCCGAACTGGCGCTCGCGGCCGGAATGGCACAACGTTTCCTCGACGATCGCATCGTGGACACGCCGGACGAGATCGGCCTCCTGATCCCGGAGGAAACGGAATGGCTCGACGGCGTGAAGGACGCCTTCGCGGCCTGCGGCCTCCGCCTCGCCGGCCTGCCGGGCGACGCGGCGCGCGACACGGCCGGCGAGGCCGTGCATCTTATCCTCACGACACTCCGGAAGCCCGCCCCGGGCATGGCGCGCGTGGCGCTCGACGGGCTCGGCTTGCGCGTCGCCACCGACGCCGCCCGCGCCGTCCTTGAAAGCCATCCCTCGAGCGAACGCGAGGTCGGGGCAGCGCTCGGCGCTCTCGCCGGTCTCTTCGGCGGCGAGATCGGTGTCCGGCTGTCATACCTCGGCGCGTCAATGGTATCGGACGCCGCTCCTGACTGGGACCTCCTTTTGTTCGCCGCGCGGCCCCACCTCGTGGCGACCGACCCGCCCGCCCGACGACTCGGAGCTATCACCGTCCTACCGGCGGGGCGCGTGCCCTGGCGGGGCGTACGCCGTCTGATCGGGGTCGGCTTCGCCGGCGACCGCTACCCGGATACCCCGGCGGCGAGCGTCTTCTGGCTCGAGCACGAGATCGAGGCCATCGAGGCCGCCACGGGGCTTCGCCTGCCGGGCCGGCGCACCGGGCTGGACCTGAGCCTCGCGCGCCTCACGCGGCAGCTCTCGGCCGCCTCGGACGGCATCGACCTGGTCCTGCCGCGGCGCGACAGGTCCGGCGCGCCGCTCCTGCCCGCCCCGGCCGTCGACCTCATTGCCCGCCGGCTGGGGACGACCGCAAAGGAACTCGTGCGGGATCTGCCGGACCACCCGGCGACCTGGCCCTGCGCGGCACGGGTCACACCGCCCTGCCCGCATCAAGGCGCGCCGCACAGGCCGGAGGCGCCCGAACTGCAACTCGCGCGCGACCTGACCGGCCTGCGGGTCGACGCGGACGGGACCGTTCGGCCGCAATCGCCGTCCCGCCTCGAGCGCCTGCTTGTCTCACCGCTGGGCTGGGTGCTGGAAGAGCTGGGCGCGCGCGACGTGGCCTGGGCGCCCGACGATCTCGACGTCCTCGTCAAGGGCAGCGTCCTGCACGCTGCCTTCGAGCGCCTTTTCCCACCCGGACCGCCGCGCGCTCCCGACGCCGTTCGGGACGCGGCTTCGGCGGCACTTGACGCGGCCATTGCCTCCGATGTCCCTTTCCTCGCCGGACCGGCCTGGACGGTCGAACGCGCGCATCTTCTGTCGGAACTGAAGGACGCGGCCGGCCGCTGGGCACGTCTCCTGGACGACGCCGGCCTCGAGATCGCGGCGACCGAACAGGCACTGACCGGGACCGCCTTCGACCTCGACATAAGGGGCTTCGCCGATGCCATCCTGCGCGATGCGTCCGGCCGGCCCATCGTGATCGACTACAAGAGCGGCGGCTCGCGGACGCGGCGTACGCGCCTCGAGGGCGGCTGGGACCTGCAGGCCCGGCTCTACGGCGACATGCTCGCCGCGGAGGGACCGGCAAATCTGCCGACGCGGCCGCTGGCCGGCTATCTCGGGCTCGCCGACGGGGAGGCGCTCGTGGGCGGCGGCGACGGGCCGCCCGGCTTCCGCACGGTCGCCAGCGAAACGCATGCCGAGGCCTGGAGCCGGATCGAGGCGCACCTCGCCGCGCTCAGGTCGGGCCGTGTCGCCCTTAACCGGATGGACGATCGCGACTGGCTGAAGGCGGCCGGGATCGGCGCCTACGCGCTCGACCACCCGATCGTCGCGGCGTTCCTCTGGGAGGACCGGACATGACCTTCCAGATCGTCGGCGCCGGCGCCGGGTCCGGCAAGACCCACCACATTCAGACCACGCTGACCGGCTGGATCGCGGCGGCGGAGGTCGTGCCCGACCGCGTCCTCGCCGTGACCTTCACCGAGGCCGCCGCGAGCGAATTGAAGGAACGCCTGCGCGGCGCTCTCCTCGACGCGGGGCGCCCGCGCGACGCGGTGGCGATCGGCCGGGCCTACGTCTCCACCATCCACGCGCTCGGGCTCCGCATCGTCACCGAGCATGCCTTCGCGGCCGGCCTGTCGCCCGGGCCTCGCATGATCGAAGCAGCCGAGGCCGAGCTCCTGCTGCGCCGGGCCATCGCGGAATCGGACGTGCTGCAGGAGATCACCGCCGACCTCGCGTCCTTCGGCTACCGGACCGTCAAACGCGGGGCCGACTGGGCCTCGGCGGCCGACATGTTCCGCGCCGACCTGCGCGCCGTGATCGCCCGGCTGGACGGGCTGGGTGACTACGCGGCGGACGAGACGCTGGCGAACGAGGCCGCGGCGGCGCTCGCGGCGGATTGGGGCGAGGTTGCGGCGGACGGCACCCCCCTCGACGACGCCCTGCGCCGGACCGTGCAAAGCCAGCTCGACGCCTTTCCGGATGGCATCGCCACGCCCGACATGAAGGACGGCCCCCGCAAGACGTTCGAGACGGATCACCGCGCGCTCCGCCGCATCCGGGACCAAGATATCCTGTCGGACTGGTCCTGGTGGCAATCCCTGCGCGACCTACGCCTGACGAAGCGCGGCTGTCCCACCCCCGAGGGCTACGACGATCTCGCTCAAGGCGTGATGGCGGCGGCCGATGCCCTGCCCCGCCATCCCGGCCCCCGCAACCAGGCCTGCCGCCATCTCACAGCGCTGATCCGCGGCGCGCAGGACGTCCGCGCCCGCTACGCCGAGGCCAAGACCCGGCTCGGCGCGATCGATTACGGCGACATGATCGCGGGCGCCGAGCGGGTACTGAGAGCTATGCCCGACGCGCTCGCCTCCATGCTGGGGGGCCTCGACTGCGTGGTGGTGGACGAGTTCCAGGACACCAACCCGGTGCAGTTCGCCCTGCTCGCCCGACTGATCGAAGCCGTGCCCCGCACGATCCTCGTGGGCGACGCCAAGCAGGCCATCATGGGGTTCCAGGGCGCCGATCCACGCCTGTCTCAGGCGCTGGCCCGGGCGCATCCCGACGCCGCCTCGACGCTCGACCGGAACTGGCGCTCCGTTCCGGGGATCATGGACTTCGCCAACGACATCGGGGCCGGGCTCTTCGCCGACTACACGCCCCTCGCGCCGCAACGGACGGCCACCGGCGCCGACCCGGTGATCGAGGTGCTGCAGATCGCCAAAGGCCGCGCGAGCCGGGCCCCGAGCGCACGGCCCTACCATCACGTCGCGACGCGTATCCGCGATCTGCTGGACGACCCGGTCGAGATCGCCGATCGCGCCACCGGCGCGCCGCGCCCAGCCGCGGCCCCCGACATCGCCGTGCTCTGCCGTACCCATTCCCAGGTCGAGACCTACGCGCAGGCGCTGCGCGATCTTGGCGTGCCCGTGGACGTGGAGGAGACGGGCTGGCACGACGCGCCCGCCGTCGCGGCGACCCGGGCGGCGCTGGCCTTTGCGGCCGATCCCAGGGACACGCTGTCGGGCCTGACCTTCGCCTGCCTCGGCCCGCCCCGCCTGCCGCTCGAGGACGGCCTCGCGGCGCTCGCCGACGGACGGTTCACGGAACTCGACGCCTTGGCCCCCCTCGCCACCTTGGCCCCCGCCCTCAACGGATGGCCCGCGCCCCGCGCCCTCGCGGCGGTGCGCGCGGCCGCCGGGATCGACGCATGGGCGGCCGCGCTGCCGGACCCGGACCGGACGATGGCCGACCTCGCTCGTCTCGCTGCCGAGGCCAGCGCTTTCGCCATCTCGGACCCCGCGACCCGCGCCGCCGCCGGCCTGCACGGGTGGTGCGCCCGCGCGTTCCTCGCCTGGCTGGCGGTGCGCGTCTCCGCCGGCGACGGGTCCGACCGCCGCCCCGATCCGAACGCCGCCGCCGGCCGCGGCGTCCGGCTTCTGACCTGGCACGCCTCCAAGGGCCTCGAATGGCCCGTGGTCGTCGTGGCCGGCCTCGATGCGACGGTCGCGGAACGCCCCGGCACGCCGCGGATCGCCTTCGAAGGCTGGGACGATCCTGCGACCCTGCTGTCCCGCGCCCGCCTCCGATGGCATCCCAAGGCCGCGGCCCCGGAGATCGCCGAGCGCTTCGCCACCGACCGCCGCCCCGACGCCGCCCGCACCGAACGCTGCCTCGCCTACGTCGCTCTGACGCGCGCCCGGGACCGGCTGATCCTCGAATGGCCCGCCTGGGAGAAACCCGAGAACGACACGCTATTCCGCCTTCTCGGCGAGGAGGCAGGCCTCACGCTCGCCCCCGGCGGCGTCGCGGTCACGGGATGCCATCACCCGGCGCGCCTCGTCGCTTGTCCCGAAGGCATGCCGGCGGCCTTCGACGAACCATCGGCTCCGCCGCCGCCTGTCCCCTACGTCCAGCCCGGCCGCCTAGTCGCGCCGCCACCGCCCGGACCCGAACACATCCTGCGCCCCTCCGCCGCCGCAGAAGGCGACGCGCTCTGGAACCTGCAGGTTCAGCGCATCGGCCCCGCCCTGCCGCCCGACGCCTTCGAGAGCGCACAGGCCCGCGGCACGGTGCTGCACCTCGCGCTCCGGACCCTGATGGCGCGCCCGGACCGGCGCGACGCCCTGTCCGCCGCAACCGGCCTTGCCGACGCCACCGTCGCGGCGCTTGCTGGGCAGGCTGCGGGACTCGTCGCCGCGCTCGACGCCGATGGCCTGTCCGAGCGGCTTCACGAACTACCCTTCGAGGTCGCCTCCGCCGACGGCAGTGCCCTGCGGGGCATCGCGGACCTCGTCGCGCGGTACGCGGCGGGACAGGCCACGGCGGTGATCGACTTCAAGTCGCCCGCCCCCGGCGACCCGGCCGACGCCCTCGACGGCTACCTCGGACAGCTGCACTGCTACGCAACAGCCGTCCGGTCGCTCTGGCCCGAAGCACGGGTCAGCCGTCTTGGCGTGTTCTTCCTCGGATCGGGAACGCTCGTCTGGGGGGCGCCGGCGAGCCGGTAACCAGGATAACTCTAGGGACCGAAGCTCCAGACTCCAGAATGCGGGGCACGGAAAGCGTCTCGATACTCATGGCAACTTGATCGACGAAACCCTGACCAAGCGCTCCGGCGGCTAGGCAGGGAGATCCGATATCAACGTTTGGCAGAGGGGCAGCGTCCGGAGATCGATCCGTGCCTGGAACTCGGCCACGTCATTGCGTGACCAGCTCCATATCTTTTCATCAGGAATTAGAGCGTTCCAACCTGTCGGATCGTCGATGTAATGATCTCCAGCCATTGTCGCGCTGTCTTCCAGCTGACCGTCACCCCGTGCTCTGTTGTCGGATGCGTCGAGCCAACGAAAATTCCCCAAGGCGTTTCCGATGAGATGCCGGTGATCCCTGAAGCTCTGAAGTTCGTCGACGGTCAGATCGGACGAGAGATACTTGTCCCGATGCCTCCAGTCATAACCGAACCGGCTCTGGGGCACGATATGGTCGAGATCGAGCGGCAGGTCTTCGTCGCGGATCGAGAGCGGATCGAAATGACCAACCTTCTTGCGCAAGTAGTCCCGCTGAAGCCACATCAGGGCTCGCTTGTTCCGCTCTCCCATCCAGGTGAAATGACGTAGCCAACCGCCGGGATCGTGAGCTTCCTTGTCCGCTTCCGTAAACCGTTCCGCCCAACCCAGAAGCCTCGCGCCATCCCTGTTGCAGGTCCGGCGCGCCTCGACGGCCGCGCGCATGATATCGATTTCCTGCTGCGTAGGGAGGCTGAAAGCATAGCCGTCCTTCTGTAGCTCCTCGCGCCACTTTGCGAGATCGGCCTCCGTGGCTGTCCAGGCAGGCGTACTTGCCGCTTCGAAAAGGCGATCGGCTGCCTTATCTTCCTTGGTCACCACTAGGAAAATATGGAGCGCGAAGGATTGCAGGTCCTTCGCCAAGACCTCGTCTTCTCCTTTTGTAATATCTGCCATCAACAGGAGCATATCCACGCCTTCGCGGGGCATGCGGGCGATCAGCATTGCAGGGAGTCCATGTCGGCTGTCGGCCTGACCCGCCAGCATGTCACGGAGCCGGCGTAGAAGTATCTTGAGCGGGAAATCTCCCCCGTGTTCGGGAAGAAGCTTCAGGAACCTGGCGCGCACCCCCGCTTCCTCGTCTCGCTGCAACGACGAGGCAAAGGCCGGCGAGGGGCGCGGAACCCTCAAGGTTTCGTTCTTCTCCCGCTCCTGCTGTAGCCGGGCGAGGCGCAGCGCCCCGATGACGAGATCGACCTCGGAGGCGAACCGCAATCCATCGTCTGCGATCTCGCGCATCCGGTCCCGGACGTGCGGGAACGCCTGCTTGATGATTGAGTACGTCAACTCGTTGTCCGTGAGGGCCGTTGCGACGAAAGGGGGAACTTCGCGCATCTCGATCTGGCACGCCGATGACTAAGGACGGATTAAGGCGCGCGCGTCTTTTGCGACCTAGGCAGCTGGTAAGGACGGTTGGAGTAAAATCAGGACCGGGCAATCGTCAAAAACCATCGCCACCAATGCCGTGGGCCAGCGCCGGTGTGGCGGCGGGACCGGTGGAGGCGCGCAGGCAGAAGCGCGCCGGAAGCTCAGTGCGATCGGGCGTCTCGCGGCCGGCAAGACGAGCGATCAGGAAGTCGGCCGCGGCCTCTCCAATCTCCTCCTTCGGAGTACGGATCGTAGTGAGCGGCGGATAGAGGTGCTCAGAGATGGCGAGATCGCCAAAGCCCGTCACCGATAGGTGGCCGGGCACGTCAATACCTTGACTGTGCGCCTCGAAAAGAACGCCCGAAGCGAGCACGTCGTTGCCCGCAAGGACCGCAGTCGGCTGCTCATCGAGCGCCATGAGCCGCCGCAGCGCCTCGCGCCCGTCAGCGTAGGAATAATGCGTGTTAATTACGCAACGTGGATCGAGGTCCAATCCATGAGACTCAAGTGCTGCAACAATGGCGTTCAGCCGCGTTGCGACGCGATCGTTATTCTCGGGCTGGCCGGTTATCACACTTAACCGGCGATGCCCGAGCCCAACGAGGTGATCTACCAGCACCTGCTGTGTCGAATCATGAATGAAGCCGCAGCAGGGATGGATCGAATCGGAGCGGTAAAGCCAAGTATTGACAAAGGGAACGCCTACACGGGTGAGCAGGCTGTAGAACTCTGCGGACCGTCGTTCTCCGACCAGCATAAGCGCCTCCACACCGTGCTCCAACAAGACGCGCGCTTGCTGAAACTCTGAATCGGCGTCGTATTCCGAGACCGCCAGCAGCAATGTGTAGCCGTTGAACGCGAGGCGGTTCTGGAAGGCCATAATTTGGCGAGAGAAGATCGCATTGTCGAGTGTGGGCACTACCGCACCTATGGTCCGGCTGTGGTTCGATGCCAGCGCCCGCGCCGCCCGGTGGGGCATGTAGCCAAGAGTGGCGATGGCAGCTTTGATACGCTTCTTAGCCTCTTCGCTCACTACCTTGGGATTGTTTAGAAAACGGGAGACGGTGGCAGGAGAAACACCGGCATGTATGGCCACGTCCTCGAGTTTGATGTTCGCCCTGCCCGGTCGCTGTCTCTTTTTTGCATTATTTTCCATGATTTAACAGATTGATCTCTCATCCATTCGTATCGTCCATTTAGATTGATGCATCCACGGAAACTCCAAGGTTGACAACGCGAGCCGCAGTATGAACCAATGAAAGCGCTTACAGACACCTGTCTGCAAAGCAAGACGGCCGCAAGGTCGTAGGGAGCGGGACTGAACCAATAAGGGAGACAAAATATGCGACGCATAACAAAGATGGCGGGCGTCCTGCTGGCTGCTTGGGGCGGAATGTCCGCTGCGGTGGCTCAGGACACGCCAGAGAACTTTCTCGAACGCCAGCTCACCATCGTGGTGCCTTATGGCCCCGGCGGCCTTACCGACGCCCGCGGCCGCGCCTTTCAAGCGAACATGGAAGACATCATCGGCGTGCCTGTTGTGGTTCAGAACGTCTCTGGCGGCGGCGCACTGGTGGGCATCAACTTCACCTACTCCCGCCCCTCGGACGGCCAGCATGTCGTGATCGCCAGCGGCTCGGACGGCCCACACGCACATTCGGTACTTTCGCCTTCCGGACTCGGCTGGGACTGGGAAGACTGGACCCCTATCGGCCAATTCGCACGGTCGGTGCTTGGCTTCGTAGCGCCGGAGGATTCGGAGTGGGACTCGCTCCAGGAAATGATCGATCAGGTGAAGGAGGAACCGGGCTCCATCACCCTCGCCTCGCTCGGCCCAGGCCGAGCCGACGACCTCTACATGCTGGAATTCATGCAGGCGACCGATACGCTCGGGAAGTGGAACTGGGTATTCTACAGCTCCTCCGGGAACGCCCAGGCCGACCTTCTAACTGGCGATCTCGATGTGGCCTACATCGGCGTGTCGCGCAACGACATGATCGATCATCCGAACTTTCAGGTTCTCGCCCAAGGTCTGAAGGAGGAGGAGAAGCCCGCAGATTGGCCGTTCCCGTGGCCGACCGTAGAGTCGGTGGTGGGTCAGGAGCTGGATCTGATCGGCGCGAGCTATGCTACTGTGTTCGCAAAGGCCGATACGCCGGCCGAGCGGATCGAGTATCTCGAACACGCCTTTGAGCAGACCGCGAACGATCCGGATTTCATCAAGATGCGCGACGAATTCGGTGAGCCTGCCCTCTGGCGTGACCAAGAGACGGCGCAGGAGAATCTCGACCAGATGCACGAGCTTCTCAAGGAGTACCTGCCGCTGCGCGACGAGCACCTCGAGTAAGCTCAAATACGGGATCGCGGGGCGGTAACTGACCCCGCGTGCCTTCCTTCAATGTCTCAGCCGCTCACGGCCCTGCGCCCGGAGGTTACATGTACACTGGCATCGGAGATGCTCTGCTCATCCTTCTGAGCCCAATGAACCTGAGCTGGATTGCCCTCGGCACCCTGCTGGGGCTTATCGCAGGAACCCTCCCGGGCGTGAGCGGCGTCTCGATGATGGCTCTCCTGCTGCCCTTTACCTTCGGCATGGAGCCAGAGACGTCGGTACTCATGCTGATCGGCATCTACGCGGCCTCGACCTACTCCTCGAGCACAGGCGGGATCCTCTATAACATTCCCGGCGGAGCCGCGGGCGTGCCTACGACGATGGAGGGCTACAAGCTCTCCATGAAGGGGCGAACCGGCGAGGTCCTATCCACGGACATTTACGCCTCGTTTATCGGCTCGACGATCGGCTTTGTTTGCGCGGTGGTACTAACGCCGCTCTTCATCACCTTCGCCACACTCTTCGGCACAGCCGAACGAGGGCTCTTCGCGCTGCTGGCGCTGGCGCTGGTGGGTACTGGGGCGCTGTCGCGCGCTGATCCGCTGCGCGGACTGCTGGCGGTCGGCATCGGCCTGCTGGTCGGGACCGTCGGCATGCAGCCTAATACGGGCTTTGTGCGCTTCGTCGAGGGCTACCCCCAGCTCTGGGATGGCTTTCATTTGGTGTGGATCATAGTCGGGCTCTACGCCATTCCGCAGATCTTCCGCCTCGCCACGCTTGAGAAGTACTTCCACGCGGTCCGCGAGATGGACTTGCATTACGGCTTCGGCGAGGAGTTCCGCCGTTTCCTCTCTCTCTTCCGCCGGAATCGCGGCATGATCATACGCACCGGCTTAATCGGCTCAATCGTCGGCGCACTGCCCGGTCTCGGCACCGTCGCGTCGTCCTGGCTCGGCTATCAAGAGGCGTATCGCTCCTCGAAGGCTAAGGAGGAGTTCGGTAACGGCTCCATTGAGGCGGTGGCAGGGGCCGAGACCGCCAACAACGCGGCGGTGCCAAACACCATCGTGCCGCTGCTCTCCCTTGGGATTCCGGGCAGCGCGGCATCGGCACTGATCCTCGGGGCCTTCCTGCTGGCGGGCGTGCAACCGGGACCGCAGATGATGGCCGTCAACCCCGAGAAGGTCTGGACAATTCTGCTCGGCCTCTTCTTCACCGGCGTCTTCTTTGTAATCTTCGGTCTGCCGTTCCACCGCGTTGCGATCTATGTGACCAAGGTCAAGCCGGCTTTCCTGATACCGGCGATAGTCGCTTTCTCGGCCATCGGCACATTTCTCGCCACGGGGTTTGAGGAGGGGATTTACATTACGCTCGGCATTGGCCTCGTTGCCGTACTGCTTGAGCGGATGTACCTGCCGGTAGCCAACGTATTGCTCGGTGCGATCCTCGGCCCCACCATAGAGAAGGAGCTGCTGCTCGCCTACCAGATCGGCGGCGTCGGCCGCTTCATGCAGCCCGGCGCGGCGAGCCTGGTGCTGATAATCGCGGCCATCTTGCTGTGGGGCCTCTACAAGAACCTGCTTCCCAGTCTGGTCGAGATTTGGTCCCCGAAATCCAGCCAGAGGGTTTCATGATGCGTCCCACTCCCTATGCCGACCTGCTGACCGGCGCCTTCGCCCTCGCGCTCGGCGCGACCGGCACAGTCATCACGCTTGGATATCCTTCGACCAGCGGCGGCTTTCCCTTCGCACTCTCGGCCTACATGGTCGCCCCCATAGGCGTGCTACTGCTGTTCAAGGGCGTCCTGCGTCTCGCGTTAGAGGCACGGCCGAACACGGACGGCGACGAGGATTCGGAGGACGCGCAGCACGTCCAGTTCACGCCCGTGACTCTTGCAGTGATCGCGGCGGTCACCCTCGCGACCTTTGCCATCGGCTGGCTGGGCTTCATCATCTCCACGGGGTTGCTGGCGCTCGTCACTGGGCGAATCTTTCGCACGCGGCTCTGGGTCACGCTCGTCTATGTCGCAGCCCAGAGCGCCGTGCTCTGGGCCTTCCTGCGCTTCTTCTCCGTTCAGATGCCCGAAGGGCTGCTGATGTGAGCTCGCAACTCTTACAATTCTCTGAGGAGCATTCGCGATGATCGACAAGAGCATCTCTGGAAAATACGCCGTTGTCGGTGTGGGCCAGAGCGCCTACGGAAAATTTCCCGAAAAGGACGACTTCCACCTCGCCGCCGACGCTTTCGCCGACGCTCTCGATGATTGCGGGCTGGAGAAGGACAAGATCGACGGCCTGGCCGTCTGCCGCCTGCCACACTATGGCCGCATGGCCGAGATCCTCGGGATCCAGCCGCGCTGGACCCTTCAGGTGCCTCCGCACGGACGCATGTCTGGCGTTTCTATCGTCGAGGCGCTGGCGGCGCTCGACGCCGGTTACACCGACTATGTTGTTCTTCTCTACGCCAACATAGGCCGCTCGCGCCGGGTGCAATACGGCGGCGAGGAGAGCCCGGGCTTTTGGGACCCTTGGGGCTTCACTTCGATGGGCGCGATCCACGCCATGATGTTCCGCGAGCACATGGAACGTTACGGCACTACTACCCGCCAACTCGCTGAGGTGCCGGTCGCCTTTCGCCGTCATGCGGTGATGAATCCTGCAGCCGTGATGCGCGAGGCGTTTTCCATAGACGATCACGAGAACGCTCGAATGATCTGCGATCCATTGCGGCTGCTCGACTACTGCCTGATCAACGACGGGGCTGTCTGCCTGATCCTGACTTCGCTCGAGCGGGCGCGCGATCTGAAGAAGAAGCCAGTTGTGGTGGCAGGTGTAGGGGCACAGGACGCGCTGGTCAATTACTCCTATCCCCAGCACGATTTCTGGTACGAGCCGCTAACCAAGGTCGCCGATCAAGTCTACGGCATGGCCGGCATCGGGCACGATGACGTGGATTCGCTGATGGTTTACGACAACTTCAGTCCGACTGTGCTCTTCAGCCTCGAGGGGCTGGGCTTCTGCAAGCGGGGCGAGGCCGGCGCTTTCGTGGAAGGCGGAACGCTCGGCCTCGGCGGCAAGCTGCCGGCCAACACCGACGGTGGGCATCTGTCGAACTCCTACATGCAGGGCTGGGCTCTCAACGTGGAGGCGGTGCGCCAAGTCCGCGGCGAGTGCGGCGAGCGCCAGGTGCCAGGCTGTGAGACGGTGCAGTACGTCGCTGCGACTCCCTGCACCCGTTCCATCATCTACCGTGCCGCCTGACATCCGCCCCGCGCGGCAGTGTTCCCAATCCAGAGGTTCCGATCATGACGCCCGACATCCAGCGCCCGCTGCCCGACCGCAATCCTATCAGCGCCCCTTTCTGGGAGAGGGCGGACCAGCGCGTGCTCGCCCTGCCTTGGTGCAAGAAGTGCGATCAGACGCATTTTCCGCCCTCGCCCCGCTGTCCATACTGCTTGCACGATGCGTTCGAGTGGCGGCCTGTCAGTGGGAGGGCCACACTCGTCTCGTGGGTCGTGTTCCACCGCGCTTACTGGGACGGGGTAGCAGCGGAGTTGCCCTATAACGTCTGCCAAGTTGAACTCGAGGAGGGTCCGCGCCTGATCAGCAACCTGGTGGGCGCGGCGAAGGAGGCACCCCGCCACGGAATGGCGTTGAAGGTGACTTTCACCGACCGTTATCCGGACATCACTCTGCCGGTGTTTGACGCCGCCTGACCCGTAGGCCCCCACGCCTGCCATGTCTGAGTTGGCGCGGTCACCGCCGTGCCGGTTCCCTCCGTTCTTTCCGAGGTTTCTTACATGACAGAAGAAGACAAGAGCGTATTCGCCGAGGCCGGCCCCGGCATGTTGGATGGCTTGCGCGTTGTCGAGATCGCCGACGAGATGGGCGAGTACTGCGGTCTGCTGCTCGCCGGTCTCGGTGCCGAGGTCATCAAGGTCGAACCGCCGCGGGGCTCCCCCTCGCGCGCCATCGGGCCCTTCGTGGACGACGCGCCGGACCCCGAGCGCTCGCTGCATTTTTGGACCTACAACCGCGGGAAGCGTTCGGTCATGCTCGATCCTGAGAACGAGGCCGATTGCGCACGGCTTTTCGATCTCGTTGCCAGCGCCGACGTCTTTCTCGACGCCACCGAAGAGACCCGCCGCCGTCCTGATGCACTGCGGGCCGCAGCGTTGCTCGCACGCGATCCTTCGCTGATCGTCGCCCGCATGACGCCGTTCGGCGATGTGGGGCCGTGGAAGGACTTCAAGGCGTCCGACCTGGTGCACCTCGCGCTTGGCGGCGTGATGATGAACTGCGGTTACGACCGCGATCCGCACGACCACTATGATCAGCCACCCATCGCGCCGCAGCTCTGGCACGCCTACCACATCGCGGGTGAGCAACTCGCCCTCGGGATCGTAGCGGCGCTTCTGCACCGGCTGCGCACGGGCGAGGGGCAGGAGGTGTCGTGTGCCGTGCACGAGGCGGTGTCGAAGAACACCGAACTTGATCTTATGTCATGGGTGATGCGCCGCGCTCCGATCTACCGGCAGACCTGCCGCCACGCATCCGAGAACCCAACCCGTACGCCTAATATCAGCCACACCAAGGACGGCCGCTGGTGCATTGCCTGGGGTGTCTCGGCGCGCGACCGGGCGGCGCTGGCACCGTTTCTCGAACGCTATGGCATGGCCGACGGGCTAACTCCGCCAGAGGAGGGCGCCGATCTCAGCGCCCGCAACATCCCTGGATCCGGCGCCACCGATCCGGAGGCCGAGCGCGCGCTCGAAGCTATCCAGCGCTTCGTGCGCGCCTGGAGCTTTGACAACCTGCCTTGGCAGGAGGCGCAGGAATCGGGTCTCTTTTGGGCGCCGCTACGCAAGCCGCACGAGAACGCGCTGGATCCCCACTGGCTCAAGCGCGGTGCCTTCGCCGAGATCGAACATCCCGAGATAGGGCGCAGCGTCGTCTATCCAGTAAGCAAGTGGGTCAGCACCGTGACCACCTGGCAGAAGGGCCGGCGTGCACCGCTGCTTGGCGAGGATACTGACACAATCCTCTCAGTCCTGAGACCCACGCCCGCCCGCCTGCCCGCCGCACCCCGCGCTGCGGAACCGACGCTCTCGGCCCACGGCAAGCCCTTCCCGCTTCAGGGCGTGCGGATCTTCGATTTCTCTTGGTTTCTCGCCTCGGCCGGCGGCACGCGCATGGCGGCCGCCTTGGGCGCCGAGGTCATCAAGGTGGAGTGGAAAGCCCATCCCGATACGCGTCTCGCTGCAATGGCGCCGGTGGGCGGGCGCGTCGCGCGCGAGAATGCGAACACGCCACTGCCCGGCGTGACCGATTCCGATATGGGCGGCCAGTTCAACAACAAGAATCCCGGCAAGCGCGGCCTGTCGTTGAACATCCGCCACCCCAAAGGCCTTGAGATCGCCAAACGCATGGTCGCCCTCTCGGACGTAGTGGCCGAGGGCTTCTCGCCCGGCGTGCTCGACCGAGCGGGACTCGGTTACGATGTGATGCAGGGGCTGCGTCCCGACATCATCTATGTGCAACAGTCGGGCATGGGCGCGCACGGAACTTACGGGCGCTTCCGGACGGTGGGGCCGGTGGCGGCAGCCTTTGCAGGCACCTCGGATATGTCGGGCCTGCCTGAGCCGGCGATGCCGGCGGGTTGGGGTTATTCCTATCTCGATTGGATTGGTGCCTACGGCTTTGCCCTGGCGACCCTCGGCGCGCTCTATCATCGGGAACGCACGGGCGAAGGGCAGCGTGTGGATTCCTCCCAGTGCGAATCCGGTATCTTCCTCGGAGGCGTGCCGGTACTCGACTGGTCGGTGAACGGGCGAGCCTGGAAGCGCATCGGTAACCGCTCATTCTACAAGCCCGCCGCTCCGCATGGCGCCTATCGCTGCCGGGGCGAGGACGCCTGGCTCGCCATCGCCTGCTTCTCGGACCCTGAGTGGCGCGCCCTCGCCGAAGTGGCGGACCGGCGTTACTGGCTCGAGGATGCGCGCTTCGCCACGCTCGCAGACCGGCTGGCACATCAGGACGCGCTTGACGCCGCAGTGGGCGCTTGGACCGCAGGGCAAGACTCGCACGAGGCGATGATGCGCCTTCAATCCGCCGGCGTTCCAGCGGGCGCCTGCCAGACCGCCGCCGACCGCTGCGATTCCGATCCCCAGCTCGCCGCGCTGAAGTGGCTGACCGAAGTCGATGGGACCAAGATTGGCCGGTGGCCGGTGGCGGAGCTGCCGGTTAAGATGAGCGCCACACCACCGCATGTGGGCGGGGTTACCCAACGCGGCGCGCCCTGCTACGGCGAAGACAATGAATACGTCCTCGGTGAACTTCTCGGATTCGGTCGCCGCGAAATCGAAGCGTTGGCCGAAGAGGAGGTGATCTGACCCGCCGCGAGGTCGGCGCCCTCAGCCTTGCGCTCGGGGGGGGTGCACTGGGCGGCGGGGTTTTCGCGCTGATCGGAATGCCGCTGCCATGGCTTCTCGGCGCGATGTTCACGGCCACAGCGGCTGCGCTTGCGGGACTCCCCGTCACGATGCCGGGGGCGCTGCGTAACGCCATGCTGGCGGTGCTTGGCGTGCTGATCGGCAGCGGCTACACGCCCGAGACCTTCGAGCGGTTCGGCGAGTGGTCGCTGACGCTCACCGGTATCGCTTTCTACGTTGTGATCGCGGGCGGGAGCTGCTTTCTCATACTGCGCCGGCTTGGCGGCTACGACCCGGCCACCGCCTTCTTCAGCGCTATGCCTGGCGGGCTGAGCGAGATGGTGTTTATTGGCAGAGCGAACGATGGGGACGACCGCACCATCGCACTGATTCATTCGACGCGGCTCTTACTGACCGTGACGATCATCGCTGCATGGTTCCGCGCCTCAGCGCCCGACGGGGCGGCGCTCGTCGCAGTCGGAGCGGGTGCGAGCGAGGTCACGAGCCGAGACCTCGCGCTGTTCCTTGCCTCCGCGCTGGCAGGTGCTGCCGCGGGGCGGGCGCTGCGGTTGCCAGCGTCCTTCCTCTTAGGCCCAATGATAGTGACGGCTGCCGTCCACCTGCTCGGCTGGAGCGCGGCCCGCCCGCCGGTGGAGATCACCGCTGTCGCCCAGATCGTGATCGGCGCAGCCATCGGCTGCCGCTTCGCCGGAGCGCACGCGCACGAGTTGCTCAGGGCCGGCGCGGCAGGTGTCGCTGTCACGTCGCTTCTCATGGCCTTCACCCTGCTCGCCACCTTCGCGCTCGGCGCTGGAACGGGACTGCCGGGCGAGGTCATCCTGCTCGCATTCGCGCCGGCGGGGATTGCCGAGATGATTCTGATTGCGCTCGCCCTCCGTCTCGACGTCGCTTTCATCGCTGTCCACCATCTGTGGCGGCTGGTGCTGATCCTTGCGGCTGTCCCGCTCGCTTTTCGACTGATTCGGGCCGCCGCGCCGTCGCATCACAGAGACCGTTGAGGCGGAGATGGGCGTACGCGGCGCCCGCCTCCGTTCGACCTTCCCGATCCGCGCAAGGGAGAATGAAAAATGCGAACTTGGTTCATCACCGGCTGCTCGCGCGGCCTCGGCATGGCGCTTGCACGCGAGGCTCTGGCGCGCGGCGACCGGGTGGCCGCGACCGCCCGTAGTCCCGAAGCGTGCGCCGCGCTCGCTGTCGAACATCCCGATCGGGTGCTGGCCCTCACGCTTGACGTGTTAGACGAGGCTTCAGTCAGTGCCGCAGTCCGCGACGTGGAGGCACGCTGGGGCATCGATGTGCTGGTCAATAACGCCGGCCACGGTATGTACGGCGCCGTTGAGGAAGTGTCCGACGCAAACGCCCGCCGCATTTTCGACGTGAACGTGTTTGGCCTGCTCTCGGTCACCCGCACCGTGCTGCCAGGGATGCGTATGCGCCGAGCGGGCCATGTCGTTAACATCAGCTCTATCGCCGGGCTAATTGGTGGGGCGGGCAGGGGACTCTACTGTGCGACCAAATTCGCCGTGGAGGGGCTGTCGGAGGCAATGGCGGAGGAGCTCGCGCCGCTCGGTATTCGGGTCACTGCGGTCGAACCAGGCCCATTCCGCACTGGTTTCAGCGGCGAGAGCGTCCTCGCCGGCGGTACCATCCCAGACTACGCCGAGACTGCCGGCAAGCATGCCGAGGGGCAGCGCGCTCGCAGCGGCCATCAGTCCGGCGATCCGACAAAGGCCGCGAAGGTGATCTGCGATGCGCTGGCAGCGAAGACACCGCCGGGCCATCTGATTCTCGGGCCGCAGGCGCTCAAGCGTTTCGACGCGAAGATAACCGCGCTCACCGCCGAAGTGGACGCCTGGCGCACGGTTGGCGCTGATACAAACTTCTGAGTCGCACTTCAGGCACCTTATCAAAAACGGCCGATATCGGTGAAAAAGGCGGATGCGCCGATCGGCAGCGGGCTTCGATAGAACAGCGTTCTGCAGGTACAGTTACGTCGCCGCAGATTAGGCAGAATAAAGCATCACCCAAGAACGTTGTTCCCCTTGGGGGGTAGTCATTCATGCCCGCCGGCCTTTTTCACCGATATCGGCCGTTTTTGACCTCTCTCACCTGCCCCACCGAATTTCAACAGGTTGACCCGGACAAAAACCAAAGACAGAACCCTAAACGGTTATGAGAGGGTTTCGTCTATGATTGGATCCCGCCGCTATAGCCGGGCCGTATCCTCCAGCGCGGCGCACAGCCTTTTCAGCCCATCGACGAGCGCGATACGGGGCGCGAACCCGATCTCTCGGGCGGCGAGGCTGTTGTCGATCTCGGCGATGCCGCGCCCGGCCGGGTTTGGTGCGCCGCATTTCACCTGCACGCCGGGATACAGGCCCATGATGGTTTCGGCGACATCGGCCATGGGGACACCCAAACCGGTGGTGATGTTGAAAATCCTCGACCCGGTGTCGGCTGCGGTGGCGGCGCACATCACACCCTGCACGGCATCGTCGATATGGAGGTAATGGGTGTAGGCATCGGCAGGCATGGGCAGCGTGGAGTCCCGTCCCGCGATCGTCGCGCGGAGCAGAGCATCGAGCGTTGTCGGGGTTTGCCGGCCCGGCCCATAGATCCAGGACAGCCGGAGGGCTATGGCATCGACCCCGTGTTCGCGAGCATAGCCCAGCATCGCCTCTTCGCCCGCCAGTTTGCTGGCCCCATAGACCGACGCGGTATGCGGGCGAGAGGTCTCGTCGACACGCCCGGATCGGTCGCCATAGACCTCGCTGGTCGAACAGGTCACGACGCGCGGCACGGCGTGGCGGCGTGCGGCCTCGAGCACATTGGTTATGCCGCCCGCATTGATCCGCCAGATATCAAGCGGGCGGTCCGGCATCACCATCGGCCCCGATACCGCGCCGCAATGGAGGATGGTCGCGAAGGCCCCCTCTTTCACCACCGCGTCGACCCGGTCGAAATCGGTCACCTCGCAGGGGATCATCCCATCAACAGTCGCCGCGACCGGGCCGATATCCGTGGCCACGACATCGGCCCCCCGCGCCCACAACTCCGCGACCAGGGCCGCGCCGAGGAACCCGCCCGCGCCGGTCACTAACACCCGCCCAAGCTCCCGGCCTCCCGCATGTCCATATGGCTCTCGCGGATCTGTCAGCCCCGTCATGATGATCGCCTCCCGATGATGTCGGGGCAGCCTATCGCGACCGCAGGCGGCTTCAACGGCCCTGACGGTGGAGAGAGTGACCCATAGGCATCTTTCTTCCTGCGCGGGGCCGCGGTATTCAGGCTGGGGGCTTACGGGCCTATGGAGGATGGAAAAGGCACGGAGCCGATGGGACAGCTCGACAACCGCATTGCAATCGTCACCGGCGCGGCCACCGGGCTGGGGCGCGGCATCGCGATGCTCTATGCGCGGGAGGGGGCGGATGTCGCCGTTCTCGACAGAAACAAGGCAGGCGCTGAAACGGTCGCCGCCGCGATCGAACAACTGGGCCGCCGTAGCATCGCTATCGAGGTCGATGTCGGCGACGAAGACGCCGTCAACGCGGCAATGACCGCGGCGATGGACCGGCTGGGCGCGCCCAATATTCTGGTTAACAATGCCGGCATCGTCACGGTCTCGCCGATGGAGGGGATGGAGACCGCGACTTGGGACGACATGATGCGGATCAATCTCAAGAGCGTGTTCCTATGCACCCGCGCCGTGCTGCCCGCCATGCGTGCGAAAGGGTACGGGCGCATCATCAACATCAGCTCGCAAATCGCCCATAAGGGCGGGTTCGGAATGACCCATTATGCCGCCGCCAAAGCCGGCGTCATCGGGCTGACAAAATCCTTGGCGCATGAGGTGACGGGCGACAACATCGCCGTGAACGCCATCTGTCCCGGCCCGCTCGACACCGACATGAAGTTGCCGCCCGATTGGGCCGCGAACAAGCAGAACGACCTGGTGATTGGGCGCCAGGGCCGGGTCGAGGAAATCGCTCCCACCGCGCTGCTACTGGCGACGGAAAACGCGGCGTTCTATGTCGGCACGACCTTCAATCCTAATGGCGGCGACGTAATGATGTGAGAGGCTTTATTGCGCAAGTGCCGTGCGGATGTCGCCGCTGGCGACGATCTCGCCGGACACACCGATGCGCTCCACCGCGGCCTGATGGCGCGCGTCGGTATTGGTGGCGCAGGCGTCCTCGACGCAGACCATGCGGTATCCCAGCGATGCGCCGGCCTTCATCGTTTGCTCGACGCATTGATCGGTCAGGAAGCCCGTGCAGAGGATTGTCGAGATGCCTAGATTCCGGGCCACAAAGTCGAAATTTGTCGAGTGAAAGAGACAGGCAGAGGATTTGCGCAGCACGATCTCGTCGCCCTGCGGCGCGCACCGCGCCGCAACCCGGCCGCCGGGCGATCCCTTCGGGATGTTGAAGCCCGACAGCTTGTAATCGAGGCTGCGGTCGCGCCCGTCCCGCGTGAGGTTCTCCATCACCGTGTACATCACCTCCACGTCCGAGCTGCGGGCGGTGCCCAGCAGCGCCTCGAGGGTGGGCATAACGGTCTGGGTCGTGCGAGCGTAAAACTCCGGGCGCGGCGGATGCTCTGCCGGGTCGAGCACGAAATTCTGCACGTCGATCAACAGCAGCGCAGTCTCGGAGGGGTCGAGCGCGAAACTCATGATGTCCGGATGAACGGTTCTTTCAAACCGAACAGCCCCTTCGGCCGCACCAGCAGGAACGAGATCAGCGCCACCGCCACGATCACCTGGGTCACGCCATAGACGCCGGTGGATTCCTCGACCATCCGCAGCGACTCGCTGCCCAGGCTGATGAACACGGCCGCGATGACAGCACCGAGGATGGAGCCCTGGCCGCCCACCACGATGATGGCGATCAGGTTGAACGCGAGAATGAGGCCGAAGGATTTGGGCGACATGACCGAGACCACATGCGGCAGCAGCGCGCCGCAAAACCCCGCGATACCGGCCCCCAGCACGAAGGCCGTGATCTTGAGCCGAAAGGCGTCGATCCCGAAACAGCGGGCGGCCATCTCGTTTTCGCGCACCGCGAGCATCGCGCGCCCCAGCGAGGCATGCTTGATCCGCCAGCACAGCACGATGACCAGCACCGTCGAGACCCCGATCAGTGCCAGCGTCGCCTCGCGCGGGATACCGGTGAGGCCGCGCCCGCCACGGGTGAACCCGTCGAGATTGAGCGCGAATGTCTGCACCACGATGATCAGCCCCAATGTCGCCACCGCCAGGTAATGCGTCTGGAGATGCACTACCAGCCGTCCAATCAGCCAGCCCATCAGCGCCGCGAACAGCCCGCCAACCAGCGCCGCCACCGGCAGCGGCAGGTGGATCTGGGCGATCACCTCGGGCAGGGCCGGCATGGCAAAGCCCTTGCGCCCCACCGGGTAGGTGAACAGCACCGCCACGTAGGCCCCCATCGTCATGAAGGCAGGATGGCCGAGGCTGAACATGCCAGTAAAGCCGTTAGTCATGGTCAGGCTGACCGCGAGCATCACGTTTACGAGCATGAGTGCAGTAAAAGTCTGGAAATATCCGTTTCCCGAAGCCTCGACGGCCAGGACCAGAACGCCCATCGCCGCGACCAGCAAAAAGAATGCCTGAATGGGGGTAAGCGCCAGCCGTTTCATGCCCGCTCCTGCTCGGCTTCGCCGAAGAGGCCCTGTGGGCGCACCAGCAGGATGAGGATCAGGAGGCCGAAAACGAAGGCGTCGCGATAGCCCGAGTATTCGGGGGGCAGGAAGCCGACGAAGGCGATCTCGGAAAAGCCCAGGATATAACCGCCGGCAATGGCACCCGGCAACGATCCCACGCCGCCGATGATCGTGGCGAGAAAGGCCTTCAACCCCGGCAGAAATCCCATGAGCGGATTGATCTGCCCATATTTGCCGCTCCAGAACAGACCGGCCAGCGCCGCCAGCGCCCCGCCTAGCCCAAACACCAGGAAAACCAACCGCCCGATGGAAATGCCCATGAGCTGCGCGGCGAAGGGGTTTTCCGCCACCGCCCGAATTGCGATCCCGACGCGCGTCCTGCGAATAAAGGTCGTCAGTCCCAAGGCGCACAAAAGGGTCACGGCCGGGATGACGATGTCGATCAGCGCCACGTCCGCCCCCCCGATCGGAAGGCGCATGCGAAATACCTCAGGAAAGTTGAAATTGCGCGGCTGCGAGCCGAGAAAGATCAACGCGAGGTTTTGGATCGCGATCGACGCCGACAAGGTCACGATGAACCCGGTGATCATCGGCGCGCCACTGATCGAGCGGAACGCCACCCGCTCGATCAACCCGCCCGCCGCGAAACCACCCGCGAGCACCAGGAGCGGGATCGCCGCCCAAGGCACCATGTCGCTGGCCACCAGCCCAAAGGTCATGAACGCACCGATCATCAGCAGATCGCCATGAGCAAAATTGACCAGCCGGATGACGCCGTAGATCAGGGAAAACCCGATCGCCACCAGCGCATAGAGGCTGCCCAGGCTCAGGCCGTTCACGATCTGCTGGATAAGGTAATCGGACATCAGCCCACTCCCAGATATGCTTCGAACACGGCCGGATCGTCCAGCAGTTCCTTGCCGGTTCCGGTCAGGACGATACGGCCGTTTTCGATGACAAAGGCCCGATCCGCCAGTTCCAGCGCCAGCATGGCGTTCTGTTCGACGATCAGCATCGTGACCCCCTTTTCTCGGTTCAATTTTCCGAGGGCGTCGAAAATCTCCTCGGTGATCTGCGGCGCGAGGCCCAGGGAAGGCTCGTCCAGCAGCAAGAGCTTTGGCTCGGCCACAAGTGCCCGCCCGATGGCCAGCATCATCTGTTCGCCGCCCGACAGGTTGCCGGCCTTCAACGCGCGCCGCTCGCCCAGGATCGGGAACCACTCGTAGATGTCGGCCACCGCCTGCGCGATCCGGTCGCGGTCGTTTGAGAGATAGGCACCGAGTTGAAGGTTTTCCTCGATGCTCAGACGCCCGAAGATCTGGCGACCCTCGGGACAGTGGATGATGCCGGCCCGCACCAATCCGACGGGACTCGTGGCGCCAATATCGAGAGGGCCTCGCTCCGCGCGGAACTCGGCCCGCCCGCCGGCAATCGGCAGAAGGCCCGACAGCGTCATCAGCGTCGTGGTCTTGCCGGCGCCGTTGGCGCCGATCAGCGTGGCGATCTCACCCGGCTCGACCGAAAGGTTGATCCCCTGCAAGACCTTAGTCCGCCCGCGGTCGACGTGAAGATCCTCGACACGAAGCATCACACCACCTCCGTGCGGCGACGGCCCAGATAGACGGTTTTGACTTCGGGCATCCTGAGCACCTCGTCCACCGCACCGGACGTAAGCAGTTCGCCCTTGTTCAAGACGACGAGGCGCTTGCACAGTGCCGCAATCATACGAACATTGTGCTCGACCAGAACGATGGTCAGGCCATCCTCGTTCAGGCTGCTGACGAGTTTCGACAGCCGCCCCTTTTCAGTATCGGTCATCCCCGCCGCCGGTTCGTCCAGCAGCAACAAGGTCGGAGCGCCGGCCAGCGCCCGCGCGATCTCGACCCGCCGCCGATCGCCATATGACAGTTCCGAGGCGTTGCGCGTGGCCAGTTCGGTAAGACCCGTGCGCTCCAGCATGCGGTCGGCGATGTCACGAATGCGCTGCTCGGCCGCGCGGTGCCCCGGCAACCCGAACACGCAATGCAGCAGCGATCGCCCTGCCCGTGCATGAGCGCCCGCCATGACGTTCTGCCGAACGGTCATGTCGTCGAACAGTCGAATATTCTGGAAGGTCCGCGTCATTCCCAGCCGAGCCCGACGCTCGGGACTGAAATGGGTGACATCGGTGCCTTCGAACTCCACTCCGCCGCTGGTGGCGGCCATCACGCCGGTCACCACGTTGAACGCGGTCGTCTTGCCCGCGCCGTTGGGACCAATCAGGCCGACCAGATCGCCCTTCTCGACCGAGAAGTCGACATCCGAAAGCGCCTGGACGCCGCCGAACATCTTGGAGAGTTTTCGCACGTGCAGTTGCGACATCAGACCTTGCCTGAGAATTTCTAAACGAATATTAATTGATATTCTGATTGTTCTGATGTCAATATGTATTGAAATTTTCATGCATGAGGCATCGGCGCGTGCCCGAAAACGGAGCATTTCATGCCTGACCAACACCCCATCTTGGGACCCGGCGAGCCGCCCCCCTTCGCCAGCGAGAACGAGGACGGGACGAGCCCCTTCGTCATCGTCTGCGAACATGCCGGGCGGCGCATTCCCGACAGCCTCGGCACACTCGGCCTGGATGACGCGCATCTGGCGCGGCATTTTATGTGGGATATCGGCGCGCTCGACCTAGCACGCGCCATCGCGCGGCGGCTCGACGCGCCGCTGGCGTGGCAGCGATATTCACGGATGATCTGCGACTGCAACCGGCATTGGGAGGCTGAGAGCTTCATCCCCGCCCACGGTGAAGGCATCCCCGTCCCCGCCAATGCCGCAGCTACCGAGGCCGATCGCAACCAGCGGAGGGCCGAAATCTGGCAGCCCTTCCAGGGCGGGGTCGAGGCCCTCCTGGACCGTAGGGTCGCGCGCGGCCGGCAGACGCTTTTCGTGACCATCCACAGCTTTACGCCGGTCTTTTACGGCGAACAACGCAGCTTGGAGTACGGGATTCTCTATGACCGGAACGACACGCTGTCTCCGACCCTGCTCGACGTTCTGCGGGCGCGGCATGGTGACAAGGCTCTGGGCAATGAGCCTTACAGCATGAGCCGCGAAAACGATTACACCGTTCCGGTCCACGGCGAGGACCGCGGCCTGGACAGCGTCGAGATAGAGGTGCGCAATAATCTTCTGGCCACGGCCGAGCAGGTCGAGGCGCGTGCCGACGATCTGGCCAGCGCGCTTATCGAGGCGGCCGCGATGCTGAATGCAGCAACCGGCATGTCACCAAGGGGAGCCATATCGTGAAACAGGTCGAACCAATCCGCAACTGGCCACTGGTGCCGTCCAGGATGGCCGTGCTGGTGGTCGATGTCCAGCACAGCGAATATACCGACGAGGTCCTGTCGGAGGCGCCCGAAATGGCGCGGGCGATGCGCGAACGGATGCTGCCCGCGCTGTCGCGCCTCGTGGACGGGGCGCGCGATGCGGGCTGCGAAATCATCTATACCGTGATCGAGGCGCTGACGCTGGACGGCCGGGATCGCAGCCTCGACCACAAGCTCTCCGATATTTTGGTCCCGCGCGGCTCTCCGCTGGCCCGGACCCTGCCCGAGGCCCGCCAGCAGGAAGACGACATCATCCTGCCCAAGACCTCGTCGGGCGTGTTCAACTCTACCAACCTCACCTACCTGTTGCGCAACATGGGGCTGGATCGGGTCATCGTGGCAGGGTTGCTGACGGATCAATGCGTCGACATGGCGGTGCGCGACGGCGCCGACTTGGGCTTTTACATGATCTGTGCAACCGATGCCTGCGTGACGAAAACCGACGAGCGCCACGACCGGGCACTCGCGGCCTTCGGCGGCTATTGCCGCACGCAAAGCGTGGAGGACATCCTGCGGGACCTGCGCGCCGCCGGGTGAAGGGCGGCTTAAACTGCATGATGATCCATACGAGCAAAGGCGTCTGCCATGGCAGACGCCTTTGCTGTGTCGATCAAGTGCCGGCTTTACGGACGCCAGATCGATTCGACGTTGAACTCGCCATCATGCACCGAGATGATCGAGATCGGCTTGGGCGGCACCATCGTATCGCGGGTGTAGGAGATCGTGCCCGTGACGGCATTGAAATCACGCGTTTTTTCCAGCTCATCGCGGATCGCGTCCGGTTCCGCCACGCCGGCGCGCTCGATCGCGTCAACCACCAGCATCAGGGCGTCGTAGCCCAGAGGGGCAAAGGCGTTTTCCGGATCGATCCCGTATTCCGCTTTGTAGTCGGCGATGAACTTTTCCACCTCGGGACGATCGTCGCCGCGATAGGTATGGGTCGAAAAATACACGTCATTCGCCAGATCCGGCCCCGGTGTGGTCGCCACCAGGTCGGTATCGAACCCGTCACCCGAGACGATGGGCAGTTCGAGCCCGGCCTCGCGGATCTGTTTCACCGTCAGGCCCGCCTCGGATGGGATAGCCGAGACAAAGACGACGTCCGGCGCCGGCTCGGTCGATTTAAGCCGTGCGATCTGTGCCGAGAAATCGGTGTCCCCCATCATGAAGGAGTCTTCGGCGATGATCTCGCCGCCGCGCTCGACGAACCGCTCCTTAAAGAACATGCTGAGCGCCTTGGTGAAGTCCATCGACTGGTCGGTCCAGACTACGGCCGTCTGCGCGTCCATCTCGTCGATCGCGTAATCCGCGATGGCATAGGACTGGTCGTCATCACCGAAGGGGGCCATGAACATGTAGTTGCCGACCCACTGGGGCAGCTCGGGGTGCGTCGCGCCGGAGGTCACGAACGGAATGCCGGCCTCCTGGAAGAGCGGCGCGGCGGCCATGACAAAGGTGGTGTCGGACTGGCCGATCCCCGCGACGACCCCTTCGGATAGGACGCGCTGCGCGGCCGTGGCGGTTTCCTGCTGATCGGTCCGGGTGTCGGGCGCGAGCAGTTCGATCTGGCGGCCCAGAACGCCGCCGTTCTCGTTGACCAGCTTTGCGGCCAGTTGCGCGCCCTTCAGCGACGGCCCGTCGAGAGAGGACATGCCGCCTGTGGAATTGTAGAGCGCGCCGATCTTGATCGGGCCCTCTTGCGCCAACCCTGGCGCAACACCAAAGGCGGTAAGAGCCGCAGCTGCGGCCAGTGTCTTCAACGCTTTCATTGGATCTTACTCCCTTGAGAAATGAAAATGGCAGCGCGGTGTCTTGCTCGTGGCCCACCGTCGGCGTTATCCGCTCTCGCTGCCCGGCGAGGCACAATCATCATCGACACCTTTTCTGCGTCACCGTGCCCACATCCAAACGCTAACGAGCAGGCGGTCCAGGCGTCAATTATTTTTGACATTTCTGGCTTGTCGATGACTATTTATATCATTACTTTTTTTCCATGACGAAGACTGACGACCAGAGCGATCATTTTTCGGGCACCGCGTCGGGGGCGAACTCCCACGCCGACGCCCTTTCGCTCCGCATCGCCGGCCTGTTCGAATCGCTGGGGCGGCGCGAACAGGACGTCGCGCGCGAGATTCTGCGGCAATACCCGGTCTCCGCACTTTGCACCGTCGCCACGCTGGCCGAGCGGTCCAATGTCAGCACCGCCACCGTGCTGCGCCTGGTTCAGCGGCTTGGCCTGAACGGATACGGGGCCTTCCAGGAGGCCGTGAAGGCCGACGTGTCCGAGCTGCTCGAGACGCCGCTTCAGCGGCTGTCGGCGCAAAAGCGGAATGCCGAGCAGCACGGCAGCCTGCTCAGCGAATTGCTGGACAGCACCGCTCGCCAGCTGCGGCAATGCGACGATCCGGTGATGAACGCCGATTTTCAAACCGCCATCGCGCTGCTGGCCAACCCCAAGAGCCACATCTATTGCGCCGGCGGCCACAGATCGCGTCATGTCGCGGCCCTGCTGACCGAGTATCTGGGGCTCTTGCGCCCGCATGTTCATTTTGTCGAAGGCCCATCCGACGGGTGGCCGCGCTATCTGCTGGAAATGAACGCGCGCAGCGTTCTGATCGTCGCCGATATCCGGCGATACCAGCCGTCGGTTCAGCACTTCGGGAAGCTGGCGGCCGAACGGGGGGCAAGCGTCATCGCCATCTCGGATGCCTGGGCGGACAAGAAGAGTTTCGGCGCAGAACTGCTGTTCCGCATGCCATCCTCTTCGCCCTCGCCCATCGACAGCCATTGCGGCCAACTCCTGTTGGCCGAGGCACTTGTGGGTGGCCTCGCCAATGAGATCGGTCCCTCGCTGTATGACCGCCTCGAACTGGGAGAGTCACTGAGCTGCATGCCGACTGCCCCGACGCCACAAGAAACAGATGAAACTCCCAGAGGTTTGACATGACACGCAGCGGGACCGACCTGATTATGATTTGTGCCAGCGATGTTGCGGGCCAAATGCGCGGCAAGGCCGTTCCGCGCAACACTTGGGAATCACGGCAGAAAACCGGCATCGGCTGGACCCCGACCAACGTTCTGCAAACGTCCTTCGGCCCGATCGCTCCGTCGCCCTGGGGGGCGTTGGGCGATCTTGCGATCCGGCCCGACCCAGAGACCCTGATCGACCTGCAGATTGAAGAGGCCGGCATCAACGAGAGTTTCGCCATCGGCGACATCTATACGCTGGAGAACGAACGGTGGGATTGTTGTCTGCGCGGCCAGTTGAAGACCGCACTGGAACGACTCGAAGCGCGGCACGGGTTGCGTATCAAGGCGTCTTTCGAACATGAATTCCACTATTCCGGCCTGCCTGACCAGGATGGGCTGGGATACACCTTGCGCACGTTCCGCCGGCTCGGCGCCTTTCCCAACACCCTGATGTCGGTCCTGGACGCCGCCGGACTCGGGATCGACACGTTCATGCCCGAATACGGACCGGGCCAATGCGAGGTGACGGTTGGCCCCAAGCCTGCCCTGCGGGCGGCCGACGAGGCCGTCATCCTGCGGGATCTGGTGCGGGCCACTGCCCGCGGCCAGGGCGCGCGGGCCAGTTTCGCGCCCATCCTGCGGCCCGGCGGTGTCGGCAATGGCGTGCATGTTCATTTCAGCCTCGAGACGCTGGACGGCACCCCGGTCTGTTACGATCCCGATCAGCCGCATGATGTCGCGCGCCCCTCCGGCGCATTCGTGGCCGGTATCCTCGACCGGCTCCCCGAGTTCCTGGCCATCGCGGCGCCCTCGGTGCCGTCCTATCTGCGTCTAGTCCCGCATCGCTGGAGCGCGGCCTTCAACAATTTCGGCAATAAGGATCGGGAATCCGCCGTCCGCATCTGTCCGGTTTTCGGCGACACCGATCCCGAATCCATGGCACGCAAATTCCATTTCGAATTCCGCGCGGCCGATGCCACAGCCAGCCCGTATCTGCTGCTTTCGGCGCTCGTCAACGCCGGGCTGGACGGCCTCGATCGGGACCTGCCGACACCCACGCCCACCGAAACCGACCTTTCTGCGCTCGATGAGGCGGAGCTCGCGGCGAACGGGTGCCGTCGCCTGGCCTCGAGCCTGGACGAGTCGCTGACCGCACTGACATCCAGCACCTGGGCCGCCGACGCATTTGGCGAGACATTGGTGGACGTGATCGACCGGCACAAACGCACCGAGATCGGCCTGATGAACGGCCTGTCGGAAGAGGAAATCTGTGCCCGCTATTACGCGGCGTATTGACCGGTCGATCTCCGTGTCACGAAAGACCCGCACCGCCTCGATCGTATCGTCCACCGCGTTGCGCACCCTGACCTCGCCAGCCGGGTTCGAGGCTTTGGTGAGATAGCTGGCAGCTGTCATTTTCTCGGCAAAGGCCGCAAGCAGGGCGCGCGGAGGCGATCCAAGGTGGCGTGAGACTTGCTGAGATCAGTGCAGCATGGGCGGCTTCTCAAGGTTATAGGTTTCCAGAAGCGCAGCCCGCGCAGCCTTGTTCGCCTGTATGATCGTGTTGATCTCGGCTTCCGCGACAACAACCAGGTCGCGCAGGTTCCGAAGCGTTTCGTTGAGGCTGTCGGTGCTTGCTGGCGCCGGCGGACAGGCGCAAAGTTCATGCGCGCCGGCAAAGGTTGCGCGGATCTCGCCGAGACTATCGATCGCCTTGTGGGCCGTCCCCGGAAAGTCCAGCTCATCACGGTCACCGAATAGGCCTTCCACGAAGGCATCGATCTCCTCGCGGCGAAACCGGGACAATTTCGCCAGATGGTCATACGTGGCCGGACCTGGCTTCACGCGCGTCAACCGGAAGGGGTTCGACTTCGACTGGTGCTTGCTCAAGGGGTTCCACATGCGGGGCAGCAAGCTTCCGGCGGTTGACTCTGGGGTAGTGCCCCCGGTGGTGGTGTAGGAAGCCGCGCGCGGAGCTTTTGGCTCAGTGCAGTAGGGGGTCGGACTGGTGG
>NZ_CANLTQ010000029.1 GCF_947494025.1 uncultured Jannaschia sp.
AAGGCGTCGGTGGATTACAACACCCGGATGCTGGGCGAGATCGCCGTGCTGCTGAACGAGAGCCTGCGGCTCCAGGCGGCGCAGGCCAACGCGACGGGTACGGACGCCCTCCTGGCTGCGCGCGAACAGGCGGCGTCCCGAACCTTCATGCGCGTAGGAGATGACGGATGACAATGAACTCGATCTTGGCGGCTGCGACCGCGGCGCTGATCCTTGCTGCGCCGATGGCGCACGCTACGGGCGGCTCGTGGATTTGCGAGAACCAGATGGACATGGATCACGAGGAGGCCCGTGCGATCTCGGGGTCCAACAACGCACTCTTCAATATCTTGATGAAGTACCGCGAACGCTGGGACATCGCGCATCGTCAGGCGCAATGCGAAGCATACGCAGAAGGACGTCCCTACGACATTTCCTGCCTCAATGATCGACGGGACTGGGACGAGATCAAAGCGATGGTGCCCGAGGAATACTTCGGCATGTCTAGCGAGTCTCTGACGCCGCACTTCCAGGCAATCGAAACCTTCGACGAGATGCGCGCAGTCAATGCCTACTGCCGCGATGTTGGCGCAATCGAGTAACGAGGGACTAGACGATGGCGACCTACGTCGAAACCACGCTGCTTATGGTGGATAATGCGATCGGCGACTATGCCCGGAACAGTTTCGCCGCGTTCGCCGGTCCGATCGCGACCGTGTGTCAAGCGATGGGTCTAGTCGGCTTGGCCTTCATCGCCCTCAATGCGCTGACGGCATGGGTGCCGATCCGCGCGAGCGAGTACCTGAAATGGGGCATCCGCTACATCGTCATCACCGCCGTCGCGACGAGCTGGGCGCAGTTCGCGCCGATCTACGACATCGTCACCAATGTCCCTGGTGAACTCGGTGCCAAATTGATGGGGGTTGTCGATGCGCCCAACCTGAATACGGCGTTCGACGAGATAATTTCAACGATGTTTAACTTTTCCGACAAGCTGTCGGAAAACGCGAGCCTTCCGTTCGGCATCAGCTTTGCTGCGATCATCGTCTGGGTCATCGGTTCGGTCATGGCGGCGGCGGCGATCATCGTGATCTCGCTGGGCAAGATCGGGCTCGGCATGGCGATCGCATTGGCCCCAATCTTCATTCCGGCGCTGATGTTCCGTGCCACGTCCAACCTGTTCGAGAGCTGGGTCCGCTTTACGCTCGGCTTCGCGCTGATCCCGCTAGTCATGGCCGGCGTCGTCGGAGCGATCGTCGGGATCAATCAAAGTCTCATTGCTGAAGCGGATGCGGCAATCACACTCGAAGATGCCGGAGGCTTTATCATTGTGGGGGTCGGCGCGATCTTCATGACCGCAATGGTGCCGACGTTGGTCAACGGCCTCTCGGGCACGATCACCGCGACCGCCAACGGCGTGGCGATGGCACTAGGCGGCGCAACGGGTGCAATCGGTGCCTCGGCGGTCGTCGGCAAGGTTGGCGGCAAGGTTACGAAAGCCAGCTTGCAGGAGGGCGGACGCGTCATCGGCGCCCAGGTCGAGGGACACCGGGCCGGGGTCGCCGCAAACTCGGGCAGCAACTACTGGGAAGGCCGGCAGATCGAGATGACGCGCCAGAAAGAGATGCGCAACAAGTACGCCGATCTCAATGCGAGGCACGCCGCCGCGCGGGGGGACCATGCGAGCGGTTTCGACCGCCTCCGCGCAGCCAATGCCGGCCAGCGGTTCGAGAACCGAAAATCCCGCAGGGACGACAAGACAGACGACTGACGCACGGGCCTGCCAGCCCGCACCGTCTGAACACATCGCGCGTCTCGCGACGCGGCCCGGAAGGAATCTGCCCCGATGGCGAAGAGAACCCCTGAACAGACCGCCGAAGCCTTCGAGAACGAGGTCTTCTTCTCGCTGCGCCGGCAGCGCAACCTCGGCTGGCTCGTGGGCGCGCTCGGCATGGGGATCGGGCTGGCCGCGGTCACGACGCTGGCGATGACGATGCCGCTCAAGGAGACCCGGCCCTATGTCGTGATGGTGGATCGCACCACCGGCGAGTCCGAGCAGGTCGTCTCGGTTCGCCCGACCTCGCTCGACGACCAGCGCGCCGTCCTCGAGGCCGAGCTCGTGCGCTACGTCACCAACCGCGAGACCTACGATCCGAACGACAACCCCGAGCGCATTCCGCTCATCGACGCGATGTCGCAGGGACAGGCGCAGACGTCACTACGGGCGATCTGGAACAGCGGCGCCGAGCAATACCCGCCGACGCTCTATGGCGGCGAGACCGTCATCACCACGCGGGTTCGGTCGGTGTCGATCCTCGATAAGGACACCGCGCAGGTCCGCTTCGTACGTCGGCTGGAGCGGGAGGGGATCGCGCCCGTCGAGCGCGATTTCGTGGCCGTCGTCGGCTACGCCTTCAATCCCCGCACGGAACGCACGCTCGATCAGGTCTGGCGCAACCCGCTGGGCTTCACCGTGACCGGCTACCGCATCGACGCCGAAACCCTCGATCCGAGAGGCTGACCCTGATGAAACACGCCCTCCCCTTCCTGGCGCTTCTCGCCGTCGCCAGTCCGGTCCTCGCCGAGACGCAGCCGCGCCCCTACCCGCAGGACAGCCGTATCCGTTGGTTCAGCTACGACGAGCACGAGGTCTACCGGCTCGACACCTACATGCGATTCATCACCTCGATCGAGTTCGAGCCCGGCGAGAACATCGAATCCGTGCAGGTGGGCGACAGCGAGAGCTGGCAGATCGTGCGCCTCGACCGCGGCGACATCCTGTCGGTGAAGCCGCTGATCGAGGGGGCCTACACCAACATGACGGTCTACACGAACCAGCGCCCCTACACGTTCGAGCTGCGGGCGCGCTCGGGCCAGGTCGGCGCGCCCAACCTGAGCTACCGCGTCAGCTTCCGTTACCCCGGGGTCGAGGCGCAGGCCCGCCGCGCGGCGATCGAGCGGGCCGAGCGGCCGAAAGACTTCAACTACTATGCCGCCGGGGATGCGTCCGACCTTAAGCCCGTCCAGGTCTACGACGACGGGCGCCGGACGATCTTCGTTTTTCCCGAGAACGCCCGGCGGCCCGGCATCTTCCTCGTCGGGCCGGACGGCCGCGAGAGCATCGTCAATGTCCGCCACGCCGAGAACGCCTCGGTCGTCGACCGTGTGTCGGACCGCTGGACGATCCGCATCGGCGACGAGGAGATCTGCGTGGCGCATGGCGACGTGATCCGCTCGGTGCCGGGCGGGCGCCGCGCCCCGCAGCTCGGCCAGGGCTACGCCGTCTACGACCCGGAAATCCGCGGCGCCGTGGTGACGAAATGAGTGACGACGCGACGAACGTCGAGAACACCCGCGCATTGAACCGGCGCGATGCGGCGATCTCCGGTGGCTCCGGGGGACAGGGCGTGCGAACGCTCTCGATCGTCCTGTTCCTCGGGATGGTCGGCGTCGGGGCGTACTTCATCTTCTCCCCGAAGTACGTGGAGACCACCGCGCCCGACACGTCGCAGACGCAAGCGATGCAGGGGCGCGAGCCGTCTGCCGGCGTGGACACGACGATGCCGGTGCAGCCAGCCGTCCAGACGGAGGAAACCGCCGTCGAGACACGGATGCAGCCGGCCGTCGCCGTCCCCCCGGCCGATACCGGCAACGACGCCGACCGCCAGCGGATCGCGGACCTCGAACGCCAGCTCGAGGAGTTGCGCCAGTCGCAGACCGGCGGCGATCCCGAATTGCAGCAAGCCCTGGCGGACATGCAATCGAAGCACGAACGCGAGCGGCAGGATGCTGAAGCGCGCTACCAAGCACTTTTGACGCGAATGACGCAGTTGACGCAAGTGACGCAGAATACCGGCAGCGGCATGAGCGAGGAGGAGCGCGAGGCGCGGCGGCGGCTCGAGGAGGAACGCCAGCGCCGCGCGGCGATCGCCGAGGCCCAGATCATGTCGAACGGCATCGTCCTCGATGCGGCCGGCGCCAGGACCGGCGGCAGACAGGGTGGCACAGCCGTCGGCGACGGCTCCGGCCGCACCCTGACCTCGAACGAGCAGTTCGTCCAGGACGCCAGTACGCGGAGCTACGACACCGTGCGCGCCACGCGCATCGCCAACCCCGGCCGGACCGTGGTGCAGGGCACCACGCTGAACGCCCTGCTAGAGACCGCGATCTCGACCGAATTGCCCGGCGCGATCCGCGCCGTCGTGACCGACGACGTGATGAGCTACGACGGCATGAACGTCCTGATCCCGCGCGGCTCGCGCCTGATCGGCTCCTACAACTCGGATGTCTCGGTCATCCAGGACCGGGTGCAGATCGCCTGGAACCGGGCGGTGACGCCCGAGGGCGTCAGCGTCGAGCTGGGTGGCTACGGCGCCGACGCGCTCGGCATGTCGGGACAGGCCGGCACGGTGGACAGCCGGTTCCGCCAGCGGTTCGGCTCGGCCGCGCTGATCTCGCTGATCGGCGCCGGGCCGGATGTGGTCATCCGCGACGACACGCGGGGCGACGCGGCGGACGCGATGCAGGACGTGGGCGACGATCTCGCCAACGCCACGCAGGGCGTGATGGGCGCTTACCTGAACGCCGGACCGGTCATCTACATCGACCAGGGCGTCGACATGACGGTCTTCGTCAATAGAGACCTGGTGTTTTGAACCAGCCTCCGAGCCCCGCCAGCTACGCCGAGCAGGGCCTTCTGCCGCTGCGCGATCTCCTCGTCTCCGAAGACGTCAACGAGGTCGTCATCAACCCCGACCGCAGCGTCTGGGTCGAGTACACGCAGCGTGGCCACATGGAGCGATGGGACGGAACGATCCCACCCGATCGCTTGTCGGCGCTCGGCGCCCATCTCGCCGGCGAGGCCAAGACCCAGCTTGGCCGCCACCACCCCATCGTCTCCGGCCGCGTCCATGTCTTCGGCCAGTCCATGCGCGTGCAGGTCATCGTGCCCCCCGCGATCGAGACCGGCGTGTCGGTGTCGATCCGCAAGTACGTCTCCCGCATCCTCGAACTGCACGAAGTGGGCTTCCTCATGGGGGCCGAGGTCGATGTCGAGGCACAGCGGCGCAACCGGCTGGAGACGTTGCGCGCGCTGGCCGAGGCCGGCGATCTCGCGAACCTCATGCACCGGGCCGTCACCGAGAAGCTCAACATCCTCGTCTCGGGCGGCACGTCCTCGGGCAAGACCACCCTTGCCCGCGCAATCATGTCGATGGCCGACCGGGGCGAGCGCATGGTCACGATCGAGGACGCGCCCGAGCTGCATCTGCCGCATCCGAACACCGTTGGTCTCGTTGCCGACCGGCGGACGGACTCGGAACGCTCCCCGGCCCGGCTTCTCGAAAGCGCGCTCCGGATGCGGCCCGACCGGCTGATCCTGGGAGAAATCCGCGGCGCGGAGGCGTTCAACTTCCTCGAGGCGATCAACACCGGGCATCCCGGCTCGATCAGTACGATCCACGCCGACAGCCCGCAGCTCGCCCTCGAACGCATGGCGATGATGGTGCTGCGTGCGGGCCTCGATCTCGGCCGGGACGACATCCTCGACTACGCCCGCGCCACCATCGACCTCGTGATACAGACAGGACGCCACGAGGGGCGTCGCGGCGTCCTGCAAGTCTTCATGCCGGCTTTGACCTAAGCCTAGTTCGTTTGATCTGCCGAACGCTTTTTGTTTAGAGCGCGCGCCAGGAGAAGGCGCGATGTCGTGTCGTCCGTTTTGTCCAGAGATTGCACCGGGCCGTCCTCTAAGGTCGGATCAGATGCATCCGTTTGCTTGAGTGCCGTAACTTCGCTGGGAACCGGGGTTTCGATGTTCTGGTCATTTTCCGATGGCGCTGTTTGGATCGTCTTGTTCTTCCCCTTGGAGTTCTTGCGGCGAGCCTTCTGCAATCTATTCGTTAAGTCGTCGGCATTCAGGCTGAGTTGCTCCATGCCTTTGATAAGCCGCTGCCGATGCGGATCGCCTTCCTTGTCCGTGTCGGGAGTGACAGTTGCCGATGGGCCAGCGTCATTGGCTGTCGATGCCGGTTCCGTGCTGTCCGGTACGGCCGCGACCTTTCCGGCTGTCTGCTTTGAGCTACTGGCTGGCAGCTTAGATGCGTTGACACCCGATATAGCAGGGGCCCGCTTCGGAGCGTTCGCCGCTTTGTCGTCCAGCTCGACCGCTTCGCCTTCAATCGTCTCGTCGTCCATCTTTTCGTCGAACTCGTCGAGATCGTCACGGTCGTCGATGAAGTCGCCGTCGAAGCGTTTGGGCGGCGTACCGTCGCTCGGACCCGGCTCCTCGGGATCGTAGGGCTCGATCTCGGGCGGTTCGGGATAGGGGCCTTTCTGGGATTCGAAGATCCGGTTCAGTTCGCGATCCTCGTAATAGGTCACGCGATGCGCCAGGATCGGCAGCATGTTCTGGACAAGAGCGACCACCTGCGTCTCGCCCAGGAGCCGGACCTGCTCCGGCCGGATCAGGCGTGCGCTCTCCGTCCGCTCCGCGTAGGAGGTCGTCAACTCGCCCCCCTTCCACGACTTGGAACGCGTCTTGCGGGTGTAGTCGCCGATGGCCTTCGAGATGTAGTCCGGCGTTTCCTCGTCGGCCGGTCCCATGAAGAGCTGCACCCCGCAGTTCGAGATGAACGTGCCGGCTCCGTCCTTGCCGTAGAGGTCGCGCAGCGAGGAGATCGTCTGGACGACAAGCATCACCCGGACGTTGTATTCGCGCAGCGTGGTGATCGCTGTCTTAAGGTTGTCCATCCGGCCCAGCGACACGAACTCGTCGAGAAGCATCAGCACGGGATACTTCTCGCCCTTCTTCTTGTCCGGCAGGCTGCGCTGGAGGATGGCGACGGTCTGCTGGAAGATCAGCCGCACGAGCGGCGCGAGCGGCTCGATGTCGTTCGGCGGGATCACGAGGAAGATCGAGGCCGGCTTCGAGCGCAGCGTGCCGAGCTTGAAGTCGCTGGCGGCCGTCGCGTCGCGGACCATCGGATCGTTCCAGAGGCCGAGGCCCGCGTCCATCAGGATCGACATGTAGGCCGACAGGTGCTTGTCGTCCCGATTGGCATACTTGTTGAAGACCGCGCGCGCCCTCGCGGACCGGACTTCCTTCGCCATCAGGGAGAGGGCCATCTTGTCCTTTCCCTCCCCCGAAAGCGCGTCGTGGACGGCCGCGATGGTCGGCGTTCCGCGCTGGACCATGAGGAGCGCCGTCGCCGCGAAGATTTCGCGCGCACCTCTAAGGAACCCTTGCGCGGTGTCGCCGTCGAGCGCGAGGAAGGAGGCCGCAAGCCGCCGCGCCTCGGTGAAGCGCCGACGTTCCGGGGTCTCCACGATGGCGTCGAGCGGGTTGAACCTGTGCGTTCGGCCGTCCGGGTCGTAGGGCGCGAACTTGAAGACCCGATCCCCCATCGCGCGCCGATGACGAGCGGTGTTCACGTAGTTCGCGCCCTTCATGTCGAGGCAGACGATCGAGCCGGGATAGGTCAGCAGGGTCCCCGTCACGATCCCGACGCCCTTGCCGACGCCCGTGGGCGCGGCGATCAGGCTGTGCGGTATCTTGACCGACGTGAGATACTTGCCCCGCTTCGAGGGCGTCGTCGTCTTGCCGAAGATCGGGCCGTTCAGCTTCTCGACGTTCGAGAGGAGCTTCGCCCGCTTCATCTCGGCCTCGGTCGCCCACCGGGCCGATCCGTGGCTCGTCAGAGCCCTCTGCATCCCCGCGATCGGAAACAGGACGGCCCCGGCCAGGGCCACGCCGCCGCCGATCATCGCGGAGGTCCGGAAGGGCTCGGTGATGGTCTGCCAGGAGACCGGAAGGAACGCGAGGATCGTCCCGAACCCGATGTTGGTCATGTCCCCGCCCCGGACCCAGGTTGCATAGCCGCCGGCCGCGAGCAGGCCGAGCAAGGACCCGATCACCAGCCCCCCCAGGGCCAGCAGCAGGATGTCCTTCGTCTTGTCGTTCGTCACGTGCCGGCCCCTCAGATGTCGTAGTCGTCGCTATCGCGGTCGCGCTCGTGGATGGCCTGCCGGGCCTCGTCCGAGAGTTTGATCCCGTGCTCGCGCTCGTAGTCCCTGATCTGGCGATCGGTGTCGGCGCGGCGGTCGGCGGCGTCCGCGCGATCCCGGCCGGTGTCGTCGCGGTTGATGTCGCGGACGTTCTGCTTGGATTCCTCCGACAGCGTGATCCCATGCTCTTTCTCGTACGCCGCGATCTCCCGGTCGATCTCTGACTGGCGCTCGACTTCGGGATGGCGGGCGGCCTCTGGCTGCCGGTCCTTCGGCACTTGACGCTCGCCCTGCGGCTGGCGCTCGGCGGCCTCTGCGGCGAGCAACTCCCGAACGCCTCGATCACCCTCTTCCCGGAATATATTCCCCAATTCCATAGCTTTGCCTTCTGATGGCACGGCTACGGTGGAGTAGTGGGTTTCCATGGCATCGCCGTCTCGGGGCATCGCGTGGTATCCAACGTGGTATCCGCGATCTGTCTTGGCGACGAAAACCTGATACTGGCCACCATAACTGTCGCTGTACCAGTCGGTCGATGTCGTGATCTCCGGTGGATTGTCCCTCGCGGTTTCAAATCGCTCCCGGTCGTCGCCCTTGATGCTCTCGCTGACGCGAATACCCTCTCGTGCAAGCTGTTCGTCGTCGCGGTCGCTATAGCCGGGTTCTTCGCGGGCTTCTGCCATCATGGCATACCGCTCCTGAACGATGTCGCGCGCCTCGCGGTAGACGTTCTGCAACTCGCTCCGCATCCGCGCGAGCGCCGCATCGCGGTCCTGGATGCTCTCCGGCCCGTCCCCGGACAGCGCGCGGGACTCGGCCCGCTCGCGCTCCTCGGCTTCCGCGAACTGCCGGGCGAGGCCCCGCGACGGAATCGCGCCGGAATACCGCTCCACGGTGGCCTCCGGGTCGAGGCCGTAATCCCGCGCCACGTCCCGCGCCACGTCGTCGGCCGCCGTCTTGACCTGCACCGCCACCGGGTCGGACGGCACGATCGCCTCGAACCATCCGCTCTCGTCGGGCTCGGCGAAGGCGCGCAGATCGCCCGGATCGCGCAGGTACGGCACGGTGTTGGCCTTCAGCTCCGCGATCTGGCGCAGGAACCGCATCCGCGTGGCGTCGTCCTCGACGTCCACCACATCGGTGTCGAGGCGCTCGAGCTTGCCCCGAACCTCCATCGTCACTTGTTCCAGCCTGTCTGCCATCTTCTGTTCTCCTTCCGGTGAGAGGTTGCCGTAATGGCGGGTCGTGATCGCCCTGCCCTCCGAAAGATGTTCGGAGATCTTGTGCAGCATCTTCGCCTGGTCGGGCAGCTCGCGCTCGATGGCGCGGGCATCGGCCGCGAACTGGCGGGCGAAGTGCAGGAGCGACGCCGCCGCGCGGATCGCCGTCTCGTGGGTATGCTCGGGCGCCTCGGCCTCCCGGTCCTCCTCCACCGCCCGCCGGTACTCGGCGTCGGGGACCGGCCGGTCGTGCAAGCCCCGCGCCAGCCGTGTCGTGGCTTCCAGCTCGATCCCCTCGCGCCCGGCGACATCGACAAGGACCTCGCGCATCCGGTCGTAGTTCACGTCGCCGCGCTGCGAGACCTTGAGCCATTCGCCGTTCTCCAGCCCGCGCCGGTAGACGACGACGTGCATGTGCGGATGCGCCCGGTCGGTGTGGAACGCCGTGTAGTAATCGTAGCTGTCGCCGCCGTGCTGGCCGGACCCGAACATCTCCTCGGCCCAGGCCCGCCCCGCGCGCTCCGCCGCGGAATGCGGCGCGTCCTGCGGGAAGCTGACGATGAAATGCGACGTGCGCTCGGCCCGGTCGGCGCCCTCGGGCGGCATCCGCCATTCCCGCTCCATCCGCGCGGCTTCCTCGGCGTCGAGCGCGATCCCCATCATCGCCTCGGACCGTTGCAACGGCTCCGCCCCGTCCCGCGACAGATACGCCATCTGATCGCGCAATCCGCGTACGTCCGACGTCCCGCCGTTCCGGATCATCTTGACCACGGCCTGCGGCTTGCGTCCCGGAAGCATCCCGCCGGCAAGGCCTCGCTCCACATCCGCCCGGTGCGCCGCCCGCAGCCCGAACCGCGCCCCCTGCGCCCGCCGTGCCCGCCCCGGCTCGATGATTACCCAGTCTTCGCCCATGACCGCATCGAGCGCGGAGACCTCGGGACCGGCCCCCCTGCCCCGCTTCAGAAACATGGCGACCTCGTAGCTCATTCGTCGGCCTCGCGGCCGAGCCGTGCCAGCCCGTCCTCCCGCCGCGCGGCAAGATCGAGGATGATCTGCGTCTCGCCCTGCACCCGAGCCAGAACTTTGCCGAGCGCCGCGCGCTCTTCCATGAAGGCCCGGTAGTCCGGATCGCGGGTCCGGTTGGCTGACTTGGCGATCTGGTTGATGTTGCGCGCAACCCCCACGAGCTGCCGCGCGACGTCGCGCAACGCCTCGACCTGGGCCGGATCGGCCTCCACGAACCCGCCAATCCGACGCGCCGCGATCCGGAGCGCGCGGTTCCGCTTGATCCCGAGCTGCGCGATCTGGGCGTCGAACTCCGCCAGCTCGGCCTCTGTGAGCCGCACCGAGATCGTCTTGTCGGCCCGGACCGGGGGAGGTTCGGCGTCGGGATCGACCCAATCGCCGCCCTTCATCACGCGCTTCTTCCAGCTTGGCATCTGATCGTCGTCGATCGGCATCGGGCTCGCTCTGGGGGTCGGTTGGTCTTCGAATATCAAATGTTCTACATTCGAATATATCCTGCCAACTATTGTACCGAACTGTTACGCTTTTCCTTCCACCGGTCAAGAGTCGCCTGCAACTCGCTTCACCGAAACCTGCCAAGGGCCGGTCTAGCCAAAACCCCTTCTGAGAAGCCGTGTAAGCGCCACTGAAAGGGCTCCTCAATATCTCCTGGGGTGGTCAGCCGAGAAGCCTCGGAAGCGTCTCTGAGCTCCTTCTTCTGCGCTACGTCAGAAATCCCGTTCCGCCGAACGGACCGACCAAACCAACTTGACCGACCGAGCTGACTATACCGACTAGGGCGACCGGAGTGACCAAATTGACTAGACCGATTAAAGCGACCAGATCGACCGCTCTAACCAGATTAACTATACCGACCAGACCGACTAGCCAGACCAAATTGACCGAGCCGACTAAACCGACCTAACTGACTAGCCTAACCTAACCGATTAGACCGACTGAACTGACCAGACTGACCGTGCCGATTAGATTGACTAGAACGACTAGACCGACCGAGCTGACTAAGATGACTAGGACGACCAGGCCGACCGAGTTGACTAGACCGACCAGCTTGATCAGGTCGACCAATCTGACCAAACTAACCGAACCGACTACACCGACCAAAACGACTAGCCTGACCAAACCGATTAGACCGACTGGATTGACCAAACTGAGCGCGCCGATTAGACCGACTAGGGCGACTATATTGACCGAACCGACTAGGGCGATCAGACCGACCAAGCTAATTAAACCGATTAAAGCGGTCAGACCGACCGCGCCGACTAGACCGACCACAAAGAAAGAGAAGCGGTGCAGAGAGGGTTTGTCGGATGAACCAGACGAAGGAAACCGGAATGAATGGGCAGGAGTGAAGCTATGAAACTGGTGACGTTCTTTTCGCTGAAAGGCGGAGCGGGAAAGACGACAGGGCTGATGTCGGCCGTGTCGGGTCTTCGGATGGCAGGATACCGGACTGCGCTCTTGGAAGCGGACAAGAACGATCCCCTCAAGTTCTGGCGTGGAAACGCGATGGAGAACGGGACCTGGGATGCCGACTGCAAGATCTTCGAGGCAACGACCGGGAAGGAGATGGCGGCATCCTACGCAAGCGCGCAACGCGCAGGCTACGACATTGCCGTGTTCGATGCCGAAGGGGGGGAATCGGACGTCAATACCGACGCGATCCTCAGTTCCGACCTCATACTGGTGCCGCTGGCGCTGTCGTCGTTCGACGTGGAGTACGGCATCTCGTCATTCGAGTTCGCTAGGGAAGCTCTCGAAGCGAATGGGCGTGACGTTCCCATCGCGTTCCTGATCTGTCGGTTTCCCGCCGCCAAGAGCAAGCTGACCAAGGCCGATCTGGAGAGCTTTGAGATCCTGAAGGACTTGCCGCAAGTCTCCACACGGCTGCCCTCACGTGCCGCCTATGCGGACATGGGAACATCGGGGATGCTGCATCTCTACTACGCGGGTCTCCGGGAAGACCCTGCGCTGCGTGTCACGAGTATCTCGATCAAGACGGCCTTGGAGGAAGCCCGAAGCCTCGCGGCCGACATCACGGACGGACTGGAAATGGAGCAGCACAATGCCGATCCAAAACACTAAGGTTCCAAGCTCGGAACTTATGGCAAGGCGTCGGGCACGGCGGCTCAACAAAGGATCCGAAAATGCTGGTGACGATCCGACCACCGAACCGACCAACCCGGTGATGGCCAATTTAAGCGAAGAGGTACGTCCATCTCTCGACGACAACGAGCAAGACGCCCCGGCAAACGATGAAACAAAGGACGCATCGGTCGAACACGATAAGGCCATGCAGGCCGACGTGTCCGGAAGTGCCGACCAAGAACATGCGTCCGGCGCTGGTGCGGAAGGGAGTGGCCCCGAGAAGCAAACGGACCCGGAGCAAAGCCCGAAATCTCGGCGGGAAAAATCGGGGGCCAAGGGTCCGGCGCGACAGGACGAAGCTGGTAGTATCAAGCTGCACATGAACCTGCCTGTCATCGCACGTGGAACCAGCCCCACATTCGACGAGATTACGGAGCTCCAGGGGGAGAAGCTGGCGTTCCGGCTGGTGTTGGGAAAAGCCGTCGAACTCTATGTCGATGCTGTCATGGACGGAGCGCCCCGGGACATGACTGCGACCTATCAGGAAGGGTCCACGATGGTAGCCACGACGCGGACGATCTCGAAGTCCGCTTATGACGTGCTGACCAAAGAGTTAAACCGGACAGGACTCCTCTCTCGTTATGCAATGGGTACGCTGATAGGACGCCGCGCGCTCGCTACGTTCGTAGCGCGCGACAAGAGATTGGACTGACGGCATGCAGCACCACCGGCCCACGTTCGATCCTTGACGTCTCTCTCGGGGCTGCTTCGCCCCGAACCTCCGCTCCCGAGGTCGCTCCGGCCCGGGGTGGAAAACCGGGGGTGGGCCTCCCGCAACGCGCTTGGCCAAACGCAAAAAGCCCCGCCGGAGGCGGGGCTTTCACATGGCAGGGCAGGGGAGGGGGCGCTACGCGTCGGGCAATCGCGCCATCGCCTCGCGGACGAGGGGCCGGTCGGACGGCTTCCGGCGGCGGCTCACGGAACCCTCGTCGTCGATCATGTCGAGCCGCCCTTTCGTGCGCCGCGTCATCCTCGATCCATCGCCCGCGACGTTGATCTCCATCTCCGGCGCGATGCGGATGTAGGAGCCGTCCGCTTCCAGCCAGCTTTCGTCGTCCGCCGCGCCTTCGATCTCGCGCTTGATCGAGCCGTCCGCCTGCACCGTGATCCAGACATCGCCGACCAGGACGCGGACGCCGTAATGGTCGACCTGGAGGCCGGACCATCCGATCGCCTCGGGGTCGCGACGCAGGATGATCTTGTCGGGGTGGAGCTTGATCTGCACATCGCCCGCATCGCCGTGACCGCGCACCACAAGGACAGATTCCTTGGCATTGGGATCGTCGGTAACGCCGGCGACCCCGTTCTTCGGGCTCCAGAGCCGCGGGTCCTGCCGCCGCCGGCCATCCTTGTTGCGGTGAAAGGCGATGAGGAGCTGGACCGACTTCCACGCCGACTTGATGGGGGTGAGGGCGTTCATGGGGGCCTTTCCATCGGGTATGATCTTGTCCCGATCCTATCATGGGGGCCACGAAGGGCCAAAGAAATAAGAGGGTTGAGGCGGCTTCCCGCCCCAATTCAAGCTGCCGTGTCGACCTCGTCGCGGAAGCAATCGAGAACCTCGTCGGTGAACGGATAGACCGTGTAGATCGCCCGTTCCTGCACCACGTCGAAGTCCCGGCGGCACATCGCCACCACCCGCAGGTCGTGGTCGCGGTAGGCGCAGACGCCGCCGTTGCGGTACTGGAAGGCGCACCATTTCGGCAGGCCCTTCGGGTTCGCCACGGCCTCGAGCGTGATCTCGGCCGCGATGAGGTTCTGCACCTCGACCGACAACGCGGTGTCGCGGATCGACGGATGGCAGTCACTGTGCCGAAAGTCCGGTCCTTCCTCGTAGTCGAAGGCCATGCCCGGATGGCGCTCGGCCAGGAGCCGGGCGGTGATCTGCGCCGCCCGTTCCTTGTCGCTGTGGACGACGAAGCGCCGGGGCGTCATCGAAAGCAGAAAGACGGACCAGATCATCGTGCGTCCTCCAGTTCGCGGGCGTCTTCGGCCACGGCGGCGATCGCGCGCCCGGCGCGCAGCGTGGCCCGGCGCAGGAGCGCCCGGCCGTCCGGCTCGTCGGTGCGGATCGTCACGGCATCGACGAGCCACGCATCCGAAAGCTGCCCGGTGCAGCCAGTCGCAAGGTCACGGACCAGGGCGAGATGCCCGCCCGCGATCCGCTTGGTCGCGAACCGTCCGCGCTCGACGGCGGTGTCGTCGCGGGGCAGCCACGCCATGACCTGCACCTTGCGGCCCTGGATCAGGGCGATGGTGCCGACCGGTACGGTGCCAACGGCACGGATGCGGCCGTCGATCTCGATGCGGCGATGACGCTGGGGGTTATACTGGCGCAGCATCACGCGATCTCCTCGAAGAGAGCGGCCACGCGGGCTTCCAGTGCCCGGGTTTCGGCATCATCCTCGGTTACGTCCCGCCACGGGTATTCCGAGGCGGCGTTGATGCGCGCGCAGAGATCCTCGATCTGCGTGGAATCCAGGGAGGTGAACGCGCCGCACTCGGTGGCGATCTCCTCGATCTCCGGGGGCAGGGCAGGGGTTTGCTGCAAGAGGCGCAGTCCGGCGAGGATGGTGGCCAGCTCGTAGCGGTCGATGTCGGTCAGGGCAGAGGTGTGAAGTGGGAGGGTCATGGTCGGTGTCCTTCGTATGAGGGTTCCCGATCCTGTTCGGATCACCCCCACGCGAAGCCGCCTCTTCCTCTCTCCCTGTTTTTCCTGTCCCTCCCTGCCTGGTCCGAAGGGCCGGACCCGGAGCTGTCCACGGGCTGCGAGGCGGACGCGCCCCCAGATCGCAAAGGGAGACGAGGGGCCGGTGGGCAGGTCCGGCCGTCGCGCCCTGGCTTGGAAGGCTTCTGCGGAATGCGAGCCCGGGCGAAGCGCAGAGGGTGCCTGCGGGCCGAAGGCCCGCCTCCTTGCCCGATGCGCGCAGCGCGAGGCGAGGCTAACGGATGCTGCCAGGAGCCGCCGATGGAGGGGAGGGAGCGGTCGGGGAACGCGATCCCGACCGGAGCGCAATCGGCGGCGGAGCGACAGACCGGAGCCGTCGCGGCCGCCTCGGCTGCGGGTCCTGGGTGTGCCGCCGCGCGACTGCGCGACGGGCCGTCCGGCCCGTTCCCTGCCAGACACGCGAAGCCGAGGGCAGGGGCGACGACGGCGCCCCGGCGTGATCGGCTGAACGGGCAGATCCTGCTGTCGCACCGGGGGGCGTCACCCGAAGGGCCGAGTAGCCCGATAAGCGCACGGCGCAGGCCGTGCGTGGAGGGGCCATGACGCTTGCTCGACGGACACTCGACATCGACTGCGACGAGCTGGCCGTGATCTCGCTGAACGTGCGTAACGATGAAGGGAGAGGCGGCGGGATACGCTGCCGAGGATGTGTCTTGAACCTGACCGGCAGAGTCGAAGGCGGGTGTGCAGGCCTCGGCCGGCGTCGCCCACCAGGGCGAAGGGCGGCCCGAAGGCCGCCGCTGCGGATCACTCGTCGATCGGCGGCTCGCCGTCGCGCTGGCTCGGCTGGAAGGCGACCAGCTCGGTGACGGCGACGGGGAAGTCGAGCTTGATGGAGAGGAAGGTTTCGCCGGTGTCGCGGCGGGTGTTCTCGAAGACGGCGCCGACGCGGCGGTAGCGGCGCTCGGTGCGACCGTTCCGGGTGAACTCGTAGGGGACGTTGAGGGTGTAGGTGGTCATGTCGGGCTCCTTTCGCTTCCGATGGGGCTTGAGAGGCGGATCGAGGAGGGCCGGGTGCAACGGAAAATGCGGAGGGTCCGCGCCTAGAGGGCGTGGAAGCCGTATTTGCCGTTGGCGAGCGCAGCGACCGGACACCTGGCCCGCGATCCGCCAAGTGCGATGAGGGAGGAAGCGAAGGAGGCCGGGGTGATCGCCGCCTCTGGAAGGGCCGTCCCGCGCGGTCACGAACGGCCAGACTGTGTGCCGCCGTTTCGTGTCTCGATGCTGGCCTGAACACCCGCCGCGACACCGGGGAAACCCGGTCGATCGAGCGGTCCCGTGCGCGGTGTCACCGAGCGGATTGCCGCCACGACAGGAAACGGGGGACCGCTGAACGCCGGGATCGGCGTGGCGAGGAGGGCCGGATTCTGCTACCGTGCTGGGCGGGGATGTCTGCTGAGGCAGCATCATCAGGCCGGGCCGGACGCGCTGTCACGCGACCGGCCCGAAGTTTGTGGAGGGTCGCACCATGACGAGGAAGCCAGTCCGGACAGGCAAGGCCATCGGGACCATTCTGAAGCTGCCGCCGGATTTCCTGGCGCGGACCGTCAGGATTGACGTGAAGGGCGAGACCGCGAACCGGTCTGGCTGACGCCGCAGCCGACCCAATCAGGCACCGCCCGAAAGCGCGTCGGCCCATGCGGGCGGATGGACCAGCTCGGCGGCGATGGTGCCAGCGAGCGAGCCGGGCGAGGTGGTGCCATCGGGATCGTCGCGCAGCGACATGGCGGCGGCGATCCGCGCGGGCGGGACGCCATGCTGGAGGAGGAGCGAGACGAGGACGCAGGCGTCTTGGGTGAGGAACTCGAGGTCGGCGCCGGAGCGGAAGCCCTCGGCATAGAAGACCTCGACGGGACGGAGCGGATCGTCGGCGGCGTAGCCGACCGAGACGAGGATGCGGATGGCTACGCCGTCGGAGCGGACGTGTTCGACGCGGCGGGTCTCGGAGAGGCGTCGCGTGGGCGGGGGCGTGCGGGTCGGAAGCTGGGTCATGGCGTGATCCCTGGCATAGAGGAAGCTCGGCCGGACCGCAGCCGTCTTTTGCTCTCTTGCCGCGCCTGCGCGACGGGCCGCGAGGTCCGTTCCCTGCACGACGCACGAAGCCGAGGGCAGGGGGACGACAGCGACTTGACGAGACGACACGCTGGAGGGGAACGGCCACGCCGCCTCCGGCGTCGCTTCCCCGCTTTCCTTGCCCGGCCCGAAGGGTGGTGCCCGCCGCGACGGCTTGATGTCTCACGCGGCCCTCCGCGCCGTCGCAGGCGGGGTGGAGGGCCGCAGCCGCGTTCCGGTCGTTTCGGTGCCGCAGGCGCTCCCGCGCGGACAGCGCAGGGCCGGGGCGGGCGGGGCCGGCCGAGCCGGTTCCGCCCGCCCCGGTCAACCCGAGCCCGATCGCCGCCAAAACGACGGGGGCGACCTGGGCGGCGGTCACGTGAAAGAGCGACCCTTTCGGGCCGCCCTTGGTGGGGTTCGGGATGGGGCGCGATTACTCGCGGGCCGTTTCGGGCTTCGGGATGCGGGCCACGGGCAGCTTCTTCGCCTCGGCTTTCTCGGCAAGGTTCAGACCGATGCCGCCGCCGCCGAAGAGGATCACGCCACGGATGCGGGCGGTCAGCATTTCGTCGTTGGCGCGGAACGGGGCGGCCTTGTTGAAGGCGGACCAGTTCGGGCGGAACAGGACTTGCGGCACCTTGCGCGATTTCGCCCATGCGGCGGCGATCCGCTCCGCGCCGCGCGATCCTTTGTGGCACAACACCATGTCGGGGCACTTGTCGCGGGCCACGTCGAGCCGCTTCCAGATGATGGCGCTGTCGATCCAGTCGGCATCGCCGGCCACGGCGATGAAGGTGCCCGCGACCTTGTTGCGCTCCGCCTCGGCGCGGTCTGCGGCGTCCAGCAGCTTCTTCGCCTCGAAGACGGCGCCCGTCTCCATCGCGCGGCGCGTGGTGCGGTCGCCGGTGACGGGGGTGTAATGCTCGCCGGTCTCGTGTTCGTAGTGCTGCGCGGCGCACTCGGCCATGATCTTGAGGGCGTCGGCCTTCTCTTGCAGGATCGTGTAGAGCCGTGTCGTCTCGTCCAGCTCGGTCTCCGCGATCTCGCTGCCGTCCTGCGATGCGATCAACGCGCGGGCCTTCACCTTCTGGCTGTCGGCGGCTTGGTCCAGCGACACGGCGCGGCGCTGCAACATGGTCGCGAAGGCATGGGCGAGGGGTTCCACCTCGGAAGCAAGCCCGGTGCCTTGCAGGGTGCCGATCAGCGCCTCGAACGCCTCGCCCACGGCGCGGCCTTGCAGGTCGTCGTCGTTCGGAATGGGGAGGTCGTCGCTGCCGTTCTCGGTGAGGCCAAAGAGTTCGATCTCGTCGTAGGTCGTGAGCATCGGGGTCGTTCCTGAATGTGCGCTGGACATTTCCGGCTTTGGAGGGGAGCGCCATTCGCTTTCCCTGTCTCCTTTTTACGAATTAATTACGGCCTAAGCTAATGCTTTATTTGCGTTTTTCTCTAATTGCTTGCTTGCCTCAATTACCTAATTCCGCTTGTTTTGATCCCCGAATGAGGGAGCACACTCCGAATTGATTCATCAATTCGGAATACAAGGATAATGGCGATTCAGCGCCGCCTTATTCTTGATTACGGACAGACCCGTTGGGGGCATCGCTTGTTCGTCACCCATCGGTCGGTCGCACGGCCAGAACAGGACGGGGCGGGGGGACGGGGGCAACGGCAAATGCGGAGGGTCCGCGCCCGCAGGGCGTGGAAGCCGTATTTGTCGTTAGGGAGCGTCAGCGACCGGACCGCCGGCCCCCCGATCCGTCAGGTTCGATCAGGCCGCGACCGGCACGGGGGACGGACAGGCGGTGCCCCTGGGCGCTGGTGCGGAAGGAAGCCCGGCCGAGCGGCGTTCGTCGCGAAGCGGCGAATCCCCGAGGACGGTATCTCGGCTGGGTGCGACGGAGGGGCGTTCGGCGAAGTCCGAACCCCCGGGTCGCGATGTGAGAGTCTCGGTGTCAGGCTTCAGGCAAAACCAACCTTCCGGTCACATCGCTGACCCAGATCGCGTGTGAAAGAGGAAAGAGGCCGTTCGTGCCTTGTGCAGCGAACCACCGAAAAGAGCCCTCATCGCTCAATGCTGCAAGAAGCTCGAACGACCGCTAGCCGGCAACCCCTCTGAGCGGGCATGGCTAGTCGGACCCCCACCTCGAACCGCTGCGACTGCCACGTCCTCGGTCAGGCGAGCGGACCATTTTCGGTCCCGTGATCTCCCTGGCACAGGCCGTGATCCGCGAGGGTCTCGATCACCCGGCAATCGGCGACGGTGCCGTGATCGCATTGCGCGATCATGCGCTCCAGCTCGGTCTTGAGGGCGCGGAGCCGCGCCAGCCGTGCCTCGACGGATTTGAGCTGCGCGCGGGCGATGGTGTCGGCGGCCATGCAGGGCTGGGCGGGCCGGTCCTGGAGGCTGAGCAGGTCGCGGATGGCGTCGAGCGGAAAGCCTAGCTCTCGCGCATGACGGATGAAGACCAGCCGTTCCTGGGTGGCGCGTCCGTAGAGCCTCTGGTTGCCCTCCGACCGCTCTGCCTCGGGCAGGAGCCCCACCTGCTCGTAGTAGCGGATGGTGGGGACCTTGGTGCCGGTGGCGCGGCCGAGCTTGCCGATGCTGATCATGCGAGAACCCCCTTGAAGCTCTAGTAACTAGAGCAACTAGGTCCGGGATTCACGAGGCAAATCGGTTCGGACCCTAAGTTAGGATCACGCAATGAGCAGCACAACGACATCGACGGCGGAGTCCCCGTCCGACGCCCTGGCCTGCGAATGGACTGTGTCCGGCATGGATTGCGGATCCTGTGCTGCCAAGGTGCGGGGCGCGGTCGAGCGTCTGCCCGGCGTGAGCGGCGTCGAGGTGCTGCCCATGCGCGAACGGCTGCGCCTGACGCTCGATCCTGCTGCCACGTCGCGCGAGCGGGTCAAGGCGGTGGTGCGCGGCTTGGGCTACGGCGTGGCCGATGCGGAGGCGTCGCTACGTCCCGCCGCACCGCCCGAAAGCGCCGAGGCCGGCGACGATCACGGAAGGCTCGGGCACGTCCGCGATGACCCGGACGACCGGGACAAGGCATGGTTCCGGACGGGCTAGGGCCGCCTCGTGATCCTGACGGGCACGCTTCTGGTGCTGGCTTGGGGCGTGGAGCTGGCGACCTCACAGGACATCGGCCGCTGGGCCTTCGTCCTGGCCTGCCTCGTCGGCGTGACCCCCGTCGCGCGGCAGGCCTTTGCCGCACTTCGGGCGGGACTGCCCTTCACCATCGAGATGCTGATGACCATCGCCGCCCTGGGCGCGCTCGTCATCGGCGCTGCCGAGGAGGCGGCGCTCGTCGTGTTTCTCTTTGCCGTGGGCGAGGTGCTGGAGGGCGTCGCGGCCGACCGCGCGCGCGCCTCGATCCGCGCGCTCTCGGACCTCGTGCCGAAGTCCGCCCTGCTGGTGGAGGTTGGCGGGACCCGCGAGGTCGATGCCGCCGGCCTGCGCATCGGACAGGTCATCCTCGCCCGCCCCGGCGACCGCATCGCCGCCGACGGCGAGGTGGTCGAGGGGACCTCGGGCGTGGATCAAAGCCCGGTGACAGGTGAGAGTGTGCCCGTCACGCGGGGCCCGGGGGACGCGGTGTTCGCGGGGTCGATCAACGCCGAGGCCGCGTTGCGCATCCGCGTGACGAAGGTGGCGGAGGACAACACGATCTCGCGCATCGTCGCGCTGGTGGAGGAGGCCGAGAGCGCGCGGGCGCCGACCGAGCGCTTCATCGACCGCTTCTCGCGCTGGTACATGCCGGTGATCGTCGGCCTGTCGCTCCTCGTGGTGCTGGTGCCGCCGCTGGCGGCGGGCGGCGACTGGGCGACCTGGCTCTACCGGGGGCTGGCGCTCCTCCTGATCGGCTGCCCCTGTGCCCTGGTGATCTCCGTCCCCGCCTCCATTGCCTCCGGCCTGTCTGCGGGCGCGCGGCGCGGGCTCCTGATGAAGGGCGGTGCGGTGATCGAGGCGGCCGCGAAGGCGACCTGCGTGGCGTTCGACAAGACCGGTACGCTCACCGCCGGGCGCCCCGTGGTGACGGACGTGGTGCCGCTCGGACAGGCGACCGAGGCCGAGTTGCTGGCCGTGGCCGCGGGCGTCGAGGCGGGCTCCTCGCACCCGTTGGCCGAGGCCATCTCCGACCACGCGGAGGTGTCCGGCATCGCCGCCCTGCCGTCGAACGATGCCCGCGTCATCGTGGGCAAGGGTGTGGAGGCGATGGTCGGCGGTGCCCTCGCCTGGGTCGCCTCGCCGCGCTTTGCGACCGAGGCGGGCGCGCTCGACGACGAAGGGATGCGTGCCGCGGCGGCGATGGAGGAGGAGGGCAAGACTGTCGTGGTCGTCTATCGCGACGAGCAGGGCTTGGGGCTCATCGCCATGCGCGACGAGGCGCGCGCCGATGCGACGGACGCGCTCCACCAGCTCGAGGAACTGGGCGTGGACGGGGTTATGTTGACCGGCGACAACGCCCGCACCGCCGCCGCCATCGCCGGCAATCTCGGCATCGCCTTCGAGGCGGACCTCATGCCTGAGGACAAGGTCGCTGCAATCCGCGACATGGCCGGGGACGGCGTGATGATGATCGGCGACGGCATCAACGACGCGCCCGCCCTGGCACAGGCCTCGGTGGGCGTAGCCATGGGCTCCGGCACAGACGTGGCGCTGGAGACGGCGGATGCCGCGATCCTGCGCAACCGCGTCACCGACGTGGCCGCCATGGTGCGCCTCGCCCGCGCCACCATGGGGAACATCCACCAGAACGTGACGATCGCGCTCGGGCTCAAGGTCGTATTCCTCGTGACCACGATCTTCGGGATCACCGGCCTCTGGATCGCCATTCTGGCCGATACCGGCGCAACCGTGCTGGTGACATTGAACGCGCTGCGGCTCCTGCGGTTCGACCCCGAGCGCCAGAGCTGAGGTCATGGACGTGATCCTGACGCCCGTGGCGCTGGCGATTGCCGGGACGACGCTCGTCGCCGTCCTGTGGTCCATCGCGAGGCCCGATCGCCGCATCTGGCCGCCGCGGACCTTCGGGTCGGCGACGGCGGTCCTGGCCTGGGGCGGCACGCTGGTCTTCTTCGCGGCGGTCGTGGCCCTCGGGGTCGCGGGTTGGGGCGATGCTCGTCTGCCGGGCTGGCTGCGCTACGGCCTAGGACCGATCCTGATCGCCGCCGGCAACGCGGTCGTCTGGACCGAAGTGATCGGCTTCGGTGCGAACCAGACGATGGGTGCCGAGGGTCAGCTCAAGACGGACGGCCTCTACCGGTTCTCTCGCAATCCCCAATACGTCGGCGACATCGCGATCTTGATCGGTTGGGCTCTACTCAGTGCCTCCGTCGTAGCGCTCCCCGCAATCCTTGCCGGCATCGCCGTCTTCGTGGCTTTCCCTTTTGCGGAGGAGGGCTGGCTGGAGGAGCGGTACGGAGCTGCGTATCTGCGTTACAGGACGGAGGTCCGCCGGTTTCTGTAGCGCCGCTATCTCCTTGCGCTCCGCCAACGAGGCAATGCAGTCGTTCGTAATGTGCGAAACGAAAGCTTGCTTCGTCCCGCACTGTGGCGATCGACCAGCCGCGCAGCAAAGGCCGATGCTTCGGGCTAGCCCCGCGCTGACAGCTTCCGCCGTCTTCGAGCGAACGTCAGCGCCTCATGACTGCAGCGATCCCGCCAGCGCCGCTCCGGCAAGCTCTGCAGAACGTTGGGGGCTGTGATCTTGCCGATCGACGGATCGCCCTCGGCAAGACCGGGCGCCGGCCTTAACCGCCATAAGCAATCCAGACGCCGCAGATGGCAGTCGCCCAGCCAAGGCCCCGGATCGCTTTCCGGCTGGTGGCCACGCGGCTGACCGTGACCGCCACTGCGACGCCAAAGGCGTGCAGGAGCGCCGTGGACAACGCAAAACCGAGGCCAAACGCCAGCGCGCCTGCCGTCCCCAGCTCGCCGCCATGCGCGTGCCCGTGGAACAGGCCGAATAGTCCGACGATCCCGGCAGCCGCCGCGACCGGCAGTCGAAGCGCCAGCGCGACCGCCAAGCCCAGGGCCAGGACCGAGGCAAGGATCATCGGCTCGACGAGCGGCAGAGTAACGCCCGCGACGGCCCCGGCGAACCCGAGAACCATCGCACCGACGAAGGCGGAGGGCAGCGCACAGAGCGCGCGTCCGCCGAGCGCCGCGGCCCAGAGGCCGACCGTCACCATCGCGAGGATGTGATCGAGGCCAAAGACGGGGTGGGACAGCCCCGCTAGGAACGAGCCGTGCTCACCGGGGTCGAGATGTGCGAGGGCCGGGCTGGCGGCGAAAATGGCGATGGCGACGAGAGCAATACGTTTCATGTCGGGTCCTTGATTGGGTCCACCGGATACCTCGGCAAGAGTCGTATCCTCGAATGATGCGCTTCCACTTTGAGCACGCGACGGAGCACCGCGCAATCGCGTCGTCTCATCCGTATGATGCGTGCCAACTCATGCCGGAAAAAGCACACCCGAAGCGGGCAGCCGGCAGGTTTCTCCGGAAGCCCGCTCCGTCCCGCGGTCCAGCCGCTCATGCAGTCGGTGGCGGACGACAGCTTCGAGCCCTCATCGACCAATGCTGCGGGATGATCAATTTGCTGCTTCCAAAGGTCTTGGGCGATCGGGAGTGTTTCAACAGGCTCTAGACCCGCCCTGATGGGCGTTTCGAAACGAATGATCGACCCCTACTGCAACGGCAGAACGGTTTTATCTGGCCGTTTTGTCAGCCTGCATTTCTGCAAAGCTTCACCATGCTGTCGGCTGCCCTGGTTGTGAGGGCACAGCAGGCTCCGAACCTGCATGGTCGTCCAGGCAATGCGCGTGATCCGCGAGCGTCTCAATGACGTGGCAGTGGGCGACGGTTCCTTCGTTGCAGTCCTCGATCATGCGACGCAGTTCGCGCCGAAGGCCCTCCAGCCGGACGATCCGGCGCTCGACATCCGTCAGGTGACGTCGTGCAATCGCATCCGCCCCTTCGCACGAACGCTCAGGGTGGTCCGCAAGGTCTAACAACTCGCGGATCGCATCGAGTGGAAAGCCGAGGTCGCGGGCATGACGCACGAAACCGAGCCGTCGACGTGCCCCTCCGTCGAACAAGCGTTGGTTGCCGACGCTGCGATCTGCAGGCGGCAAAAGCCCGATCCGCTCGTAGTAGCGCACGGTACCGACCGCGATTCCGGTCTCGCGGGCCAGCTGGCCCACGGTGAACTGCCCGCGCATGATTCTTCTCCGATTGACCCTTGAAGCTACAATCATTGTAGACCGTAGATACTGCCCAGGACAAGATTCGGGAGACTGGAATGGGTGGCAGCTGTTGTGGGGAAGGGCCTGACCTCGGCCGTTCGTCGGCGCCGTTCAAGCGCGCGCTTTGGGCGGTTATCGCAATCAACGCTGCGATGTTCGCGATCGAGATGACAGCGGGCCAACTTGCCGGCAGCCAGGCTCTCAAGGCCGATGCGCTCGACTTCGCGGCCGACACCGCGACCTACGGGATCAGCCTTGCGGTGCTTGGCGCCTCGCTGCGGTTCCGAGCCACGGCGGCGCTGGCGAAGGGCGCAAGCCTTCTTGTGATGGGAGTGTGGGTATTCGGCTCCACACTCTGGGCCGCGCTTGGGCCGGGCCTGCCGGAAGCGCCGGTGATGGGCACGGTGGGCCTCCTTGCGCTTGCGGCGAACCTGGCGAGTGTCCTACTGCTTTTGAACTTCCGCGACGGCGACGCCAACGTCCGTTCGGTCTGGCTCTGCTCGCGCAACGACGCGATCGGCAACGTGGCCGTCGTGTTGGCCGCACTCGGCGTGTTCGGCACCGGCACGGCCTGGCCCGACCTCCTCGTCGCAGGCATCATGTCGGCATTGTTCCTCGGTGCGTCCGTCTCGATCCTGCGGCAGGCCGTGACCGAGTTGCGGACAGGCAACGCCGATGGAAAGGCAGCCGAGCCAGGCCACCGTCCGGAGGCTCAGGCCCGATGACACTGAACGCGAACGACCCCATGCCGCGCGGTCCATACCGCTTTTCGACTTCGAGCATCCCTCGATCCGTGAACTGATCGAGCGGAAGCACTGGTCCAGCCTGCCGTCCTTTAAGCGGATCGCTTCGATCCATTCTATCGGTTTCGCAGGGCGACACGCAAAAAAGGGGAGCCGCGAATGCGCCCCCCTTCATGCCCGTTCCAGAAGGTCCGGATATCAGTCGGCCCAAACCGGAAGTCCCTCGACCTCGTCGGTCGTCATCGTGGTCGTGTAGCGGCCATTGTCCCAAGTCAGGGCATCCATTGTCATGACGACATCGGAATCCCCGAGGTCGAGAAATCCGTCATCGACCTCCACCACCAGGGCGGCAGGCATGCCGGCATCATCGACCAGCATGGTTTCGACCTCGCCGATCCGTTCGCCATCGGCCCCGATGACATCGAGGTCATCCACGTCGGCATAACCGGAAATATCGGTTGTCTGCGCGATGGCGGCGCCGGCGAGCGGCAGCGTCAACGCGGCAAGGATCAGGCTCTTCATCATGTCGTATCTCCTGTCATTGGTTCATTCGAGAATTCCAAGCGCGCCCGGTTGTTCCGTCGACGCCGCGCCGGATCGTGGCATGCGCGGCGAAAGGTGGTCCTTCCCCGACCAGTCCCTGCCTTCGGGGCAAAGACCGGCGGGATCGGGTTCGGTCTTCCAGATGGTCGTCCCGGTTCAGAAAAGGAAGTCCGAGATATCGAGCGCGGACGCGTTCGTGTCGTCGAGGGTGACGGTCGTGTTCGGGGCGAGCGTCAATACGAGGTCGTCTCCTGTCTGCCGGGCAGAGGCGATGATTGCCTCGACCTCGGCGCGGCTCGCGTCGTCGATCTCGAGCCGGTCCTGGCCGTCGGTGAAATCGACGATGCGGTCGTCGCCATCGCCCTGTTCGAACTCGAACACGTCCGCGCCGCCCCCACCCTTCAGTAAATCGTCGCCACGACCGCCATCCAGGTGATCCCGGCCGGCGCCGCCGTTCAGACGATCGTCGCCCGCGCCGCCTTCAAGTTCGTCGCTGCCCCGGTTTCCGAACAGACGATCCCTGCCGGCCCCGCCATCGAGCTCGTCGTTGCCCGTCCGGCCGAAAAGCCGGTCATTGCCGCCATCGCCGTCGAGTTCGTCGTTGCCGCCGCCACCGATCAGCCGGTCCCGGCCGGCCCCGCCGTCGAGCTCGTCGTCTCCGGCGCCGCCGCGCAGGACATCGTTGCCGAGGCTGCCGTCGAGATCGTCGTCGTCCTTCCAGCCGGCCAGCCGGTCGTTGCCGGCGCCGCCCGCGATGTCGTCGTCGCCGTCGCGTCCGCGGATGGTGTCGTTGCCGTCGAATCCGTAGATCCGGTCGGGCATGTTCGTGCCGAAGAGGGAGTCGTTGCCGTTGGTGCCGCGCAGAAGAGCCATGGTCGTGTTCCTTTATCGTTGGAATGCGATGAGATCGCGTCTCGTGAATCGGTCTTCCCACACCCGCGCTGACGCCGGCCTGACCTGCGCTGTCAGCGCGCTGTCAGCGAAGCTCGACTAGGGCTGGAACATGCGGTTCGGCCTCTTCCTTTTCTTCTGCGTCGCGCTCCCCGCTCCCGCCCTGGCGGACGCGGACGAGCGCGACGTGACGCCCGACAGCGAGATCGCCCGCGCCGCCGTCGCGCGCGGCGAAATCCTGCCACTGTCCGAGCTGCTTCCACTCCTTCTCGAAGCCTTCCCCGGTGAAGTTCTTGACATCGAGATCGATCTCTATCCGGACGGGCGCTTCGAGGAGTATGAGTTCGAGGTTCTGACGCTCGACGGGCGACTGATCGAGGTGGACATGGATGCGGCGACTGGCGAGATCACCGATGTCGAGGACGAGGACTGATCCGCTGGTCGTGGTCACGTAATGAGAGTGCTGATCGTTGAGGACGATGCGCGGATCGCGGCCGATATCGCCGAGGTCCTGCAAGCCTCGGGGTTCCGCGCGGAGCTTGCGGCCGACGGCGAGGAGGCCTGGTTCCGCGGCGGCACCGAGGATTACGACGTGATCGTTCTCGACCTCGGCCTGCCGCGGCTCGACGGGCTGACGGTGCTACGCCGATGGCGGGGCGAGGGCGTCACGGCCCCCGTGCTCGTCCTGAGCGCCCGCGGCACCTGGATCGAGCGCGTCGAGGGGATCGACGCGGGTGCAGACGACTATCTGCCCAAGCCCTTCGAGATGGCCGAGCTGGTGGCCCGGGCCCGGGCCCTGGTCCGCAGGTCTGCGGGGCACCCCGCCACGCTGGAGCGCGCCGGCCCGCTCGCGCTCGACCTGGGACGCATGTCGGCAACGCTGGACGGCCGACCCGTCTCGCTGACCCCGCTGGAGTTCAGGCTAGTGTCTCATCTGGCGCTCCACCGCGGCCGTCCGGTGCCCCCGACCGAGCTCTTGGAACGGCTCTATGGCGACGACGATTCGCGCGATTCCAACGCCGTAGAGGCCGTCGTCGCGCGGCTGCGGCGCAAGCTGGGACCGAATGTCATCGAGACGCGGCGCGGCTTCGGCTACCTGCTGGCCGATCCGTGAGAGGCAGCTCTTGAGTATCGGGCGCTTGTCTGTCCGGGCCCGCCTGCTTCTCGGCGGCGTGGCGGCAGTGACGCTCTCGCTTCTTCTGGCCGCTTGGGGGCTTGCCATCCTGTTCGACCGCCATGCCGCGCGGGTGGCCGCCAGCGACCTCGGCAACCGGCTCGTTCTTCTCGTCTCGGCGGCGGAGACCGACCCCGGCGGCATCGTCTCGATCGAGGACGCCCCGCGCGATCCGCTCTACGAGCGGCCTTATTCCGGTCGCTACTGGCAGGTCGCGGCACCCTCGGGCTTGGCGCGCTCGCGGTCGCTGTGGGATTACACGCTGCAGATGCCGGAGGATGCGGAGACGGATGCGCTGTGGCTCGGCGCGATCGAAGGCCCGTTGCACGCAACGCTGCTCGCCGTCGCGCGGCGCATCGACGTGGCGACGCCCGAGGGCGACGTGGCGCTCCAGTTCATCGTGGCGATGGACCAGACCGAAATCGCGGCCGTCCGGTCCGGCTTCCTTGCCGATCTCGCTCCCTACCTGCTGATCCTCGCCGTGGCGCTTCTCGCGACACTCGCCGGCGCAGTGGGGCTGGCGCTGCGGCCTCTGTCGGTCGCGAGCCGGCGCGTCGCCGAACTCGGCGCGGGACGCCGGCGCCGGATGGGCGAAGACGTGCCGTCGGAGGTGCTGCCGCTGGCCGATCGGATCGATGCGCTCTTGGCGGCGCGCGAGGCCGAAGTCAAACGGGCCCGCCAGCGCGCCGGCGATCTGGCGCACGGCCTCAAGACCCCGCTCCAGGCGCTGCTGGGCGAGGCGGCCCGGTTGAGCGCGGCCGGAGCGGGCGAGGCGGCGCGCGGGATCGAGACGATCGCGCACGGCATCCGCGCGCAGGTGGACCGGGAGCTGGCCCGCGTGCGGCGGGTCGGCGAAGGTGGCGGCGCGTGCGATCCCCTGGCCGTCGCCGAGGCGGTGGCCGAAGTACTGCGGCGCACGCCTCGCGGCGTCGTGCTCGACATAGACGCGACGGGCCCTCCGGGGCTCACGGTGGCGATGGGCCGCGCGGATCTCGCCGAGGCGTTGGGCGCGCTGGCGGAGAACGCCGTGCGCCACGCGAGGAGCGCCGTGTCCCTGCGCTGCACCGAAGAAGAAGGCGGCATCGCCGTCCGCGTGCGCGACGACGGTCCGGGGGTTGAGGAAGGTCTGCTCGCGCGCCTGACCGAGCGCGGTCTGCGCCTCGACGAGAACGCGGGAGGATCGGGGCTCGGGCTCGCCATCGCCGCAGAGGTCGCCGCCGCTGCTGGCGGATCGCTCGTCCTCTGCAACATGGCCTCCGGGTTCGAAGCCACCTTGGTGTTGCCGAAGACAGCGTAGTGCTAATGTTGCCTTTGAAGTAGGCGTGGTGAAAGTTCGCTCCGTCCCGCACTCTTGCTGTTCGGGCGAGCCGCGGCGGATGACTGGTTCGAGCCCTTCTGGAACGGTCTATCGCGACCGGGCGGACCCTCGGAGTACACCCTTGCCGATCGTCCGCGGCTTAATCGCGACGCCGCCGGATATGCGGGGTTCCGAATAGGTCAGGTTGCGGTGCTGCGGGCTCGGGTGCCTGACCTTCGATGGCCTTCCTTCCGATCTCATCCGGTCAGCGGCTTCGCGCCAGTCGGGCCCGGTGTCACCGTCCTGCGACCAGTGCACGACGCTGGCCTCGTCGCACCACTCGAGAAGGCGCGGCATGGCCCTGCGGTGAGCCCCTTCGGTCATGTAGCTCCGCATAGCGGACTGGTCGGTCCAGTGCGTCTTGGTCCAGAATGTCCGTTTCCGGTCGGCCAAGAGCGAGCCTCCGAGGAAACCTTCGGCGCGCCTGACCTGCGACGACGATCGTATCGTGTCCGCGACGAAGAACGGCATGAAGCGCCAAGAACGTATGCGCAGCCTCGTAATGCTAAAGCGGTTTGCGTTTAATCAGGCGCGTATCCTGCGGCACTGAAGAAGTTCAGGCACTCCTTGGGATCGAACAGGC
>NZ_CANLTQ010000030.1 GCF_947494025.1 uncultured Jannaschia sp.
ATCTCGCCCTGGCCCTCGGACACGGTCACGTCCGGCGCGCCGGGCTCGATCTCGACCTCGGCCGGGCTTTCCTCGATGTCCACGCGGGGCGGCGTCTGATCGAGCAGCACGCGGCCCTGGATGGTGACCTCGTCCTGCAGGGTCAGCGTCGCCGACTCCGTCTCGGCCACGGTCGCGCTGGTCTCGGTCTGCGCCTGATCGGTCCCGGTCTGCTGCGGATCGGTCGCGTCCTGCGCCACGAACAGCCGCTCGTACTCGACGCGGCAGGCTTCCATGTCGCCGGCATCCACGATCTGCGTGATCTGCGCCTCATCGGCGCCTTCGGGCAGTTCCTCGGCAATCGCGGCCTGAAGGTCGGCGCAGGCCTCTTCGAGAGTCTGCGCGGAGGCAGCAAACGGAACGGTCAGCGCGGTGGTCAGTAGAAGGGTGGGAAGGGTATGTTTCATGCAAGATCTCCCTGTCATCGCTGGCCTGCCAACACGGTCGCCCAAGCTGCGGTTCCGGAATGCTTGAGTTTTTTTAACGGCTTGGCTTGACATGGGACCCGGTCCGCATCGCGTAGGCCCCTCACGTCTTTGTGCTTTTCGGTGAACCGGCCCGTCGGGAAGTTTCTGCAATTCCCGAAGCGGCTGGCTGGTCGGACGGGGACCGGAGGGTGTCAGCGGCTCGATGGGGCGCTGCTCCGGCGTTTTTTCCGTCAGCCTTCAACGAAGCCGGGCGACGATGGTCCTGCTTTCGCCCTTGAAGTCCCGCAAGGATGCGACCATCTAGGCGCATCCCGCCGCCCGCCTGCCGGGCGGCTGTTCATCTGGAGAGACCATGGCCAAGGAAGAAATGCTCGAATTCCCCGGCGTCGTGAAGGAACTCCTGCCGAACGCGACATTCCGGGTCGAACTCGAGAACGGCCATGAGATCATCGCGCATACGGCAGGAAAGATGCGCAAGAACCGCATCCGCGTCCTTGCCGGCGACAAGGTTCAGGTGGAAATGACGCCCTACGATCTGACCAAGGGCCGCATCAACTACCGCTTCAAGTAACGTGACCCGTCCGCGCCTGATCCTCGGGTCGGGCTCTCCCCGGCGGCTCGAACTCCTTGCTCAGCTTGGCCTCGTGCCCGACGCGGTGCGTCCGCCCGATGTGGACGAGACGCCGATCAAGGGTGAGCCGCCGCGTGTTTATTGCGAGCGGATCACCGCGTCGAAGCTCGCCGCGGTCGAGGCGGAAGCGGACGACGTGGTGCTTTGCGCCGATACCACGGTCGCGGTCGGACGGCGCATTCTGGGCAAGGCTCGCAACGCATCGGAGGCCGCGGATTTCCTCCGCCTCGTCTCCGGGCGGCGACACAAGGTCGTGACCGCGCTCGGCGTCCGTCGCGGCGCGCGGAGCTGGCATCGGACCTCGGTCACGAGCGTCAAGGTCAAGCGACTTTCGGATACCGAGATCGCGGGCTACCTTGCCAAGGGCGATTGGGAGGGCAAGGCCGGTTCCTATGCGATCCAGGGCCCGGCAGGCGCCTTCGTGAGCTGGATCGAGGGCAGCTATACCGGCGTCATGGGCCTCCCCGTGCACGAGACGGCGAACCTGTTGCAGGCGGCGGGACTGGAGATCTGGCGATGAAGGGTACGCAAGTCGTTCTGGGCCTGCATGACGGTCGGCCGGCGGCGGCACGTCTGGTGGACGGCCGGCTCGACGACCTCCTGATCGACGCGGACGACGACGTCCCGGTGCCCGGCACCGTGTTCCGTGCCGTTTGCGATCGTCCGGTGAAGGGGCAGGGCGGCATGTTCTTCCGACTGGGCGACGGGCTGATCGGGTGGCACCGCAACGCGAAGGGGCTTGCCCCGGCGCAGGTCCTTCTGGTGCAGGTCACCAGCCATGCCGAACCCGGCAAGGCCGTTCCCGTCAGCGACCGCGTCCTTTTCAAGTCGCGCTACTGCATCGTCACGCCGGACGCGCCCGGCCTGAACGTCGCGCGCTCCATCGATGACGATGCCACGCGTGTCCGCCTGCTCGAGATCGCCGATGGGGTCGTTCCCGAGCGCGGTCGCTGCGGCGTCATACTGCGTTCGTCCTGCGCGGAGGTTTCGGAGGCGGATCTGGCCGACGACCTGTCCGCGACATGGGCGTTGGCGGCGCAGGTCCTCGCCGACGAAGGGCGGGAGGCGGAGCGCCTTCTCGACGGCCCCGACGCGCAGGAGCTCGCCTGGCGGGACTGGGAGGGGACGCCGTCGGACGACTGGGACAGCGTCGCCGACCAGATCGACGCGCTGCGCTTCACCGCCGTGACGCTCGGCCCGGCGACGATTCATGTGGAGCCGACCCGCGCGCTCGTCGCGGTGGACGTGAACACGCCCGAAGGCGGGGCCGGGGGGCTTCGGGCGAACCTCGCCCTGGCGAAGGAGCTTCCGCGGCAGCTGCGGCTGCGCGGCCTTGGCGGTCAGATCGTGCTCGACCTCGCGCCGATGCCGAAGAAGGATCGTAAAGGCTTCGAGAGCGCGCTCCGGGCCGCGTTCCGGGCCGATCCCGTCGAGACCTCCCTCATCGGATGGACCCCGCTCGGTCATTTCGAGTTGACCCGCAGACGCGAACGCCGTCCGCTGACGGAGGTGCTGTGACCTGTCCCATCTGCGCCAAGCCGATCGACCCGGCCTATCGTCCGTTCTGCTCGCGCCGGTGCGCAGACGTGGATCTCGGCCGGTGGCTGAACGGCTCCTACGCGGTTCCCTCGACCGATCCCGAGGATGTGGAGGAAGCGATCGAGGAGGCGATCCTCGACGCCGAGCGGCGCGCGCGCCCGCATTGACCACGGCGCGCGATTTTCGTCTGGACACCCTTTCGGCCCTGTCCTAGACGATGCCCACCCTGCGACGGAGACCCCCGTCGCACCCGTGCCTGGGTAGCTCAGGGGTAGAGCAGTGGATTGAAAATCCTCGTGTCGGTGGTTCGATTCCGCCCCCGGGCACCATTTTACCGTATCATGGTCGCCAGACGGACCGATGTGGCCCGGACATAGGGCTTTCCAGGCCCGAGGTCGGTCAGAAGTTGCTACAGGTTTCGCTACCGCAATTGCCCGGTGAATCGGCGAAGGGTTCGATGAGAAGGGCAATAGGGGCGGTCGCCGTCTCAGGATTTGTCCTCGGTGCCCTCGCGGTCGCCGCGATCGAACTGCGCCTGACCTAGGGATAAGCGAGACGGATGCGTCATCGACGACGATACAATATGGCTCGATGGCATGAATACCGGATGCTCGGCTATTACTCGGCTGAGCCGATGACCGGTATCTGTGGCGGCAATCAGAGAAGTATCCTGCAGCCAGAGCCTCGGTACGCTTGATCGAGTTGCTTGATATACAGGGTTTGAAACGGACCCTGAACGGCGAGACTGGTGGGCGATGTGGAGACCGCGCGCGGTTTGAGGTCGACGGTCAAGAGGCCAGAGAGATCTGGTCGAGGAACATGTGGCGCATTGGTGGCCGGACGGCAACGAATGGCGGCGTGATTAACCGGAGACCTACGGTGCCGCGCCTCTCGTGGTCTCAAGGCCGACGAGCGCGAAGATCGAGGCGACCGTCCATACCCTGTCAGGTTGTCCTGCCAGATGTAGCGGACCCCATCGATGCGTGACGCGGGAACGAACCGGGATCGCTCGATGAACAGGCCCTCCATCGAGGCCGATCGGCACGCGACCGGTCAGCGTCGCTCGAATGCAGCGATGGACTTATCCAGGGCATGTTCGGCCCCAGTTCGTCGGGGTAGGCGAGCGACTGAAGGGATGGGACCGGGTTTGTCATGTCGCATGCATCAGTCTGCGAATGTCAAAACGAGACGAGAACCCTCGTCGAATGATCTGCGATGCCTGCGATGCGTGGAGCACCATCCAAGTGGAAATGCCCACCGTCTCAGGTCCGTCAAAGCGCACATTCGACAGGGCAAAGGGGCGGCGCGACGCCACGCATTCGGGTCTTGCGACGATAACCCCCGAAGGACTTCTGGTCATGGACGCCGTCCGGGCGGTCAGGCCGCGCCGGAGCAGGTGACCGTTCGCGTGCGAATGTGATCGAGGAAGTTCCATAGCTCCTGCGTACGCCGAATCGGATCGGTGCCGTCCGTGGCGGTGCCGACGGCGTGAGCGCGACCAGTTCTCGCGGCTCAATAGGCCGAGCGCGTGTCGAGAAGGCTGAGCGGCGTCCGCAGGAGGATCTGGATGTCGAGCCAGAGCGACCAGTTCTCGATGTAGTAGAGGTCGTGCTCAAAGCGGGCGGCGAGCTTCGTGGGATCGTCGATCTCGCCTCGCCAGCCATGGATCTGCGCCCAGCCGGTGATGCCGGGGGGCAGGCGGTGGCGCGCGGAATAGCCCTCGACCATGCGGCTGAAGCGGCGCTGGTCGCTCCCCATCGCGTCGACCGCGTGCGGCCGTGGTCCGACAAGCGACAGATCGCCGCGAAGCACGTTGAGAAGCTGCGGCAGCTCGTCGATTGAGCTGCGCCGCAGGATGCGGCCCACGCGGGTGACGCGGGGATCGTCGCGGCGGACGACCTTCTTCGCCTCGGGGTCGGCCATCTCGTGATACATCGAGCGGAACTTCAGCACCTCGATGATGCGGTCGTTGTAGCCGTGGCGGCGCTGCCGGAACAGGATCGGGCCCCGGCTCTCCAGCCGGATCGCGATGGCGGCGACGAGCATGACGGGCGACAGCAGCACGAGCGCCGTGGAGGCGACGACAACGTCGAAGGCGCGCTTGGTCAGCCGGCGTTCGGGCGCGAAGCTGCGGCGCATGGCGGAAATCAGCGGGTCACGGTCCGGCTGGGCGAAGATGTAGTCGCGGCTGAAGGCCGACAGACGTATCTCGACGGGCAGAACGCGGAACGCCTCCAGCAGCCATTCGATTCGCGCCTTCGCCTCGAGCGGCAGCGCGACGATGACCATGTCGATCTCGGAGGCGCGGGCAAAGGCGATCAGATCGTCGTAGCCGCCGATTTTCGGAACGCCGAGGATCTGCAAGGGCGAGCGGATATCGTCGCGATCGTCGAAGATGCCGTAAAGGCGGATGTCGCTGTTTTCCCGCGCGGCGAGCCCCCGGATCAGGCGGACCGCATGTTCGCCTCCACCGGCGATCACCGCCCGCCGGTCGAGCAGGTGGTGGTCGAGCAGCCAGCGGCAGCCGATGGCGGCCCCGATCCGCGTCGGGACGATGACCGTCAGCAAGGCGAGGACGGCCGTCGCGAAGACCGGCGGCGCGGCCTCGGAAACCGCGAGGAGCGACAGGATCGCCGCCGGCAGCGTCAGCGAAGCGAGCGCCCGGGCGATGGCGGGAAGGGGGTGGCGCAGGATGCGCGGGTCGTAGCCGCCCGTGACGGCGAGGAACACCGAGCCGCCGAGCGCGACCGCAATCGCGAGCAGCATCGCGTGGATCGCCCCGAAGCCCTCGGTCGGCATGGCGCCGTATTGCGCGAACCAGAGCGCGACGGAAAGAATGGGCACGTCGAGGCAGATCGCAATGCAGGCGACCCAGACCGGCGCCAGAGCGGACCGGCGCAGGCCCTGCGCCACCATGGTGGCGGCCTCGCTCAGTTCCCCGGCCGGGCGGATGTCGGACAGCTGGTTCACCGGGGCGCAACTCCTGCTGCCGTATTCGGTCGGAGGTGTCGCACTCCGGCCTTAACATCGCGCTAATGTTCCCGCGGGGCGCAGCGCGGCATCGCGCGCGACGACATCGAGGATCGCTTCCACGCCCTCGCCACGGGGTAGGGTCGTTTAGACGGGTCTTGGCCCCGTTATCCGGTCGGCCGTCGGGATCTGCATTCGTATCGGCGCCTTGGTATCCTCCCGCGTGTCGATGTCGTTCGCGATGACGGCGATGGAGGGGAGGAACGCGTTGGCTTGGATGCCCCCAGCCAAGCTTCGCGCGTCGTGCGGGCCATGTCGAAGCGGAGGCGCGCAGGGGTGGCCCCCCGTGAATTGGATCGTGGATGGTGACGTGCCCGGTACCGCCGGGGGAGGCGGTTTTGAGCCAAACTTCGCGGATCACGTAGCCGTCTTTCGCGAGGTGCCGGACCGTGAGGAGGTCGGACGCGAGCGACGCGGTGTCGCCCTCGAGATCGAGTGGCGCGTTGTCCCGCGAGATTTCGCTGCGGTCGCGGTAGACGTCGTGTTGGACGACCCCCCTACCACCGCATGGCCGAGGATGGCGGACGCGACAGGAAGGAAGCGCGCGATGGTGGCGAGTTCGACACGCAGGCTTCGGCAGAGGACCGCGCGATCTTAGAAGATCAGCTTCCGCGGCGGCCACGGGAGCGTCTCGCCATCCGCGACGTCCGGGCGGCTCCCGATGCGGGCGGGCCGGTATGTCGCACTCGGCGGGGGCCGAAACCGCCTGCGCGGATCGCCGCATGCATGGCGCGGGGGGAACACCATGCCCATATCGGTGCCGAGCCGCTGGCGGTTCGTGCCCCGGTTCGGATACCATGCCCGGTGTCCGCGTTCGCCCGCGGACGTCTTCGAGAACCCGCCCGCCGGCGGGAGCTGAGGAAACGCAATGCTCGGATCGTTCGACGCGGTGCTTCTGGCTCGCATCCAGTTCGCCTTCACCGTCTCCTTCCACTTCCTGTTCCCGGCCTTCACGATCGGGCTGGCGAGCTACCTCGCCGTGCTGAACGCGCTGTGGCTGAAGACGCGCAAGCACCATTATCTCGACCTGTTCCGTTACTGGGTGAAGATCTTCGCGCTGGCCTTCGCCATGGGCGTCGTCTCGGGCATCGTGATGTCCTACCAGTTCGGCACGAACTGGTCAGTCTTCTCGGACCGCGCGGGGCCCACGATCGGCGCCCCGATGGCATACGAGGTGTTGTCGGCCTTCTTTCTGGAGGCAGGCTTCCTCGGAATCATGTTGTTCGGGCGCGAGAAGGTCGGCGAGGGGCTGCACATGGCGGCCTGCGCGGCCGTCGCGTTCGGGACCTTCTTCTCCGCTTTCTGGATCCTGTCGGTGAACAGCTGGATGCATACGCCGGCGGGTTTCGAGATCGACGCCGGGACCGGACAATTCCTGCCGACGGACTTCTGGCAGGTCGTCTTCAACCCGTCCTTCCCCTATCGTCTGGCTCACACCGTGACGGCGGCCTATCTGACCACCGCCTTCATCGTCGGCGGCGTGGCGGCCTTCCACCTTCTCCGCCGCCGGCGCCGGGGGCAGAGGGCCTCGACCGCGACGCGCACGATGTTCTCCATGGCGATGTGGATGGCCACGCTGGTCGCGCCGGTGCAGATTTTCCTCGGCGACGCGCACGGACTCAACACGCTTGAGCATCAGCCCCAGAAGGTCATGGCGATGGAGGGGCATTACGGGAGCCATCCGGACGGCGCGCCACTCTACCTTTTCGGCATCCCCAACGACGCGGAACAGCGCCTCGACTACGCGGTGGGCATCCCCAAGCTCTCCTCGCTGATCCTGAAGCACCATCTCGACGCGCCGCTGGCCGGGCTCGACACGATCCCCGACGAGGATCAGCCGCCGGTCGCCATCGTGTTCTGGTCGTTCCGCATCATGGTGGCGATCGGGTTCGCGATGCTGGGCATCGGACTCTGGTCGCTGTGGGCGCGGTGGCGCGGGCGGCTTTTCGAGGCGCCCTGGCTGCACCGCGCGGCGCTCGCGATGGCGCCCTCGGGCCTGATCGCGGTGCTTGCCGGATGGATCACGACCGAGGTCGGCCGCCAGCCCTTCACCGTCTACGGACACCTGCGCACGGTCGACAGCGTGGCGCCGCTCGCCGCGCCGGCCGTGGGCGCCTCGCTGGTAGCGTTCATCGTGATCTATTTCGCGGTGTTCGGGGCGGGGACATTCTATATCCTGCGCCTCATGTCGCGGCCGCCGGTCTTCGACGAGCCCACGCTGGGCGAAAGCAGCAAGGGTCCGGTCCGGACCGCGGGCCTGACGCCCGCGCCGGAGGAGGCCGCCCGCCGGCCGCGGGCCGCGCAACCGGGAGAGTAAGCCCATGCCCCTCGTTGACGGATTCTCCTTCGACTTGACCGTGATCTGGGCGGGGATCATCGCCTTCGCGGTGCTGGTCTACGTCGTGCTCGACGGGTTCGACCTCGGGCTCGGCATGCTGTTCGCGACGGAGCGGCACCGGCACGACCGCGACGTGATGATGAACACGGTCGCGCCGGTCTGGGACGGCAACGAGACCTGGCTCATCCTCGGCGGGGGCGGGCTCTTCGCGGCGTTTCCGCTGGCTTATTCGCTGATCCTGCCGGCGCTCTACGCGCCCGTCATCGCGATGCTGCTCGCGCTGATCTTTCGCGGCGTCGCCTTCGAGTTCCGCTGGCGCACCGAGCGGTGGCGGGGTGTCTGGGACCTTGCCTTCATCGGCGGCTCGGCCCTGGCCGCGCTGGCGCAGGGGATCACGCTCGGCGGCCTCCTGCAGGGGATCGAGATCGACAAGGCCGGACGCATCTACGACGGCGGCTGGTGGGACTGGCTGACGCCGTTCTCGCTCACCGTCGGGGTCGCGGTGATGGTGGGCTACATGCTTCTCGGCGCGACGTGGCTGGTGATGAAGACGACGGGCGAGCTGCAGGAGCGGATGCGCCGCCGGGCCTGGCCGCTGGGCGTCGGAACGATCGGGTTTATCGGGATCGTCAGCCTGTGGACGCCGTTCCTGCAGGAGGGCTACTACAATCGCTGGTTCGCGGATTGGCGCGTCGCGCTGGCGGGTCTGGTCGCGCTGGCGGTGCTCGCCATCGCGGCGCTGATGTTCAAGTCGCTCACCGTGCACAACCACGAATACCGGCCGTTCATCCTGTCGCTCCTGCTCTTCGCGCTCTGTTTCGGCGGGCTCGGCGTGTCGATGTTCCCCTATATCGTGCCCACCGAGGTCACGATCTGGGAGGCGGCCGCCCCCCGGGCGAGTCAGGTCTTCCTGCTGGTCGGCGCGGCGATCCTGCTGCCCGTCATCCTGGCTTACACGGCCTATGCCTATTGGGTGTTCCGCGGAAAGATCGACCCGGATACGGGGTACCACTGATGTCCCCGCGGCTTCGCAAGGTAATGTGGTTCGTCGCGATCTGGGCGGCCTCCGTGCTCCTCCTGGGCTTCGTGGCCGGGATGATCCGGCTGGCCATCGCGTAGGCGATCCGGCGGCCCCGCCTGCCGCGTTGTCGGGATGGCGGCCGCGCGCGCTCGCGGTTGCTGCGGAGGAGGTCCGTGCCCTGGCGCGGCGTCGCGCGGGCCGCACCTTGCATCGCGGCGCCGCCCGGCCTATCTCGCGCATGGTTCGCACAAGGAAGCGGTGACGATGGCCACGACCAACCCCGTCCAGTTCATTCAGCAGACCCGGGCCGAGATCGCCAAGATCGCCTGGCCCACCCGGCGTGAGGTGGTCCTGACGACAGTCATGGTGTTTCTGCTCGCCATGCTGGCGGCGACGTTCTTCTTTCTCGTCGATCTCGTCATCCGGACCGGGCTCACGACCCTTCTCGAATCGTTCTGACCGGTCGGGGCAAGGGCCTTCGGGCCCGTCCCGTGGCCATCGGCCTTGAAACCCCGTCATACGGACGTTAGACGGCCGCGAACCCGAGAGTGACGGCGCGCATCGATTCGCGATGGGCGCTGTTTCATGTTTTGGACGGCTCCGCCCCGAACGGGCGGGCGGCCCCAGCGGAGAGGCGCGAGCGAGAAATGGCGAAGCGGTGGTATTCGGTCAGCGTGCTGTCCAACTTCGAGAAGCGCGTCGCCGAGCAGATCCGGCAGGCGATCGCGGAACAATCCCTCGAGGATCAGATCGAGGAAGTGCTGGTGCCGACCGAGGAGGTCATCGAGGTGCGCCGCGGCAAGAAGGTCACCTCCGAGCGGCGCTTCATGCCAGGCTACGTGCTTGTGCGGATGGAGATGTCCGACGAGGGCTACCATCTGGTCAACTCGATCAACCGCGTCACCGGCTTTCTGGGGCCGCAGGGCCGGCCGATGCCGATGCGCGACGCCGAGGTGAACCAGATCCTCAACCGCGTCCAGGAGGGCGAGGAGGCACCGCGCAGCCTCATCACCTTCGACGTCGGCGAGGACGTCAACGTGGTGGACGGCCCGTTCGAGGGCTTCTCGGGCGAGGTCGAGGAGGTCGACGAAGAGGCGCAGAGCCTCAAGGTCTCCGTGTCCATCTTCGGCCGCGCGACGCCGGTCGAACTGAAATTCACGCAGGTCTCCAAGGCTTCGTGATCGGACGTGGAAGGCGAGGGCGCGCCCGAGGGCGGTCCGGACCGAACCACGGCAAGTCGCCCCGGACGGGGCAAATGTAGGGGGGACGTCGTTCCCCGCCGAATAGGAGAAAGCCAGTGGCGAAGAAACTCGTCGGCAAGATGAAGCTGCAGATCAAGGCCGGGCAGGCCAATCCCAGCCCGCCCGTCGGCCCCGCGCTCGGTCAGCGCGGGATCAACATCATGGAGTTCTGCAAGGCCTTCAACGCCAAGACGCAGGACATGGAGCCGGGCGCGCCGTGCCCGACCGTGATCACCTATTATCAGGACAAGTCCTTCACGATGGACATCAAGACGCCCCCGGCGTCGTATTTCCTCAAGAAGGCCGCCGGACTGAAACCCGTGGGCAAGCGCAACCGCCCCAAGGGCGCGGTGCAGCCGGGTCGCGAGACGGCCGGGACCGTGAGCGTCGCGCAGGTGCGCGAGATCGCGGAAACGAAGATGAAGGACTTGTCGGCCACCGACATCGAGGCCGCGATGAAGATCGTTCTGGGCTCGGCGAAGTCCATGGGTATCGAGGTACGGTAATGGCCAAGCTTGGAAAACGCGCAAAGGCAGCCCGCGAGGCGTTCGCGGGCAAGGAGAACATCTCCGTGCAGGAGGCGATCGAACTGATCAAGGCGAACGCCAAGACCAAGTTCGACCAGACGGTCGAGATCGCGATGAATCTCGGCGTCGATCCGCGCCACGCCGACCAGATGGTTCGTGGTGTCGTCTCGCTGCCGAACGGCACCGGCAAGGACGTCCGCGTCGCCGTCTTCGCCCGCGGTCCGAAGGCCGAGGAAGCCCTCGCCGCCGGGGCCGACATCGTGGGCGCCGAGGACCTGATGGAGACGGTTCAGTCGGGCAAGATCGAGTTCGACCGCTGCATCGCGACGCCCGACATGATGCCGATCGTCGGCCGTCTGGGCAAGGTCCTGGGTCCGCGCAACCTGATGCCGAACCCGAAGGTCGGCACGGTGACGATGGACGTGGCGCAGGCCGTGAAGGACGCCAAGGGCGGCCAGGTCCAGTTCAAGGCCGAGAAGGCGGGCGTCGTCCATGCCGGCGTTGGCAAGGCGAGCTTCGACGCGGCCAAGCTGCGTGAGAACGTGCTGGCCTTCGTCGACGCGGTCACCAAGGCGAAGCCGTCGGGTGCCAAGGGGAACTACCTCAAGAGCATCTCGCTCAGCTCCAGCATGGGGCCCGGCGTCAAGGTCAACGTCGAAAGCGCGACCGGCAACGAGTGAGCGTACACGCTCCGGCGGACGGGCCTCGCGATCGCGGGGCCCGTTCGCGTTTCGGGCTCCGGCCCCTCACGAGTTTGTTCCGCGCGGGGCTTCACATTCCGAGCGGCAGGGACTAGGGACCGGCTCGACGCATCTCCGGACGCCCGTCCGGTGATTCGTCGTTTCGTCCGAGACGGCGGGTTGGCCCGAGGCCGCTAAATCCTGCCCGAGACGGGAAATGATCAGCTTCCGTTGGGCTCTCCGGGGCTCGGGTGGGGTTGCGAAGGACCCGTAAGGACTTGGATCGCCGGGCATCCGCCCGGTCGACGAGAGCCGGAGGGGGTCCCCCTCCACACTTGGAGTGAAACTGTGGATAGAGCCCAGAAAGAGAAAGTGGTCGAGGAACTCGGCCAGATCTTCGAAAGCTCTGGCGTCGTGGTGGTCAGCCGCTACGAAGGCATGACAGTTGCCGAAATGCAGGACCTGCGCGCGCGTATGCGCGAAGCGGGCGGGTCCGTCCGCGTTGCCAAGAACAAGCTCGCCAGGATTGCCCTCGAGGGGAAGGCTGCCAGCAGCATTTCCACGCTTCTCCAGGGCATGACCGTACTCGCCTATTCCGAGGACCCCGTCGCTGCGGCGAAGGTCATCGACGCGTATGCCAGGGACAACTCCAAGCTGGAGATTCTCGGCGGCGCGATGGGCGATACGGCGCTGGACACCGCCGGTGTCGCAGCGGTCGCGAAGATGCCCAGCCGCGAGGAGCTCATCGCTTCCATCGCGGGCTGCATCGGCGCGCCTGCTTCGAACATCGCGGGGGCCATCGGCGCGCCTGCTTCCAACATCGCGAGCATTCTCTCGACCATCGAAGAGAAGGCTGCCTGAGGCAATCATCGTCATCCTTCGTCGCGGCCTTGAACGGCCCGGCTCCGGAACACATCTTAACGAAACGGAAACAGTAAAATGGCTGATCTGAAGAAACTCGCCGAAGAGATCGTTGGTCTGACGCTTCTCGAGGCCCAGGAACTGAAAACCATCCTCAAGGACGAGTACGGCATCGAGCCCGCCGCTGGCGGCGCGGTCATGATGGCCGGTCCGGCCGACGCGGGCGGCGCCGCCGCCGCCGAGGAGCAGACCGAGTTCGACGTCATCCTGAAGTCGGCCGGCGCCTCCAAGATCAACGTGATCAAGGAAGTCCGCGGCATCACCGGGCTCGGCCTGAAGGAAGCCAAGGACCTCGTCGAGGCCGGCGGCAAGCCCGTCAAGGAGCAGGTCTCCAAGGACGAGGCCGAAGAGATCAAGTCGAAGCTCGAAGCGGCCGGCGCCGAAGTCGAGCTTAAGTGATCGCCCCGCTTCGGCGGCCGATCTGAACGCTGGGTGGCACCGGAGAACCGGTGCCACCCGCTCCTGTCTCGGCAAGCCCGTTCGCTCGGGTTTTCCCGGTCAGGAGGTCGGGGACGGGGGCGCGCCCGTGGGACGGTGCGCTAGATGGTCCCCCCTCACACGACCATTTCGCAGGCCATGGTCCCCGGTGCCCGACGGGACCCATGGCGCGAAACTTGAAAGGCGAGCAGCACATGGCTCAGACGCAGGCGTCCTCCAAACGTATCCGTCGGTATTACGGCAAGCTGGAGGAAGTCCTCCAGATGCCGAACCTCATCGAGGTCCAGAAGTCGTCCTACGACCTCTTCCTCAAGTCCGGTGACGGGGAGGATCCGCTCGACGGCGAAGGCCTCATGGGGACGTTTCAGTCGGTCTTTCCGATCAAGGACTTCAACGAGACGGCGGTTCTCGAATTCGTGAAGTACGAGCTCGAGGCACCGAAATACGACGTCGAGGAATGCCAGACGCGCGACATGACCTATTCGGCGCCGCTGAAGGTCACGCTGCGCCTGATCGTGTTCGATGCCGACGAGGATACTGGCGCGAAGTCCGTCAAGGACATCAAGGAGCAGGACGTCTTCATGGGCGACATGCCCCTGATGACGAAGAACGGCACCTTCATCGTGAACGGCACCGAACGGGTCATCGTCTCCCAGATGCACCGCTCGCCGGGCGTGTTCTTCGACCACGACAAGGGCAAGACGCATTCCTCGGGCAAGCTGCTCTTCGCCTGCCGGATCATCCCCTATCGCGGCTCCTGGCTCGACTTCGAGTTCGACGCCAAGGACCTCGTCTTCTGCCGCATCGACCGGCGCCGGAAGCTGCCGGTGACGACCCTGCTCTATGCCCTCGGCATGGATCAGGAAGGCATCATGAACGCCTATTACGACACGGTGGAGTACAAGCACCGTCGTGGCGAGGGCTGGGCCACCAAGTTCTTCCCCGAGCGCTACAACGGTCAGCGTCCGGCGATGGACGTGATCAACGCGGCCACGGGCGAGGTCGTGCTCGAGGCCGGCAAGAAGGTCACGCCGCGTCAAGTCAAGAAGCTCCGCGAGGAGGGCGACGTCGACGAGATCCTCGTGCCCTTCGACGCGATCGTCGGCAAGTTCGCGGCGCGTGACATCATCGACGAGTCGAACGGCGCCATCTTCGCCGAGGCCGGCGACGAGCTCACCTGGGAGATCGGCAAGGACGGCGAGGTGTCGGGCGGCACCCTGAAAGAGCTGCTGGACGCGGGCGTGGACGACATCCCGGTCCTCGACATCGACAACGTCACCGTCGGTCCGTACATCCGCAACACGATGGCCGCCGACAAGAATGTCGGTCGCGACGGGGCGCTGATGGACATCTACCGCGTGATGCGTCCGGGCGAGCCGCCCACCGTCGACGCGGCGCAGGCGCTGTTCGACCAGCTCTTCCGCGACGGCGAGCGCTACGACCTTTCGGCCGTGGGCCGGGTGAAGATGAACATGCGCCTCGACCTCGACGCCGAGGACACGGTCCGCACCCTGCGCGACGAGGACATCCTCGCCTGCGTCAAGGCGCTGGTGGAGCTGCGCGACGGGCGCGGCGAGATCGACGACATCGACCATCTCGGCAACCGCCGGGTGCGTTCGGTCGGCGAGCTGATGGAGAACCAGTACCGCGTCGGCCTCCTGCGCATGGAGCGCGCCATCAAGGAGCGCATGTCCTCGGTCGAGATCGACACGGTGATGCCGCAGGACCTCATCAACGCGAAGCCGGCGGCCGCTGCGGTGCGCGAGTTCTTCGGCTCCTCGCAGCTGTCGCAGTTCATGGACCAGACCAATCCGCTTTCCGAGGTGACGCACAAGCGGCGCCTGTCGGCGCTCGGGCCGGGCGGCCTGACGCGGGAGCGGGCGGGCTTCGAGGTCCGCGACGTGCATCCGACCCATTACGGCCGGATGTGCCCGATCGAGACGCCGGAAGGCCCGAACATCGGCCTGATCAACTCGCTCGCCACCTTCGCGCGGGTGAACAAGTACGGCTTCATCGAGACGCCCTACCGGGTCGTGAAGGACGGACAGGTCACCGACGAGGTGCACTACATGTCCGCGACCGAGGAGATGCGGCACACGGTGGCGCAGGCCAACGCGCAGCTCACGCATGACGGCAAGTTCGAGAACGAGCTCGTCTCCACCCGCCAGTCGGGCGACTACATGCTGCAGAGCCGCGACAACGTCGACCTGATCGACGTGTCGCCGAAGCAGCTCGTCTCGGTCGCCGCGGCGCTGATCCCGTTCCTCGAGAACGACGACGCGAACCGCGCGCTGATGGGCTCCAACATGCAGCGCCAGGCCGTGCCGCTCCTGCGCGCCGACGCGCCCTTCGTGGGCACCGGCATGGAGGGCGTCGTGGCCCGCGATTCCGGCGCCGCCATCATGGCGCGGCGCGGCGGCGTGATCGACCAGGTCGACGCCGAGCGGATCGTCGTGCGCGCCACCGAGGATCTCGCCCTCGGCGATGCCGGCGTGGACATCTACCGTCTGCGCAAGTTCCAGCGGTCGAACCAGAACACCTGCATCAACCAGCGTCCGCTGGTGAAGGTGGGCGACGCGGTCACCAAGAACGAGGTCATCGCGGACGGCCCGTCCACCGACATGGGGGAGCTGGCGCTCGGCAAGAACGTCATCGTCGCCTTCATGCCGTGGAACGGCTACAACTACGAGGACTCGATCCTGATCTCCGAGCGCGTCTCGCGCGACGACGTCTTCACCTCGATCCATATCGAGGAGTTCGAGGTCGCGGCCCGCGACACCAAGCTCGGGCCGGAGGAGATCACCCGCGACATCCCGAACGTCGGCGAGGAGGCGCTGCGCAACCTCGACGAGGCGGGCATCGTCTATATCGGCGCCGACGTGGAGCCGGGCGACATCCTCGTGGGCAAGATCACCCCCAAGGGCGAGAGCCCGATGACGCCGGAGGAGAAGCTGCTCCGCGCGATCTTCGGGGAGAAGGCCTCCGACGTGCGCGACACCTCGCTGCGGGTGAAGCCGGGCGATTACGGCACCGTGGTCGAGGTCCGCGTCTTCAACCGCCACGGCGTGGAGAAGGACGAGCGGGCGCTGCAGATCGAGCGCGAGCTGGTCGAGCGCCTGGCGCGCGACCGCGACGACGAGCGCGAGATCCTCGACCGCAACATCTATGCCCGTCTCAAGGGCATGATCGAGGGCAAGAATGCGGTGAAGGGTCCGAAGGGCTTCAGGCCGAACACGATCGTCGACGACGCGGCGCTCGAGCCCCTGAGCCGTGGCCAATGGTGGCAGATCGCGCTGGAGGACGAGGAATCGGCCAAGCAGGTCGAGGCCCTGAACGAGCAGTACGAGATCCAGAAGCGCACCCTCGAGGCGCGGTTCGAGGACAAGGTGGAGAAGGTGCGCCGCGGCGACGACCTGCCGCCGGGCGTGATGAAGATGGTCAAGGTCTTCATCGCGGTAAAGCGCAAGCTTCAGCCCGGCGACAAGATGGCCGGCCGTCACGGCAACAAGGGCGTCATCTCCAAGGTCGTGCCGATGGAGGACATGCCGTTCCTCGCGGACGGCACGCCGGTCGACTTCGTGCTGAACCCGCTGGGCGTGCCGTCGCGGATGAACGTGGGCCAGATCCTCGAGACCCATATGGGTTGGGCCGCGCGCGGTCTGGGGCTCAAGATCGACGAGGCGCTGGACGATTACCGGCGCTCCGGCGACCTGACCCCGGTGCGCGACGCGATGAAGATCGCCTATGGCGAGGAGGCCTACGAGGAGGCGATGGCGTCGATGGACGACGATCAGCTGGTCGAGGTGGCGGGCAACGTCATCCACGGCGTGCCGATCGCCACGCCGGTCTTCGACGGCGCCAAGGAAGGGGACGTCAACGACGCCCTGACCCGCGCGGGCTTCGACACGTCGGGCCAGTCCGACCTGTTCGACGGACGCACCGGCGAGAAGTTCTCGCGCCAGGTGACCGTCGGCGTGAAGTACCTGCTGAAGCTGCACCACCTCGTGGACGACAAGATCCACGCGCGCTCGACCGGGCCCTACAGCCTCGTCACGCAGCAGCCCCTGGGCGGCAAGGCGCAGTTCGGCGGCCAGCGCTTCGGCGAGATGGAGGTCTGGGCGCTCGAGGCCTACGGCGCGGCCTACACCCTGCAGGAGATGCTGACGGTGAAATCCGACGACGTGGCCGGCCGGACCAAGGTCTACGAATCGATCGTCAAGGGCGAGGACAACTTCGAGGCGGGCGTTCCCGAGAGCTTCAACGTGCTCGTCAAGGAAGTCCGCGGCCTCGGCCTGAACATGGAGCTTCTGGACTCGGAGGAAGAGCAGGGGTGATCCCGGCCCAAGGGGCGCGCGTTCACCGCGCGCCCGTCCTTCCCCGACGCACCCTTTTCGCAAAGGTATCCTCATGAACCAGGAACTGACCAACAACCCGTTCAATCCCGTCGCGCCGCAGAAGGTGTTCGACGAGATCAAGGTCTCGCTGGCCTCCCCCGAGCGGATCCTCTCGTGGTCCTACGGCGAGATCAAGAAGCCCGAGACGATCAACTACCGCACGTTCAAGCCCGAGCGTGACGGCCTGTTCTGCGCGCGCATCTTCGGTCCGATCAAGGATTACGAATGCCTGTGCGGCAAGTACAAGCGCATGAAGTATCGCGGCGTCGTCTGCGAGAAGTGCGGCGTCGAGGTGACGCTGCAGAAGGTCCGGCGCGAGCGCATGGGCCATATCGAGCTGGCCTCGCCGGTCGCGCATATCTGGTTCCTGAAGTCGCTGCCCTCGCGCATCGGCCTCATGCTGGACATGACGCTCCGCGACCTCGAGCGGATCCTCTACTTCGAGAACTACGTGGTCATCGAGCCGGGCCTCACCGACCTCACCTACGGTCAGCTGATGACCGAGGAGGAGTTCATGGACGCGCAGGACGCCTACGGCGCCGACGCGTTCCAGGCCAATATCGGGGCCGAGGCGATCCGCGAGATGCTGGCCGCCATCGACCTCGAGCAGGAGGCCGCGACGCTGCGCGAGGACCTCAAGGAGGCCACGGGCGAGCTCAAGCCGAAGAAGATCATCAAGCGGCTGAAGATCGTCGAGAGCTTCATCGAATCCGGCAACCGCCCGGAATGGATGATCCTCACCGTCGTCCCGGTCATCCCGCCGGAACTGCGCCCGCTCGTCCCGCTGGACGGCGGCCGGTTCGCGACGTCGGACCTGAACGATCTCTATCGCCGGGTCATCAACCGCAACAACCGCCTCAAGCGGCTCATCGAGCTGCGCGCGCCCGACATCATCGTGCGCAACGAGAAGCGGATGCTGCAGGAATCCGTGGACGCGCTGTTCGACAACGGCCGTCGCGGCCGCGTCATCACCGGCGCCAACAAGCGGCCGCTGAAGTCGCTCTCCGACATGCTCAAGGGCAAGCAGGGCCGGTTCCGTCAGAACCTGCTCGGCAAGCGCGTGGACTTCTCGGGCCGTTCGGTCATCGTGACGGGCCCGGAGCTCAAGCTGCATCAATGCGGCCTGCCGAAGAAGATGGCGCTCGAGCTGTTCAAGCCGTTCATCTATTCGCGGCTCGAGGCCAAGGGCCTGTCGTCGACCGTGAAGCAGGCCAAGAAGCTCGTGGAAAAGGAGCGTCCCGAGGTCTGGGACATCCTCGACGAGGTGATCCGGGAGCATCCGGTCCTGCTGAACCGCGCACCGACGCTGCACCGTCTGGGCATCCAGGCCTTCGAGCCGGTCCTCATCGAGGGCAAGGCGATCCAGCTGCACCCGCTCGTCTGCTCGGCCTTCAACGCCGACTTCGACGGCGACCAGATGGCCGTCCACGTGCCGCTCTCGCTCGAGGCGCAGCTGGAAGCGCGCGTCCTGATGATGTCCACGAACAACGTGCTGTCGCCCGCCAACGGCGCGCCGATCATCGTGCCGTCGCAGGACATGGTGCTGGGCCTGTATTACGTCTCGATGGAGCGTTCGGGCATGAAGGGCGAGGGGATGATCTTCTCCTCGGTGGACGAGGTGACCCACGCGCTCGAGGCGGGTGAGGTGCATCTGCACGCCCGGATCAAGGCCCGCGTCACCCAGATCGACGAGATGGGCGAGGAGGTCGGCAAGCTCTACGAGACCACGCCGGGCCGCGTCCGGCTGGGCTCCATGCTGCCGCTCAACGCCAAGGCGCCGTTCGACCTGGTCAACCGCCTGCTTCGCAAGAAGGAGGTGCAGCAGGTCATCGACACCGTCTACCGCTATTGCGGCCAGAAGGAGTCGGTCATCTTCTGCGACCAGATCATGACGCTGGGCTTCCGCGAGGCCTTCAAGGCCGGCATCTCGTTCGGCAAGGACGACATGGTCGTCCCCGACGCCAAGTGGGAGACCGTCGAGGCCACCCGGAACCAGGTCAAGGATTTCGAGCAGCAATACATGGACGGCCTGATCACCCAGGGCGAGAAGTACAACAAGGTCGTGGACGCCTGGTCGAAGTGCAACGACAAGGTGACTGAGGCCATGATGTCCACCATCTCGGTCGCGGGCAACGACGAGAACGGCGCGGAGAACGAGCCGAACTCGGTCTACATGATGGCCCATTCCGGCGCGCGCGGCTCGGTCACGCAGATGAAGCAGCTGGGCGGGATGCGCGGCCTGATGGCGAAGCCGAACGGCGACATCATCGAGACGCCGATCATCTCGAACTTCAAGGAAGGCCTGACCGTGCTGGAGTACTTCAACTCCACCCACGGCGCGCGGAAGGGTCTGTCGGACACGGCGCTCAAGACCGCGAACTCGGGCTACCTCACGCGGCGTCTCGTGGACGTGGCGCAGGACTGCATCGTCCGTAGCGACGATTGCGGGACCGAAAAGGCGATCACCGCCTCGGCCGCCGTGAATGACGGCGAGGTGGTGGCCACGCTGGCCGAGCGCGTGCTGGGCCGGGTCGCGGCCGACGACGTGATCGCGCCGGGCACCGGCGAGGTGATCGTCAAGGCCGGCGAACTGATCGACGAGCGGCGCGCCGACGTGATCGACGTCGCCAGCGTCGTCTCCATGCGCATCCGGTCGCCGCTGACCTGCGAGGCGGAGGAGGGCGTCTGCGCCGCCTGCTACGGGCGCGACCTCGCCCGCGGCACCAAGGTGAACCTCGGCGAGGCCGTGGGCATCATCGCCGCGCAATCCATCGGCGAGCCGGGCACGCAGCTGACGATGCGGACCTTCCACATCGGCGGCGTCGCGCAGGGTGGCCAGCAATCGTTCATGGAAGCCTCGGCCGCCGGCACGGTCGCGCTGCGCAACCAGAACACGCTGACCAACGATGCCGGTCAGACGATCGTGATGGGGCGCAACATGACCCTCGTCATCATCGACGAGAACGGGGAGGAGCGGGCCAGCCACAAGCTCGGCTACGGCACGACCCTCCATGTCGAGGATGGCGCGACGGTGGCGCGGGGCGACAAGCTCTTCGAGTGGGATCCCTACACCCTCCCGATCATCGCGGAAGCGGACGGCAAGGCGCGCTTCGTCGATCTTTATGCGGGCATCTCGGTGCGCGACGAGACCGACGACGCGACGGGCATGACCCAGAAGATCGTGACCGACTGGCGGTCCGCGCCCAAGGGCAGCGACCTCAAGCCCGAGGTCCTGGTCGTCGGCGGGGACGGGGAGCCGGTGCGCAACGAGGCGGGCAACCCGGTCACCTATCCGATGTCGGTGGACGCGATCCTGTCGATCGAGGACGGCCAGATGCTGAAGGCGGGCGACGTGGTCGCGCGCATTCCGCGCGAGGGCGCCAAGACCAAGGACATCACGGGCGGCCTGCCGCGCGTGGCGGAACTGTTCGAGGCGCGCCGGCCCAAGGACCACGCGATCATCGCGGAGGCCGACGGTTACGTGAAGTTCGGCAAGGACTACAAGAACAAGCGCCGGATCACGGTCGTGCCGACCGACGAGAGCATGGAGCCGCTGGACTACATGATCCCGAAGGGCAAGCACATCCCCGTCGCGGAGGGCGACTTCGTCCAGAAGGGCGACTACATCATGGACGGCAACCCCGCGCCGCATGACATCCTTCGCATCCTGGGGATCGAGGCGCTGGCCGACTACCTCATCGACGAGGTGCAGGACGTCTACCGGCTGCAGGGCGTGAAGATCAACGACAAGCATATCGAGGTCATCGTCCGGCAGATGCTGCAGAAGTTCGAGGTGCTCGACTCGGGCGACACCACGCTTCTGAAAGGGGAGCATATCGACAAGGCGGAGCTCGACGAGGCGAACGCGAAGGCCGAGAAGCGGGGCGACCGCCGCGCGCAGGCCGAGCCGATCCTCCTCGGGATCACCAAGGCGTCGCTGCAGACCCGCAGCTTCATCTCGGCCGCCTCCTTCCAGGAGACGACGCGGGTGCTCACCGAAGCTTCGGTGCAGGGCAAGCGCGACAAGCTCGTGGGCCTGAAGGAGAACGTCATCGTCGGCCGGCTGATCCCTGCGGGCACCGGCGGCGCGACCCAGAAGATGCGGGCTATCGCCACGCAGCGCGACAGCGTCGTCATCGAGGAGGCGCGGATCGAGGCCGAGAAGGCTGCCGCGCTCGCCGCACCGACCCCGACGGCGCGGCCGTCGGCGGAGGACGCGTTCCGCACGCCCGAGGAACAGCCGGGGGAGTGATCCCCGGCCGCGGCCCTCGCAAAAACCGAAAGGCCCCCGGCGGAGCGAACCGCCGGGGGCCTTTTTTCGTTCGGGCCCGCGATCCCGGTGCGGTCAGGAGCGGGGGCGGAGGACGTCGCGCAGGAGAACGGCGGAGACCGACAACAGAAGCCCCAGCGAGCCGCCGAGGGAATAGACGGCGAGCCCCCAGAGGAGCGACCAGCCGCCGGCGATCGCGATGGCGGCGCAGAGCAGCCCGGTAACGACTGCGAGGATCAGGTGAGCGAGCATCATGCCGTCACTCTGGCGCGCGCTCCCTTTCCAGACCGTTAATCCGACCGGCGCCACCGGCCGAAGCCGCCCGGTTTTTGTCCGTTGTCCGTCCCGGGCGCCCGTGTCAGCTACCGGCGCATGGCCCTGCGCAACCAGATCGTCGGCGTGATCCGCTTCTCCTTCCCCGCGACGGGGGGCTTCGCGGCGAGCCGACTCGGGGCAGGGGCGCTGGAGGCGATGCTCTATGATCCCGCGCGGCTCGACCGGCGGTTCGCCTGGTTCGAGGGGATCACGCTGCCGTCGCTCGCCGCGCAGACCGACGACGCGTTCCGGTGCGTGATCCTCGCGGGCGAGACGCTGCCGGCCGCCTCGCGGGACCGGCTCCGGTCGCTCTGCGCCGATCACGCGTTCCTCGACCTTTGCCTCCATCCCGCCGGCGGGCCGCTTTCCTCCGCCAAGCGCGCATTCCGGCAGGCCGTGGACGGCGACAGCACGCATGTGACCGGCTTCCGCCTCGACGACGACGATGCGGTCGCCCGGGACTACGTGGCGCGGACGCGCGCGCGGAGCGACGCCCTCCTCGCGGGGGGCTTCGCGACGGGGCCGACCGCGCTTGCCTTCACGCATGGGCTGAGCTGGAACCTTCGCGCCCCGGACCGGCCGTTCCACGCCCTGCGCGAAACCTGCGCGCCCAGCGTCGCCTGCGCGATGATCACGGACGCGGCGATCGCGACCTGCGTCTATCGCTACAACCACCGCCGCATCGCGAGCTTCGTGCCGACCTTTCTCGAGCCCGGCGACGCCCCGATGTTCGTCCGGACGCTTCACGATCTTAACGACAGCGGGCGCACGGTCCCGCCGCATGCGGAGGCGCTGGAGACGCCGGACGGGCTTTCGGTGCTGGCCGAACGGTTCGGCCTCGACCCCGCCCGGACGACCTCCCTGATGGCGCCGGATCCCGACGGGGCCGGTCGGTGACGCGCCCCGCGATGACGGACAACCTGCGCGGGTCGATGCTGATGATGGGCTCCATGGCCGCGTTCAGCTTCAACGACGCCACGATCAAGTTCCTGGCCCTCGGCCTGCCGACCTTCCAGATCGTGTTCCTGCGCGGGATCGGGGCCATGCTCCTGATCGCATTCCTCGCCCACGTGACCGGCGCGCTGCGCCGCCCGATCCCTCGGGCGGACATGCCCTTGGTGATCGGTCGGTCGATAGCCGAGGTCGTGTCGTTCTACCCCTTCGTGCTCGCGCTCACGCATATGCCGCTCGCCAACGTGACGGCGATCCTGCAGGTCCTGCCGCTGACGATCACCGCGGCGAGCGCGATCTTCTTCGGGGAGCGCGTCGGATGGCGCCGCTGGATGGCGATCGCGGTCGGCTTCGTCGGCGTCCTCCTGGTCGTGCGGCCGGGCGGCGCGGATTTCGACGGCTGGTCGCTTGTCGCGCTTTCCGCGATGCTGACCATCACGGCGCGCGACCTCATCACCCGACGGCTGTCGCCGGACGTGCCCTCGCTCAAGGTCGCGATCTTCACCGCCACGGGCGTGATGCTGCTCGGCCTCGCGCTCACGCTGTTCGAGGATTGGGGCCCCGTCGATGCGCGCCGCGGCGGCCTCGTTCTGGCCGCGGCGACCTTCATCTTCTTCGGCTACCTGTTCTCGATCATGGCGATGCGGGTGGGTGAGGTCGCCGCCGTCACGCCGTTCCGCTACACGGCCCTCGTCTGGGGGCTGATGCTGGGCTGGGCGGTGTTCGACGAATGGCCGAAGCCGCTTACCCTGATCGGCGCGACCCTGATCGCCGGCACGGGGCTCTACACCCTCTGGCGCGAGGGCGGGACCGCGCCGGCCCCGCGCCCCGCCGGGCCGCCCGCCATTCCGGACCGCCCGAGTGGGTCTCCCGGCACGGGGACGGCCCGGCCCACGGATGTGCCACAGCCATAACACAGCCATAACACGCCCGTAACACGGCGGGGCGGGGCCGGGCGGGGCGCGTTGACACCCTGACGCGATTCGCCTATGTGCGGCCTCAATTCGGTCCGGGCGCGCGCGTCCGATCCGGACAAGCCAGAACCATCGCACAAGATCCGGGATACTGCTTCCCGCATCCTCTGTCACCAAACCGCATCGTCCAGGTCGGAATTCCGGGCGAATGCGGCCTTAGGTCTTTGGCGCGTCCGAACCGGACAAGTGTTTGAACTGATTACGGGGAACCCCTGATGCCCACCATCCAGCAGCTGATCCGCAAGCCGCGGCAGCCCAAGGTCAAGCGGTCCAAGTCCCAGCACCTCGAGAGCTGCCCGCAGAAGCGCGGCGTCTGCACGCGCGTCTACACCACCACGCCGAAGAAGCCGAACTCGGCCATGCGGAAGGTCGCCAAGGTGCGCCTGACGAACGGCTACGAGGTGATCTCCTACATCCCGGGCGAAAGCCACAATCTGCAGGAACACTCCGTGGTCCTGATCCGCGGCGGCCGCGTGAAGGACCTTCCGGGCGTCCGCTACCACATCCTTCGCGGCGTGCTCGACACGCAGGGCGTCAAGGACCGCCGCCAGCGCCGCTCCAAGTACGGTGCGAAGCGTCCCAAGTAAGCATTTCGTCATCCCCGCCGGCGCGGGGATCTCCATCCACGAGGTCCTGGGGCGCCGCCCGAGGATGACCGAAACGAAGAGAGTATAGCAGATGTCCCGCCGTCACGCCGCAGAGAAGCGCGAAGTCCTCCCCGACGCCAAGTTCGGGGACAAGGTTCTGACCAAGTTCATGAACAACCTGATGATCGACGGCAAGAAGTCGGTCGCCGAAAAGATCGTCTACAGCGCGATGGATCGCGTCGAGGGCAAGCTGAAGCGCTCGCCCATCGAGGTCTTCACCGAGGCGCTCGACAACGTGAAGCCGTCCGTCGAGGTCCGCTCCCGCCGGGTCGGCGGCGCCACGTATCAGGTGCCCGTCGAGGTCCGCCCCGAGCGCCGCGAGGCGCTGGCCATCCGCTGGCTCATCAACGCCGCACGTGCCCGCAACGAGAACACGATGGAGGCCCGTCTGGCCGGCGAGCTGATCGATGCCGTCCAGTCGCGCGGCTCCGCCGTCAAGAAGCGCGAAGATACCCACAAGATGGCCGACGCCAACAAGGCGTTCAGCCACTACCGCTGGTAAGTCCAGTACCTATCTGAACGACACGCGGCGGGCCGTCCGGGCCCCCGTCACCCGTCCTCTCCTCCCATTCGAGGTAAGCCCCATGGCCCGCGATTATCCCCTCAAGCGCTACCGCAACTTCGGCATCATGGCGCATATCGACGCCGGGAAGACGACCTGCTCCGAGCGCATCCTGTTCTACACCGGCAAGTCCCACAACCTCGGCGAAGTCCATGACGGCGCCGCGACGATGGACTGGATGGAGCAGGAGCAGGAGCGGGGGATCACCATCACCTCGGCCGCGACCACGACCTTCTGGCAGCGTCAGGAAGAGCCGACGCAGGACGGCACCTCCGACACGAAGTACCGGATGAACATCATCGACACGCCCGGTCACGTGGACTTCACCATCGAGGTCGAGCGTTCGCTGGCCGTGCTCGACGGCGCCGTCTGCGTGCTCGACGCCAATGCCGGCGTGGAGCCGCAGACCGAGACCGTCTGGCGTCAGGCCGACCGCTACAAAGTTCCGCGCATCGTGTTCGTCAACAAGATGGACAAGATCGGCGCCGACTTCTTCAACTGCGTCCGCATGATCGAGGACCGCACCGGCGCCCGCGCCGTGCCCGTCGCCCTGCCCATCGGCGCCGAGAACGAGCTGGAAGGCCTGATCGATCTCGTGACCATGGAAGAGTGGGTCTGGAAGGGCGAGGACCTCGGTGCGTCCTGGATCAAGCAGCCCGTCCGCGAAGAGCTCAAGGCAATGGCCGAAGAATGGCGCGGCAAAATGATCGAGGCCGCCGTCGAAATGGACGACGACGCCATGGAAGCGTATCTGATGGACGCGGCCGAGCCCGAGACCGACGCATTGCGCGGAATGCTGCGCAAGGGTTGCCTGTCGCTGTCCTTCGTGCCTGTGCTGGGCGGCTCCGCCTTCAAGAACAAGGGCGTCCAGCCTTTGCTCAACGCGGTCATCGACTACCTGCCGTCGCCGATGGACGTTGTCGACTACATGGGCTTCCGTCCGGGCGACGAGGAAGAGACGCGCAACATTCCACGCCGCGCGGACGATTCGATGCCCTTCGCCGGCCTCGCGTTCAAGATCATGAACGACCCGTTCGTCGGCTCCCTGACCTTCACCCGCATCTATTCGGGCGTTCTGAACAAGGGCGACACGCTCCTGAACACCACGAAGGGCAAGAAGGAGCGGGTCGGTCGGATGATGATGATGCACTCGAACAACCGTGAGGAAATCACGGAAGCGTTCGCGGGTGACATCATCGCGCTGGCCGGTCTCAAGGACACGACCACGGGCGACACCCTGTCGGACGCGAGCGATCCGGTCGTGCTCGAGACGATGACCTTCCCCGATCCGGTCATCGAGATTGCGGTTGAGCCGAAGACCAAGGCCGACCAGGAAAAGATGTCTCAGGGCCTGGCCCGTCTGGCCGCTGAAGACCCGTCCTTCCGTGTCGAAACCGATATCGAATCCGGTCAGACGATCATGAAGGGCATGGGCGAATTGCACCTCGACATCCTGGTTGATCGCCTCAAGCGCGAGTTCAAGGTCGAGGCCAATATCGGCGCGCCGCAGGTGGCCTACCGCGAGACCATCGGTCACGAGGTCGAGCATACCTACACCCACAAGAAGCAGTCGGGCGGTTCCGGGCAGTTCGCCGAGGTCAAGCTGCTGATCACGCCGACGGAGCCGGGCGAAGGGTTCTCCTTCGAATCCAAGATCGTCGGCGGCGCGGTGCCCAAAGAGTATGTCCCCGGTGTCGAAAAGGGTATCAAATCGGTCATGGACAGCGGCCCGCTCGCGGGCTTCCCGGTGATCGACTTCAAGGTTCAGTTGCTGGACGGGAAGTTCCACGACGTCGACTCGTCGGTCCTCGCCTTCGAGATCGCGGGCCGCATGTGCATGCGCGAAGGCATGCGCAAGGCGGGCGCCAAGCTGCTCGAGCCGGTCATGAAGGTCGAGGTGATCACGCCTGAGGAATATACCGGCGGCATCATCGGCGACCTGACCTCCCGGCGCGGGCAGGTGAACGGGCAGGATACCCGCGGCAACGCGATCGCGATCGACTGCTTCGTGCCTCTGGCGAACATGTTCGGCTATATCAACACGCTGCGCTCCATGTCCTCGGGCCGTGCGCAGTTCACGATGCAGTTCGACCACTACGATCCGGTCCCGCAGAACATCTCGGAAGAGATTCAGAAGAAGTACGCGTAAGCGTCACGCCGCGCGCCGGGCCTCGGTTCGGCGCGCCACGGTTCCCGGGGAAAGCGATGCATCTGTTCGACCAGAAACTGACCTATGTCAGCGTTCCGAAATGCGCCTGTTCGACGTTGAAACACTTCATGTTCGAGGTGCAGAACGGATTCGCATTCCGGAACTTCCGGGTCGGAGCCAAGCGGTACACGGTACACGCTTTGTCTCGTTCGATCCCCTTCGCTAAGTTGGCGCACGACAAGATCGGCGATCATTTCAAGTTCGCCCTTGTTCGCGCGCCCGTGAGTCGCGTGAAGTCCTGCTACGAAAGCAAGGTCCTTGGCGGCGAGATGCGCAAACAGAAAGGTGCGGCGCGGCGTTTGCAGCAGGCGGGGCTGCCTCTTGAGCCGTCCTTCCGCGAGTTCGTTGAACAGTTGGATGGATACCGGAAGTTATCTCCCGTCGTCCGCAACCATTCCATGCCCCTGTCCCGTTTCCTCGGGCGCGATCCGGCATGGTTCGATCGTATATACCGGCTGTCAGAAATCGAGGAGCTTGCGGCGACGGTCCGTGAGCGGTCTGGCTCGGATGCGAAGTTGCGTCACCGGAATCCATCGAAGAGAAAAATCGACCCGGCCGAGCTAACCCCGGAGCTGGTTGCGGAGATCGACGATGCGTTCCGCGAGGATCACGAGCTTTTCAGCCGGTGGTTCGATCCCGTATCCAGCCCGAGCAAGGTAGCGGTTGCAGTCTGAAGCTGGGATTGCGATTCTGGCAATGAACGGGATGCGGGACGTATACCCCGTCGTTGCAATGTCCGGACCGCACGACACAGGTCAGGAATATAGCCGGATACCTTCGAGATGTCGCGCTACGCGAGCCTGATAGTTCGTTTGGCTCTGGCGGGACGCGACCTGATGCATTGCTCCCCGCCTCAGGGCCTTTCGTCGCTGTGCCTCTCTCCGTTGTTGCCGCTAAAGCGGTCTGCGTTCAATCGGGCGCGTATCCCGCGGCGCTGAAGAAGTTCCGGTCCTTCTTGGCCGTTCCGGATCCCGGCCGCTTTCGGGCTCTCGCGGGTGTCCAGGTTGTCTAGGATCGCGACGGTGCCGGGCGACCGGGCCGGGGTGAGCCGGGTCTCGGCATGGATGCGGAACGCAGGCCGGTCCATCACGCCACGATCGCCCGCGGCGCGATCGAAGCTTCGCAGGCGAGCCCGACGATGACGGTCCGCGTCCCGCGGCCGAACGGCGACGCGCCGGACAGCCGTTCGCCGGCAGCGCTCTGGTCTGCCTTCTCAAGAGCGGTCCTCCCTGACGTAGGCTTACGAGCCGGATGGAGCATGGAGGAACGGGACAGAAGAGGCGCAAGCTGGAAGAGATCGTTGCGAAGCTACGGCAGGTGGACGTGCTGGTATCGCAGGGCCGATCAGGAAAGGCCCCGGCGGGCCGTTTCCCCGACGAAACGGAACGTGCCGTCCGAGGCAACCCGAGGCGGGCCGTCCGTGGCTGACCGATGGCTCGTGCATTCGTCTCCGACCGGAATGGCCGAACCACGTCTCCCTCTTGTCTTATGCATTTCCCAGCTCCCGGTTTATTTTGGGAGCGGCCACGCGGATTGCGCATGTTCGCGCGGTG
>NZ_CANLTQ010000031.1 GCF_947494025.1 uncultured Jannaschia sp.
GGGTTGAGTTCCGCGACGGCGTCCGCCTACTTCAACCCGCCGCCTGATCACGCGTCACCAACTTTCGCGCATATCTCGGGCATGATCTGGATCGCGTTGACTCCGAGCCGGCGGAGGTGGTCGAAGCGCCCGATCGCGTCATGGAACCCGCTCGGCGCGTCGCTTCCCTCCGGGCGGTTGAACGTACCGAGGTGCAGTTCGTAGATCACCAGCGCGTTCCAGTCGGGCATCTGGAAAGCGTCGTCGCCCCAGTCGTAGGCGCGATCCGTCACGATGCCGTTGCCGACCGAGTTCGTAACCGCCCGCGCATAGGGATCGATGCGCGAGATGGAGCCGTCCGGCCCTTCGATGGCGAAGCGATACTCCTGGCCCGCCGCAACGCCTTCCACGTCGGCGTACCAGTAGCCCTCGCCTTCCGCAGCCATCGGGTTCGCGGCATCGGACCACCCGTTCCAGTCGCCGGAAACGGCGACCGCGGTGGCATGCGGCGCCCAGACGCGGAAGGCGGCGCCTCCTTCATGGAGGATGACCCCCATACCTGCATGGGCCTGGCTGAGGGTAGGCGAAGTCTGGACGTTCATCAGGGGGAATCTTCCATGGACCGGCCGGAGGGATGCGCGGCGTCGGGTTCGGGGATTGTCGGCGGAGCGGAAGCGACGGGATTGATCCGGTCGCAGGCGGGAAACGCTGTGCCTTAGCCCCGTGTTCCATGTCTCAGGCGAGACGGTCACGGCGCGCGTGCAGACGAGGCCCAGATGGGCAGCGAACCCGCAAGAGGGAGCAAAATTCGCCGAAAAGTCCCTGCGATATGCTGCGTAAGCACAGTCGCGTGGTCAGACGGCGATCTGGAGCAGTGGACGCAGCGCCGCCTCGACCCTTTCGCGGGATACTGGCTCAAGAGGCAGGATCGGACGCGGCGGAGTGATCCGCCCGAGACCGAGGATCTCGGCGATGGCAAACATCACGCGGAAGCTGCCGAACTCCCGGAACAACTCCCAGAGGGGAGCGAAAGCGTGATCGATGCGCTCGGCTTCGACCGCGTTCCCGGCCTGAGCTGCGTGGCTGAGTGCGAGAGCGGGTTCCGGCAAGAGACCGGCTGCGACGCTATACCAGGAGGCCGCGCCGGCGAGCAGCGCGTCCTTTGCGCCCCAGTCGCCGCTATAGCCCACCGCGAAGGCATCCGGCGTCACGGCCCGCAGGCGCCGCATCTCGCCCGTGTAATCGCTGTCCGCCGGCAGAGGCATCTTGACCGCGGCCACGTTCGGGATCTCGGCCAGTCGCGCGATCAGGTCCAGGCTGAAGGTGAATTTTGTGGTGCCCGGGTTGTTGTAGATGCACAGGGGCAGCTCGCCGGCCGCGGCGACAGCCTCGAAATGGCGGAAGACCTCTTCGTCGGTCAGCGGCTGGTAGGACATGGGCGCGAGAAGCAGACCATCCGCGCCGGCTTGTCTTGCTTGCCGGGCAAGGCTCTCGGCGATATCGGTCGTAAGCGCGCCGACACCGACGATGAGCGGCGTCCGTCCTGCCACGCAGTCGACGGCAGCCCGGAGCGTGCGCTTGCGCTCCTCCGGCGTCAGGTAGGCGTACCCGCCGGTGCTGCCGAGGAGTCCGATGGACTCGGCTCCCGCGACCACGATCCGCTCGAGGAACCGTTGCAGAAACTCGGGCTTCAGCCGCCCCTCGTCGTCGGTAGGCGTGAGGGGGAAGGCCGACAGGCCGGTGAACAAGGTCATGCGAGCATCTCCTTCAAACGCGTGACAAGAGCAGCCGCAGGCCCGCGAACCCGAAGAGGCGGCCAGCACGCCTTCGATCCCGCGCCGCCACGCCCATGATCCGAAGGGTGCTTGGATCTGGGCTTCCGGCCGCAAACACGTAGGCGGTGAAGACGACGAGCAGGTGGTTGAAGTTCTCCATCGCGTCCCTCCCTCACGTTCCAGCAAGCAACTTGAATGCGATGATCCAAATCACAAGCGCGATGAGCGTCTCGAGGATGCGCCAGGCCGCCGGTCGCTCGAACACCGGGCGCAACCGGATCGAACCGTAGCCGAGGGCAAAGAAGAACACGAACGACCCGAGGATCGCGCCGGCCATGTCGAAAAACTCGTGCGTGACGCCGTTAAAGGTGCGCTGCTCGACGGGCGATCTGACCGCCTCGATGGCCTCCGCCAGCATCATGCCATCGCTCATCAGCGGGTCGATGTCGGCGTTGATGACGGTCTCGGGTTGCACGTCGGGTTTAGCCGTTGACACCATGATCGGCATTGCGGCTGAGACGACCACGGTCGCGGTAGGCACTACGAAGCGTGTCTTTAGTCTACAGGGGCGGCATGGCCATCGTGGCCCCGGACGAAGACGCGAGCGAGCAATAGTCTCGTCACCTTATCCCGGACGGCGCGGGCTGCTCCAACGGCGTCGGGTCATCCACAGGCCGAAGCATAGGCCAACAGCGACGGTGCCGATCACGAGATGACGCGGGCGGAGCCCGCGCCCCGCGATCGAAGGCTGTCCTACCCGGTATCGCGGATCCAGCAGACGCGTATCCGCAAAGAACCTTCCCAAGAGCCCTTCGGACAAAGGCCCGATCGCGCGAAGGCCGCGCCCCTCGGAGGGATTCAACGCGGCAATCGTCCCGATCAGCGATCCTGTCCTGGACCGCATTTCCTCCACCACTTCCGGCGAGGTGCCAAGATGCTCGGCAAGAAGCCGCGAACGAATACCTGTGATGGCCTGGGCAGATGCCACGTCGCGACCTTCGAAAGCCACGTCGCATTCGGTGTCGAAGCCCATGGACCGGTCGTCGAGATTGCTCGATCCGATCTTGAAGAGCCGGTCGTCCACAATGAGGACCTTGGCATGAACATAGATCGGCTCGCCCGCGGCATTCACGGGATGCCAAATCCGGAACCGTTTTTCCCGATCGGCGGCCTGCAGGCGTTGGATCATTCGACCGCGGATCGAGTGCATGGCACGATCTTCAACGACACTAAGAGCAGCTTCAGGGTTGATCACGATGACTTCGGGACCATTGGGCGCGCGAAGGCGCCGCTCCAGCGCCGCGCATACCGTCTCGGCGGCAAAATACTGGGACTCGATATAAACGACCTCGCGCGCCGCGGCGATCGCCGCGAGGGTCACCTGTTCGATCTCGTTCACAAGAGGTTCTCCGTCATAGGGCGGCTCGGTGCGTGCGATGGCCACGTCCACGTCGCGCAGCGTCACGGGCAGACCGTCGGGCCAGAGCGCGTCGACGGTCCCGTCGGGACGCTCGAGCGTTTCGTCGGTGGCGCGCCGCCACCTCGTCCTGGACAGCTCGCCCAGGGCCTCGGCGGCGGGCCCCGTAAGCGCGAGGGTGGCATCGTGCCAGGGCTCGGCCGCCGATCCATCCTTGTTCCGTCGATGCGGATCGTCCGGTGCATGCTCATTCGTGTCCCACCGGCCCTCCGTGATGTCGATGCCCCCGCAGAACGCGAGGGCGTTGTCGATCACGATGATTTTTTGATGGTGGCATGCTCCGAACGGGTGATGTCCGTCGAGAGCGAAGCGGATGCGCTCGTCGGTCCAGATGCGGAACGCCAGCGCCGGCAGGAGACGCCCCGGCGTCACGAGAACGGAGCCGTTCCATTTGAGAAGATAGAGACGCAGGTCCGGCGTTCGGGCCACGACCGCTTCGAGGAAATCCCCGAGAGCGTTCGGTAGACCGTCCGGTGCAATCCCGCCCGCGTCGCTCTCTCCGGGAAGCATGTCGATCTCGAAGTCGAAATCCCAGCCGATCAGGAGAACCTCGTGCCGGGCCGCCATAAGGGCCCGGCGGAGTTGGGCGAAGTAGTCCGCCGCGTCCACGATCAGGCTGACTCGCTCGGCGTGCGCGATCCGCCAGCACCGGTGCTTCGCCTCTAGAAGGGAGTCTGGATCGTTCGGCTGGTCCACGATCGAACCCTTTCGAGGCTGGCGGACGACTACAACTCCATCACGGGCAGCAGGTCAATCATTGCGAACGGCGCCGCTCCCCGGACGCCGCCTGCGCAGCAGGTTGAGACAGCTTGGACGGCACGTTTCCGTAAGGAGCGACCGTGAAAATTCCATTGCTGCTTATGAACGGCCGATCGGCATAGCCCTGTGTTGAACAGCCGCCCACAATTACCTGACCAATCTCCGATACCTAAAGCAGCAGTTATCTCTCGGACAGGCAGCCGAATACGCGCTTCGGCGCGATCGGGAGGGACGGACCGTCATGATCTTCGCAGATCAGCAGAAGCTCACCGCCATTGGGCCGACGATGCAGCGCTCGCGATGTACGACCTGCAGAGCCTCGAGATGATTTCTCCAGCGCAGACATCGACAAAATTTCCTGGCGGTCTCGTCCGTGGCCGACTGCTGCAGCTTCATGATCCGAGCGTCCCGATAGACGGCCTCGTAGCGCGCCGCCATCGTGTCGTCGGCGAAGCGCAGGCGCGCTCGCGCAGCACATTGCGCGCGGTCGATTCCGGGAAATCGTGCGATCGCGGCCGAAGCGTCTTTCGGGCGCTCAATGAGGAAGCCGGTCACGCCTTCCTCAAGAGGGGCAGTGACGGAGGCGATAAGCTCGTCCGCGGGAATCTGCGATAGCAAGCTGGGCAGTATGGGTGCGTCGCCCACGCCGCTGCTGGTGATCTCGACCGCGCGGACCTCGAGCGTGCTCTCATCGACGGCGAGGTGGACCTTGCGCCAGACGCACCCGCGTGCCCCGCCATACTTGCGTGCGCGCCGTGCTGCGGGCTTACGCGGCCCCCTGTGGGGCCACGGTTCCTGCGCACCCTTCGCCCCGGACCTTGATGCCCGTGCTGTCGATTAGAAGATGCAATGGATCGCCGCTGCCTCGGTAGGGCAACTGCACGGCCAAGAGCTTCTAGCGCCGGTACAAGGTCGAGACTGAGGCGGATCAGCGAGCCTTCCAGGGGAAGGATCGCCCGACGAAGGGCACCGGCCAGTCGAGGCCTGCGAGCTTCAGCAGGCTCGCCACGAAGCCGGTGGTCTGCCTAAGCGGCAGGCCGAAGAGGACCTTGATCCCTTTCGGGACATCGCGCGCGCTGTGCCGAAGACGACACCCGCGCCTAAACCTGTTGTTAGTCATGATCGTGCCATGAGGAGGGGCGCGAAGCTCCCCCCTTTGGCGCACCAGGCGCGCAGCAGGTTCTCTCCCCCTTCCGCTGCGCGCCCCCCTTCTCCTTCCCGCACCGCATACGACCGGCGCCCGAGCGCGCCGGTCGCCACGGCGTACCCGACCGCCGACGAAGCCCGGCCTCTCCAAGGGCAGCACGCGTAGCTTGGCAATCCGACAGTTCGGGTTCGGCTCACCCGGCGCCCCCCAAGCGGCAGGAAGGGAGCCGGTTGCAGGCGGCATCGTTTTTCCCGCTCTCGGGTGTTTGCCATACGTTCTCTTGCCATGGGATCTCACAAGCCGATCAGGTCCGAGACTGCGAACCTCGAAGGCGCCGTTCGCTTGACGATCACCGTGCGGGGCATCCGGCACGACATCTACAACCATGCCATCAACCAGTTCCTGAACCCCGCCCAGTGGTCCTATCACGTTGCCCCGCGCCGTCTGCCGAGCAGCCGCAAGGCCGTGTGTCTCTACCTGCCGCAATATCGGCACGGCGATGGAGGTGATGCTGCATTGCCCCGAGCTCGAGCTGCTGACCGAGCCCTGTCTCGGACCCAAGAAGTGAGCGGCCGCCGGATCGGACCTACGTCCAGGCGAGCCAGGATCGTCCGGCTCCGGCAAACTGACGACAATCGACATGTGCGGGATCTTCCGGCGCCACAGTCTGTTCATCCTGTTTTGCCACTGCGCCATGCATGCTTCTCCGAGTGTTCCGATACCACCGCCGGCGTCGTGGCTTCGCCCGTCGCAAGGCGAACCAGATCATCGCGATCTACGGGAGGCAGGGCTAATCCGAGGAGCGACACGTAGGGCGCTGACAGGGCGGCCAGAATACGCGATGCACAAACGGAAGCTCTTATGTCATTATACGCTCGTTCCGCTTGCAGGACGGAAGTCACCGCTTTCTCCCGCCCGCCGCGGACATCAGTCCCAGATGATCCACGAATGGTTGGAAATCCCGGTCGGTGAAAAGAAGCGGAATGGCGTCGCGGATGCAGCGCGTGGCGATCAGCGTGTCGATTGTCTTGCGAACCGTGATCCCTTTCGCGCGGAGACGGCGGAAGTTGCGCGCTGCTTCCAGGGCGATCGAGGGTCCGGCGATCTCTACGAAGTCCAAGGCAGAAAAGAGGGTTCGAGCTTGCTCGAAGGCGTGATCCGGTCCGATTCCCTGCAGGACTTCGGTCAGGATCAGGTCCCCGATCGCGACCGGCTCCGCGCCAAGAAGCTCATCGAGAAGGTCCGTCTCCGCATTGGAGGTCCCGCGCAGATAATCGATCCACACGCTTGAATCGACGAGGATCATCCGTCGGTTCGCATCATCTCCAGATCGCCCGTCCAATCGACACGGCCCCGGAGCTGCTTGAGATCCTTCTGACGCTGAAGGCGAAGCAGGGTCTTCAAACCGAGTTCGACGACTTCCCGCTTCGTCGCCGCACCCGTCGCAGCCATTGCGGACGTCATGAGATCGTCGTCTATCACAATGTTCGTGCGCATGTGTATAACTCCATCAAGGTATACACATATGGGTACCGGGTACTCCGCGCAATAGATCGTGTGGGTCGTGTGAGTGTTTCGGCTCCAGCCTCATCGGTCTTCAAAATCAGAGGGACCCCTCTTGAGGACTTCCTCATCGAGCCCCGGAGCTGATCCGACGAGAGGCTTGACGAAATTCCCTCCTGCCGTGCCAATACGAAGCGGATCGTTGGAACATGCGCGATGTCTTCAGCCGATGAACAGGGCGAGGTCTTCCCGACACGCCTGAAGCTCCGCCGGATCGATCCGGAGCGGAACATGCGACGTTTCTATCTGATGCAGGTGCAGCCCGACCTCTTTGGCGGCGCAAGCCTGATCAGGGAGTGGGGTCGCATCGGCAATCGCGGTCGCGTACTTGTCGAGCATCACGCGGATGAAGGCGAAGCGGCCACCGCTCTGCTGGACATGGCCCGCGCCAAGGGCCGGCGCGGCTACGGCAGCTGACCAATCCCTGCGACGCGGGTTCTGCCGCCGCCGGTCTGTCCGACGGCGCACCACCGGGACCGAGACTCTGATGCGGCACCGAGACCCGACCAGCGCGGCGCCACCCGGCAGCGAAGTTCTCGCCGGCCTGGTCGAGCGCGTCACGTTCCACAGCGCGGAAAGCGGCTTCTGCGTGCTGCGGCTGAAGGCCCGCGGGCATCGCGACCTCGTCACGACAATTGGCCACGCCGCAACGATCTCCGCGGGCGAGTGGGTGACCGCCTCCGGCGCGTGGGTCAACGACCGAACCCATGGTCTGCAGTTTCGCGCGCGGTTCCTGAAAACGTCGGCGCCGTCCTCGCTCGAGGGCATCGAGAAGTATCTCGGCTCGGGGATGGTCCGGGGCATCGGCCCGACCTACGCACGGCGCATGGTGAAGCATTTCGGCAAGGATGTCTTCGACATCATCGAGGCCGCGCCAAAGCGCCTGCAGGAAGTCGACGGGATCGGTCCCAAACGCGCGGAGAGGATCACCTCCGCCTGGGCGGACCAGAAGGTCATCCGCGAGATCATGGTGTTTCTTCATCAGCATGGCGTCGGCACGGCCCGGGCGGTCCGCATCTTCAAGACCTACGGCACCGACGCGGTGCAGGTGATGAGCGAGAACCCCTACCGGCTCGCGCGCGACATCCGCGGCATCGGGTTCCGCACCGCGGACCTGATCGCCGAGAAGCTTGGGATCGCGAAGACCGCGACGATCCGGGTGCGCGCAGGCATCTCCTACGCCCTGAGCGAAGCCATGGGAGATGGCCATTGCGGGTTGCCCGCAGCCGACCTGACCGCCCTCGCCGTGAAACTGCTCGACGTGTCGGAAGACCTGATCGGGACGGCGCTGGACCTGGAACTGGCGGAGGGCACCGTGATCGCAGACAGCCTCGCAGGCACGCCCGGCATCTTTCTTAGCGGCCTGTACCGCGCGGAGAAAGCGATCGCGGAGCGGATGGGGCGTATCGCTGTCGGGACGTTGCCCTGGCCCGGGATCGACGCGGACCTCGCGCTGCCCTGGATCGAGCGCCGGACCGGCCTCACGCTCGCGGAGAGCCAGGCCGAGGCCATCCGCCTGGCGCTCCGTTCCAAGCTGCTGGTCGTTACCGGCGGCCCCGGCGTGGGCAAGACGACCATCGTCAATTCGATCCTGCGCATCCTGGAGGCGAAGGCGGTGAAGCTCCTGCTCTGCGCCCCCACCGGCCGTGCTGCCAGGCGCATGTCCGAGGCAACCGGAATGGAAGCCAGGACCATTCACCGGCTCCTGGAGTTCGACCCCCATGTCTTCGCCTTCAAGCGGAACCTCGAGCATCCGCTCGAATGCGATCTCCTGGTGGTCGACGAAAGCTCGATGGTCGACGTCCTGCTGATGCAATCCTTGCTCAACGCCGTTCCCGAGGACGCCGCCTTGCTGATCGTCGGCGACATCGACCAGCTGCCGTCCGTCGGTCCCGGCCAGGTTCTGGCCGACATCATCGCCTCGGGCGCCGTCCCCGTGGTGCGGCTGACCGAAGTGTTCCGGCAGGCGGCGCAGAGCCGCATCATCACCAGCGCGCACCGGATCAATCGCGGGCACATCCCCGATCTCGCGAAGCCCGCAGGGGATACGGACTTCTACTTCGTGCCGGCCGCCGATCCCGAACAGGCCGTGGCCCGGGTCGTGCAGCTTGTCCGCACGCGCATCCCGCAGCGCTTCGGTCTCGATCCGATCCGTGACGTGCAGGTTCTCTGCCCGATGAACCGCGGCGGCGTGGGCGCGCGATCGCTCAACATCGAATTGCAGGCCGCGCTCAATCCCTCGGACGGACCCAGGGTGGAGCGCTTCGGCTGGACCTTCGCGCCCGGCGACAAGGTCATGCAGATCGAGAACGACTACGACAAGGAGGTCTCGAACGGCGACATCTGCTACGTGGACGGTGTCGATCCCGACGAGGGTGAGCTTGTCGTCAGCTTCGACGGGCGCCCGGTCACCTACGGGTTCGGCGAACTCGACACGCTGGTGCCCGCCTATGCCACCACGATCCACAAGAGCCAGGGATCCGAGTATCCAGCGGTCGTCATCCCGATCCTGACGCAGCATTACGCCATGCTGCAGCGCAACCTGCTCTACACCGGCGTCACGCGCGGCAAGAAACTCGTGGTCCTCGTCGGGCAGCCGAAGGCCGTCGCGATCGCGGTCAAGAACGTCTCGAGCCGGAGGCGGTGGTCGAAGCTGGACGAATGGTTAGTAGAACCCCTTTTGAGATGATCGAAGCGCTACGCGCGCGGCGGCCGCCCTCCGGCGGATCGCGCTCGGAGGCATCGCAGGGTCCGGTCTCGAAGCTCATCTTGCGGCAGTCGCATCCATGTCGACAGCGGAGACAACCCCGACCTCGGCCAAGCGCGCTCACTGCCGTCCGATGGCATGCATTCCGAATGGTCCCGACAACCATGTGTTTGTCGTAATCCCGGACGAAGGGCAGCTTCGGCTAGCGCTTCCTCGACAGGACGTTACGCCATTATGTAATGCGTTGCCTATCATACCTCACTTTGCGCTCACCACTCACCCATCCGCCTTGCTACCAGCGCCCATCCTCGACAAATGTGCAGAGCTTCATGGAGCGTCCTAGGAGATCAGGAACGACAGGGTGAGAACGACGCCTAGGATTGCAACCCCGATCCGCACGGGTCTGTCGGGGAGGCGGTGGGTAAGCTGTGCGCCGAGGTAGCCGCCAACCAGCCCTCCGCCCAGCACGCAGAGCGCGGCGGCCCAGTCGGTCAGGCCCGACAGGATCATCGGCACGACGGCGACGGACTGGATCGCGGTGGCGAAGAGGTTCTTGGCTCCGTTTACCTGCCCGATGCCGTGGCCTGTTGAGGCCGACAGCACCGCCAGCAGCATGAAGCCCATGCCTGCGCCGAAGAAGCCGCCGTAGAAGCCGATGGCCGCCAGCAGCACGCCGGTCGCCGTCCGGAGTCTGTCGCCCGGGAAGGCCCGCCGCATGAGTTCCGTGGTGCGCGGCCCGAGGACGATCGCCACGACGGCCACGACGAGCAGCAGGGGGATGACCCGGACGAAGGCCTCATCGCCCGCGTTCAGCATCGTGATCGATCCTGCAAGCGCACCGACCAGCGCGGGCACCATCTGACAGGCGAGGGTGCGGGCCTCGGCGAGAAGCGTCCGCCGGTAGACCCAGACGGCGGGAAGCTGCGCCGGCCAGAGCGCGACGCCCTGCGTGACGTTGGCCGCGATCGGCGGCAGCCCGGTGGCCAGCAGTATGGGGAATACGAAGAGCTTGGCCCCGCCCGCGGCCGCGTTCACGACACCGCCGACGAGCCCGGCGACGAGGAAGATCGCGATCTCGGGCGTCATCCGGCCCGCTGCCCGGCCCGTGCCTCGGCATTCTCGCGCAGCGTCGCGGCCGTCAGCGCGAAATACTGCTCGGTCAGGGCGCAGGCGTATGCGTGATCGGCGTCGCGCGCGCGCGGGGCCTGCGCGATCGCCACATGCTCGGCCCCCAGATCGCGGAAGCCAAGCCGCCGATAGACGGAGGTGCGGCAGAAGCGCTCGCATTGATCATGCAGCCCATCGTGCACCCGCAGGAGCCAGACGCCTCGATGTCCTCCGCGTCGCATATGCGATGTCAGCATGGCGCCTCCGTCCTCTTCGTCCTCGTCGAGCTGCGACCCGTCCTAGAGCAGCCACTCCACCGGCAGCCATCCGATCACCGTCAGCGCGGCGGAGCGCAGCGCGCTCGAGCCCGTCTCCTCTGTCGTGACGGCCCCCGTGGCCGGATCAACCCAGACGAGGTCTCCGTCCCGCAGCTCGACCCGCCAGGCCAACCCATGCAGGCCGTCGTCGAACGCCGCGTGCAGGCCCTTCGCCAGCGCGGTGCTGTCGATCAGCAGGCCCATCTCGGTGTTGAGCCGGATCGAACGCGGATCGAAGTTGAACGAGCCCACGAAGATGCGCGCGCCGTCCACGGCGAACGTCTTGGCGTGCAGGCTCGCACCCGACGAGCCGAACACGCCCAGATCGTCGGGTGTACCAGGCGCGGCCTGCTGGCGCAGCTCGTAGAGCGTCACGCTCGCGTTGAGCATCGCCCGGCGGCGCTTGGCATAACCGGCATGGACCGGCAGTACGTCGGTGGCCTCGAGCGAGTTCGTGAGCATCCGCACGGCGACGCCCCGCGCCTCAAGCGCGGCGAAGGCCTCGACGCCCGCCCGGCCGGGCACGAAGTAGGGCGAAACCCCGTCGAAGCGCGTCACGACCTCGCCCACGGCGTCGGTCAGCCGCCCCGCGAGCAGGTCCTCGTGCGGCACCGCCCCCTGCCCCTTCGCCGGGTCGTCGGAGACGAGCACCGCATAGGTCCATTCGAGGTCGAGACTGCCGGACGCGAGCGACGCGACGATGTCGGAGGCCCGCAGGATCGCGCGGTACTCGGCCATGCGCGGGTCTGCCTGCCATTCTGCCAACCGCGTACCGATCGGATCGCCCCCCGCCGCGCCGACGATAGGCCCCGCAGGATGGACCGAGGGGCTTGCCCAGTAGAGGTCGAAGTCGGCGATGACCTCGGGCACGATCTTGCCCACGGCGAGCACGTCGAGGTCGACGTAGAGCGGCGTCGGGCCGGTGCCGAAGTACTCGTCGCCCACGTTGCGCCCGCCGACCACCGTGGCCAGCCCGTCCACGGTGAACGACTTGTTGTGCATCCGGCGGTTGAGGCGGAAGAAGTCGAACCCGTAGGACAGCATCTTCAGGCCGCCGCGCAGATTGAACGGGTTGTAGAGCCTGACCTCGACGTTCGGGTGCGCGTCAAGCTGCGCGAGCTCCGCGTCGAGCCCGGACGTTCCGTTGTCGTCGAGCAGCAGCCGCACCCGCACGCCCCGGTCCCCCGCGCGGCGCAGCGCGTCGAGCAGCAGCGTGCCGGTCAGGTCGCCGTGCCAGATGTAGTATTGCGCGTCGATCGAGGAGACTGCTGCGTCGGCGAGCAGGATGCGCGCGGCAAAGGCGTCAGCACCACCCTGGAGCGCCGCGATGCCGCTGAGGCCGGGGCAGTCGCGGGCGGCTCGTGCGGTCAGCGGCCCGTTGGCGGGCGGTGGAAGGGCGATCGTGTCGACGCGGCCCGTCACGGCGGGCAGCGGGAACAGGACGCGCGCTGCCACGATCAACACTACGGCAGTGAGGATCAGGATCGCGCCGACCTTTAGGAACCAGATCATGCGGAGCCCCTCGCGGGGACGACGATCCTATCGGCCATCAGCACGGCGAAAGGCCGGGTCGGCTCGAAGGCCGAGAGGACGATCGTCAGCATCGATGTCAGCGGCACCGCGAGCAGCGCCCCCGGCAGGCCCCAGAGCGCCGACCAGACGGCAAGCGCGGTCAGCACGACAAAGGGGCTGAGGTTCACGCGGCGGCCGATCAGGCGCGGCTCGAGGACGCTGCCGATCCAGACCTGCGCGGCGATCAGGAGCGCGGCGAGAAGCAGCGTCCAGCCGAGTTGCCCGAACTGCACGATCGACAACACCACGGGTAGCGCCACGCCGACGAGCGAGCCGAAATAGGGGATGTAGTTCAAAAGCGCGATGGTCAGCGCCCAGAACAGCGGGAAGTCGACACCGATGGCCCAGAGGACCACGAACGACACCGTGCCCAGGATCGCGTTCACCAGCGTCTTGACCGCGAGGTAGTCGCCGATGCGGTCGTTGATGTCGCGGATGATGGCCTCGGTCCGGGCCGCGTCATCGGGGTCGCGCAGGGCGGCGGACAGCTTGGCTGCGAACCCCGCCCGCTCCGCCAGCAGGAAGGCCGAGTAGACGATCACGAGGAAGACCCAGGCGCCGACGAAGGTGAGGTTCGCGAGCGCCGTCTCGACCACGCGGCGGACCGAGAGGCGTCCGAACGTGGCGTCGCGGATCGTCTCCCAGTCCGGGCGCTCGTCGACGCCCAGCATGTCGGCGCCCTGCGCTACCAGCCGCTCGATGTTGGCCTGGTAGCCGGGCGCCTGCGCCAGGATCTGACTGATCGTGCCGATGACGACGAAGGTCAGCGCGATGAACGCGCCGGCGAAGAGCAGCAGCACGAGCGCGCGGCGCGGCCCCTGCGGCAGGCGCCCGACGAGGGGCAGGCGGCCGAGCGCCTCGGACGCGCTGACGAGGACGTAGACCACGATTACTGCGGCGAGGATCGGCAGCAGGACGGTCTTGCCGATCACCAGCAGGAACCCCACGAGCAGGACGAGCAGCGTCGCGTTGACCAGGGTCGAGAGTGACGCGGCGGGCGGGATCACGCGTTCGCCGCGCGTTCGCCGCGCCAATCGGTCAGGGCGTCAAGCAGGCCCACGGCGGAGGCGGCCGCGAATGCGCCCGCCAGCGTCAGAACGATGCGGGTGAAGGTGGCGTAACCCGGATCCTGCGTCGAAAGCGCGCCCGCGACGAGGGCCAGCACGACCGAGAAGGCGTATTGGTAGACCATGCTCGGCTGCCGCCCCGTGAACATCAAGTGTCCAAAGCCAAGCCCCGATAGAAAGATCAGGCCCAGCAGGACGGGAAGGTGCGGCGAGAGCGTCCAGAGCGCCAGCAGCGTCAGCGCCAGCGCCGCGGCGCCGCCGTAGAGCGTGGCGCGCACGCGCTGCATCGCCTCCGAGGTCACGGCCTGCCGGGTGGGGAACACGAGCACCATCGTCGCGACCATCGCCATCATCATGTCCGACGGCTGCATCACCGTGTAGAGCCAGAAGGTCAGCGCCATCAGCACGCTCGCGCGGATCGCCGCGCCGGTTGCCGCATGGCCGGGGCCGGGCACGGGGGCGTCGACATGGCGCTCGCGTGTGCGCGGCGGCACCAGCCAGTAGACCAGCGGTGCCAGCACGAGCGCCACGAGCGAGGCCTGCACAAAGCCGTCGCGCATCGTCTCGACCGTGGCGCTCCCGTTCATCCCCATCACGGACATCAGCACGGCCACGATCAGGATGAGCATGCCCGTCGGCGCCCCGGTCCGCAGGATCATCAGAAAGCCCCCGAAGTAGGTCAGCCACATCGCGCCGACGTAGACGAGCGGCATCGGCCGGAGCTGCTCGACCGCCCAGGTGAAGACCGTGACCATCACGATTATTGAGACCGGCGCGCCGATCGCGCGGCCTGGGTTGAACGCGCGGCGCTGCGCCGCGATGAGCCCCACCGGGAGCGCGGCGACCACCGGCGGCAGCGCGGGCGCTAGGATTGCCACCGCGAGGTAGGACAGTGCGCCGGTCAGGCCGAGGCGGACCGCGTAGTGTGGGTCGTCGCAGGCGTCGGGTCGCGGGGTGACGTACATGGCCCGGCCCTCAGTGCAGGAAGGTGGTCCAAGACCGCAGGTGCTGCATCCCTCGGGCCAGCCACGCGACCGGATTGGACGCTCCGTCGGCCAGGATCACCACGTGGACCTTGCCGCCCACGCGCGCCTTGCGTGGCCAAGCCTCCATCCCGCCCTCGAGTTCCACGCGCACGGGGATCTGGCGGGCGGGTTCGAACCAGCGGTTGGATGGCTGGTTGACGACGAGGCCGCCCTGCGCCGAGCGCCCGGGGTTGATGCCCCAGGCGACGCTCTCGACGCGGCCGTCGAACACCTCGCCCGGCACAGCGTCGAACAGCAGCCGCACTCGATCGCCCGGCTCTACGTTCTGTAACTGGTTCTCGCGCAGGTCGACGGTGATCCAGGCCGCGTTCGCGTCGATGAAGGTGAGCGCGGGGTTGCCCGCCGCCACGAACTGCCCTTCCGACAGCGTGACGTTGGTGACGACGCCGTAATGCGGCGCGGTCGCGGTGGCGGAGGCGAGATCGTACTGCGCACGCTCGAGCGCCGCTTGGGCCGCGGCGATGGCCGGGTTGTCGCCGCCCTCGGGGCCGAGCTGCGAGCGCGCGCTCTCGAGGTTGGCCACCGCTGATTGTAGCCGCGCCTGCGCGTCGGCCACGCTGGCGCGTGCCGTGTCGCCCTGCGCAGTGGCCGCGATCCCGCGCTCCTCCAGCCGGAAGGTCCGGTCGGCTTCTGCGCGGGTGGCGTCGAGCGCGGCGCGGGCCTGCGTCACCTGCGCCTGCGCCGCGATGAGCGAGGCGGCGGAAGCCTGCACGCCCTGCGTCGCCTGCGCGAGGTTGGCTTCGGCCTGTCCCACGGCTAGCTCGAACGGCCGCGCGTCGAGCTGGAACAGGACGTCGCCCGCCTGAACGACTGCGTCGTCTTCGACGGCAACCTCGACCACCTCGCCCGACACGCGGGGCGCGATCTGTACCACGTGCGCGGTGACGATGCCGCGCGAGGAGGACGGCGCCATCCGGTCGGTAACGGCGTAGAGCGCGACAAGAGCGAGCAGCAGGACCACGACGACGATCGCGATCCGCTTGGCCGACCCACCGGTGGAGGGCGGTGGCGACGGATCGGGGACAGGGAATACGGTCACCTCGCTCATAATGAACCGCCTTCCCGTTGGTCCTTCTCACGAAAGCGCATCTCGCCCGGTCGCGCAACGTCGCGTCCGGGCGGAGCGCCGGATCAGTTGCCCAAGTAGGTCGAGTAGCCGAACGGGCTAACCAGCACTGGGACGTGGTGGTGCCGGTCCATGTCCGAGACGTCGAAGACGATGGAGATCTCCGGGAAGAGCGGTTCGCCGCCGAGCGCTGCATAGTCGCTCAGTTTGAAGGTTAGGCGGTAGTCGGCGTCCTCGGTCTCAATGCCGAAGCCTTCGACGCGGCCGTTGGCACCCGTGACGCCTCGACCGATCTCCACCCACGCGTCGCCCTCCCGGACGTCGAGGGTGACGGGGATGTCTTGGCCACCGTGGCCTGTAGCGATGTTAAGGACGTGGGTCGAGATGCCTTCGGCCATTGCCGGAGCGGTGAAAGTGGCGCCGAGAAGGGCGACGAGCAGAGTGGTACGGATCATGAGAAGGTCTTCCTTGTAGGCAGCACGGGATGGCATAGACCGCACAAGAGCCGATCCGCCGCCGGCCCCTTCGGATCGGACGTGCAGCGATCGGGCTTGCGGGTAGATTCCATGACGGACCCCGTCGCTTTGAGCCCCGAATGGGGGTTCTTCGGTCCGGGCGTTCAGGACGGCAGATGCGCGGGATAATCCCTTGCTCACGACGCCATCGCGAGCCGCATCACGAGGGTTATCTGAACCCGGGCGGCGGCATCCGCAAGCTCGGCGGTATCACGGAGTAGCAATCCGCTGCACGCCCTTGGACCTTCCCCTTCCCCTTCGACCCGATTGGCCGACATGATGGGGGTCAGGCGGAAAGGAGACCTCGCATGTACGATCCGTCCCACTTCACCCTCGGCGGCCAGGTCGCCGTGGTCACCGGCGCGGGCGCGGGCATCGGCCGGGCCATCGCCGAGACCTTCGCCGCCGCGGGCGCCGCCGTGGTCGTCAGCGACCTCGACGCCGGAACGGCCGGCGAGGTAGCCGGGGGCATCTTGGCGCGGGGCGGGCGGGCCGAGGCCATCGCCTGCGACGTCACGGTGGAGGACGATCTGGACAGGCTCGTCAGGAGCGCGGTGGACCAGTTCGGCAAGCTCACCATCCTCGTGAGCAACGCAGGCGGCGGCGGACCAAAGCCCTTCAACATGCCGATGACGGATTTCTGCCGCGCCTTCGAGCTCAACGTGTTCTCGCTGTTCCGCTTGGCGCAGCTCGCCGCGCCTGAGATGGCGCGGGCGGGCGGCGGGGTGATGCTCGCCGTCACCTCCATGGCGGGCGAGAACCGCAACGCGCGGATGGCCTCCTATGGGGCCTCCAAGGCGGCGACCAACCACCTGATCCGCAACATCGCCTTTGATCTCGGACCGATGGGCATTCGCGTCAACGGCGTCGCGCCGGGCGCCACGCGGACCGACGCGCTGACCTCGGTGCTTACGCCCGAGATCGAGGCGCGCATGCTCGCGCAGACGCCCATCCACCGCCTAGGCGACCCGCAGGACATGGCGAACGCCGCGCTGTTCCTCTGCGCGCCCGCCTCGGGCTGGATCAGCGGCCAGATCCTGACAGTGTCGGGCGGCGGCGTGCAGGAACTGGATTAAGGGGACCGAGATGAGACTGGCGATGACATTGGCCGCGACGATGGCCTTTGGGGGGACTGCGATGGCTCAGCAGGACGCTCCCCTGTCAGCAACCGAGTCTGATCCGGTTGTAATGGGCTGGATGCAGGGCTTCCCGCCCGCCCCCGACAAAACGATCCGTTTCACCGATGCCGACTACTTCGCCTTCCCGAAGCTGCGCTGGACGGTCTGTCATTTCCGCGAGCTGATGCCGACCGCGGGCGTTGCAGCCGGGACGGACGCCGAGCGACCCTTGCTCGAGACGCTCGACCCGTCGCTCGGCGCCGTGACCTTCACACCGCTCGGCGGCGGCGAGGCGATGACCTGGGACGCGGCGTTCGACGTGAACTACGCCGACGGCGTCATCGTGCTGCACCACGGCGCGGTGGTCTATGAGCGCTACGCGGGGTGCCTCGACCAGACCACGCTGCACGGCGCGATGTCGGTGACGAAGTCGCTGACCGGGCTCCTGGCCGAGGTTCTCGTGGCCGAGGGCGCGCTCGACGAGGCGGCCATCGTCGGCGACCTGATCCCGGAGCTACGGGGCAGCGCCTTCGACGATGCGACTGTGCGGCAGGTCATGAACATGACCACCGCGCTCGACTACTCCGAGGACTACGCCGACCCCGCCGCGGAGGTCTGGACCTATGCCGAGGCCGGCAGCCCGCTGCCCAAGCCCGAGGGCTATGACGGGCCGAGGAGCTACTTCGAGTATCTGCAGACTGTCGAGAAGGACGGCACCCACGGCGAGGCGTTCGGATACAAGACCGTCAACGCCGACGCGCTCGGCTGGCTCGTCGCCCGCGCCTCCGGGCAATCGGTCGCGGACCTTATGTCTGCCCGCATCTGGAGCCGGATCGGCGCGGAGCGGGAGGCGTTCTACACCGTCGACTCCATCGGCACGCCCTTTGCGGGCGGCGGCTTCAACGCCACGCTGCGCGACATGGCGCGGCTGGGGCAGGTGATGCTCGACGGCGGACGATCCGGCGGCGAGCAGGTCATCCCGGAGGCCGCCGTCGCCGCGATCCGCGCGGGCGGCGACATGGACGCGTTCGCCCGCGCCGGCTACGACCTGCTGGACGGCTGGAGCTACGGCGCGATGTGGTGGAATACCATGGACGATCACGGCGCCTATGCCGCGCGCGGCGTGCACGGCCAGACAATCTGGATCGACCCCGCCGCCGACATGGTGATCGTCCGCTTCGCGTCGCACCCGGTGGCGGCCAACGCGGCGAGCGACCCGACCTCCCTGCCGGCCTACCGCGCCGTGGCCGAGCACCTGATGGCGAACGATCCGGCCCCCCTGCTCGGGCCGGAATGGCGCATCGAACGCATCGATGGCGGCGGCGTGATCGACGATGCCCAGGCCACGCTCCAGTTCCTCGCCGACGGTCGGCTCGTGGGGAGCGCCACCTGCAACCGCTTCGTCGGACGCTACGAGGCCGACGGCGAGCGCCTGACGATCACCGCGCCGGGCGCCACGATGATGGCCTGCCCGCCGGCGCTGATGGAGCAGGAGCGCCGATTGCTGGACCTGCTGCCCGACGTCGAGCGCTACCGCATCGACGAGACCGGCACGCTGGTCCTGACGACCGCAGGGGGAGACGCGATCACGGCCCGGCGATAATCGCGGCAGGCCGCGCGCCGAAGCGACGCGGCCAGCGCATTGGAAGGCTCGCGGACTCGGTCCGGTCGCCAGCCGGGCAGCGGGAGCCTGGCATGGCGTCAGGCGTCCATCCCTTCGATTGCATCGTGCGACGCCACGCGGACGATCGTGAGGATCCGCCGCTCCCCGTCGCGCCTGTCCCAGTGCAGCGAGGCGCCCTCGGCCAGGCCGATGAGCGCGACGCCGATCGGCGTCATGACCGAGATCCGCCCCTGCGCGATGTCGGCCTCCTCGGGCCAGACCGGCGTGACGGTCTTCTCCGCCCCGGTGGTCTCGTCGCGATAGGTGACGGGGCGCCCGACGGCCACCACGTCCGGCGGAAGCTTCGCCGCGGGCACGATGCGGGCCCGGCCCAGCTCCTCGAGCAGCCTGTCGGCGAGCTTCGGATCGCGCTGCATCGCGCCTTCCGCCAGCGCCTCAAGGCGGCTCAGGCGGTCGGCGTCGATGACGACTCTGGGCCGCCGTCCTGCGCCTCGGGCGGTTGTGTGCTTCTCGGTCATCGGGTTCTCCTTTCCGCACGCTCTCGGGCGGCGTGGATTCATCGGGGTTGAGCGCTCACCACAGCCTTAAGGGCGGGCCCGACAGGGATCAGGCGGCGTGGTGACAGGGCGGAGGGCTGACATCGAGCACGAAAACGGTGTCGATCCGGCCGTCGTCCCTCAACAGCGGCGCCCTCTGAAGCACCCGCATCCCGATCAGCGTCGCGCCCAAGAGAGATGCGACGAGGACGTGTCCGGGGAACGGGACCGGGTTCATGGCGAGCATGCCCGAGCGGGCGTCTTCTCCGCCGATTTCGTAGGTGACATGGCAGCCGGCCACCACGAGCTCCTGCGGCGCGGGCTCCGCCGCCCCCCGGGAGATGCGCAGCTTGTGGCGGAGAAGCCCTTCGAGCAGCACGGGGTTGGGCGCATTCCGGGTGCCGCGCTGACGCAGCAGGCGCTCGATCCCGATCCGATCCTCCACGGTAAGGAAGAACCGGGTCTGTGCCGGGCCCGCGTCGAAAACCGAGCGGAAATCCCTGCCCAGGGGCAGTCGGGTCACGTTGGCAAAGGTCATGATCTCACTCCCGGGGCGGTGAAGCCCACATTCTCACTTCAGGAAACTGAGAAGGCCCCGGGTGGTCGGGAACGCGCCTATGCGCGGACCGCCCGGGGCTCCGGGCGGTTCAGAAGCAGAAACCGGAAATGGTTCTCATGCATGACCATGTCACCCAAAGTGGATACTTTCGCGGTCCTGTCAATGACGGTAGTGCCGGAACGGGAGCGACAAGGTTGAAAGCGGCCAGGCCGCCGACCTTCGAGACATCGCAGCGATCGACCCGGACGGTTCGGCGGCGCGGCGTCCGGGCACGCGCCTAATCTGGTTCGGGCCCTCCGCGAGCGTTGTCGCGTGCACAACGACGACGATCTGGGCCCGGGAAGCGGCCGCGTCCGGCGGTTCCGGTCCCCGCTGCAGCTATGCCGTCCATCAGGCGCCAGACAGGCGGGGACGGGTCCGCAAGTAGGATCGGCCCGGTGGCGCCGACCTTCGGCTCGCGCTGCGCGGACCGGAAACGACGATGCCGAACCAGGCCTCCGCCTGGAAGCAGGCGAATTTGCGCCAGATGGCGGCGACCCAGGGCCAGGGCCTTGAAAAGACCGGAAGGATGGCCGAGATCGACGGTATGACCAAGTTCAGGCTTCATACGAGGTTCCTGCTCGCCGCAGGAAGTCTGCTGAACCGCCGGTAGCCCCGGGCGGGGTCGGCGCCTGCGCCGGACCCGCGCTTCGGGGCATCTCCTGATCTCTCGCAGATCCGAATCGAATGACGGGGCGCTGGCGCCGCCGGGTCGTTGCGCGCGGACATCCGCGAGCCGGCCACGGTCGCGCGAGCGCATCCGTTCCGGCTTCCCTATTCTCGACATGGAGCACGACATGCATCCCAACCTCATCCACCAGAACGACCTGTCATCCCGACCCCATGCCCGTCCACGCCGCACGAGGCCGGAGCCCGGCCCGCTGCGCCGGTGGCTGCGACGCGTGGGCCGGCAATGGATGCGGCGCCGGATGATCGCCGAGTTTCAGGCGCTGGACGACCGGATCCTCCGGGACATCGGCATCGCGCGGGGCGATATCCGGAGCATCGTCGACGAGCTCTGCGACCGGGAACTGTCGATGGTGCCGAGGGCAAGGGTTCCGGAAGAGGCGCAGAAGTCCGGCGACCTCCAAATCTCGGAGCCATCGTCGGGCGACGTCCATCAGCCAGACGCAATCTGCCGCCTAGCGGCGTGACGATTTTCGACACGGCCCCCGCGTCACCCTTGCCGGGTGATGCGGGGAACATGCTACCGGGCTGCACCCCGTCGGGAGTCCCACCGATCTTACTTTTCTACGGACGAGCCCTCCCGGACGCGGGGCTTAGGGTAGGCGGTATCCCTCGTCTCGCGCGGAGCCCCTACGGGCTCGCGTGACGTTGCGATCACCGGGGAAAAGACGTAGCCGACGCCGTTTGCAGCGGAACGAGCAGGCACGACAGGCAAGGAGGCATCACGATGACGCTGCTCGAAGAGCTGCTCCTGGTTGTCGCGGGTCTGGCCGCAGGCGCGATCAACGCCGTCGCGGGCGGCGGCACGTTCTTCGCTTTCGGCGCGCTCACGCTGGTGGGCCTGCCGCCGATCACCGCCAACGCGACCTCCTCGATCGCTCAGTTCCCGGGCTACGCCGCCAGCGCGCTGGCCTACCGCCGCGAGCTCGGCCCGCTCTGGCGCAGGCTTGTCCCGCTCGTCGTCGTCTCGGTCGCGGGCGGGCTGATCGGAGCTTTCGTCTTGCTCGCGCTCGACAACGACCAGTTCGGCGCGCTGGTGCCGTGGCTCCTCGTCGCGGCGACGGCGCTCTTCGCCTTCGGGCCGCGGCTGACGCGCGCGATGCTGGCGCGCGACCTCGCCCTGCCGCGCCCGCTCGGCTGGGCGGTGCAGTTCGTGGTGGCGATTTATGGCGGCTTCTTCGGCGGCGGCATGGGTATCATGATGCTGGCCTCGCTGGGGCTGACGGAAGGGTCCGAGGACTTCCACCACCTCAACGCCATGAAGACGCTTCTGTCGGTCGTCACGGCGGCGGTCACGCTCGTGGTGTTCTCCTCGGGCGGCGCGGTGTCCTGGCGCGAGGGCGTGGTGATGCTGGCCGCCGTGGCCGCGGGCGGCTGGGGCGGCGTGGCAATTGCGCGCCGTGTGCCGCAGCCGGTGGTGCGGAGCTTCGTTATCGCCGTGGGGCTCCTGCTGACTGCGTATTACGCCGTGGGCTGAGAGGCGCCTCCGCCGGCCCCGGCTGGAACACGGGCCGCGCGGGCCGGACGGAACAAGCTGGCCCTGCGCTCGTTGTGACCGGCAAGATACTGTAGTAGCAAGGTGATCCCATGCGTCGTCCCCTCCTCGCCATCCTCGTGTCGCTCGCATCTCCCGCCCTCGCACAGACTGTGCCGCCGCTCGTGGAGGTCGAGGACGAGAGCATGATCGTCGAGTCCTTCGGCATCAACGTCGACGACTTCGAGGACACTGACATCGTGGACGCGTCGGGCGACGTGATCGGCGAGGTGGACGAGGTGCTGATGGACGCCGAGGGGCGCATCGTCGCCGTGTCGGCGGAGGTCGGCGGCTTTCTCGGCATCGGCGACAAGGAGGTTGTGATCGAGCTCGGGATGCTCGTGGCGGACGGCGACAGGCTTCGCATCGATATGACCGAGGAGCAGGTCGAGGCGCTGCCCGCTTGGGACGACTGACCGCTCGCTGGGCGACTTGCCTTGGCAATGTCCATGGGTCTGCGCCCGCTCGATCCAGCTAGGGTTTGATGGATTGGCGTGATGGGCGTCGTCCCCCCCCCATGACGCTAGCTAGCACACGTACTCGAGCCGCAGCCCGTTTACCTCGACGTTCCGCCACTTCCAATCCGTGGTCAGCGCCAGCATGCCGAGTTGCAGCCCAAGCGCTATGCAAAATCGGTCGCGCAGGCCTCGGCCGTACTGCTTCGTTTACGGGTAGAGGGCCTTAGCGGCGTAGGCTGCCTCTCAGTCGTGCACATGGACATTGAGACCCAGATCTTGGAGCACCACCTGTACCTTCTCCGGCGACGCACCCTCGCAAAGCATCTCCTTGGCCACCTCCTACAGGTTCACCGTCGATATCGCCGCCCGGCCGATGTATTGACCGACTGTGTCTCCGCCGGGTTCCTCGCGCAGCATCGCGAGCACGGCAGAGGCGTCGAGGACGACGTCGCTCACGCTGCACCTCCAGCCCGGTCGCCACCCGACTTCCTTCCCCTGCCCTCGTCCCCATCCGCCTCGTGCAGCGCGACGCCGGCCTCGTCCGCTTCGGCCTCAACGCGCCGGTCGCGCAGGAAGTCCTCCGTCGTGCGCGGCGTTTTGACCGCCGAGCGGTACAGTTCCCGTGCCCGGCGCGCGCGATGGCCGAGCGGCTCCAAAGCGCACCACGTCACCCTCCACCGTCAGGTGCACCTTGATGTCGACCGTCAGTCCCATGGCGTCGCGCAAGGAACCGGGCAGGATCAACCGGCTGTTAGCGGCTACGCGGACGTCCATGATGTTCTCCACAGTCTGGGTGCAGCGACCGGGATGGCTCTTCTCGTGGAAGCGACCATAAGATCGGATTGCCAACTAGACCGAACCCCTCACGATCGCGAGGCGCGGTCCAGTATCAGGCCGTGGCACCCATCCGCAGTGCAACCAAACGAGGGGTTGCTTGCCCATGCTGCGTCGCCTCACCGCCTGTAGCTCGCGCCACTTTCTGGCTGGGTTCTGTCGTCGCTACTCGTCCGATGCCTCCTCGGCAGCGTTGGCCTTGAGCGCGGCGTAGAGGGCGGACTTGCCGATCTTCACCCGCGCCGCAGCCTCGGACGAGGTTCTCGTGGACGGTAGTGGCCGCATCGTCGCCGTGTCGGCTGAGGTCGGCGGCTTTCTGGGCTTGGGCAACAAGGAGATTGTGATGGATCTTGGCATGCTCATGCGCCAAGGCGACGTCCTCGCCGCGGACATGACCGAGGAAGAGGTCGAGGTCCCGCTTGGGACGACCGAACCGCGCGGCTTCATCCTCTCTCGCCCCGCCTCCCGTGCCGGTCCCGGCGCGGATCGTGGCGCAGGGCGAAGGTAGGGACGAGATCATGCTCCGACGCCCCGCCTTCGGGACGCTTCACCATCCGCCCGTAGAGGCGCGCCAGCGGTGCGGCGCTGATCCCGTGCAGCAGGATCGAGGCCGCGACCGTGACCAACACCGTCAGCCGCAGGTCGTCGAGACCGGGGAAGATCGTATACTCCTCAAGTACCAGCAGCAAATAGATCACCGAGGCCATCCCACGCGGCCCGAACCAGCCTAGGAACGCCACCGTCGCCGGACGCAGGCCCGTCCCTAGGAGCGCCAGCGCCACCGGCCCCATCCGCAGCACCGTCAACGCGAGGGCGGCGAACACCCCATGTCGCCAGCTGAGGCCCGCGAGATCAGGCAGCAGGACTGCCCCGAACAGCACGAACACCGCCAGCGCCAAGAGTTGCCCCTCCGCCTCGCCGAACGCGCCCGCCGCTCCGCGAAGGCGCCCCCCGCGCGCAGCCACCATCAGCCCGCAGGAGAATGCCGCGAGGAAGCCATTGCCGTCCACCGTCTCGGCCAGTCCGTAGGCCAGAAGCGGCACCGCCAGCGCGGCAAGGCGCAGGTAGGTCTCGTCCATCCAGCCGCGTGCCGTCGCTTGCTCGCTCGCTCGCGCGGCAAGCCAGCCCACGGCCGCGCCGACCAGCGGCCCAAGCAGGAGCTGCGCCGCGATGAAGGCAGCCCAACCCTGCGCGCCCCGCCCCTCGGCACCCGCCGCCAATGTTGCCACCACCAGGAGCGCGGGAAAGGCCAGCCCGTCGTTGAGCCCCGACTCGACATTGAGCGCCTGTCGCACGCGCAGCGGCACGGCGCGGTTCGACATCACCGCCTGCCCCAGGGCCGCGTCCGTCGGTGCCAGTGCCACCGCCAACACCGCCGCGCCCCAAAGACCGAGCGCGGGAAACAGCAGCCACGCCGCCCCCGTGCCTGCCAGCATCGTCAGCGGCAGGCCGATCGCCAACAGCCGGATTGGGATCGCGTGCCGGCGGTCCAGCGCGGTGACGTCGATGCGCGAGGCGTCGATGAAGAGCGTCAGCGCCAGCGTGATCTCCGCCAGCTTCAGGATGAACTCGCTATCCGTCGACAACTCGACGAGCCTCAGCCCGTCGGCCCCGATTATCAGGCCGAGGGCCGCGAACGCCATCGGCGGCGAGACCGCGCCTGTCTGCGCGCGCGCCGAGACGCAGGCGAACACCAGAAGCGCGGTGGACAGGATCGCGATCTCGACGGGCTCCATGGGGTCTCCGTTGGGCAAGGCGCGTGTGCCGTGATACCTATCGCACAGCGCGCAGGGGCGTCACGTTAGGTACGTCGCCTGCGGTGCGCCGTAAGAACGGAGTTGAGGTATGATCACAGCCCTCAAGATCGCCACGATTGTCGATCGCCCCACATTTCCTCGCGATCCTTCTGGCACGCATGGCTTTCGGCCTGCCTGCGCGCGAAGCCGAGCCGTCCGCCGCGCTGCCCTTGTCCGCGATCGGTCCCGTGACGGACGCGCTGCGGGGCCGGTCCGCGCGGCATCCCGGCCGCACTGGCATCTCCTTTAAGGTTCCATTCGAAATTGTCCTGCTGATGTCAGGCATTTATCAGTAGACGTTGACGCGCCGAATATGGACAATGAGGAGCCATGCCTCGGCGCTGACGACGGTCTTCTCCCAATCCTTCGCCATTCGCTGGTACCGTCCGAGTCACGCGAGGATGCGCTCGACCGCCCAGCGGCTCGGGATAACCTCGAAGCCTTGTGTGGTGTCGGACGGTTTGACGATCTGCATCGTCCAGCGTCCAATCCTGTCCAGAGCGCCCTTCAACTTTGGTCCGGCATAACTGCCCTCGGCGAAGACATGGCGCAGAAGCGAATATTTGGCGGAGATGGATTTCAGCAGGCTCTGCGCTCCGTCGCGATCCTGAACATCGGCGCCATGCACGGCGAGGCTCACCCGAAGTCCGGTCGTGTCGGTGACGATGAGGCGCTTGCGCCCCCTTGTTGCGCTTGCCAGCATCATAACCGCTAACCTCTCCGCTTTCGGTGGTTTTCACCAATTGCGAGTCGATCACGTCCGCTGTCGGATCGGTAGCGCGCCCGTCTGCCTGTCGTGCCGCCCCGACGAGATGACGGTTCAGCTCATCGAGCAGCCCGTTGTCCGCCAATCTTCGAAATACCGCTGCACCGTCGAGACTGGCGGGAAGTCATTGGGCAACATCTGCCACTGACACCCAGTCGTCGGGATATAGAGGATCGCATCGAAAACGTCGCGCAGATCGGTCGTTCGTGGCCGACCGATCCTTTTGGGCGATGGCAGGAACGGAGCGACCAGCGCCCACTCCGGGTCGGTCATATCGCTTGCGTAACTGCCGCCGCTGCGCTCATGTCGGCGCCGGCTGAATTCAGTTCAGGCCATCGTGATCTCTGTTCTGTTTCACACGCGAACAAATTTACCGGCCGAGAATTTCACCCAACTCTTTTGGAATCAGCTTCCTAGAGGAAGGTGCAGACGCCTTCGTCGTGCGCGTGCCGCTGGTCCATGCGGTCGTCTCCCTGATCTGCGCGCACTACTACATCTGGTACGACGACCTGACGGGGCTTCTTTTGCTAGACGCGTTGCGACGGGTGGCCGACCGGGACGTGCGCGTGCGGCTCCTGCTCGACGACAACGGTACGGGGGCAGTACAAAGAGGAAACGATGGGGAAAGATCAGGTGGATACGAACATCAAGTATATCAAACGTTGCATAGAATTAGCATCGGAGGCGTTGGAAGCTGGAGACGAGCCGTTCGGCTCAATCCTGGTCTCTGCCGACGGCCGCGTTCTGCACGAGGCCCGCAACCGGGCCATGACCGGTGATCCCACACAGCATCCAGAGTTCGAGCTGGCTCGGTGGGCGGCGCAGGAATTGCCGGTCGAAGAACGACGGACGACCGTCGTTTACACTTCGGGCGAGCATTGCCCGATGTGCGCCGCAGCCCATGCCTGGGCGGGGCTGGGGCGCATCGTCTACGCCAGCTCGTCGAAACAGCTGGGCGAGTGGCTCGTTGCCTTCGACGCGCCGCCGCTTCCGCTCGCGCCGTTGGGGATCCCAGACATCGCTCCGGATGTCCCGGTGGAGGGGCCGTTTCCAGGGCTCGACGAGCGGGTACGCGCATTGCATGCCCGTTTCCATGGGGCCGTCGGCTAACGCATTGAGGATATGCTTCACTTGGTCGGGAACAGACTCCGATAGTGCTTGGCGATGGCACCGGGGGTGGTGAACCATACGTCGTCCCCGGCGCGCTCCCGCAGCTTGGTCAGTGCCTCTTCCAGATACCCGAACCGATGTGCCTGCCCCATGAGGTAGGGGTGAAGCGCAATCCCCATGACCACCGGACCGTTCGCGCATTCGCGCCTGTGCAGCTCGAAGGCCGACAAGATCATGGCGGCGAACTCATCGGCTTCGCGCATGCGGGCCATAAGTTGCGGGACGTCGTTCAACTCTTGGGGATAGGGTACCGACAGAATCGGCCCGTGCTCGGTACGCATCCATACGGGCTGCTCGTCATGCGCCCAGTCGAGCAAGTACTCATAGCCGGCCTGCCGCAGCAAATCGGGCGTGCGACGCGATTCCTAGATCAGCGGCACGAGATAGCCCTTCGGCGTAGTCCCAGTCGCCTCATGCAACCGCGACCGTGCCTGTTCGATCATTGCGCGCTCTTCATCGACCGGCAGCTGACCGGGCGCCTCGGAATTGGTGCGTCCATGCGCCACGATCTCGTCACCCCGCGCCATGAACCGCTCGACGATCTGAGGGGCGTGGTCGGCGACGGCGTCGTTCAGGAGCCCCGCTACCGGAACGCCGAGCCGGTCGAACAGGTCGAACATCCGCCAGATGCCGACGCGGTTGCCGTAGTCACGCCAGGTGTAATTCATCACGTCCGGCGCCGGCTTGGCTTGTGCAAGAACCGCGCCTCCCTCGTTGTCGAATGAGAACCACTCGACATTGACCCCGATATGGACGGCCAGGCGCTTGCCTCCGGGCCAGTCGAAGTTTGGTTGCTTGGTGATGGGGGAGAAATCGTAGCGGTTATGGTGGGTGAGGTCTGACAAGGGATGCTCCTGTTCGAAGACGCTGGAAAACCGATACGGCCGCACCCGGGTTCGGGCTGTGTCGGTTTGAAATACTTCTGGCAATGCCTGAAAACAGTATGACCCTAGAGGGCGTTCGTTCTTCCTGTGTAAGACGCCGCGCCGCTTTGCGTCCCATCAGGAAAGCGATTGAGTAACGCGCGAAAGTTGGTGATGCCCTGAGGGGCGGCATATCAAGGCGGTGTCGAAGCGCCGTCAATTCTCAGCCGAGAAAGGGATATGCCACATGTCGGACGATACCATTACCCCGCTGCCCGATCCATCGGGATTTCCGCCGGATCCGCTGACCGATCTAATTCGGGGCGGTGCGCGCAAGCTGATCGAGCAGGCTGTCGAGGCGGAGCTTGCCACGCTACTGGCGGCCTTCGCCGACCACAGGCTCAAGGACGGACGTGCCAGGCTGGTGCGCCACGGGTATCTCCCGGAGCGCGA
>NZ_CANLTQ010000032.1 GCF_947494025.1 uncultured Jannaschia sp.
CACCCTGATCGAGACCGCCAAGCTGAATGGTGTGGACCCGCAGGGATGGCTTGCCGATACCCTCGCCCGCATCCCGGATTACAAGATCACCCGCGTCGATGATCTGCTGCCGTGGAATTGGTCACTCCACGCAGGCTGACCGGACGCTTACCGATCAAGGAGGGTGAGGTTCAGAGCCGATCCGGGGGATCGGCGACGGCTGAACGCCAAGCGTTACCACTACGGCAGCCACGACCAGCTCCGCACCCATCTCGCCGACTTCCTCGCAGCCTACAACTTCGCTCGCAGGCTGAAGACGCTCGGCGGCCTCACGCCCTATGAATACATCTGCAAGATCTGAACGTCAGAGCCTTAAGGATTCATCCTCTACCCGATCCACCAAATGCCGGGACTGAACACCTAGGAGGCGAGCAAAAGGACAATCGTGCGACTGGAGATCACTTCTTCGATGATTGTAGTACCGCAGACGTTAGCTTCGACGAACGTGATCGAGCAATCCCCGGCCTCCCATCTCAATGTCATACTGAATACCCCCACGGGCGGCGTCCTCGTCTCCGCGCCGCAATGCCTCGATAATCCGAATGTGGGGATGGGGATCCCAATCGGCAGGAACGCCGGCATCGTAGAGGTGGGACAGAATGGGGCCGCAACGGACCCAGAGCCCCTCCACGATCTCTCTCGTGATCGGAAGATGGGCCGCGCCGCAGAGGGCAAGGTGGAACTCAGTATTCAGATGGACGGCGTCCTCGAAGCTCTTGCAAGCATGGCACTCGGATATCCTCTCCTGGAGGGATTCAAGTTGACCGATCTCCTTGGAGGTGGCGTAGCGGGCGGCTGAGGCCGCCGAGTTCCCCTCAAGGTCCATCCGGATTGCGCGGATCTCGAGCAGTTGGGCCAAGGTCAGTTTGGGAACGATCACAGTTCCGCGCCCATCGATCACCAGTGCCTTCTCGACGACGAGGCGAAGCAGGGCCTCCCGCATCGGGGTCATGGAGATTCTAAACTTCTCCGACATCGGGCGTAGCCGCATCCGTTCCCCAGGTGGAAGTTTGCCTCGCATCAAAGCGCTGCGAATCGACGCATAAGCCTGTTCGGCAAGGCTCTCTTTCTCTACCGGCTTCGCCCAATCCCCTGATCCCGCACGGCTATCTATGTCTTTTCGAAGCTCACTTGACATGGTTCGTTAATCCTCGCCATTCTCGTTATAACAAATATCAAATAACGGTCTGGAGGGGTAGGCCGGACCGCGACGATGCTCTGGCGAGCATGAAGGGAGTGGGGAGGATCATGGCCAATCTTGCGCTTCGCAAGACGGAGCCCGCATTCGGGGTGGACCTGGTTGAGATCTTCGCGTCCGGGAGCCTTGCTCCCGATGAGGTGGAGATCGAGGTCCTGGCGGCAGGAATCTGCGGCAGTGACCTGCACGCCTATGCATGGGACAAAGGCTACGAGTTCATGCGGCCGCTGCTGCCGGTGACGATTGGACACGAATTCTGCGGAACCGTCCGGACCCTGGGCAGCGCTGTCGCCGGCACCGGATCCGTCGCGGTTGGCGATCGTGTGGTCTGCTGGCCGACGGTGCCTTGCGGTGACTGCAATGCCTGCCGGGAGGGCGAACCGCTGGCCTGCGAGGTGCGGCGCATCATCGGATTGCATCGCGATGGAGGGTTCTGTTCCCGAGTGCGGGTGCCCGCCGCGAACTGCTTGTCCGTCCCGCCCGGAATGCCGCCGGACGTTGCCGCCTTGGCCGAACCGCTCGCCATCGCGATCCACGCTGCCGAACTTGCCGGGCTCAAGGCGGGATCGCGGGTAGTCGTTCTGGGTCCCGGGCCGATTGGGTTGGCCGTGGCCTGGATCGCTGCTCAGGAGGGCGCGCGGGTATTGCTGGTGGGGCTCGACGACCCCCATCGGCTGAAGCTGGCGCGCGACATGGGTATCGAGAATGTCGCAGACCTGTCGGACGGCTCCCTGGTCGATCATGTCCAGGCCGCCTTCGGCAGGAACGTCGACCGCGTGATAGAGGCAACGGGCGCCCCGGCATCGGTGGAGGACGGGCTGCTTGTCCTGCGACCCCGGGGGATCCTCGTCGCGGCGGGGATCCATTCGGGACAATGCTCCATCGATCTGGCCGACCTCGTGCGTGGCAAGAAGCAGATCCGGGGCGCCCACGACACAACTGAACGTGCCTTCCGCCGAGCGATCGACCTGCTCGATCGGAAGGGGGGCGCGCTTGGTCAGCTGATCAGCCATCGCCTCCCATTGCGGGACGCACTGCGCGGCTTCGAACTCGCGCGTGGTAAGGCCGCCATGAAGATCATTCTCTATCCGAACGGAAGCCCGGGGGAAACATGACCATCAAGATGCGCGCCGTCGTCGCGGAAGGAGCCGGCGGACCAGACGTCCTCCGCGTCGTCGAGAGGCCGCGGCCGGAGCCTAGGCCGGGCCAGATCCTGGTACGGGTTCACGCCGCCGGCGTGAACCGTCCAGATGTCATGCAGCGGCAGGGGAACTACCCGCCGCCGCCGGGGGCAAGCGAGGTCTTCGGACTGGAGCTGGCCGGGGAGGTCGAGGCCGTGGGGTCCGACGATACCGGCTTCGCCGAAGGCGACCGGGTCATGGCGCTGGTGCATTCCGGCGCCTACGCGGACTGGGCCGTGGTCGATGCGCCCACCGCGATCCGGGTGCCCGACGGCTTGAAGATGGTCGCGGCGGGAGCCGTGCCGGAGACGTTCTTCACCGTATGGAGCAACGTCTTCGAACGCGCCGCGCTGCAGGAAGGTGAGACGCTCCTCGTCCATGGCGGAACCTCGGGGATCGGCACGACCGCGCTCCTGCTCGCCAAGGCACGGGGGTCGCGGGTGATCGTCACAGCGGGGTCGGAGGCCAAGTGCGCCGCCGCCCGCGACCTCGGCGCAGACCACGCGGTCAACTACAGGGAGGCAGACTTCGTCACCGAGGTCCGGGCACTGACCGAAGGAGCAGGGCCGGACGTGATCCTGGACATGGTCGGCGGACCTTACGTCCAGCGCAATCTCGACCTGATCGCGACGGATGGCCGGATCGCCCAGATCGCTTTCCAGCAGGGCAGCCGCGCGGATCTGGATCTGCAGCCCCTCCTGATGAAGCGGGTGACCCTGACCGGGTCCACCCTGAGAGCCCGCCCAGTCGCGATGAAGGCGAAACTGGCGCGGGCGCTTGAGGACCACGTGGTGCCGCTTCTGGCGGAAGGGACAGTGCGCCCGCCGATCGATTCCGTCTTCCCGCTGGAGGAGGTCGCGCGTGCCCATGCGCGGATGGATTCGAGCGAACACGTGGGAAAGATCGTCCTCGACATGCAGCCACAGGGCCGGGGGCCGACACCGTGACAAGAGGAACGCGCATGGACGCTGCGAGAGAGATCGACAGCGGGGCGACGGAGGGCAACCGCACCGGAGCGCAGGTAATGGCTGCGGCCCTAGCGCGCCACGGGGTGACCGAGATCTTCGGCCAGTCCCTGCCTTCGGCGCTCATCCTGGCGGCCCCCGACCACGGCATCCGCCAGATCGGTTACCGGACGGAGAACGGCGGCGCGGCGATGGCTGACGCCTACGCCCGGTTGAGCGGACGGGTTCCGGTCGTGACCGCCCAGAACGGGCCTGCCGCGACGCTGCTGGTCCCCGGGCTGGGCGAGGCCTTCAAGGCCTCGATCCCGGTCGTCGCGATCGTTCAGGACGTACATCGCAAGTTCACCGACAAGAACGCCTTCCAGGAGCTGGACCATTTCGCGCTCTTCGACGGGGTGTCGAAATGGGTGCGTCGGGTCAACGATGTGGAGCGGATCGACGACTACGTGGACATGGCCTTCACCGCCGCGGCCTCGGGCCGGGGCGGACCAGCGGTGCTGATGGTCCCCGTGGACGTACTTGACGAACGGCCTGTGGTTCCGGCTGCGCCGCGGCGGCAAATCTCGCTGGGAGCTTTCCCGCTAGACCGCAGTGTCGCCGATCCCGAACGTGTCGCGGAGGCCGCGCGCCTCTTGGCGCAGGCGGAGCGCCCGGTGGTGATCGCCGGCGGGGGTGTCCATTCCTCGGGCGCGGTCGCGGCTCTGGGGCTGTTGCAAGAGAAGGGCTTCCCGGTGGCGACCACCGTGATGGGCAAGGGCGCGGTGTCCGAGACCCATCCGCTATCGGTCGGCGTGGCGGGGTATTTCATGGCACCGGGCGGCCGCGCCTCACATCAGCGGGCACTGATTACCGACGCCGACGTGGTGCTTCTGGTCGGCAACCGCACGAACCAGAACGGCACAGACAGCTGGCAACTCTATCCACGCGATGCACGATATATACATATCGACATCGACGGCGCGGAGATCGGCCGCAACTACGAGGCGGTGCGCCTGCTGGGGGACGCAAGGCTGACGCTGGAGGCACTGGCTGACGCGCTGGATGCGGCAGACCTCTCTGCCATCGAGGCACGCCGGGCCGAGCTGGAACGGCGCATCGCCGAGGGCCGCGAGGCTTACGAGGCCGATCTCGACCGACTGATCGACTGGGAGGCCGCACCCTGCCGACCCGAGCGGCTGATGCGCGATCTGGGCGGCGCCTTGCCTGAGAATGCGGTGGTGGTCGCCGATGCGAGCTATTCCTCGATCTGGGTCGCGAACGGGCTGGTGGCACGCCGGGCCGGGCAGCGCTTCGTAACCCCGCGCGGGCTGGCAGGGCTCGGGTGGGGGCTGCCCTTCGCCCTGGGCGCGAAAGCGGCGCGCCCCGAGGCGCCGGTGGTCTGCGTCACCGGTGACGGTGGGTTCGGCCATGTCTGGGGCGAGCTGGAGACGGCGCAGCGAATGGGCCTTCCGGTCGTCGTAATCGTGCTGAACAACCAGATCCTCGGCTACCAGAAACATGCCGAGCTGAGCCTTTTCGGAGCTCATACCGACGTCGTGCATTTCCGGCCGGTGGACCACGCGGCCATCGCCCGCGCGGTCGGCTGCGAGGGGGTCCGGGTCGAGCGACCGGGGGATTTCCTGCCGGCGCTGAAGTCGGCCCTGTCCTTCGACGGCACTACCGTCATCGACGTGCTGACCGACGAGAAGGCGCATCCACCGATCACCAGCTTCGAGGGCAAGGAGGCCCTCGACTACTAAGGCCCCTCGGGGGTCCGCAACGTTTTGGGAGAAGCTACATGAGACTGTCATCCATAATGGCCACGGCCGCCACCGCCGCCCTGATCGCCGGGTCGGCCACCGCCGACGTGAAGTTCGGCGCGCTCTATCCGTTTAGTGGCCAGCTCGCCCTTCTGGGCGAGGAAAGTGCGCGGGGTGTGGAGATCGCCGTCGAGGAGGTTAACGCCAATGGCGGCGTTCAGGGCGAGGAGGTCACCCTGGTGCGCGGCGACGCGGTGGACAACAACCAGGCCATCGGCGAGGCCCGGCGCCTGATCGCCCGGGAAGGGGTCAAGGCGATCCTGGGGACCTATTCCTCGTCGCGCTCCATTGCCGCCAGCCAGGTCGCGGAGCTGTCCGGGATCCCGTATTTCGAGCTCGGGGCCGTGGCCGACGAGGTGACAGGCCGTGACCTGCAATACCTCTACCGCACCAATCCCACAGCCGAGGACATGGGGCGCATGTCGGTCCAGATGATCGTGGACGAGATCGCACCGGCGCTGGACAAGGACCCCTCCGAGGTCCGTGTCGGGATCATCCACGAGGATTCCAGCTATGGAACCTCGGTCGCGGGCCACCAGGAGCGCTTCGGCGAGGAGGCCGGGCTGCAGATCGCCACGGTTCAGGGCTATCCCGCCTCGACGGTGGACATGTCCTCCCTGGTCCTCGACCTGCAGGGGCGCGACGTGGACGTGGTGATGCAGACCTCATACCAGAACGACTCGGTGCTGTTCCTGCAGCAAGCTAATGAATCGGGCTTCAAGCCCGCCGCGATCATCGGCGGCGGTGGCGGCTATTCGATGGTTCCGACCGCCGAGGCGGTGGGCACGGATGTCATCGAGGGCGTGTTGGACGTGGACTTCACCCAGTACACGGTCGATCCCGCCTATGCGCCCGGCATGGAGGATTTCGTCGAGACCTACCGCGAGAAATACGGCGAGGAGCCCCGTTCGGGCCATTCCCTGAACAATTATGTCGGTGCCATGGCCATCTTCGCGGCGATCGACGGGGCGGAGAGCTTCGAGGCTGACGCCATCGTCGAGGCGGTCGAGCAGATCGACATCCCCGAGGGCGAGACCGCGGCCGGATACGGCATCCAGTTCGGCGAGAACAACCAGAACGAGCGCGCGAAAATGATGGGCATGCAGTGGCAGGACGGCAAGCTCCTCACCGTCTATCCCGCCGAGGCGGCCACCTCGGAGATGAGGATCGGCAAGTAAGGCGTCCCGCGCCGGGCCCGGATCGCGGGTGGCGCCACCCCGCGATCCACTCTTCCCTCTTCCGACGGAGCCGTCATGCAGACCTTTCTTCAGATCATCGCCAACGGTCTGATGCTCGGGGGACTCTTCGCCATCGTCGCGGTGGGGCTGACCCTGATCTTCGGGATCGTCAAGGTCGTCAACTTCGCCCATGGCGAGTTCCTCATGGTAGGCATGTACCTGACCTACCTGCTGACCTCCGGGCTCGGCGTGCATCCCTATGCCACAGCCGTAGCGGTCATACCGATCCTGTTCGTCCTCGGCGCGGTGACGCAGAGGCTGCTGATCCAGCCGCTGATGCATGCCAGGGACGAGCATATCCAGATTTTCGCGACGGTGGGGCTCTCGACGGCCCTCATCAACCTCGCGCTCCTGATCTTCGGCGCGGACATCGCTAATACGCCGAACTACGGCGTACGCTCGCAGATCCAGATCGGGTCGGTGCGCATCCTCGAGGGGCAGCTGTGGATCTTCCTCGCTGCGATCCTGCTGGTGATCGGGCTCCAGCTGTTCCTGGCGCGGACCAATACCGGCCGGGCGATCCGGGCGACCGCCCAGAACCGGGCCGCCGCCCGGCTGATGGGCATCAACGATCGGTTCATCTACGTGCTCACCTTCGGTATCGGCGCGGCCTGCGTCGGCTTCGGATCGGCCCTGATCGCGCCGCTCTATCCGACCTCTCCGACCATTGGCACCTACTTCGTCCTGATCGCCTTCGTCATCGTCGTGCTGGGCGGGCTGGGGTCGATCCCGGGGGCCTTCTTCGGGGCGCTCATCATCGGCCTCGTCGATGCGCTGTCGGGCTTCTACATCGGCTCCGACCTGCGCGAGGCCGTCGTCTTCGGGATCTTCCTCGTGATCCTCATCCTGAAACCGTCGGGTCTCTTCGGAACCCGCGTAAGCCAAGCGCACGTATCACCATGACCGACACGACCCTGAATTCCGCCGCACCGACCCGGATCGGCCGGCATCGTCTGGGACTGATCGCGCTGGCGCTTGTCTTGGCCGCGCTCTTCGCGATCCCCGTCGCGATCGGCGACGAGTTCGTCTATCACATCTTCATCACGATCTGCATCTTCGCCGCGCTGTCGACCGCGTGGAACATCGTGGGCGGCTATGCCGGGCAGCTGTCGCTCGGCCACGCGATCTTCTATGGGATCGGCGCCTATGCCGGGGTGATCCTCGTCAACATGGGGATCTCGCCCTGGATCGGCATGTTTGCCGGGGCGACCGTCGCCGTGGTCGCGGCGGTCGTCGTCAGCTATCCCTGCTTCCGGCTGCATGGGCCGTTTTTCGCGCTGGCGACGATCGCGTTCCTAGAAGTGTTCCGCGTCCTCGCGCTGCACTTCCGCGAACTGACGGGCGGGGCGACGGGCCTGATGATCCCGCTCAAGATCGGCTGGGAATGGATGGTGTTCCGCGAACGCCTACCCGCCCTCATCATCGCTTTCGGAATGCTTCTGGTCTGCCTCGGTGTGGCTTGGGCGATCCGGTCACGCCGGCTCGGCTTCCACCTGGTCGCGACGCGGGAACGGGAATCGGCGGCCCGGGCCGCGGGGGTAGACACGGTCAAGGTGCGGCTGATCGCGGTCGCCGTCTCGGCGGCCCTGTCGGCGATGGTCGGCACGTTCCACGCCATGTACCTGACCTTCATCGAGCCAGCCTCGATGTTCTCGCTCCAGCTGTCGATCCAGATTGCGATGTTCGCCCTGATCGGGGGGATCGGGACCGTCTGGGGGCCGCTCCTCGGGGCGGTCCTGCTGGTGCCGATCACGGAGTTCGCGCGCGGCGCGCTCGGCGCGGAGGCCATCGGCCTGCACGGCTTCGTCTACGGCGTGGTCCTGATGCTGGTGGTTCTGTTCATGCCTAACGGGATCATGGGCGTGCTGGCGCGTTTCGCCTCGGGCCGCAAAGAGGCCGCGGGGGACGAGCCCGACACCCATATCGCCGCCGTCACCCGGTCCGACGCCGCGCCCCGGATCGGCGATCCCGTGCTACGCGTGGAGGGTCTGCAGAAGCATTTCGGTGGCCTGCACGTCACCAACGATGTCAGCTTCACCCTGCGCGAGGGGGAGATCCTGGGTCTGATCGGTCCCAACGGGGCCGGCAAGACCACCGTGTTCAACATGCTCTCCGGTTTCCTGAAGCCCGACCGGGGCAGCGTCACCCTCCTCGGCACCGACGGGGCGTGGCACGAGCCCGGCAATCCGGGGGACTTCGCGGCGCTCGGGGTGGGACGGACCTTCCAGATCGTGCAGCCCTTCGCGGCGATGACGGTGGAGGAGAACATCATGGTGGGGGCGTTCCACCGCTACCACACCGTCTCCGACGCGCGTGAGGCGGCGCGGGAGACCGCCCACCGGATGGGCCTCGGCCGGTATCTGCATGACGAAGCCAACAGCCTCACGGTCGGCGGGCTGAAGCGACTGGAGGTCGCCCGCGTCATGGCGATGAAGCCGCGCATCCTGCTCCTCGACGAGGTCATGGCCGGCATCAACCGCACCGACGTGAAGCGCGCTGTCGACCTGATGTTGTCGATCCGCGAGACCGGGGTCAGCATCATCGCCATCGAGCACGTGATGCAGGCCGTCATGGCACTGTCCGATTGGGTGATCGTGCTCAGTTCGGGTGAGATCATCGCCCAGGGCAATCCGCAGGAGGTGGTGCGCGATCCCCACGTGATCGAGGCCTATCTGGGCAAGGAGTTCGCCGGTGCTTGAAGTCCGGAACGTGGACGCGGGCTACGGCTCGACGGTCATCCTGCAGGACGTCTCGCTGCGGGTCGAGGAGGGCGAGGTGGTCACTATCGTCGGCGCTAACGGCGCCGGCAAGACCACCACCCTCAGGACCATCTCGGGCCTGGTCACGCCCAAGACCGGCGGCGTGTTCTTCGAGGGGGAGGAGATCTCGAAACTGCAGCCGCACGCCGTGGTGGATCGCGGAATCACCCTGATCCCGGAGGGTCGGCAGCTCTTTCCCGACATGAGCGTGCGCGAGAACCTCTTGATGGGGGCGCATCGTCGCGATGCCCGCGGGGTCCGGTCGGAGACGCTGGATGAGGTCCTGGGCCTGTTCCCGCGGCTCGGCGAACGGCTCGACCAGCATGCCTCCTCGCTGTCGGGGGGCGAGCAGCAGATGGTGGCGATCGCCCGGGGCATGATGGCCCGGCCGCGCCTTTTGATGTTCGACGAGCCGTCGCTCGGTCTCGCGCCGATCATCGTGGAGCAGGTCTTCGACGTGATCTCCAAGGTGGCGGCCTCGGGCATGACCGTGCTGATCGTGGAGCAGAACGTCTGGCACACGCTCAAGGCCGCCGACCGTGGCTACGTCCTCGAGAACGGCGAGATGGTGCTCGACGACGCGGCCGATGCGCTGCTCGAGAACGATCATGTCCGCCAAGCTTATCTGGGAATCTGACCATGCAACTCGCAGATGACGACGATCACCGCCACGCCACCCGCGACAGCCATGCCGGCCGGCGCGTCCTGGTGACCGGCGCGGCGCGCGGGATCGGCCGTGCCATCGCCGAGGCCTTCGTCCGCCGCGGCGCGACCGTGGGCGTGCTGGACCTGTCGGAGGACGACGTGGCGGAGGCCGTCGCCGCCTTCGAGGGCATTCACCCCGGTGGTGCGATCGGCCTGTCCGCAGATGTGAGCGACTACGCGGCGCTTGCCACCGCGCTCAAGGACGCGGCTGCGCAAACGGGGGGCGCTTTCGACACCGTGGTGAACAATGCCGGCGTCTCGCCCAAGCACATGGGCGCGGCGCATCGCGTCTGGGAGATGGACCCCGCCGAATGGAGTAGGGTCGTGGACGTGAACCTCACCGGTCACTTCAACACGATCCGCGCCCTCAGCCCAGCGATGCGAGAGGCGGGGCGCGGCTGGATCGTCAACACCTCCTCGGTGGCGGGAAAGACCTATTCCCCAATCGTGGCCTGCCACTACGCGGCGACGAAATCGGCGATCATCGGCTTCACCAAGCACCTGGCCGCCGAACTAGGCCCGTTCGGAATCCGGGTGAACGCCGTAGCGCCGGGGCGGATCGAGACGCCCATGGTAGCCGGCGTGGCGCCCGAGATCAACGCGGCCCAAGTGGAGATGACCCCCATGGGCCGTCTGGGACAGCCCGCCGAGGTGGCGGATGCCGCACTCTGGCTGACCTCCTCGGAGGCCAGCTTCGTGACCGGACAGACGATCGACGTCGCCGGTGGACTCTACATGACCTGACAGGCGGCGAGCGACCATGCATTACGACAATATCATCGGCGGAGATGCCGCGCCGGGCGACGGCTCGGTCGAGAACATCAATCCCTCCGACACCCGTGACGTGATCGGCACCTTTGCGCGGGCGCGGCCCGAGGACGTGGACTCCGCGGTCGCGGCCGCGCGCGCCGCGCTGCCGCGCTGGTGCGCGAGCCTGCCAGGCGAGCGGCATGACATTCTCAGACGCGCCTCTGACGAGGTTCTCGCCCGCAAGGACGAACTTGGCCGCGCTCTGGCGCGCGAGGAGGGCAAAACCCTCGCCGAAGGGGTGGGCGAGGCGGTTCGAGCAGGTCAGGTCCTCGCCTTCTTCGCCGGCGAGGCCCTGCGCCAAGCAGGGGAACTCGTGCCCTCGGTCCGGCCGGGGGTGGAGGTGGCTGTCACCCGCGAGCCCGTGGGCGTCGTGGGGATCGTCACGCCCTGGAACTTTCCCATCGCCATTCCCGCCTGGAAGATCGCGCCGGCGCTGGCCTGGGGCAACGCGGTTGTGTTCAAGCCGGCTGAGCTGGCGCCCCATTCGGCTTGGCTCCTGGTCGAGATCCTGAACCGCGCGGGCTTGCCGGACGGCGTTCTCAACCTCGTCATGGGGCAGGGCCGCCAAGTCGGGCAGGCCATGGTCAACCATCCCGGCATCGAGGCGATCTCCTTTACCGGATCGGTGGCGACAGGACGCGGCATCGCCGCGGGCTGCGTCGCCGCGACTCCGATGAAGAAGGTACAGCTTGAGATGGGCGGTAAGAACCCCTTCGTCGTTCTCGACGACGCCGACCTCGACACGGCGGTGGAGGCCGCGGTGCATGGAGCCTTCTTCTCCACGGGGCAACGTTGCACGGCCTCCTCCCGGCTGATCGTGACGGAGGGTATCCACGACCGCTTCGTGGCAGCGATGCGCGACCGGATCGCTGCCATGCGTATCGGGAATGCCCTGGATCCGGAGACACAAATCGGACCCGTCGTGGACGAAAGGCAGCTCGCGACTGACGAGGAATATCTCGCGATCGGCCGCGGCGAGGGGGCCACCCTCGCCCACGGTGGCCGCCGGCTCGAGCGCGACGCCCCCGGCTTCTACCTCGAACCAGCCCTGTTCACCGAGGTGCGGAACGACATGCGGATCGCGCGAGAGGAGATCTTCGGCCCGGTCGCGGCGGTCATCCGCGTGAGGAACTACGAGGAGGCCTTGGACGTAGCCAACGACACCGAGTTCGGCCTCTCGGCGGGGATCGCCACCACCAGCCTCAAGCACGCCACTCATTTCCGCCGCCACGCCCAAGCGGGTATGGTGATGGTCAACTTGCCGACCGCCGGGGTCGACTACCACGTGCCCTTCGGCGGGCGGAAGGCCTCCAGCTACGGCCCGCGCGAGCAGGGCGTCCTTGCCCGCGAGTTCTATACCATCGTGAAGACCGCCTATGTCGCATCCTGATATTGCCTTCGGCTCGCGCGTTACTGGACGGACCCGCCTCTACGGCATCCTGGCTGACCCGATCGGGCACGTGAAGACACCTCAGGTCATGCATGCGCTGTTCCACGACCGCGGCGTGGACGGCGTGCTGGTCCCGATGCATGTCGCACCGGAGGATCTGTCCCGCACACTCGACGGTCTGCGCGGCTTGCAGAACTTCGGCGGCTTCATCGCCACGGTTCCCCACAAGGGCGAAATGCCCGATTTGTGCGACGAGATCACGGAGGAGGCCGCCCGGATCGGCGCGGTGAACTGCGTCCGCCGGGAGACCGACGGACGAATGGTCGGGACCATGCTGGACGGGATCGGCTTCGTCGAGGGACTGCGCGGCGCGGGGATCGACGTCGCCGGGCGCCGCGTCCTACTGGCAGGGGCGGGGGGCGCGGCCAGCGCGATCGCCTTCGCTCTGGCCGGAGGCGATGCGGGGCGGCTGACGATCGCCAACCGGACGGTGGACCGCGCGCGCGCTCTCGCGGACCGGATCGCGACGCATTACCCGGGCCTGCCGGTCGTCGCGGTGGGATCCGACGAGGGCGCGGGGGAACACGATCTGGTGGTCAACGCGACCTCGCTCGGCATGCGCCCGGACGACCCCCTTCCGGTCGATCCCGAAACGCTGGGCCCCGGACAGGTTGTCGCCGAGGTAATCATGGACCCGGCAGAGACCCCGCTTCTCGCGACCGCACGATCCAGGGGATGCCGCGTCCATGCTGGATTGCCGATGCTCGAAAAGCAGATCGAGCTGATGGCCCGCCACATGGGGGCGATCTCGTGACCGGCGGCCGGCGACCTGGGCGGGGAGGCGGTCACGATGCCTGAAACGGCCGAATACGTCATCGTGGGGGGAGGGACGGCCGGGTGCGTCCTTGCCAACAGGCTGAGCGCCGACCCCGCGAACCGTGTAATCCTGATCGAGGCGGGAGAGCGGGCGCGAAGCCCCTGGACGGTCATTCCGGCAGGCTTTTACAAACTGCTGACCAATCCCCGGTTCAACTGGATGTTCACCTCCGACCCGGAGCCGGGCACGATGGACCGCCCGATCGCGATCCCGCGCGGCAAGGGACTGGGCGGATCCACCCTGATCAACGGCATGATCTATGTCCGAGGCCAGCGCCTCGACTACGACGGCTGGGCGCAAAGGGGCTGCACGGGCTGGAGCTTCGACGACGTGGCGCCTCTGTTCCGCCGCGTGGAGAGCTACGCCGATGCCGATCCCGACGGGCTGCGGGGTCGCGACGGGCCGCTTCCTGTCACCGAGGTCGCCGAACGTCCGCAGATCGGCGAGGCGTTTCTGGCCGCGGCCAGGTCGGCCGGGCACAGCCTGAACCCTGACTACAATGGCCGGGGGCAGGAGGGCTTCGGCTATTACCAGGTCAACCAGAGGGACGGCCGGCGGGTCAGCGCGGCGGCGGCCTATCTCGATCCCGTTCGGCACCGGCCCAACCTGCGGATCGAGACCGGTGCGCGGGTCCGGCACATCCTGGTCGAGAACGGACGCGCGACCGGCGTCACCGTCGCCCGCGACGGCCGCCCCGACGAGACCATCGCCGCAGCCCGCGAGGTCCTGCTCTGTGCCGGGGCCGTGCAGACGCCGCACCTTCTGGAACTGAGCGGCATCGGTGACGCTACGCGCCTAGCCGATCTCGGGATCACCCCGGTGCAGGACCTGCCGCAGGTCGGAGAAAACTATTCCGACCATTTTTGCACCCGCCTTAACTGGCGCGTCAGCCGCCCCGAGACCCTCAACGAGCTCGGCCGCGGCCTGCCCCTCCTGCGGGAGGTGATCCGCTACGGGCTGGGACGGCGCGGCATCCTGACTTTCGGGACCGGCCTCGCCTACGGCTTCGTGCGCACGCGCGAGGACCTGGCCGGCCCCGACATCCAGTTCTTCTTCATGCATGCGAGCTATGCCAACGCCGCCGAGCGCAAGCTGGAATCCGAACCGGGAATGACCCTCGGGGTGACCCAGCTCAGACCCCAGTCGCGCGGCAGCATCCATGCCCGGTCGCCCCGGCTGTATGACCCGCCCGCGATCCGGCCGAACTTCCTCGACGCAGCCGAAGATCGCATGACCATGATCGCGGGCATGCGCGAGGGGCGCCGCATCGTTGAGCAGCCTCCGCTGGACGGTTGGCGGGTGGCCGAGATGTCTCCGGGGCCGGATTGTGACACCGACGACGACTGGCTGCGCTTCGCCCGATCAAACGGACAGACGATCTACCATGCCGCGGGCACCTGTCGGATGGGGACGGATCCGGACGCGGTGGTCGATCCGCGACTGCGGGTCAACGGCGTTGCGGGCCTGCGGGTGGTGGACGCCTCGATCATGCCGACACAGGTTTCGGGCAACATCCAGGCCGCCGTCTTCATGATCGCCGAGAAGGGCGCGGACATGATCCTGGGCCGCGATGTTTGAGGCCATGGCCAGCGGGACAGGGGACCCGCCGACCGCTCTCGGTGCCCCGGACCTGGATGCCCGTGCGCGGTTCCGGGCCGATCTCGCGCCGCCGGAATGTGCGGGCGGCGTCCGTGTGTGGATGCCCCCTGTTTGGCAAGCATGATCTTCGGTTCGTTGGCGGGGGCTTCGATCGGACGTGTGTCAGGCCTCTGAGCGTGGCCTTCGATGACGCCACGGGTGGGTCACGCTGTTCGGATGGCTGGGTTCACATCGGTTCAGAGAGCCGCAAGCGCTCGAGCCCCGGGTCTGAATGTCCCTGCCATGAACGCGCGCGTCCGTGTCGCCTACTCCTCGTCGATCGCTTGCCCCGGCCTTGCGGCCATGTCGTGCCATTGCCCCTTTGGGGCGCAGGTCACGCCATCCTGTAATCCTCTTGCTTCGTGGACACGGCCCAGATCATCCGCGCCATCTTGTTCGCGAGTGCCACGGCCGCGACCATCTTCGGCTTTCGCGCCACGAGGGCGGCGAGCCATCGGTTCGGGCTGCCGCCCTTCCTCGCCACCCACCGGATCACGCTCATCGCGCCGACGATGAGCAACCGCCGGATGTCGGCCTGACCCATCTTGCTAACGGCTCCGAGTTTGGCCTTCCCGCCTGTAGATCGTTGCCGGGGCACGAGGCCCAGCCACGCCGCGAAGTTCCGCCCGCTGCCGAATGTGTCGAGGTCAGGCGCGAAGGCGGCCACGGCGCCGGCGGTCACCGGGCCGATCCCGGGGATGGTGCTGAAGCGCTCGAGATCCGTATCCGTCTTCGAGGCCGCTTCCAATTCGTTCGCCAGCCGCGCGATCACCGCCGTGAGCTGCGCGATCTGGTCCAGACAGATCGTGCCCATCTCGCGAACGGGATCGGGTAGATCGGCGGCCTCATCGACGAGCGCGTTCTCCAGCAGCCGCAGACTGGCCGGCCCTTTCGGCGCGACCAACCCGAACTCGGACAGATGTCCACGCAGAGCGTTGATCGGCTACGTTCTCTACCGCACAAGGCACTGATGCGTGCGGAACGCGACCGCATGGCCCCGGGTCGCGGCGCTCTTCACCGCGACGAACCGCATCGTCGGGCGCATCGCCGCCTCCGCGATGGCCTCGGCGTCCGCGCGGTCATTCTTTCGGCGCTTCACGAACGGCTTCACGTAAGCCGCCGGTACCAGTCGAACGTCATGGCCTTGTACTTGGCAAGCATCCGGCGGGACTGCCTGACAGGTTTCTGGCGGCAGTGATACGTCCGCCCTTATGGCCGCTCTTACGTTCAGACCCGGGATTGAAGTTCTTTCCGCGGCGGATGGCGTGCGGCGCCGGCACTGGAGCGATGCGGACAAGCTGCGGATCGTGGAGGAGAGCTTCGTCGGGCATCGCCAGGCCAGCGCCACGGGATTTCCCGGTCCTTGTTGACGACATGGCGGCGGCAATTTCGCGGTGGTGAACTCCGGGCAATGCGCACGCCGATGTTCACGCCGGTCGCGATTGCTGCGGCGACGCCGGCATCGGCCATCGAGGCGTCTCGGGCGTCGAGCCCGGAGAACAGGTTTGAGATCGTTCTGGGGAACGGGCGGCGCCTCGTGGTGCCAATCGACGTGGACCCGGAGGCGCTGGCGCGGCTGCTTCCGGTTATCGACGGCCGATGATCGCTTTTCCGGCGGGCGTGCGCGTTTGGATCGCCGGCGGGGTGACGGACATGCGGCGCGGCATGAACACATTGGCGTTGCAGGTCCAGCAGGGTCTCGGACGCGATCCCCATGCCGGCGAGGTCTTCTGCTTTCGCGGGCGTAAGGGCGACCTGGTCAAGCTGCTCTGGCACGACGGGGTCGGCATGCCGCTCTATATCAAGCGGCTTGAGGCGGGGAAGTTCATCTGGCCGGCAGGCGGGAGTGGCGAGGCTGTGCAAATCTCCTCGGCCCAGCTCGGGTATCTCCTGAAGGGGATTGACTGGCACAATCCGCGCTGGACGCAACGCCCTGCGAAAGCGGGATAAATCGCCTTCATCGACCTCGTTTTCATGGGCATCGCGGGGTCCGCGTGACAGGTTTCGGGCATGCTTGATGGTGCCTTCCGAGATCGTCAAGTTGCGCGCCGCGCTCGCGGCCTCGGAAGCCCGTGCCGAGGCGGCCGAGAGCGAGCTGGCGCAGGCTCGGGCGGTGGTCTCGACCGCCGAGGCGATGATCAAGCACCTCCGGCTCGAGATCGCCAGGCTGCGGCGGGAGCAGTATGGCCACAGCTCGGAACGCCGCGCGCGTCTGATCGACCAGATGGAGTTGCAGCTCGAAGAACTCGAGGCCGCCGCGACCGAGGACGAGATCGCCGCGGAGACGGCGATGAAGACCACGCCGGTTGCGGGGTTCGAGCGCCGCCGTCCGGCCCGGAAGCCCTTCCCGGAGCACCTGCCGCGCGAGCGCGTGGTGCTCGAGGCGCCGATGGCGTGTTCGTGCTGCGGATCGGATCGCATCGTGAAGATGGGGGAGGATATCACCGAGACGCTGGAGGTCGTTCCGCGACAGTGGAAGGTGATCCAGACCGTCCGCGAGAAGTTCACTTGCCGGGCTTGCGAGAAAATCAGCCAACCGTCTGCGCCGTTCCACGCAACGCCGCGCGGATGGGCTGGCCCGAACTTGCTGGCGATGATGCTTTTCGAGAAGTTCGGCCAGCATCAGCCCCTGAACCGGCAGGCCGAGCGCTACGCCCGGGAGGGTGTCGATCTCAGCCTCTCGACCCTGGCCGACCAGGTTGGCGCCTGCGCCGCCGCGCTTACGCCTGTTCACGCGCTGATACGCGACCACGTCCTCCGCGCCGGGCGGCTGCACGGGGACGACGCCGCGGTGTCGCTGCTGGCGAAGGGCGGAACGCGCACGGCGCGGCTGTGGGCCTACGTCCGCGACGATAGGCCCTTCGCCGGAGGAGCGCCGCCCGCAGCCCTGTTCGACTTCTTCCGCGACCGGGAGATGGCCCATCCCAACCGGCACCTCTCGGGCTGGCAGGGCGTCCTCCAGGCCCCTCTCATGGTTTGCAAGCAAACCATCGCTGGGCAATGGATGCCTATGACGGATACAACGATCTCTACCGCGGCGATCGCGATCCCGGGCCGGTCATCAGCGCGCTGTGCTGGAGCCATGCCCGCCGGAAGTTCTTCGAACTCGCCGACATCAAGGAGAAGGTCCGCAAACGGAAGCCGGCACACGACACCTCGCCCGTCGCGCTGGAGGCCGTAAGCCGGATCGACGCGATCTTCGACGTGGAGCGCAGCCTAGATGGAATGGAGGCCATGGCGCGGCCCGAAGCGCGGCAGCGCCTTGTCCGGCCGCTGGTCGACGAGTTTCACGACTGGATGCGCACCGAGCAGGGCTCGATGTCGAGGCACAATCCCGTCGCCAAGCCGATCGCCTACATGGTCAAGGACGACCGGTGGGAAGCCTTCGCCCGCTTTCTCGACGACGGCCGGATCTGCCTGACGAACAACGCGGCGAGAGCCCTGCGCGGCGCGGCCCTCGGACGGAAGTCATGGCTGTTCGCCGGCTCCGAACGTGGCGGCGCGCGTGCCGCCTTCATATATTCCCTGATCGTCACCGCCAAGATGAACGACATCGATCCCCCGGCCTGGCTGGCCGACGTTCTCGGCCGACTGCCCGATACGGTCGCCTCGCAGGTGCCGAACCTGCTCCCGTGGAACTGGCAGCTCTCAACGCATCGCCAAGCCGCCTGACCGCGGACTGCGCCGGATGCCTACGACGAACACGAGCTGGTGCGGCTCTGCGCGCATCCACGGCAGCCTGTACCGAACCCAGTCCCGCCGGGCCCGGCGGATCGCACCACGCCGGGTCTCGGTGGCAATCAGCGACTTTTTCGAACCTGAACCCCCTGCGGCGCAGGGCTCGGCTGAGCGAGGCGGGCGCAACCTGCACCCCGCTCGCATCCTCAAGCGCCCGAGCCGACCCGGGTATCGTGATGTCCTCGTTGGCTTCAACCTTCTCGCGCAGCAAGCCTCGGTGAGGACCGCGCTTGCCAGTCCCCCTGGCGGACGTCCTGCCTGGGCGGGAGCAATCGCTTCTTCTGCCTTGACCTTGCGCGCCAAGTGGATGCCAGCGGAGGCTGAGATCATCAGCCGATCCGCCGCGGCGCGCCCGCTCATCCCCTCCCCGATCAGCTAGGCGAACCGGCGCCGGACGTCGATAATGGTGCAGGCATGGCAAGATCCTCCCACAAAGCGTGAATCACGCCAAAGCAGAACTGCATAGCCCCGAGTCCACGAAAGCGTCCGGCGTTTTAAAAGGATTTTATCCCGAACCTCTTTTCGCTAACAGCCTCACTGCGCTCTCCCAGGAAGTCTATATGGCCGCGCGAGCGCGTTCTGCCTTTGCGCGCGATCTCTGTTGGCGTCTCTTACCGGCCAGTAAGCGGCTCGAGGACAACGCCGGTGCCTGTCTGGAGAATGGCGACGCTGCCGCCGATGACGCCCGGTCCCTTGCCTGCCTCGAAGATATCGAGGCCCGCCGCGTCGAGCTTGCGAACGAAGTCGATGAGCTCCGGCGAAGTGCCGGCCTTGAAGTGACCCGTCATATCCTCGCTATGGATGCTCGAAAGGTCGATGATCGCAACGTCGAGACCGCCCAGATCCGTCTGGCTTCGGATCGAGCCGAGTCGGCTCTGCTCGCCTCGCAACCGTGCGGAAAAGCGCAGCGCTCGATCCCCGCGCGAGACCAGGACGTAAATCGGTACACCGCGGGCGAGCACCGGCTCGGCCTGCTTGCGGAAAACGTCGATCTCGATGTCAGGCGAGATCAACACAACGGCGCCGATCTTATCAAAGACGCGGTCGTGTCCGACCCGCGCCATCAGGCGCAGCGTATCCATTAGCAGAAACGTACCCATCGAATGCGCCGTCAGGTTGAAGCTTGTCGCGTCCGACCGGCCCAAGGCAGCGATCGTGGTCTCAAGCGCGTCACGCGAGAAAAGCGCGCTCTCGCGGTCAGCGACGTAGGCCCGGGTGCGCGCCGCCGATGGCCATGAGAAATGCACCGATGCGCCATGACGCGCGAGATCATTTTGCAACTGCGCCTGCCTGTAGAGCCCTTCGGCGAAGTTGGTATTAAACCCATGCACAAAAAGGATCGCTTTGCGGCTGCCGCTCGGATCGACGGCAAGTGTCTGGTTTATCGCGTTGACGAATGCACCTTCGTCGGGAAGCTGATCGACCGAAGCAACGAGGAAATCGGTCGCCGGATCGAGCTCGTCGCGACCTGGGAAGGTGACTGTCCCGAACTCGCGCTGCGGTGGCACCGAGATGTCGAAACGGGCAAAGCTCGGTCTGTCCGAACGGGCAGAGGTGTAAAGCGGCAGTGTGTTGATAGGCTGTCGGGCTGTGCTGACAAGGACGGTCTCGACAGTTCCGACCGGAGCCGTGGCAGGCAGAAAGCCGATTTCCCCATGCGATCCGCAGGAGATCAGCGCGAACGACACGCACGACGCCCTCGCTAGCGTCGCGATCGCGGGGGCGCAGGAACGCACCATCGGCATCGATAGGGCAGGAAAGGACATCGGCACCTCCTACCCAGATTGGTAGGGCGGGCCGGCGACGCGACTTTCCCTTGTGCGCCACCTTCGCGCGGAACCGCTACTGGTCTTTATTACCTCTATGGAGTGTTTCGAAAGGCACGGGGTGTGGCCCCGGTCCAGCGACGAACCGCGCGGGTAAGCGCCGATTGCGAGGAATAACCGAGGATGGCCGATATCTCTCCAAAGGTCGATCCATTCCGGTCAGAGAGCTTTCTGAGGGCAATTTCACGCCGGATGTCTGCCAAGAGCGCCTTGAAGCTCGTGCCCTCCGCGCCGAGCCGTCGTTGCAGGCTTCGAACGCTCATGCCCGACGCTGCCGCCAGTTGATCTATCGTCGCGGTGTCGTCCTCGAGTAAGACCGACATGACGATGCGGGCCGAATAGGTGAGGGTTCCGTCGCCCCGAAGCGGCATCCAGTCCTCGGGGGGCGGACGGATCGGGAGATTTCGCGTCACCGCCGGGAACGGACGATCGGCTACTGCCGGCGGGATTGCGAGAAGCAGGCCGCTTGTCCGGGAAGGGGCGAGATGAGGGCCGAGCCAGGGCCGAAGATGATCGAGACCGAAATCGGGATGAGGGGTCAGTTCAACCCGGGCGAAAGTCGATTCGTGCCTGCCGGCCATAACGCATATCGACCGGATCAGGGTGGCGACATATTGTTGAGCGATGTGCCGTGTTTCAGCGTCGAGGGGTAGCGTCAGGGACTCCCGGAGAATCAGATAGCCGGCCTCCTCTCTGACGGCGAAAACTTCGTGCGTGTTGTGATAAGGCGCGAGGTATTCGATGCGCTTCATGGCCTCGCGCGGGGTGGCTGATCCCAGCACGAGGCGTCCAAAGGTGCCGAGTTCCATGACGCTCGTTTCCGATACCACGCGGCAACCGATGTCGGGGCCTTCGCGGCGCTGTAGGTCGCGACAGAAAGCCCCTGCCGCGATGACCGAAACGGGCTGCTCGACCGGAAAATACGGCAACGAGGCGAGGCCCACGGCCCTCAGAATGGCATCCAGATCAACCCGGTTCCACTGCGCCCAACGCAGAAACGGCACCAATGCCGCGGAACGTATCAAGGGAATTGTCTGCGCCATACCGGCTCTCGTTCGAATGCGGATCGCCCTTTGCTCCGGCAGCGACTTCCGAATTGGCGCGGTTCGAAAGGTAGTCAGCCTCATCCAGCAGACTTCTTGGAGCACACTGAAGACCGATCGATAACCTGAGTGTATCTCACGGGGTCCGATTTCACTACGATAATTGTCAACGGCGCGCAGAGTTTTCTCGGCCGTCGGCGATCAGCAGGAATCGGGACCGTCTGCGCCAGTCGCGCAGGAGTGGACAGATCCCCGATCCAGGACGGTATGGCGCTTACTGTGAAGTGAGCGACCTTGTTCGAGAGCATGATCCTGTCATGCAACCGGGTCTACAGGCGCGAAGGCAAAACTACGCCGCCGATGATATTGGCGATCAAGTCCGCGCATCTCTCGCCCTGAGTTTCAAAAACGGCCCGCCGACCATTGGGGTCCTGGCCGCAGAACTCGGAATCAGCGTTCGAACGCTACAGCGACGTCTCACCGAAAGCGGCAACAGCTTCACGGCGCTACTCGACGAGCGGCGGCGCGCCGAGGCGCTTCAATTCCTCGCTGCCGAAGGCGGGCCAATCGCGGATCTCGCGCAACGTCTGGGCTACAGCGGGCAGTCTGCCCTGACGCGTGCCGTTCACCGGTGGACGGGGAAGTCTCCGCGCAGGTGGCGCGCGTCGATTGGCGGAAAGCGGCAAGTTCGATAGCTGACCGAGCTATGACAGCCGTTAGATGTTCAGTCCCGGCATCTGGCGCGCCGTGCGACAATGCCTCGCCACACCAGCTTCCGACCGAAGATCATTGTGTTCCCGCCTCATCCAATTCGTACTGATCCATAGTTCGTCCGGAATGGCGATCTGATTTCAGGCCGTGGTGACGATACTGCGATGGCGTAACGCCTGTGAACTGGCGAAAGGCGCGGGTGAAATGCTGCGGACTCTCGTAGCCCGCCGTCATTGCAACATCGATGACCTTCATGTCAGGATTACCGAGATGGGTGCAGGCAAGCTCGAAGCGCGCTTCCCAAAGGATCTTCGAGAAAGAACTTCCACAAAACTTGAGCCGTCGCTGCAATGTCCGCCTGCTCACCTCCGCCAGCTCGGCGGCGACGGCGACATCGATGTGTCCTCCGTTCAGGTAGGGCTGGATCAGCATTCGCATCAGGTTGACGAATTCCCAAGCGTCGGGCTGATTACCCTGAGCTGCATCCGATGCCAAAGAGGCTGACAGATCAGAGGTCGAGGCGGCCGAGCCGAACGCCAGACGGGCCAGATCCGCGCGGCCGACCACGATGGATGTGCACGGCTGCCCGACCAGGACGCGGGCATTGGGAAACGCCGCGTAAACGGCCTCGGCTGGACGGCACGATGAGACGAAGCCCAACTCGCTCGGACTCCACAATGGCCCCGCCACGCTGCGGACGACCGAAATGACAGCATGCAGGACCAGCCACTCGCCAATGCAGATGAAAGGATGGCGTTCCAGACCAGCCATGTTGCAGATCACCCGTACATTGTCCGCCTCCTGACGGACGTGCATCACAAGAACGCTGTCCTCGACCCGACAAAGTGCGGCAACAGTCTCCAGACGCTTCAGGCCGGTCTGCGCCCCCATGATGGCGGAATACATGGCGGGGTGCATCGACGACATGGAAGCTTTTTGTGCGGCAAGCAGTCCGAGTTCCATGGGTTCGCAGTCATGCCCGGTTCGTGCGATCCATTCCATCGCCACGGGGATGCTGACGTAAAGGTCCGGCGTCTCCTCTATGCATGGCGGCAGTCGCGACCTTGCGAGTTCGCGATCCACCGAAGCGCCGATGTCGCGCAGAACCGAAATGTAGTTGTTCAGATGGATCGCCCTGGTGAGCGCAGGCCTGGTTTCCACATGAGTACCTTCAATATCGTCATTAGGAAATGTGGCGCCAAATGGGCTGATCCTGAAATAGACAATTCGTACGATAGCGGCATAAGGCGCCGTCAATCAAGGTTGTATCCGTGGCTCATCACAGGAAAGCTTCCGAGGCGGGGATCGCAGAGGTCCGGTCAGTCATTGCCGGGCTGGCCCTCGCTGGCACGATCTCGCTGGGATCCGCAGCGCGACAGCTAGAGACCAGCCCGCGAACGCTTCAGCGCAGATTGTGCAAGCGGGGCATGAGCTTCCGGTTGCTGGTCGAGCAGAGCCGGTTCGAGATCGCCGGGGCCCTGCTGCGGGAGACGGACCTGAGGGTCCAGGAGATCGCCACCAGATTTGGCTACGGCACGCCAAGCGCCTTCACCCGCGCCTTTACGCGATGGGCAGGCCGTTCGCCGACCGAGTACAGGAAAGCACGAGCAGACCGCGACCACTGAGTGCAAGAATGGCGCAATATGGGCAGAACGAGCAGACCTCGACCAGTACCGTGGCAGATACGGTCCGGACATGGAGGATAGAGATGAAACTCTCGAAGAGATTGCTTTGCGGCGTCGCTGCGATGACGCTGATCGGCACGGTCGGAGCATTTGCCGAGGCGCCGAAGTTCAAGATGACCACGCCCATACCCGAGGCGATCGAGACACCTGATACCCTGAACACCAGGATCGGAGAATTGAAATTCTTCGACGGCTACCCGGACGATGCAACGGCAGAAAAGCTTTACGACAATCTGGATTTCATGCGTGGCGTCGATGCATTTCTCAATGCCATGCCCGGCGCGTCGGTCGAGGCCCTGCGGGTGGGATTGGCCACTCAGGGCGCCGACAACAACCAAACGATCCTGCTGTTCGAGAACCTGATGGACTCGCGCTCGCTCTTCCTGACGCCCAACACGGAAACCGTTTACAACCTGATGTGGCTGGACACGTCGGATGGTCCGTTGGTCTTCGAGACTCCGCCCAATGTTCTGGGCATCGTCGACGATCACTGGTTCCAGTTCGTCGGCGATTTCGGCAATGCCGGCCAGGACCAGGGCAAGGGCGGCAAGTATCTCCTGTTGCCGCCAGGCTACGACGACGAGATACCCGAAGGGTATTTCGTGCTGCGGCCGGGAACCTATGGAAACCTGGTTTTCTGGCGCGGCTTCCTCGACGAGGATGCCAGCCCTGCGACAGCGATCGAGAACACCAGGAATTTTGCCAAGGTCTACCTGCTTTCTGAAGCGGACAACCCGCCGCCGATGAATATCGTCAATGTGTCGGGCAACGAGTTCAATACCATTCACGCCAACGACTTCCATTTCTACGAGGAGGTCAACGACATCGTTCAATACGAGCCGTCCGATTCGTATCATCCGGAAGTGCTGGGCCAACTCGCGGCCATCGGCATCGAGAAGGGCAAACCGTTCCAGCCCGACGAGCGCATGAAGAAGATTCTCACGGAAGCCGCTTCCGTCGGCAACGCGACAGCGCGCACGATCACGTTCAGACCTCGAATGGCGGATGCCTATTATTACCCCGACGGCACCTGGTACACCGGCTTTGTCGGCGGAAGCTACGAATTCCTGTCGCAGCCCGGCGTTCGAAATCTCGATGCGCGAACCCTGTTTCATTACTATGCGACAGGGATCACGCCAGCCATGGCGCTGAAGCGCGTGGGCGTCGGTTCTCAATACGCCCTCGCCACGACCGACAAGGATGGCCAGCCATTCGACGGCGGCAAAACCTACAAGGTGACTCTGCCCCCGGACATCCCGGCAGGAAGCTTCTGGTCGTTCGTCGTCTACGACAACCAGACCCGGGCATTGTTGCAGACAGATCAGCAGTTCCCCAGCATGGGCAGCAAGAACGGGGGAATGGTCCCCAACCCTGATACCTCGGTCGATGTCTGGTTCGGCCCGACTGCGCCAGCGGGCCATGAGGGCAACTGGATTCAGACCATCCCGGGAAAGGGCTGGAACGTCGTTCTACGCCTTTATGAGCCGAAACAATCCTGGTTCGACAAGAGCTGGCGACCGGGTGATATCGAATTGGTCAACTGAATCGGCAGGCTGCGGGGGAACAAGATACAGGCCGACCTCTCCCACAGCCGGCCGTTTTTCGAAGATGCAATAGTGCCCGTTTCGGGCCGCCGCGGGGCGGATGCCATAACCCGATTGCCAACGCGGCAATCCGAGGATCAACTCGACATGAAACACCTGACACCCCTCTGCCTCCTGGGCGCGCTCGCCGTCCTTACAATGCCGTCCGGCGCGGCTGCGCAGGGCGCCGCCCCGGAGGGCGCGGACCTCGCCAAACAGCTCTCTAACCCGATCTCGTCCCTGATCAGCGTTCCGCTGCAGTACAATTCCAACGACGGGTACCGCGGCGGTTCGGGCCGGCAAAGCTTCATCAACATCCAGCCGGTGATCCCGTTTTCCATCAGCCCGAACTGGAACGTGATCTCGCGTACGATCATCCCGCTGGTCGATCAGGACGATCTCCGCCCTGGCTCGGGTTCGGAAAGCGGCTTGGGCAACGTCACGCAAAGCTTCTTCGTCTCGCCGAAGGAACCGACGCCCGGCGGTCTGATCTGGGGGGTCGGGCCTGTCATCCAGATTCCGGTTGGCAGCGACGACATCGCTCCCGACCAATGGGGGGCGGGGCTCACCGGGGTCGCCCTGAATCAATCCGGGCCTTGGACGGTCGGCGGGCTCGCTAACCATGTCTGGTCGATCGGCGAAAGCGACGAGTTCGGCGATCAATCGGCGACATTTCTCCAGCCGTTCGTTTCCTACACGACCCCCAGGGCAACCTCCTTCACTTTGAACACCGAAAGCTCCTATGACTGGAAGAGCGAGGAGTGGTCAGTTCCGATCAACTTCGTCGTATCTCAGGTCGTTAAGCTCGGCGACCAGCCGATCCAGTTGGGCGTGGGCGCAAGATACTGGGCCGATTCGCCCCAAGGTGGGCCGGATGACTGGGGGCTACGCGGGCAGGTGACATTTCTCTTCCCAAAGTAACGATCGCCGGTGTCGTTCACCATAAAAATTACAATGGTGAGGAAAACAGAATGCACAGGGTGAGCGCTACATGAAGTGCAACTTTCCGTTGTTGCGACTGTAGGATTGTCGCCCTCCGATCTGCATCATCTTTTCAGCGAAGACCTCTGCGAGCGTGTGCCATCCGAGGCATTTGCGCGGGGTGGCCGATCATGCGGTCGGTGATGGTTCGGATGTCGGCATGGGTGAGCTGGCGCATGTCGATCCCGTAAGGGGAGGTGGCGGCGGACAGGGGCAGCGACTTCGAGGCATTCTACAGCGACAAGCACACGGTGTTTCGTGTCGCCAGACAGGCAGCGAGAACAGGTCACGGCATGACGCAGTTCGGTCATGCCCTGAACGAGCCGAACGTCGGGATCCTGTGCGCGAACAGCTCCCGGGCCAGGGGCCGTGTCGAGCGTGCGAACCGGACGCTGCAGGATCGCCCGGTCAAGGAACTGCGGCTCGCGGGCATCTGCGGCATCGCAGCGGCGAACGCGTTCCTTCCCGGCTTCAGGGATCGCCACAACGCCCGCTTCGCCAAGGTGCCGCGCCGGCCTGACAACCTGCACCGGGCGCTGAATATCGAACCCGTTCGCAAGGGTTAGCGGATCAACAGCGCCTTATAATACAATCATGGTTTATTTAACATAATATATATTGTAAAATGAAAGTTAAACTGTCGCGCCCATTCTATTCTGGCTTGCGACATGTCTCCGATCCTTCTGACGGATTGGGAGGAAGCACGATGGCGCATGTGGAGCTCG
>NZ_CANLTQ010000033.1 GCF_947494025.1 uncultured Jannaschia sp.
CTCGCTCGCGACAATCATGCCGCCGTGGCGCGGAAAATCCACTTATCCCGGCTGTTCAGTTTTCCCGAACCACCTCTTTAAGCGACCGGCCGAGCCGGTCGAGCCGCCAGACGACCAGCGTGTCGCCCGCGCGCAGGATGTCCTTGAGTTGCGCAAGGCCGGGGCGGGCGGAGGCCGCACCCGACATCTTGTCGACGATCACCCGCTCGCAGCCCGCCGCCTCGAGCGCGTCGCGCTGGAGATCGAGGTTCTGGTCGTAGGTGGAGACTCGCGCGTAACCGATCAGCATGGACGGCAGACCGGGTAGCGCGGTCGGCGGTGCGTGGCCGATGGGCAGGGAACCCGTGTGGGCATGTCGTTTCCTGTCGAAGATTGGCTTACCGTGTTTGCTTACTCGCGGAGCCCTTGTTCCGCAATTGGTTGGGAGGCCGCGCGGCATGGGCAAGCAATCCCTCGTTTGGTTGCCCACGCCGAAAGAGACAGGACGCTCGCATGTGTCATCACTTTCCTGATGACATCGAACGCAGGCTGTCATAGGGACACTCTTGTATAGTCGCGAGGCGAGCCATGTCCCTCACAGTTGACCTCCGGGTTGCCTCCAATGGCCGCCTCGTCCTTCCCAAGGCCATGCGCGATGCCATGGGCCTTCACGGTGACGCCAAGGTCGTGGCGACCATCGACGGCGATGAGGTCAGGCTCACGCCCGTGCACCACGGCGCACGGCGGGCGCAGGAACTATACCGGGCTCACGTGAAGTCCCCACGCAGCGTCGACGACTTCCTGCGCGAGCGCCGGGAGGAGGCGGATCGGGACGAGGGCAGGGCAACCTCCGATGACGTGGACGCTCCCGCTTCGTGACCTCCGTCGTGCTCGATGCCTCCGCGGTGCTGGCCTTTGTGAAAGGCGAGACCGGGGGCGAGGCCGTGTTGCCCTATGTCGGCGGCGCCGCGATCTCCGCCGTGAATCTGCAGGAGGTCGTCAAGGAGTTGCTCCGCGACGGGCTGGAGGTGGAGATTGTTCGAGAGATCGTCGACGGTCTGCGCTTGGCCGTCCATGACCACGACGCCGCGGCGGCTTATGCGGCGGCCGGGCTCCATGCGCAGACCGAGCAATACGGTCGGGGGCTTGGGGATCGGACCTGCTTGGCTCTGGGACTCAGCTTAGGCCTTCCGGTCCTCACCGCCGACCGCGAATGGCGTCGGGTGGAGGTCGAGGGGCTGGTGCTGGAACACATCCGATAGGCACCATCGGCCGGACAGGATGAGTCAGGCTTGAGGCGGTTTGATGTTGCGATAGGGTCTAGACCGCCTAGGGCGGGCGTTCCACGAAGATGTTCAGACCTAAGTGAGACACCCGTTCCCTGACAGTGGACGTTTCATGGAGCCGTCCCGCATGGGTGCACGTTACCGCGACGCCTCCGTTGGTAGGAACAGTCCCCATTCGCTCCTACGCGGCTGGCCAGTCACCTCGAACCCGACTTTCCGATAGGCCGCGATTGCAGGAGCATTGTCAGGATGCGGGTCGACCGCGAGAACAGGGGCACCGGCGGCGAACAACTCGACCATGCGCTGGGCGATGAACGCCGATCCGTGACCGCGATCATGGCTGGATCGCCAATGAACTGATCCGTGCCGCGCGAGCCGGACGGCAGGTAGGCGAAGTGGCGTCCCTCCCATCCGTGGATGTCGTAGTCCTGCATGAAGGCGAAGGCCGTACCGTCCGCCTCCACGATCCGCATCATTACGCGGGGGTCACACAGGTCGTCGGCGGTATAGGAGCCATCTCCCCACCATTCGGCCACGTGTGGCTCTCGCCGCCACGCGTTTAGCAGGTCGAAATCATCGGTCGTGATGGGACGAAAGCGATAGGTCGGCATGAAGCCACGGTAGAACGTTTCTGGCCGGTGGGTCGATTGGCTATGGCCTGCTGGCACGTCGGCGGGCGGGAGCGCCGCACGGCCCGGGAGCCCATGACGGTAAAATTACGACGGACCGCGTCGACGAGATGTGGGATGAGGGGCCAGTCCGCCACCGGTTCCAGGGCGGCCCAGAATGCCATGACCGCCATTGCCACTGGCGAAGGCCAAGCCGCCGTCCTCATCGCCGTCGCCCATTGTTCCGCGGAATGCATGGGCATCCATGCCAGTGCGCGGGCGACCCGCCACGAGGCGCTCGAGCCCCCGGGCCAAACCTTGGGGCAGGCTGTTCCGCCAAGGCGTCCGTCGTAGCTTCGGGGCGGTCGGCAAGGACATCGCGAAGAGCCTCGAAATCCGCCACGATCACGGCAGCCAGTACATGAGCCGCGACTTCCAGCGCGAGCTCCGCTTTCTCGGCGTCGAGAGTTCCCCAGCCTTCGTACGTTCCCCCGAAGGCAACGGCTGCGCCGAGCGGTTTATCAGGACGCTGAAAGAGAACCTGCTCTGGGTCCGCTGGTTCGACACCATCGAGGATCTGCGCCAGGCCCTGCTCGCGTTCCAAAAAACCTACAACGAGCAGTGGCTCACCGAGCGCCATGGCCAACGGTCACCCGCCGCCAATAGACGAGAGCAAACCATGAACATGCAACGCGCCACATAAGCCCAGACCGCTGTCTAAAAACGTGGACCGGTACAGGGGAAAGGGGGCCTCCGACCTTCAGACGCTACGTGCAACAGCGCCACGACGGCCGCGAAGAGGGAACGCGCGCCCTTGCAGCCCGTCCCTCGGCAAATCCAATCGTCGCCGAATGCAGGAGAACCTATGGCGCGGCGGCACGCGCCGGAGACTATCCCCAGTCCAGCCATCGTGTTACACTACGGCAGTTTGGTCGATCGGCTCTGCCAAGCGCCGCAGCGAGCCTAGTCATCCGCTTAATGAGGGGAGCTTTGCTCATGGCCCGCGACGTCACCGTCATTGTCACCCAGCAGCAGGACGCCGGAAATCCGCTCGTCGTCGGCCTGCAGCTTCTGACCGACAAGAAGACTTGGTCGCGGTCGTCCGGGCAGGACGACGACAAGGTCTTCAAGCCGAAGCAGGGGCCCTACCGGACCATAGGCGACATTACCGAGCTGTTGCAGACAGATTCGTCTCAACGCGTCGGGCAACTTAAACCGCTCATTCTCGATACCGTCGCGGACGGGGCGACGGGCCAGGGCGTCTCCGACACGAGCGGCTCGGCCATCGCCTGGGAGGTCAAAGGCATCCTTGAGTTGTGACGATGAGGGCGGTCCTCCGCGTTCGGGCTGTGCTTGGCGCGCTCGGCCTGTCGATCCTGGCGGCGGCTGCCGCGGGCCATGAGGCGCCGGGGAACGACGCGACCCTGTCGCTCGAGGCTCACGTGCCCGCTCCGGCGGAACTTCACTGGAACTGGTTCCGCACCGGCGCGGACCTGCATCGCGGCGCGCTGCAGGCGGCGCTCGAGCCGCTTTTCTTCCAAGACCCAACGACCGGGGACCTAATCCCATGGCTCGCCCGGGACGTCTCCTCCGAAGAGGGGGGACGCGTCCACGACGTGGTGATCCGGCGCGGCGTGCGCTGGTCCGACGGCGCGCGCTTCACGGCGCGCGACGTCGCCTTCAGCATCCAGCTCGCGCTCGATTACGAGGCCCTGTCGGGACCGCATGTCGACGCCATCCGCGCCACGGTCGAGAGCGTGTCTGTAAACGCACCCGACCGCGTACGGATCGTGCTTCGGGCGCCCGACCCGCTCTTCCTTCACCGCCATTTCGCGCCTTGGGACGGGGCAAGCTTCCCGATCGTCGCAGCCCATATCTGGGAGAGTGCGGGCGACCCAGCGGCCTTCAAGCCGTCGTTACCGTTCGGGACAGGACCCTATCGGCTGGAGCGGATGCGCGACGACGGCACGACCGTTTGGACGCGGCGAGACGATTGGTGGGGCACGGCTTCCGGGTGGAGGCGCCTGCCCGATCCGCACCTGCTGGAATGGCGTCCGCCGGTTAAGAGCGGCGATCGACCCGGCCTGCTGGTCGCGGGGGAGCTGGACGTGGCCGTTCCGGTCACGAAGGGAGTGGCGGAAGGGCTCGCCGCGATCGCGCCCCATCTCGGCATCCTGCCGCTCCCGGCGCTGCGCCCGGGCGACGAATGCGGCGTCGACCTCTACGCGACGCTCTCTGATACGCCATTCGCCGGATCGGCTGGACGAGCTGCGATCTCCGATTTGTTGGACCGGGCCTGGCTGTCGCGTCGCGCCGTCGTGACCGGCGCGGCGCCGCCCGATAGCTTCCTGCCGAAGACCGTGCGCGCGGAGGGCACCCGCGCCGCGCTGTCGGGCAAGCTGCTGTCCCCGGCGACACAAGTTGACGCGACCTTGGTGACGCTGCGGGAACTGGGCTGCGAGGCCGCGATAGGCCTCCGCCGCTGCGACGGCAGCATCGGTCCGTCTATGGACGAGGAGGCGCCGTCCGGGACGCATATCGTCCGATGCGAGGGCCAACCGCTCGACTTGGCGCTGACCTACGCATCGAGCGACCCGCTGACCCGCGCCCTCGCGCGCGAGATGCGGACGGCATTCCTGAGCGTCGGCATCTGCCTCGACGCCCAGACGGTGGAGGCCGCGACCCTCGACGACGAGATCGAGGCGGGGATGTCGGGCCTCGCATTGCGCAGGCGCCCCTGCCAGGGGATTGACGAGCCGGGTCAGACCCTCGCGCTCTTCCTGCAGGGCCCGCGGCCGATCGTGGGAGACGAGGCGACGGAGCTCGAAGCCCTGATCGCTTCCCGTCCTGACGATGCGGCGGCAGCGGAAGCCTACGGCCGGCTCGCCCCGCTATTTGCAGCGACGCCGTCCGTGGCCCGTATTGACCTCCTTCCGTTTAGCCGCCTGAACTGGGACGGCTGGGAGGATGCCGCGCCGATCCACGACACGCGATCGCAGCGGACGCACCTGTTGATCCACGCGCTTCGCTGGGCGCGCTGAAGCGCCTTTGTGTCGATAAGGGTTGACTTAACGTCAAACCTGATTCGACTTTCACGATGCTAAGATTGTTAATCTGTCGAATGGCCCGCGCTCTTTGCAGCGCATCTAGAGGGCCAAAGACGGCGGTTTCGGAAGTAGATTGATGGGACCACTGAACCCGTTCGGTCCGGACCTCGAAGGCGACGGGGATGACAATTTCTCGGACGGTCTCCGTCTGACACGCCGCGGCTTTCTCGGCAGCGTCGGCGCCACGGCCGTCGCAACCGCTGCCAAGGCGGATACCCAGGACGACGCGCATGAAGTCGCCCTGCTCTTCGCCTGGAACGCCGACAACTCTGCCGGGGGCGCACGCGTGCTCGACGTGTCGATCGTGACGAGCGGCCCCGCCCCTCCGGACGATCGGAACGAAACGGATGATGGCGGCGGCGACCCCGTCGTCCCGGAGGACGACGTGTCGGAGGAGGCGCCGGACTCCGAATTCGCCGAGATCGCCGATGCGCTGGCCGAGGGTGATCTGCGGACGCGGTTCTGGCGCATCCGTCCGGAGAGCTTCGGAACGGATGCGAAATTCGCGCTCAAGGTCTCGGGCAATCCCGGCGCGCTCCGCTACGACCTGCGCATCGCGGACGCGTCCTACGGGCGCCTCCGGACGACGCCCACGCGGCCGCGCGGCATCACCTTCAGCTTCCAGCAGGTCCGGAAGGACGACCGTCTCCGCTTCGTCCTGACGGCCTTCACCACGATCTGGAGCTCCTCAAACGGCCCGAACAAGATCAACGGGTTTGGCCTCGCGGGAATCGCTGAGCAGGGCGGGCCGGAGGACCTCCTATTCCGCGACTTCATCGAGGGTCGAGCCGGACGCGACCGGCGCCTAGGCATCCAGCTGCCGCTGTCGCGTGTGACGAACACCTTCGTGCTCATGTTCAACGGCCTGATCGGCCGAGCGGACGGGGTGGGCGAGCGGCTCGTCGATCTTCGGTTCGACGCGGCGGCGACGTGGCACGTCGTAGCGCGTGGCAGGGCGATGTCGGCCTTGGCCGGGCAGGTCGACCTGGCCGGCATCCGCGTCTTCTGGCCGGTCGTGCGCGACGCGGCGACGGCGCGCGCAGCGGGGGCGCCGCTCTACGCGGTGGCGGACGTGCTCGAAGACGGCAGTGGAAGCAACGTGCGCGAGATCTCGATTGGGCGGTCGCGGCGTGGGCCCGCCTTGCGCGGTCGCTGCCGGATCGAGAACGGGAGGCTCTTCCTGCGGACGGCTCGCCCGCAGGACGGCGACGGCAACGTCATTCAAGACGGCACGATGCGGGCCGAGGCGGTGCTCTCCGGCATGTGGAGGGACGTCGGCTTCGTCGGCGCCTCGCCCGCCGCCAGCGCCGTCGGCATGCCCGAGATGGTAGGCTCGCTCCTCGAGCGCGTGTCCGCCAAGGCGGCGCCGAGCGACGCGAACCCGGCGCAGGCCGAGGGCTCAATCAGCTTCCAGGCACGCTACTCCGCCAAGAGGAAGGATTTCTCGCGGCTCAACACGGCGCTCGGCGCGATTTCCGCGATGGGGATCCGAGCGGAGCCGGAGAGACCGGAGACCGAGGAGGGGGGCGACGCGGGGGCCGACGAGCCGAGCGCGTCGTTCCCAAAGCGCCGCGGATTTCCGGTCACCGCGCTCTTCGAGTGGGGCAGGGGCGGCGCGACGCGGCGCGACCCCGCCACAAGCCTCATCGACGCCGAGGTCGGGATGGTCGAGGCGGGCGTCCGCCTGCCCGGCGCGGAGTTCAGCCGCCTCACCTTCGAGCCGAGCGCGCTGCGCATCTACTACGCCCCGACGCCGCTGGCGAGCCGCCCCCTCGGCAGCTTCCTCAGCCTGTCGCTCGGGCGGGGCAGGGAGGTCGCGCGGCTCGACCTGGCCCGCGCACGGCTGCGGGCCAGCCGAACCACGACCCTGCTCGCGCTCGGGTTCCGCTTCTCCGACCTGGCGCTGTCCTTCCGCGACGAGCACGTGGAGTTCGTTCGCTACAACACCGCCTGTGAGCTCACGACACGACCGGGTCCCGACGGGCGGCTGGAGCCCCACGACACGCGCCCCGTGATGGTAGTGGAGTTTCCGCCACAGCACCTCTTCGAAGAGGCGCGCTCCGTACAGACGGCGCCGCCGCTGCCCGACGTCAGGCTCGACGCGAAGCTGACGCTCACGCCGGCCGAAGTAGAGGGGAAATGGAAGGTGGATTGCGAGAGGGTCGCCGAGGGGCAGCCGCGGCCCCTCTACAGGGAGACGTGCGACGAGATCGTCCTCTACAGCGACAACCGCGCCCATCTCGCCGACGCGCTCGCCGCCTTGCGCCGCAAGCCGGGGATCGAGGCGGAGAAGTCCGTCCGCATGGAGATTCAGGCGCTCAAATCGGACGATACGGGCCCCTCGCAGGATGCCGACACCGACGAGCGGCGCGCGCGCTTCAGGGAGTTGGTCGAGGAATTGAAGGCGCATCGCTGGGTCGGCTCCCCTCCCGAGGCCCAGAAGCTATACGTCGGCCCCGTGGCGATGGACGTGGACGTGTTCCAGGGCGTCCGAAAGGCCTGGATTGCCCTGTGGCGCAGGGTGGCCGAGGGGTTCGCTTCAGGGCTTCTCGAGGATGCGTTCGACAGGATCGAGGCCGATGCGGGTGGCGACGGCACCGGCGCGACGATCGCGGGCGCGCTGGCGCGGGAGGGCCGAATCGAGTCCGCCGTCCCCAGCTATCAGCGGTTCCGCGACGCCTATCGCGAGGCGATGCTGACCCACGTCCTGACCTCGGGATCGTCTCCGCAGCCGGTCGTGGACTTGGGCACCAAGGCGCCCAGGACGACCGACCCCGTCGACATCGAGTACTTCGCCGATGCCAAGGACGGCGGTCCCGCCTTCGTCACCGACGCCGCCACCCGCTCCGCCCTTCGCGCGCGGCGTGAGGCAATGCTCCTGGTCTTCGTCTCGCAGCTCCAGGACGTCGACAAGAACATCGGGGGGCCGTCACGGGGGCGGCTTTCCGGCGGATCGCGCCTCGCGTTCCGCGTCCGCTGCCGGGACGGGCTCGACGCCGCGCGCGCCGACCGCCGCCTCGACCTCGACCAGCCGGAGGACGCGGCCTCCCGGCTCCCACGCGAGGAGCTGGCCTTCGATCTCGACGCGCTGACGCAGTTCCGCGGCATGGAGCTCGCGGTGATGGCGCGCTCCGAGATCGTTCACGATCCGGGGGAGCTCGGCCAGATCTCCGCCCGACGCCCGCGCGTGGCCGATACGAGCGTTGATGCGATGCTGGAGCGGCTCGACTTCGAGCTGGGCGAGGAGGTCTCCGTCCGGACGCGGCTCTCGGACGTCGCCGGATCGCTGAAGCCGCCCGGTGGGCTCGAAACGTCCATCGAGCTGCCCGCCCGGCTGATGCTGTCGCCGAACCAGACCGCGACCGTTCTGACGCCGCAGAAGTTGCCGGCGGCCTTCCCGTTCGACCATCCGTCCGGCGTCCTGCCTGAGGGCATCCGGGCGCGGCGAACCCAGCCGCTCTGGCAGGCCGAGTTCGTGACGGAGGCCGACGGGCTCGGTCTCGATCCGGGGTTGCGGGCCGTCTGGTCGCCCGACCTCAGGCCCGGCGCGCTCCTGTCGCGCTTTGCGGACGGGGCTGCGGGGGGCGCCACGACCATCGCTCATACGGAACCGCCCGGCGGGCCCTTCGCGCCTTGGGCGCTGAGCCGTCTTCAGGGGCAGGCGACGGGCATGTCCGAAGCCGATCTGAGAAGCTTGACGCATCTTCGCGACGCCGGCGGCAACCTGTTGCCGAAACAGTCGGACGGTGACGTCCTTCCGGAGGAGGTCTGCGCGGCCGATCTCGGCCCGCGGCCCGGCATCCTCCGTCGGTTCTGCGAGCGGCTGGCGCGGCGTAAGGCGGAGGACACCGACCCCGATCCGCAGTTCCGCGCACCGATGGATGCGCGGGACCGGCACCAGATCGTCCTGCTCAGCTCGGCATGGGGCCTGCCGGTGATCGGGCGCCGCAACGCGGGCGGGGTGCTGACGAGCGACTCGAGCCAGTTCGAGGCTTCGTCGCGGAGCGCGCTCTGGGACGTGATGCCAGGCAGCGCCATCTACCGCCCGCGCCCGCTGGAGGTGACGGAGCTATCTCTGTCCGCGCTCGGCGGCACGATCCGTCACGATACCGGCTTCCAGCCGCCTTCCGCGGCACAGTTCTGGCGCGACGGCGAGGCGACGTACGGCTCGCTCAGCCTGGAGCGCTGGCAGCAATGGACAAACATCGGGCGCGACATCTTCACCGAGGTCGTCCACAAGGGCTTCCTGTTCCCGCTCGGCATCCGCGCCTCGCTGGTCAAGGTGACGGAACGAGTCTTCTTCATGGACAAGGCGACGGGGGCGATCACCGCGCCGCTGCGCCAGCGCATCTTCATCCGGGTCGCCAACCCGGTGAAGCTCTTCCCCGCGATCAAGCAGCCGTTCGGCGGCCGCCGCTTCCCGGTGCGGACGCTCAACCTCCTGACGACGGTCACGCCTGACATCGTCGACCCGAACGAGGAGGCGGCCGCGGAGGGCGAGGTCGCCTCGACCGGACGCATCGGGCTCGAAGGGGGTGCGGGCCTCGTCTTCTGGCCGCGGCTGTTCCGGGCGCTGCCGGGCAACCTGCGCTTTGAGATGGATATCGACGGGGTGAAGTGCGACCTGCCGCTGATCTTCGCCGAAAACACCGCGATCGGCAATGAGACGACGTTGGCGGCCTTGGTCGATTATTACAACGATCCCCGGCACGTCGCCGATCCCGACACCGACGCGGCCGCGGATCGCCCCATTAACCCGATCCGTCACATCCGCACGCTCGTCTTCGGCGGCGCGGAACGGCGCTACGCGGAGGAGGTCAAGGCGGGAAGCGCCTCGTTCCAGACCGACCATTGGACGCTCGCGGCCTCGGGAAAGGGGGGGCGGCCGATGGCGAAGGAGGACGGGCCCGAAGGGAAGGTCGAGACGGTCCCCGTCGATAGTCGCGACTTCGAGCTCGAGAGCATCCTCGAGGGCGCGGATCAGCCGCCCTTCTATCCGCTCGTCACGACCGCGCGGATTCATCTGACCCAGGTGGAGCGGCTGGTCGCCAAGGACATACCGCCGGTCCGCGCACAATTCGACGCCCGCTACGTGATCCACGGCCTTTCGCCCGAGGATGACGCCCTTCAGCCGTCGCTGGTGCAGTCCCTGCGACCGAACCCGAACGAGCTGGTCCTCGTCGTCGTCGACCCGCCAAAACTCGACATGGGGGAGAAGGGCGACCAGTCGGGTGGGGTGTTCCGCCCGTCCGGCAAAGTGATTGCGTTGTCGCGCAAGAAGGGCGCCATGACGACGGGTGGGACGCTGGGTTTGAAGCGTCAGCCGCCGCAGACCCTCATCTCCGTCGTGAAGGCCTTCGGCGAGTTCCCGGCGGTGTCGCAGGAGCAGGACGGGATCACGGGCGGGACGCAGACGAGCTCGGGTGCCACGGGCACGGGCGTGCAGAGTTACGAGCCGAACTACGTCGAAGGACCGACCGGCGCGGATGGCGGAGCCGCCCGAGATGGGATCACCGAGATCATCGATGAACTCAGGACGATCTACCAGGAATTCTTCAGCGACGACGCCAGGCTCCTGGGGCTCGTCCCCATCCGCGACCTGATCGCGTTCGTCCAGCGGCTGAACAGCCCCGACGAGGGATTGCCCGACCTGTCAGAGCGGCTGGAGTTCGGCGCGGGCCTCATCGATGACGCGATGGATGCGGTCACCGTCGTCCGCCTGCAGGTCGTGCGGCCCCTGGCCGCCGCCGTGCGGCGCATCCGGACCAGTTGGGATCAGATCGAGGCCAACCTCGCCAACTTGCAGGCGGGCGTTCCGGCCGCGCCGATCACCATCCGCGAGATCTTCCCCGAGCTCGACATCGCGCTGACCAACCTCGACGCCGCGCTCGCCCGCGCAGAGGGGGAGACCGACACGATCCTCTTTGCGCTCGAACTCGGCGGCTGCTACGCGTCCGGGCAGCAATTCCTCGGAGCCCTGCAACGCGCGGCCGCCAACCCGACCGAACGCGTCGAGGACGCGATCTCGAGCCGCTATGCCGAGGCGCTCGGGCTCTTCACCGACCTCCGTGACGGGATCGAGGACCGGATCAGGACGGTCATCACTGATGCGTTCAGGAATATCCCCGGCAACGCCGACGAGGTCCTGACAGAGCAGGTCGAGTCCTTCATCTCCGGCATCTCCGGTGGCGTGCTCGGTCGCGAGATCATCGCCCTGCCGCGCAGCGAAGCCACCTACGATCCCGCGAACCTTGCCGACTTCCAGGGATGCATCGCCGGCATCCTGCCGGTGCGGGCGGATATCGATGCAGTCCTGCAAGCCTTCGCGGGCTGGATCGTCGGGAAGATAGACTTCCGCACGGTGACCTCGGGCCCCCGCTTCGATCCCCGAACCATCGTGGGGGAGTTCCTCGGTTCCGGTCCCGATATCCAGTTTTCCGAGGATCAGAAGATCGCCGAGCTGCTCATGGGAAGCGCGGTCGAGGCGCGCGGCCGGATCGAGGATCTCTTCACGTCGATCGAGCAGGAGATGATCGAGAAGGCCGCCCTCTCCAACCCGATCAAGGCGCAGCTCAAGGCCGAGGCCGGGCGGATCGCGGACAGTCTTACCGCCGGGGCGGGCAGCGTCTTCGAGGAGGTGAACGGCGCGCTGGAGGAGCGGGCGGGGAACAAGGCGGAGCAGATCCGCAACCGCTACATGATATGCACCCTCATCAACCTGGCCGGCGATCCCAATTGCCAGGCGAAGATCGCCGCCGTCGACGCGTCTTGGATCGTCAGCTTCTTCGTCTGGCTCCGCCGCCTCACGCCGACACTGACCCCCGGCGATCTGCCGACTCTGCCGGACGTATTGGTGCCGGACCTCTCCGGCCTGCTCGATCCCGTCATCCGACTCGTGGAGCGCCTCTCCGGGGTGCTGTCGGCCATCGTTGCGGCGGATGCCCGCGCGCTGCTGTCGACGATGCGGGACCTGCTGGAGGAGATCGGCGTCCCGCTGCCGAATGCGGACTGCACGGCACTGGACCCGATCCTGAAAACGATCGACGCGGTCCTCGCCGGTCTGGCCACCACTGCCGACGCGGTCAATCCGCATCCACCGGAATGGACCGGCCCGGCCTGTCCGTTGGAAGGCAGTCAACATGGCATAGAACTCGACGACATCGCGGAGATGAACCAGGGCGAACCGAGCCCCACGGCGTCCGCCTTCACGATCAGGGTCTTCGCCGACAGAGCGCGGGAGCTTCACGCCGCGGACATCACGGACCGGGCCGAAGCACTCGTGACGGCGCTGGAGGACTTCCGTGTCGAGGCCGCCGGCGCCGGTCTCACCGGACCTGCCGAGACGGCCGGGGAGATGCAAGAGCGCATCCGGGCCTCCATCGTCCGAACCGAGGAATGCCTCGACCGACTCTCGCACGAGAGCGGGGCGGCCTATTGCGAGTTCATGCTGACGGGAGAGGCGGTCCGCACCTTTCAGCAGACCCTGAAGGCGGCGCAGGGCCTGGACCTCTGTGACCCGATGGGGCTCGCCAGGCTCCGCGCCCTGCAGCATCTTCCGGGGCATGTGAAGGCGCTCGAGACGCGGCGCGAGGCACTGGTCGCGGCGATGACGACGCTGGCCGCCACGTCGGCCGAGAAGCTGCAAGCCATCCACGCGGCGGCTTTATCCGACGACGCTACGGAGGCCATCGAGCTCCTGCCGTTCGTCCTGGCGGGCGAGGCCCTCGTCTCGGCGAAGTTCGACCCGGCGCCCGACCTGGACGAGGCCGCGTTCCCCTTCATCGAGCCGCTCCGGGATGCACAGAAGGCTCTGGCGGATGCTATGGACGAGGCCGCCGACCCGGTCGGTATCCTGGTCTCGGAGTTGCTGAAGACGCTCTGCGCCATCTTCGACCGGGTCGGGCAGTTCCTGGCCGAAGTCGAGATGCTGGTCGAGGCGGCGGAGACGCAGCTGCGCGCCCTCGAAACACAGTTCGGGACCGGGTCGAACCCATCGGCGCTCGGCACCGAGGTGCTGCGCCTCGTGGCTCGCGTCCGGCAAAGGCTCGACACCGACGGCTTCCTGGCACGGATGCGAGCGCTTTCGGCGGAGCTCGAGACCCTGCGACCGGCCCGCGATGCGGTCTGCAGCGCGCTAACCACGCTCGCCGATCTCGATCCGGCCGTCCTTCCGGCCCTCGTGGACCTGTTCGCGGACCGCCAGGCCCGGAGCGGCGCCGCCTCTTCCGAAGGGAGCCTCGCGATCCGGACGAACGCGATCGCGCGCGACGTGACCGAAGCCCTGTCGCCTCTGCCCGACACGCTCCTGACGGTCATCCAGGAGGGCTCAAGACGGGCAATGAACCAGGCGCTCCTGGCGGCGGCCAACCGTGCCCTCAACGTGACCATCGCGGGCGAGACCATCCCGTCGGTCTACCGGACGCTCGCCGAGAAGCGGGACGGCTTCACCCAGGCCTTCGCGGAACAGCTGCCCGTGGGCGGCGAGGGGGTCGCCGCGCCGTTCACCGTCGCACCGGACTTCGCGCGCTTGGCGATCGGGGAATACGACCCGAAGGAGGGCGACCAGCTTGCGGGCGACGTCGCGTGGCTCAAGGCCATCGCGGAGGAGGTGCCGACCGGCGACGCCGTCGACCCCGCCGCGCGGTTCCTGTCCGAGTTCCTGCGAGAATGGTCGATCGGCGCCCCGACGCCGCTCGTCATCCTCGATCAGCTGGCCAACCTGCTGCAGGACATACTCTCCGGGGACGTGTTCAAGAACATCGACTTCGCCGCAATCCGCGACGAGGTGGAGGACTATCTCCTGAGCCTCGTGCCGACGAAACTCCGAATGGGCTACGACTTCGAGATCGAGCTCGGCAGCGAGGTCGCGGCGGCGACGGCGGGCATCTTCGCGCCGAAGAAGGGCACGCGCCTGGGGATTGACATGCAGATCGTCCTCGACCTTCGCGAAAGCATCGACCGGGGTCGGCCCGAGGTCGCGTTCCGATCCGTCGGCACGCTGGGTCCGTTCGACGTCGCCCTGATCGGGGATTTCTTCGACGCCCTGACGCTCAGCTTCGCGGGCGCGCGCTTCGTCTCCGAAGGCGGCGCGAAATCCGATATCTCCGTCGCCTACAAGGATCACAAGATCGGCAAGAAGCTCGAATTCGTCCAGAAGCTGGAGAAATACCTCGCGCCGAAGGACGGATCGGGCGTAATCCTGCGGTTCAACCCCGACCAGCCGGGCATCGAGGCTGGTTTCCGCCTTCAGCTCGGTGACTTCTCGGTCGGAAACCTCGCCTTCACGAATGTGGGGCTGGAATCCACGGCGATCCTGCCATTCTCGGATCAGGCGGCGCTCTTCAGGGCTTCGCTCTCCAGCCGGGCGAACCCCTTCACGCTCACCTACGCCCCCTACGGGGGAAGCGGGTTCTTCAGCATCCTCGCGAACACCGATGGCATCATCGGGTTCGAGGCGGGGTTCGAGTTCGGCGGCTCGGCCGTGTTCGCCTACGGTCCCCTGAACGGGATCGGACGCCTGATGAGCGGCGTCTACATCCGGCAGTTGCAGCTCAACGGAATGAAGCTGACCGAGATCTCAATGACGTTCTTCGCCGGAGGCTCCGCGTCGATCTGGGTCTTCAGCTTCTCCGCGGCCTTGTCGGTCAAGCTCGGCATGGTCGACGGCGACATGGTCGGCGAGGCGACGTTCAGCTTCAGCTTCTCCATGGGCCTCGCGGATTTCGAGTATTCCATCGAGATCTTCAAGGAGGAGGGCGAGGGTTTCCAGGGGCAGAGCGCGCTCCACGTCCCCCGCCGCCGGCGCTTCGCCGCCCTCGGCGATCCCGGACCTTCGGCCGGAGGCGGCAGGAACCCCTTCGGCGCCGAGGTCACGACCGATGGCACCTGCCAGAGCCGCAACTGGGCGAAGTTCAAGTCGTATTTCGATGACGTGCAACCGCCGGAGGGCTATTTCTGATGGCAATTCGAACAGGCAACGAAGAACCGCCGAAGGCCTATCCGGTCGTCCCCTACATCCGCGTCGTTCCGAACGGCGTGGAGAGCGTCGACGGAGAGCGGCTTCGCCTCCGCGCGACGCTCACGCTCACGCCGTTCTGGACGCACGGGTTGGAGCAGACGGGCTTCGACCTCACCACCTGGCCGAGCGATGTCGCCCGCCTCCTGGGTCCGCCGGGCGAAGACGGACTCACGGATGCGTTCCTCGTCTCCTGCGACGTCATGACGAAGGCCGCCCCCTTCGATCGGAAGCCGCTCGGCACCGCGCCCGAAATCCGGCTCGCCAAGCCGGAGTTCTTCGCCGCGCTGAACGACGCTCGGACGGGGGTCGCCGCGCTTTGGCGCGACTCGATCTGCCCGCCGGAGCGGCGCGGCTCGCCGGTGGACGATGACCTCCGCAAAGCGGCGTGGGACGCGCTCGCCCTCCAGATCAGTCAGACCCTGACCGGCGAGCGGACGCAGGTCGGTCATGCGTTCTGCGAAGGCCACCCCAACGCGGCGGAAGGCGCCGACAAGCTGGGCGCCGATGCGCAATTCGTCAAGCCCGCCCCCGATGGACCCCGGGCCGTCGACGCCCTCCTCGGCATCCCGCATTCGGACGCGGCTCTCGTCCTCGACGCGCAGCGCGCCCGCGAGCTCGCACAATCGCTCGGCGACCGCGGAGCCGAGACCGAGCGCGAGCTGCCCGAGACAGAAGATCCGGTGAATGCCGAGGTCTGGAGCGGCAATCCGACTAAGATAGCCGAGATCGGCGCGGAGGGACCGAATAGCCCCGAGGGCATCCGAGACGCGGCAGAGCACTTCGCATCTGACGCCACGGACGTCGCGCTCTGGGAGGTCGCGTTCGCCACGGCCTACGGCGTCGCGGAAGGGCAGCAGCCGATCTGGCGCGAGACCCATGCCGCCACCCTGCGGGAGGCACGGTCCATCTCGATCGACAGCGCCATCCGCCAACGGAAGATCGCCCGCTTCGTCAAGCTGAGCGAGCAGCTGCACCCCGATCGCATGAGCTCGGCAGAGATCTACGGCAAGGCCCTCGAGGCACTGCGCGATGGCAATCAGATCGAGACCTGCTTGTTCACCTCCGTCAGTCCCGGCGAGGCTGCGAGAGATGGGGCCAAGAAGCTGTCGGATGCGCGTGTGAAATCCGAATTCGGCCTCTGGCCGACCCATGCCGACGACCCGAACGCGCGGGTAACGGCGCCGAATGTCAAGGGCGGACCGGCCCCCACGCTCGATACCGAGGCCAAGGCCAAGGCAAAAGCCATCGCGCGGCAGGCTTATTTTTCGATCGAGGGCAGCCCCGGACAGTCCCGGGTCTTCGGTCTCTCCGTTGATATCCTGATTGACCTCGATCTGAGCGGGCGGGAGGTCGACCCGAGCGGCGGCGTAGATGGGGCAATTCCGTCATTCGTCGCCCTCGGCGCGATCCTGACGACTGGGCCGCGCCTCGACGCGGCCATCCCGGCGCCGATGACGCTCACCCGGCTCACCGACCTCGACCCCCCTGCCGCGCCGCCCGAGGGGGAGGTCGCGGCGTCCTGCACCTTCGGCTGGCCCGCCAGCCGCGGCGAGTATCTCGCCTGGCGCAAGGCGACCGATCCCACGAAGCTGATTCTGCCGTCGCATTGCGTCAGCCAATATGGCGGCGTGATCGTCATGGGCGGGCTGGCCGTAAACGGGGCACGGCTGCCGCGCTACGACATCACTTCGCTCGACGTCGCCAACGCGCTCGAGGCGGAGAAGGCGTGGCTGGAGGCGATCGAGGCCGCGCGCCAGGAGATCGCAAGTGGAGGCGGGGACCGCACCGCTGCGGGTGAGCTTCGCCGCCTGCTGGCCATCGGCCCGGACTACCAGTCGAACGGCCTAACGCTGCTCTGCCGCAGCGCGGTCGCCGATGCCGCGCGGAAGCTGGCGACGTTGACTGCCAAGACCGGTCGGGAGACCTGTGCGGAGCTTGCAGCGGCAGAGGGGCGCGACGTCGTGATCCTCGATGCCGACGACCTGACGAACGGTTTCAGGACCTTCGTCGGCACGATGGAAGCGCAGGACGGAACCACACGCTGGCGGTCCCTCATGGGTCGTTATTTCCGGTACGACCAGTCCGGCGAGGGCGGCAAGCTGGTCGAGACGCTGCTCACCCTCGCGGTCGGTCCCGCCGGATCGCCCGAGCGCATCGCAATCGAGAGCGCGATGAACGCGGTCCCGGCCCGCGACGTGCGCTCCCTCGATAGCAGCGATGCGGGTGGCGGGGCCGTCGGCATCGAGGCCTTCGTCGAGGAGGCCGTCGCCCATTGGGACGGGACGCCGGGTGGCGTTGCCTGCGCCGGCCTGCCCGAGATGGATGAGGCGATCCCCGACGTGATGTGTTTCGGGCGGCGGTCCTTCATTCCAGACCGGCCCGGCCAGGATAGGCCCCCGGCGCTGCGCTACGGCCGACCGTACCGCTTCGCCCTGCAGGCGGTCTATGCGGGCGGTCGGGCGATCGATCCCGACACTGAATTCCCCGAGGAGCGGCTCCCCCGCGATCCCGACGCGGTCGGCTCGGCGGACCGATCAACCGACCTGGAGGCGCGGGGCGACGCGCGCGCGCGGCTGTTCTATCCCTCGCGGGGCCTCGCATCGCATGGCGGCCCCGATGCGCGCGCCTTCGTGCGCGCGCTGCGCCACATCCGGATCGGGGCGCCGACGCTCCTGCTGCCGAAAGGCCATGCGGAGCGACAGAACGGCGCAATGGGCTTCGAGAACGCGGGCCGGATGGTCATCCGGACGATGCGGGACGTCGCGGACGAGCAGGCCGACAGCCGAGATCAGAGCCGCGCGACCCCCGACATCTCGCAGCGCCTCGTCCTTGTGCCGCACCTTCCCCTCGCCACGGCCGCGCGCCATCTGGTGGAGGGCGGCGCGCGCGGCGTTCTCGACCATCGCAACGACAACGGCCCGCCGCCGGGTGCCCTGCCGCGGGTCCGCTACGCCAAGAACAACCTGGGTTTCCCGACGGTGCAGACGCGCTTCGAGACGGGCTTCAACGGCGAGCCATACATCAAGAGCCGTCGCACCATCGAGACCCCCTCGACCGAGACGACGGAGCCGGGAACGGAGAACGCCAGCTCCGTCTTCTGGCATCGGGGCTCCGCCGTCGCGACAGACTACTACCCGGACCCGGCGCCGTCCTTCCTCGTCCTGCGCGCGCGCCACGTCGAGGGGCCGATGGGCCAGCGCCGGACGCTGGAAGGTCGACCGGTCGCCGTCCCGCTCAGGGCTGGTAGCGCCTATCCCGACACGACGCCCGTCCTTCTGACGCTCGCCAAGACGGCGTCCCGGCCGAAGGACGAGCCCCCGACCCAATCCAGCGTGCTGCATTGTAGCGGCACGGTCACCTTCGACGCCAACCGCTCGGACGACGTAAGGCGTGGACGGCGGTTGAGCGCAGAGGGCGTCGAGATCCGGCTCAAGCCGGGCGAGCAGGTCGATATCGAGATGTGGCTCGTCCCGTCCGAATGGCGTCTCGGCCACGACTTCGCCGCCGTGCAGGGCCTGATCCAGTACTTCTGCAATTGCGCCGGTGCCGACGGGCTCTGCGACCTTGGCAAGCTGCGTGCGGGCATCCGGCGATCGAAACTGCCGGCGGCGGTGGAGCGATGCCTTCTCGACGCCCTGCCGGCGGTGGAGACCGGCCTGAGATATATTGGTCCCGGTGGCGACGTCCTGCCCGGCTCCGGCATCATTTGCGCCTTGGCGAAGGCGATGCACGAGGCGATGCTATGCCATCCGCTGCCCGAGATCGCGGCGACGCGACGGGTCACGGCGGTCCACGCCGTGAACGTGCCGAAGGACCGGGCACCCAAGGTCGTCCCCCTCCCGTCCTCCGTCCCGGCCTTCCCCGGCGCGCGCTGCGACGAAGCGGCGGAAGGGCGGCCGGACGCGCCCCTGCCGCTCCGCGCGGTCCGCCCCGAGACGGTCGACGGCCCGGTGCCCGGCTTCAGCGGCGCGGACGCGATCGCCGCCGGCGCCAAGACGGTCGCCCTCAAGGGCGAGGTGGAGGTCGATCTCGCCCGGATCGACACGCTGGAGATCACGGCGAGGACGGTCTCTCCCGAGAGCGCCGTCTTCGACGATCCGAACCGCGGTCGCAGCCTCGCGCATCGCATCGCAGGCACCTGGCCCGAGGCGATCGGCGGCGCGGAACGAGATGGTGCGCGCGACCTGCGCGCGCCCCTGGACATCTTCGGCTTCCGCGTCGCCGAAGACGGGCGCGTCAAACTGAGGGAGGGGACGGTCACGCTGCTCCGGATCGAGGACCTGCCGCTTCCGCAGACGCCAGGCCGGTGGGATAGGATCGCTCTGGAAGACTACTTCCTGTCTCCGGAGAACGCGCGCCTCGCCTCGCTCCGTCACCACTTCCCCGATGGGAAGGCGCGCCGGCTCTCGGTCCGCGTGAACGGCCTAGCCCGGACCGCGGAGTATCTCACGACCGCGGCGCGCGTGGCGATGCGGGGCGATCCCTGGCTCTCCGGCTCCGGCCTCGTCTACGAGCGCGGAGAGCTCGTGCCGGCGGAGCGGCTGCGCCCCGGCCTGATGCGCAACCGTGCCGAAGAGCCGACCGACGTCATCCTTCCCGCCACGATCCGGCCGATGATGGTCGAGACCAAGGCGCCCGTCCCGACGCTGGAGATCGAGGGGACAGGCATCCGCCGGGAGCCGGGTCTCCTAGTCATAGAGCAGACCCGCCGCGCGAGCGTCCGCCTCAGGTTGCGACGTGGCTGGTTCTCTTCCGGGGTGGACGAGCGGCTCGGGATCGTCCTCTGGCCACCCGCGCAGCTGCTCGGCGACCGTGCCGATCTCGCAGCGAACGTCGTCACCCTGCGCGACCCGGCGGATTGTCCCGATCCATGCGGATCGCCTCCCCAAAAAGACCGCGTCATTCCACTCGAGGAATTCTCGGACGAGGATCTTGGGCCTGGGGGAGCCTTCGTCACGCGCCGGGGCACCGACCCGGTTCGGATGTCCAGCACGCCATCGGAGTTCCACGAGACCCAGCTCTTCCTCTCCAAGGAAGCGTTCCCTGACCTATGGCGGCATCCGAACGATCCGGGCAGGGCGGAATACGTGCCTCATGTCGAGATGCCCCTGGCCGATACCGACAGCGGCGGGGAGCGAGATGGGCAGGGCAACGAGACCGACGGGCCGCAAGACGGGCCCGACGGCGAGGCCAAGCTCGACACCACGCCGCCGATGGCCGTCGGCCTTCTGACCTACGAGCCTCGCTTCGACGTCGAGCGGGAGGAATGGTACGCCGACGTCACGCTCCAGCCGGGCCGAAGCGCAGATTCCTTCGTCCGCTTCGGACTCGTCCGCTACCAGACCCATACCCGGCCCGATCTGCGTTGCTCGCGTCCCGTCGTTCAATGGGCACAGCCCTTGGCGGAGCGTCGCGTGCGCGTGATCTACCGTGATGGCGCGCCGCATGTCGAAATCGAGGTCCGGGGGCCCGTCTCCGTCGGGCGCGCCTTCGAGGAGTCGAACCCAGACACCCCGTTCGCAACGCAACTCCAGGAGCGCGATCGCCCGATCCTGCGCGTCACGGCCTTTCACGACGCGACATCGCCTCTCGGCGGCGCGATCCGCGATTGGCTCGACCTCTCGGGGTCGATCGACTGTCCCAACGACCGGATCGCCTGCGCGCACGGCGTCGGCTGTCGTGAATACAGGGCCGAGCTCGACGGGGGCGAGGGGATATGGACCCTCAGGCTTGACATCGACTTCCTCGCGAAACAGGCGTGGCAGGTGAAGCTGGCTCTGGAGGAGATCGAGTACTTCCTGCCCGCGGACTTCGGAGAGCAGGAGCCGCTCGACGACGACGCCTTGAAGATGCTCGACCTCGGAGTCTGGCGCGAGCGCGGTCCGACTTTTTCGAGCATGATCGACCTGAGCCAGTTCAGCCCGGTGATGAATAGCGGCGACTGACGAATTCCGCCTGGCAGGACCGCGCCGCGATCCCTCGAAGGTCCTTTCGACACCGCAATCGATGCGTTACGCTCCGTCATCGTCAAGCCGGCTACTACCGAAGACGGAGTTGCGCGGACCCGTCGTTCCCGCTCCACCCACGCAAAAAAGATGGAGAACCCAATGCAACTGAACCGATTTGGGCTCGCCTCGACCGCAGTCGTCTTCCTCGCCGCGGTCGCCCCGGCTGCAGCGCAAGAGCAAGTCATCGTCACGGGTCACGGCGTCTTCATCGGTTGCCAAGACGCCCGGGCCTATCGAAACGGTCCACTCCTGGACATGCTCGACGGCGCCTTCGCCGCTTACGATCCGCAGTTGGAAGAACGTCTCGCAGCAGTCATCTCCGAATTTCAACGGTACGAAGCGGAAGCGAACGCCGCGATGGCCGCCGCCGGAGAAGAACAGACCCGTAGGATCATAGTCACGGCCGCCAAGTGGGCTGCACTGACGATCATGGATTTGGGACTCGACAACCTACCTGACGAGTTTCTCGATGGTTACACGAACGCCCAGATAGAGACCTTCAAAGCGGTCGTCTCTACGAGCAACTCCATGAAGGGGACGGTGGGCGAGGCCATTGCGACAGGCGAAGGACCGAGTAATTTCCTCTCGGACCAAGCGGCTAGTACCATGCTCGGCATTCTAGGGAGCCGATTGGGTCCTATCGGGACGATTGCGGTGAACGTCGCGCAGGGCAAGATCGAAGTGGTTGCGGAATACATGGATTCCCAACTCGACATTGATTTCTCGAAAGCCGAAGCGGATCAGTTCGCCGACAGCTTGCAGCGCCTGAATGCGAAATCGCAATCGCAGAAGATCGACGAGATCAACGCCGTGAAGACGCAGATCGACGTGGCCTGCGCCACCTGAGAAGCGACGGGGGTCGACGCGCGACCATGCCAGTGGCAATGGCGACGGGAAGCGACGGCCCCGATGCTCTCTCCACTCATCCGAATAGCCTTGCCGAAACGCGCTAGCCCCGTGTCCGCGAGCTCGCTCGCCGGACGCACCGCCTCCGTCGGAGCGCGATCGGGAATTTGGCATTTCGCGTCCAACGATGCGCCTCAGGACGAGACCTCACAGCGAGGACACGGTCCCGCGGCCGAGCCAGGCATTCGTAGAAATACGCACGGTCGGGTTGAAGGCATAGAAATACATAATAGTTCTTACGAGTAGTTGTAAGAATTTGTAGTTTCGGTATCTTACGGACCGTCCTTACCAGATGCGCTGCACCCTTCCGCCCGGTACGGTGTCCAGCGTCTCGTCCTTCGAGACGACCGGCATGGCGCGTTCGAGAGCGGTCGCGACGATGATCCGGTCGAATGGATCGCGATGCGCCCAGGCGAGCCGTCCAGCGAGTTCCATGACGGCCCCGGACGCCGGGATGACCTCGAACCCGTCGGATCGGAGCCGCGTGTCGAGATCGACGGAAAGCAGTTTCTCGACCTCGGGCCATTTGCCGAGCATCGCCTTGCAGGTAATCTCGTAGAGGCTGGCTGCACTCACACAGCGCTCGGTCGCGTCCAAGAGTGCGTCACGCGCCGAACCTGACAGAAGGTCTGGCGCCAGCATCGCCCAGATCAGCACATGCGTGTCGAGGAGCATCAGAGCCCCATGTCGTCGAGTGTCTCCGCGTCGGTGGGTCCGACCATGTGCTCGAGTGATGACGCCCCGCCTGACAGCGATCCCCAAGCACCGAACGGAAACGGCCCTTGGGGCCGCGCCGGTACGCAGGCAATCACAGGCCGACCGTTCCGACAGATCGTCACGGTCTCGCCCCGCTCCACGGCCGCGACGAGCTTAGAGAACTGAGTCTTCGCCTCGTGGATGTTGAACTGCATCGCCGCCTCCAGTGGACTAGAGTTAGTCTAGTGCTCCCCATGACACAAGGATCGGATTGGCGTGCGCGCCCTACAAGGCAGTTAGAGCGACATAGGGCATTACCCACCAGACACTTACGAGTCGAAAACAATCCAAAGCCATGTCTCGTCCATCATTGTCCTCACCAACAGGGCCGTCTTTGCAGTGAAGCCGTCCCTTCCTCCAATCATCGAAGCGGCGGCGGAGTGGATCGACTGGTGCGGCTCCGTCGAACCCGGTCCCCCTGACGCGACGGTGCGATAGACGCCATAACGGGGTCAGCCGTCCCGGCGACGCAATGCAAGAGCTCCCTCGCGATGAGACAAGCGCTATCGAACGCGACGGGCGTCGGCCTGCTTCTCCTCGTCGCTGTCACGATCCTGGTGGAATGGCATCACGGCGGTGCGGCCGTCGCGGCGCAGCCCTACGTCGCGCTGGCCCTGGTCGTCCTGCTCACGCCGCAAGTGCGGCGCGGGCGACAGGCCTTCGTCGCGGTCGCCATGCTCCTGACGGGTGTCCTTGCGCTACGTGCGCCCGATTGGACGACGGCCGTTCGCGCTGGCCTTTCCAATGCGGCGTTCATCTGCGCCTTCTTCTGCGCCCTCGCCGGGCTGCGCAGCGTGGCCGAACGCGCGCCCGCGATCCGACGGGCCGGCCGCTTCCTGGCGGAGCAGCCGCCGGGGCGGCGCTACATCGCCCTCCCCTTCGGCGGACAGGTCTTTGCGCTGGTGCTGAACTACGGGGCGATCGCGCTGCTCGGCGCACTGGCCACGCACAGTACCGACGCCGAGCCCGACCCCTTCCTCCGTCGCCACCGCTCCCGCCGCATGCTGCTGGCCATCCAGCGCGGCTTCACATCGGTGCTGCCATGGTCGCCGATGTCCTTCGCGGTCGCGATCACGACGGCCCTGATCCCAGGCACGAGCTGGGGAGCGATCCTGGTTCCCGGGCTGGTGACAGGCCTTCTGATGACGGGAACGGGCTGGGCGCTCGACACGGCGTTCAGGCCCAAGCTCCCCGGACCGCGCCCCGTTTTGGCGTCGCCGGAGGGCAGCTGGCGGTCGATGTCGCCCCTGCTGACACTGCTTGCCGTCCTCGTCGCGAGCGTCGCGACGCTGCATCTGGCGACGGGCATCCGCGTCGTCGGCATCGTCCTGCTCGTCGTTCCGGCCATCGCGGTCCTCTGGGCGTGGCTGCAGGCTCGCGGCGGGGCGAGCGCGGACGGCGAGGGCACGCACGCGGTCGGCGCCTAGGCGCGTGACCACGTCTTCGCCGAACTCCCCGCCGCGGCGGGCGAGATCGTGCTGTTGATGATGGCCGGCTACATCGGCACCGTCGGCGCCGCGCTCCTGATCCTGGAGGCGGGTCAGGTCGATCTTTCGGGGGTGCCCACGCCGCTTCTGCTGCTGGCGCTGGTCTGGATCCTGCCTGCCGCAGGTCAGATCGGGATGAACCCGATCCTGGCGGCAACGCTTCTCGTGCCGCTGATCCCGCCCGCAGCCCATCTCGGCGTCGCGCCCGCGACGGTGGTCGTGGCGATCACGGCGGGCTGGGCACTGGCCGGCGTAACCTCGCCCTTCACCGCGACGACTGTCCTGACCGCAAGCTTCGGCCGCGTCTCCGCGCTTCATGTGGGCCTCGTATGGAACCGAAGCTACTTTCTTGCGGCCGCGTTCATCGTCTCGACTTGGGTGCTTGTTTTCGCGCACTGGTTCGGGTGAGCAGCCAACTCGGCTGCGCACGCGAACCCCGTGCGCGTTCGCGGTGTCCGCAGTCCGACCCGGCGTGCTGCGGCGGCCTGTTCAGGAGACACGCAGGTCGATGCTAAAGCGAGCATCAGGATGGTGACGACAGCGAGGTAGCGGGCAATAGATGAAAAGAAGGCAATACTGTAAACTGGCGCCACACGAATGACGTCGTTCCCGGATGCGACTTAAACTGCATACTTAATCTACAAAACGTTAGTCTTTTTGATCACCTACTCGGCCTTCCTAAAGCATTTGCCGCGACGCTGCCTCGGCTGACACCCAGCACCTTCGCCTGGCGGCTGACGCTGAGCCTTGCCGTAGGATCGATCATCTTTT
>NZ_CANLTQ010000034.1 GCF_947494025.1 uncultured Jannaschia sp.
ATGGTTCTATAGAACCGTCCTGACATACTCGACGCCGGCCGGCTCCAGGGGCGGGGGCATCCACCACATCAGTTCACGGTTCTGGCGAATGGAACCGATGCGCGATTCACCTGAGCCGGGAGGGTTGGCTGATGGGTGTATCGTTATCAATGTGCGCTGGCGGTTTGCCCGGCTGATCGAGGGGGGGATGGCCGCGCGGGGAGCGGCGGCGCGGCTTCTGATCTCGCCGGCTGCGAGGATGCGGCTCGCCCGCCGGGTTCGGGCGGGCGAGGCTCTTGCGCCCGGGCGCCGTGGGCGATGCCCGGGCGGCGGCAAGCCGGGTGCGAACCGGGCGTTCCTTTTGGAGGTTACCCGGAGCGACGGCGACATCACCATGCCGGAACTGGCGGGCGCACTGGAGGATGCGATGGGCGTGCAGGCCACGCCCGCCTTGCTGAGCCGCGCCCTGCGCCGCTGGGGTTGGCGGGTTACAAAAGTCGCTGATCGCCACGGAGACCTGCCGTCCCGCGATCCGCCAGGCCCGGCGGGACCGGGTGCGGCGCAGGTTGCCCCGGATGCGCCGGGAGCCTTGTCGGCTCGTGTTCGTGGATGAGACCTCGGTGAAGACCGACATGACCCGCCTGCGCGGGCGAGCGCCACGAGGGAAACGCCCGCGCCGACGCCCCCTTCAGACACTGGAAGACGCAGGCTTTCGTTGCGGGCCTCACCTTCGACGCCCTAATCGCGCCCCGGGTGATCGAGGGCGCCATGGACGGTCCCGCCTTCACGACCCGGGTCGAGACGCAGCTCGTCCCGGTCCTCGAACCGGGGACCGCCGTCATCCTGGACAACCTCTCAACTCACAAGGTGTCCGCCGCAGCGGACGCCCTGTGCCGGGCGGAATGCTGGCTCCTCTTCCTGCCCGCCTACTCGCCCGATCGAGGTGGCCTTCGCCAAGCTCAAGGCCCACCTGCGCCGCATCGGCGCGCGGACCTTCAACGACCTCATTACCGCCCTCGGAGACGTCTGCGACATGTTCAGCCCCGACGAATGCCGCAACTACCTCTGCCGTGCAGGCTATGCGTCAGAATAATGGTCCGTCGCTCTAAATCGTTCCTTGCAACAAAGCCCAAGTGAGGCTCGAAGCCGATCGGGGGGATCCGCGATGGCTGAATGTCAAACATTTCCACTACGACAGCCACGATCAGCCGCGTACCCACCTCGGGGACTTCATGGACGGCTACAACTAACTTCGCACGTCGGCTCAAGACCCTCGGCGGCCTCACGCCCTATGAATACATCTGCAAGACCTGGACGTCAGAGCCGGATAGATTCATCCTCGACCCGATCCACCAAATGCAGGACCTGCACATCTAGCGTATTGTCTAGATTTTCAAGTGCTATAGTGTCGGGATCATAGAAGTCAAAGTCGATCATATGAATCTTCGCGCCGATTGTTCCTGGAGTCGCTTCCATGAATCCGTACGTAACTATTGCGATACCCGTCCTTAACGGGGAGAATTTTATCGAACAGGCGGTTTCCTCGGTACTCGAGCAGAGTTTCAGGGCATTGGAAGTCGTCATATCTGACAACGGTTCCACCGATGGGACGGAGCGTATTTGCCGTCGGTTCGCCTGCGGCGACAAGCGTGTCAAATATCACAGATTCACCGAGAACATTGGCGCGGCTCCCAATTTTAACCGAGCTTTTGCCCTAGGAACCGGCCGGTACTTCAAGTGGCACGCCCATGACGATCTGCTCGGCCCCAGCTTCGTCGAGCGCTGCGTCGAGATGCTCGACGCCTGCAAAGACGTCTCGCTGGTCTTCGGGCCGACGAAATGTATCGACACTTCGGGGGACGAGATCGATTGGGCCGCGGATCTCTTCATGCCGCCGCTGCTGCAGGACGACCCGGTCGCCCGGTTCCGCAAGGCCATCGAGACCGCAGGATCGTGCTTTCCGATCTTCGGCATGTTCCGGACCGACATCCTGCGCCGATCCTGCCTGCTGCGTCCCTATTACGGATCCGACAGGGCGCTGATCGCCGAGGCGGCGCTTCTGGGCAAGGTCGCGCAGGCGCCGGCGGATGCCGTCTATTACAATCGCGAGCATCAGACCCGGTCGGTGAACCGTCAGGGCAAGGGCGACCGGGCGAGTTGGATGAACGGCAGGACCCGGCGCCGGCATTCCCTGGAGCACATCAACTTCCTTGCGCACTTGATCGAGATCGCGCTCCGCCACGGCGAGCTCGTCCGTCCTTCCGCAGCACTCGGCGGGGTGGCGCGCTCCGCCTTCACCCGGCGCCAGATGGCCCGTTACGCACTCGACATCGCCAGATACGTCGCCCCTGAACGCAGCGAGGCCTTGCGCGACGCTGTCCTGCGCAACGAGAGCCTGAAGCGCGTCCTCTTCGAAGCAAAGGCCAATAAGGAGATTTGACACGCGGCCCGGGCGGCGGGTCGTCCGCGAAGCAACCGTGACGGGCCGCGCCGATGCGTGGTCGATTAAAGAGGAGCATGTCGTAGTGAAGGTCGCCATTCTAGCAGGGGGCAAAGGCACCCGTCTCGCCGAGGAAACCTCCGTCCGGCCCAAGCCGATGGTAGAGATCGGCGGCAAGCCAATATTGTGGCATATCATGATGCTGTATTCCCATTACGGCTTCAACGACTTCGCCGTCGCGCTCGGCTACCGGGGTCACGACATCAAGCGGTACTTCGCGGATTACGGCACCCTGTCGGGTAACCTGACCGTCAGGCTGGGCGAGGCAGCCGGGATCGAGCGTCACGATACGCCTCATGCGCCTTGGTGCGTTGAGCTGATCGAGACGGGGGGCGAGACGCTGACCGGGGGGCGGGTGCGTCGCCTCAAGCCCTATCTCGGCGACGAGACTTTCATGCTCACATGGGGCGACGGCGTCTCCGATATCAATCTCGACGCGCTCATTGCCTTTCACCGCGCGCACGGACGACTCGCCACGATCACGGCGGTCCGGCCGCAGGCCCGCTACGGCCACATGCGGTTCGACGGCGACAGGGTCGCGGCGTTCGAGGAGAAGCCGCAGACCGCCGAAGGATGGATCAACGGCGCCTTCTTCGTACTAGAGCCTCAGGTGATGGATTACATCGACGGCGACATGGTCATGTTCGAGCATGCCCCGCTCGAGAACCTAGCACGCGACGGCGAGCTCATGGCCTATCGCCATCATGGCTTCTGGGCGGCGATGGACACGCTGCGCGATAAGCACACCCTGCAGAAAATCTGGGACTCGGGCGACAGGCCTTGGGCCAAGTGGGAGCGTTGATAATGCGGGTATTGGTAACAGGACATCGCGGCTATATCGGGACCGTCCTCACCCCCATCTTGAGCGTAGCAGGACACGAGGTCGTCGGGCTCGACACGGATCTCTACGAGCGTTGCTCCTTCGCGCCGGGGGGTGACATGCCGGTTGTGCCGACCATCCTGAGGGATATCCGTGACGTCGAAGCGTCCGACCTAATGGGCTTCGACGCGATCCTGCACCTGGCGGCCCTGTCGAACGACCCCCTGGGCGATTTCCGTCCAGAAATTACCTATTCGATCAATTGTGACGGCACGATGCGCCTTGCGCGCCTGGCCAAGGCCGTCGGCGTGGAGCGGTTCGTCTATGCCTCGTCCTGTTCCAATTACGGCATGAGCGGCCCGGACTTCATCGACGAGACCGAGGCGCTGAACCCGCTGACGCCCTACGGGGTCAGCAAGGTCCGTTCCGAGCGGGGGCTGGCCGAGCTCGCCGGGGACGGATTTTGCCCGGTTTATTTGCGGCCCGCCACGGCCTATGGGGTCAGCCCGCGAATCCGGTTCGACTTGGTACTGAACAACCTCGTTGCCTGGGCGGTGACCACGGGACAGGTTCATATCAAATCCGACGGCACTCCTTGGCGGCCGATCACCCATATCGAGGACATCTCGCGCGCCTTCCTCGCCGCCATGGAGGCCCCGGCCGAGGCGGTCTGCGACCAAGCCTTCAACGTCGGCTGCACCGAGCACAATTATCAGGTCCAGGACTTGGCCCGGATCGTCGCCGAGACCGTGCCCGATTGCGAGATCAGCTTCGCCGAGGATGCCGGCCCCGACAAGCGGTCCTATCGAGTGAATTGCGAGAAGATCCGGCGCGTGCTGCCGGGATTCGTGCCACAATGGGACGCGCGACGCGGGGCGCGGTCGCTTCTCGAGGCTTACCGGGCGCAGGAGCTGACGCTGGAAGAGTTCGAGGGCCCCCGCTACCAGCGGATCGGTCACATCAAGAAGCTGATCGCGGACGGGGTGATCGACGCTACGCTGGCGCGGCGCGTCCCGCCGCTCCGGGCGGCGATGTACGACGGCGCGGCGTTCGAGCGCGACGCAGGCTTGGTCCGCTGCATCTCCTGCGATCATGCTGGATTGCGGCCGATCCTCGATCTGGGAATGATGCCGCGTTCGGACGGCCTGCTCGATGCCGCGCAACTCGCCGAGGACGACCAACTGGCGCCACTGCGGATGGGGTGGTGCCCGGAATGCAGTTTGGTGCAGCTTTTGGAGACCCGCCCGCCCGAGGAGATGTTCGGCGACGATTATCTCTACTTCTCATCCTTTTCGGAGGATTTGCTGGTCCATTCCGAGCGGCACGCGCAGGATCTCATCGAGAGCCGGTCGCTGGGGGCGCGCGACCTGGTCATCGAGATCGCGTCGAACGACGGCTACATGCTGCGAAACTTCAAGGCGGCCGGCATCGGCGTCTTGGGGATCGATCCCGCGCCGCGGCCGGCGCGGGCGGCGATCGATGCGGGTATCGAGACGATCGTGGACTTCTTTGGCACCCGGGTTGCGCGTGCGCTGCGCGCCGAAGGCCGGCGGGCGGATGTCATTATCGCCAACAACGTCGTTGCCCACGTGGCCGATCAGAACGACCTGGTCCGCGGCATGGCCGATCTGCTGGCCGAGGACGGCATCTTGGTGGCCGAATTCCCCTATATCCGCGATCTCATCGAACGGATGGAGTTCGACACGATCTATCACGAGCATCTGTGCTACTTTTCGGTTGGATCCGCCCGAGCGCTCTTCGCACGCCACGGCTTGCATCTCAACGAGGTGCGGCGGCTGCCGATCCATGGCGGCTCGCTAAGACTGAGTTTCGGCAAGACTGAAAATCCCTCGGAGGCAGTGCGGGACATCCTGGCCGAGGAGGAGCGGGTGGGCCTGAACTCCCATGAATACTACGCCAGCTTCGGCGAGAGAGTGCGGATGTTCCGCAGCCGCGCGCGCGAGATGCTGTCCCAGCTCAAATCCGACGGCAACCGGATTGCGGCCTATGGCGCCGCGGCCAAAGGTACGATCATGCTGAACTATCTCGACCTTAACCGGCAGGTGGTCGAATATGCAGTCGACCGCAACATCCACAAGCAGGGCAAGTTCATGCCCCGGGTCCGCGTTCCGATCCTGGACCCGGAAACGCTCATGGACGACCGTCCTGACTATGTCGTGATCCTGCCTTGGAACCTGCGCGACGAGATCGTCCGCCAGCAGCAGGCGTTCCTGCAATCCGGCGGCAAGTTCCTGGTGCCGATCCCCGAGCTCGAAGTCGTTTCGGCGTGATGGCCGTCGCTTCCTGTCCTGCCTGCAACGGGACGCGCCTCGCCGAGATCTACGCGCTTGACGCTATCCCGGTGCAGAGCTGTATTCTGCTCGACACCGAGGCGGCGGCCCGGGACTTTCCCCGCGCGCCCCTGTCGCTGGTCTTTTGCGACGCTTGCGGCTTCGTGTTCAACCCGCGCTTCGACGGAAGCCTGGTCGATTATGCCTCGGCGACCGAGGAGAGTCAGCATTTCTCGGGAACGTTTAACGCCTTCGCCCGGTCGCTTGTGGACGAGATCGCCACGCGTCACGACCTTGCGGGCAAGACCACGGTCGAGATCGGTTGCGGCAAGGGCGATTTTCTGCATGAACTGGTAAGCGTCACCGGAACCGCGGGACTGGGGATCGATCCGGGCTTCCTGTTGGATCGGTTCGTTGCCGCCGATGACCACGCAATCGCGTTCCGCCGCGAATATTTCGACCCCGCCGCGCTCGATATGGCGCCCGATTTCGTCGTCTGCCGCCATACCTTGGAACATGTGCCTGATGTCGGCCGGTTCGTTGGCGATGTCGGGGCCTTCGCGGCGCGCAAGCCCGGTTCCGTAAGCTTCTTCGAGACGCCTAATGTGGAACGCGTGCTTGAGGAGGGTGCCTTCTGGGACATCTATTACGAGCATTGCTCGTATTTCACCCTGGGCAGCCATGCTCGGCTGTTCCGCCGCCAGGGGATGGCCGTGGATCATGCCCGTCTCGCCTATGACGGCCAGTACATCCTGCAATACAGCTCGCACGGGAAGGACAGCGGCAGCGTGCCTGCCGGGCAGGACGATCTCGAGAGGCTGCGCGCACTGGCTGCTTCCTTCCCCGGAAAGGTGGCAAGGGTCCGGCACCACTGGAGCGATTTCGTCCGCCAGAGGCATGCAGACGGCCGGCGCATCGCCATCTGGGGGGGCGGCTCCAAAGGGGTTTCGTTCCTGACCAGCACCGACATTGCCGGCGCGATCGCACAGGTCGTGGACATCAATCCCTACAAACAGGGCAAGTATCTGCCCGGAACCGGCCACAGGGTCAGCGCCCCCGACGAACTGTTGCAGGCCCCGCCCGATACGGTGATCGCAATGAACCCGGTCTATCGGAACGAGATTGCGGCCCGGATCGCTGAACTGGGCCTCGATTGCGAGCTGGTGGCGGTATGACCGAGCTGGCTTTCTGCCCTCTCTGCGGCGCGGGCAGCGCGGAACCGGTCATCACGCTGGACGACATGCCGGTGATCTGCAACCAGCTCTGGCCCGACGCCGACGCGGCGCGGACGGCGCCACGGGCGACGATCGAACTTGTCGCATGCCGGACCTGCGCGCTGGTCTGGAACCGCCGCTACGATCCGCAAAAAATGGTCTACGCGCCTGGTTACGAGAACGCCCTGCATTTCTCGCCCCGCTTCCGGAGCTTCGCCGAGACCTTGGCCGCGGGCCTGACCGCCCGTCACGAGCTCAAGGGCGCCGACATCGTCGAGATCGGCTGCGGCGACGGCTACATGCTGGACCAGATGGTCCGACAAGGGGCCGCCAGCGCCATTGGGTTCGACCCGAGCATGGCCGACCAACCATCCGAGTTTACTCGGCGCGACGGGGTGCGGATCGTGGCGGAATATTTCCATCCCGAGCAACTCGACCGGTCGTTCGACATGGTGATGTGCCGCCACGTGGTCGAGCATTTGGACGACCCCGCGACGCTCCTCGGCAACATTCGCCGAGCCATCGGGAATCGGCCGGTTCCGATCTATATTGAGGTGCCGAACGCAGAATGGCTGTTCGACGTCGTTTCGCCTTGGGACGTCATCTATGAGCACATCACTTACTGGACGCGCTCTACGATGGAGACGCTGTTGCGGCGGACGGGGTTCGAGCCCATCGACGTCATCCCTGGATACGGTCGCCAGTTCCTGATGGCCGAGGCCCACCCGGCCGCGCCCGATCCTGTTTTCAGGTCCGCGGATACCGTCGCCGCTCTGGAGGCGGTAAAGGATTTCCACCGGGCAAGCGAGGACGGCATCGCGGCGTGGCGCGCACGATTGGGAGGGATCGACGGACCGGTAGTCGTATGGGGCAGCGGATCCAAGGGGATCACGTTCGTCAATGTTATGGGCGCCGAAGCGGGCGCAATCTGCGCCATGATCGATGTGAACGACCGCAAGCACGGGCTGGTCGCCCCCGGCGCCGCCATTCCGGTCGTGCCGCCCGAGGCCTTGACCGAAATCCAGCCCGCCCTGGTAATCGTCTCCAACGGTCTCTACGCAGCGGAGATCGAAGCGCAGGTCGCCGGGCTGGGCCTCGCCCCCGAATTCGCCGTGCTGGCCGGGTGACGCCTTGATGCGTCAGCTCCCCCTTCCCGGATCGCCTCGCCGACCGGCCCCCATGTCGGTGGCGGGCGGATGAACATGCCGCGCCCGCCGCGCCTTTACAGCCTGCCGGAGGCGCCGGCTCCCGGGGCCGAGTCCAAGCTCGGCGCCGCGCCGGGCCTCGTTGATTTCGCGGATATCCTGCGCGTCATATGGCGGGGAAAGTACGCGATCGCAGCCTTCACCTTGGTAGCGAGCGTTCTGGGATACTTGGTCCAGAGCCAGATTCCCCGCATCTATGCCGCCAATGCGCAGATCATGCTCGACACCCGGGAAGGGCGCGTACTGACGGTCGAGCAGGTCGTCGCCAACATCACCGTCAACGACGCCGCGGTTGCCAGCGAGATCTCCATGTTGCAGTCGACCGACCTGCTCAACCAGGTGATCGACGCCATGAATTTCACCGAGATCGACGAGTTCTCGGCGGACCTGATGCGCCCACCGCTCTACAAGCGGCTATTTCAGCGTCTCCGCGCGGCAATGACCGGCGGCGGTGGGGAAAACTCGGCCGAGGCGACAATCGACAGCCCCGCCCGGCCCACTCCGGGTCAGTTGATGAACGCCGTGCGTCAGCAGTTGATCGTGCGCCAGGAGGGAATCTCCTACGTCATCAATATCGGCTTTCGCTCCCGCGACCCGGAGCTTGCGGCCCGCACGGCCAATACCTTGGTGCAGACCTATATCGGGCGCCAACACGACGAACGGCTGGAGGCGACGCGCCGGGCGACGATCTGGCTCGAGGGGCGGATCGCCGATCTCAGGCAGGATGTCGAGCGGGCCGAATCCGCGGTCCTGAGGCAGCGGGCCGACAACCTCACCTTGGGGCAGGGGGGCATCGACGTGGCGGCGCAGCAGATCGTCGAGCTTTCCCGCGAACTTTCTGACGCCCGTGCCCAGAGGGTCGCGGCCGAGGCTGAATACACGCGGCTGACCGAAATGCTGGCCGAGGAGGGAATGTCGGCGGCGGCCGAGATCATCTCGACTCCCTTAGCCATCAACCTGCGAGCGGAACTGGCCTCGCTGAAGCAGACGGCGCGCCAGATCGAGATCCGATACGGGGCCAACCACCCCGAGATCCAGCGGATCCGTGCCGAAGTCGCCGCCGTCGAGGACGGACTTCTGGACGAGGTTTCTGCCCGCCGGGCCACGGTGTCGAACGAGACAGACGTCGCGCGCGGTCGGGAACAGGCGCTGGAGGAGGGGTTGCGGGCCTTCGAGCGGCGCGTGCTGGCGATCTCCAACGCGTCGATCGAGACCAACCAGCTGGAGCGTGAAGCCGAAGCCGTCCGCACCGTCTATGAAAGCATGCTGATGCGGCTTTACGAGACCCGGGCGCAGGAGGCGCTGATCCGTGCCGATGTGCGCATCGTCTCGTTGGCGAACATTCCCGAAAGCCCGATCTCTCCGCGCGCGAAACTGATTCTGATGATGAGCGCCTTCATTGGCGGCACGATCGGCCTCGGCGCGGTGTTCCTGCGCGAACTCGTGTACGATGTGTTCCAGTCGTCCGGCGACGTCGAAACCATGCTTGGCATTCCGGTCCTGGCGTCGCTGCCGTGGCGACGCCGGCTGCGGGGGGGGCGGATCCTCGACCGGCTGATGACAGAATCGACATCGGATCTGGCGGAGCGGTTCCGGCAGCTCCGCACCAGCCTGCTCTACAAGCGCGACGGAAATTCCCCGCACAGCGTCATGATCACCTCGTCCGTCCGTGGCGAGGGCAAGACGACCACAGCATTGGGACTGGCGCTGGTGTCCAGCTGGGCCGGACGTTCCACCATCGTCATCGATGCAGATCTGCGCAATCCATCCCTGGCCGGTCATCTCGGCCGCCCGGTCGACCAGGATATCGTGTCGGTTCTGCGGGCCTCCAGCCGAATCGAGGATGCGGTCCAGACCGATCCCCGCGGGTTCGACATCCTTCCCTGCGCCCAAGCGATCTCCAACGGGGCGAACAGGGACATGCTGTCGGCACGAACCTTCGGCGAGCTGATCCGGGAGCTTTGCGAGCGCTACGACATCGTACTCGTCGATGCGCCGCCGACGCTGGAAGTGGCCGATGCTCATGTGATCGGCCAGGCAGTCGACACCTGCGTCTATCTGGTGCGGGCCAAGCGCACCGAACGCAAGGCTGTCCGCCGGGGGGTGGTGGCCCTTTCGGAGCTGGGCGTCAACATCGCTGGCATCGTCCTGACTATGGGGCCTGCCTCCGAAAGATGAGTGCTCCCGTCCGGATTCAAACGAGATCGGCCACCGCGTCGAGCAAGTGCGCGGCCGCCCGGTCCCAAGTCATGGCGACGGCGCGGGCCCGGCCCCTTGCGGCCAAGGCACGACGCGCGCCCGGATCGTCGGCGAGGTGGCGCAGCGTCGCGACCCATGCCAGCTTGTCGCTCGGATCGAGCAGGACCGCAGCGCCGGAATAGAGCTCGGACAGGGCGCCGCCAGTCGACGCGACGACCGGACAGCCGCACCGCATCGCCTCGCCCGGGGGCAGGCCGAACCCTTCCGTCAGCGACGGAAACGCGAACAACTCGGCCCGTTCATAGAGCCAACGCAGGGCGCCGTCGTCGACGCGGCCGAGTGCTACGACGTTGGGCGGCGCGACCACGCCCGATGGCGGGTTACCGACGAGGACCAGGGTGATGTCCGACAGCGCCGGGTCGGACAGGACATCGATTAGGAAGGCCATGTTCTTGTGGGCCCGATCCGAGCCGATCGCCAGCAGGAAGGAAGGCGGCGGCCGAATCCGCGGAGGATGCGGACAGACCCGGTCGATGTGGTCGACCCCGTTTGGCACGATCCCCGGCACATCCGGGCCGGAAAGGCCGTGCCGGGCCAGTTGGCGGGCGGAATGGGCCGAGACGGTGAGCACCTTCAGGGCATGGCGGGCGACGCCGGGTTGCATGATCCGGTACCACGCCCGGAAGGCGGGTCCGTAGGAATTCGGCGCATCCCGGACCTGTGCGTCGTGGAAGAGCACGACATTGGCCCGATGCAGTATCGGCGCGCTGTTGGCGAGGTTGACGAGGACGCAGCCGCGCCCGTGGCGGTAGAGCGTTGCCTGCTCCCACCAGAAACCGGGCCGTCCGGAAAGGTCAATTCTGCGGATGGCAGCGAAATGGGGCGTCGACGCGCCGGCAGGACAGGCAAGCGCCCAGTCGTCGCCATCCGTCCCATGTTCCGCCAGCCTGGCGTCGAGCGCACGCAGAAGTTCACCCGCAACCCTCTGGACCCCGGTCTGCGGTGCCGCAAGGAACCGGCCGTTAATTGTGAAGCGGGTCACGCGATCCCGAATCTAGGCAACGGATCGGGCGTCCACGCGAAATTCGAGAGCGCCGCGAACAGCATGACGACGAGCCCCGGATCGACGCTGAACGAACTCGCGCTCGCGGCGGCCAGCGATACCAGCGCTGCGGCCTGGGAAGCCCGGCGCAGCGCGTAGAGTTCCGTCATTGCAGCGGGCGTGCCGTCTACGAAAGCCGCCTTGGCGAACCACAGGGTCAGCAATAGTCCCGGCAGGCCAGTCGCGGCGAGCAGGGCCGAGAAGAACCCGTTCGCCCGCACCGATCCAATGCCGGCCCCGAACCCGTTGGTTTCCCAGAGCGTGATGATGCCGTAGCGGGCCATCGCGGCGCGTTCGAGACCCGACGCGCTTTGGGCCTTGGAGAAGAACAGCTTGTCGAGAACCCGCGCCGGCAGATCTCCCAGCACGTCGCTCAGGAGCGTCGTCGTCATCAGTGCCGTGGCCAGTGCCGTACCGGCGATCAGGGCGAAGGCATCGCGCTGGTTGATTGCCAGCACGAGGGGCCTGAGGGCCCGGATCAGCAAGAAGAGCGCGAGGACGCCTAGGCAGAGAAAACTCGTGGAGGACAGCGACAGTACCGCGAAAAGGGCGTTGCCCGCGCCCGTGATCAGATCCCGGGGCCCGCCGGCGATATGCCCCTGCACCAGGAAGAAGGTGGCGAATACCGCCGAGACCGGGCCGAAGGCCGACGCCTCGGCGAAGCCGCCGACGATCCGGGTGAACCCCGCCACCGTATGGGTGTCGAGCAGATTGTAGTTCGCGGTCCGGAAAGGCCGGATCAGCGCATCGAGGCCGACCAGATCGAGACTGCCGAGGGCGATGTTGAGGATCGCTCCAGCTCTGAGGGCCGCGATCAGGAAATCGGGCCCGCGGCGGCGGATGACGTCGGATACGGCGAAGAAGAACGCGATGCTGAGCAGCAGATACGCGGTCTGCGACAGGTTCGACGGGCCGGCGGACAAAGGCGACAGCCGCGCCGCGAAGTCGTTGCTGAGAAGGACCCCGCCGGCATTGCGCCCGGGCGCGAAGACCAGGAAGCTGCCGGCAAAATAGCGCACTAGTATCAGGGACGCGAAGACAGCATAGGCCGCGAGCAGGATCAGCGGCAGGCCTGCCGCCGGTATGACCTGCAACCCCGTCTTCCGGCGCATTGACAGACCCACCGCGAGCAGACCGATCGACAGGGCCGCCAGTGCGTGGCTGGCTAGGGGAGTCAGCCCCCCGATTGGCAGACGCATGACGGCCAGCATACCGAACGGCACGACCACGAGACTGAAGGCCAAGGCCCGGTCCGCGCTGCGCCACGCGATCACGGCCCATATCGTCAGGACCAGCGCACCTATCGGAAATATCGTCATGAACTCGCTAAGGCATAATGGGCGGTAGACAATACGCGACGCGAAAATGCCTGCTTGCCGTGATGCAACCTAAATGCCAGCATAGCCCAAGGGCCTCAGGCTCGAAAGACGAAGATAGTCTCGGCCGTTCCGATCCATTCTCCCAGAACGCCGCACGGCTTCAGTCTATCGGGGCAATCCGTTTCGCCCAAAAAGACTTTCGGAGGCCATGGGTTGAAAACGGCCATCGTCCATCATTGGCTGACCGGAATGCGGGGTGGAGAGAAGGTCCTCGAACAGCTTATCCTGTGCTATCCGGACGCGGATCTCTTCACTCATGTCTACGATCCAGAAATGGTCTCGGATCTCATCCGCGGCCGTCCGGTGCGCGAGAGCTTCATCGCGCGGCTTCCCTTGGGCCGGAAGTACTTCCGCCATTACCTATGGTTAATGCCCCGCGCACTGGAGGAATTCGACCTTACAGGATACGACCTCGTCATCTCTTCGGAATCCGGCCCGGTAAAGGGGGTCATCGCGCCGCCCGATGCGCTGCATGTCTGCTATTGTCACGCGCCCATGCGTTACATCTACGACCATTATCGTCGTTACCGCAGCGGCTTGAACCCGGTGCTGCGGGCAGTGTTCTCCCGCGTCGCACACCGTCTGCGAATCTGGGACGCGGTCTCGGCGATGCGGGTCGACATCTTCGTCGCCAATTCACATTTCACCGCCCGCCGCATCCGCCGCGCTTATGGGCGCGGCGCGGAGGTTGTCCATCCTTCGGTCGATCTCGATCTGTTCGACTTCGACGAGAGCGCCCCGCCAGCCGAAGACGCGCCCTATCTCGTGGTCTCCGAGATGGTGGGCTACAAGCGCGTCGACCTGGCCATCGACGCTTTTCGGGGGCTGGACCGGAAACTGGTCATCGCTGGCGACGGTCCGGACCTGGCGAAACTGAAGCGCGCGGCGCCGTCGAACGTCATCTTTCGCGGCCGGGTGCCGAACGCCGCCCTGGTCGAACTCTACCGAACCGCGCGGGCGCTGGTCTTTCCCGGAGAGGAGGATTTCGGGATCGTACCGGTCGAGGCGATGGCCTGCGGCTGTCCTGTCCTGGCCTATGACCGCGGCGGCCTGCGCGAGAGCGTGGTGGACGGAAAGACGGGCCTCATGTTCGCCGAGCAATCGGCGACATCCCTGCGCGACGCGATCGTCAGATTCGAGGGCGGCACGTTCTCGCGTGCGGCGATCGCCCGGCATGCGAGGACATTCGGCGCGTGCCGGTTCCGGCGGGAATTCACCGCCATCGTCGATGCCGCGATGAAGGCCCGGCATCCCGGATGACGGGCGGTCCGACCGGACGCTCGCTGATCCGGTCCGCCGGCGCCCTCGGACTCGCGCGGATCTGGGCCATGGCGGCGCAGTTCGCCGCCTTTGTCGTAGCGGCGCGGTTCCTCGGCCCCGAGGATTTCGGCATCTATGCCTTGGTCTTCTTGTTCTGTTCGTTTCTGCTGCTTGCCGCCAGCATGGGATGGGGGGAATATGCCTTTACCCACGAAACCGAGCGCGATGGGGTGGTCGCCGTCAGCCTAGCGGCCGGGCTCGCTGGCGGGGCGATCCTGGCCGTAGGCGGCGGGATCGTCGACGCCCTGACCGGCGCCCAGGGACGGATCGCCCCGCTCTGTGCGTTGCTCGGTCTGTTCATGCCGCTGCGGGCGAAGAACGCGATGCAGGTCAGCCGCCTGCTTTCCACCGATCGCACCCTGCGGGTGGCCGGGGCGCAGGTCTTTTCCGAAACCACCTTCGTCTTGGCGATCACGATATCTCTCAACCTAGGTCTGGGGCTTCTGTCCTTGGGCATCGCGCGGATCGCCCAGGAAGGGATGGCGATGGCCATCTGCCGCACGTCCGGCGTCTGCATCTTCGGCCACTGGCCGGACCGCGCCCGCTTGGGCCCGATGATGCGCTTCGTGACGCAGGCGCAGCTGACGGCTATGGCGGGCTTCGCCCAAGGCAACATATCGACGCTTCTGATCGGCCTGTTCTTGGGACCCTTGGGAACCGGACTCTATCGCGCCGGGGCGCGATTTCCCGGCGCGGTATCGGAACTGATATCGGAGCCGCTGAAACCCGTGGCTTGGATCGGCCTCCGAGCTGTCCGGGACAATACGCTTCGCATGCGCGAACAGGCGCGGTCGCTAATGATCGCCATCCTGACAGTCGGTGCAGCGGCCTTCGCAGGTCTGTCCCTGATTGCGGGCGATCTGGTCTTCGTCCTGCTGGGGCCGGATTGGCGGCCGGTCGGAGGCCTGATCGTCCTGCTGGCGGCGCGACAGTTCTTCCTGCTGCCGAACACTCTGCTCATGGCGGTCCTGGCGCTGTCGGATCGGCTGGCTCTTGCCCCCCGGATCGGGTTCGCGACGGCAGCCCTTTCGGCCAGCGCGCTCGTGGTGACGGCACCGTTCGGACTGGGCTGGGCGGCGGGAGGCCAGGTGGTCACGGCCATGGTCGACGCGGGGATCGTCTGCATCGCCATGCGCCGTGTCATCGGCCTCGATCCGGTCTCAATACTGCGCTCCCTGATGCCGGCCGCCGCCGGTTGCGTGGCGATGGCACTGACCGTGATCGGCGGCACGACCATGCTGGAGGCGCGCCTTCCCGACGCGATGGACCCGGCGCTGCGGGCCATCTGCCGTATCATCCTGTCGATTGCGGCTGGAAGCCTCGCCTATGCGGCCGTCGTGCTGGTTCTGGACGCGAAACTCCGGTCCCTCGCGTCATACGTCCTGCTCGACAGGGTGCGGCGACGGTAAGCGGCCGGGAAATGAGCGGACGTCCTCAACCAATCCGGACGGGCAGGGTGGGCGACTTGCGCCTCAGTAGATTGCGACTGCCCCAATCCTGCAAGCGCTGCTCGGGAAGAAGGACCAAGAGGATCGACGAGCCCAGGATCAGCATGCAAACCATCGCAAGGAGGACCAGCCGGTTACCGATCACGGGGGCTAGGAACGGAACCAGATACATTCCGAGGGTGAAGTGGTTGAGATAGAGCGGATAGGTCAGCAGCCCGAGCTGCCGCATCCAGTTCAGGTTCCGGGATCCGACCGGCCGCGGCCGCCCCGTCGCTACCGGCCACACTATGACGCCCACGGCCAAGGCCCAGATCGCGATCGGGATTGCGGCGCTTCCGGCCTCGCCCGCGTTCTTCAGCGCGATCTCCATGGCGCACATTCCCGCCAGGAAGACGGAAGCCGCCAGCTTGCCTCGGGTCGCGCCGTTGCTGCGGATCGACCGGAGCAGCATCCCGAGCGCGAAGAACACGCCGTGCCAAAGTAGGGCCACCTTGAAGGGGAACCGACGCAGCAGTTCCGACAGGGGTGTGCCGCCGATGACAGGATTCGCTGTTTCCACCGCCAAGCAGACCAGCAGGAAGACGGCGCTGAACGATCCCAGCACGACGGCGCCCCGTTCCAAGGCGCGCGATCTCTGCGAAGCGGTATCACGGCCGAAGATCAGGCCCGCGACCAAGACGTAGAACACCGCCTCCAGCACCAGGGTCCAGACTACCCCGTCGATATAGGGCCCCTGGGGGGACAGGACGACCGAGCGCAGGAAGCTGGCGAAGGTCGGTCCCAGGGGCTCGCCCCAGGCCAAGCGGACGAGAAGGGCGATGGACGAGCAGATCCAGAGGGCCGGAAAGACGCGGACGGCGCGCTTCGTCAGGAAACGTCCCGCGCCGTTGCCGACGGCACTGGCGGCGATGACATAGCCGGATATGACGAAGAAGATTTCCACACCGATCCAGCCGAACCAGCCGACAGGTGCCAGCCCGCCGAAGGCGCGGTCGGCCCCGGTCGTGGCATAGCTTGGTATGTGCAGTCCGAAGATCGCCAGATGTCCGACCACGACGAGAAGCGCCGCGAAGAGCCGAAGCAGATCGAGCCTGTATTCATGCGCCATGGGCGGCGCTGTTCGTGCGGGACGGGGCACAAAGGTCCGGCAGCGGGTCGTGGATATAGGGGAACGATTTCCTCCCGGAAGTCTCGGCCGCGTCTGCGGTCTGAAGCGGGATGAAGTGCTCACCGGTATTCATCGTTCTTGTGAACAACAATCCGGGACGCCTATGGCGCAAGGCGAGTGCAGCAATCCGCATGAATTCAATTCCGAGGCGTCTGCAAAACTATGGCAAAATTGTAACTCTGGGCTTGCAATGGGTCAAGCATGCATGCGTCACTGGGCGGAATATTCAAATCAGCAATTCCATGCACACGTTTCGTTTTAGAGAAACCTCTGAATTTTGACTTTTAGGGGACAGGTACATTCATGCTGTCATACTTGGCACGATCGGTAAACCTGACCGGCTTGAGCAAGGCGGCGCGTGCGGTTCGAAATTGCCTGTACCGCCAACGGGTCATGTTCGTCCATGTGCCGAAATCCGGGGGAACGTCGCTGTCGCATACTCTGAGGTTGCGATACCCGCTGTCGTTCTTCCGTCTGGACGAGCATGCTAGCCGCGCTCCGGTGGGTAACCGCGGACCGGACGAATGGATGACCTTCAAGCGCGCACTCGCTATCTATCACGCCGAAATCGGGAGGCATTTCATTCAGGGTCATTTTCCGGTAACGGGCGATTTCGTGAGTGCCTACTCGGACAGCTACAAGTTTGTCACTATCCTACGCGATCCGGTAGAGCGGTTCATCTCGATGCACCGCTACGATAAGGGGCTGCGGCACATGTCGCTGGAGGATTTCACCGCTTCGCCACGCGGCGCGGTGGAGGCGCGCGTGCTCTGCCATTTCTTCGGCGAACTGCCTTGGGAAGGGCCGGGCGATATCGATGGCGCGGTGGATCGCGCCATCTGCAACCTACGCGGGTTCGACGTGGTGGGGATCCTCGAGGATCAGGACGCGTTCGACACCGGAATTCGCCGCGTACTCGGCTATGGCATGCGGCTCCCGGTCCGCAATGTCGGCCGCCACAAGCCTTGGACCGATCCTGCGCCGGAAGTGATCGAGGCCATCAGGGACATGTGCCGCTTCGATTCACGGATATACCGGCATTTCTCGAAGCAAGTGCCGATGTGATCCCGCTGCCGGGGAGGATCAGGACACCGATCCGGCCCGCCCCCGTGCGGTGGCGAGATGCTTGAAATGGACCGCGACGCCGCGCAGGCGCGTTCGCCAGTCATCGTCCCGGCATCGCCAGATCGCCGGGACGACTGCGAAGGCGGCGAAAATCAGGCACATTCTTCCCGAGACCTCGGCGCCCGAAGGCCGAATTCCGTCGAAGGGCCGACAGGGAAACCACGGCAGATCGAAGCGCGTCAGCACCGCTTGGATGTCGGTCTCGTAGGACCGTCCCCCATGGAAGCCGTTTCGGGCAGCCTCGCCAGCGACCCGACGGGTATGACGGACAGCGATGGCGTCGATGACTGCGTGATCGGTGGGGGCGGGCGAGCCGAGGCTGCACCAAGCCAGATCGATGCCGCTCTCGAAGCCCATCTCGAAGAGTCTGCGCAGTGACAGCAGGACGTCGGATCGAAATATCGGGCACATCATCTCGATGAAATTAATGTGTCGAAGTACGAAATACCGGTTCTGTAGGAAAGCCGCATAGCTGAAATTGCTGTCCAGCGTGAGCGACGGCTGGCATATCCGGAAACCGTTCCGGGAGGCGATGTCGAAAAGGGCCGCAATCGCCGGGGCGTCGGTCTCGATATCGTCGTCGAAGAGCGCGACATGGGCATAGGTGGCGATCCGGTCGGCATGATCGGCGAGGATCCCGGCATAGCCGGCGACCTTGCTGCCCGGCCGGTATTCCACCGTTACACCCGGCCTGGCGAGATCCGGCTCGGGAGGGTCGTAACAGGACAGAAGGATATCGAACGGCCGTCGGTCCGGGCCGGTCCAGCTGAGCCAGTTCCGATGCAGGCCTGCCCTGCCGCAGCGCGTGATCAGTAGAAACCGCGCCGGAACCTCCGTGGCGGCAGAGGCCGGTCGGGCGGCAGACGGGCGGCGCGTCACGGATCGGTCGGATGTCCCGGCGGCGGAGCGTTCTGCGCCGAACGGTGCATCTGGACCACTTCCTTCAGGATCACGAGGCCCATCGCGATCCAGGGCATCAGCACGACCCACCATGCCAGACGCGTCGCTCCGGTGAGCCGCAGAATCAGAAGGGCGGATGCCGCCGCGCTCAGAACGGCGAGAACGATCCGGATTAACATGCTTGGACCAAACCCGGTCTCCCTCAGCATACCATAGTGATTTTAGGACGACGAAAGAGATCGTTCCAAGGTTGATTGGGATTCTAGACCGCTTCACGCGTTTCTCAAGTCGTCGACGGGTCTCGAAAAAGGTGCATTTGTCGTGAAATCGACAGGGGTGGTAGCAAAATCCTGCCCATCACGTGCTCATTGCGTCCTCAGAAGGCATCGGTTTCTCGAAGTGTGCTGCAAAGCGCATCGGCCTGACTCGGCCCGGCGATCCGGACATGGCGCCGGACGCGATCGCCTGTGGGATCGGCATTCGGGCCGGTCAGGATCTCGAGGCGGCTTCCCGGGCCCAGGTCCAGTTCGTCGATGCGCAAATGTAGGACATCGGTAACCACGCTTTCGTGGATCGTCCGGCCATCGAGATGCAGGGTGAGGGTCACGCCGTCGGTCGTGTCCTGCCGCACGTCCCAGACACCGCAGACAGTTGCTTTCGCGGCGTCCGGCGCCACGAAGGTTTCCCTTATCTGGTAGGCCTGTCCAGGACGATCGGGCGTTGTGAAGTCGACGGGACGCACGACATCTTCGGAGACACCCAGCGGTCGCAGCAGGGGGCTGCCGACATAGGGTCGCCATGCCTCAGACTGACGGCCCCCCCCGCCCATTCCGGTCAGCGGAAGAACGGTCCCGTCCGATCTGACCGCCTCGAAGGTCCAGTTTCCCGACCGGCCCTCCGCATCGAGCCGCGGGTCGAAATCGTAAAAGCTGTCGGCGAGCAGATCGTGCGGCCCGAGCGTCACGGCTGTGGCGAGATCGGCCGGATCGTCGAAGAAGGCGATGACCGGTTCATCGGGATCGAGCCGTTGCGGGGGTGGAATATCCCGGCCTTGGCTGTCGCGCCATTCGACCTCGCCGCGGATCGTGATGTCCTGCGGCACGCCCCAGGCGACCACCGCGCTTTGCCCGAAGGCATAGAGATAGGTGTAGGGGTCCGAGACGAGCCGCCCGGCATCGCCGATCGGCAGCAATCGCTCCTTGACCAAAGCGAAGGCATCGGCGGCCGGCTTCGGCGCGCCGTCCTTAGCCAGGAGTTCCATGCGCGGCAGCGCGTCCTGTTCGCGCAGGCTGTACCAGAAGGCCGACGCAGCGCCCGAGGCCGAAAGCGCCGTCGTCATTTTCACCAGGTAAGGCGCCGCCGCGTCGAAGCTGTCGAAGGTCGCGCCGATCTCGGTGGCGTGGATCGGAGGATCCGCCGGAGCGAGAGCGGCGCGCAGCATGTCGAGATGAACCCCCACCTTCTCTGGAGGCGACGTATAGGGGTGAAGCGCGATTCCGTCGGAATGTTCGAGACTTCCCAGCTGTACTTGCGCCTGCAGGAACTCGACCGGAATCGAATGCGCGGCACCGCTAAGGATGGTGACGTCAGGAAATTCGACCGAGACCTTCGCGTCCACGGCCTTCAGCAGATCGATGTAATGTTCTGCGCGCGCCTCGTAGGCCGCCGCCACGGGGCCGGTGACGAAGGTCTGGGAATTATACTCGTTCCCGATCTCGATGATGCGCACGAAGGGATGACGCTGGAGCGCCTCAGCGACGAAATTGGCGAAGGCCTCGCGCCCTTCGGGCGTGTGGGGAGTGAAGCCCTGATCGTAGAGCGAATTAGTATGCGCGAAGACTAACTGCAGGTCGATCCCCTCGAGAGCGAGCAGATCGGGATATGTCGATTCCGGGCCCAAAAACGTGAAGCTGCCGACCTGTTGTTCGATCCGGGGCCAAGTCAGGGCATCGCGAACGCTGTCGACGCCGATTTCCTGGGCCGCTTCGACGATCTCCAGAGGCCATCCTTGGGAAAAATGCGTCGCGACGCCAAGTTCCATTCGGAACCTCCAGGTACAGATACAAGGTAACCGGAACGGAGCGAATTCAAGATTACACCGATCCGGTGGCGCCGCCGGCATCGGGTCCGGTCACCGCTAGGAGGAAGGTATTACGATCGGAAGAGTTACATCGACAGGTTTCGTGGCATCCTTGCAAAAAATCAGTACCAATTTCTTCTAGTTCCGTTTCCGTTCCGGATTTCAAGCACCGTCTGCCTTGACCATGACGAACGTCGTCATGAGTAAGATGCCGATATCGTCCCAGAACGACAAATTGTCGACATAGGCGGCATCGAGCATCACCCGGTCCGCATAATCGATGCGGTTGCGGCCCCGCACTTGCCAAGCGCCCGTCATGCCGGGCCGAACGGAATAATACAGCCCCTTTAGCGCGCCGTAGCGGTCGAGTTCCTCGGCGGTGACGGGACGCGGGCCCACCAAGCTCATCTCCCCCCGGAGCACGTTCACCAGCTGCGGCAGCTCGTCCATGCTTGTCTTGCGAAGGAACAGCCCGATGGGCGTGACCCGCGGATCGTTCTCGAGTTTCTGGTCGCGCGCCCATAACCGCGCTGCCCGGGGATCGGTCCTCAGCAGCTTGACGAGCTGGGCATCGGCATTCACCCGCATGGACCGAAGCTTAAGGCAACGGAAACTCCGGCCGTGGCGCCCGATCCTGGTATGCCGGTAGATCGGCACACCGCCGTCTAGAGCGATCAGGCATCCCAAAACGATCATCAGCGGAAGCAGGGCGACCAAAAGGACGGCGGCCCCGACGACGTCCAGCATGCGCTTGCCGCGAGTGCGATAGAAGTCCCGACAGACCTGTTCCAAGTCGGTAGGGACAGTTATCACCGGTACGACCCGGACGTCACCGGTGGTGGCCTCGCCGGTTGTCAGCCCCCCCTCTGCCGTACAATGCAGTTCAATATCCGAATCCATGGAAATCCTCAATCGACAAAAATCCGGAAATTGACGATACTGAAATCGACATCCCGAACTTTTACAATCCGCACATTATGCGCTCCGTTCGGTAGAAAAGAGACAGAACCACTTTATTTTAAATTACCATCCAGCATACCAGCAGCGATGGCGCTATAAGCTTACATCCCCGTCGAAAATTGGTTCCTTAGCGCTAATTTGTCATACTTATGGCATTTCGGTCAACTATGTTAACACTTTGTTAACGATTTTGTAGAGGTGGCTCAGGAAATCTGAACAGGGACTATAAGTGGATGATCCGCGCGAGATTGGTATGGTGCTGAGAAGCATGGAGAGACCATGACGGCTCTGTTGCACAAATCTAATGAGGGATTCATCTCGTGTATCCAGCATGGTAGCCGGAGTGTAGTGTATAAGAAGACCGATACGTCCGAGCTACAGGACCATGGACTGGCCAGCCTATAATGAGGCGCTGAAGCGCCGCGGGTCACTGACGATCTGGTTCGATCCCGAGATGAGCTGGGAAGCCACGTCGACAGGCAAGCGCGGGCGACAGCAGACCTTTAGTGATGCCGTGATCCAAACGTGCCTCTCGATGAAGGTGCTGTTCGGCATGGCATTGCGACAGACGACCGGCTTCGTCGAGAGCCTGTTCCGTCTTGTCGGCCTGAATTGGACTGTGCCTGATTTCAGCACGCTGAGCCGCCGCAAGAAGGATTTGGCCGTGAACATCCTGTATCGTGGCCCAAAAGGCCCGCTGATAGCCGTCCGGGCTCGCTGTTCTGACGGCGGTGTCTGCCTGTCGATAGTGTCCACTAAGGGATAATGGCCGACCTTGTTGCGCAAAGCCTGCCCCGGGATTCACATTGCGGGTCCAGCGGCATAGCCGGGCGGCAGGTCCAGGCCTGCGTCCACCCGCTACCGCACCCTGAACTGGACCGGCGACAACGCCGCGCTGCGTGAGCGCGGGTCGCTCACGGTCTGGTTCGATCCCGACACGGCGTGGCACGCAGTGCCTTCGGGCAAGCGCGGCCGTCGGCAGACCTTCCCGGACGCCGCGATCCAGGCGTGCCTGACCACTGCCCGGCAGGGCATCACGCAGTGATGTCCCGAGAGGGCTCAAGGTCCTCTTCGGGCTGCCACTCAGGCAGACGACCGGCTTCGTGGCGAGCCTGCTGAAGCCGGCGGGCCTCGCCTGGCCGGTGCCGGACTCCTCGACGCTGTGCCGTCGTCAGAAGACGCTGGCCGTGCAACTGCCCTATCGGGGCTCGGGCAGGCCGCTGCACCTGCCCGTCGCCTTTCGGGACATCACTTCGTGATGCCCTGCCGGGCAATGGGACAGCACGGGCATCAAGGTTCGAGGCAAAGGCGAATGGCATGCCCGCAAGCATGGCGGGGCCAGGCGGCGCGTCTGGCGCAAGGTGCACCCCGCCATCGACGAGGCGACGATGGACGTCAGAGCGGTCGAGATCACCGGGAGCGGCGTGGGCGACGCGCCCATGCTGCCCGGCCCGCTGTCGCAGATCCCCGCGGATGAGCCGGTCGCCCCGGTCACCGCCCCTCTCGGGATCATGCTTCGCATGACCCTGCCGGGCAGTGGATGGCGCCTGCGATGGCCGCGCCTGCTGCGGCGCCATCACAGACCGTGGAGCGGAAGCGATCATCCCGCCCCGCCGGAACGCAAAGCCCTGGAAGACGGGCAGCCCCGGGGCGGGAGCGAGGAACGAGGCCCTGCGCGCCATCGAGCGCCTCGGCCGAACGCTCTGGCGCAACTGGTCCGGCTCCCATCGACGGAGCCGCGTCGAGACCAGGATGAACTGCATGAACCGAAGGTCCGCGAAGCGAAACTGCTCGGCCAAAGGCGCATGTCCCGCGACTTCGACCGTCAGACCGCCGAGCTCCAAGTCCGCATCGCCATCCTCAACCGCTTCACAGCGCCCGGCATCCCCGTCACGAAGCCCGTCGGCTGACGTCAAACGGGAAAGGGGGAAAGTCCGTCCGTCAAACGATTTGCGCAACAGAGCCCCGTAAGGGGATCGGTCAGCGGACGGCCCGGCCGGTTGGAACATGGGTCCCGCCAGACCTGCATCCGTTGGGCCGCCGCCGTCTCACATGACTGGTACGGACATGATTATCACTCAGGGGGCCTTCAACGTACGCAAATGCCGCCGGATGCCTCCGTTCGGCCAGGATCCGCCCGTCAGACCGAGGACCGCGCCGCCAATGACCACCCCGACTGGCCTGCCCCTATCGGGTGGTCCGGTTTCAGTCTTAGTGCATGACGGGACTCGGCGCCATTGCCGTTGCCTGGGGCGAGGAGGATCCGCCGTTGCGTGACGGCCAGTGGATGGCTTCCGGCGCGGGCGGTCGATAGCCCAGCAACGAATGAGGCCGCGCAGTATTGTAGTGGACGCGCCATGCCTCGATCACGACGCGCGCCTCGGCGAGGGAGTAGAATATCTCCCCGTTCAGCAGCTCGTCCGTTGCCCGGCAGGCGATTGCAGAGCAATCTGCCGAGAGGGGCGTAGCTTCGAATTGAAACTCTCGCAGTAGCCGTTTTCCCAAGGACTGCCTGGCTCGATGAATGCCGTTTTCGCTCCGACCGCGGCGATCCAATCCCGAACGGCCTTGGCGATGAACTCCGGCCCGATTATCCGAGCGCACGTGACCAGGCACGCCCTGCAGGATGAACAGATCGGTCAACGCGTCGATCACGGCGGTCGAGTTCAGCTTCCGGTCGATCCCGATGGCCAGGCACTCCCGGGTGAACTCGTCGACGACGTTGAGCATGCGGAACTTCCTTCCCTCGTGGGTCCGGCTTTCGACGAAGTCGTAGGATCCCGCTGCCCGGCAGGGCATTGCGAAGCAATGTCCCGAGTATCCGTGATGATCAAGCGGGGGTTTCGGTCCATTTCCTTCCGTC
>NZ_CANLTQ010000035.1 GCF_947494025.1 uncultured Jannaschia sp.
CCGATCCGGAAGAACGGGCGCGCCTGGAAGGAAGACTGCCCGGCACCGAAGGCTCGGAACGAGACGCTGCGCGCCACGAAACGCTACGGTCGCGCATTCTGGAAGCACTGAACCGGATACCACGCCCGAAGCCGCGTCAAGGCGAAGATGCGAGGCGTCAAGGCATTCGGCGAACGCATCGCCGCACGGGACCCCGACCGCCAGACTGCAGAAATCCACATTCGCATCGCCCTCATGAACCGCTTCAACGCCCTCGGCACCACCGAGATCCTTCGCGTGGCATGACATCGGCGGGGAAAGGGAAAGTCACGCCTCAGGCGTGACTTACGCAACAATGCCCCCACGGACCAATCGCGCCATTGCGGCGAACACCTCGGAACAAACCCCGAGAGGTTTGTCCCTCGCCGGGCAATCGAGAGTAGTCGGCCACCGGCAATCAACACATCCGGTGAGAATATTGCCGGTCAATGCCACGGCGTTCGAGAAGATTCGTCGTGGCGCCGGGTCGCGAGGCTGGGGCCTCTCTCCTAGCCGGGGTGCCGGGCGATTTCTACCAGCAGGTCCAGACAGGCGCCGAGTTGTGCCGTTTCGACATATTCATTGGCCTTGTGCGCCTGTGCGATGTCGCCGGGGCCGCAGACGACCGCGTCGCAGCCTAGCGACTGGAACAGACCGGCCTCAGTGCCGAACGACACGACATCTGCTTCGTTCGCGCCGGTCAGACTGACGATGAGCGCGGCGGCCTCGTTGTCGTCCACCGGCTCGAGGCCGCGAACCTCGCCGATGGTTTCGGTCACGATCTCCGCGCCCGGATGGACGGCGCGCATTGCAGGCAGGAGAACGTCGTTGCAATAGTCCCGCGCCGTGCGGACGGCGCATAGATGGTCGTCGTCGGTGACGGGCCGCAGCTCCCAATCCACGCGCGCGAGTCCGGCGATGACGTTGTGCGCGACACCGCCTTCGACCCGGCCGACCTGAAGCGTGGTCCATGGCGGATCGAAGCGGCTGCCTGCGGGGGCGCGATCCCGCAGTTCACCGCGGAGATCGAGAAGGCGGTTAATGAATCGGGCGGCATATTCGACGGCCGAGACCCCGCGGTCCGGTTGCGAGCCGTGGCCTTCGAGACCGTGGAAACTCGTGGAATATTCGCAGCATCCCTTGTGCCCCTCGATGACCCTCATCGAGGTCGGTTCTCCGATCAGGGCCAGTCGCGGGCGCAACCCCTCGGCGCGCAGGAGCTCGGTGAGTTGTCGACCGCCGATGCAGCCGACCTCCTCGTCGTAGGTGGCCGCGATGTGAGCCGGACGCTCCGCCGCCGCCAGATCGGGCAGGCTGGCAAGGACGCAGGCCAGAAACCCCTTCATGTCGCAGGTTCCGCGCCCGTAAAGGCGCCCATCGACCTCCCGCTGAACGAAGGGATCGTCGGTCCAGTCGGTCTCTTCGGCCGGGACCACGTCGGTATGGCCCGACAGCACGACGCCGCCATCGCCTTCCGGGCCGAAACTCGCGAAAAGATTGGCCTTGGTCCCGTTTTCGCTTTCGATGACACGTACCCGTGCGCCTGCGGTCTCGATCCGATCGGCCATCCAAGCGATCAGGTTCAGGTTGCTGTCCGACGACACGGTCGGGAAGGCGACCAGTTCACCCAGCGTCGCGACGGCCGTCTCCAGCCGGGTCACGGATTGGCCGCATGGGCTCGGGGACGGTCGGGCGCAAGCGTCCCACCCTTGCCGATCGGAACCGCACCGGCAACCCGTTGTCCGGGGCGATCCGGTACAAGCCTTTCTCCGTAACGAATGGTCATCTGACAATCCTCACAGGGTACGCCGATCGAGTCCATTGCCGCCCAAGCGCTTCGGTAAACTGGACCGGCGCGTCTTGGGGACGGCGTAGCGCGGAACGCGGTCCGTCTGTCCATCAGTTCATTCCTATGTCGGGGAACCGGTGCCTTCAATAGATCGCGATCCCCCGGTCGACCGCGCTCCCGGTCCAGGCGCGATACATACCCTCGCAGTTGAACGGGGTGGCGATGCGCCCCTCGGCGTCCACGGCAACCGGCCCTCCCGAACCGTTCAGTTCCGGCAACCCGATCCGGACGACATTGTCGGCGGCTTGCGCAAGCGTTTCCCCGGCGAGCCGCATCCGCGCGTCGATTTCATGCGCGGCCGACAGCCTGACGAAAGCTTCGCCATCGCCGGTGGCCGAGATCGCGCAGATGCGGTTGTCGGCGAACGTGCCTGCCCCGATCAGGGGGCTGTCGCCGACCCGGCCGGGGCGCTTCGCGGTCATGCCGCCGGTCGACGTCGCCGCGCGCCTTCGCCGACCATCAACACGTGATCTGTGCGCTCCATGATGCATCGAGCCGGGCGGACGGGGTTGCACGGCCCCATGATGCCGGCGACGCAGCCCGCGCGGCGGTCGCGCCCGTCCATCACCGCGGCGTCCATCTCGTGACGTCCGTCGCGGGTGAGCACCGCCCCCCGGCCGGCATTGGACAGCGGTTCATCCTCCAGGGCGCACAGGGCTTCAGTGACCGAATCCAGGGCGGAGCCGCCCGCGGCGAGAACGGATTCGCCGGCACGCAGGGCGCGGTCGAGCGCGGCGCGGAACCCGGCCTCGCGGGTCGGTGTCATGTACCGGACGGGCAACCCGCCCGCGCCGCCATGGATCGCGATGGAGTAGTCGATGATCGCTCCCTTCGCCGTTTGCCGGATCTATGATGGGCGAGGAACGCCGCCGCCCGGATATCAGGCATTTCAGCCGCGAAAGATTTATTGCGTAGAAAATTTATTAATCTTGACCAGTCGTTGTCAACCTAGACCGCGAAATATAGGATATTCGGAATTCTGGAGGTCAGATGAATATGCCAGCGAAAGTGTCGGCCCGCGGGCCGCTCATCGCGATAGGCGGTGCAGAGGACAGGTCGGACGAAGCGGATATCCTCAAACGCGTCATCGACTGGTCCGGCAAGAGTTCCCCGGTGGTGGGCGTCATCACCACGGCGAGCGCGATTCCCGACGAGGTCTTCCGGGACTATCACGCGACGTTCGGGACCCTTGGCGCCGCCGAGGTGCTGGATATCCGCGTGCGCGACCGCACCGACGCCGCCGATGACGGCTTCATCGATCTGATCGGCCGCGCCGACGTGATCTTCATCTCGGGCGGTGATCAGATGCGCCTGACCAACGTCTTCGGCGGCTCGGCAGCGCTGGCCATGATCCGCTCGCGCCACGCCCAGGGCGCGGTCGTGGCCGGAACCAGCGCCGGAGCTGCCTGCCAGTCGCGGACGATGGTCTACGGCGGCTCGCCGGATGACAGCCTGCGCAAGGGCGCGGTGAAGATGGCGGCGGGCTTCGGGTTCGTGGACGGGGTGATCATCGACACGCATTTCCTGCAACGCGGCCGCTTTTCGCGGCTCATGGAAGTGGGGGCGACCAATCCCGAGTACCTGGGGGTCGGCCTTGGCGAGGACGCGGCGGTGCTTTTCGAGGGCGATCTGATCCGCGCCATCGGCCCGGGCCATGTCATTCTCGTCGACAGTTCATCCATCACGGGGTCGAACGTCTTCGATCTCGACGATGGCGAAGCGGTCACGGTCCACAATGTCACCATGCACGCCTTGATCAACGGATACGGATACAGCCTCCGGGAGCGGCGCGTGATCGCGCCGAGCGAACTCGAAGAACACAGCACGGAGCAGAGCGATGCGTATACTTGAACACCGTGCGCTGCGCGGCCCGAACTACTACAGCCGCTATCAGGCCATCTACATGCGCCTCGATATCGAGGAACTGGAACAGCGTTCGAGCGACCAGGTCGAAGGGATGGCCGAGCGGCTGGAGTCGCTGATCCCCTCGATCTACGAGCATCGCTGCTCGGTCGGGGAGCGGGGCGGATTCCTGCAACGGGTCCGCAACGGAACCTATGCCGGCCATCTGGTCGAGCACGTGGCCATCGAACTGCAGAACCTCGTCGGTTTCTCGGTCGGCTACGGCAAGACAGTCGACAGCTACGAAACCGGCATCTACAACGTCGTCTACCGCTATCGCGACGAAGCGACCGGCCTGGCCGCGGGCATCTCGGCAGTCGAGATCGCCCGGCAAATCTACAATGGCGAGGACGTCGACCTTCAGCCGCATATCGACCGTCTCAAGGAGGTGCGCGACGCCAACGCGCTCGGCCCTTCGACCGGGGCCATCGTCAAGGCCGCCCGGGACCGCGGCATCCCCGCATACAACCTGACCGAGGGGACGAGCTACACCCAGCTCGGCCACGGAATAAGGCAGCGCCGCTTTCAGGCGACCGTCACGGACGCCTCGGGAATCATCGGCCACTCGATCGCGGACGACAAGGACTGGACCAAGCAGGTCCTGAGCGAGGCAGGCGTGCCGGTCCCGAGGGGTCAGACCTGCTTTTCGTTCGAGGAGGCGCGCGAGGCTGCCGAATGGATCGGCTGGCCGGTCGTGACGAAACCGTTGTCCGGCAATCACGGACGCGGCATCACCACGGACATCACCACGGTGGAGGATCTCAGATCCGGCTACGATGCGGCCGTCGCACGGCTGCGCGAAGGGGCCGACGGCGTGATCGTCGAAAGCTACATCAAGGGCGAGGATCACCGGATGCTGGTGATCGGCGGCAAGCTGGTCGCCGCCGCGCGCCGCCGCCCGGCGCATGTGACGGGCGATGGCCAAAGCACCATTCAGCAACTGATCGACCGCGAGAACGAAGACCCCCGCCGCGGCGTGGGCCATGAGAACCTGCTCACCCAGATCCGGGTTGACGAACAGACCCACCGCCTGCTCGACCAGGCCGGGCTGACGCTCGACACCGTACTCCCCGAGGGCGAACTCGCGTTCCTCAAGTCCACCGCGAATATCTCGACCGGCGGCACGGCGAGCGACCTGACCGACGAAGTCCATCCCGAAGTGCGCTTCGCCATGGAGCGGATCGGCCGTCTGGTCGGCCTCGACGTGATCGGCATCGACCTTCTGGCCGAAACGCTGTCCGAACCGTTGGAAAACCAGTCCGCCGGGGTGGTCGAGGTCAATGCCGGCCCCGGCTTCCGGATGCACATGTCGCCCACCCACGGCACGCCGCGACCCGTGGGCGAGCACATCGTCGACATGCTGTTTCCCGACCCTACGGACAACGGCCGCATCCCGATCACCGCGATCACCGGGACCAACGGAAAGACCACCACCACACGCCTGATCACGCATATCCTGCGGCAGGCGGGCAAGTCTGTGGGCATGGGCTGTACCGGCACGGTCGAGATCGACAGTCACGTGATCCTGCGCGGCGACTATTCCGGCCCCGCCGCCGCCCATGCGGTGCTGCGCGAACCGACGGTAGAGCATGCCGTCCTCGAGGTCGCGCGCGGTGGCATCATGCGTCGGGGCCTCGGCTTCGACGAATGCGACGTCGGCGTGCTGCTCAACATCGCCTCCGACCATCTGGGCGAACGCGACATCCACACGCTCGACGAGCTTGCCCGCTGCAAGACCGTCGTCGTCGATGCGGTCAGGCGCGAGGGGGGATATTGTGTGCTGAATGCCGACGACCCGCTGGTGATGGAGCATGGCACGCACTGGGCCCGGGGCGAGATCATCTATTTCACCATGGATCCCGAGAACCCCGCGCTGACGCAGCATCTGAGCGAGCTGGGGATGGTCTTCACGGTCAGGAACGGCATGATCGTCATGCTGCGTGGCAAGGTCACGGTGGAAGTCTGCGCGGTCAACGACGTGCCGATCGCCTTCGAGGGGCACGCGCCATTCAACGTGCAGAACGCGATGGCCGCCGCCGCCGCGGCCACCGCCCACGGGGTCGAGATCGACCACATCCGGGCGGGGCTGCTCACCTTCCACCCGACGCCGGCTCAGATGCCGGGACGCACCAACTATTTCGAGGCCGACGGGGTGAAATGCCTGATCGATTACGGCCACAACGTGCCGGCGCTGAAAGCGCTGCGGCCGCTGGTGGACGGTCTGGCCACGCAGCAGCGGATCGGCGTGGCCACAGCCCCCGGCAATCGCCGCGACGAGGATCTCATCGCCTTGGGGGCCGAACTGGCAGGAATGTGCGATCTGCTGTTCATCTACGAGACCGACGCGCGCGGCCGCGCCACCGGTGAGACCGCGAAGCTGATCCATGAAGGCGCCGCGCAGGCGGAGACGTCCTGCGAGGTCGAGACGATCCATGACGAACACGCGGCGACCGACCGCGCCATCGACGCGGCGCAGGCAGGCGATTTCCTGCTCCTGCTCGTCGACGACATCGAGGGCGCGACCCAGCGGCTCAAGGGACGCAGTTTCCCCCATCAGGCGGAACTCGCACTGCACTGAACGCCGGGGGTTGGCGGGCTGCGGTCCAGAAGCAGAGGAGCGGACATGACGAAGAACGTTTTTGTGGTCGGTCTGAACGACCATAACGCCGAACGGCTCACACGCCTGCGGGGCGTCGAGGATGTCGTCTTCCATCCGCTTCTGACGCCCGCGCAGGTCTATGAGACGCAGGACTTCGATATCCCAGCCATGCTGGACGAGGCGGAAGCGACGCTGGACGGGTTCGATGGGTCCATCGACGCGATCGTCGGCTACATGGACTTCCCCGTCTCGACCATGCTGCCGTTGCTTTGCGAAAAATACGGTACGCGGAACGCCTCGCTCGAAAGCCTGCTCAAATGCGAGCACAAGTTCTGGTCGCGCAGCGTGATGGCCGAGATCGTCCCCGATCACACGCCCAACTTCACCGCGTTCGACCCGTTCGACGAAGAGGCGCTTTCGAAGATCGGCGAGGCGGGCTTGCGCTTTCCCTTCTTCGTCAAGCCGATCAAGTCCTCCGGGTCACGGCTCGGGTTCCGCATCGACAGCCCGGAGGATTTCACCTACGCGACCGAGAAGCTGCGCGCCGAGATCGGGCAGATCTCCGAACCCTTCAACGTCGTGCTGGAGCGGGCCGATCTGCCCGCGCATATCAAAAGCGTCGAAGGCCATTACTGCATGGCCGAGCGGGTGATCGGCGGGCGGCAATGCACCGTCGAAGGCTATGTCCATGATGGCGAGGTCACGCTGTACGGAACGGTGGACTCGATCCGCTATCCGCAGGTTCTCAGCTTCTTCTACTATCTTTACCCCTCGAACCTGCCCGGCCGCGTCCAGGAGCAGATGTGGGACATCTCCCGCAAGGTGATGGAGCATATCGGCTACGACAATGCCGGATTCAACATCGAGTATTTCTGGGACGAGGTCGAGAACAGGATCTGGCTGCTGGAGATCAACACCCGCATCGCGCAGTCCCATTGCGATCTCTTCGAGATGGTCGATGGCGTAAGTCACCAGCAGGTGACAGTCGATCTCGGACTTGGCCGCAAACCCGACATGCCCCATCGCGAGGGGCAGCAGAAGGTCGCAGCCGAATTCTTCTACCGTGTCTTCTTCCGCGACGCGACGGTCGCCCGCACGCCATCGCGGGCCGAGATCGAGGTGGCGGCCGAACAGGTGGACGGCACCAGGATCGTGTCGAACGTCCGCAAGGGGATGCAACTTTCGGAACTGCCCGAGCAGGACGCCTACAGTTTCGCCGTTGCGTCGCTCTGGATGGGCGCGGCCACCGGCTCGAAGCTGCTGTGGAACTACGAGCAGGTGATGAAGCGCCTGAATTACGAGTTCACCGACATCCTGGACTGACGCCGCTGGTGCCTGCAGCCTCGACAGGCTAGCCGGATGGCCGTTCCGAACATGCGAGGCACACCCATGAAGATCGATACCGATCTGCCGCTCCCGGTACGGGAACTGGAACATGTCGAGATCCCGATGCCGGACGGAACACGGCTCGCCGCGCGGATCTGGATGCCCGAGGATGCCGACAGCGCGCCGGTGCCTGCGATCCTCGAATACATTCCCTACCGCAAGAACGACAAGACGCTGGAGCGCGACGCTGCGCGCGCACCCTGGCTCGCCGCACGAAATTACGCCTATGTAAGGGTCGATCTGCGCGGGACCGGCGAGTCCGAAGGCGTGATGAAGGACGAATATACCGAGATCGAGCTGGCCGATGGGTGCGACGTCATCGCCTGGATCGCCGATCAAGCCTGGTGCGATGGCGGGGTCGGCATCGTCGGCATCTCATGGGGCGGATTCAACGGGCTGCAACTGGCGGCATTGCGCCCCCCGGCACTGAAAGCCGTGGTGACGATCTGCTCCACCGACGACCGCTATGCCGACGATATCCACTATATGGGCGGGGTACCGCTGGGCGAACAGCTTTCCTGGGCGTCGGTGATGTTCGGCATCAACACGCTGCCGCCCGACCCGGCCCACGTGGGCGAGCGCTGGCGCGAGATGTGGCACAGGCGGCTCGATGAATCCGGCTTGTGGTTGGAGACCTGGCTCGGGCACCAGGCTCGCGACGCGTTCTGGAAGCATGGATCGGTCTGCGAGAACTGGACCGACATCGAAGTGCCCGTCTATGCCGTTTCGGGCTGGGCGGACGGCTATTGCCGCTCGGTGCTTCGGCTGGTCGAGAACCTGCGCGGACCCGTCAAGGGACTCATCGGCCCCTGGGCGCATCGTTATCCGCATCTCGGCGCGCCCGGTCCCGCGATCGACTGGCTGTCCGAGGAGACGCGATGGTGGGATCACTGGCTGAAGGGCCACGACACCGGCATCATGGACGAGCCTCCCCTGCGCCTGTTCCTTCAGGACCACGCCGAACCACGCAGCCACTACGCCGAACGCGCGGGCCACTGGATTGCCGAACCGGCCTGGCCGTCTCCGAACATCGACGCGACGCGGTTCGGCCTTGGCGCGGACGGCACCCTGGGAGGCGACGGACCGCGGGCCGGCGGAGAGCTATCCGTCGCGTCGCCGCTCTGGGTCGGCGCACATGGCGGCAAATGGTGCTCCTACGCGCATCCGGGCGACCAGCCGGGCGACCAGAGGCGCGACGACGCCGGCAGCCTCGTCTTTCAGACGGCCCCGTTGGACCGCGATCTTCACCTCGTCGGCGACGCGGTCCTGCACCTGAAATGCCGGGTCGACCGCCCGGTGGCGCAAATCGCCGCCCGCCTCGTCGATGTCGCCCCTGACGGAACGGCGACGCGGATTGCCTATGGCCTGATGAATCTCTGTCACCGCGACGGGCACGAGACCCCCGCGCCGGCCGTTCCCGGCGAGGACATGGCGGTCACGCTGATGTTCAAACCGGTCGCCCAGACCTTGCCGGCCGGTCATCGCCTGCGCCTGTCCCTGTCCACGAGCTATTTTCCGATCGCCTGGCCCGCTCCGGAGCCCGTGACGCTTACGGTCCTGCCGGCCGGGTCCGATCTCGTGCTGCCTCTGCGCGCCGAACCCGGCCCGCGAATGCCCGACTTTCCCCCTCCCCGCGCGGGAGAACCCCTCGAAGTCGTGGTTCACACGGCACCGCGATCGGAATGGCGGGTCACCGAGGACATGGATACCGGTCGCATGACGATCGAGATCCGCGATCACGAGGGAGCATCGACCATCGAGCCCCAGCAGTTCTTCCACTTCGCCGAAGGGTGGGAGCGCTACTCCGTGGTTCCGCCGGATCCGGGCTCGGCCGAAGGCGAGGCGATCTGGGTCCACGAGATGTCCCGTGACGGCTGGTCGGTCCGCGCCGAAACGCATACGCGCCTGACCTGCGACACGAAATCTTTTCATATCGTCGCGACCCTGCGGGCGTGGGAGGGCGACAGTCTCGCACGCGAACATGAGTGGTCCGTGTCCATTCCCAGACACCAGGCCTGACCCTCGGCCGCCCGATCCCGGGAAACCGGAACGGAAAAGGCGATCATCTCCATCTTTGGTCAGGGGCGCCCGGCAAGCTCGGACGCCCCCGCCTCGGATCAGTCGCCCAGCACTTCGCGGACAGACGCAGCCGTGATCTCGACGATACGGTCGGCTTCTGCATGGTTGAGACAGAGCGGCGGCGCGAACCCGAGGATGTCGCCCTGTGGCATGGCGCGCGAGATCACGCCCTTCTCGACCATCCGGGCGACGATCGCGCCGGCGGTCTTGCCGGGCTGCTCGTAATGGCGCCGCGTCTGGCGGTCCTCGACCAGTTCCACGGCGCAGAGCATCCCCTCGCCGCGCACTTCGCCGACACGAGGATGCGCGCCCAGGGCTTCGCCCATCTGCGCGTTGAGATAGGCGCCGACCTCGCCTGCATTGCCGATCAGGCCAAGGCTGTCGACCAGCTCCAGATTGGCGATGCCGGCGGCCGCGCCGATGGGGTGGGCCGAATAGGTCCAGCCATGCCCGATCGGGCCGTTCTCGTCGGTGCCCTGCTCGAGCACCTTCCACATCCGCTCGCCCACGACCGAGCCCGAGAGCGGCGCGTAGGCCGAGGTCAGGCCCTTGGCGATGGTTATGAGGTCAGGCTCGAGACCGTAATGCTCCGAGCCTGTAACCGAGCCGAGCCGCCCGAACCCGGTAACCACCTCGTCGGCGATCAGCAGGATGTCGTGCTTCCTCAGCACCTCCTGGATCGCCGCCCAATAGCCTTCCGGCGGCGGCACGATGCCGCCCGTTCCCAGCACGGGCTCGCCGATGAAGGCGGCAATGGTATCGGCGCCCTCGCGCTCGATCAGCGCCTCGAGCTCGGCGACGCAATGGGCGGTGAACTGCGCCTCTGTCATATCCTCGTCGGGGCGGCGGAAATAATACGGCGCCTCGGTATGAATCACCTGGGCCAGCGGCAGGTCGAACTTCTTGTGGAACAATCCCAGTCCCGTCAGCGAGCCGGTCATCAGGCCCGAGCCGTGATAGCCGCGCCAGCGCGAGATGATCTTCTTCTTCTCGGGCCGGCCGAGGATGTTGTTGTAGTACCAGATGAGCTTGACGTTGGTCTCGTTGGCGTCCGATCCCGAAAGACCGAAATAGACCTTCGACATGGTCTTGGGCATCCGCTCCAGCACCATGTGCGCCAGCGTGATCGAGGCTTCGGTGCCGTGACCCACATAGGCGTGGTAATAGGCCAGCTTGTGCGCCTGTTCGGAGATCGCCTCGGCGATTTCGGTGCGCCCGTAGCCCACGTTCACGCAATAAAGGCCGGCGAAGGCGTCGAGCAGCCGGTTGCCGTCGCGGTCCTCGATGTAGACGCCCTCGCCGCCGGTCACGATCCGCTGCGGCGCCTCGCCGCGCGCGAATTGCGCCAGGTGGGTCGAGGGGTGGAAGAAGCTCTCGCGGTCCCACTGGGCCAGCTGATCGTTGGTCAGCATCCTGTTCATGTCGTTCTCCTTGTCACGCCCAGTCGCGGCAGACGTACTTGATGTCGGTGAAGGCCTCGAGCCCGTAGCGAGCACCCTCGCGGGCGAGGCCGGATTGTTTCATGCCGCCGAACGGGATCGGGGCGCCGGTGACCTTGGTGCGGTTCACCGCCACCATGCCGAATTGCAGCGCCCGGCTGGCGCGGTAGATGCGGCGCGGATCCTGGGTGTGCAGGTAGGCGACCAGCCCGTACTCGGTCGCGTTGGCGCGGTCGATGGCCTCTCGCTCGCTGTCGAAGGGGGCGATGGCCGCGACCGGACCGAATGTCTCCTCCTGCATGACCTTCGCCTCCGGGTCCACGTCGGCCAGCACCGTGGCCTGGTAGAACAGCGGACCCTGACGGTCGCGCTCGCCCCCGCAGAGCAGCTTCGCGCCGCGCCCGAGCGCGTCCGTGACGTGCTCCTCCTGCTTGGCCACCGCGCGCTCGTTCATCAGCGGCCCGAGATCGGGATCCTCCGCCCCTGGCCCCAGTGTCAGCGCCCGCGCCGCCTCGGCGAAGCGCGTGCAGAACGTATCGTAGACCGACCGCTCGACGAGGAACCGGTTGGCGCCCAGGCAATCCTGCCCGGTCGTCGCGAACTTGGCCTTGATCGCCTCTTCCACGGCGCGGTCCATGTCGGCATCGGCAAAGACGATGAACGGCGCATGACCGCCAAGCTCCAGCACCAGCCGTTTCACGTTGTCGGCGGACTGGCGGTAGAGCAGCCGCCCGACCTCGGTCGAGCCGGTGAAGGACAGGGCACGGACCCGCGCATCGGCGGTCCAGGCGCCGACGATCTCGGGCGCCGCGCCGGTGACCACGTTGAACACCCCGTCAGGCAAGCCGACGCGCCGCGCCAGCTCGGCCAGCGCCAGCGCCGAGAGCGGCGTCTCGGCCGAGGGATGAACGACGGTGGTGCAGCCCGCCGCGATCGCCGCCGCGGCCTTGCGGGTGATCATCGCCGAGGGGAAGTTCCACGGCGTCACCAGCGCGGCCACGCCCACCGGCTCGCGCCAGAGTTCTACCTCGGCATCCTTCAGGTGCGAGGTGACGCCTTCGATGTTGGGTCGTCGCGCCTCTTCGGAATAGAATTCAAGGAACGACGCGGCATAGTCGATCTCGCCGCGCGATTCCGAGATCGGCTTGCCCTGCTCGGCGGTCATGATCCGGGCGAGATCCTCGCGATGCTCGATCATGGCGCGGTACCAGGCATGCAGCACCCGTGCGCGCTCCTGCGGCAACGACGCCGACCAGGCGACAAAGGCTTCCTGCGCCGCATCCACGGCGCGCGTGGCATCGTCGGCCGACAAATCCGCCACCCGGGCGATCTCCCGCCCCGTTGCCGGGTCGGCCACGGCGAAGTCCGCCGTGCCCTCGATCCAGTCCGCGCCGATCCGGCCCCGCGTCTCGAGAAGACCGGCATCGGACAGCGACGCCGCGAGTTCGTCCTGCCTTTGTGTCTTTGCCATCTGTCCCATCGACTCCTCCCCTTGCATCCGCGCCGATCATGGACGGATTGCCGCGAGATTTCCTCTGTTGCGAGGCCAAGAACCGAGGATTCCTCCGAAGTTCCAGCCCGGTCGCCTCAAACTCTCTGCGCGCCGCCATGCAGCAGGCCGAAGGGCGGCGCGCCGTCCTTGACCTCCTTGGTGACGATGTAGGTGAAATAGCGCTTCAACCCGATCCGCGCGTCCAGCAGCGCGTCCAGCAGCGCCTGGTAACTCGCCACGTCGCGGGTCACCACCTGCATCAGGTAGTCGTAGCCGCCCCCGATCGCCCAGCAGGCCACCACCTCGTCGTGATCCGCCACCGACCGCTCGAAGGCCCGGAAGCTTTCGGCGCGGTGGCTCTCCAGTTCGACGGTGACGAAGACCGTGACGTGCGGCCCGAGATGCGCGAGCGACACGTCGGCGCGATAGCCGCGGATCAGCCCCGCCCGTTCGAGCTTGCGCAGCCGCTCCCAGCACGGGGTGGGCGACAGGTTCACCCGCTCCGCAAGGGCGGTCTTGGCGATGCGCCCCTCCCGGGACAGGACCGCAAGGATGGCGATGTCCCGGTCATCGAGTGAAAGCCTGCTCATGCGCCGCACCGTTGGGAGGCGGGGCGAACTTGTCAATCTCGCGCCGCGCCGCCGATCGATGCGCGTCTGGCCTGCTTCTCGACAAGCCATCAGCATGGGGCACAACATCTGGGCGACTCGCGGGATCGTCCCGCAAAATCATCCACACGCTGTCTGCAAGCCAATTAACAATTGACGCCCTGTGGTCGGCGCAACACAGTGGACAGGGTAACGCTTCGGGGCTCATGAAGGGCCGAACGAAGGCCGGACCCGCGCGCAGAACGAGCATGACTACCGGTTCGTCGTCCTGCGACCTGGCCTGTGGCCGGGACAGACGGCGAGTTCCGGGTCGGGACGGCGAAGTCCAGGACAGGAGGGAAGACTGACCATGAGAACACATCACATCCTTACCGGAACCGCGCTTGCGCTCTGCCTCGCGGCCCCCGCAGCCAATGCCGAAACATGGCGCTATGCCTTCGAGGAGGCTCTCGAGGAGGTGCAGGGCAAGTTCGCGCAGAAGTTCAAGGAGGAGGTCGAGGCCAATTCCGACCACGAGGTCCAGCTCTTCCCGTTTGGCACGCTGGGCGAGAGTGCCGACACGATGGAGCAGGCTCAGGCCGGCATCCTGCAGTTCGTCGATCAGTCGCCCGGCTTCACGGGCGCACTGATCCCCGAAGCGCAGGTCTTCTTCGTCCCGTACCTGCTGCCGCAGGAACAGGAGCCGCTGTTCGAGTTCTTCCGCAACTCGGTGGCCATCAACGAGTTGTTCCCTGAACTCTATGCCGAACAGGGTCTTGAGCTTCTCACCATGTTCCCCGAGGGCGAGGTCTGCATGACCACCCAGGAGCCGGTGCGCAGCCCCGAGGATCTCAACGAGGTCAAGTTCCGGGTGATGACCAACCCGCTGCTGGTGGAATCCTACAACGCCTTCGGCGCGGTGCCGACGCCTCTCCCCTGGGGCGAGGTCTACGGCGCGATGCAGACCGGCATCATCCAGGGCCAGGAAAACCCCGGCTTCTTCCTCGAATCGACCAAGATGTACGAGGTGAGCAACGTCATCACCTGCATCGGCCACAACAACTTCACCACCGCGGTGATGGCTAACAAGGAGTTCTACGACGGGCTGCCCGAAGCGGACCAGCTTATCATCCAGAACGCGACCGACGCGGCCTTCGAATACATCCTCGAATACCAACAGGGACTGCAGGAGGAGAGCCTCGACAAGATTCGCGAGGCCAAGCCGGACATGGAAATCAACGTCCTGTCCGAAGAAGAGCGCCAGCCCTTCATGGAGACGGCCGCACAGGTGGAGGAAGCGTTCATCGGCATGGCCGGCGAGAGCGGGCAGCAGATTCTCGACCAGATGAAGCAGGACCTCGAAGACGCACGACAGGCGACTTCTGGCTGAACCCCCACAGCGCCGGGCGGACAGCACCCCCGCCCGGCGGCCCCTGCAGGAGCGACCCATGTGACCCAGGACCCCGACGCGGCGTCGGACGCGACGCAGACGACGACCGCCGACCAGTCGGACACGCTCGACGACGTGTCGGCGCTGCCCGGATTTCTCGGCACGATCGACGTCGCGGTCGCCCGTCTCGAAGCGGTGCTGCTGGCCGCCGGCGTGCTGCTGATGGCGGCCAACACGGTCGCCAACGTCGTCGGCCGTTACCTCCTCGGATCGAGCATCGTCTTCTCCGAGGAACTCAATCGTATCCTGATCATCCTGATCACATTCGCGGGCATCAGCTACGCGGCGCGACACGGACGCCACATCCGCATGTCGGCCATCTACGACGCGCTGCCACCGAAAGGCCGCAAGATGATGATGATCGTGATCGCCTCGATCACGGCGGTCTGCATGTTCGGGCTGGCGTGGTACTCGTTCGGCTTCATCCGGACGTCGGCCGGACAGGGCCGCCTGCTGCCGTCGTTGCAGATACCGGTCTGGTGGACCCTCGTCTGGGCGCCGCTCGGCTTCACGCTGACCGGCATCCAGTACGCGCTGACGGCGTTCAAGAACATCTCAGAGGACGATATCTACCTGTCCACCAACGTGCTCGAAGGCTACGGCACCGACGAAGAACGGGAGGTCTGAGCCGTGGCGACAACCATCTTCTCGGTCATGATCGTGCTGCTCCTCCTGGGCTTCCCGATGATGATCCCGCTGCTGATCGGCGCCTTCGTGGGGTTCTATGGCCTTTTCGGCGGCCTCGGCCAGATGGAGACGATGGTCCAGCAGATGATCGCGGGGATCCGACCAGCCTCGCTGATCGCGGTGCCGATGTTCATCTTCGCCGCCGACATCATGACACGCGGCCAGTCCGCCGGTCGCCTCATCGACATGGTCATGGCCTTCGTCGGCCATGTGCGCGGCGGCCTCGCCGTCTCGACCGCGGCGGCCTGCACCATGTTCGGCGCGGTTTCGGGCTCGACCCAGGCCACCGTCGTCGCGGTCGGCTCGCCGCTCCGGCCCAGGATGCTCAAGGCCGGGTACAACGACAGCTTCGTGCTGGCGCTGATCATCAATTCCGCCGACATCGCGTTCCTGATCCCGCCCTCGATCGGCATGATCATCTATGGCGTCGTCTCTGGCACCTCCATCGCCGAACTCTTCATCGCCGGGATCGGACCGGGCCTGCTCATCCTGGTGCTGTTCTCGATCTACAGCATGATCTACGCCAAGCGCCACGGCGTGCCGACCGAGCCCAAGAGCAGCTGGGCCGAACGCGGCCGCGCGGTGCAAGGCGCCCTCTGGCCGCTCGGCTTCCCGGCGATCATCATCGGCGGCATCTATGGCGGCATCTTCTCGCCGACCGAGGCCGCGGCGGCCTGCGTGCTCTATGCGCTGATCCTCGAGGTGATCGTGTTCCGATCCCTGAGCCTCAAGAGCGTCTATGATACAGCCAAATCGACCGGCCTCATCACGGCGGTGGTCTTCATACTGGTAGCCGCCGGCGCCGCCTTTTCCTGGGTGATCTCGTTCGGGCAGATCCCGCAGGCGGTCCTTGGCGGCATCGGCATCGACGATATGGGGCCGATCGCGGTGCTTTTCGTGATCTCGATCGCCTTCTTCATCGGCTGCATGTTCGTCGACCCGATCGTGGTGATCCTGATCCTGGTGCCGATCTTCGCGCCCGTGGTCGAGAGCACCGGCCTCGACCCGGTGCTGGTGGGCACGATCATCACGCTGCAGGTCGCCATCGGCTCGGCCACCCCGCCCTTCGGATGCGACATCTTCACGGCGATCGCGGTCTTCAAGCGCCCCTATATCGAGGTCATCCGCGGCACGCCGCCCTTCATCGTCATCCTGCTCGGGGTCGCCGTGGCATTGATCTACTTCCCGCAGATCGCGCTGTTCCTGCGCGACATCGCCTTCGGGGAATGACCAGGATGGGCATGTTCTCCAATATTCTCGTCGGCTACGATGGATCGAAGAACGCGGCGCTTGCCGTCGAAAAGGCGGCCGAGATCGCAGGCCTCTGCGAGTCCGAACTGACGGTTCTGACGATCTTCCGCCATCACAGCCTGCTGGAGGCATCGCTGTCGATGGTCCGGGTCAATGATCCGGGCTCGCTCGACGACGCAATGCGCAGCTACGCGACCGAGACCGCCGAATTCGGCAAGGCGATCGCGCGCGATAACGGCATGTCCGGGGCCCGCGCCTTCGTCAGGGCCGGCCATCCCGCGCGCTCGATGATCGACTTCGCAGAGCAGCACGACGTCGACCTGATCGTGATCGGCAGCCGCGGCGTCGGCTCCGTCGAGAATTACCTGCTCGGCAGCGTGTCCCACAAGGTCTCGGGCCTCGCGCGTTGCCCGGTCCTGGTGGTCTGACAGTGACGCAGGGCATCGAGACACTCGGCGACGTGCGCCTGGAGCCGCCCGGCGCCGTCGCGCGGCTCGGCCTCGTGGCGCTCTCCACCGACCTTACGCTCGAACGCGACGCGATGCGGCTTCTGCCGCCCGACGACGTCGCCTTGCATGTTTCCCGGATCGGCTTCCGAAATCCGACGACACCGGCCAATTTGCGCGCCATGTTGCCCGGGCTGAGCGACGCTGCGGACCTTCTGGTGCCCGGGATGGACCTGGCCGCGATCTGCTTTGGATGCACGTCGGCCTCGATCACGCTCGGAGACGCGGCAATCGACGACGCCATCGGCCGCGTTCGGCCGGGTGTTCCGGTGATCACGCCGGCGCGGGCCGCAGTGCGGGCTTTCGGCGCGCTCGGTGTCCGCCGCATCGCTCTGCTGACGCCGTACCTGATCGAGACGACCGAGGCGGTGACGGCATATTTCACCGCCGCGGGGTTCGATGTGGTCCGGACCTGCTGCATGGACATCGCCGACGATCGCGATATCGCGCGGATCTCGTCCGACACGATCGTCGCCAGCGCCGAGGCCGCCGACGCGCCCGAGGCGGAGGCGATGTTCATCGCCTGCACCGCCACGCCCGCGCTCGGTCTCATCGCCGGGATCGAGGCGCGGCTCGGCAAACCCATGGTGACCTCCAACCAGGCGAGCCTCTGGCAGATGCTCGACATCGCCGGGCAGCCGATGCCGCAGGGCTACGGACGGCTTTTCGATGTCCCCCAGCGGAGAAGGGGCGCCGCATGAGAGGTGTCGGTATTGAAGAAATCGAAGCCGCGCGCGACCGGATCAAGGGCCTCATCCGCCGCACGCCCGTCGAGACCTCCGCCTCGCTTGCCGAGATCGCCGGCCAGCCGGTTCACTTGAAGTTCGAGCACCACCAGTTCACCGGCAGCTTCAAGCTGCGGGGTGCGACGAATGCCGTGGAGCAGCTTTCGGAGGCCGAACGCGCCCGTGGCGTCACCGGCGCCTCCACCGGCAACCACGGCCGCGCGCTGGCCTTCGCAGCCCGACGGGCCGGCGTCCGCTGCGTGATCTGCATGTCGGCGCTGGTTCCCAGGAACAAGGTCGAGGCCATCGGCGGCGAGGGCGCCGAGATCCGCATTGTCGGCCGCAGCCAGGACGACGCCCAGGAAGAGGTCGACCGTCTGGTCGCGGACGAGGGCATGGTCATGGTCCCGCCGTTCGACGACGCACGGGTGATCGCGGGACAGGGAACGCTGGGGCTCGAACTTCTCGAGGACGTGCCGGATCTCGCGGTCGCCCTGGTGCAGCTTTCGGGCGGCGGGCTGATCTCCGGCGTCGCCGCGGCGCTGAAGGCGCGAAAGCCCGGGATCCGGGTCATCGGCATCACGATGACCCGCGGCGCGGCGATGCATGCGAGCCTCGCGGCCGGAAAGCCGGTCCCGGTCGAGGAATTACCGACGCTGGCGGATTCGCTTGGGGGCGGGATCGGCCTCGGCAACCGTCATACCTTCGCCATGGTGCGCGACCTCGTCGACGAGGTCGTGCTGCTGAGCGAGGACGAGATCGCCGACGGCGTACGCCACGCCTACCGGCGCGAGCGGCAGGTGGTCGAAGGCGGCGGCGTGGTGGGCATCTCGGCGCTGCTGCACAGACGCATCCGACCCGAAGGCCCCGTGGCCGCGATCCTCACCGGCGCCAGCATCGACATGGACTTGCATTATCGCCTGATCTCGGGAGAGAACGTGGACCTGATGCGGGAAGCGGGCTGAGCGGATGGCGAAGATCACCTTGCTGTCGGAAGCGGAGCTTCGGGGCCTCGTTGCGCTCGACCTCGAGACTGTCGACGTGGTCGAAGACGCCTTTCGTACCCTCGCCGCCGGAAACGTGGTCATGCCCCCGATCCTGTCGATGGCGATCCGGGACGCGCACGGCGAGGTCGACGTCAAGACCGCCTATGTGCCCGGCCTGCCGGGCTTCGCCATCAAGGTCTCGCCCGGCTTCTTCGACAATCCCAGGCTCGGTCTGCCATCGACCTCCGGGCTGATGATCATGCTCTCGTCCCGGACCGGGCAGGTCGAGGGGCTGCTTTTCGACAACGGCTATCTCACCGATGTCAGGACCGCGGCCGCCGGCGCGGTCGCCGCACGCCACCTCGCCCGGGAGGGTGCGGAACGCGCAGCCATCCTCGGCTCAGGCATGCAGGCGCGGCTGCAACTCGCGGCCCTCTGCCTCGTCCGCCCGATCCGCAGCGCCACGATCTGGGCGCGCGACCCCTCCAAGGCGGAGACTGCCGCGCGGGAGCTATCGGAAAGTCTTGGAATCGATGCCTGCGCGTGCCGGAGTGCCGAGGCGGCGGTCGAGGCCGCCGACGTGATCGTGACCACCACGCCCGCGGCCACGCCGATCCTGATGGCCGACTGGCTGAGGCCTGGACAGCACGTCACCGCAATGGGGTCGGACCAGCACGGCAAGGCCGAACTCGAGCCGGCCTGTATCGCGCGCGCGGACCTCTACGTTCCGGATCGGCTGTCGCAGACCCGCGCGTTGGGCGAACTGCGGTCCGCCATCGCCGCGGGCGTGGTGTCCTCCGACCAGGAGTACCCCGAACTCGGCGACATCGTCGCCGGAAGGTCGCCGGGCCGCGGCTCGGACCGGCAGATGACCATCGCTGACCTGACAGGCACCGGCGTCCAGGATACGGCGATCGCGAACCACGCGTTCCGCCGCGCCCGCGACGCAGAAACCGGCACCCTTTTCGAGAGCTAGATCATGGCCATAATCGACACGTTCCGATTCACCGACGCCGAATATGAAAGCCGCCTGGCTCGCACAAGGGTGGCGATGGAAAAGGCGGGAATTGACGTCCTCATCACCTCCGACCCGTCGAACATGGCCTGGCTCACCGGCTATGACGGCTGGTCCTTCTACGTCCACCAGGCGGTGATCGTCGGCCCGACCGGCGACCCGGTATGGTTCGGGCGCGAGCAGGACGCCCAGGGGGCGCTTCGCACCACCTACATGGCCGATGCCGACATCATCGGCTACCCCGACTATTTCGTTCAATCGACCGAGCGGCACCCGATGGACTACCTCGCCGCCAAGCTCATCGATCGGGCCTGGCATACCGGCAGGATCGGGGTCGAAATGGACAATTACTGGTTCTCGGCGCGCGGCTACCGGTCGCTTTCCGATGGCCTTGCGAACGAGTTGGTCGATGTCACCGCCCTGGTGAACTGGCTGCGGGGCATCAAGTCCCCGGACGAGCTCGACCGGATGCGCAAGGCTGCGCGCATTGTGGAGCGGATGCACGCCCGCATCGTCGAGAAGGTCGAGCCGGGAATGCGCAAGTGCGACCTCGTCGCCGACATCTACGACGCCGCGTTGCGCTATGACGAGGATTGGGGTTTCGGCGGCGACTACCCGGCGATCGTGCCGCTGCTGCCCTCCGGAACCGACGCCGCCGCGCCGCACCTCACGTGGGACGACAAGCCGATGAAGACCGGCGAGGGCACGTTCTTCGAGATCGCGGGATGTTTCCGCCGCTATCATTGTCCACTCTCTCGCACGATTTTCCTGGGCGAGCCGACGCAGCAGTTTCTCGACGCCGAGAAAGCCGTACTCGAAGGAATGGAGATGGGTCTCGACGCCGCGCGGGCCGGCAATACCTGCGAGGATATCGCAAACGCCTTCTTCGACGTGCTGCGCAGATGGGGAATAACCAAGAACAACCGCACCGGCTATCCCATCGGCCTCAGCTATCCGCCCGACTGGGGCGAACGGACCTGCTCGCTTCGCCCCGGCGACAGGACCGTATTGCAACCCGGCATGACGTTCCATTTCATGACCGGGCTCTGGCTCGACAATTTCGGTTTCGAGATTACTGAAAGTATCGCGATCACCGACGGCGACCCGGAATGTCTCGCCGACGTTCCGCGAAAACTGGTAGTCAAGAGTTGATCGGTCTGGATCGCGCCCCTGACACGGAACTCTGGGAGCATGCGGCCCGAGAAGGCTTTGCGATCGCCACCCGCGACGTCGACCTTGCCGAAATAGCTACGCTTCGCGGTGCTCTTCCACTCGTCGTTTGGCTGCGTGGCGGCAACAGTTCGACGGACGCTGTAGAAGCAGCATCACGTGCGCGCTACGCCGACATCGTCGCTGCGGAGGAGAGCAGAGCGAGTTGCGTCGAGGTCTGGTGGTAAGGGTAAGACCATCAACAGAAATTGCAGCCCGATCGCTATTGCAACCGAGTAGAAGTGTCGCTCGGGCTGCAAAGCAGAAGCGTCGCGAGTGCGGCGGTTGGGGGCGGCCGGACAGAGTGCAGACGTCAAGGATCGGAGCCTTGACCGGCCGCCTGCGC
>NZ_CANLTQ010000036.1 GCF_947494025.1 uncultured Jannaschia sp.
TTCTTCGTCATCGTCCATCTCCCCTTGGGGTCAGAATGGACCGGCAACCTCATACACAGAAGATCGGACACTCTCGGACCTCCCGCTCCAGCGCCTTCACACGCGCCGCCTCCTCGGCCCGTGCCTCGGCACCGGGCACGGACGCGCGCTCAGCTCCACGAACCCACCTTCTCAGCGTCTCCGCCGTGCAGCCGATCTTCGGCGCGATCGACTGGATCGCCGCCCATTGGCTCCCATGGTCGGCCGCATGGTCGCCAACCATCCGGACCGCCCGCTCGCGCACCTCTGGCGCATACCTTGCTGATGTCTTCCCCATGGCTCCGTCCTCTCACATTCAGGAGCCTCCGGGAAACTCGGGGCGGTTCACCGCCCATCGCCCTTTTTTCGGCGTGCGTGAACGACTGGAGTCTTCTGCGTTCTACACCTGACACGGCACAGAACCCGCCGCTTGGGGTCAACGACCAGCTGGCGACTGGCGCGTTCGTCCAATCCAAAAATTGAATGATTGGATACTCATGGGGTTCACATACTATTGAACTACTCGATGCTGATCGCCATCGTGATCACTCAGGTCGCCCACCCGGCCGCGGTCTTCTCCAACCACCGTTCGAGCAACAGGAGGTGGGCACGATCCGACAGGATATCCATAGTTCCGCCATCCCGGTCGTTTGCAGGGAATGCGAAGCCCGTCACGGGGGGATTTGCAGCGCTCTCGAACCGGCCGAACTTCTGCGATTGGGTCGACACGCGAGGCGACGTGAAGTCCCGGCGGGGACTGAACTGGTATCGGCCGGCCTTCCCGTCGATACCTATGCCAATATCCTGAGCGGCGTGGTCAAGCTGACCAAGCTCTTACCGGACGGCCGGCAGCAAATCGTCGGGCTTCAGTTCGCGCCGGACTTCCTGGGTCGTCCTTTTGCAGGCAGCAGCAGCGTCGGCGCTGTGGCGGCCAGCACCGTTCGTCTCTGCGTTTTTCCGCGCGCCGAATTGGAAGACATGGCGCGGCAATCCCACCCGCTGGAACATCGCCTGTACGCGCAATCCCTGCGCGAGCTCGACGATGCCCGTGAGTGGATGGTGATCCTCGGTCAGAAATCGGCGTCACAGAAGCTGGCTTCCTTTCTGTTGCTGCTGGGTACGCATATCGATCCGACAGTGGATGGCTTCTCCGATGTCATCGACCTGCCATGGACGCGGGCAGACATCGCCGATTTTCTCGGCTTGACCATCGAGACGGTAAGCCGCCAGCTGACACGTCTACGCAACGCCGAGATCATCTCGATCGAGAAGAACCGACACGTGACCGTTCTTAACTATCCTGCACTCACGACCGAAGCGGGTATCTGATCCGTCAGCATCCTCGCACCTGGAGGTAGAGCGGCATGACATAGTCGCGATCGAAAGCGAGGTGCCGCCTGAGCGAGGTGAAGAGGCATCGCAGCATATAGCCTTCCTCGTTGGCGGTCACCCGATGTCGACGTCCTGCGAATGCTTTCACGGAGTCGCACACGTCGCGGGCGTGATAGATATCCTCGATGTGCTCGTGCCGAAGGCGCTCCACGATCAGTTCGACCTGCGGCCCGGACTGCGCAATGATCGGGAAGACGTAGGTCTCCTCGAAAATCTGGCAGCACGACAACGTCGGATGCAGCGCCTCGGCAAGGCGGGTCGCGGCCAGGGTGTCGACGTTCAAGGGAAGAGTATCAGCTAGGGTCTCGAGCGCGGCGCAAAGTGCAAACTGACGGGTAAGACATTCGTCGAAGCTCGCTGGCACCGTTTCGCTTTGGTCTGCCCTATGATGCGGCGTGCTCATCTCCAATGCTCCGGCCCTTTGCCCAAGCGGCATTCGTCGACGCGAACCAGTATATTTCGGTTCAATTTTGAAAACATTGACATTTGTCAAACCGACGCGACGTGGTGGCGTCCTACGCTCTGCCTTGAAGGAATGATTCCAACGATCGAAGGTCATTGGAGGGGCAAGCTATGCAGGAAACCGGAAGCGGCACGGGCGAACAGACGCGGGCCCTGGGACTCAGCACCGTCGCTTTCACCGCCTGTTTCGCGGTCTGGACGATCTTCTCGATTATCGGAGTGGCGATCAAGGAGGAGCTCGGCTTGTCCGAGTTCCAGTTCGGGCTTCTGGTGGCGACGCCGATCCTGACCGGTTCCGTCACGCGGCTGTTCCTCGGCGTCTGGACCGAGAAATACGGCGGTCGGATCGTGTTTCCGGCGCAGATGCTGCTGACCGCGGCGGCCACCTGGGCTCTTACCTTCGCGAGCAGTTATCTTGTCTACCTGATCGCAGCGCTCGGCATCGGGCTCGCCGGCGGATCGTTCATCATCGGCGTTGCCTATGTCTCGCGCTGGTACGATGCCGGACATCAGGGGACGGCGCTCGGCATCTTCGGCGCTGGAAACGTCGGTGCGGCGGTGACGAAGTTCGTGGCGCCCTTCGTCATGGTCGCCTACGGCTGGGAAGGCGTTGCCCATGTCTGGGCAGCCGCGCTCGCGCTTATGGCGGTTGCGTTCTTCGTTTTCGCCAAGGACGACCCGCAACTGGTCGCACGCCGGAAGTCGGGCGATAAGAGCCCCGGCTTCGCCAGCCAGTTCACCCCTTTGCGGAACCTTCAGGTCTGGCGCTTTTCGCTCTATTACTTCTTCGTCTTCGGCGCGTTCGTGGCCCTGGCGCTGTGGCTTCCGCATTACATGATCGACGTTTACGGCACCGATGTGCGGACCGCCGGCATGGCGGCGGCCAGCTTCTCGCTCTCGGCCTCGCTGTTCCGCGCCTATGGCGGGCATCTATCCGACCGGTTTGGCGCGCGGGCTGTAATGTACTGGACGTTCGGTTTCTCGCTCGTTTTCCTCTTCATGCTGTCCTATCCGCCGACGGATTACGTGATCCAAGGCAAGGACGGCCCGATCACCTTCTCGACCGAAATGGGTTTCTGGCCGTTCGTCGCCACCATCTTTGCGCTCGGCTTCTTCATGAGCCTCGGTAAGGCCGCGGTATTCAAGCACATCCCCGTCTATTACCCGAACCATGTGGGCGCGGTCGGTGGCTTGGTCGGGATGATCGGCGGTTTGGGAGGATTCATCCTGCCAATCGCTTTTGGGGCTCTTCTCGATCTGACCGGCATCTACACGAGTTGCTTCCTACTGTTGTTTTTCCTCGTCTGCATTGCCTTCGTGTGGATGCACGTATCGATCCGGATCATGGAGCGCGAGGCTCAGGGCGAGGCGCTGTCTGACCTGCCGGAACTGCCCGAGATGCAGACCATCCATCGCCCCGGTCAGACTGCGACGTCGCGGGGCATCGAGGATTGGCGCCCCGACGATCCCGTCTTCTGGCGCGAGAAGGGCCGTCGCATCGCGCAGCGCAATCTGTGGATCTCGATCCCGGCCCTGCTGCTCGCGTTCGCCGTCTGGATGGTGTGGTCGGTGGTGGTCGCGCGATTGCCGGCGATCGGGTTTGATTTCACGTCGTCACAACTCTTCTGGCTGGCCGCTTTGCCGGGTCTGTCCGGGGCAACCCTGCGCATCTTCTACAGCTTCATGGTGCCGATCTTCGGCGGAAGGCTCTGGACGACGCTTTCGACCGGCTCGCTGCTCTTGCCGGCTCTGGGGATCGGCTATGCTGTGCAGAACTCCGAGACGCCGTATCTCATCTTCCTGGTACTGGCCTTGCTTTGCGGGCTCGGCGGCGGCAACTTCGCCTCGTCGATGGCCAACATCGCCTTCTTCTTCCCCAAGGCTGAGAAGGGCAACGCGCTGGCAATGAATGCCGGGCTCGGCAATCTTGGCGTGTCGGTGATGCAGTTCCTTGTGCCGATCGTCATCACGGCGGGTGTTTTCGGCGCGCTGAGCGGCCAGCCTCAGGACATGAGCGACGGCGGGCAGCTCTGGATGCAGAACGCCGGCTTCGTCTGGGTGCCGTTCATCTTGGTGGCCACCACCGCCGCCTGGATCGGCATGAACGACATCGCCGACGCCCGCGCCAGCTTCCGCGAACAGGCGGTGATCTTCACCCGCAAGCACAACTGGCTGATGTGTATTCTCTACACCGGCACCTTCGGCAGCTTCATCGGCTATTCGGCCGGCTTCCCGCTCCTCACGAGGATCATGTTCCCCGAGGTGAACGCGCTGCAATACGTGTTCCTCGGGCCGCTCGTCGGCGCACTCAGCCGTGCCGGGACGGGATGGATCAGCGACCGGTTCGGCGGTGGGCGGGTCACGTTCTGGACGTTCATCGGGATGATCGTTGCCGTCTTCGGAGTGATCACGTTCCTGCCTGTCGCAGGTACAGGAGGTAGCTTCATCGGCTTCTTCGCCTGCTTCATGGCGCTTTTCTTCCTGACCGGTGTCGGCAACGCGTCCACCTTCCAGATGATCCCCATCATCATGAGCCGCGAGGTGCCACGCCTGATGCCTAGCCTCGACGCCGAGGAGCGGCGGCGCCAGTCCGACCGCGAGAGCGCGGCGATCGTTGCCTTCACAAGCGCCATCGCCGCCTACGGCGCTTTTTTCATCCCCAAGGCTTACGGAACATCGCTCGATATGACTGGAAGTCCGGTCGCGGCCCTGTGGGGGTTCCTGGTCTTTTACGTGATCTGCGTCGCCATCACCTGGCTCTACTATACTCGGCCGGGTGGGCTTCTGCACGACATCGAACGCGGCGGGGAGCGCGAGACGACGCGCGCCCAGCCCGCATGAGCGCCCCATTGCGATGCGCGACCGCGCGTGCGCCGCGAACCCGAAACCGAAGAGGACGCCGCCCAATGCTGGCCGATCTCATGAGACGCAACGCCGACTGGTCCGCGCGCAAGACGCGCGAGCAGCCGGGGTATTTCGCGCGGCTCGCGACGCGTCAGACGCCCGAGTTCTTCTGGATCGGATGCTCGGACAGCCGGGTGCCTGCGAATGTCGTCGCGGGTCTCGATCCGGGCGAAGTGTTCGTGCACCGCAACGTCGCGAACGTCGTCCATTCGTCGGACATGAACCTGCTGAGCGCGCTGGAATTCGCGGTCGAAGCGCTCCAGATCCGCGAAGTCATCCTTTGCGGCCATTACGGATGCGGCGGGGTACGCGCTGCGTGCGAGGATCACCTGCCGCACGGCCTCGCCGATCACTGGCTAGAACCAATCCGGCGCCTGGCTCGAAACTACGAAGAGGACTTGGGCGCGGGCGCCGACCGGCTGCGGCGGTTGGCTGAGCTCAACGTTCTGGATGGCGTCGCACGGGTGGCGGAGACGCCGATTCTGCGCAGGGCCTGGGCGCGTGAGTCACCAGTGCGCCTCCACGGTCTCATATACGGGATCGAGGACGGACTTCTGCGCAATCTGGAATGCACGATCGCGCCGGTCCCGGCATCGTCCCGGACTTCGAACCGATCCGCGACGGCGCGGGACAAAATCAGGAGACCAGTATGAGCCACTTCGTTGACCGGTTGACGTTCTTCCGCGCCAAGCGCGAAAAATACTCCGAAGGGCACGGCATCACGACCAATGAAAGCCGGGCATGGGAAGACGCCTATCGCATGCGTTGGGCCGCCGACAAGATCGTCCGCTCGACCCATGGCGTGAACTGCACCGGGTCGTGTTCGTGGAAGATCTACGTCAAGGGCGGCATCGTGACGTGGGAGACCCAGCAGACCGATTATCCGCGCACGCGGCCCGACCTGCCGAACCACGAACCACGTGGCTGTCCTCGAGGCGCCAGCTACTCCTGGTATCTTTATTCCGGTACGCGAGTGAAATACCCTCTCGTTCGCGCCCGCCTGATCCGCCATTGGCGTGAGGCGCGCGCGTCGATGAGCCCGGTCGCGGCTTGGCGGTCGATCGCGGAGGATCCGCAGAAGCGCCACGACTGGGTGTCGAAACGCGGCCGCGGCGGCTTCGTGCGCGTTGGCTGGGACGAGATCAATGAGCTGATCGCGGCGGCCAACGCTTACACGGTGCGCGAATACGGGCCCGACCGGATCGCCGGGTTCTCGCCCATCCCCGCAATGTCAATGATCTCGTACGCGGCGGGCAGCCGTTATCTGTCGCTGCTGGGGTCCGTTTGCCTGTCGTTCTACGACTGGTATTGCGATTTGCCTCCGTCGTCGCCGCAGACATGGGGCGAACAGACCGACGTGCCGGAAAGCGCCGATTGGTACAACGCGGGCTTCCTGCTGGTCTGGGGCTCGAACGTGCCGATGACACGGGCGCCGGACGCGCATTTCTATTCCGAGGTGCGCTATCGCGGTGCCAAGTCGGCGGTGATCGCGCCCGACTACAACGAGGCGGCCAAGTTCTCCGATATCTGGCTCCATCCCAAACAAGGCACCGACGCCGCGCTGGCCCTAGCCTTCGGCCATGTCGCGTTGCGGGAATTCTACCTCGACCGGCAATCGGAGTATTTCAGCGACTACACGCGCAAGTATTCGGATTTTCCGCTTCTGGTCACGTTGAGCGAGCGCGACGGCCTGCTCGTTCCCGACCGGATGCTGCGCGCGGCCGACCTGCCAGACAATCTGGGCGAGACGAACAATCCCGACTGGAAGGCCATCGGCATCGACGAAACCACGGGCGACCTGGTCGCACCGCTCGGGTCGTCGGGCCATCGCTGGGGCGAAGCCGGCAAATGGAACCTGGAGGAGAAAGACGGCAAGGGCCGCGACATCCGTCTGCGCACGACGCTGGCCGACCATCACGACGGGATCGAACCGGTCGCCTTTCCGTATTTCGGCGGCACCGCCGCGCATGACTGGACCGCCACCGATCACGAGCGCATCTTGATGCGCAACATCCCCGTGCGCGAGATCGCGACGGCCGGTGGCGGCGCCGTCAAGGTGGCTACGGTCTTCGATCTCTATTGCGCCAATTACGGGCTCGACCGCGGCTTCGGCGGCGAGAACGTGGCAAAGGATTACGACGCGGACGTGCCCTTCACCCCTGCCTGGGCCGAGAAGGTCACGGGCGTGAAGCGCGACGCAATCATCCAGATCGCCCGTGAATTTGCCCAGAATGCCGAGACGACGAAGGGCCGGTCGATGGTGATACTCGGGGCGGGGCTGAACCACTGGTATCATATGGACATGAGCTACCGCGGCATCATCCAGCTTCTGGTGATGTGCGGCTGCATCGGCCAGTCCGGGGGCGGCTGGGCGCATTATGTCGGACAGGAGAAGCTGCGCCCGCAGACGGGCTGGCTGCCGCTGGCCTTCGCCCTCGACTGGACGCGCCCTCCACGCCAGATGAACGGCACCAGCTTCTTCTATGCCCATACCGATCAGTGGCGCTACGAGTCGATGCAGGTCTCCGAACTGCTGTCGCCCACGGCGCCCGAGGGCGACTGGTCCGGCGCGATGATCGACTACAACGTGCGGGCCGAACGGATGGGCTGGCTGCCCTCCGCCCCGCAGCTCCAACAGAATCCGCTGGAGGTGGGCGCCGCGCTGGCCAGGGACGGCGGCAATCCCGGCGAGGCCGTCGCATCGAAACTGAAGTCCGGCGACCTGCAATTCGCCAACGCCGATCCCGACGATCCGCGCAACTGGCCGCGCAACATGTTCTTCTGGCGCTCGAACGTGCTGGGCGCCAGCGGCAAGGGGCACGAGTACTTCCTGAAGCATTTCGTCGGCTCGCTTCACGGCGTCATCGGCGCCGACGATGCCGAGGGGCTGGTCCGTCCCGACGAGGTGGCCTGGCACGAGGAAGCGCCGGTCGGCAAGCTGGACCTCATGGTGAACATCGACTTCCGCATGTCCACCACCAGCCTTTATTCCGACATCGTGCTGCCCACGGCCACCTGGTACGAAAAACACGATCTAAACACGACCGACATGCATCCCTTCATCCACCCGCTTACGGCGGCGGTTGACCCATCGTGGGAGGCGCGCAGCGACTGGAACATCTTCCGGGGCATCGCCAAGGCCTTCTCCGAGGTTGCGCCCGAGGTGCTGGGCGTAGAGCACGACGTGGTGCTGACCCCGATCCAGCACGACAGCCCGGGCGAGCTCGCGCAGCCTTATGCACCCAAGGACTGGGGCCGCGGCGAATGCGAACCGATTCCGGGCAAGACGATGCCGTCCGTGGCGCTGGTCGAACGCAACTACCCAGAGGTCTTTGCTCGCTTCACATCTCTGGGTCCCGCCCTCGAAAAGCTGGGCAACGGATCGAAGGGCCTGAACTGGGAGACCGGACACGAGGTCGAGCTCTTGGGCAAGCTGAACGGCACGGTCCTCGACGGGCCGACGAAGGGCCGTCCGAAGATCGACGCCGACATCGACGCCTGCGAGACGATCCTGATGCTGGCCCCGGAGACGAATGGCGAGGTCGCCGTCAAAGCGTGGCAAGCGCTATCCAAGACCACCGGCCGTGAGCACGCCCATCTTGCCGAGGGCAAGGAAGAAGAGAAGATCCGCTTTCGCGACGTGGTGAGCCAGCCCAGGAAGATCATCTCGAGCCCGACCTGGTCCGGGATCGAAAGCGAGAAGGTCTGCTACAACGCCGGCTGGACGAACGTGCATGAACTGATCCCCTGGCGGACACTGACCGGGCGGCAGCAGCTCTATCAGGATCATCACTGGATGCGCGCGTTCGGCGAGGCCTTCGTGACGTGGAAGCCGCCTATCGACACACGCAGCGTGGCCGCGGCACTCGGAAAGCTTCCGAACGGCAACAAAGAAATTCAGCTCAACTTTCTCACACCCCACCAGAAATGGGGAATCCATTCGACCTATGCCGAGAACCTCATCATGCTGAGCCTCAATCGCGGCGGCCCGGCCGTCTGGATCAGCGAGGACGATGCCCGCGAGGCCGGGATCGTCGACAACGACTGGATCGAGGCGTTCAACGTCAACGGCGCGCTGACCGCGCGGGCGATCGTCAGCCAGCGGATCATGCCGGGATCCTGCATCATGTATCACGCTCAAGAGAAGCTGGTGAATACGGTCGGCTCGGAGATGACCGGGCAGCGCGGCGGGATCCACAATTCGGTGACGCGGATCAACATGAAGCCGACCCACATGATCGGCGGCTACGTCCAGCTCGCCTACGGTTTCAATTACTACGGCACCGTTGGCGCAAACCGCGACGAGATCGTGATCCTGCGCAAGATGAGCAAGGTGAACTGGTTCGACAAGGCGGCCGAGGATTCCGACGCAACGGATGCATCTTTCGGCACGACCCGCAGGGAGGCGGCGGAATAATGAAGATACGCGCTCAAATCTCCATGGTGCTGAACCTCGACAAATGCATCGGCTGCCACACCTGTTCGATCACCTGTAAGAACGTATGGACGAACCGCGAGGGCGTCGAATACGTCTGGTTCAACAACGTCGAGACCAAACCCGGCATCGGATATCCCAAGGACTGGGAGAACCAGGACCGCTGGCAAGGTGGCTGGGTTCGCAAGAAGAACGGCCGGATCATACCGCGTCAGGGCTCAAAATGGCGAATCCTGGCCAAGATCTTCGCCAACCCGCACCTGCCCGAGATCGACGATTTCTACGAGCCCTACACGTTCGAATACGAATGGCTTCAGAAGGCGCCCGAGCTTCAGGCCCAGCCCTCGGCCAAGCCACGCTCGCTCCTGACGGGCGAGGTCATCAACAAGATCGAATGGTCGGGCAATTGGGAGGACATGCTGGGCGGCGAGTTCTCCAGCCGCGGCCGCGACTATAATTTCGAAGGGGTCGAGAAAGAGATCTACGGTCAGTTCGAAGAGACCTTCATGATGTATCTGCCGAGGCTCTGCGAGCATTGCCTGAACCCGTCCTGCCTCGCCTCCTGCCCCTCGGGCGCGATCTACAAGCGCGAGGAGGACGGCATCGTCCTGATCGACCAGGAGAAATGCCGCGGCTGGCGGATGTGCGTTTCGGGCTGCCCCTACAAGAAGATCTACTACAACTGGTCGACGGGCAAATCCGAGAAGTGCATCTTCTGCTATCCGCGGATCGAGACCGGTCAGCCGACAGTCTGCTCGGAAACCTGCGTGGGGCGCATCCGCTATCTGGGCGTGGTGCTCTATGACGCCGACAAGATCGAGGCGGCGGCGTCGGTGGAGGATCCCAAGGATCTCTATCCCGCGCAGCTTGGCGTGTTCCTCGACCCCCACGATCCGGAAGTTCAGGCCGAGGCCCGTGCGCAGGGAATCCCCGACCAGTGGATCGAGGCGGCGGTACGCTCGCCCATCTGGAAGATGGCGATGGACTGGAAAATCGCCTTCCCCCTGCATCCCGAATACCGGACCCTGCCGATGGTGTGGTATGTCCCACCGCTGTCGCCCATCCAGTCGGCGCACGAGGCCGGCAAGATCAGCGCCAAGGACGGGATGCCGGATGTCCGGTCCCTGCGCATCCCACTGCGATATCTCGCCAATCTGTTGACCGCGGGCGACGAGGCACCGGTGGCCTCGGCGCTGGAGCGGATGCTGGCGATGCGGGCCTACATGCGTGCCAAGAGCGTCGAGGGCCGCATCGATCAGTCGATCCCGGAGCGCGTCGGGCTGACCCAGCCGATGATCGAGGACATGTACAAGACGATGGCGCTGGCGGCTTACGAGGACCGCTATGTCATCCCCACCACCCATCGGGAGATCGAGGAGGACGCCTATGAGTTGCGCGGCTCGGCTGGCTTCGGATTCCACGAAGGTTCGGGCGGGGCCAGCAAGACCAACCTCTTCGGCGGTACCAAGCGCACGCCGAAGAAACCCTACATGGACGTTCCGACATGAGACTGACGCTACGCACCCTCGCCGCTCTCACGGGCTATCCGTCCGCTGAGTTGAAGTCGCACGTGTCCGAGTTGCGGGCCACACTGGAAAAGGAGAAGGCATTCGGGCGACCTGTCCACAACGGGCTCGACGCGCTTCTCGACCGGCTGGAACGCGACGACCTGATCGACGCGCAAACGGCTTATACGGACCTATTCGACCGCTCCCGCGCCCTGTCGTTGCACCTGTTCGAGCACGTCCACGGCGACAATCGCGAGCGGGGGCAGGCCATGCTCGACCTGGCAGAGCAATACATGCAGGCGGGCCTGTTGCTCGAGTCCCAGGAATTGCCGGATTACATCCCCGTCTTCCTCGAATACGCTTCTTGCCTGCCTCCGGCCGAAGCTCGCGAGACCCTGGCGCAGCCCGCCCATGTGCTGGCTGCGCTGGAACAGCGCCTGCGCGAACGCGGCTCCGACTATGCCGCCGTCTTCGCAGCAATCCTTGCGCTGTCGAACGCGCACCCGGATCACAAGGCGGTTGACGAGTTGCAGAAGAATGCGCCCTCGGACGATCCAGCGCGGATCGACGATGAGTGGGAAGAGAAGGAAGTGACCTTTACCGGAGCCCACGACATGGGCGGGCCGACAGGCATCGTCGCCCGCTTGCGCGCCAAGGGCAAGGCAATGACGGCCGCACGCGGCACCAAAGGCTGAGGAGGAGACGATGAGCGAGTTCCTGAACCAACTGGCCTTCGGCTGGTTTCCCTATTTCGCCATCACGGTGTTGATCGTCGGCTCGATCTTCAGGTTCGACGCCGATCAGTACTCGTGGCGGTCGCAGTCCAGCCAGTTCCTGCGTCGGCGGCAAATGATGATCGGCTCGAACCTGTTTCACATGGGCGTTCTGATCCTCTTCGTGGGCCATTTCATCGGCCTGCTGACGCCGATCGGCGTATTCGACGCTGTGGGTGTGACGCACAGCTTCAAGCAGATCACCGCCATGGTCGTGGGCGGCATCGCCGGGTTGATGGCTCTGGTCGGGTCGTCGCTGCTGCTGCACCGTCGGCTCTTCGACCCGCGCATCCGGCGCAGTTCATCGATCGGCGACATCGCGGTGCTGGTGCTCTTGTGGCTGCAACTCGTGCTTGGCGTCCTGTCGATCTGGTGGACGGCGCAACATCTGGACGGCGAGGAGATGGTGCGACTGATGGGCTGGGCCAATGCAATCGTGGTCTTCGACGCGGCTGCCCCCGCGCAACTTCAAGACACGTTCTGGATCTACAAGCTCCACATCATACTCGGCCTGATCCTGTTCCTCATCACGCCGTTCACCCGCCTCGTGCATATCTGGAGCGTACCGATCTGGTTCCTCCTCCGACCCGGCTATCAGATCGTGCGAAGCCGGCATCCACTTGGCAAGAGTCGCAACATTCCGGCGGGAACTTCACTTCCGGCAGGTGGGCAGACGATGGCACGACAGACATCTGAAAGCGGAGGGTCCGGCGCATGAGCAGGCATGAGGTTCCAAGATTGAAGCCCGAACCCCGCCCCGAGCCCCAGATGATGGGGGCCTGCCAGTCTGGCGGATGCGGCGGCACCGCGCCCGCGCGCGCCATGCCGCCGCCGCCGACCTTCTCGGAGGTGCGCGTGAACGGGATCGAGATCGATCCCGAAGCGATCGCGCGGGAAATCCAGCACCATCCCGCCCCCGATGCGGACGCCGCCTGGCGCGAGGCCGCCCGTGCCCTCGCCGTGCGGGAACTGCTGTTGCAGGAGGCGCACCGCCTGGATCTCTCTCCGGCGGGCGACGAAGAGCGCAGCGAGACCGACGAGGATGCGCTGATCTCGGAGCTACTGGATGCGGCGGTCGTGCCTGAAGAAGCGGGTGAGGAAGAGTGCCGCCGATACTACGACGCCGATCGCCAGCGCTTCCGCACGCCCGATCTGTTCGAGGCGTCCCACATCCTTATCGAGCCGGATGGCGACAGCCCCGGCGCGTGGTCCGTCGCCGGGATCGAGGCGCGCCGGATCGCCGGTGAGGTTGGTGACGATCCGACCGCCTTCGCGACCGCGGCTCGGGAGCTTTCCACCTGCCCTTCGGCGCAGCAGGACGGCTCGCTCGGCCAGGTGCGGCGCGGCGAGCTTGTGGCGGAAGTGCAGCAGGCCATCGAGGCGCTGTCGCCCGGCGAAACCTGTCGTCGGCCCATTCGCTCCAGCTTCGGCTGGCACGTGATCCGGCTGGCGCGGTGCATAGAAGGCCACGTCCTGCCCTTCGAAGCGGTGCACGACAAGATCGGCGACATGATGGCTGCGCGCGCCTGGACCATGGGCGCCGCCCGCTATGTCGCGGACCTCGCTGACCGGGCGAATATTGAAGGTATCCTCATCGAACCGGAGGCAGGAGCATGATGCTGGGCGACGTCCTTTCCGCCGCCCGGCGATCCGGCGCGGATATCGAAACATGGCTGAAACCGGCGGACCCGGACCTCTGGACGGCGCTGCACGCCGAAGCGATGCGGCGACAGGAAGACACCGCTACCTTCGCCCGCGGCGCCGTCGCCGATTTCTCGAACCGGGCTGGCGAGGAGGATTGGGCGATGCTGGTGTCGCGGATGCGGGACGCGGACGACCCCGGCCGCGCACTGCTTCTCACGATGATGCGGTGGCGCCTGGACATCAGCCGCAAGGAGAATGCAGGCGCGAACGAGGAGGTCACGCTATGAACGATCCTGCTGGCAAGGACGCGGGCCGTCGCGGACTGAACCCGAAGCTGAAATCCGTCGAGAACACCTCTCGGGACACCGAGACCCCGACCCGGCCGCCGTCGGAAAGCGCCTCGGTTCAGCACGAGGAAGGTCGCGCCTGGCCGATCGTCTGGGCGGTCGTGGTGATCGTCGGCGTCCTGATTGCCCTGTGGCTCCTGCTTTGACTCCCCTTCGGTCGGTCGAAGCGGGTGATGCACTCGTCGAATATCGGGATCAGGGGCCGGCGACCGAGCCCCCGCGCGATCATCTGATCTCCGTCGAGAAGGCGCTCGCGCGTGCCGTCGCGCTCGCCCGGCCGATTTCTGAGACGGAACTCGTGCCGCTCGCAGAGGCGTCAGGCCGCGTGCTTGCTGAGGGGGCTCGGGCACTCGGCCCGCTGCCTTCCTTCGACTCGGCCGCGATGGACGGCTACGCCGTCCGGCGAGTGGAGCTCATCGGAGCGGGGCCGTGGCAACTTCCGGTGGTTGGTCGGGTCGCAGCGGGCGGGCTGGCGCCTGAGGCCTTCTCGGGGGCGATCCGCATCCTGACGGGTGCGCCGGTCCCCGCAGGTTTCGACGCCGTCGTCATGCAGGAGCGCGTGCGGCGCGACGGCGGCGTGATCCGGCTCGACACCATCCCGCCCGCGGGCGACAATATCCGTCGCGCGGGTGAGGATCTGGCCGCCGGCGCGCCCATCCTGTCGGCGGGTGCCCTCATCGGAGTGCGCGAGACGGCGGCCCTTGCGGCGGCAGGCATCGCGCGTCCGCACGTCCGCCGCCGCGTGCGGATCGCGACCCTGGTTACCGGCGACGAACTCCTCCCGGCTGGCGATGCGCTCGGCCCGGGTCACATCTGGGATGCGAACGGTCCCATGCTGGCTGCCGCGGTCGTCCAGCCGTGGATCGAGCGGCGCGACTTCGGGCGCGTACACGACGACCCGATCACGCTCACGAAGGCGCTGTCCGAAGCCGCGAGTTGGGCCGACCTCGTCGTCACCAGCGGTGGTGTTTCCGTTGGCGACGCCGACCACATGGGCCGCGCCCTGGCGCGGACAGGTGGCGAAGTCGTCGTGAAGCAGGTGGCAATGAAGCCCGGCAAACCCATCCTGATCGGACGGATCGGGCGTTCCGTCCACATCGGCTTGCCGGGCACTCCGCTTTCGGCCTTCGTCGGATGGACGCTATTTGGTGCGCCATGTGTCGCGGCGCTCGCGGGCCGGCCGCCTTGCCGCCGGGACATCTTCGTCCGCGCTGGTTTCACGTTCGAACGCCGGCCGGGCCGCTGCGAGTTCCGCCCCGCGCGGCGGGTCGGGACGGACGAGACAGGCGCGCAGATCGTCGAGCCCATAACCGAGCGTTTCACCCACAGCCTTGCCGCCCTTGCGGCGGCTGATGGGCTGGTGATCCTGCCCGCTGACGCGAAGCAGATTTTGGAGGGAGACCTTCTCCGGTTCCTGCCTCTTTGACGCTCGCTTGACAGAGCGAAGGGGGCCGGTTCGGCGCATGCCTGCGTCACGGTAGAAAGCGCCAAAGTACGCCGACGCCTGCCAACCACGGATGCAACAGGACCAGCGCGACGACCGCTGCGATTGCCCCGCCGAAGCGGAGAACCGACGCGCGAGGCAAGTGGATCGGCGCCGCGTGCATCCGCATAGTCGTTCGCCGCCAAGCGTCCTCGCCCATCTCGCGGCAGCGGCGGCGGTCGATGATCCACATGCCGAAGAGCGCGAATCCCGCGAAGCTGCCGAACATCACCGCATGGGCGAGATCGCCGTTCGCGACGAGATGCGCAGCCGACCAGAGGAAGAAGGCGGCGAGGATCGGATGGTGCACCCACCGAAGAAGGCCTTGCCTTCTTGGATCGAACGCACTGTCCCGCGTGCCGCCGAAGGAGAGCGGATTGGGCTGGAAGAGGCCGAAGGCCAAGACAAGGCTTGCCCCCGACATCGCGGCCAGTACCAGCCAATGCACGCCTGGCGGCTCGGGCCAGAGCGGCACGTAGGGCGCTTTATCGGCCGCAACGAAGAGCACGGCGAGCGCGGCGATCGACAGGATGGAATACACGATGCCGAAACCCGCATGGCCCAGCCGCGCCACGAGCCACGGCCGCACCGGTGGACGTACCGGCACCGAATGCAGCACGAAGAACCCGACAAAGGCCGCAATGAACCCCGTCCAGCCCATTCGCCTACCGCGCCGGCCGGATGCGGAGCAGGAGAGGCCCGTAAAGCGCCGAGAAGCCGCCGAAGGCGGCAATCCAGGCAACACCAGAAACGGCGTGAAGCGCCGGGGCGAGCGCCGGCATTGGCCCGGCCAGCACTCGCGCCAGAACCGCGACGATCAGCATTGCATAAATCAGGACGGTACCGGTTCCGGCGCTGAGCGCCTGTCCCGTATGACCGAGTGTCGCGCGCGTCATCACCGCGAGCGTCATCAAGCCGAGGGCCCCTGCCATCCAGACATGCTGCGCGGTTGCCAGCCCGAGCATGCCCGGCCAAAGGATTGCGGTGCCAATCGCCAAAGCGCCGAGCGGTACGAACGCGTAGCCGCCATGCAGGACCAGCACTAGCGGCTCGGCCCTGGTCCGGTAACCTGTCCAGCGCGCCAATCGCCAGAGATGTACGGCGCCGGTCAGCAACATCCCCAGCCCGGTCACGACGGCGACGGGAGCCATTACCCAAAGCAACAACGCCAGAGCAAGGAGGAGCAGCGCCAGCTTGTCAAAACGCTGCATCGGCGGCGTCGGCAGGACCGGGCTTTGCCGCTTGACCAGCCAATTGCGCGTGAACGAAGGGACGACGCGGCCGCCGATTACCGCGATCATCATGATGCCCGCCGCGAGGCCGAGGCGCAGCCCCGTGCCTTGCGCCGCAAAGTCTCCGCGGGCGCCTTCCCAGTGGAACACAGCGTTGCCGAGGATCAGCATGCCGAGCATCGTTAGCACGATCAGGTTGCGCCCATTGCGGCCTACGACGATCTCGCGCGCGACTGCCGCCGCCAAAACGACGGGAAAGGCCAGGTCGGCCATAGCCACAGCGATGGCAGGCAGACCTGCCGACAAGGCCACAGCGATCCGGCCGATGATCCAGAGCGCGAACAACCCGCCGAGCGGCCAGCCCACGATCGGCAACCTCCCGGTCCAGTTCGGCACCGCCGTCAGCAGAAAGCCCGCGACGACCGCGCCCAGGTAGCCGAACAAGAACTCGTGCGCGTGCCAGGATACAGGATCGAAGGCAGTGGGCAGAACGGCGAGACCGCTCAGCATCGGCACCCAGATCACCATCGCAATCACGGCCCAGATACCTGCGCCGAAGAAGAACGGGCGAAAGCCGTAGGTTAGAAGCGCCGGCCCGCGCCAGGCGCGCATCTGTTCGGCGGTGCTGCTCAAAGGACCCTGCTTTTCTCGACCTGAACGCCGGCCTCGGTGATAATCGCATCGAGCGGGATGTCGTGCGGTTGCGGATGGATCGTGGCGAGACGCGCTGCCTGAAGGCCGACGCCGATCGCGAAAGGCCGTCGTCCAAGCGCGGCCAGCGTCCGGTCGAAATACCCTCCACCATAGCCGAGCCGGTAGCCCGCCTCATCCCAGCCGACCAACGGGACGAGCACGATCTCTGGCGCGACTATGGGGGTGTCGGGCGGTGGCACCGGAATGTTCCAGTGGCCGCGGATCATCTTCATCTCGGGTGTCCAGCGTCGGAATACCAGAGGCGCAGCCTTGGTCTCGACCAGAGGCAAGGCAATGGTGACACCCGCGGCATGCAGCTCCGTCATGAGCGGGCGCAAGTCCGGCTCGCCCTTGATCGGCCAATAGGCTGACAGAGCCTGGCTTTGCCCGCCGCCAAAACGAGCGTTGAGAAACCCGTGGAGGTGCGACGCCAATTCCTGTCCGACGGCGTTGCGCAAATCCACGCTCAGCGCTTGGCGCGCGGCGCGCAATCGGGCGCGCTCGGACTTGCGCCATTGGATTACATCCCACGTCTGGTCCGACTCTACGGCAGGCGGATCGAAATATGCCGGATCGACTTCGTGCGCCATGCAGGGCGGTGATGCGTAGCTGTCACACGGAGCACTATCCTTTTGTTCAGTCATGCGATTTCGCCTTCGCAGAGGAGCGGTCAAATGACGGGTGTGATGCCATCCTTGCCTCCGACCATCCGCTCGAACCGAGGGAGCAGCACATCGTTCGCGAGCCGGATGTGCTCTGTCAGGTCGTCTGTAAATTCGGCCAGACCTGAATACAGTGTCCGCCAGCTGATGCAGGCCTCATCAGGCACGGTCATGTCCTGCGTCAACCGCCCGATCTTGACGAGTTCGCGGCCGTATTCGTCGTGATCGGCCCGCATCGCGGCAACCCGCGCGCCAAGACCCGCGCTGACGCCGCGTCGGATCGCGGGAAAGAGAACGAGTTCCTCCTTCTTCATGTGGATCTCCATCTTGCCGCTCATCCGGCGCAAGAGTTCGAAAAGCCCGTGCGGCACCCCTTCGTCGCAGCAATGAAGGTCCTCGACCATTTCGGCCAGCTTGAGGAGCGGCGGCAACTGCTCGCGGTGACGCGCGTGATAGCGGGTCTCGATGTGACGGGTCAGTTCGGCGGCGTCGTGGATCGGGAGCGTGTCGATCATCGGATTCTCCTGTTGCCAGCGCAGCGCGGGAACGGCATGAGAGCAGACGCGCTGCGTGTCTTCTACCGCCATGTGGAGCGATCGGGCGATGCGTTCGGCGCGAGTGATGACATGCTCGGCCCCCTCGGGGGTGCAGACCTTGCGCGCGGTTTCGGCGAACAACGCGAGCCAGCGGTCGAAATCGGACTTTGTCACCGCTAGGCCCGTGTGGGCCGGGACCGGAGCCCCGTGATAGCGTCCGGTCATCAGGGCAACGGACGACCAGAAATCGACCATCCGCGCCAGATGCGGTTCCCAATCGGAAATCCGCGCCGCGAAGATCGGCTCGAGAACGTAATCGGACCTGACCTTGCCGTAGAAGGCGTGGACCAGCTTCGTCAGCACCGCATCGTTCAGCCCCGTCTGTTCGCTCTGCCTCCGCGTGATCTGGGGTCGGGCCGAGATCACGCGCGGGCGGTCTGCGACGATGTCGGTCATGTTGGCCTCCCTTTTGGGTTGCATTCGGGGATAATCTTGACAATACGCATTGTAAATACTTATTCATGGAGCCGGACCCCACATGCGTCTGACCTCTTTCACCGATTACGGCCTACGGATGCTGATGCGTATGGCAAGCGAGCCCGAACGGCCGTTTTCGACCACCGAACTGGCTGTTGAGTTCGACCTGTCACGCAATCACCTGAGCAAGGTCATGCAGAGGCTGTCGCGTGCCGGCATCGTCGAGACACGGCGCGGCGGCGGCGGCGGCGCGGTGCTGGCACGGGCCGCGGCCGAGCTGCGACTGGGCGACTTGATCGCCTTGCTGGAGGAGGGCCAGGCGATCGTGGAGTGCTTCGGCTCCGGCACGTCACATTGCACAATCAAGGGGCGATGCCGGTTGAAGGCCCGTTTGCGTGCGGCTGAACGGGCCTTCCTGAGCGATCTCAACCGCTCGACTCTGGCCGACATCGCGCTCCCGCGCCTACAATGGCAGCCTGACCGCAAGTGCGCAGCTGGTTTGCCCCATAGAACATAAGGACTTGGCATGACGCAGATCGAACCGGGCAAAGACGGCTTCGTCGTGGACGCCGATATCCTGGCGGATGCCTTCGGCATCAAGGCGGCGGGGATCCGGAACCTCATGCAATCGGGCGCGATCACCTCGCGGTGCGAGAAGGGCGCGGACGAGGATGAAGGACGCTGGAGGCTGGCCTTCTTCCACGGGGGAAGGGCACTGCGTCTGACTGTAGACGAAACCGGCCGGATTCTCGGTCGCTCGCGGTTCGACGCTCCGCGTTCGCCGATGCCCCAGACTACTCGATAAGAAAAACCGGGACTTCCTGATGTTCGGATAGCTCGATCGTCATATGCGCGTTGCGGATACCAATATCACGGAGCAGGCGATGCCCCGGATCCCGAAAAGTAAGCAAAGGAAGATCAGAATGGCCACGACACTCAGTCCAAACACGATCGAAACAGTAAAGGCGACCGTTCCGGCACTGGAAGCACACGGGCTGAAGATCACGCGGCGTATGTATGACCGGCTTTTCCGAGATGATGAAATCCGGGCTCTATTTAATCAATCCCATCACGGCGAGACCGGATCGCAACCAAAGGCGCTGGCTGGCGCGGTGCTGGCCTATGCGCGCAACATCGAGACCTTGGGCGCGCTTGGCCCGGCAGTCGAGCGGATCGCCCAGAAGCATGTAGCGCTTCAGATCCTGCCAGAACATTACCCCTACGTCGGCGAAGCTCTCTTGGGGGCGATCGGAGACGTGTTGGGCGACGCGGCGACGGATGAGGTCATGACCGCCTGGGAGGAGGCGTACTGGGCGCTTGCCGATATCCTCATGGCCCGGGAGAAAACACTCTACGACCGCACCGCCGCAGCTCCCGGCGGTTGGACAGGATGGCGCGACTTCGTTGTCGCGGATCGAAAAACGGAAAGCGACGTCATCACCTCGTTCCTCCTGCGCCCCGCAGATGACAAGCCGGTCGTGCCCCATCGGCCCGGCCAGTATCTGACTTTTCTGATCGAACGGCCCGGAGAGGTTCCCCAACGACGCAACTACAGTATTTCGGCGGCGCCGAACGGGGAAAGCTATCGGATCTCGGTGAAGCGGGAGCCGGGCGGCGTCGCCTCGGGATGGCTGCACGACAGCGCCGTGCCCGGAACGATCCTGAAAGTCGCGCCACCCGCGGGCGAGTTCGTCCTCCCCGACCAACCGTCTCGCCCGGTCGTCCTGCTAAGCGGCGGCGTCGGTCTGACCCCCATGGTTGCCATGTTCGAGTCGCTCGCGACCCGACCCACGGCGGCGACCATACACTACATCCACGGCACGCTCGATGGTTCGGCTCACGCCATGAGCGACCACGTCCGCAAGCTGGCCGAACGAACCGGCGCGAATGTGAACGTGTTTTACGAGCATCCCAAACCGCAGGATCAAGGCTACGACGCAGTCGGCCGAATACCGCTCGACTGGCTGGTCGAGAACACGCCGACCGGCGAGGCCGATTATTTCATCTGCGGACCGACTGCTTTTCTGAGGACGTTCGTGACCGGCTTGGAGCACGCCGGCGTCGCTCGGGATCGAATTCATTACGAATATTTCGGGCCGGCGGACGATCTGATGGCTGCCTGAGGCTAAACCGATCCGGCGGCCCACTCGACAACGGGCCGTCGGGTGAACCTGTTTAGGCCAATCGAACCGCCTTTCGCATTCGGAGGTTTCGCAGGGTACACCTTGAGGAGGCACTTTCTGAAGAAGGCCAGCTGGGCGTGGAGTGTGCAACGGAAGCTCGCTCCATCCGCCTTTGCGGTCGCTCGACTGCGGTTACAGCGAATGGCCGCTTCCAGAGAAGGCTTCGTTGGTACGACCAGCAACCTGCAAACCGAACAAGGCTATTATGTCCGTACGGGGCCTTGTTGCACGGAACGCCTGGAGGCCGAGCGTCCCCTTTCCCCCGTGGGGGTCATCCTAGGGGTCGCGTGACGGGGATGCCGAGGGCGGTGTAGCGGTTGAGGATAGCGATGCGGACCTGAAGCTCGGCGGTCTGTCGATCGAAGTCGCGGGACATGAGCTTCTGGCCGAGCAGTTTCATGCAATTCATCCATTGGCCGGCAGGGCATTGCGCAGCAATGTCCCGAGAGGCTTGGTCTCGGCGCGGCTTCGGCGGTGGTATCCGCTCCAGCGCCGCCAGATGGTCCGGCCGAGGCGCTTGATGGCGCGCAGG
>NZ_CANLTQ010000037.1 GCF_947494025.1 uncultured Jannaschia sp.
TCTCCCCCGTCAGGGGCTGAGAGCGGCCGCCACGTAACCGGACCGGCCGCCGGATACACAGAACTCCTGACACTCCCGGCGGCTACGGGAACCGGCTCCCTGTTGGGCGCGATCGAATCGCTTCGGACAAATGCCGGTCGCTCGTTGCGGCATTTGCCCAGAAGATCGCCGGCGACCTGGGCCTGGCACTAGCGCGGTCGCGTCTAGGCTGATCCAGAACGGCCTCGGAGACCCGAAACGCTGCTGGCACACGCCGTCAAACGGGTCGCCATGCGGGTGTCGCCATCCACGTGGGCGGAGGTCGCCCTGGGAGTGGCAGCGGTCGCGGCGGACATGGGCTGTATACCGCCGGGATTCGGACTGACGCCGACACCCGCTCGAAAGGTACGGTCTTCCGCAATCGGCCAGAGACCGGTCGTTTGTAGGACAGTACGAAAGCCTACACCAAGGTGACTCGCGTAGGACCGCTTACGGCGCCGGATCGGATACCTTGCCGACCAACTGCTTCAGAAGTTTCTCAGCTCTCTTCAATCCCTCATCGGTGAACGCGACCAACTTCGCTGCGCGAGCTGCTGGAAATCGTCGAGCTGCTTAAAGAGCGCAACATCGCCCTCGCCTCGCTCGAGGATATGACCGACACCTCGTCGGCCGCTGATGAACTCGTCTTCCATGTCTTCAGGGCCATCACCCAGTTCGAGCGTTACCTCATCGCCGAGCGAACTCGCGACGGTATCGCCGCCGCCCGCGCGGAGGGCAAGAAGCCCGGTGGGCCCGGCCTCGATCGCGAGAAGCTACAGGCCGCGCTGACGCTCGTCGGGAGCGGCATGTCACCCACCAAGGTCGCCAGACAGGTCGGACTGGGCCGATCGACCGTCTACCGAGAACTGGCCGCCATCACCGAAGGCGGACCCGAGATCGATCGTCCTTTTAGCGTACAATCCTGCAGAGACTCCCACGCGATCCCAAAATGAACAATTCAGCAGCAAAGATTGAATACGCCCACACCTCCACCGCAGATGAGAACCTCGACGCCCAGGTTCAAGCCATGCGATGAGATACCGTCCCGGCTGGATTCCGCGTGGACACGGGCGCTGGTTCGGGCCTTGAGCGCCTGCATCCCCGCCCGTTCGAAGGCCTCGGCAATTACGTTTCCCAAGCCCTGATACAACACGTTCCCATTCGCTGCCCCTCCCACCCGGATCGCCAATCGTAAGTCAGCCTCGGGAAACAGGATAGCTCAATGCGCGGAAACGATTTCTGGCACCCGACGAACCGATACGTGAGGGCGACCGATCGGGACCCAAGCAGCGCCGGGCACCGCAGAACGACCATCTTTGCTGTGGACGCCGAGAAGGACGCCGTCTCGGCCATCGCCTCGTCGCCCGGAACATCGAACCTATTTCGCCAAAGCGCATTGAACTCGCGGCAGCCGAACGGCACGTGCAATATCCAGCTACCAAGGAGTTTCGTGATGTTGAGAACGATCACTGCCGCTGCGATTGCGGTAGCAGGTCTGTCAGGCGCGGCCATCGCGCAGGGCGATGAGGTCCTGCACGTCGGCATGTCGGGCGGATACTTCCCCTTTACCTTCGTGCGTCAGGACGAATTGCAGGGCTTCGAGGTGGACGTGATGAACGCCGTCGGCGAGGAAGCCGGCCTCGACATCGTGTTCGAGACCATGTCCTTCTCGGGACTCGTCGGCGCGCTCGAAGCGGGTCGCATCGACACGATCGCCAACCAGATCACCATCACGCCCGAGCGTGAGGCGGCCTTTGCCTTTACGCAGCCCTACGTCATCGACGGCGCGCAGGTGGTCACGAAGGATGGCAACGAAGAGATCGAGGGCGTCGAGGATCTGCGGGGAAAGACGGTGGCGGTGAATCTCGGCTCGAATTTCGAGCAGCTCCTGCGCGACCTGCCCTTCGCGGACGAGATCGACATCCGGACCTACGAATCCAACATCGAGCAGGACACCGCGCTCGGGCGCGTGGACGCCTTCGTGATGGACCGGGTCTCCTCGGCGCAGGTTATCCAGAATAGCCCGCTGCCGCTGCAACTGGCCGGCGAGCCGTTCTCGGAGATCCGGAACGCCCTGCCCTTCCGAGACGACGAGAACGGGCATGCCATGCGCGACCGGGTCGACGCCGCGCTCTCCGCGCTGAAGGAGGACGGCACCCTGCGGGAGATCTCGCAAAAGTGGTTCGACAGCGACATCACCACGTCCGCGTCCGAGTGACCTGACCGATGCGGGGACTCGACCTCGACTACATGCTGGGGCTGGTGCCCGTCATCCTCGGCTACGTGCCGCTGACATTGTTCATGGCGGCGGTCGCGATGGTTTGCGCGCTCGTGCTGTCCTCGCTCCTTGCAGTGGAGCGGGTGGTCCGTGTGCCGGGGCTGGACTGGCTGGTGGTGCTGTTCATCAGCTTCTTCCGCGGTACGCCGCTCTTGGTGCAGCTCTTTCTGTTCTACTACGGGCTGCCTCAGGTCGTGGCGTTCCTGACGCAGATCAACGGCGTGACGGCGGCGATCATGGGGCTGACGCTACACTTCTCGGCCTACATGGCCGAGGCGATCCGTGCCGCGATCACCGGTGTCGACCGCTCCCAGTGGGAGGCCGGGCAGTCCATCGGCATGACGCAAGGACAGATGATGCGCCGGATCGTTCTGCCGCAGGCAGGCCGGATCGCGGCGCCGACGCTGGTCAACTACTTCATCGACATGATCAAGGGCACGTCGCTGGCCTTCACCCTCGGCGTGACCGAGATGATGGGCGCGACACAGAAGGAGGCCTCGGGAAGCTTCCTCTACTTCGAGGCGTTCCTGGTGGTGGCGCTCCTGTACTGGATCATCGTGGAGACGTTGAACCAGGGCCAGAAGCAGCTCGAGATCCGGCTCAACAGGGCGTACGCACGATGATCTCGATCCGCGGCCTTACCAAGCGGTTCGGTGACACCGCGGTCCTCGACGCGATCGACCTCGACATCTCGGATGGCGAGCGCGTCGTGATCATCGGTCCCTCGGGCACCGGCAAGTCGACGCTGCTGCGCTGCCTGAACTTCCTCGACCGCCCCGATGCAGGCCGCGTCGAAATAGGTGACGTGCACGTCGATGCGGCCCGCGCCTCGAATCGCGACATCCTCGCACTGCGTCGCGCCACGTCTTTCGTGTTCCAGAACTACGCCCTCTTCGCCAACAAGACGGCAAAGGATAACATCATGGAGGCCCTCGTCACCGTGCAGGGCCAATCGCGGGCGGAGGCGGAGCGACGCGCGCTCGATGTATTGGGCCAGACAGGGCTTGCCGAGAAGGCGGACAGCTTTCCCGCGGCGCTCTCTGGCGGGCAGCAGCAGCGCGTCGGCATCGGCCGGGCGATGGCCATCGGCGCCGACCTCATGCTCTTCGACGAGCCGACCTCGGCGCTCGATCCCGAATGGGTCGGAGAAGTGCTCGACCTCATGCGGCAGGTCGCCGAACAGCGGCAGACCATGCTCATCGTCACCCACGAGATGCAGTTCGCCCGCGAGATCGCCGACCGTGTGCTCTTCATGGAAGGCGGCCGCATCGTCGAGGAAGGACCGCCAGATGCGATCCTCGACGCGCCGCAAGACGAGCGCCTGCGACGATTCCTGCGCCGAACAACGACCTGATGAGGGTCCAACGCGGCGCTTATGGGCGACGATCCGAAGGCACGCTGACCCACCGGCGCGGTGATACGTTCCGTTCAATATTTCTGCTGCTGGCAACCATCCCAATCGCGACGCCGTCGGCGGGCGGGCCTTCAGCCTTCGGCCGCTATCGTTCCCCCTCGATAGACCCTGCCCTTCCGACCCCAGATGCCGAAGATGCTGGCCCCGAGATCAAGGTTTCCGCGCAGGTAGCGTTTGGTGAAGGCTCTGAGCGCGCCGCCGAAGTTCCAGATCGGCTTGGTCGAATGCGCCTAGTTGCGGTCGATGACGATGACTGACAGCATCGCCCGAAGCCAGCCCATGGTTTCGACCGCCGCCTCGAAGGCCGACGGCCGCGCCTGCGGCGACGCCATCGCAGACCGTGGAGCGAAAGCGATCATCCCGCCCCGCCGGAACGCAAAGCCCTGGAAGACGGGCAGCCCGGGGCGGGAGCGAGGAACGAGGCCCTGCGCGCCATCGAGCGCCTCGGCCGAACGCTCTGGCGCAAATGGTCCGGCTACCGTCGACGGAGCCGCGTCGAGACCAGGATGAGCTGCATGAACCGAAGGTCCGCGAAGCGAAACTGCTCGGCCAAAGGCGCATGTCCCGGACTTCGACCGTCAGATCGCCGAGATCCAAGTCCGTATCGCCATCCTCAACCGCTTCACAGCGCCCGGCATCCCCGTCACGAAGCCCGTCGGCTGACGTCAAACGGGGAAAGGGGAAAGTCCGTCCGTCAAACGATTTGCGCAACAGAGCCCCGCGACGAACATCCGGCCGGGTTCGAGCCGCTCCGAGGATTGACCCCGCATTCGAATCTATCCGTGTTTACGTTCCTGAACCATTCCCCGATGGAAAGCATCCGCGCCATCCGCGCGTCGAAGGACGGGCGCGGGGTCATCCAAGCTGGGGGGAAGAAGATGAGCACGGTCGATCTCATGGACTATGCCGGCGTGGCGCTCTTCGCCGCGACGGGGTCGCTGGCGGCCTCGCGCAAGCAGCTCGACATCATCGGCTTCCTGTTTCTGGGCGCGGTCACCGGGATCGGTGGCGGAACCGTCCGCGACCTCATCCTCGGCGTGCCGGTGTTCTGGGTCGAGCAGCATCTCTACATCCTGGTCTGCGCCGCGACCGCCATCATCATCTACTTCACGGCCCATTTTCTCGAATCGCGATACCGGCTGCTGCTGTGGCTCGATGCCGTGGCCTTGGCGGCCTATGGCGTCTTCGGAGCTTACAAGGGATTCATCGTGACCGAATCCGCGACCGTCGCCGTGGTCATGGGCATGATCACCGGCACGCTGGGCGGCATCTTCCGGGACGTGCTGGCCCGCGAAGCCTCCGTCCTTCTGCGGCAGGAGATCTATGTGGCGGCTGCGATGGCGGGTGCGGTGGTTTTCGTGACGGCCTATGGCGGAGGGATGTCCCGCTCGTTGGCCGTCGGAACCGGCTTTCTCGTCGCCTTCGCGGTCCGTGGCGGCGGGCTTCGTTTCGGCTGGACCTTGCCCGCCTACAAATCCCGGCCCGGGCGTCCTCCCGGGAACCTGTACTGACCCAGCGGCGCCAGCTCCAGGGTCGTTCAGACACTGTCGTCAACGGCTCCTGCGGTTCGATCAACTGATCGAAGTCGCGGATCATTGCCTTTGAAGATCGATGAGAACTCAGGGCTGCCCCGAAGTCCCGCCGGAAAGTCGCACTTCCTGTAGCACTCACCGCCTAGGTGTTTGATCCCACGGTTTGATGGTGTGATCCTTTCGAAGGAATGGAAGGAAGCCCTATGGGACAGGTTCGTCACGGGAGCGCCACGACCACGTTCGCCGTCAGAGCTGCAATACAGCGATCGCAAGCTTCGCTCGCGCAGCTAAGCGGCGAGTTGGGGATCAATCCCAAGACGGTCGCCAAGTGGCGGAAGCGGGCGACAGTCGAGGATCTGAAGACCGGCCCAAAGGAGCCGCGCTCTACGGTTCTGACCGAGGCAGAGGAGGCAATGATCGTCGCGTTCCGGCGTCACACGCTACTGCCGCTGGACGACTGCCTTTATGCCCTGCAGCCGACGATCCCGCACCTGACGCGCTCGGCGCTGCACCGGTGCCTGCACCGGTGCCTGCAGCGGCATGGCATCTCACGCCTACCGGACGTCGAGGGGGACAAACCAAAGCGGCAGAAGTTCAAGCGCTACCCGATCGGGTTCTTCCACATCGACATCGCCGAGGTTCAGACCACGGAAGGAAAGCTCTACCTCTTCGTGGGCATTGACCGAACCAGCAAGTTCGCGGTCACACAGCTCGTCGAGAAAGCTGACAGGAAAACGGCGTGGGAGTTCCTCCAGCATATGCTTGAGGCGGTGCCCTATCACGTCCACACGATCCTCACAGACAATGGCATCCAGTTCGCCGAGCAGCCGCGGAACAGGAACACGATCCTCTCCCGGCCGATGCGTTTCGACATGATTTGCGAAGCCAACGGGATCGAGCACCGGCTCACCAAGCCCAACCATCCCTGGACCAACGGCCAGGTCGAACGGATGAACCGGACGATCAAAGACGCCACCGTAAAGCGCTATCATTACGACAGCCACGACCAGCTGCGCACGCACCTTGGCGACTTCATGGCAGCCTACAACTTCGCTCGCAGGCTCAAGACCCTCGGCGGCCTCACGCCCTACGAATATATCTGCAAAATCTGGACATTAGAGCCGGATCGATTCATCCTCAATCCGATCCACAAAATGCCGGGACTGAACACCTAGCTAGTTCACGGGGCGCAGCGACCATGGCGGCTGTATGGTCGGGCGGCGCAAGTTAGCGAAAGTCGAGCCGTTACCTCCGTCGCTGCCACGTGTTGTTCTAGCCCCGTGATCCTGTCATGCCTCGGATCGGCTCTGGACGTCACGCAGGCAGGCCTTCGGATGACGGACGACTTCGCTCCCTCTCGAACATCCCGGGATGTCACGTCGGATCGGCGTTACTTCTTATGAACATCTACCATTTCGTCGCGCTGATCCTCGTGACGGTCGGGCCGGTCCTTGCGCTCGCCCGGGGAATGGGCCTGCCGCCCTCGCTTGTTCTCTTCGGCGTCGGCTTGCTGTCGACGGCCCTGCCCGGCCTTCCCGACGCGCCGATTGATTCCGAGTTACTGCAGTCCCTTTTCCTTCCGCCGCTCCTTTACGCCTCGACAGTCAGGGTCTCGTGGCACCTTTTGCGGTTCACGTGGGTTCCGGGCCTGCTCGTCGGCGCGTTCATGGTGCCGACAACGGTCGTGGCGGTGGCGTCCGTCGCGCTTGTCGTCCTGCCGGGCCTGTCGTGGACGACGGCGCTGCTGCTGGGTGTCGTGACCGCAGTCTTCGACACCCGTCTTTTCCACGAGGCGGACGGCCGCCCGCACGTGCCACGCGCACTGTCCGACAGCCTGAAGGCGCGCGAACTGGTGGCGCGGCTCCTCGCTCTGGCCACCTTCGGGCTTCTGATCGACACAGCGCAGGAGAGCCGCTTCGCTCCGCTCCGTCTCCTCGAACATTATGTCCTCGACCTCTGCGTTGGCGTCGCCCTGGGCATACTGATCGGCCGCGCCATCGTCCGTCTCAGGACCCGCATCGATCCGGCCCCCGTGGAGATCGCCGTGTCCATCGTCACGCCTTATGCGGCTTCACTCGCGGCGACCGCGCTCGGCGTGTCGGGCGTGGCGACGATCACGGCGGCGGCCCTCGCCGTCTCCGCGGTCCGGGTAGACCGCCGCTCCGGCGCCCCGATCTCGTCCTCGGAGGCGCGGATCAACGCCGTGGCCTTCTGGGAAGAGGTGAGCCTGATCGTCTCCAGCGTGCTTTTCCTCCTTGCGGGGCGCGCCCTCCCGCAGGCGCTCGCAGGCCTGGATAATCAGCCTCTGCCGCACGTCGCGGCCGCCGCCGTTGCCATTCTCGCGCTCGTACTCGTCGTCCAGTTCGTCATGTCCTGGTTTTCGACCGCGGCGCCGCCGATAAGCCGGTTCCTGTCCCGGCGCCGTCCGGAGGGCACGTCGCGTGTCCCGGTGGCCGGCGTGATGGCCTGGTCCTCCACGCGGTCGGTCATCGGCCTCGTCCTCGCTCTCTCGCTGCCGGAGGCGCTCCCGGACGGTACGCCTTTCCCGGATCGCGACCTGATCCTGGTGATCGGTGCGCTCACCATCGTGGGGTCCATCCTCCTACAGGGCCTGACCCTGAACCGGGTCGCGACCTACGCCTCGCTGTCGACCGGCGAGGAGCAGTCACGCGAGGAGGCCGCAGCCCGGCACGCCACGGAGGGCGCGCTCGCGCGGCCCGGAGCGGAACACGCGAACGGGTTCGACGCGGCGCGACAGGCGCTCCTCCGGCTTCGGGAGCAAGACCGGATCGGGGACGAAGTCCTGATCGAAATGCTGCGGGAGGTCGACCTGGCCTCTCGGGCGGAAGAGGACGAGTCACTGCCGGGCGCGGGCCCGCCGAACCCGTGACCTGAAGGCGTACTGGCCATTTTTCTCTCTGCCGCGTCGATGGTCGCGTGAAGCGTTCGGTCAAATGTGCAGCGGAACTCGCCCGTGCGCCAAATTGATCTGCAACGGAATCCACCGCAATCGGGAAACCGAACCGTCCCGCGTTTGTCGGAGGTGATTTCGGTTGGTTTCTACGCTGCCATGCCGGCGGTCTCCAGCGTGTCGTTGCAGACCGCTTCGGCTTCGACCGGCGGGACGTGCCCGATGGGATCGACGCCACCGTGGCGGCGGGTTTCGTGACCGACCCCGAGGATTCGACCGTGGCCGACAAGGTGGATTTCGCGACCTTCCCCGCCAAGGAAGGGCTGGACAACCGCGGCAACTGGCTCTGGGCCTGGTCGCTGGGCATTCCGTCCTCGTCGGATGCGCAGGACGCGGCCAAGGATTTCGTCGCCTGGGCCACCTCGCAGGAATACACCCAGCTTGTCGCCTCCGAGCGGGGCTGGCGCAACGCGCCTCCGGGCACGCGGGAATCGCTCTACGCGACTGAGGAATACCGGTCCGCCGCCCCCTTCGCCGAGATGACGCTGAACGCGATGCAGGCGGCCGACACCCAGAACCAGTCTGTGCAGGAGACGCCCTATTCCGGCGGTCAGTTCGTCGCCATCCCCGAGTTCCAGGGGATCGGCACGGCGGTCGGACAGGTGATGTCGGCGGCGCTGGCCGGGCAGAGCACGGCCGAGCAGGCGCTCGCGCAGGCCCAGAGCCTGACCGAGCGCGAGATGAGCCGCGCGGGATATTTCGACTGACGCGAGACCAAGGCCGGGACGGCGCCCGTCGTCGCCCCGATCCCTCCCCTTCGGTAGACAGGTGAGCGCATGGCGACCCAGCATTCCCGCGCAGCGGCGCGACTGATGATCTCTCCTTCGGTGATCCTGCTTCTGGGCTGGATGCTGATCCCGCTGGGGATGACGCTCTATTTCTCCTTTCTGCGCTACAACCTGTTGATGCCCGGCGAAAACCCCTTCGTGGGCTTCGAGAACTACTCCTATTTTCTGAGTGATCCCGCCTTCAAGACGGCGCTGATCAACACGCTGCTGCTGGTCGGTGGCGTGCTGCTCATCACCGTGATCGGCGGCGTGCTGCTGGCGCTCCTGCTTGATCAGGAGATGTTCCTGCCCGGCATCTGGCGGATTCTGGTGATCGCGCCGTTCTTCGTCATGCCCACCGTGTCGGCGCTGGTATGGAAGAACATGTTCATGAACCCCGTGAACGGACTCTTCGCGCATCTGTTCACCGCGATCGGGTTGCAGCCCTTCGACTTCCTGTCGACGGCGCCCCTGGCCTCGATCATCGGGATCGTCGCCTGGCAATGGCTGCCCTTCGCGACGCTGATCCTGCTGACGGCGATGCAGAGCCTCGACAGCGAGCAGATCGAGGCGGCCGAGATGGACGGGGCGAGCGCCGTCTCGCGCTTCATCTATATCGTGGTCCCGCATCTGGCGCGCGCGATCACCGTGGTGGTGCTGATCCAGACGATCTTCCTGCTGTCGATCTTCGCCGAGATCCTCGTGACCACCAACGGCGGGCCGGGCGTCGCGTCGACCAACCTGACCTATCTCGTCTACGCCGAGAGCCTGCTGCGCTTCGACGTGGGCACCGGCAGCGCCGGCGGGGTGGTTGCGATCATCCTGGCCAATATCGTCGCGATCTTCCTGATGCGGATGATCGGCAAGAACCTGGACGCCTGAGGAGGACCGCACATGGCGCGTGCCATCACACCTGGCCGCAAGGCGTTCAACACGGGCGTCGCGGCGATCATCGGCCTGCTAATCTTCTTTCCGATCCTGTGGACCTTCCTGACCAGCTTCAAGACCGAGACCGCCGCCATCGCGGACCCCCCTATCTGGTTCGCCTTCGATTGGACGCTTCAGAATTACGGCGACGTGCAGGAGCGATCGAACTATTTCCGGCATTTCTGGAACTCGGTCATCATCTCCGTGGGCTCCACGGCGATAGGCCTGATCATCGCGATCCCCGCGGCCTGGGCCATGGCCTTCGTGCCCGGAAGGCAGACCAAGAACGTGTTGATGTGGATGCTCAGCACCAAGATGCTGCCGCCGGTGGGCGTGCTGGTCCCGCTCTTCCTGATTTTCCGCGACTGGGGCTTGCTGGACACGCGCACGGGCCTGGTGGCGGTTCTGATGCTGATCAACCTGCCGATCATCGTGTGGATGCTCTACACCTATTTCAAGGAGATCCCCGGCGAGATCCTAGAGGCCGCGCGGATGGACGGCGCGGGGCTGAAATCCGAGGTAATCTACGTTCTCATGCCGATGGCGGTGCCGGGCATCGCCTCGACCATGCTTCTCAATATCATTCTCGCCTGGAACGAGGCGTTCTGGACGCTGAACCTGACGGCCGCCAATTCCGCGCCGCTCACCGCCTTCATCGCCAGCTACTCATCGCCCGAGGGTCTGTTCTACGCCAAGCTCAGCGCGGCCTCGACCATGGCCATCGCGCCGATCCTCATCATGGGCTGGTTCAGCCAGAAACAGCTCGTCCGTGGCCTGACTTTCGGCGCGGTCAAATAGGGAGACCTGTCCGATGGGACGCATCACTTTGGAAAAGGTGCAAAAGAAGTTCGGCGAGGTGGAGGTGATCCCGCCGCTGGACCTGACGATCGAGGATGGCGAGTTCGTCGTCTTCGTCGGCCCCTCGGGCTGCGGCAAGTCCACGCTGCTGCGTCTGATCGCCGGGCTGGAGGACGTGTCGGGCGGCGAGATCCGCATCGACGGTGAGCCGGCCACCGACCTGCCGCCGGCCAAGCGCCGGCTGGCCATGGTGTTCCAGTCCTACGCGCTCTACCCGCATATGTCGGTGCGCAAGAACATCGCCTTTCCGATGAAGATGGCCGGCATGAGCCAGGACGAGCAGAAGAGCCGCATCGCAAAGGCGGCCGAGGTGCTGAACCTGACCGATTATCTCGACCGCCGGCCCGGCCAGCTTTCGGGTGGTCAGCGCCAGCGGGTGGCCATCGGGCGGGCCATCGTGCGCGAGCCGGCCGCCTTCCTCTTCGACGAGCCGCTGTCGAACCTCGACGCGGCGCTGCGCATGGGAATGCGGCTGGAGATCTCCGAGCTGCACAAGCGGCTCGACACCACGATGATCTACGTCACCCACGACCAGGTCGAGGCGATGACCATGGCCGACAAGATCGTGGTCCTGCGCGCCGGCAATATCGAGCAGGTCGGCAGCCCGCTGGAGCTCTACAAGACCCCGCGCAACATCTTCGTCGCGGGCTTCATCGGCAGCCCGAGGATGAACCTGATAAACGGCGCCGTCGCCAAGCGCCACGACGCGGCCACCATCGGCATAAGGCCCGAACATCTGGACGTGGTGGACCAAGGCGGCAGTTTTGCCGGCAAAATCGGCGTGTCGGAGCATCTGGGCTCGGACACCTTCTTCCACGTCCATGTGGACGAGATGGAAGAGCCGATGACCGTGCGCGCCGGCGGCGAGGTTGGTTTACGCCACGGCGACACCATCCATCTTGAGCCGCAACTCGACAAGATCCACCGCTTCGACGCGCAGGGACTTCGCATCGCATGAACCGGCTGGAAGGGAAATCGGCGCTCATCACCGGCGCCGGCCGCGGCATCGGCAGGGCCTTCGCCGCCGCCTACGTGCGAGAGGGCGCGCGCGTGGCGGTGGCCGACATCAATCCGGGCACCGCCGAGGCCGCAGCGGAAGAGATCGGCGAGGGCGCCTATGCGCTGGAGCTCGACGTCACGCGTCAGGACAGCATCGACGCCGCCGTCGCCGCGGTGGCCGCGCGGGCCGGCAAGCTCGACATCCTGGTCAACAGCGCCGCCCTCTTCGACGCCGCGCCGGTCGTGGACATCACCCGCGAAAGCTATGACAAACTCTATGCCGTCAACGTCGCCGGCACGCTCTTCACCATGCAGGCCGCTGCCCGGCAGATGATCGCCCAGGGCGGGGGCGGCAAGATCATCAACATGGCCAGTCAGGCGGGCCGCCGGGGCGAGCCACTGGTGCTGGTCTATTGCTCGACCAAGGCGGCGGTGATCTCGATGACCCAATCGGCGGGCCTGAACCTGATTAGCCACGGCATCAACGTGAATGCCATCGCGCCGGGCGTGGTCGAGGGCGATCACTGGACGCATGTGGACGCGATGTTCGCCAGGCTCGAGGGCAAGTCGCCCGGCCAGAAGAAGGCCGAGGTCGAGGCCGGCGTGCCGGCGGGCCGCTTCGCCGTGCCGGGCGACATGACCGGTATGGCGATCTTCCTGGCCGGGCCCGAGTCCGATTACGTCGTGGCGCAATGCTACAATGTCGATGGCGGCCAGTGGATGAGCTGACCCGAGGAGGTTTCATGACCGTCCCGCTTTCTCTCGCGACCCTGCCGGATCTGCCGCCAGCCATCCGCGGACCCTCCTACGCGCGGGACGATCTGAGCCCCGGCATCGTCCATATCGGCCTGGGCAATTTCCACCGCGCCCACCAGGCTTGGTATCTGCACCAGCTGATGGACCAGGGCGCGGCGCATGACTGGGCGATCCTCGGCGCCGGGGTCCGCGCGCCCGATGCCGCGATGCGCGAGCGGCTTCTGGCGCAGGACTGCCTCAGCACGCTGATCGAGCTCGACCCGGCCGGCATCTCCGCCGAGGTGACGGCGCCGATGATCGACTTCCTGCCCGTCGAGCCGGACAACGCCGCCCTGATCCGCGTCATGTCGGACCCGGCCATACGCATCGTCGCGCTCACCGTCACCGAGGGCGGCTACTATCGCCGCGCCGATGGCGCCCTCGACGATCGACACGTCGACATCCGCCACGACGCGGGCAACCCGGACACGCCGCGCACCGCCTTCGGCGCCATCTTGGCCGCCCTGCGCGCCCGCCGCGATGCCGGCCACCGCCCGTTCACCGGCCTTTCCTGCGACAATCTGCAAGGCAACGGCGCCGTCCTGCGCCAGACCGTAACCGGGCTGGCGCGGCTCTCCGATCCGGATCTCGCCGACTGGATCGAGGCCGAGGCGCGTTTCCCCAACTCGATGGTCGATTGCATCGTGCCCGCCACCGGACCCAGGGAACTTGAGCTGGTCCGCGCGCTCGGCATCGCCGACGACGCCCCGGTCACCCACGAGAATTTCCGCCAATGGGTGATCGAGGACGATTTCTGCGACGGACGCCCTGACTGGGACCGGGCCGGCGCGACCTTCTCGGACCGCGTGCATGATTACGAGGTGATGAAGATTCGCATACTCAACGCGGGACACCAGCTTCTGTCCAATGCCGGCGAGCTTTTGGGCAGGGAGACGATCACCGACTGCATGACCGATCCGCTGATCGCCAGCTTCTTCCGCCGTGTCCAGTCCGAGGAGATCGCGCCGCAGGTCGGCGCCGTGCCCGGCATGACGCCTGCCGCCTATGCCGAACGCATCGCCGAACGGTTCGCCAACCCCCGGATCTTGGACACCGTGCGCCGCGTGGCCTTCGACGGTTCGTCGCGCCATCCGGGCTTCCTGCTGCCGATGATCCGCGAGCGCATCGCCGCCCGCCGGCCCGTGGAGGGTCTGGCGCTGGCCGAGGCGCTCTGGTGCCGCATGTGCGCCGGCACCCGCGAGGACGGGAGCGCGATTTCGTCCAACGATCCGCATTGGGAGGCGTTGGCAAGGGCCGCGTTGGAGGCGAAGGCCCGTCCCGCCTCGTGGCTGGAACAGGAATGGGTCTATGGCGACCTGGCCCGGGAGCCGCGACTTGCCGAACCGTTCGGGCGCTGGCTGCGCCAGATCTGGACGGATGGGACCGGGGCGGCGCTGAAAGCCTATGTGTAACGAACCGCAAACGTCGTGATCCGTTCTTCGAGCTGGTTCTTACCCGGATCCAGCGAGGCCTGCGAACGCTGACTTTCCAGCGCAAGACGGCCGTCGATCATTTGGCGCCGCGTGACGATGATCTCCGTGCTTCGTGCCATCGTCTCCGATGGCAACGCCATCGGTGCGGGCGTCATGACGGCCGCGAATTTGGCGAGATCCTCCGCGTCGACCCCGTCGGTCTTGGCGAGGCGGCCGCGAAGGTCGGCGAACCGCCTTGTGCGGCAAGAGTTCGCTATGAGCGGATAGCTGGACTTCCAATCTACGAGACACTCAGCATCTCGGGTTCGATCCCACGCTTGATCGCGCTTTCACGGACGGCTTCCTGCAGCGTCGGGCTTCTCTTGAGAAGCTTCCTGAACCGCCCTTCGTCGAGCATCAGAACCACCCCCGGGGTGATGGCGCGGACCTGGGTGCGCCGCGGACGTTTGCTCAGCATCGAAAGCTGACCGAACATCTCCCCCCGGCCAAGCCGATGACGGTGACCGGCGGTTTCGGTTTCCGCCGCGCCCGACGCGATGAAAAAGACAGTTTCGGAAGGTTCATCCTTGCGAAGGATGATCTCGCCGGCGCTCACGTAGCGCGTGAGAAGAGCTTTGCTCAGCCGATGCCGGACTTCGTCGTCCAGCTCCGCGAAGAGGGGAAACTGCCGGACGAGTTCCGCCTTCTGAACGGCCAGGTCGAGCGCAGGCCGCGCTTCCACAGCGCTGCGCATCGCCTGGATCTGCTGCAGGAGAGAATGGTGCAGCTCCTGTCCGATGAGCCCGTCCTCACGCAGTGCTTCGTATTCCCGTTCTTCGACCCGGAGCGCGGTCCGGCGGATGAGGCGCCGCTCCAGCTCTTCGGCGTAGCCGGGGTATTGGAGGCGCAAACCCTCGAGCGCCTGCTCGACCTCTTCGGAGCGCCGTTCCAGCAGTTCGTGAAGCAACTCCGCTACCCTGCGCCCGTGGATGCGGCGGATACGCGTGTCGATGAACGTATGCAGGTCCCGCAGGATCAGGCGCTGGCCGAGAAGGAGTTCGAACCGATCCGCGGTCAATTGCGCAAGCAGGCCCGGGACACGCAGGCGGTTGTGAAGCCAGATCGCAAATCTGAAGCGGGGACCGAACTCGAGACTTCGTCGCGAAGCGCTCCGGTAGCCGATCCGCCCGCCCGTGCGCGTCGTCTCGATCAACCGGTCCGCATTCGCCAGAGCCTGCTCCGCAAGCCGATTGGAAATGGACCTTTCGCGGAACCGTTCCAGGATCATGTCGCGCTCCGCACCGGCGAGCGCGATGAGACCGAGGGTAATCCGGTCGCGGACGAGGATCTCTTCGCCGTCTTCCGCCGCCTTCATCGCCTCGTCGAGGCGGGTGGCAAATGTCTTGGCTTCCGACCGCACGATGTCACGAGACAGGCCGTAATTCTCGGTCGCGGTTGCCACGTCTTCCCGGACGCTCTGGAGGGCAACGGCGATGACCTGATTGGAGAGTGCCGTGTCGACCGGGCCGAGACGGTCGAGCCCTAGCCGGCCGATGACCCAACGCAGCGTCGTGCCCTGCACGATGAGCGTGAAGAGCACGAAGCCGGTCGCGAGGATGCCGACGAGGCGTTTTATCTCCGGCAGAACCTGAACGCTTTCCGTTACCGCCAGCGCCAGCGCCAAGGTCACGGCCCCGCGCAGCCCGCCCCACAGGATCGCGATACGGTACGGCCGCGCGATGCGTGGAGACAGGCGCATCAGCGACAGCAGGGGCATCAGACCGGAGACGATCACGGCGCGCGCGAAGATCGCCGCACCGATCACCGTGAGCAGCAACATCAGATCGCTAGGCCGGATATCCTCGAGGAGACGCGGGATCAGCAGCGCGGCGAGCACGAAGATAAGTGCGCCGGACCAGTGCGCCAGGAGATTCCAGACCTCCCGGAGATTGGTCCATGTCTGCGGCTGCAGTCGCCCCGGGCCCGTGAGGTTCAGTGTAAGACCAGCAGTGACCACGGCTATCACGCCGGAGGCTCCGACAAGCTGTTCGGCCGAAATAAAGCCCAGATAGGGCAGAGCGACAGAAATGGAGATCTGTGCCAATTCGTGCTGCGAGAACCAGCTCATGGTCCAGACGGCGATCCGTGCCGTGATCCAGCCGACGAGCGCTCCTCCGAAGAGAAGCACCGGAAACCGGCTGAAGGCATCTGCCAGCGACGGGTCCGCCTCACCGAAGCGGACGAAGGCGAGGAACAGGCCGAACAGCGCGATCGCGGCGGCGTCGTTCAGGAGGCTCTCGCCTTCGATGATCCGGCCGAGGCGCCGCGGTGCCGACAGGCTCCGGAAGATACCAACGACTGCAGACGGATCGGTCGTGGAAATGATGGACCCCAGCAGAAGGCAGGCGACCAGGGGCAAGGCGCTGGCCCAGAACAGGGCGTAGCCGACAGCAAAGGTCGCAACCACGACGGCCACGATGGCGAGGACGAAGATTGGCACGGCATCGTCGAGCATTCGTCGCAGGTTCATTCCGAGCGTCGCCTGGAACAGCAATGTCGGCAGGAACACGTAGAGGAAGACGTTCGAGCGGATCGGAAAGGTCAGGATCGCGCTCGCGATCGGGTTCAGCGTGTCCGTCAAGTCGGTGCGCAGGAAGTAGACCGCTCCCGAGGCAATCATTATGCCGATCGCAGCGAGGATGACGCTGTAGGGAAGTCGAAGTCGCGCCGCCAACGGCTCGGCAAGACCGATGACGAGGAAGAGCGAGGCGATAATCGCGGTGATTACGACGATGTCCATGGTCTCCGATTAGTGGAGACGGACCCTGGCGTGAATAACGCAGGGCCATCAGGCTGCCGGAATCGTCTTCTCCGTACCGATCTTTTTGCCCGTAGGGCTCAGATGAGAACGGCGGTGAGAAAGTCGGCCGCGGTAGCGACGGGATGATCTCGCTGCGGGCGGCGTAAGAGTCGGCCACTTTTGCCCTTTCTGGCAGCAGGGAGGCGGGGGTATTTTCACCGTGGAACTGTATCGGAAGGTGCGACACGCCTATTTCAGGCAGGGCATGAGCAAGCGGGCCGTCGCCCGACAGTTCGGGATCTCGCGCGACAGCGTGGACAAGATGATCGTCTACTCGGTGCCGCCGGGCTACCGAAGGACGGCACCGGTCAAGCGTCCGAAGCTGGACGGGTTCACCAATGTCATCGATCAATGGCTGCGGGAGGGCGCGGATCGGCCTTGCAAGCAGCGGCACACGGCGAAGCGTGTCCTTGACCGGCTGCGGGATGAGCATGGGTTCACCGGCGGATATACCATCATCACAGGCTACCTGCGAGAGCATCAGCGGCGTGGCCGGGGGATGTTCGTGCCGCTGCGCCATGCGTTCGGCCATGCCCAAGCGGACTTCGGCGAAGCGCTGGTGGTGATCGTCGGTGTCGAGCGAGACAGGCGCACTTCTTCGCCTTCGACCTGCCGCACAGCGACGCCTGTTACGTCCGCGCCTACCCGGCGGCGGTGGCGGGGGCGTGGGCCGGCGGTCATCGCGATGTCTGGATCAGGGGCTATGTAGACCGGGTGGTCATCGGCTGCGGCGGCGACGTTAGGGGACTGTCAGGAATCTTGTGTGCGAGGCCATGATGATGGAACGAAGAGGAGCATCACATGGCAATCGAGAAGGATCTGCTGGACCAGCTTCTGGCTGACCGCGACCCGCAGGACCTGTTTGCGAAGGACGGGCTGGTCGATGAGTTGAAGAAGGCGTTGTCCGAGCGGCTTCTGAATGCCGAGCTTGACGAGCATCTGGTCGGCGATGCCGGTCGGGTGGCGGGCAACCACGGTAACGGCGTGTCGAAAAAGACGATGCTGACGGGCACGTCGAAGGTGACGCTGGTATCCCGCGTGATCGGGACGACAGCTTCGATCCGAAGCTGATCGCCAAGTATCGGCGGCGGTTTCCCGATTTCGACGAAAAGGTCATCTCGATGTATGCGCGCGGCAGGAGCGTGCGCGAGATCGGGATGCATCTCGAGGAACTCTACGGCATCGACGTGTCGCCGGACCTGATCTCGGCGGTGACCAACGCGATGCTGGAGGAGGTGGCGGAATGGCGGAACCGGCCTCGCGACACTTGCTATCCGCTGGTTTTCCTCGATGCGATCCGGGTGAAGATCCGCGACGAAGGCTTTGTGCGAAACAAGGCGGTCCACATCGCGCTCGGCATTCTACCGGACGGCACCAAGGACATTCTCGGGCTGTGGATCGAGCAGACCGAAAATGCCGGATTCTGGCTGCGGGTGATGAACGAGCGGAAAGCGCGTGGCCTGGGCGACATCCTCGTCGCCGTCGTCTCCTCTCGTGCATCGCTGCGCGATGCCCTGCCGGGCAATGGACGGCCTGAAGGGGGCTCCGCCCGTTCTTGCCTCAAACCGTCCCCCGGACGGTTTGCCGCCTGCGGCGAACCGGCGCGAACTCCCGAAGCGATCAATGCCGTGTTCCCCGACGCTGTGGTCCAGACATGCATCGTGCATTTGATCCGTCATTCGATGAACTTCGCCAGCCGGAAGGACCGCAAGCAGGTCGGAGAAGGCGCTCAGGGCCGTCTACCGGGCCAAGGACGCCGATGCAGCCGCCTTGTCACGGGACGCCTTCGAGGACGGCCCGTGGGGTACGAAATACCCCGCGATCGACCCCGCATGGCGGCGGAACCGGGATCCGGTCATCCCGTTCTTCGCATTTCCCGAGGGTATGCGCCGGATCATCTACACCACGAACGCCATCGAGGCGCTGAACTCGAAGCTGCGACGGGCGGTGCGCGCACGCGGCCACTTCCCCAATGACGAAGCCGCAACGAAGCCGCTATACTTGGCTCTCGATCGCGCGGCTCAGGACTGGAAACGCCCGCCCCGGGAATGGACCGAGGCAAAAAACCGAATTCGCCGTCATGTTCGGCGAGAAATTCGTCAGCCAATGACGAGAACCGGCCTCGCACACAAACTATCCGACAGTCCCTCACGCCGGAACCGGCCATGTCGGTGAAGTCGGACAAGCCCATCCGGCCCGGCTCATGGGTCTGGCGGAAGATCACCTCCCGTTTCGGGTCGTGCCGCGCGCGCCACTGGCGAATACGCCGCTCCAGCGGACGCCGGACGCCGGTTGAAAGACCGGGATACCGACGCGTCAACTCCTCGAAGACCTCTCCACCCACAAGGTGCCCGCCGCGGCGGACGCCCCGGGCCGGGCAGGCTGCTGGTTCCTGTTCCTCCCGGCTTACTCTCCAGACCTCAATCCCATCGAGATGGCCTTCGCCAAGTTGAAGGCCCATCTCCGCCGGATCGGAGCGCGAACTTTTGATGACCTCATCATCGCTCTCGGCGCCATCTGCGGCCTCTTCGACGCGGATAAGTGCCAAAACCACCTCCGTCATGCAGGCTATGCGCCCACGTAAAAGGTCCGATGCTTTAGATGGCACAGTAATATCCCTCATTAGCAGAGCAACGACGAGATCAGAATGGAATGGCGTGTAGGCCTCGCTTACGTTCAGGCGTATGTCCGCCCCTTCTCCGATCCGCTACCGAATGACGAACTGGTCAGCCGTAAGCATCTGGGGGGACTGTCTGACAGCTTTCTGGCGGCAGTGATACGCCCGCCCTTATGGCCGCTCTTACGTTCAGACCCGGGATTGAAGTTCTTTCCGCGGCGGATGGCGTGCGGCGCCGGCACTGGAGCGATGCGGACAAGCTGCGGATCGTGAAGGAGAGCTTCGTCGGGCATCGCCAGGCCAGCGCCACGGGGTTTCCCGGTCCTTGTTGACGACATGGCGGCGGTAATTTCGAAGTGGTGAACTCCGGGCAATGCGCACGCCGATGTTCACGCCGGTCGCGATTGCTGCGGCGACGCCGGCATCGGCCATCGAGGCGTCCCGGGCGTCGAGCCCGGAGAACAAGTTTGAGATCGTTCTGGGGAACGGGCGGTGCCTCGTGGTGCCAATCGACGTGGACCCGGAGGCGCTGGCGCGGCTGCTTCCGGTTATCGACGGCCGATGATCGCTTTTCCGTAAGCGTCCAGTCTGACCGCCCTTACCCGGTGGCATTCCAAGGCAGCAGGTCATCCACGCGGGTGATCTTGTAGTCGGGGATGCGGGCGAGGGTATCGGCGAGCCAATCTTGAGGATCGACGCCGTTGAGCTTGGCGGTCTCGATGAGGGTGTATGCGATGGCGGCGGCGCGGCCGCCGGTGAGCGAGCCGACGAAGAGATAGTTCTTTCGGCCGATAGCGACGGATCGCATCGCACGTTCGGCCGTGTTGTTGTCGATCTCGAGGGAGCCGTGGTACAGGTATGGCCTGAGCCGTTTCAGGCGGGTGAGGGCGTAGCGGATCGCCATGGCCAGCGGCGACTTCCCCGAGATGGATGGCAGCTGGAGGTGTAGCCAAGCCTCGAGGTCGTCGAAGATCGGCGCCGCACCCGCTCGCCGATCTCCTCGCAGAGCCGCGACACCTGGCTCTTCGACGTGATGGCGCAAGGAGTTCGGTGGACTGAAGACCGACCAGGTGAAGCGGCTGAAGGAACTCGAGAAGGATCGAGCCATTGCGGTGCCATTGGTTCAAGCCCAATGGCGAGGGAGCGGCTGCGGAAGGCCGTTTCCGATCTGACGATCGAGAAGCTGATCCTTCGGGGGCTGCCTCGGGAAGCGAAGGTCTGCGTCAGCAAAACTTCTGAGCCCCGCCCGCCGCCGTGCTTGCGTCGATCACGTTCGGCAGAAGTTCCGCATCTCGGAGCGCCTCGCTTGCCGCGTTCTCGGACAGCATCGCTCGACGCAGCGAAAGATTCCGCGAGGACGAGCCGACGAGGACGCCCTGACCGCGGACATCGTGGCGCTTGCGTCTCAATACGGGCGCTACGGCTATCGCCGGATCGCGGCCATGCTGCGGGATGCCGGCTGGGTCGTGAACGTGAAGCGCCCCTCTCGGCAGATTTGCGTTGCAAATCGCCTGCCGGGCAACGGTCGAGCGGATCTGGCGGCGGGAGGGGCTGAAGGTTCCCCGGAAGCAACCCAAGAAGGGTTGGCTCTGGCTGGGTGACGGGTCCTGCATCCGTCTGCGGCCGGAGCGACCGAACCATGTCCCCCTCTTGTCTTATGCATTTCCCAGCTCCCGGTTTATTTTGGGAGCGGCCACGCGGATTGCGCATGTTCGCGCGG
>NZ_CANLTQ010000038.1 GCF_947494025.1 uncultured Jannaschia sp.
ACCGCGCGAACATGCGCAATCCGCGTGGCCGCTCCCAAAATAAACCGGGAGCTGGGAAATGCATAAGACAAGAGGGGGCATGGTTCGGACGTTCGGGGCGCAGACGGATGCACGACCCGTCACCCAACCAGAGCCGGCCCTTCTTCGGCACTTTCAGCCCCTCCCGTCGCCATATCCGCTCGACCGTTGCCCGGCAGGCGATTTGCAACGCAAATCTGCCGAGAGGGGCGTTTCACGTTCCCGGCCCAGCCAGCGTTCCGCAGCAGGGCCGCGATCCGGCGATAGCCGTAGCGCCCATACTGGCTAGCGAGCGCGATGATGTCCGCGGTCAGCGCATCCTCGTCGGGACGGCCCCGCGGCGCCTTCTGCTGTGTCGAACGATGCTGCCCGAGCACGCGGCAAGCGAAGCGCTCCGAGACGGAGAACGTCTGACGGACGTGATCGATGCAGGCACGGCGGCGGGCGGGGCTCAGAAGTTTTGCTGACGCAGACCTTCGGTTTCCGAGGCAGCCTCTCTCAGGATCAGTTTCTCAAGCGTGAGATCGGAGACCGCCTTCCGCAGCCGCTCGTTCTCTTTCTCAAGCTCCTTGAGGCGCTTCACCTGGTCGATCTTCAGCCCACCGAACTCCTTGCGCCAGCGGTAACAGGCGAACTGCGTCACCCCGATCAAGCGCACCGCCTCCGCCACCGCCACCGATCTGCCCTGCGATACCAGCACGTCAACCTACTGAGACTTCGTAACGATTTCCTCCGGCTTATGCCTCTTCTGTCCCATTCCTTCGTCCTCCATCCGGCTCGAAAGCCTACTTCAGGGAGGACCACTTTTCAGGGGGCAGACCAGTGGCCGCGGAAGCTCTCCTCGACAATACGGACCTTCTCCGCGTCGGAGCGATCCCGTCGCCGACCGGTCTCGTCCGCAGAGAGGACCTCGAAGTCCGAAATGACCTTAAAGTATCCGTCAAAATCAAGTGGGTTTTAGGACCCATTCGCGATCTGCCTTGAGAAGGGCATTTGCGAGTTCGAGAAGCTTTCTCATGACGGCGGTGATGGCGACCTTGGCAGGTTTTCCGGCTGATCGCATGGCTTGATACTTGGCCCGCATGTCCGGGTTGAAGCGGATGTCGACGACGGCGGGCATGTAGAGGGCGTCACGCAACGGCTTGCGTCCGCCCTGTATGAAGGCATGCCCCTGCCATCGTCCGGATTGGCGAGCCATGGGCGCGAGGCCTGCGAGGCTGGCGGCTTGCTTGCGGCCGAGCGTGCCGATTTCGGGGCATTCGATCAGAAGGGCAGCCGCGGTGACGGGACCGATGCCTGGAATGGAGCGCAGGACGGGCACGGCGCGCGCGCAGGCGGATCTCGATCTCGGCCTGGGTGGCGGCGATCTGGCGCTCGGCCTGCGCGAGCCGCGCGCGGGTCTGGCGCCTGGTCAGGGCGAGGGTCTGCGTCTTCAGCCGGTTGAGCAGCCGCGTGCGATCGCGCACCAGTGCGCAGCGCTCAACCTGCAACTCCTTGAGATCGTGCTGGCCGGCAGGGGCGGGGCGGTCGGGCTCCAAGGCGAAGGCCGCGCCCATTGCGGCGAGCATGCGCGCGTCCACCAGGTCGGTCTTCGCAGGCACGCCACGGGCCTGCGCGAAACGGCGGGCCTGCAACGGGTTCACCTTGCACAGCGGCAGATGGCCCGTGCAGGCGCATTCGAAGGCCGCGTGGTAGGGGCCGGTCGACGCATAGACGACCCGTGCGGGCGGCGCGGCGCGCAGCCAGGTCCGAAGCGCCCGGAAGCCTCGTGCGTCGTTGGAGAAGCTTCGGCCGCCCCCGTCGCTCAGGCGCACGGCGTCGAGCCGGTCTTTGGAGATGTCGATCCCGATGCTATCGTCAGTCATCTTCGCTGTCCTCTGCTTGTCATGCAGGGCTCTCGCCGCTGCGTATCCATTCAGGCCCAAGGCGAAGACGGTGGCCGATCACACTCTAAAACGGTCCTTCTGCGACCAAGCCACTACCGATCCGACCACCACCGGTGGCGACCAGCTCCAACTCGTCGCCACCGACCCATTCCTCGCAGACGAGCCGCGAAACGCATAAGACAAGCATGCCATAGGGCATGATCTACGACTGGTGCCTCAGTCTCGGCCAGACGGCCCTCGGCGAAGGGATACCCCGGATCAGCCGCTCTGGCGCAATCGACGGGCGACCGTCGGCGGCGTAAAGCCCGTCGAGCTCGGCGTCGAGGCTGGCCAGCGCGCCGTTCACCACCTGCCGGATCGTCCGCAGCGGATGCCGCGCCGGGATACGCTCCTCCAGATCGACGTAGCTGAACAGCGACCTCGTCCATCCCGCGCATCGCCCCACCCCGCCGCCATCCTGCTGAGGATGAATCATGTTCTTCTAACCGCGTCGAGATCGGGGTTCTTCAGCAGCCTGTTAAATATCAATAGCAAAGGAAAGGTTTTACGTTTTACGATTTATAAGTTTATTCCTTTCATTCCACCACCGAACGCCTGTGCTTTCGCATCTGATCTTACAAATGGCCCGGTACGAAGAATAGTCCAAGATGACAATTTCCAGCTTTGTTTTTTCATCGACATCGATATATACCACTGTTGCTGCGGCAATCATCTGCTCATTGACGATTACTGCGGTTCTGGTCTTGGCAACGCGCGCGGATGCTCTTTCACAGCATCGACGCAAGCCATGGATTGTGGCTAGCGCAGTACTGGCCGGAATCGGCTTCTCACTATCTCATCTCGTTGCGCTTCCTGGCTTGCTACCTAACTCGGTTTCGGAGCTCGATCCGACACAAAGCTTGTTTGCGGTCTTCCTTGGCATTTTAATAGTTGGAGGATTTTTAGGGATCGCTATCGCGACCGATAAGCGTCGCATCAGAGCGGCAGCTGCTGCGACCAGTGGCCTCGGTGTCGGGGTAATGCATCTTGCGGCGATAAACGCACTTCAGAATTTCGTCGTATCGGTGAACTGGTTGTCGATGGCGAGCGGCATGGCGTTTAGTGCGATGGCTTTTGCCTGGGTGCTTACGCTTGCGCCCGAGAAGCGGTGGCAGGTCCGATCGGGTCTTTTACTCGCTCTGGGAGTCTACGCGCCGTACATTGCCACATTTGGATCGGCGACCTTGGTTCAAGTTTCGAGTGAGGGCGCCACGATCACTGCAACGGGGTCTTTGATTGGATATACAGTGCTTGGCACCCTGGCATGCTGCGGGATAGCCATTCTCATCGCAAGGGAAAATGCAAAAATCCAAACGTATGTCCAATCGACGAAATCAGCTCAGGCGCAGCAGTATCGGGAACTTTCCGCTGCGCTTCACCACATGTCGAACGGGCTTGTCCTGATTGGACCAGATTTCTCAATTGGTCTGCACAACGACCGGGTCTGCGAGTTGCTGCATCTCGAGCCCGGTGACATAGCGATCGGAATGCCACTGGACACCTTTCTAGCGAACGTTGGGCAGCGGCTTGGTTGGGACGATGCCCGAGTGAAGCGCGTCGTCGACAATCATCATATGTGGATGTCGCAGGAAGAAGAGATGCGGCTCGAGCATCATTACGAGGACGGAACGTTCCTGCGCATCTGTTGGCGTCCCATGCCCGACGGCGGAGCCATCCTGACCTATGACGATGTCTCCGAAGAACGCGCCGCCCAAGCCGAGATGACGCATCTTGCCTATCACGACGCACTGACCGGTCTGCCGAACCGACGCAGTTTCTGCGAGGCTGTCGATCGCTTGCTTGCCACAACACCGCAGGTCGGTGTGCTGATGCTTGATCTCGATCGGTTCAAGGCCGTGAATGATACGCTCGGGCATGCGGTCGGGGATGCCCTTCTCGTGCAGTCCGCGGCACGGCTTCGCGAAACGTGTCGGGAAAGCGACCTCATCTTTCGGCTCGGCGGGGACGAACTGGCAATCCTGCTGCAGCCGAAGAAGCGCGACGATGGTGAGGGACTTGGCCAGCGCATCGTCGCTGCATTCAGCGCACCGTTCATGGTGGAAGGACATACGATCAATATCGGCTGCAGCGCAGGTTACGCTGTCTCAGGCAAGGACGAAAACAGTGGTGTCTTGATGCAAAAGGCCGATCTCGCCCTGTACTGCGCCAAGACACAGGGGCGGAACTGTGCGGTGCGCTACGAGACGGGCATGATGGAGAAGGCCATCGAGCGTCAGCGTATCGAGGCCGATCTGATCAGGGGCCTCGCGAACGGGGAGTTCGAGCTGCATTATCAGCCCCTTTACCTGTTGCCTGACCAGAAGCTGGTTGGGTTCGAGGCCCTGATCCGATGGAATCACCCGGAGCGCGGTCGCGTAGCGCCAGTCGACTTTGTTCCGCTGGCCGAGGAGAACGGAATGATTACGGAGATCGGGTCCTGGGTGTTGAACGAAGCGTGCCGCCAGGCCGCGCTCTGGCCCGGACACTTGCACGTGGCCGTCAATATCTCACCGGTGCAGATGCGAAGTCCCGGACTGGTGACAGAGGTTCTGCAGGCGCTTCGGACCCATGGGGTCGAGCCACGCAGGCTCGAACTTGAACTGACCGAGACGGCGATGGTCGAGGACGGCCAACAGATTGCGCAGACATTGCAGACGCTGCGGGAGATCGGTGTCCGGATCGCGATGGATGACTTTGGGACGGGCTATTCCTCGCTTGCGCATCTGCGCGACTTCAAGCTTGACCGGATAAAGATCGACCGCAGCTTCATCGACATCGAGGATGACGCCATTGGTGCGTTGGCGGTGGTACGTGCTGTAATGTCCATAGCCCACGACCTTTCGATCCAGACGACGGCGGAGGGCGTGGAAACCGATGAACAGCTCACGCGGCTGATTGCCCTTGGCTGTAATACCGCACAAGGCTACTTTCTCGGAAAGCCGATGGATTCTGCGGCTGCCACGGCGACCGTACACGAGTGGTCCGAAACAAATGTCGTGCCCATGCTTCGCTCGTCTGGCAGCATGAACCGGTCCGGGCTTAAGGAAGCCTGATCGGGAACTGGCGGTTATTCAGCTGGATCGTACGCTAATTTATCTCAGCGGTTCTCGGATAATGCCATAAGAACCTCGCAGCCATTTTTGCGCAAGCCTGCTCTCGTTATGTTTTATCCTTAGGTTTAATTTTCGATCCATAATCCTTAATCCGAGAGCTATGGTTGGAAATGGACGGGGCGGTAGAAAGTCGATTCATTCCACGGTCTGGCTCGCCTACACTCGAGCATGTTCACATTGCACAATAGGCGGACCGGGGATCTATTCGATCGCTGGTCGGAATTGGGTGAGAAGCGGCGGCTGCTTTTGGACCGATCCTGGGCCGGTGTTTTTCGAACGCATCTTCTGGACGAATTTCCGGCGGACGCGTTGATGCCTCATCTGGACGCGCGGATGGGGCGGCCGTCGAAAGAGCTCCATGTCGTCATCGGGGGTCTGCTTTTGCAGCAGCTGCACGACCTTACCGACACGGCCGCGGTCGAAGCTCTCGCCTTCAACATGGCCTGGCACTATGCCCTGGACGTTCGCAGCGAAGCGGACTGCTACTTCTGCGAGAAGACGCTGCGCAACTATCGCCGCCTGTTCATCGCGCAGGGGCTCGACGAGATGTTGTTCCGGCGTATGAGCGATCGGCTCGTGAGCGCATTCTCGGTCGACACCTCACGCCAGCGGATGAATTCCACCGGTCTCGACCTCGCTGGCGACCGCGAAGCTGCAGGCGCGCTCCGATCTCTCCAAATGCAAGGCCTGCCCGGACATGGAGCGGTGCCCGATGCAAGCCGCGAAACACGAAGGCCCGCTTGCCCGGTTCCAGTACACGCCGGCCCGAGCGCAGGCCCAGAAACGACGCCTCTATTAACGCGGCGATGCGTTCCGCGAAATCTATCGAGTCTGCTCTGAACAACATCTAGCGTTCTGATTTCACGCTACGAACCGACGTTCGCGCTGTGCTGGTTTCGCAGGGTTTGGTATTCTTGAGCCCGGAACCCTGCGATTTCGGAGGCCCGATGAAGCCCAAACCTCGCGCGCCCGACCAAGACGACCTGCTTCGCCCCCGGCTCACCGATCTGATCGACATGCGCCACGAGCTGGTGCGGCTCGAGGCGCTGATCGACTGGGATTTCTTCGAGGTCGAATGGGCGGGGTTCTTTCCGTCGCATACGGGCCGGCCCGCGACCTCGCCGCGGCTGGTGGCGGGGCTGCTCTACCTTCAGCACGCCTACGCGCTCTCCGACGAGGCAATTGTCGCGCGATGGTCGGAGAACCCCTACTGGCAGCACTTCTGTGGCGAGGTGTTCTTTCAGCATCGCCCACCGATCGATCCGTCATCGCTGACCCGCTGGCGGGGCCGCATCGGAGAGGAGGGTGTCGAGTGGCTGCTGACGCAGACCATCGAGGCCGGTCGGCGTGCCGGCGTGATCGACACGCGCAGCACGCGCGACGTGATCGTCGATACCACCGTGATGGAGAAGGCGATCGCGCATCCGACCGACACCCGGCTCTACGAGCGCGCTCGCTTGCGCCTCGTGGGCTTGGCGCGCGAGGCGGGGATCGAGCTGCGCCAGAGCTATGCCCGCCTTGGCCCCCGCCTGGCCCGGCAGGTCGGCCGCTACGCTCATGCCCGGCAATTCAAGCGGATGAGGAAGGGGCTGCGCACCCTCAAGGGCTACACCGGCCGCGTGATGCGCGACGTCGCCCGCAGGCTGCACACCGTTACCGACGACGCCCTGCGTGCCCGGATCGAAGGACAGCTCGCCCTCGTCGCCCGCTTGCTGCGCCAGAAGCCCCGCGACAAGCGCAAGCTCTACGCGCTGCACGAGCCGGACGTGGACTGCATCTCGAAGGGCAAGGCGCACAAGCGCTACGAGTTCGGCTGCAAGGTCTCAGTCGCCACGACCCATCGCGAGGGCTTCGTCGTCGGCACGCGTTCGATGCCCGGCAATCCTTACGACGGCCACACGCTGCACGAGGCCGTCGAACAGGTCGAGATCCTCGCCGACGCCCGCCCCCGGCGCGTCTTCGTCGACCGCGGCTACCGCGGTCACGGCATCGAGCCCGTCACCAGCACCACCGTCTACATCTCAGGCCAGCGCCGCGGCATGACCCGCGCGCTCCGACGGGCCCTGCGCCGACGGTCGGCCATCGAGCCAACCATCGGCCACATGAAGACGGACGGCCGCCTGTCGCGCTCGCTCCTCAAGGGTACCATCGGCGATGCGCTCCACGCCGTGCTTTGCGGGGCAGGCCATAACATCCGCCTGATCCTCGCCCACCTCCGGGCTCTTCTGGCCGAAATCCTCGCCACGCTGCTCCGCCTCATGGGCGACGCAACCCCGATTCTCACCCCCCCAAACCGTCAGATCGCGCACCCAGCGTGATGTTCAGGACGGACTATCGATGGCGGGCCGGGATCGAGGCGACGATGGCGCGGCTGAAACATCAGATGAAACTCGCAAGCCTGCGCATTCGGGGAACGCCCGCCATGCGCTACGCGGTGAACATGCGCGCCCTGGGCCTGAACATCCGAAGATGCGCCGCAATCGGGACATGAGACAGAATCCGGGCTGTTCACCGGGGAAAGCCATGACGCGAAAGCCCGCCACTCCGAAAGAGCGGGCCATAAACTCAACCAGGTCAGCGCTCAGGAAGCCACTTTTTACCGCTCCGTCAAATTCAGGCATAGCTCTTAACCCTCAGGTGGTCGCCTGCTGCCCACCGAAACGCATGACCAAGGCGGCAATCTCGGTTAGCTCGACCTCCCGCTCGACCCCGCCCATTTTCCGGGCTTCCGCCGGCATGCCGTAGACCACGCAGCTCGCTTCGTTCTGGCCGACGGTGCGGGCGCCGGTGTCGCGCATTTCCTTGAGGCCGCGCGCGCCGTCATCGCCCATCCCGGTCATGATCACCCCGACCGCATTGGCGCCGGCCACGCGCGCGACCGAACGGAACAGGACGTCGACCGAAGGACGGTGCCGATTGACCAGCGGCCCGTCCTTGATCTCGACGCGGTAGTTTGCGCCGCTGCGGATCAGCATCATGTGCCGCGCGCCCGGCGCAATGAGAGCCTGGCCCGGCAGCACGCTATCGCCGGACTGCGCCTCCTTGACGGTGATCTGGCACAGATCGTCGAGCCGCTTGGCAAAGCCCTTGGTGAAGGCTTCGGGCATGTGCTGGACGATCACGATCGGCGGTGCGTCACGGCGGAACGATTGCAGCACCACGCGCAGCGCCTCGGTGCCGCCGGTGGAGGCGCCGATCGCAACGACCTTGTGCGTGGTCTGTGCCATGGCGGTGCGGCCCGCCGGCGCGAGCATCACATCGGCCGACAGCTTGGCCTGCGGGGCCACCGCGTCGCGCCGTGCCAGGCGGGCATGGGCTGCGGCAAGAACGGCATCCTGAAGGCGGATTGTCGACTCCTCCAGGAACTTGCGCGTCGAGAGGTTCGGCTTCTGGATCAGGTCGACGGCGCCTGCTTCGAGCGCGGCGAGATAGGTCTTGCTGCCGTCTCCCACCAGCGTTGAGCATATCACGACCGGAACCGGACGCTGCGCCATCAGGCGGCGCAGGAAGGTAATGCCGTCCATGCGCGGCATTTCCACGTCGAGGACGATCACGTCCGGCCATTCGCGTCTGAGCCGCTCGGCGGCCTGGAACGGATCGTTGGCGGTCGCCATCACTTCGAGCTGCGGATGGGCGGAAATGATCTCGCTGATGGTCTGCCGCACGACCGCGCTGTCATCCACGATCAGCACGCGTTTCTTCGGGAACCTGGTCATGGGGCGATCTTGCGGTAGATCGAGGGCCGAACCAGCTCCAGCCCGTCGCGGCGGGCATGCGAGGCTTCGGTATGTCCGGTCATCAGGAAACCGCCGGTCCGAAGGCGACGATAAACGGCGTCGATCACCCGGCCGCGGATCTCCGCGTCGAAATAGATCAGCACGTTGCGCAGGAAGACGACATCGGCGGCAATGCCGTCGAGCCCTTCGCCGGTGAGCAGGTTGGCCGTACGCCAACTCGACTGTTCCCGAAGCTCGGGCACGATCCGGTGGACGTCGTTGGCCGTCTTCGACGACAGCAGGAACCGCGGGCGCAGGGCGGGCGGGATCCCGTCCGTCTCGGCCCGCGAATAGACCGCCTGCCGCGCATGGCCCACGACCGGGCGCGAGATATCGGTGCCGATGAGCCGCGGATTGATGGTCCGCATCCCGCGGTCGCGGGCCTGATGCGCGACCATCAGTGCGGAATACCCCTCCTGTCCGGTGGAACAGGCTGCGCTCCAGATCACCAGGTCGCGGCCCTTCAGCCGGCCGCTCCCGTCCAGCTCGGGCAGCCCCTCGGCGAGAAGCCAGTCGTACTGGGCCTTCTCCCGGAAGAAGCTGGTGGTATGCGTCGTGAGCGCCTCGCCGAAGGCCACGCGCTCGGTCGCGTCATTGGTCAACAGCCGGCAATAATCGGCATAGCTCGTCAGCCCGCGCGCGGCGAGGCGCCGACCGAGCCGTCCCATCAGGAAATCCGTCTTCGACTCGCTGAGGGTAATACCGGTCACGGCGCGCGCCAAGGCGACGAGTTGTCTGATGTCATCTGGTCGAAGCGACGGCTGGAGTCCGATTTGTATCATGCGTTGCGGGATCCTGGACCGCCGGCGGCGCGGCGCGAGAAAGGAAAGGAACGCCTGCCGGACGGACCGGCAGACAACTCAGAACAGGCCGGCGGCCTCGTCCGGTTCGAGCTCGTCGGCGGCATCGCCGAAGATTCGATCGAGACGGATCAGGACGACGAGCTCCGATCCGCGGCGGCTGAGGCCTTGCAGGATGCTGCTGTTCCAGTGGCCGACCCCGGTGCTGGGGCAGGGTTGGATCTCGGCCACTGGGATCCGATCGACGTTGCGCACCCGGTCGGCGAGGATACCGAGCGGCTTGCGCCGGTCGCCGGTCGCGATCTCGACAACGACGATCCGCGCGTCCGGGCCGCTCTCGATCGAGGGGATACCAAGGCGCGATTTCAGGTCGAGGACCGGGATGCTGGCGTCGCGGACGTCGACGACGCCCTGGACGTCCGCCGGCGCATTGGGCAACCGTGTGATTCTCCGCATGTCGAGGATTTCCTGCACATGGCGGACCTCCACCCCGAGCGTCTGCTCGCCGACATCGAAGGTGAGGTAGGTGGAGAAGACATCCTCCTCCACCTCCGTGCCCGGATTGTACTGCTTGTCGGGGGCCACGATCAGCCCGCGTAGCGCTGGAAGTCGGCGTCGGAGACATCCTCGGCCGAAAGATCGAGATCGAACGCCTCGATGGTCTTCGCGATTTTCTCGGTCTTGGCCGGCTTGGCGTTCGACGCCACGACCCTGGGCTTGGCCGGGGCTACGGAAGGCTTGCCGGCATCGTCGAGTTCGAAATACGAGATCACGCCGTTGAGCTGCTGGGACTGGGCTGCCAGCTCCTGGCTTGTCGCCGCCGATTCCTCCGCGGCGCTTGCGTTCTGCTGGATCACCTTGTCGAGCTCGCGGATCGCCTGGTTGATCTGCTCCGCGCCCACGTTCTGCTCGCGCGTCGAGGCGGAGATCTCCTGCACCAGATCGGCGGTGCGCTGGATGTTCGGCACCAGCATCTCGAGCATCCGACCGGCCTCGCCGGAGACGTCGAGTGTCTCGGCCGACAGGCCGCTGATCTCGGCCGCGGCCTGCTGGGAGCGCTCGGCGAGCTTGCGCACTTCGGAGGCCACCACCGCGAAGCCCTTGCCGTGGGTGCCGGCACGGGCGGCTTCCACCGCGGCGTTGAGCGCCAGAAGATCGGTCTGACGGGCGATCTCCTGAATGATGTTGATCTTGTCGGCGATCGTCTTCATCGCGCGCACGGCCTTGGCCACCGCCTCGCCCGAGGCCTTGGCGTCGTCGGCGGACTGGTTGGCGATCTTCTCGGTCTGACCGGCATTGTCCGCATTCTGGCGGATATTGGCCGTCATCTCCTCGATCGAGGCAGAGGCCTCCTGTGCCGCGCTGGCCTGCTGGTTGGAGCCGGCCGACAGCTGCTCGGCGGTAGTCGACATGTTGCCCGCCCCCTCGGCCACGTAGGTCGCGGACGTGGACGCATTGGCAATCACCTCGCGCAGCTTGACCACCATGTCACGCAGGGCAATGCCCAGACGGTCGTCCTCGGAGCGCGGCGTCACCTCGGCCCGCAGGTTGCCCTTGGCGATGCTTTCCGCAGCCCGGCTCATGCCCTTGAGATCGCCGACCATGCCGTCCATCTCGTTGAGCAGGGTGCCGATCTCGTCGCGGCTCTTGGTCTTGGCGTCGACCTCGAGATTGCCGCGGGCGACCTCCTTGGCCACCGCCACGGCGCGGGCGAGGCCGCGGCCGATCGAGGTGGAGAGCCAGAAGGCGGCGGTGATGCCGATCGCGGCGGCGGCGATGCCGATGCCGACGAGAAGCGCGCGCGTGCTGTCGTAGAGAGCGTTGGTCGAGGCTTCGGCTTCGGCCATCACGATTCCGGCGCGCTCGACCATGGCGTCCGCGGCGGCAAGCACATCGTCGAAGGCAGGTTCGACCCGCTCGCCCAGGATTGCATTGGCAGCCTGATCGCTGGCCCGCGAGACCAGCGGCACGAATTCGCCGATCGCATCGTTGAAGACCTGCCAATCGGTCGCAATCGCATCGAGCGGCTCGCGGTCGTCGCGCGGCACACGGGAATAGGCTTCTTCCAGCCGGCTCTCGAACCCTGCGGCAGATGCGGCGATGGCGGCGGCGTTGGCGGCGCGCGCTTCGGCAGTCCGCTCGACCAGCATGTCGATCTGCGCGGCGTTCATGGCGCGCAGATCATTCATACCGGCATCGAGAGCCGCCTCGATCGCCACGAGGTCGGGGTTGGGGTCGGCCTGACTTGCCAGCAGGTTGCGCGTCGGCTCGATCACCGCATCGAGGCTGGTCATCAGGGCCGCGAAGGCGGGTTTGACACGCTCGAGGCTCAGCCGGTTTGCCGATGCGGTCGACTTCTCGACGCCGATTTCGCGCATCTCATCCTCGGCGGCGACGAACTCCGCCCATTGCTCGCCGAACTGCGCAAAAAGCGCGCTCGACGTCTCGCCCATCGGCAGAGCACCGAGCTTCGCCTGCGTCTCGGCCACCTTGGCAAGCCGAATATCGACGCCCTCGGCGAAGGCCTGAACCGCCTCGGGCCTTTCCGCGCCGAGATAGCCGCGGATCTGGGTCATCGCCTCAGAGGCCCCGACCTGAAGGGTCAGGCTGAGCGCCCGTTGCGGCGCATATTGGCCGATGACCGTGTTTGCTTCATTATTGAGCGTGCTGGCGCCGCGGACGGCGAAGAAGCTCGACACGCCGAGCAGGGCGATCATCACCGCGAAGACGGCGATGAGTTTGGTCTTGATGGTCAGTCTCATGAGGGGTCTCTTTCTCAGATCTTCGAGTGAACGGGGGCGCTCGGCGCGAAGGTGGTCTCCACGTCGAGGACGATGACGAGCGCGCCGTTCTTCTTGGCGACGCCGCGGATGAGATGGACGGGCCAGCGCACGCCCAGTTCGGGCACCGGCTCGATCTCGGCCATCGGCGTGTCGGTGATGTCGTCGACGTCGTCGGCGAGCATCGCGACCTTGGTGGTCTCGCCCGCGATCATGAGGTCGAGCACGAGGACGCGGCTGGTCTCCGCGATCACGGCCGGGGGCATCCCGAGCCGCTGGCGGAGGTCGACAAGCGGGGCGATCGCACCCCGCACGTTGACCAGGCCCGACGCAAACGGATCGGCGCAGGGCGCGCGGGTCACCGGCAGCGGATCGATGATCTCGTTCACATGCGCCACCGGAATGGCGAAGGTCTCGCCGTCGAGCGAGAAGGTCAGGGCCATCTCGCCGGTGTCGATGTCGCCGCGGATGTCAGCCATGTTCCGAACCTCGCTCATGCCGCAACCCGCTGTGCGCCCTGGGCGCGCTTGACGATCGCGGCCGCGTCAAGGATCAGCGCGACCGATCCGTCGCCGAGGATCGTCGATCCGGCCAGTCCCTCGATGCCGCGGTGATAGAGGCTGAGCGGCTTGATGACCGTCTGGTGCTGACCGATCACCTCGTCGACGATGAGACCCGTTCGGCGTCCGTCGACGCTGGTGATGACCACGCGCCGCTCTTCGGACTCGGCGCGCTCGAACCCGAAGAGCGTATCGAGGCTGAGGAACGGCACCAGCTCGTCGCGGATGCGCAGGATCGAGCGGCCGCTGGCCCGCACGTCGTCGGCGCGCGGCAGCTCGACGCATTCCTCCACGGAGGAGAGGGGCAGGACGAACGGTCCGCCGGCGACCTTGACGAGCAAGCCGTCGATGATGGCCAGCGTCAGCGGCAGGCGCAGGGTCACCTCGGTGCCGGCGCCCTTTTGCGACCGCACTTCGACGCTGCCGCGCAGATCCTCGATCACCCGGCGCACGGCGTCCATTCCGACCCCCCGACCCGAAACGCTCGAAAGCGTCTTGGCGGTGGAGAAGCCGGGCTTGAAGATGAGGCCGAAAAGCTGTTCCTCTGAGATCTCGACATCTGCGGCGATCAGGCCGCGTTCGATTCCGCGCTGGCGGATCGCGTCGGGGTCGAGGCCGGCCCCGTCGTCGCTGATCGAGATCAGGACCTCGCCGCCCGATTGCCGCGCGTGCAGCATCACGCGGGCCTGCTCGGGCTTGCCGGCGGCGGCGCGCGCCGCGGACAGCTCGACGCCGTGATCGATGGAGTTGCGGATGATGTGAACGAGCGGTTCGGTCAGGCTGTCGATGACGTTCTTGTCGACCTCCGTTTCCCCGCCACGGGTTTCGAGCGTCACGCTCTTGCCGAGCTCGGTCGAGAGGTCGCGCACGACCCGGCGGAACTTGGTGAAGACCGGCTCGATCGGCAGCATCCGGATCGACAGGATGGCGTCGCGCAGACCCGTGACCAGGCGCTCGATCTCCTCGGCCGCACCGGCCAGCGCCGTATCACCCATCTCGATGGAAATGCGGTTGAGGCGGGCCTGGGCGATGACGAGTTCGCCCAGCTGGTCCATCAGTTCGTCGAGGCGATGCGACTGGACGCGGACAGAATCCGGCTTCGGCATAACGACCTTGCCGTCGTCGCCCTTCTCGGACGTTTTCACGGCGGCCGGCACGGGCACATCTTCGCCCCCGGTATCTTCCTCGGCGACCAGTTCGATGTCGATCTCGCAATCGCTGGCGAAGATGAAGACCTCGTCGATGGCGTCGCGGCCCTTCGTCGTCTCGAGCTCGATGGTCCACCACAGATAGCAGACTGACGGGTCAAGCTCGCGCAGCGACGGCACCTTGTCGTCGTGGCAGGTCACCACCGCCTTGCCCAGTTCGGCAAGTTCTTCGATGAGCAGATCGAGCCGCGTGCCGTTGCGCAGCGCCAGCGCTTCGGGGACGAGCCGGATGACATAGCGCTCGCGCGTCTCGGTCCGGCAGGGTGCGGCGTCGGCGGCGAGGGCCGGACCGCTCGCTGCGAGCTTCTCGATCTTGCCGACGAGTGCGGCCGAGGCCGGGTCGTCTTCGGCTCCCGGGCCCGCGGCGATCATCCGTTCGATATGGTCGCGCGAGGCGAGCGAAAGCTGGATCAGCTCCGGCGTGACCTCGGCCTTGCCCTCGCGAATGCGGTCGTAGGCGTTCTCGAAATGGTGGGTGAAGCGCGCCAGCGCCTCGAAGCCAAACATGGCCCCCGACCCCTTGAGCGTGTGCAATGCCCGGAACACCGCATCCACCGAGCGCGCGGAGCCGGGTTCGGCCTCGAGCTCGAGCAGGATCGCCTCGAGGCCCTCGAGAATGTCTTGCCCCTCCTGAACGAAGGAATCCGCCGGGCTGGTCATCCCGTTCACCCGATCAGCTTCGCGACGACCGAAACCAGTTTGGCCTCGTCGAACGGCTTCACGATCCAGCCGGTGGCGCCGGCGTCCTTGGCTTCCTTCATCTTCTCCTTCTGGGCTTCGGTGGTCAGCATCACGATCGGCAGCCCGTCATAGGCGCGATCCTCGCGCACCTTCCGGATCATCTCGATGCCGTTCATGTTCGGCATGTTCAGGTCGCAGACGACGAGAGCGACCTTGTTGGCTGCAAGCGTCGCGAGGCCCTCCACGCCGTCGCCCGCGCCGATCACGTCGTAGCCGCGGGGCTTCAACGTGAAACCGATCATGTCGCGGATGCTCTTGGAGTCGTCGACGCTCAGTATGGTCTTCGACATGGCTCAGTTCTCCTTGGACGCTTCGAATGCGGCCAGCGCCACAGCAGCCCTGGGGCCGAGCCGGAGGCGATCGGAGGGAAAGGCGCGTGCGGCGCTCGCCACGAGCTGGAGCGCGAGCGGCGTCGCCGTCCCCTCTGTGAGATCAAGGCGTGTTCCACGGCCCGATGCCTCGACCTCATCGAGCGCCGAGACGAGCAGCGCATGGGCTTCGGCGGCCTCGGCGACATCGAGATCGGCCGGGATCGAGAACGGCTTCTCCACATATGGGCTGTTGGCTGGCATGCTCGCTTCCTGAGAAATATGCGCCGCGAGCGATCCCATGAAATCGGGAAGAAATGGTAAATTCTGGACGGAAATTCGTCCATTGGTGGACTCTGGCGAAATGACCTCCCCGGCTGATACGAGATTGTTCGGGGATAGCTTTGATGGTGATAAAAAGGGCGAAGGAGGTGCTTCGATTTTTGTCGACAACTACAACAGAACCATGCGGCTCGATGGCGACAAGTGGCTGACGATCAGATCGGGTCCGGCAAAGGGCGCCTGCCGTTTCATCATTCATCGAACGCGATTAGAGGTACGAATCCCGGCTTCTAGGTTGCGACATCCCGCCCGGGCGGTTTTGCGATACCGGTGGGGTAGGAGCCGCCCCAAAGCTTGTTTCTCCCACATTCCCTTGCAGCGAGAGCCATTGTGATAATCGTCTCCGGCGTCATCCGTCTGACCGAGCTCCAACTCGCCACAAAGGATATGAGCGTACCCTGCCTAGAGGTGAAGCTGGCCGCATACGAACCCGAGGGCGCGGCCGGCTCCCTGATGACCCACACAATCCCGATCGACGAGGTCCGCCAGTTCAGCAGTCATCCCGGGATGCGGGAGGCGGCAGCCGAAGGGAACACGGAGATCGTCGAGAGCGCCCTGAGCAACTTCGCTACTCTGGGCTGCGTGCAGCTGCGGAAGGCCTATCGAGAGCTTGTGGCGAACACCCAGGCTATGGTCGGTCTTCTGGAGGGCCTCGGACATGACGTGACGGCTCGCGAGACCGTTCTTGTCGAGAGTCTGGAGGGAGACGACAACTTCCCTGTCTCGGTAGGTTCCGAGAACGACCTCGATGCGGTCGGCCCGGTCCTTTTCAATGCCGACATGATGGCCGGCTGGTTCGAGCGGGAAATCGCGAAGATCCGCCCGTAATTGTCTCGTTCCATAAATCCTGTCCGTACTCGTCCTGGAGCGACTGGCGGGCCTGAAGCCGTTCGATATGTAGCCACCCTGACTGCCGCAGCTTTCTCGAACGTCAGAAATTCTACACGGAATCGTTGTCTGGTATGGGCGCGACGCGACTGCTGAAGCCCGTACCGCGGATGACAAACCCTTCGATTGTCAGCTGGCGAAGCGCATCCCGCACCGGGGCGCGACTCATCCCAAGGTCGTTGCACAATCGTTCTTCGCTCAGCCGTTCGCTTTCGACCAGAACGCCGGCCACGATGTCTGCACGGATCGCGGCATACGCCCGTTCTCGGTGCATGAATCTTGACGAACTTCCCAAACCGACCGGCCTTTAGCGACCTTTTCCAACGCACCTCTATTGCAGAAATCTCTTTGAACCTTATCGGAAATTTCCCTCGAAGTCACGGTACCTCGTGCAAGGTTGTGGACCCTTATCCTGGGTCCGCTCATTCGGTACTGGCTGAAAACACATTGTCGGCGATCCCGATGAGGTCGAGCAGCGGAAAGACGCAGGTCTCCGCCGCGCCCACCTTGTCGATGGCATCGACAAAACGCCAGTATCGACCATAGGCGGAGCCGCCGCGGGTGTCTGCCTCGCGCGTCGAATGCTCTGTGATGCGAACATGCTTGATGGCTTTGAAGGCGTCGACGATGAAGCCGACATCGCCATCCTTCGTGGCAACGATCACGAGTTTCTCCGTCGTGGTCCGAACGGTCGCGGAACCGAACCGCGAGGGCAGGTCGATCACGGAAATGGTCTGGCCGCGGTGATGCGCATATCCGTCGATGGTGCTCTCTGCCTGATCCAGGACAATGGCGTCGCGCGGTAGCATCGCCAACTCACGGACATGTTCGAGCCTGACATGGAATATACCGCCGGCCTCGAGCTCGAGATAGCGATGGAACGGCCCCGACGCATGTTGCTGGCTGGCGTCTGCCTCGGCGCATCGATGCTGCTCGACGAGGGATCGGATGCCGGGGGTGGATAGGACGGCCGCGGCATCGATCATGATCTGTGGCCTTGTGCCGACAGAGGCAGAGGCAAGGCCGGCGACGCGGTGACGCATACTGCCCGTGCCGGGCAGTGCCGTAATGGCGTCGGAGCCGAGCTTGAGCAGCGCATGGATGGCATCGGCCGGTACGGCGAAGCGTAATCCCTCTGCCTGAAGCACGATGGCATGGCTCGGCGCTGCGGTCGGCGGGGGCGCACCGCAGCCGGGCAGGGGGCGGTCGATCAGGACGACGTCCTCGCCGCGGCTGACGATCGTGCCGAGAAAATTTCCGAGCGGCAGCGCCATGGCCGCGGGCTTGGGTCCGACGATGATCTCGGACACCTGGGCGACATCCACGCCGTAGGTGGCGCCGTCGCGGGTGAAGCTGAGATAGGAGCGAAGGTGGCCAGCCGCACGCGGCCGGGGGCCTCTGTTCGCGTGTCCCGACGTCGCGTCCGGTGCCTTGGCGAGAACGAAGCCGTCGATGCAGGCGAAGTCTTGTTCCTCGAGCACGATCACGGGCGGGCCGCTCTCGTCGAGGCGCGTCATGGCGAACGTCGACACATGCTGGCACGTCGACATCCTGACGACGGCGTCCCGCCGCAGCTCTCTGACGCCCTCGACCCGGTCGACGGCGAGCGCGATGCGCTGCGCGCCGGCGCGCAAGAGGACGACCGTTCCGTTTGTGGCGGAGCCGCTGCCGAGACCGAGGCACGGAGCCAGGTCGATCAAGGGGTAGATCGCATCGGCCTCCGCGATCGTGCCGAGCATGGCGCGCTCTCCCGGCAGGGCCGGTCCGAGCGTGGCCGGACTTGCGAGGGACTTCTCGACGAGTGCGGCCGGAACCGCGACGCGGATATCCGCGACGGAGAGGATGGCTGCGAGCCATGTGTCCTGGCCCATGCCACCGGCCCGAGCGACAGGCGCCACGTTCTCCGGCGCGTCGGTCATGCCGCGACGCTGATCTCGGGCGCGGTGCTCTTCGCGGCGCTCCCCGACTTCGACTCCTCAAGGAGCTCGTCGATCACGGACTCGAAAGCCACGGCCGCGTCCTTCTGGCGTTCCTGTGTCGAGCGTGCCCGTTCGATGGCCGCAACGGCGCCGGCAAGCCCGTCCGAAAGCTTCTCGAAGGCAACAAGGCTCTCGCGGGTGGTGTTGTTCCCGGCGCCGCTCTGCTCGTCGAGCTTGCGCATCAGCCGCCCGATCTCGTGGGTCGCCTCCTGGCAGCGCTCGGCGAGCTTGCGGACCTCGTCGGCAACGACCGAGAAGCCCACTCCGTGTTCGCCGGCGCGCGCCGCCTCGATGGCCGCGTTGAAGGCGAGCATGTTGGTCTGGTTGGCCAGGCTCTCGATGCGACCGATGACTTCGCCGATCTCGGCGCCGCTTGCATTGATCGACGCAAGCAGACCGCGCGCTTTTTCCAGGCGCTCGGAAAGCATGTTTCCTTCCGACCGCGATGTCTCGACATGATCGCTCGCCTGGCGGACGCCTTCGCCGAGGAGGTCGATCATGGCTTTCATGTCGCGAATCTTGCCAGACATGTCCGCAGCGCGCCGCTGTACGTGCTGTTCGAGCTCGACCTGGGCGGTGATGTCGGTGGCGAATTTGACGACGCTGACGATGCGGTCCTCATCGTCGAAAATGGGATTGTAGGTGGCCTGGATCCAGACGTTGCGTCCGTGCTTGCTGACCCGCTGGAAGCGTCCGGAATGAAAATTGCCGCTGGAGAGATGGTGCCAGAAGCCTGCATATTCGTCGGTCTTCACGTAGTGGGGATCGCAAAACATGCTGTGATGCCTGTCCTTGATCTCCATCAGCGTGTAGCCAAGCGTGCGCAGGAAGTTGTCATTGGCGCGGATGATCTTGCCGGTAACATCGAACTCGATGACCGCCTGCGCCCGCTCGATCGCTGTGACCTTGGCCTCGAAATCGAAGTTCTGCAGCCGCGTCCTGGTGATATCGGTCGCAAATTTCACGACGCCAATGGGATTGCCTTCAGCATCGAGGATCGGATTGTAGGTCGCCTGGATCCAGACTTCCTGTCCATCCTTGCCGAAGCGCTTGAATTCGCCGCTCTCGTACTCGCCCGCGGCCAGCCGCTGCCAGAAGCTGCGATACTCCGCACTGGCTGCGTAGCCGGGATCGCAGAACATACTGTGGTGTTCACCGAGGATCTCGGACGGTGCGTAGCCGAGTGCGGCGCAGAACTTCTGGTTGACGTTGCGCACATTGCCGGCGAGATCGAACTCGATGCAGGCTTGGCTGCGCTCGATGGCGCGCACCTTACCCTCGTGGGCGGCCTGGCGGGCCTTCTCCTCGGTGATGTCGGTGGCGAACTTGACGATCTTGAGGGGCTTTCCCTCCGGGCCAATGACAGGGTTGTACGAGGCCTGGATCCAGACGTCGTCGCCGTTCTTGTTGCGCCGCTTGAACTCGCCGGCAAGGAACTCGCCTCGGGCCAGGCCCTGCCACAGCTTGCGGTATTCGTGCGACTGCACGAAGGCTTCGGGGCAGAGCATCGCGTGATGCTGGCCGACGATCTCCTCGCGGTCGTATCCGACGACGGCGAGGAAGTTCTCGTTGGCATCGAGGATGGTACCGTCGAGGTCGAACTGGATCACCGCCTGAACGCGATCGAGCGCTGCCCAAAGCGTTTCGAGCTCGAGGGTCCGGAGAGACGTGTCGGGGCACGCCCGCTTTTGTGCGTCGGTGGTCGTCGCCGTCATGGAAGTCTCACGTCTTTAATGTCGGTATCCTTGTCAGCGGCGGGTCTAGGCAGGTCCGGGTAAAGAAATCTTCTATACAAGATCCGATCACGGATTGTTCCGGGGCACCGTCGTCGGTCTGATCAGCCGTAACGTTCGGAACCGGGCATTCTGCACTCAATACTCGATGGCCTTCGGGTTCACTGAGAGCCGTCAACACCATGTGCTGAGGCGAAACTGACATTACAGTCAGACGCGACCGGAGCCTGCCGGACGTTCACGCGCGTCAATGCGCAACACCATAATATACATAAACACTATTACATCCAACGCAATCAGGCTGCAGGCCAATTCTATTTTGGCTTGCGACATGTCTGCGATCCTTCTGACGGATAGGAGGAAACAGGCGTTGTTGCACGAAGCCTGTCCGGGATTCACATCGCGCCTCCAGCACCATAGCTGGACGGCATGTCCAGGCCTGCCCCGACCCGCTACCGCACCCTGAACTGGTCTATCTACAACGCGTC
>NZ_CANLTQ010000039.1 GCF_947494025.1 uncultured Jannaschia sp.
TCTTCTTCGTCATCGTCCATCTCCCCTTGGGGTCAGAATGGACCGGCAACCTCATACACAGAAGATCGGACACTCTCGGCCTGCGTGTCCGCGCTCTTCACCGCCACGAAGCGCATGTTGGTCGCATGGCCGCCCCGGCGATGGCCTCCGCGTCCGCGCGGTCGTTCTTCTGCCTCTTCACGAACGGCTTCACGTAAGCTGCCGGCACAAGCCGGACCTCGTGCCCTTACGCCTGCGCTACCCGCCCCCAGTGATGCGAGGTCGCGCACGCTTCCACCGCCACTACACAGCCCGGCTGCTCCGCCAGCAGCGCCGCCAAACGCGGTCGCGACATCGCACGGTTGGACAGAACTGCCCCGCCCCGTCCGGGCCAGCGGCGCAGACCTGGAAGCTGCCCTCCGCCAGCGGATCGCCAACATGCTCATCTTCGTCTTCATTGGCGCGCCCTCCGCATGGCTCTATATAACCGTCATGGCGTAACGCCGTCCGGCTCTAGGGCGTAAGCACCCACTGCATCAGTTCAGGGCATCTCTTCCACTCGCGATCAGACGCGGGGGTTCGACACCTGCACGACGCGACCCTTCGATAACTCGTGGTCCCCTAGCGACGAAAGATGCAACCTAGGGGAATCTTCCTGCTTTTCTTCTGAGCGGCGAGAGGATCTGATAAGCACGCTCGATGTAATGCGGCGTTGTTGCACGACGACGCCTAATCCGTTGGCCACAATATACCTTTGGAATTATGCCTACTGACTAGCTCTGATCTAATCGCCACGGATTACTGGACGTTATGCAACGACACTTAGCGGCATGTGCAGCATGTGCAGCATGTGCAGCATGATGATCCTAGGGTCAGGACTCACAACCAGAACAGGACGGTTGCGGCGATGCAGATGGCGGAGAGGAACAGTTCGCCGCATCGATCGTAGCGGGTGGCGATCCGGCGCCAGTCTTTGAGGCGGGCGAAGAGGTTCTCGATCCGGTGGCGCTGCTTGTAGAGCTTGCGATCGTGGCGGGCTGGGTTCTTCCGGCCGCGCCGAGCCGGGATGCAGGCGGCGATCTCAAGGGCCTCGCGGAGCCAGTCGGCATCGTAACCCTTGTCGGCCAGCAGGACCTTGGCGCACGGTAAAGTGCTCAGCAGCGCCGCCGCGCCCTTCGCGTCGCTCATCTGACCCGGCGACAGGAAGAACGTCAGAGGTCTCCCCAGCCCGTCGCAGACCATGTGCAGTTTTGAGTTCAGCCCGCCCTTGGTCCGTCCGATGGCGCGCGGCCGGGTCCCCCTTTTGAGAGGCTTGCCGCCGTCCGGTGTGCCTTCACATGGGTGCTGTCGATCATGATCGTCGCGCCGTTCGCCCCAGGCTGCGCCAGCTCAACGAAGATCTTGGCGAAGACCCCCATGCGTGACCAGCAGACGAACCGGTTGTAGAGCGTCTTCGCAGGGCCATAAGCAGCAGGCGCGTCCTTCCACTGCAACCCATTCTTCTTGACGTAGATTATACCGCTCAGGACCCGTCGGTCGTCGACGCGTGGCTTGCCTCGGCACTTCGGAAAGAACGGCCGCAAGCGCCCCATCTGCTCGTCAGTCAACCAGAAATGCCCACTCATCTCGCCCCCTCCGTTCGGGAACTTGAATCACGCAGACCGCCCGGCCTCAACCAAGGTTATGGGTCCTGACCCTAGAAGATCAGTGCAAGCAGGCCCACGACGACCACAAGTCCGATCAGAAAGATTATTCCGACAGTCCCGGTTAAAAACTTCAGCATACGAATTCCTATTTCTTGTCTGTGAAAGCGTCCTTGATCTCACCGACGCCCTTCTGAACTTTTCCTTCGGCCTGATCTGCCTTGCCGCTGCGCTCGGTTTCCTTGTCGCCGGTCGCCTTGCCGAATGTTTCCTTGGCCGATCCGACCACATCTTTGGCTTTGCCTTCGCTTTTATCGTCCGACATGCGTTTTCTCCTTTGTCTCGTCTGACTCCGTGACGGACCAACTCTGCGTCAGGAACAATGTTCCGGGCCGGACTTCCGGAACAATCTGGCGGCTATCAGGCTCCCGCGAGGATCGGGGCAGACCCTCCCCCGGCGGCCTTGGGCGTGCCATGATAACGGATGGCAGGGCGCCGCAACGAATAGAGCTTGCGTTTACGAGGCAAGGTGCCGATCCAAGCTCGCCATCACCCCGGTTCGTACGTTGCCGGGATCAGCTCTTCGGCTCGATGAGGAACGTGTCGAGAGACGTCCCGTTCTCGAGTGCCTCCTTGATCCACCCAGGCTGACGTCCGCGACCGCTCCATGTCAGGGAGGCGTTCTCGGGATGCCGGAACTTGGCGGGCTGCGACGCCTTGCTTTTCTTGCCGCTCTTTCCAGACCCGTCGACGAGCTCCGACAGCGAAAAGCCCAGTTCATGCGCCTTGGCCTCGACCGTGGCCCGGGCTTCCTGCCTTCGTTTGTCGTCGTACGTCTCGACGGCCTTGTTCAAATCCTTCTGGAGCGTTTTCAGCTCGCCGAGAGACAGGGTGTCCAGATCGATGTCTGTCATGAATCGTCCATTTGTGAGAGGGTTTGAAGGAATTCGACTGGGTGAGGTAATTTGCGGCATGGAATTACGCAAGCCGTCCGGTCGATAGATGATCGTCAGAATACGCATCCACGACGGAAGGCTCAGTATCCGGATTTTGTCTGCCGTTTTGCCGAAAGCGCGAGAACACACCCGACAATGAAGACGGAAATTCCGCCGAGCTCGAAAACCCAGTTGAGCCGCATGCCGGCCAGCCGGACGCCGATCAGCCGGTCGACATCGTGAAAGCCCACGGCGCGGACGAGAACGAACCCCGTGATCCAGACGAGACCGAAAAGCGCGACGCCGGTCCGGCGGATCGTGCGGCGCAGGATCCAGAAGACGCCGATCCCCCCGAGGACGGCCGCCGCGATCAGGCCGGCGATGAAATCAATCTGGACCGTGCGGCGCATGTCGTACCAGCCCTGGAGCTTCGCGGCGCAACGGCCGGTTACGGTCAGGAAGCTCTGCAGATCGAGCTGCTTGTTGATCGCGAGAAACAGGAGACCGACGCCGGCAACGGCCCAGAATGTCCGCTCGAGACCCTGCCGATCCTGCGTCACGGCAAGCGCCCGGGAGAGGACGGCGGCAACAAGATAGGCCACGACGGTCAGCCATCCCGCGACGCCCGGATCGCCTATGCCCGGCGACCAGCTTTCGAAGACGCAGTCGAGGATCTGCGGAATGGCATCCGTCACAGCAGGCCTCGTCGGATCGCGCGTCGCGTATGCCTTCCGGCGGGCATCCCGGAGGCCAATCGGAGCTGTGTCTATAACCGTCTTCGAACCTGTGACAACATCCGGCAACCGGGCCTTGCGTCCAGTCAGCCGAAGCGCGTCGGCAAACAGGAGATGGCAAAGACGCCGAGCGCGGCGGGGGGATGACCGGAACGTCGACCGCGAAGTCTCGTCCTGCCCGGAACGCGGGAACGGCGGGTCCGGTCCGGGCCCCGCCGTTCAGTCACGTGTCGTATCGTAAGCTCGGGATCTCAGGCTGACTTCTTGAAGTCCGAGCCAGCCTTGTCGGTGGCGTCCTTGGTATAGGCCGTCGCCTTGTCCGTGGCGTCCTTGGTGTAGGCGGTGGCCTTGTTGGTCGCGGCTTCGACGTTCGCGGTGACCTCGTCGTTCAGGTCCTCGCCCGCCCTAGAGGCCATCTCGGCCGACTCGCTGCCGGTTTTCCGGGTCAGCTCGCCCATGTCCTGGGCGGTCCGCTGCAGCAGGTCCATCTGCTTCTGCACGAAATCGCTGTAAGCCTTGCCGTAGGCGGCAGGCTCGTCCCGGACTTGCGTGACCTCGCGCAGGTTCGATAGCGCTTCCTTCGACGTGTTGCTCATGATGTCGACCGACTGGTTTCCAGCCTTAACGAAGAGCGACGTCATGCGCGCGTTCATGCCGGCCCACTTCTTCAGAAGGCCCTGGCCGTCCTGCGGGCTGAACAGGCTCTGGAGGTTGCCTGCGGCGGCGTTCGGGATCTGGTAGGACATGTCGGTCTCCTTCTGAAGGATGGGGTGTCGTGTGTTCTTGAATCCCAACTAATGCCGCAGTGCGGCAATTGCAAGTGCCGCACTGCGGCAAGACGAATCGTGAGATAGAAGCAAGAAGCAGAACCGCCCGTTATTGGAGATAACCAACATTAAACTTGCCTATCGTGACGCCTTCGCTGTCCTTCGGGGCCATCAAGATTTCTCATCATTGCAGAGATGGCGAAGACGGAACGGGGCCAAGCAATCCCAGATTGCCATCGTATCATGAAGTCACCGGTCCATCATGTAATCGAAGGCGTCGCTGCACCCGGCGGCTGGAGCGGTCATGTCGTCGCCGAAGGAAGGACGGGATAGGGGTGCGTGCGAATCCTATCTTGGGGAAACGATCCGTGAATCCTCGATTCTTCCCTGGTAGGATGTTTCACGTCCGAGGCCGGGCTTCGACTCCTGGAGATACCGGCGAAGTTCGATCAGGGCCTCGTTCGGGACATTACAGAGGATCTGGTCGACCCAACCATATCGACGTCTATGTCCCGTCCCGCCGCTCCCCTTCAGCCACAACTTTCAGCACGTCGTCCGGCAGCGGCCGCTGCAATGCCTTCGCCTCGTCGAACGGCACGGTCAGCCACGCCTCCCATTCGTCCGGGTCGGTGAGGATCACCGGCATGGCCTTCGGGTGGATCGCGCCCACGGTCGCGTTCGCCTCGGTGGTCAGGAACCCGTAGAGCTCGGCCTTCACCTCGCCCTCCTTCACCTTCCGCACGCTCTTCCACTCGGTCCAGATGCCGGCGAAGAACATCAGCGGCCTGTCCTCGTCCCGCGCGAACCAGACCGGGGTGCGGCTCTTGTCCTTCTCAACGCGGTATTCCGAGAAGCTGGTACAGGGCACCAGGCAGCGATGCTCGGGGCCCAGCCAGCGCTGCCAGTGGGCCGAGCCGAGATTGCGGACGTTGGTCACGCCGGGATCGGTCTTGCGGTTCTTCAGCGCGAAGGACGGCGAGGGCATGCCCCACCGCATCATCGCGAGTTCGCGGCCATCGGCGGTCTGGCGGACCACCGGGGCGGACTGGTCGGGGAAGATCGCGGGCAGCGAAGCAAGGTTGCCGATGTTGTCCGTCATCACGTCGGCGATCTCGCGGATCGCGGCCTTACCCCTGGTCAGTGCGTACAGGTTACAAATGGCTCAGCTCTCCTCGGTCGAGACGTTCACCTTGCCACACCCGTCGCGGATGCGCTGCGCCGTCATTCGGCTGGTCCCGAACCGTCGCGCCAGAGGGGAGATCGCCTCACCCTTCTTCATCGTGTCGTTTACAGGACAGTTTGAAATCCATAGCCACGGTGGCTAGCCTAAAATCGCTTACGGCGCTGGACCGGACTCCTTGCCGAACAACTGTTCGAGAAGCGCCTCGGCTCTCTGCAATCCCTCATCGGTGAACGCGACCGACTTCGCCTTGCCCACCGGGTCGGTGATCCATCCCTTCCGGTGCAACCGGTCCATGCTGTCCCAGTCGAACCCCTTCCAGGCACGCCGGCCGTCGTGAAGGGTCAGCCGCAGGAGCGCTAGTACGGCATCGTCGATCTTGTCCTCGTCGAGATCCATGACGGCCTCCTTCGCGCGATCCACTGGTGGACAGTGTGAAAGCTTCAGGCGTCCACCAAAAGATCCCGGGTCAACCGTTTGCGAAGCTTCGTCGGAGACACGGGAAAGAATACGAAACGACCGACGCTTCGTGCAACAGCGCCGTCGGTGATCCATCCGCCCACGAAAGAGGGGGATATTGAGGTTTCACAAGTGGATCCGGCACGTTCATAGCTTTTTGGGGACCTACTCGCCTCCCACGGCGTAGAGAAGACCTAGAATTGCGACATAATAATGAGTTGTGCCGCGCTCTTAAAGTCCGATCGGGCGGGGACGCCGTCCCATCTTGACCCAGACGATTTCATTGCCTGGTTCTTGGCTATCATAGTCAGCTGTCGGAGTGATGGTATCATGGGGATGATCGTGAAAGTGGGGGAAGCCAAGACGCGGCTGTCCGAGTTGCTTGCCCGCGTCGAAGCGGGCGAAGAGATCGTAATTTCCCACAGCGATCATCCGGTCGCGCGCCTTCTACCCATGCAGAAGCGACAAGATGTCGAGGGCGCCATCGCAGACATCCTCGCAGCCCGGTCCGTGCTGTCGACGACGGCTCCGGACGAGATCATCGCGTGGCGCGGCGAGGGGCGGCGTTGAGGAGCGCGTGACGTTCGTCGTCGATGCATCTGTCGCAGCGGCATAACCGCTACCGGACGAACGATCCGACAAGACCGACAAAGCGCTGATGCTCGTTGCCATCGACGGAGCACTCGCCCCGTCGCTGCTCTGGTACGACTTGCGCAATATTCTCGTGATGGCCACGCGCCGCGGCCGACTTCCGGATGGCAAAGCGGCGCTCGCAATCGCTCGTCTGCGCAGCCTTCCGATCGAGACAGTGGACATGACGGTGTCGGGCGACAGCTCCGTGATCGAGTTGGCAGGTGGCCACCGATTGAGCGCTTACGACGCGACCTATCTTGCTCTCTCGATGCGGACGAGTGCGCCGCTCGCAACGGCGGACAGGGCCTTGGGCCGAGCGGCGGGACAAGAGGGGATCCGATTGCTTCTGAAGCAATTGAGTTTGATCCTACTTTTGAAACAGTGATTTACAATTAATCCCAAGACGTAGCATTTCAGACAGGCCAGAGGTGGAATTGCGGATAACGTTCTCCCTGTCAGGATGCGATCCGACGAGGATTGCGTGAAAACAGGATTCGTCACGCGGTGTGCACCGACGTTCCGTCAGAACGGGCCAGAACCTTCCTGACCTATGCCGAGGAGATTAATTATGCGGTTCTGGATCACTATTGGTCTTATATTCGTGCTGTCCGCGATCGGGCTTACCTACGAGATCGCTGCCGGCCGGGTGCTCGCACCATTCTTCGGAACCTCGCTGCTTACATGGACCGCCGTCATAGCGACGGTTCTGGCCGGTTTCTCCCTCGGTAGCGCCCTCGGGGGGCTCATCGCCGAACGCGGTCGCTCGACCGCAATCGGCAATGTCCGGGGTGCACTGATCGCGGCGGCCGTCCTGATGGCGCTGTCACCGACCGTGCTTGGCCTGCTCTACGCCACGGGCGCGCGGGGAACCGGAGGAATGCTGTCGAGCGTTGTCGCGGCATTCTTCCCTGCTTCGGTCCTGATCAGCGCGCCTACGCCATTTCTGGCCAAGCTGGCCGTCGAAACCCGCCCGGGCCGGGAGGGATCTTCGCTCGGACTGGTTCTAGCCGCCGGGTCGTCAGGAGCGATCCTGGGCTCGATCCTCGCCGGCTTCGTCGCTCTTCCGCTGTTCGGCTCGGCGGCGACGTTCACCGCTTGCGGTGCCGCGGCGCTTCTGTGTCTACCGTTCATACGATCCGACGCAGCCCACGGCGGCGGCGAGCATGGAACGGATGATCGCGCGCCGAAACCACGATCCGGTGTGGTGATCGGAGCTGCGGCATTCGTGGCAGTGACAGGTATCACGGGTGGTTTGATCTGCGAGTACGAGTCGGGGCTCTCCTGCCTCCGTATCGTACGCGACGATACCGAGATCCGTCTGTACTCCGATGGCATCACCCAGGCTGCCGAGCGGATCGGCCCGAACGACGATCGGCCCGAAGAGCCGTTCGAGCTCGCGTTGTCCTACACAAGGTGGCTTTGGGCCCGGATGGACCGTGATCTGGGTCCGGCGCCCTCGGTCCTGTTTATCGGCGGGGGTGGCTACGCTCTGCCCACGAAACTTCTCGCTTCACGTCCAGAGGCGCACGCGATCGCGGTGGAGATCGACCCCTTGGTGACGCGGGTGGTGCGTCAGCACATGCCGCAGGCCCGGTCGATGATCGAGACGACGGGCTATGCTGCGGAACGCGACAGTCAGGATGCGGCAAGGCGGCTCGGCATCGTCCATGCCGATGGACGGGTCTACCTGAACGAGACCGAGCACCGGTTCGACGCCGCCGTCATGGATGCCTTCTCTTCGAATTCGGTCCCGGCTCATCTCGTCACGCGCGAGACATTCGAACGTCTGCAGCTGATCGTGGACGGCCCGGTCTACGTGAACCTGATCGGCGCGCCCGACGGCCAGCTTTCCCGCGGCGTCCATGCAATCCTCACGGGCCTCTATCCGCACGTGCAGGCCGCCCGCGGCGAGATGAATTCCTCGGGACGTACCAACATCCTACTGGTGGCCTCGCGTACGCCAATCGTCCCGCTCGCCGGTCTGCCCGAGGCGTATGGGCCGGCCCGTATTTCATCGGGCCGGGCCTTCACCGACGACCGGGGATGGGCCGGCCATCGGTAGGGACCGGCGAACCATGCGCAGCCTTCTCGCGATAGATGTCCGCTCCGCGCCCATTTTGAACAGAGCAGTATTGCTGCAGCCCTCACCGCAGGCTGGGCACGAGCAGGTCGGTCAATGCCCGGCAATCAGTCGTCGTCAATCCGTCACACTACAATCGAACCTGGCCGATGATCTGTCTGATCGACAATCAAGGCGAAGGACTATCCGTTCGAGGTGGGCATTTACAGGCCGTCGCTCGGCGTGGTGCTGTCTGATCGGGTCAGGGGCTTGGGACTGGCGCGCGGCAGGCAGGACGGAAGGGGACCGTGACAAAAGGCGAACCTGTCGAGGCAAGGGCCGAGGCTCTGGCGCTCATTCTTGGTCGTAGACGAAATGACCTTCGTCTTTCAACATATTGGTTATATTCGGCGAAATAAGTACTTTATAAGGATTATTGCGCCATGCCACCAGTCGGCCTGATTTGCCGAAGTGAAAGATTATTTAGAACCAAAATTCTTTTCCTTGCCCCGACGCATGACGCGGTCGACGGACTGCACCACGTCGATCAGCGATTTCCGCGGGTGCAGGTACATGATCGCGTTCAGCGCCGGCACGTCGACGCCATCGGACAGACAGCGCGCGTTCGTCAGGATGCGCGCGGTGTTTCCCTCGGCCTCCGCCTTCAGCCAGTCGAGCAGCTGGTTCCGGGTCTTCGCGTTGACCGGGCCTTGTTGCACGAAGTCTGCTGGGCTTCACATCGCGGGTCCAGCGACATAGCTGGGCGGCAGGCTGAAGCCTGTGCCTACCCGCTACCGCACCCGGAACTGGTCTACCTACAACGCATCGCTGCGTGAGTGTGGGTCGCTGACCGTCCGCTGACCGGTAGTGCATTGCGCAGCAATGTCACGAGAGGGTGGTTCGACCCGTCGATGCCCCGGCATGCGGCGGTATCGGGCAACCGCGGTGGGCAACCGGTCTACCGCGACGCGGCCATCCAAGCCTCCCTGACCACTGCCCGACAGGGTCATGCGCAGCATGATCCCAAGAGGGGGGAACGCCCTTCAGCGGCGACGGCAGATGCCACATCTGTTTTTTTACCCCCGTCTTGGCCAGCGCCTTGCGCAGGATTTGGTTCTCCATCGTCTTGCGGCCAATAAGACGCTCGAGTGGAGTGCCCGCTATTTCACCGGACAGTCCGGTTGGGGTTGAGCGCTTATCTGAACTCGACAGGCGAGCGCATAGCTAGCGCAGAATGCGGATGGACGGTGTTGTAGTCGTCGCTCCACGCGGGAACGAGCCCGAGCACGCTGGCGGCGTCGGGCAGCGAAGTCATGCGGACGGCTTGGTGAGAATAATCGGCATCGTCTACGGATGGATCGCCCCGACGGTCGCGTTCGGCTTGGTGATCAGGGACCCGTAGGACTCCGCGTTACCGCGTTTTCCTTCCCCTTTTTACGACATGTTTATGATTTACGAGTCTTTTGGCGGCGATCTTGTTCGGGCGATCATGTCCGCATCTTGGAGAAAACGATGAACTGGTTCGCCGAACTTCTTGATGACGTCATTGCATCCGGAGGCGATCTGGATCCGGACAAGGTGGCCGATCTGCAGCGCGCTCGCAACCGTATCGCCGAAGGCGGATCGCTGATGACGCGGCATGACGGTACCGAACGGCTTCTGTACCGGATCGACGAAGCCACGACGATCGATCAGGTCGCGTCCGTGTTCGGGCAGGTTCCCGAGGAGTTCGGGTTCTCGGACGTCTCCCTGGTTGTTCTCAATGAGGGACGTGCGTGTCTGGCCCGCCGCGTCATCTCGACGCTCCCGGAAGCCTGGTGGCAGGACTACCACAAGATGCGACTCTGCGAAGACGATCCCCTGATGAAGACGATCGTCTCGAGGGAGCACGAGCTCTTCCTTGACGAACTCCTCCCGCCACCGCCGGCCCCGCGTCGCTACACACAGGTCGCGGAAGCGCACGGGATCGGTTGCAACGGTGTGATTTTCAAGATCGCTTACCCAACCGGGCTGGTCGCGGCGGTCGTCCTCAACACGACCAGGACGCCCGACTATGCGCGGCGTCAGTATCGGGCCTTCCGCGACGACCTTCGGCTCATCGCACAGGCAACCTGCGACGCGCTCGTCCATTTTTCTCAAGTCGGAGCCAAGGAGGTCGATCCGCTCACGGCCGAGGAAATCGGCTTCCTGCGGCGCGTCGCGCTCAGCGAAGACCCCGTCAAGGCGCTGGCAGTCGACTGTCGTCACACAGCCCAGGTCATCCAGACCCGGATCATCCAGAAGCTCGGCGTCCGGTCGATCTTCCAAGCCATTCTTGTCGCCGCGCGCTACGGGCTGCTGGATGCGGCGATGTTCCATCCCGACGAGGTCATCCCGACCCGGCCGCTCATCACCGGGTGGGACATGATCGGGGGCGGCGACGAGGTCGACCAGGTCGCACGCCTCTCGGCCTGAGCAATGGGCTGGCTGCCCCGAACCACTTGCACGGCCGATCGCCGCCATGAGAGCCTTCGCAAGCGCAAGGGTTTTATGATCGTGCCTGCCCTTGTCTGATAAGGCGGCTTGATGGGGCAAGATGCTCCATGACACCCCGGATCGGCGCACGATTCGGATGACGATTCTGAGGCCATCCTTCTTCAGGGACGGCACGTAATCGAGGGGCGAGGTTGTCCTGGATTGGTGCGGCATTCTCAGAACCGAACGCCGAGGAACTCGATTGAAGCGCATCGTTATACTTTGTGATGGAACTTGGAACAGGTTCGACTCCCGTACGCCGACCAATGTCGTGCGCTTGGCACAGCTCCTGTCTCCGTCCGATCCCGAAGGCGTGACCCAGATACCTGTCTACATCAACGGCGTCGGCACCGGCGAAGGCGTTACGCGGGTATCCCGCGTCGCGGACCGGTTCCTAGGGGGCGCGCTCGGCTGGGGTCTCCTGGAAAACGTCGTGGACGCGTATCGACAACTCGTTTTTCTCTATGAGCCGGGGGACGAGATCTTCATCTTCGGCTTCTCGCGCGGCGCATATACGGCAAGGTCGCTGTCCGGCTTCATCCGAAGCACCGGTATCATTGACCGCGATGGCCTAAACCTTGTCCCGCGAGCTGTTCGCCGCTACCGGATGAAGGGTCGTGACAATCTCGCACCCGGAAGCGACGACAGTCATGAATTCCGGGCTCAGACAATGCGATCCTGCGTCGCGACGAGCCGGAACGAACGCGATTGGCGCCGGCGTAACGGGGCTCCCGATGTCCCGCTCTTGCGCGTGTCCTATCTTGGCGTGTGGGATTCTGTCGGCGCTCTCGGGGTCCCGCGCGAGATACCGATCCTCGGAACTTGGACAGCTAGGAAGTACGGATTTCACGACACCCATTTGTCCCGAATGGTCGCGTCGGCCCGGCATGCCGTGGCACTGGACGAGACGCGACGGGCCTTCGAGCCGACCTGCTGGACGAACATTGCCGATCTTAATGCCGCCGCGGGAGCCGCGAAGACGTGCCCCTACCAGGAGCTGTACTTCGCAGGGGACCACGGCTCCATCGGAGGCGGCGGGAACATCACGGCCCTTTCGAGCATCGCGCTCGGCTGGATCATCGAAGGCGCACAGGCGGCGGGGCTCGCCTTTGACACGTCCCGTCTCGAGGCCCTGAGAAAAGAAGAAGACCCTTACGGATCCCTGCGGTCCAGCTCGATACCGCCAACCGGTCTTCTAGACTGGATTACAAGATTCAGACCGAGAGCCAGGATTGGCCCGGACTCGCGGGACGCCGTTCATTCCAGCGTCATCAAACGGTTCTGCGGACACGCAAGTCTTGATACATTGGAACCCTACCGTCCGCGGAGCCTGAGCAACATTGAGGAGACGTTAGGCGGACTCTGCGTATGTGACGACCCGGACGACGGAACACTGCCGGATCCGCGGTCAGCAGAGTGAGGTAGCATAGGACCGGATCGCACCAAGGCTGCGGGCCATGTCCCGCTGAGGCCCGAACCCGCAGCTCTCAAGGAGCGGAAAGCTGTCCGCGGCCGTACGCGAGCTTCGGCCTTGAGAGGACCTGTCGATGGCTGCTTCGAGACACCTTCTTCGGGAACGTGGACAAGCCGCCAATGATGGCGCCTTGCCCTTCCGTCGGCGCAGCCGCGTGTTGTTCCGGCTCCGGGATCCTATAATGCCTTGGATCGGCTCTGGACGTCACGCAGGCAGGCCTTCGGATAACGGACGACTTCACCCGGGACTGTTGCATTAGGTCTTGATGGTGTGACCGCCCCCCGGCGGCATCTGTTGTGCCACGGTGGGTCTGCGACGATCCACGGGAGGGAGCGGTCATGTCGGAGATTATCACGGTCGAGCTCGATCTGGCGAAGATTGTGTTTCAGTTGCACGGGGCGGATGCGTCCGGCCGGATGGTGGTGCGGTGCAAACTACGGCATAGCCAAGGACTTGAGCTTCTGGAGGGACTTCCGTCCTGCACGGTGGCGACGGAAGCGTGCGGGGGTGCTCACTTCTGGGGTTGGGAGATCGGGAAGCTCGGCCACGAGGTCCGGCTGATCCCGCCGGCCTAGGTGAAGCCGTTCGTGCAACGTCAGAAGAACGATGGTGAAAAGTACCGTGGCTACGGTGCAGCCGCGTACGCCGACGAGCGATGCGGAAGCGATCTGCGAGGCGGCGCAAAGGCCGAATATGCGGTTCGTGCCGGTCAAGAGCGAGGCGAAGCAGGGCGCGGTGTTCCGGGTACGCGAGCTTCTGATCCGGCAGCGCACGCAGACGATCAACGCCCTGAGGGGCCATCTGATGGAGTTCGGGGAGGTCGTCCCGCAGGGAGCGTGGAACGCTCGCCGGCTGGTCGCACTGATCGAGGCATCGGAGAGTGACGTGCCTGAGACGGCACGGGCGACGTTGCACGTCTTGGTCGACAGCCTGCGTCAGCTTAACGAGCGGATCGCCGGGCTCGACGCCGAGATCGCCTGCCGTGCGCGCCAAGACGAGACGGCGCGGCGGCTGATGACGATCCCCGGGATCGGCCCGCTGATCGCCACCGCGCTGGCCACGCTCGCCCCGCCGCCCGAGCACTTCCGCGGGCGCGCGACTTCGCGGCTTGGCTGGGCCGCACGCTCCGGCAGCATTCTACGGGCGGCAAGCAGCGACTCGGGGCGACGACCAGGATGGGGGAGCGCTCGCTCCGGCGGCTGTTGATCCCGGGGGCCAACAGCGTGGTGATCAAGTGGTGTACGAACGCCATGGCGCAGCCGGGCACTTGGCTCGGCAACCTGCTCGCGCGCGAGCCGGGCATGCTGGGGGTAAGCACTCGATTGATCCCGCCTGCCGGGTGACGGCCTGAGATTGTAAGACCTGTCGTTATGGACGTCGTTAGCGACGTCTTGAAGCGGGGTCGGAGGTATGTGGAGCGAGATACTGCAGGGTGTCGAGAGACGGCGACGCTGGTCGGACGAGCAGAAGTTGTCGATCTTGATGGAGATCGGGCTGCGGGGCGCGACGGTGTCGGATGTTGCGCGGCGGCACGAGGTTACCCGGCAGCAGATCTACAGCTGGCGGCAGGAGCTCAAGCGCCACGGGGCGTTTCGCCCTGATGACCGGCCTGTGTTCCTTCCGATCGGGCCACCGCCTTCGTTTCAGGCCCCGATTGATCCCGTGGCTATAGGCCCGGTGTCGAACCCAGCCTCGGTGCCGGCGTCCACGTCTGAGATCGAGATCGTCCTATGCAACGGGCGCCGGCTGCGCGTCGCCGGCGACATCGACGATGCGGCGCTGGCGCGTCTGATCCGCGTGGTGGAGACGGCATGATCGGGCCCGGCACGGGAGTGCGGGTCTATCTGGCCTGCGGGGTGACGGATATGCGCAAGGGGATCGCCGGCCTGTCGGCGTTGGCGCAGGACGGTCTGCGACAGGACCCGGCCAGCGGCGCGGTGTTCGCGTTCCGCGGCCGGAGCGGGGACCGGTTGAAGCTGCTCTACTGGGACGGCCAGGGGTTCTGTCTTTACTACAAGGTTCTGGAGCGCGGGAGCTTCCCATGGCCAAGCGCCAGGGACGGCGCAACGCGATTGACCAGCGCGCAGCTCGCCATGCTTTGGGAAGGCATGGACTGGCGCCGTCCGACCTGGGGCGCGCCTCCCGCACGGGTCGGGTGACGTCGGCGCAAATCCCTTCCGAACCCGTTGTTTTGTTGGCTCTGCGCATCACGGTCTGGTAGACTTGGCCATGCCCGATACCCTGCCATCCGATCCCGATGAGCTGCGTGCGATGATCGCCGCGCTTGCGGCCGAGAACGCCCGGATGACCATCGAGGTCGAGCGCATGACTGCCACGTTGCAGGCGCAGGACCTGCTGGTTCAGGCCTTGCAGGCGCGGATCGCCAAGCTCCAGCGCCAACGGTTCGGGCCAAGCTCGGAGAAGATCGAGCGCGAGATCGCGCAGCTCGAACTGGCGCTCGAAGATCTCCAGGTCGCTCTTTCTGAAGGCAACGAGGCGACAGACGACACCAGCAGCGAGATTGCCGGTCCGGTTCAGCCGACGGATGCAGACACGCCCAAGCCACGCCGCCGTCCGCGCGTCGCGGAGGGCACGCCCCGCGAGCGCCGCGTCCTCGATCCAGGCGGGTCCTGCCCGGACTGTGGCGGCGATCTTCGGGTCGTGGGCGAGGATGTCAGCGAGCTGCTCGACATGATCGCGGCGCAGCTGAAGGTCATAGAGATCGCGCGGCCCAAGAAGTCCTGCCGACGTTGCGAGCGGATGGTGCAGTCGCCCGCCCCGAGCCGTCCCATTCCGGGCAGCATGGCCGGTCCCGGCCTGCTCGCGCACATCCTCGTCTCGAAGTTCGACGATCATCTGCCGCTCTACCGGCAGGCGGAGATCTTCGCGCGCATGGGGGCCGACATCCCCGACAGCACGCTGGTTGACTGGTGCGGTCAGGCGATGAAGACGCTGCATCCGGTGATCGAGCGGATCGAGGCTGATGTGATGGCCTGTGACCTGCTCCACGCCGATGATACCCCGATCCGGGTGCTCGACCGGTCCCGTCGCAGCGCGGGACCGGGCAAGGGGGTGAAGCAGGGCCGCGTCTGGGCCTACGTGCGCGACCAGCGGCCATGGGCGGGCGCGGCGCCGCCCGGCGTCGTCTACTACTTCTCGCCCGATCGAAAAGGCGAGCATCCGCTACGCCATCTGAAGAACAGCACGGGCATCCTTCAGGCGGATGCCTATACCCGGCTTCCGCAAGCTCTACGAGGCGGCCTACCCTGGCCGGATCGCCACAGTTCGCCGAGGCGGCCTGCTGGGCGCATCTGCGCCGCGACTTCCACGACGTCTGGACGGCGACCAAGTCGGAGATCGCCCGTGAGGCGCTCGACCGGATCGGCGCGCTCTACGACGTGGAGCGCGAGATCTCCGGACGATCTGCGGGCCAGCGCCGTGCCGCGCGCCAGAAGCTCAGCGCATCGAAGGTCGCTGCCTTCAAGGTCTGGGCGGAGCAGCAACTCACCCGCATTCCCGGCAAGGGCGACCTGGCGAAGGCGTTCCGCTACGGACTCAACCGCTGGCCGTCCTTCACCCTGTTCCTCGAAGACGGTCGCGTGGCCATCGACAACAATCCGGCCGAACGTGCGATGCGCCCAATCGGCGTAGGCCGCCGCAACTGGCTCTTCGCCGGGTCCGACACCGGCGGCGAGACCCTCGCCCGCGCCATGACGCTGATCGAGAGCGCCAAGATGAACGGCCTCGATCCGCAGGCCTACCTCGCCGACCTCCTCGACCGCATTCACGATCACAAGGTCAATCGGCTCGACGAACTCCTGCCGTGGAACTGGACCCCGCCCGCAACGCAGGATCGTGCCGCCTAAGCCGCGGTGCCAATCAGGCGCTTACTGCTGGGGCGGGTGGCGCTGGCAAACAAGTTGGCACGGATCGTCTGGGCGCTCATAGCCCGCGGCGTCTACAGGGCTCCGGTCGCGGCAGCGTAGTCCGCCGCGGCAGGGAAACGTCGGAGCGTAGAAGGGCAAGGAGCGGTCTGGCGCAATCGTCGTGAGACGAGGTCGGGACACCCACGGCGCAACAAAGTGCCTCCGAGCACGAGGCTTTGATCTGGACCCGATCCGCGACCACCACACAGGCCCGCGGCACGGACGGCCGCATCGAGAGGACGAATACATGTCAGCACCCGATGACGCGCCAGACAAAGCTTCAAGAACCCTCTTGCGCAATGAGTCATGATATATGTTGCACAAAAGACTTAGGGGAATGTAGCGCGACAATCTGGGTGAGAAGCGCGCGACAATCAGGATGAGAATCCGGTGTCGCGGTATTTCGATGTTCGTGGCGTTGATTGTCGCGCGCAAGGGTCCTTTTTCAGTTTGATTGTCGCGGCGCGTCAGCGGCGGCAGTGTTGACGGGCGTCGCGTATGACGCGGGCCGTCCGCGTTTACGCTTCTGTTCGACAGCCGCGCGCCGTCTGTAGCTCTCGACGTTCAGCTCGAAGATGGTGGCGTGATGGACCAGGCGGTCGACGGCGGCGAGGGTCATGGCGGGATCGGGAAAGATCTTGCCCCATTCGCCGAAGGGCTGGTTGGCGGTGATCAGCATCGACCGTCGCTCGTATCGGGCGCCGATCAGTTCGAACAGCACGCTGGTCTCGGCCTGGTCCTTGGCGACATAGGCGAGGTCGTCGAGGATCAGGAGGTGATACCGGTCGAGCCGGTTGATGGCGGCTTCGAGGCCGAGTTCGCGGCGCGCGACCTGGAGCTTCTGGACGAGGTCCGTGGTCCGGGTGAAGAGCACGCGCCATCCGTTCTCGATCAGGGCGAGACCGATGGCGGAAGCCAAGTGACTCTTGCCGCCGCCGGGCGGGCCAAACATCAGCAGGTTGGCACCCTGATCCAGCCAACCATCGCCGGCGGTGACAGCCATGACCTGCGCCTTCGATATCATCGGCAGGGCTTCGAACTCGAACGTCTCCAGCGTCTTTCCGGGCAGGAGACGTGCCTCGGCGAGATGGCGTTCGATCCGGCGGCGGTCGCGTTCGGCCAGTTCGTGCTCAGTGAGCGCGGCCAGGAAGCGGGCGGCGGGCCAGCCCTCCTTGTCGGCTTGTTCGGCGATCTGCGGCCACATCGCCTTGGTGGCTGGCAGGCGCAGCTCGGTAAGCAGGAGGGTGAGCCGTCCGGCATCGATGACGGGGGACTTCATGCTGCGTCTCCGGTACCGAGCAGGGCGTCGTCGTAGGCGGCGAGCGTCGCCAGCTGCACGGTGACGACCGGCAATGCGGCGGGATCGGGGGAGAACCGCGTACGCAGCGAGGCCATGTCCGGCAGATCTCCATCCTCGAGGGCAATGGACAGGCGGTCGGCCAGCTCGCGCTCGCAGCCCCGCTCGTGCGCCAGGGCGAGAAGTTCGACGATGACGCGGCAGGCCTGCCGGTCGGGCAGTCGTTCGAGGAGCGCCTCGAAGGTCCGCCGGTAGACGTCGCGCGGAAAGATCTGATCGCGATAAACGAGGCCCAAAAGTGCCATCGGCTTTCGGCGAAGCGAATGGATCACATGCCGGTAGTCGATGACGTGACCGTGCTTGCCCGAGGGATGCGCCCGTCCGCGCGGCAGGGTCGTCAGCTCGGTGCCGCCGATGAAGACTGTCAGCCGGTCGTCGTGGAGGCGTACCCGGAGGCGATGACCGATCAGGCGAGACGGCACGGTGTAGAACACCTTGCGGAGCAAGAAGCCGCCGGAGGAAGTGACGCGCACGCTTACCTCCTCGTAGTCCGCAGTGCGCCGGCCGGGGAGCATCCCGAGCTCGGCGCGCTCGAGGTCGATGCGCTTGGCGTTGCGGGCGTTGAGGCGCCCGACGATCTCGTCGATGAAGCGGCGATAGGCCGGTAGATCGTCGAACGCCCGCGAGCCCCGCATCAGCAGCGCGTCCTCGATCGCCCGCTTGAGATGGCCGTGCGGCCCCTCGATGGCGCCGTTCTCGTGGGCGATACCGGCGTTGTTGCGCGAGGGCGTCATCGTGTAGTGGCCGCACAGATCCTCATAGCGGCGTGTCAGATCCTCCCGCACCTCCCTGTCGAGATTGCGGAACGCGGCAGAAAGGCTGTCGCTGCGATGCTCACGGGGGGCGCCGCCCAGGGTCCAGAGCGCGTTCTGGAGCCCCTCGGCCAAGGCGACGAAGCTCTCGCCGCCGAGCACCACATGGGCGTGTTCGAAGCCAGAATAGGCCAGCCGGAAATGATAGAGCCGGTGTGCAAGCGGCGCGCCTGCGATGGTGATGCCGGCGTTCCCCATGTCGGTGAAATCCGACAGGCCGAGCCGGCCCGGCTCGTGGGTCTGCCGGAAGATGACCTCCCGCTCCTCGCCATGCAGCGCGCGCCAGGACCGGATGCGCCGTTCCAGCGTCCGGCGGATGCCGGTTCCCAGCTCTGGATGGCGGCGCATCATCTCCTCGAAGATGGCAACGGATCTCAAGCCGGGAGCCGCCTCCAGCATCGGCACGATCTCGGCGTCGAAAATATCGACGAGAGGATCGGGCCGCCGGCGCTGCCGTGGCTCGCCTTTGAGGGAGGGAAGTCGCGGGTCGCCCTCGATGCGATAGGCGGTGGCCGGGCTGATCGACGCCTTCGCGGCCGCGACGACGGTGGAGCTGGTCTGACGGAACTTCATGAAAAGCCTCATCTGGTGATCGGTTACGTGGCACCCGGGCACGAAGCGGTTCCTTCCAGACAGGAGAAACCACCGGCATACCCGGACGACCGCGATCACCAGAACCGCCTCGAAAGAGAGGCTTCGCCGGCTGGCGCGCGATTCCGGTCGGGCTTCGCCCTCCCTGCGTCACAGGCCAGCCGGCATTCTCACCCAGATTGACGCAACGCTCTCATCCTGATTGCCGTGCCGCAGGGGAAGGTTTCTCGACTGAATCCAGCGTGGTAGATCGTCCTCATGAGCAGACCGATCCCGCCGAGCGACAGGACCAAGAACTGGCCGGCCTACAACGCAGCATTGAAGCAGCGCGGCTCCCTGACGATCCGATTCGATCCGGACATGGTTTAGTGCCACCGCCGACCGGCGAGCGAGGTAGGCAGTCGCAATACAGCGACGCCGCGATCCAGGCCTGCCTGACAATGAAAGTCCTCTTCGGCGTGGCCCTCAGGCAGACGACGGGCTTCGTCGAGAGCCTCTTGCGGCTGGTCGGGCTCGACTGGAGGGTACCGGACTTCAGTACGTTGAGCAGACGTCAGAAGACCTTGGTTGTGGCCATTCCCTACCGGGGTTCGCAGGGGCCGCTGAATTTGCTGGTCGATAGCGCAGGCATCAAGGCAGAGAGTGAAGGCGAGTGGCACGCTCGCAAGCATGGTGCTGCGAAACGCCGTCTATGGCGCAAGATCCACATCGGCGTCAACGAACAGACGCTGGAATTTCGAGCTATCCATTGGAGAGTGTCCGATCTTCTGTGTATGAGGTTGCCGGTCCATTCTGACCCCAAGGGGGAGATGGACGATGACGAAGAAGATCGACGCGAAGGTTCTGGACGAGCTGCTGGCGGGCTGCGAGCGGCCGGAGGACCTGCTCGGCGACGGAGGTTTGATGCAGGACCTCAAGCGTGCGCT
>NZ_CANLTQ010000040.1 GCF_947494025.1 uncultured Jannaschia sp.
GACGCGACCGACCAGATGCCGGATCAAACAAAGCTCTTGCCAAGGGGCCATCCATACACGGTTCAAGCCCAATGGCGCGTGCCAGACCCTCTTCAGCGGCCGGGAGAGCAAGGCGTTCACGCGCTCGTCGATCTCGACGCAGAGGCGGCTGACATGGCCCTTCGACATGTCGCCAGCGCCCACGACGGATGCGGTCGGGGACTGCTTGGTCTGCCGGGGCGGGACCGCGACCCCGCCCCGGGTCTTCCTCAACGCCGCCGCCGCAGGAGCCCGAGGCCGGCGAGGCCCGCCGCGAGCATCGGCAGGCCGGCCGGCAGGGGTATCGGCGCCGGAGCCGGGTTCAGCGCAACCACCTGCCCTCCGGTAGGCGACAGGCCGTTGGTTGCGACGTAGAACGTCCCTTCCGGCCCGAGGGCGAGGCCCGTCGGGCTTTCGATGCCGTCCAAGAGAAGCGCGCGCGACCCGTCCGCGAAGAGTTCGTAGAGCGCGCCGGTCGTGCCCGGATTGAGGAGGGAATCGCTGTCGGTTTCCAGCGCGAAGAGCGATCCGTCCGCGCCGAAGGCCACGTCGATGAGGTTGGTAAAGCCCCCCGCGAGCGTGTCGAGGCTTCCGTCCGGGGCGAGGCCGAAGACGTTCGCCGCACCTTCCGGGAACGGGAAGCCGGTCAGCTGCGCGATCGCCAGGGTGCCGTCCGGGCCCGCCGCGATCCCGGTCGGGACCGCCTGATAGACCGGCGGGCCGAAGGGCAGGGGGTTCGGCTCCGGCGAAAGCACGGCGACCGGCGCGACCGACCCGTCCGCGCCGATGGCGACGATGTCGTTGCCGCCCGCATCGCTGACGACGAGACCGTCCGGGCCCGCGACCAGGCTGAACGGGTTGCTGTCGGCGTCGTCGTCCGGCCCCCCGTCGAGCTCGAGGCTCGCGATGTCGGCGACCGGGGCCACGCTTCCGCCCGATACGCGCCCGACCTGACCGAGCAGGGCGGCATCGGGATGCGCCCCGGCCAGGGCGCCGCGCTGGTTTGGATCGCCGCCGAACCCGAAGACGACGTGGAGTTCGCCCTCGTGGAAGGCGACGTCATGGGCCCCGGTCGCGCCGAAGCCGCCATCCGACGCGAGCGAGGGCAGGTCGACCGCGACGTTTTCCCGCACGCCGTTTCGGTAGCGCGTGACCGCGCCGGTGTCGCCGTAGCGCAGCGTCGCGCCGTCACCGCCGGTGATCGAGGCACCGTCGCCGCCCGACCCGGCCTCCGCGACGTAGAGCCAGCCGTCGGAGCCGACGACCATGCCGCGGGGATTGGCGAGGCCGTCGAGCACGACCTCGCCGAGCAACAGCGTCGATGCCGAGGCCGACCCCGCGACCGCGACCCAGAGAGAGGTGAGGACACTCGCTAACCCATACGGACGCAAGTCTCCGATGCGCCTCTCGCGCTTTCGATGCATCTGCACTTTACCATTCCTCCGAAAAACCGGCCCGACACTCCCCGGGCCTGCGCGGAGGAAAGCACGCGGCGCCCGATGCGCCTAGTTCGACGTTCGGCCCGCCGCGTGCATCGCAGCGCTGATGCGCCAAAAGCCGCGCATGGCGGCGGGGCCGCCCGGTGGCGGAAACCCCGTGTCGATACGACAAAAGGCCGGCGGAAGCTGTGCGTGAGCGGGAGGCGCGGGGCTGTGAGGCCGAATTCATCCCGATGACCGAAAACGGTCGGCAGGCCACGGTGCGCGCCGAGCGACAGGAGCCATCCGTGACGGGTCCTTCCGGCCCGTCGCGCTTCGGCAAGCGTGAGCAATCATGCGTCACAAGCTGGCCATCGCCCTGCAAACGGCTTCCCTGATCCTCCGCTTCGTCCTGGTCGCGGCGCTGGTGACCGGCGCGTTTTCGGGTGGCGCCGCGTAGGCCGGCGTCGCGAGGGCGGGCTAGGGTCCGAAGATGACCGCTCATGCGCCCGGCGGACCGGTGGCGCTCCCGCACGAGAGCATGGTCCAGACGGAGCGCATCGCCCGGAAGAACGATCCCTCGGAGCCCGAGCCGGCGCTCGCCGACATGGCAACGTTGGTTCCGACACGCCGGCTCGGCCATGCGACGGTCTCCGCGCAGGCCTCCGGACCTGACAGAGGTGGCTCGAGAAATCTGAACATGGGCTATGAGTGGATGATCCACGCGACATCGGCATGAAGCTGAGAGCGAGGAGAAACCATGACGAGACGACCGCGCCGGAACCGCAGTTCGGCTCTCAAGGCGAAGGTGGCGCTTGCGGCCATCAAGGGCAGGCGAACTCTGGTTGAGCTGGCCGAACGGTTCGATTTTCATCCCAACCAGATCACGCAATGGCGCTCGCAGCTGCTCAAGGGGGCTTCCTGCGTGGACCGCCCCCTATTTCGACCGAACAGTCCGGCATGATCATGGAAGGCTCAAGCCTATGCTTGAGGACATGCTTATACCCAACGGCGATACCCGCTGCGTAGAGGTCATCACCGGCATCTCCGGACGGCGCTACTGGCCGGCGGGAGAGAAGTTGCGCATCATCGAGGAGAGCCTTGTGCCGGGGGAGTCCGTCTTTGCTGTCGCGAAGCGAAACGGCGTCGCCCCGAACCTACTATTCCGATGGCGCCGATTGATGGACCAAGGAGGAGCGATGGCCGTGGGATCGAACGAGCCGGTGGTCGGCGCTTCGGAAGTTCGTAAGCTCGAGGACCGCGCTCGGGAGGACAGGTCTTCTGCCGAGCGCAAAGTGATGATCGACCGGAACCATAGGCTCCCCGCGGACCGGGTAGCCTACCGATTGCTCATTTTGCCTCGACAAGGTAGGTCTGACCGCCAAGTTTGAAACTGTCGTCGATCTGCTCGCCGCGTAGTCGGAACGAGGTTCGAGGCGCGAGACGGTACGCAGAGAAGAGTTCCGCGAGGTTGCGGGTCAAGCGCACTGAGAGTTTGAAACTGTTCCTGGATCCGCCCCGCTGCCGCAGATGTTGGGAGGGACACCTCGCTTTCCTCTGTGCCGCCGTCGGCCTCATTCGCCCTTGTTGTGTCTCGTGGCAGGTTCTCAAGGAAGCTCGTTTCGTTTAACTCCGGCCAGTTCACCAGCATGGACTGGGCCGCGTTCCTTCAGGCCCATGATCTCGAGCACTCGATGAGCCGTCGCGGGATCTGCCATGACAACGCCGTTGCCGAGAGCTTCTTCAACCTGCTCATGCGCGAGCGGATCAGGCGGCGCACCTGCCGGAACCGCGAAGAAGCTCGACAGGACGTGTTCGATTACATCGAGATGTTCTACAATCCAAAGCGCAAGCACGCGAGGAACGGGATGCTGTCACCCGTCGAGTTCGAACGGCAGCAGAGAACGAGACCCGAAGGCGTCTGAGAAACATGAGGCTATTCAAACAGATTGTGCTTCTAAGACAGGTAACGTTCCGCAGGGCGTAGCAGTGCTGCGAGCTCCGGATGTCACGTCTTAGTTGCCATTGGTGTTGCCATCGCCTGCCTCGAACGTAGCGGCAGCATGCTCGCCCAAGCGAGGGGCTGGGCAGCGGATGCTCCCGGGGGTCCTCGAGAATTTCACCGGCAGGCCGAGCGTTTCCACCCGCCCGGCCGTTGGATGGTCGAGGGCGACGACCATGTCGCGCGCCCGCGTCTGCGGATCGGCATGCATCTGCCGGATGTCAAGGACGGGCCCCGCAGGGACGCCTCCTCGCTCCATGGCCGCGAGCCAGGTCGCTGTATCTTTCAGCGTGAGGATGGCGGTCAACGCAGCCTCGAGCTCGACGCGGTTCTCCATCCGGTCGCGGTTGGTGGCGAAGCGGGGATCTTCAGCGAGTTCCGGCACCTCGAGCAGCACGAGGAGGCGCTCCCAGTTGCGCTGGTTTGCGGCGCCGACGCAGATCCATCCGTCGGCAGTCGCGAAGGCCTGATAGGGCGCGTTCAGCGGGTGGGCTGAGCCCATCGGCCCCGGTGCCGTTCCCGTGGCGAGCGCGATCGCGGACTGCCAGTAGGTCTGCACGATCCCGGCCTCGAAGAGCGACGTATCGACGCGCTGGCCCTTCCCGGTTTTCAATCTGTAGGTGTAGGCGGCCAGCGCGCCCATGGCGGCGAGGATGCCGGCGGTGATGTCGGAGATCGGCGCGCCGGACTTGACGGGCGCGCGTCCTTCGCCCTCGCCGGTGATCGACATGAGACCGCTCATCGCCTGCGCGATAAGGTCGAAGCCGCCTCGGTCGGCATAGGGCCCGGTGCGCCCGAAGCCCGATATCTCGACATGGATGAGCGCGGAGTTCGCCGAAGCGAGCACCTCCGCCCCCAGCCCGAGCTTCTCCATCGTTCCCTTGCGGTGGTTCTCGATGAGGATGTCGGCGTCGCGGATCAGGTTGAGGAAGGCGGCACGGTCTTCATCGTCCTTCAGATCGAGGACGATGCCGCGCTTGTTGCGGTTCATCATCATGAAGGCCGCGCTCTCGCCGCCGATCTCGGGGGGCACGAAGCGCCGGCTGTCGTCACCCTCAGGCTTCTCGACCTTGATGACGTCGGCGCCCATGTCGGCCAGCATCAGGCCGCAGACCGGACCGGCCATGATATGCGCAAGCTCGACGACGCGCACGCCCGCCAGCGGGCCGCTCATGTTCCCGTCCACATCGGCTGGCGCTTGCCGAGGAAGGCCTCGATCCCTTCCTTGAAGTCGCGGCTGGTGTAGCAGAGCGCCACGAGATCGCGGTCGTCGACGCGGCCCGCGACCTTCAGGCGGCGCAGGCCCTCCTTGGTGGCCCGCATCGTCAAGGGTGCGTGAGCCGAAAGGGTCGTGGCGAGTTCCGCGGCGCGGACGTCCGCGTCGTCGACGATCTCGGAGACGAGCCCCGCGGCCAGCGCCTCCTCGGCCCCGACGAGGCGGGCCGTCAGCAGCAGCTCCGTGACCCGGCCGTGCCCGATCAGCCCCCTGAGGCGGGCGAGGTTGGACACGGAGAGGCAATTGCCCAGCGTCCGCGCGATCGGGAAGCCGAACCGCAGGGCGGGCGTGGCGATGCGGATGTCGCAGGCTGCCGCGATCCCCGCGCCGCCGCCTGTGCAGGCGCCGGCGATGGCGGCGATCGTCGGGACCGGGCAACGTTCGACCGCTTCGAGGACCGCCTCGATCCGCTCCTCGTAGGCCCAAGCGTCCTCGGCTGTCTCGAACGCACGAAACTGCTTCATGTCGGTGCCCGCCGCGAAGGCTTTGCCGCCCGCCCCGCGCAGGATCAGCGCCTTGACCGACCCGTCCTGTGGCAGGGTCGAGCAGGTCTCGCGCACCGCGTCGTACATCGCGAAGGTCAGCGCGTTGCGGCTTTCCGGACGCTCGAAGGAGAACGTACCGATGCCGTCGCGAACCGTGTAGGACGTCTCGTTCATCGGTAGACCATCTCCACAAGGTACATCGGGATCGGCTCCACGTAGGTGCAGAGCAACAGGACGAAGAGGAGGACGCCGACGAAGCCTAGGTTGGCCTTGGACACGTCCCAGATGTTGGCCTTCGCGATGGAGCAGGCGGTGATCAGCACGCTGGCGACCGGCGGCGTCTGCTGGCCGATGGCGAGATTGAGCGTCACGATCAGGCCGAAATGCACCGGGTCGATGCCCACGACCGAGATCAGGGGAACCACGATCGGCACGACCAGGATGATCGCCGCCGCCGAGTGCAGGAAGAACCCGATCACGAGGAAGAAGACGTTCAGAATCGCGAGGATCACCCAGCGGTTGTCTGTCAGCTCGAGGAGCCCGTTGGCCAGCTCTTGGGGAAGCTGCGCCCGTGTCAGGAAGCCGCCCATGAGCACCGAGGCGGCGACCAGCAGCATCACCACCGCCGTCTGGATCGCCCCGTCGAGCATCGAACGCTTGAGCTCGCCGAAGTCCGTCTCGCGGTACCACAACCCGACCACGATGGACGCGATGACCGCGACGCCAGCCGCCTCGGTCGCGGTGAAGAGCCCGCCGAAGATGCCGCCGAGGATCACCACCGGAAGTACGAAGGTCGGCAGCGCCGCGACGAAGGTCGACTTGAGGCGCGGCACGTTGAACGCTTCTTCCCGCGGCAGGTCGTAGCGGCGCGCGAATAACCAGCAGAGCCCCATCATGCCTGCCGCGCCGATCAGGCCAGGGACCAGTCCGGCGAGGAAGAGCTGCTCGATCGAGGCGCCCGAGCTAACGCCGTAGAGGATCATCGGGATAGAGGGCGGGATGATGATGGCGAGCGAGGCGGAAGACGAGGTGACGGCGGCCGCGAAGGGCGCCGAGTAGCCGCGCCGCTTCATCTCGGGGATCATCACCGAGCCCATGGCCGCCACGTCCGCCACCGCCGAGCCCGAAATCTCCGCGAAGAACAGCGACACGCCGACATTGACCATCGCGAGGCCGCCCCGCACGAAGCCGATCAGCGCCGAGACGAACTCGATCAGCCGCCGGGTGATGCCGGCCGCGTTCATGATGGCGCCCGCCAGCACAAACATCGGGATCGCGATCAGCGAGAACGAGGACGCGCCGGAATACATGTCGAGCCCGATCGAGATGAGCGCGGCCGTTCCCTCGTAGGACACGATCCCGATGACGCCGCAAATCGCGAGGGCCACAGCGATCGGGACGTTCAGCAGGATCATCGCCACGAGGGCCACGAAGATGGCGAGGATGATCAAGGTCGGGTCTCCACGCGGGCGCCCGGAACGGTCTCGGGCACGACTTCGGGATGTTCGAACGAGCGGCCGGCCATCGTCTCGTGCCAGTAGTGCGGCAGCGACAGGATCGAGGCGATCATGAAGAGAACGGCGCCGATCGGAATAACCGACTGCGTGAACTGGACCGGGACGAAGGTCAGGCTGACGAGGTTCATCCCGTCGAGGATCACGAGGACCTGCCAGCCGGACCAGGCGAGGAGCGCGAAGAAGCCGAGGACGAGCGCCTCCGCCACGACGATGCCGGCCGCGCGCAACCCCGGAGGCAGCGACAGGAGCACGCCGTCGAAGCCGATATGCTTGCGCTTCAGGGCGGCAAGGGCGGCCCCGTAATAGGTGATCCAGCAAAGCTGGATCGCGGCGATCTCGTCGTACCAGCTCAGCGAGGCGCCGAGCTTGCGGGAGATCACGGCGTAGACGACGACTGCGGTCAGAGCGATCATCTGGACGATCAGGACCCATTCGAGGACGAGACCGAGCATGCGGGATGCCTTGCGCATCTGGGACTCCTGAGGGACGGGAAGCGGTCGGGCGGCGCGGGGCGTGGCGAGATGGGGCAGGACGTGTGGCGGGCGGCGGCCGGAAGCGCCGCCCGCCGGGGTCGTCAGTTCGTGGCGCCGCCGGACAGGTCGCGGACCTGCGTCACGAGAGCCTCGCCTCCTTCGACGGTGGCGGCGAAGTCGTCGTAGATCGGCTGCGAGGCGGTCACGAAAGCATCCTTGTCGGCCTCGTTGACCGCGACGCCGGCCTCCTCGATCACCGCCAGAAGGTCGGTCTCAAGCTGTTCCGCCGTCTCGTAGACGTAGGCTTGGGTCTCCTGCGCGGCCTCCGTCAGCGCTTGCTGCACCTCCTCGGGAAGCGCCGAGAAGGTCCGTTCGGCGGTCAGCACGAAGGCGGGCGTGTAGACGTGGTCGGTGATCGAGAGGTACTCCTGCACCTCCTGAAACTTGGCGGAGGCGATCTGCGCGTAGGGGTTCTCCTGCCCGTCGATCACGCCCGTCTGCAGCGCCGTGAACACGTCGGCGAATGCCATCGGCGTCGGGTTGGCGCCGTATTGCTGGAACATCTTCAGGCGCCATTCGCCCTGCGGCGTGCGCAGCTTGATGCCTTGCAGATCCTCGGGGACGGTGATCGGGCGGACGTTGTTCGTGATCTGCCGGAAGCCGTTCTCCCAGAAGGCGAGGATCCGGTAGCCCTGCGCCTCGGCCGCAGGGTTGAACACCTCGTCGAGCATGGTGTCCGAGACGGCCTGGATATGGTTGCGGTCCTGGATGATGTAGGGCATCTCGAAGACGCCGAACTCGGGCGACACGGAGGACATGACTGAGGAGGGCAGGGCGAACATGACCTGTCCGAGCTTCAGTTTCTGCAGCAGTTCCTGGTCGCCGCCGAGTTGGGACGCGCCGTAGGCCACGACCTCGTAATCGTCGCCGAGCTTCTCGTTGGCCACCTCGACGAAGTGGTTGGCGGATGCCTCGAAAAGCGAGCCGGGCTCGCCTACGTGACCGAATCGCAACTCATGCTGCGCCGAGGCCGATCCCGTGGCGAGCAGCATCGCGGCGATCGCGCTGACGTATCTCATGTCCGTTCCTCCCGTTTCGATTTCAGTGCGACACGCGAGCTCAGGCTCCCCCGCCCGCCGTCTCAATCAGATACTCCATCGCCGCGCGTGCCCCGTCTGGCTCGTGCGGCACGCCGGCGATGGCGAGCCCCATCTCGACGCCCGACAGCGTCCCCATCAGCATGAGCTCGTTGAAGTCGCCCAGATGGCCGATGCGGAATATCCGGTCGGTCATCTTCGACAGGCCCGCGCCGAGCGACATGTCGAAGTTCTCGAGGATGACGCCGCGCAGCGCGTCCGCGCCCGACTCGCCGGGCATCAGGACGGCCGTGAGAGAGCTCGAGTAGTGCCGCGGCTCCTCGCAGAGGATCTCGAGGTTCCAGCCGCGAACCGCCCGACGCGTCGCCTCGGCCAGGCGGTCATGGCGCGCGAACACCGCCTCGAGCCCCTCCTCTTCCAGCATGTCGATGGCTTCCGAGAGTCCGTAGAGCAGGTTCGTCGCGGGCGTGTAGGGGAACACGCCTCGCTCGTTGGCGGCCAACATCTCCGACCAGTCCCAATAGGCCCGGGGCGATCGTGCCTGTGCATGTGCCGACAGCGCCTTCGGGCTGACGCCGGTGAAGGACAGGCCAGGCGGCAGCATCAGGCCCTTCTGCGACCCGGCAACGACTACGTCGACGCCCCATTCGTCCATCCGCATGTCGATCGACGCCAGTGACGAGATCGTGTCGACCATCAGAAGCGCGTCGGAGCCGGCCGCGTTCATCGCTGCCCTGATTTCAGGGATCAGCGTCGCGCAGCCGGTCGAGGTCTCGTTCTGCACGATGCAGACCGCCTTCACGTCGCCGTGCTCGCACAGCGCCGAGCCGAGGGCGTCAGGGTCCACCCCGGTGCGCCAGCTCGACTGCACCAGCACCGGCTCCAGCCCGATCTTCTCGGCGAGCCTGCGCCAGAGCATCGCGAAATGGCCGGTTTCGACCATCAGCACGCGGTCGCCGGGCGACAGCGTGTTGACCAGCGCGGCCTCCCACGCGCCCGTTCCGGAGGCGGGGTAGATCACCACATGTCCGGCCTCGGTCTTCACGATCCGCTTCATCCCGTCGAGGACACGCCGCCCGAGCTCGGCGAAGGCCGGACCGCGGTGATCGATCGTTGGAAAGTCCATCGCGCGCAGCACGCGGTCGGGCACGTTGGTCGGCCCCGGGATCTGCAGAAAATGTCGTCCGCTGCGCATGCCTGTCCGTTCCCGCTCTCGTCATCATTGCCTTCAATAAATTTTGAATTCATAATTCAAGTCAAGGCATATCTGGCGGGCGAGGCGGGAATGGCAGACTGGCAGCGACTCCGGACTGCGATCGAGGGCGACGTGCTGACCGATGCCTTCGACCGCGGGCGCTACGCGACCGACGCGTCCTTCTACCAGATCGTGCCCCAGGCGGTGGTGTTGCCGCGCCGCTTCGACGACGTTGCCGCGACCCTCGCCTTCGCGCGCGAGTCGGGCGTCCCCGTCACCGGCCGCGGTGGCGGCACCTCGCAGGCTGGGCAGACGGTCAATTCCGGAATCGTCATCGACTATTCGCGGCACCTGAACGCGGTCTGCGACCTCGACGTCGAGGAAAAGCGCGCCACTGTCGAGCCGGGCCTCGTCCTCGACAGCCTGAACCGGACGCTCAAGTCGCACGAGTTGTGGTTCCCGGTCGATGTGTCCACCGCCTCGCGCGCCACCATCGGCGGGATGGCGGCTAACAATTCCTGCGGCGGCCGCTCGATCCGCTACGGCCGGATGCGTGAGAACGTCGTGGCCATCGACGCGATGCTGGCCTGCGGCACCCGCGCGCGCTTCGGCGAGGTCGACCGCGCCGCCGCGATGGCCGGAACCGGCGATCCCGTGGGCGGCCTCGTGCGGGACATGCTCGCTCTCGGCGCGCGCGAGGCCGAGGAGATCGCCGCCCGGTTCCCGAAGGTGATGCGCCGGGTCGGCGGCTACAACATCGACGCGCTGGTGCCGGACGGGCCGACCAACAACCTCGCCCATCTGCTCGTCGGCTCCGAAGGCACGCTCGCCCTGACCGAGCAGGTAGAACTCGTCCTCTCCCCGCTGCCCCGCCACAAGTCCGTGGGCGTGTGCCATTTCCCAACATTCCGCGACGCGATGGCCGCCACGCAGCACATCGTCGCGCTCGGCCCCGACGCGGTCGAGCTGGTCGACCGCACGATGATCGCGCTCGGCCGCAAGATCCCGGCCCTGTCGCCCTCGCTGGACGAGTTCGTCCGCGGCGACCCCGCGGCGCTTCTGCTCGTGGAGTTCGCGGGCGACGACGTGAAGGCCAACGCCGAGCGGCTGGCCAGCCTGCACGACCTGATGGCCGATCTCGGATTCCGTTGGGGCAGCAGGCAGGAAGGCGGAGTCCTCGACGCGGCGGAGCAACCGCTGCAGGCCAAGATCACCGAGGTCCGCACGCAGGGTCTCAACATCATGATGTCGATGAGGAGCGAGGGCAAACCCGTCTCTTTCGTCGAGGATTGCGCTGTTCCGCTGGAGGATCTGCCGGACTTCACCGACCGCTTGACGGCCCTCTTCGCCCGGCACGGCACCGACGGCACCTGGTACGCCCATGCCTCGGTCGGGCTGCTGCACGTGCGCCCAATCCTCAACCTGCGGCAGGACAAGGACGTGCATGCCCTGCGCGCCATCGCCGAGGAGGCGTTCGACATCGTCGCCGAATACAAGGGCTCCCATTCCGGCGAGCACGGCGACGGCATCGTGCGCTCGGAGTTCCACGAGCGCATGTTCGGCGCCCGCATGGTCCGCGCCTTCGGGGAGGTGAAGGACCGCTTCGACCCGGACGGCGTGCTGAATCCCGGCAAAATCGTGCGCGCCCCGAAGATGGACGACCGCAGCCTGTTCCGCTACCCGCCGGCCTATGCGCGCGACCCCGTGACGACGCGCTTCGACTGGGGCGAGTGGCCCGCCGGGCTCCATGGCGCGGTGGAGATGTGCAACAACAACGGCGCCTGCCGCAAACTGACGGGCGGCGCCATGTGCCCCTCCTACCGCGTCACCCGCGAGGAGCGCGACCTGACGCGCGGGCGCGCCAACACGCTGCGCCTCGCCCTGTCAGGGCAGCTCGGACCCGATGCGCTGACGTCCGACGAGATGGCCGAGACGCTGAAGCTCTGTGTCTCCTGCAAGGCCTGCAAGCGGGAATGCCCGATGTCGGTGGACATGGCCGCGATGAAGGTGGAGGTGACGGCCGCGCGCGTCGCGAAGGACGGCCTGAGCCTGCGCGACCGGCTCGTCGCCCACCTGCCGCGCTACGCACCCGTGGCGGCGAAGGCGCCATGGCTCGCCAACGCGCGCGATGCGCTGCCCGGCGCGGCCTGGTTGTCGGAACGGGTCGCGGGGCTGGCCGCCGGGCGCTCGCTGCCCCGGTGGAACCGCGATCCCTTCGTCGCACCGCCCTTCGACGACGACGCGCCGGAGGTGATCCTCTTCGCCGACACGTTCAACCGCTGGTTCGAGCCCGACCACCTGCGCGACGCCGTCGCGGTCCTGCGGGCTGCGGGCCTGCGTGTGGGCCATGCCCGCGCCTCCTCCGCGCGCCCGCTCTGCTGCGGCCGCACGTATCTCTCGGCGGGGCTGGTCGAGGAGGCCCGCGCCGAGATGGTCCGGACGGTGGCGGCGCTGCGGCCCGCGCTCGACCGGGGCGCCTTCGTGGTCGGGCTGGAGCCGTCCTGTCTCTTGACCTTCCGCGACGAGGCGCCCCGGCTGCTGCCCGACTGGAGCGCGGAGGACGGCGCCCGCGTCCAGCTTCTGGAGGAGTTCCTCGCCGACCGCGTCGACCGTCTGCCGCTACGGTCGCTGCCCGGCCGTGCCTGGCTGCACGGACATTGCCACCAGAAGGCGGCCAACGTGATGGGGCCCGTGACCCGGGTGCTCGAGGCCGTCCCCGATCTGGAGGTCCGCCTCATCGACTCGTCCTGCTGCGGCATGGCCGGCGCCTTCGGCTACCAGGCCGAGACGGCGGAGGTCTCGCGCGCGATGGGCGAGCTCACCTTGCTGCCGGCCGTCCGCGCCGCGGGGCCGGAGGATTGGATCGTCGCGGACGGAACCTCCTGCCGCCACCAGATCGCGGACGGCACCGGCCGCCGCCCGGTCCATGCGGCGACGCTCCTGCGCGCCGCCTGCGGGGAGCCTGTGTCGTGAACGATGCTGGCCCCATCGTCCGCGCGTCGCTGCACGATGAGCTCGCCGTGCGGCTCCGGAGCATGATCGTGGAAGACCGGCTAGAGCCCGGGGAGCGCATCAATGAACGCGACCTCTGCGAGCTGTTCGGCGTCAGCCGCACGCCCCTGCGCGAGGCGATCAAGGTGCTAGCCCGGGAGGGCTACGTCACCCTGACGCCCAATCGCGGGGCCTGCGTCGCGGTCCTGACCGAGACCGACCTGAGCGACGCCTTCCCGATCATGGCCGCGCTCGAGGCACTCGCGGGCGAGCTCGCGGCGCGGGCCGCCTCGGACGCGCAGATCGCGGCCATTCTGTCGGACCACGTCCGGATGCGTACCGCCTTCGAGAATCGCGACATCTCGGCGTACTTCCGCCTGAACGAGGCGATCCACCTCGGCATCGCGTCGGCGTCCGGCAACCCGACACTGGAGCTGATGCAGCGCAGCCTCGATGGCCGCGTCCGCCGGGGTAGGTTCCAGGCCAACGTCAGCGCGCATCGCTGGAACCAGGCCATGGCCGAGCACGAGGAGATCGCCGAAGCCTTGTCGGAGCGTGACGCCCCCCGCTTGTCCGAGGTCCTGCGCCGGCACCTGAACAACAAGCTGGAGGCCCTGCGCGAGCGCATGGCGGAAACGGGAGATGCTTTGCCGGATCCCTAGCCCTTCCGCGGCTGCTGGTCAGGTCAGAAGTTCGGCCAAGCCGTGTTCCCGGGCCAGCTTCGACAGGTCCGCGCGCAGGGACGGCGCGAGACGGAGTCCTTCGGCGCGTCGCCGGGACGCGATCTCGGCCTTGCCTTCGCCGGGCAGGCGCACGGCCCCGTGCCCCGGCAACGGCTCGGACGCCCGCATCTCGTCGAAGGCGGCGGTGGCGGCCCGGGCGAAGCCTTCGCCGGCGCCGAAGGTGGCCGGATCGATGGCAGCAACGAACTGGCCGGTATTGGTTTCGCTCGTCGTGTCGGCCGTGAAATCCACCACGTTCGACCCGAAGGCCGCGCCGTTCAGGATGCCCGCGAGGAGGCCGAGCCCGACCGAGAGCCCGAACCCCTTCGCGCCGCCGATCGGCAGCATGAAGCCCTCGTCGCGGCGCTTCGGATTGGTCAGCGGCCGGCCGTCGCGCCCCACCATCCAGCCTTCCGGCATGAGTTCGCCCCGCTGCGCCAGCGTCTTGATCCGGCCCATGGCGGCCACGGTCGTCGCCATGTCGAGCACGAAGGGGTCGGGGCCTTCGGTAGGAGCGGAGATCGCGACCGGATTGGTGCCGAGAAGCAGGTCGGTGCCGCCGAAGGGAGGGACGTGGTTCGCGCTGCCGACCGCGGCGGCCAGCCCCAGCATGCCCGCCGCGGCCTGCGGACGAACGTAGAGCGACAGTGGCCCCGCATGGTTGCCCCGCCGGATACCGACCCAGCCGATGCCGACCCCGCGCGCCTTCTCGATCGCGAGCGTGCAGGCGGCCTGCATCGCAAGGTGCCCGAGGCCGTTGTCGCCGTCGAGAAGCGCGGTCGCCGCCGTCTCCCGCAGGATCGTCGGCTGGGCTGCGGGGTTGCAGCCGCCGTCCCGCAGCCGCGCCAGATACTGACGAAGGCGGAAGACGCCGTGCGTCTCGTGGCCGAGAACATCCGCTTCCACCATCAGGCCGGCGACGCGCGCCGCGTCGCCCTCCGGCACGCCCGCGCTCTCCAGCGCGGAGGCGACAAAGGCGAGGAGTGCCGCGACCGGGACCGGGACCGGGGCGTCGGCGTCAGGCATGGGTCTCGCCCACCCGGTCCTTGTGCCAGAACACGATCTTGCGCTGCAGCCAGCTTACCGAGGCGAAGAGCGCCAGCCCCAGAAGGCTAAGATAGAGGATCAGAGAGAAGACGCGCGGGGTGTTGAGCTGCGATGCCGCGACGCGGATGAGTTCGCCGAAGCCCTTGCCACCGCCGAGGAACTCTCCGGTGATGGCGCCCGCCATGACGCCCACGGCGCCGATCTTCAGGCCGGTGAAGATCTGTGGCAGGCCCATCGGCAGCTTCATCTGGATCAGCGTCTGCATCCGGGTCGCCCCCATCGTCTTGAAGAGCATCCGCGCGTTCTCGTCGGCGACGTGCAGGCCGGCCGCGGTGCCGACGATGATCGGAAAGGTGGCGATGAAGGCGGCGAGCGCGACCTTCGACTCAATCCCGAAGCCTAGCCAGGCCACGAAGAGCGGCGCGAAGGCGACCTTGGGCATGGTGTCGATCGCGACGAGGTAGGGCATGATCGCGCGCTCCCCGAAGGACGTCTCGCCCACCAGGACGCCCAGCGAGAAGCCGAGGAAGATCGCCAGCGCGAAGCCGTAGAATACCTCCTTCATGGTGATCCAGAGCGCGGGCAGCATGTAGCCCCCGCTGAGAAGGTTCTGCCCCACGAAGATCAGGTCTGCCAGCGTCTCGCCGGGGGTCGGCAGAATGATGGGAGACACCACCTCGAGCCATGACACGAATTGCCAGAGTCCGACGAAGACGGCGAAGACGACGGCCATGGAGACCGCCCGCGGCACGCTGTCGAGCCACGAGGTCCGCTCGGTCCAGATGGTATCGCCAGCCGCCGGATCTTCTTCGAGACGGGGGGTCACCGTCGTGGCGGTCATGCGTCGGCCTCCTTGTCCAAGAGGTTGCGGATATAGTCGACCAGCTTGCCGAACTTCGGCGTCGTGACCATGTCGAGCGTCCGGGGCCGCGGCAGGTCGATCTCCACGATCTCGGCAAGCCGTCCGGGGCGGGGCTTCATCACCAGCACCCGGTCCGACAGGATGACCGCCTCGGGGATCGAATGGGTTACGAGGAAGGCCGTCGCGTCGCGCTCAGTGCAAATGCGCTGAAGCTCCATGTTCATGAAGTCGCGGGACAACTCGTCGAGCGCGCTGAATGGCTCGTCCAGAAGCAGGACGGCCGGCTCAGTGATGAGCATCCGGCAGATCGACGCGCGTTGCGCCATGCCGCCCGACAGCTCGTTGGGATAGACTGTCTCGAACCCCTTGAGGCCCACCACCTCCAACAGGTCGTGCGCCTGCTCGCGCGCCCTGGCGGCCGCCGCGCGCCCGTCGCGGATCCTGATCGGAAGGACGATGTTCTCGACGGTGGTAAGCCAGGGGAACAGCGTGGCCTGCTGGAACATCATCCCGATGTCACGGCGGGCGCCCGTGACCGGGCGTCCCTGGAGGACGACGCGTCCCGTCGTCGGCGGGATCAGGCCCGCCATGATCTTGAGGAGCGTGGACTTCCCACAGCCGCTGGACCCGATCACCGACGAGAAGCTCCCCTTGCCAAGCGTCAGACTCACGTTCTCGAGCGCGACGACCTTGTTGCGGGCATAGGTCTTGCCGACGTCGCTAAGTTCGTAGACCAGCGCGCGCGGGCTGTCGGCGGTCGCCGTGCCGGGGGTGGCTGTGGAAAGCAGGATCACTCCATCGACTCGGCGGCCGCGGCGGCGAACTCGTTGGTATAGGCCGCCTCGAGATCCTCGAGCGGCTCGGCGATCTCGCCGCCCGCGAGCAGGCTGTCCTGCCATTCGACCCAGACCTCGGGGGGTTGGTAGCCCATCGGGTTGGTGTCGTCGCCGGGGATGGTCTTGGAGCGCACCGCGTCGAACAAGGCCGCCTGAAACTCCGGATCCTCGCCCTCCTGCGGGTTGCCCGACGTCAGATGCTCGAGCACCGCCTCGCGATTGGCGTCGTCGAGCGCGAAGGCGTGCCCTTTGGCGAAGGCGCGGACGAAACTCTCGACCAGCTCGGGCTCGTCGCGGATCGTTTCCCCCATCGTCGCGAGGCCGTTGCCGAAGAAGCGGCCGAACTCGGGCGGGGTGATGTCGCGCACCTTCATGCCGCGCAGGTTGAGGATGGCGGCGTCGGCGGTCGAGGCGGAATAGGCGTCGATCTCGCCGCTGTCGAAGGCCGCGGTGGCCGGGCCGCCGTCACCGACGGTGAGCAGGGTATAATCCTCGCCTTCGACCATGTCCGCGCTGGTCAGCACATTGCGGGCAAAGCCCACCTCGGCGCCATCCGCCGTTCCGGTTCCGACGACCGTTCCGGCAAGATCGGCGGGCGCCTGGTACTCCGACTCCTCGCGCACCACGATGCCGAAGTTGCTGCGGGCGGCGACGTTGTAGATGAAGACCGCATCGACCCCACGCGCGCGGGCGGCGATCACCGGGCCGGGGCCCGGGCGGCCGAACATGGCCTGACCGGACGAGAGCGCCTGCAGCACCGCGCCGGAACCGTTGATTGACTCGACGGTCACGTCCAGGCCCTCTTCCTCGAAATAGCCCTCGCCGATGGCCACGAAGACCGGAAACGAGTTGATGGCCGATGGGCTCGGCTGGACGAAGGTGATCTCGCGCATGTCCTGCGCCAGGAGCGGGGTCGCGGCGAGCGTGGCACCTGCGAGCGCCGCCGCCCCCAGGCCGAACAGGTGTCGTCTCTTGATGGACATGGGGTCCTCCTCTGTTGCCAGCGTGCTGGTCGGGATCGCTGCCGTGCTGACAAACGGAAGCGATCAGGCCGTACGGATCGGGTTCTCGAGGCGTCCGATCCCTTCGATCTCGCAGGACACGACGTCGCCATCGGCGAGAAACCGCGGCGGCGTCATCGCGTAGCCGACCCCCTCGGGCGTGCCCGTCGCGAGGATGTCGCCCGGCTCGAGCGTCATCCCCTCGGAGAGCGACGAGATCAGCGTCGGGATGTCGAAGATCATCGAGCCGGTCCTGCCGTCCTGGCGCAGCTCCCCGTTGACCCGCGTGGTGATCGCGAGGTTCGCCGGGTCTGGGACCTCGTCCGCCGTCACGATCCAGGGGCCGATCGGACAGGAGCCGTCGAGCCCCTTGCCCTTGAAGTACTGCCCGCCATGCCGCCGCTGCACGTCGCGCGCGGTCACGTCGTTGAGGATCGTGTAGCCGAAGACGTGGTCATAGGCCCGGTCGCGCGGGATGTCGCGCCCGGCGGTGCCGATGACGACGGCAAGCTCGACCTCGTAATCGATGGCGGTCGAGACATGCGGAAAGATCGGGACCGGCGCGCCCGACCCGATGACGGCGGTCGACGGCTTGGTGAAGAAGACGGGATGCTCGGGCAGGGCGAGGTCGATGTTCTGCGCCCGGTTCCCCTCGGCGACGTGCTCGGCATAGTTGCGTCCGACGCAGAACACGTTCTTGCGCGGGCTCGGGATAGGCGCCAGCAGCGTCGCGTCCGCCGCCGCGTGGCGCGCCCCGGCGGAGTCGCCCTTCTCAGCCGCGTCGGCGAGGTCGCGCAGCGCCGCCAGAGCGTCCGCGCCTCCCTCGACGATCGCCTGCACCGACGCGAGATCCCCGGCGCCCGCAGCGACGACGTCGAGGTATGAGCCGTCCTCGAGAACGATGGCCGACCGAGCCGTCCCCTCGGTCATGATCGTGGCAAGCCTCATGTTCCGCGTCCCTCCCAGGCGCCGCGCGATCCTTCGCCGCCGGCCCCTCCCCGGGCACGGCTAGCTGGCGCTTCGACGATCAGTCAGACACGATGGCGGGGCGCGCGCAAACAACCAATATTGCGATTGGGTGGAGGACCTGTGGCCCGGACCAGCGATCTGTCAGGCCGGCTCCGTGCGATGATCGTCGAGCGGGGCTACGGCCACAACGCGCAGCTGCCGCCCGAGCGGGAGCTGTCCGCGACCCTCGGCGTGACCCGCAACCAGCTCCGCCGCCCCCTCGATGCGCTCGAGGCAGCCGGGCTGGTCTGGCGGCATGTCGGACGCGGGACCTTCGTCGGCGCCCGCCCGGTGCTCAACATCGCGGAGACGGAGTACCTGCGCAGCATCACGACGCCCGCACAGGTGATCGAGGCGCGCCTCGCGATCGAGCCGAACCTCGCCTCCCTGGCCGCCCTCCACGCGACCGATGCGCAGATCGAGCGGATCGGCGGCCGCATCGACGAATGCATCGCGGCCGCAGACTGGCGCGGCTACGAGGCGGCGGATAACAGCCTCCATCTGGAGATCGCCCGCGCGACGCAGAACAAGCTTCTCGTCTTCCTGTTCGAGACGCTGAACACCGTGCGGCGGACGGTCGTCTGGAGCCAGAGACGCGCGACGCAGAGACCGCCGCGCGACTATGCCAGCTTCCGCGAGCACCGCATCATCCTCGACGCGATCACCGCGGGCGAGGCGGGGCTCGCGGCCGAGGCGATGCGGGTCCATCTGACCGCGGTCTACGAACGCGTCCTTCCGATGCTCAAGCCGTAAGGCGCGGGCTTATTCCACCTGGATGTCGAGGTCGCCGAGGCCGTCGACATGCAGCGCGAGCGTGTCGCCCGCCACGACCGGGCCAACGCCGGACGGCGTGCCCGTCATGATGACATCCCCGGCCGCCAGCTCGAAATAGTCCGACAGGTAGGAGATCATCTCCGGCACCTTCCAGATCATCTGGTTCAGGTCACCCGTCTGCCGGACCTCGCCGTTCACCTTGAGCTCGATCAGCCCCTCGGACGGGTGGCCGACCTCGGACACCGGATGCAACGGGCCGACCGGGGCCGAACGCTCGAACGACTTGCCGATCTCCCAGGGCCGGCCCATCTTCTTCGCCTCGCCCTGCAGGTCGCGCCGCGTCATGTCGAGGCCGAGCCCGTAGCCCCAGACATGGTCGAGCGCCTGCTCGACGGGAATGCCGGTGCCGCCCGACTTGAGCGCCACGACCATCTCGATCTCGTGGTGCACGTCCGAGGTCCTGGCGGGGTAGGGGAAGCTGCCGGACGCGTCGAGGTTATCGGGGTTCTTCTGGAAGAAGAACGGCGGCTCGCGGTCCGGGTCGTGTCCCATCTCGATCGCATGCGCTGCGTAGTTGCGCCCGATGCAATAGACCCGCCGCACCGGGAACAGGTCGTCCGAACTCGCGATCGGCATTGCGGGGACGCGGGGCGCCTCAATGGCATAGGTCGGCATTGTATAGCTCCTCTGGCGATGTCGAGGCAGCATTTGCAGATGCCGGGAAGGCTAGCAATTCAACCAATCCGCAGATTGGCCGAACCCATGTCTGAGCTTGGAGGCGGCATAGTGAGTTCAGCAAGAATTTAGTGCAGGACCCGGCGTTGTTGCACGAAGCCTGCCCGGGATTCACAATGCGAGTCCAGCGGCATAGCTGAGTGGCATGTCCAAGCCCCTGCTCACCCGCTACCGAACCATGAACTGGTCTGCCTACGACGCGTCGCTGCGAGAGCGGCGATCATTGACCGTCTGGTTCGATCCGTCAACGCCTTGGCACGCCAGGCCATCAGGCAAGCGCGGCGGCCAGCTGGTCTACAGCGACGCCGC
>NZ_CANLTQ010000041.1 GCF_947494025.1 uncultured Jannaschia sp.
CGACACCTCTCGCTCCGTCTTGAGCAACCAGATAGGGGTTCCACCGGCTGGAAGGTCAATTGTCTTCCGAAGTTAAATTAGCCCGTTGACCTTCCATCTACTGGAAGCACTACCTCTGCAAGCATCCGTCATCCGGAGGGTCAGGCATGGACACGTCGCACGTCACCGAAAGAAACCCCAGGGATCCCGTTTGCGGCATGGAAGTGGACCCTTCGGCGGACGTGCCGAGCCACGACCACGATGGCCATCTCTACCATTTCTGCTCCGAGCGCTGCCGCGACCGCTTCGCCGCCGCGCCGGAGGATTTCGTCGAGGCGACGGACCCGGTCTGCGGCATGGCGGTGAACCGCGCGGCGGCCGAGCATCTGTCCTCGCATGCGGGCGAGCGGCTCTATTTCTGCTCCGCCCGCTGCAAGGAGAAGTTCGACGCCGCGCCCGAGACCTGGCTGAAGGGCAAGCCGACGCCCGAGCCGATGCCGGCGGGCACCACCTATACCTGCCCGATGCACCCCGAGATCGAGCAGGTCGGCCCAGGCGAGTGCCCGATCTGCGGCATGGCGCTCGAGCCCAAGGGCGTGCCGACGGGCGACGAGGGCCCGAACCCGGAGCTCGTGGACTTCACCCGCCGCTTCCGGGTCGGCGCGATGCTGTCGGTGCCGCTGGTCATCATCGCCATGGGGCCGATGGTCGGGCTGCACGTGGAAAGCTTCATCGCCGCGCGCGCCGTGCGCTGGTTCGAGCTGATCATCGCCACGCCCGCGATCCTCTATGCCGGCTGGCCGTTCATCGTGCGCGGCTGGCGGTCGTTCCGCAGCTGGAACCTCAACATGTTCAGCCTGATCGCCATGGGGGTGGTCTCCGCCTACGTCTTCAGCGCGGTGGCGGTGATCGCGCCGGGCCTGTTCCCGGCAGGCTTCCGCGACCCCATGAGCGGGCAGGTCGGCGTCTATTTCGAGGCGGGCGCGGTGATCGTCACGCTGGTCTTGCTGGGCCAGATCCTCGAGCTGCGCGCGCGCGCGCGCACCGGCTCGGCGATCCGGGCGCTGCTGGACCTCGCGGCCAAGACGGCGCGGGTGATCCGCCCGGACGGCACCGAGGCCGAGCTGCCCCTGGAGGAGATCGCCGTGGGCGACCGGCTGCGGGTGCGCCCGGGCGAGAAGGTGCCCGTCGACGGCGAGGTGGTCGAGGGGCGGTCCTCGGTGGACGAGTCGATGCTGACGGGCGAGCCCGTCCCGGTCGAGAAGGTCGCGGGCGACCCGGTCACGGGCGCCACGATCAACGGCACCGGGTCGCTGGTCGTCGAGGCCCGGCGCGTCGGGTCCGACACGATGCTCGCGCAGATCGTCGAGATGGTGGCGAACGCGCAGCGCTCGCGCGCGCCGATCCAGAAGCTGGCGGATACGGTGGCGGGCCGCTTCGTGCCCGCCGTCATCGCCATCGCCGCGTTGGCCTTCGTGGCCTGGGCGATCTGGGGCCCGGCGCCGGCGCTGGCCTATGCGCTGGTCTCGGCCATCGCGGTGCTCATCATCGCCTGCCCCTGCGCGCTCGGGTTGGCGACGCCCATGTCGATCATGACCGCCACGGGGCGCGGCGCGCAGGCGGGCGTTCTGATCAAGAACGCCGAGGCGCTTGAGGGCTTCGCCAAGGTCGACACGCTGATCGTCGACAAGACCGGCACGCTGACCCAGGGCAAGCCCGAGCTGGTGGCGGTGCTGCCCGAGGCCGGCATGGAGGAGGCGGAGCTTCTGCGCCTCGCCGCCGCCCTGGAGCGCGGCTCGGAGCATCCGCTGGCCGAGGCCATCGTGCGCGGCGCCGAGGCGCGCGGCCTCGCGCTTGCCAAGGCCGACGACTTTGAAGCCGTGACCGGCATGGGCGTGAAGGGCCTGGTCGAGGGCAAGGCGGTCGCCTTGGGCAACGCAAAGATGCTGGCCGAGCTCGGGATCGAAGCACCCTCGGCGGCCGAGACCGCGAACGCCCGGCGCGACGAGGGCGAGACCGTCATGTTCGTCGTCGTCGACGGTTCGGTCGCGGGCCTGGTGAGCGTCGCGGACCCGGTCAAGGAGACGACGCCCGACGCGCTCAAGGCGCTGCACGGCCTGGGCTTCCGGATCGTCATGGCGACGGGCGACAACGAGCGCACGGCCCGCGCGGTCGCCGGCCGTCTGGGCATCGACGAGATCCGCGCCGACGTGCTGCCCGAGGACAAGGCGCGCATCATCCGCGAGCTGCAGGCCGAGGGCCACAAGGTGGCGATGGCCGGCGACGGCGTGAACGACGCGCCCGCGCTGGCCCAGGCCGATGTCGGCATCGCCATGGGCACCGGCGCCGACGTCGCCATCGAGAGCGCCGGCTTCACCCTGGTCAAGGGCGACCTGGGCGGCATCGTGCGCGCGCGGCGCCTGTCGCTCGCCACGATGCGCAACATCCGCCAGAACCTGTTCTTCGCGATGATCTACAACGCCGCCGGCGTGCCGATCGCGGCGGGGGTGCTGTATCCCTTCTTCGGACTCCTGATCTCGCCCATCTTCGCGGCGGCGGCGATGAGCCTGTCCTCCGTCTCGGTGATCGGCAACGCGCTGCGGCTGCGGGGGGTGCGGCTGTAACGGCCGGTCCAAGGGCGCGGCGGCTTTTCGTGCATTTGGCCGCCGCCTCAGCATCTTGCCGGAACATTCCCGCGCTGGAAGCGCGTTGCCTCGGCACATGCCGACCGGGAGAATGATGCCATGCCACAGGTTCCGACTCTCGCCGCCGCCGTCGCGGCGCTCGCCTTTCCTGCCTTCGCGCAGGATCACCCCGACAAGCTCCTCAACCATCACGCCGACGTCTCGCTGGACCTGACGCCGGAGATGGTCGCGACCTTGCGCCCCGCCTGGGAGCGCAACTTCGACAGCCCCGTCTCGGCCCGCCCCGTGGTCATCGGCGAGCGCGTCTACGCGGTCGAATGGGAGGGCCAGGTCCACGTGCTCGACGCCGCGACCGGCGCGACGATCTGGTCGCGCCGCGTGACCGACGACATCCAGACCGACTGGCCCTGGTACGGCTTCACCGGCACCCCCGCCTTCTCGGACGAGGCGATGTTCGTGGCCACCGTCTCGGGCGACGCCTTCGCGCTGGACCTCGCGACCGGGGAGACGCTGTGGACCGCCGACCTCTCGGAGGATCCGCATGGCGGCAACGTGGGCGAGATGCTGCATTGGGAGGGCGTCGTCTACGTCGGCCTCGCTTCGGTCGAGGAGCCGCTGTCGAAGATGGCCGAGGGCTTCGAGGTCGACTTCCGCGGCGCGATCCTGGCGCTGGATGCCGAGACCGGCGAGACGATCTGGGAGCTGCCCCTGGCCCTGCCACCGGCGGACGGGGTGCCGATGTGGACCTCCTTCGCGGTCGACCCCGATCTGGGGCTCATCTACTTCACCACCGGCAACAACTACACCTCACCCAACACCCTGTCGGATTCCATGGTCGCGGCGCGGCTCGACACCGGCGAGATCGTCTGGAGCCGGCAGACCACATCCAACGACGTCTGGACTCAGGCTGAGCCGGACGGACCGGACTACGACTATACCGGCGGGGCGCAACTCTTCGAGGTGACGCAGGGCGGCGAGACGATGCCGGCCGTGGGCGCGGGCGAGAAGAGCGGCCGGTTCCACGTCTGGAACCGCCGGAATGGCGAGCCGCTCTGGACCACGGTGATCGGCTATCCGGATGTGGGCGGCGGCATCCATGGCGAGGCGTCGATCGGCACCGACCGGTCCTGTTGTGGGGCAACAACAATTGCGACAACGCCGATCCCGGGCAGCATCTGATGGACGTGGCCGCCGTCGACATCGACACGGACGCGTACCTCTGGATGCGCCACGAGGTGCAGCCGGCGGTGCTGGAATCGGCGGGGTTCCTGGCGGGCGAGGTCTATTTCGTGGGTTCGCTCGATGGCATCGTGCGCGGCTACGACGCGATGACGGGCGACGACGTCTGGGCCAGCGACATGCACGGGCCGGTGGCCTCGTCGCTGTGGTTCGAGAACGACATGCTGATCTGGGGCACCGGTGTACCGGTCACCTTCGGTGGCGCGGAATCGGGCTTCGGCGTGGTGGCCTACCGGCTGGGCGAGTAGGCGCGACGCCCGGCCCGCGTGGCCGGGCGCACTGGGGGACGGGATGGATTGGCTGCGGCAGAACAGCGACGTGCTGAACGTCGCGCTCAACGGCGCGATGCTGCTGGTCTGGGTGCTGTATCTACAGGTCTTCCTCAGCGGCTTCCGGCGGCAGCGCCGCGCGATGATCGTCATCGGGATGGGGGCGGGCCCGGGGCTGGACGCGCGCTGCCTGCTCAGCAACATGAGCGAGGATTCGATCTACGTGGCGAACCTGATCGCGCGGGTCGAGGCCGGGGAGGACGGCTGGGACGCCTCCTTCATCGACCGCCACGACCTGCCCGACGAGGAGGCGGGCCGCGACCCGATGCGGCGCACCCGGCAGGGGCCGCTCGGGGCGGGCGACTACATGGATGCAGGCGCCTTCGGCGATCTGCTGGCGCGCGCCGTGCCCGAGGGGCGCGACCCGGAGGCGGTGTTCGCGCGCGACGAAGGGTTGCTGACGGTCGAGGTGGTTGCGCTCTACGCGGCCGAGGACCTGCCCGTGGCGGCGCGGCGGCGCTTCCGCATCCGGCCCGCCGAGGATGGGCCCCGGCTGGAGGCCGTGGACCTGCACACCGAGCAAATCCGCTCGCACCGCCAGCGTCGCAAGCTGGCGCGCGACGGAAATCGGCTCTGAGCGCCGCTCAGGTCCGGCGCCGCCTGCGCCACGCCACCCAGGCCAGCGGCAGGCCGGTGACGAAGCCCAGCCCCAGCACGGCCAGCCCCGCGCGCGTCGCGTTCCCGTCCGTCAGCGTGCCGCCGAAATGCGTCAGCAGGAAGCTGGCCGGCAGCACGCCCGCCAGGGTGGCCAGGAAGAACCGCCAGGGCCGCAGCACCGTCAGCCCGGCGGCGTAGGAGATCAGGTCGAAAGACACGAAGGGCAGCAGCCGGCTGACGAAGACCGTGCCCATCAGCGCCCATTGCGAGCCGGCCAGACCTCGCGTCACCCGGTCGCCGAAGCGCCGGCGCATCGCCTCGGCCCCCAGAACGCGGGCGATGGCGAAGGCGATCGTCGCCCCCGCCTGCGCGCCCGCAACCACGATCAGCGTGCCCCACCAGTGGCCGTAGGCCGCCCCCGCGACCAAGGCGATCGGCGCCGAGGGGATCGGGCTGGCCACAATGGCCAGCGTCATCAGCGCGATCAGCAAAAGCGGACCCCAAGGCCCGGCCCGCGCGACAAGCTCGGTCAGCGCACCCTCGGCCACGAACCCCCGCGCCGTCTCGCCCCAAGGGGTCAGCCACAACAGGACGACCGCCAGCAGAACGGCGGCGGCCAGCCCGAGCAGGCGGCGGCGGGATCGGCGGGCGAAGGCGGTGGACATGGCGGGGCCTTTCAAAAGCCGTGCAGGTGGGGCTTCCCGCGCCGGCAGGTCAAGGGCCGCGATCGCGTGACCATGACCGCTTTAGGTCTTGACCTTCCAGTCCGGGAACGGGGTTTTGCGGCGTCGTGAACCGGTCTCCGCGAACCGGCGGAGGGCGCGCTTCGCGGACCGAAACCGATGCGATCGGAAATGGTTGTGCTACCGGACACCAAGTCGGAAAGGAATGACGAAATGACGAAGACGACCACAGGACTCTGCGCCGCGATCCTCTCGCTGGCCGCGGCTGGCGCGCAGGCCGAACAGCATCGCACGGACGGCATGATGGGCCAGCCCGGTATGATGGGCGGCATGATGCCGGGCATGATGATGTCGATGATGGATACCGACGGCGACGGCGCGCTGTCGCGCGAGGAGGCGCAGGCCGTCCACGAGCGGATGTTCGACATGGTCGATGCCGACGGCGATGGCACGGTCACAATGGAGGAGATGCGCGCCATGACGGGCGGCGGCATGATGGGCGGCGCCTCGCAATAGGCTGTCGTCCGCGCGCTGCCGGGCCATCGATGCCACGGGCCGCATGCGCAATGTCATGCGGCCCGCGGCAGGTTCGGTCCGGCGCCGTGACGTACATGCTTCGGCACTGGAACGAGGACGGGCGGATGACGATCTACTCGACCTCCGTGCGCACGACCGACGAGCTGACACGGCACGGCCATGCCGAGTGTGGTCCGCAAGAAGGTCGCCCCCTTCTGGACGCCCACGGCCGACATACGCGAGCGCGACCTCTCGCTGCCGCTGCGGGTCGAGGGCGGTGCGCCGAACAACCCGCTGGGCACGCGCGCGCTCTGCCTCACCTGGTCGGCGTTCCTGATCCACGGCGCACACGACACGCGCAAGATCGAACGGCGGTCGTCGTCGGGTTGCATTGGGCTCTACAACGAGAACATCGCGGATCTCCATGCGCCGGTGCCGGTCGGCTTGAAGGTCCGGCTGATCTGACCCGCGCGCCGGGGGCGGCGCAGTGGATCTCGTAGGCCTGTTCGGCGCCGCGTTTCTGGCGGCGACGATCCTGCCCGCGCAATCGGAGCTGTTCTTGGCCACGCTGGTCCTGTCGGATCCGGAGCGTGCGGGGCTGCTCGTCGCCGTGGCGACGGTCGGGAACGTGGCGGGTTCGGTCGTGAACTGGATACTAGGACGTTTCCTCACCCGGTTCCAGGGGCGGCGCTGGTTCCCCGTCGGGCCGGCCGCGATGGCCCGCGCCGAGCGAGCCTATCGCCGCTGGGGGCGCTGGTCGCTGCTGCTGTCCTGGGTGCCGGTGATCGGCGATCCCTTGACGGTCGTCGCATGGCTGGCGAACGGCTGGTCAGGGGGGTGAGGGTGACGCGGCTCGATGGCCGTCCCGTCCCGTGGCGATCCGCCAGTGATGGACTCGGTGGTGGTCCTGACTGGCCATCAGGCCGAAGAAGCTCAAGGCGCGGATGCGGGCGAGGATCGCTGATCGTCCGAAGTCACCTGCAGGAACACCGCTCCGTCCTCCTCCGACGCCGTCACCTTCCATCGCGCGCCAGCTCGGAGGCATGGACGGACACCATGCGCCGGGTGGCGGCCAGCGCCGCGGCATCGCCCGTGACGCGCATGCGCAGCCCGCCCTGCACCGCCTCGGACGTCACGTCCGCATCCCGCACGAGGCGGTTCATGTCGAACAGTTGATCGCGCAACGCGCCGAGATCGACCGAACCCCAGTCGATCACCGGATCGGCCTCAAGCCGCGTGACGACTTCCGACAACGCCGCGGGAGCGCCCTGCCCCGGCTCCGTCAGGGGCGTGGCTTCCGCCCCGTGATGCCCGGCGTGCTGGGCGGCGGCTGGGGCCGCCGCGAGAAGGACGCAGGCGGCGAGAACGGTGGTGGAACGGGGCATCGTGCGATCCTTCATCGAAGTCAGGGCAGGTCGCCCCTATCCGGTCGAGGAAACGCCGCGGATGATCGCGATCATGTTCGAAACGTCCTGGCCCTCTCTTTTCGACAATGCCCGTTCGCTGTCCATTCAGGCCGGCGCCGCGCTGTTCCGGCGCGAGGACGCGGCGCGGCTCGCCCTCCTCGTCCAGGAGGGGCAGGTGGCGTTGGAGCGCGTTCTCCCCTCTCAGTCCGACGCCGTGACGTGCGTGATCGAGCCGTTCTCCAAGTCCATCAGGAACACGATCGAGCCGTCGGCCACGACGTCCACGTCGCGCACGCGGCCCTGGTTGCGCAGGAGGCGCTCCTCCTCGACGACACAGCCGTCCTCGCCGAAGACGATCCGCACGAACCCACCGGGATAGAGCGAGCCGATCAAAGCCGGTAGAACACAGCGATTGCGACAAGGATGATCGGGGCGCTGGCACGATCTCGGTCCATCCCGGTCAGGTGAAGGGTGATACGCCTTCTGATCGAATAGCTCGGACAAGCAACCGGCTCGCTGCGCCCTCCCAAGGAATACAGGGGATCGATGCGAACCAATCAACCGGAAGCCGTAGGACGATGTCCGCAATGCTTGCGGCGGCCCCGATCCCGGAGGGCGGCAGGCAGTTCATCGCGTGACGCCCTTACGATTCGACCGTACGGACCCTTAGCCGCGACCTCAGAACCAGAACCGCAGCCCGGCCACCACCGAGAACTCTCCGGCGTCCTCGCCTTCGGGCAGCAGGTCCGCGGTCTCCCCGACCGTCTCCGCCCAGGAGACGCCGACATAGGGCGCGAACTCCCGCTCGAACTCGTAGCGAAGGCGCAGGCCGGCCTCGTAGGACGTGAACCCCGAGCCGAGCCCGAGCTCCGGGACGTCCTGGAACTGCACGCTCGTCTCGAAGCGCGGCTGGAGGATCAGACGCTGGGTGAGCAGCTCGTCGAACTCCCACTCGAAGTCGCCCGACATGTCGCCGTCCTCGCTGACGTAGAGGTTGGTATTGACGCCGGACCAGTAGACGTTGAGCCCCTCGAAGCCGATCACCGCATAGCTCAGTTCCGGCTCAGGCTTGAAGTCGTGCCGAATGCCGGTCTGGAAGTTCCAGTAGGGGGTGATCGCCCGGCTATAGAGCACCTGAAGCTCGGCCGCCTCGAGATCCCCGTCGAAACGGCCCTCACCCTCGAACTCCACCCAAATCCGGTTGTAGTCGCCGCCGGCGAAGGCGAACCCGTCGAAGAGGTAGGCATTGTTGCCCTCGCCCGAACGCCACTCCAGACGGTCGAAGAAGACCAGCGTCTGAAACGGGTTGTCGTGAACGGGCTCGCCCTCGACCTCGAACCGGCCGGTGGCGAGCTCCACCGGACCCACGGGTCCCCGGGGATCGCGCACGTCTTCCAGGCTGTCGGGCATGTCCAGATGCGGCGCGTTGCGATCCTGCGCCAGGGCAGGGGCGATCGGTACGACCACGGCGATGACGGAGGCGGCGAGGGCCTGAAGACGGGGACTCATCGGCTCGCGAGCTCCTTCAATGCGACGTTGACGACCCGGAACATGCCCGAGTGGAAATGGTAGAGCAGATGACAATGGAAGGCCCAGTCGCCGAGCTCGACGGGCGTGATCAGCATCGAGAGCCGCTCGCCCGGCTTGACCATCACCGTGTGCATGCGCGGGATGCGGTCGCCATGGCCGTTCTCCAGCTCCATCCACATGCCGTGCAGATGGATCGGGTGCGACATCATCGACTGGTTCATCAGCGTGAGCCGCAGCCGCTCGCCAAGGTAGAACTGGATCCGGTCCACGTTCGAGAACTTGTCGCCATTGAACGAGAAGATGTAGCGCTCCATGTTCGAGGTGAGGTTGATGACGATCTCGCGCTCCGGCGCGCGGTCGTAGCGCGGGTAGAGCGCGCGCAGCTGGCTGTAGGTCAGCACGGGCCAACCGTCGTCGCCGAGGCCCACACCGGGCTCGTCCAGCCGGCTCTGCGGCTCCATCACGCGCATCGCCACGTTGACGTCCGGAGCGGGCGGCATGTTCTCCATGGGCTCCTGCCCGCCCGAGGGCAGCAGGCTGTCGTCCATGCCGCCCATGCCGACCTTGCTGAGGTCGCGCAGCGGGCGCGGACGCAGCGCGGGCACGGGTCCTGACATCCCCGTACGGGGCGCCAGCGTGATGCGCGTGGCGCCGGAGCGGTTCAGGCTCTCCGCGAACACCGTGTAGGCGCGATCCTCGGGGAGCGTGACGATGAAGTCGTAGGTCTCGGCGACGCCGATGCGGAACTCGTGGGTGCGCACGGCCTCGACGTACTGCCCATGCACCGCGATCACGTCGATCATGCGGCCCGGCACGCGGACGTCGTAATGCGTCATGGCGGAGGCGTTGATGACCCGCACTCGCACCCGCTCGCCGGGCGTGAAGAGCGCCGTCCAGTTCTGCTCCAGCGAGGCGCCGTTGGCCGCGTAGGTGTAGCCCGCGTCCGTGACGTTCAGCAGGTCGGAGGGGATCATGCCCATCTCGGCCCAGGCGGTTCGGTCGCGCAGCGTGGGCAGGAGCCCCTCCTCGCCCACATCCTCGACGAAATCGCCGAACGTCCGCTTCTGGTAGTTGTAGTAGCCGGCGCCGGCCTTCTTCAGACGGCTGTAGATGAACTCGGGGCTTCTGTCGGGCCAGTCGGACAGCACCATCACCACGTCGCGGTCGTAGCTGTAAGGCTCGCGCCCATCTGCAGGGTCGATGATCATCGCGCCGTAGAGACCTTCCTGCTCCTGGAAGCCCGAGTGACTGTGATACCAGTAGGTTCCCTGATTCTTGACGCGGAAGCGGTAGGTGAAGGTCTCGCCCGGCGGGATGCCGGGGAAGTTGACGCCCGGAACGCCGTCCATCTCGAAGGGCACCAGAAGGCCATGCCAGTGGATCGAGGTGGACTCGTTCAGCCGGTTCGTCACGTTAAGCGTGACATCGTCGTCCTCGCGCAGGTGCACAAGAGGGCCGGGCACGGTGCCGTTGAAGGTCAGCGCGTTGCGCGTCACCCGGCCGACGGTGGTGCGCGTACGCCCGACCGTGATGTCGTAGCGCGATTGCGGGCCGGTCGGAGACCGCAGGGCGCCATCCGCGCCGCTTGCCGCGTCGGCGGTGAACATCATCGGCCGCGAGGCGACCGAGGGCGGCGTGCAGCCCGCCAGAAGGCCGGTGGCCCCCATGGCGGACAGCGATCCGAGCAGCGTGCGGCGGTCCATTCGTTTCGAAATCCCCTGTTTGGTCAAGGCAGCGGCGTCCCCGGCACGTGTCTGGGGGAGACTAAGGGAGGTTCCACCGGAGGAAGGTCAAGCAGGATCTACGTACTGTAGCGAACCTTGCCAGCGGCTTATCGCCCGGGAGCGAGGCGTGGGGTGACGTGCATGATCGAGCCGTTCTCGAAATCCGTCAGGAACACGATCGAGCCGTCGGCCAGCACGTCCACGTCGCGCACGCGGCCCTGGTTGCGCAGGAGGCGCTCCTCCTCGACGACATAGCCGTCCTCGCCGAAGACGATCCGCACCAGCCCGCCGGGATAGAGCGAGCCGATCATCAGGTCGCCCTCCCATTCGGGGAACATCTCGCCGGAAACGAAGCTGGCCCCGCCCGGGGCGATCACCGGGTCCCAGAAGTAGAGCGGCTGCTCCATTCCCTCCATCGACGCCTGGCCGGTGCCGACCAGCTCGCCCTCGTACTGCTCGCCGTAGGAGACGAGCGGCCAGCCGTAGTTCAGCCCCGGTGCGGGCTTGTTGATCTCGTCGCCGCCGGCCGGCCCGTGCTCGACCACGAAGAGGCTGCCGTCGGGGGCGAGGTCGGCGCCCTGGATATTGCGGTGGCCCAGCGACCAGATCGCGTCGTCGCCCTCGCGGCCGACGAAGGGGTTGTCCTCGGGGATCGAGCCGTCGAGGTTGACGCGGATCACCTTGCCATAGGTGCGGTTCAGGTCCTGCGCATAGTCGCGATACAGCTCCGTGAAGTGCTCGCCCGTGGTGATGAACACCGTGCCGTCGCCGGGGAACACCAGCCGCGAGCCGTAATGCATCGCCGCATCCGATGGGGGCGACTGCACCCAGATGTCCTCGACATCCGTCAGCTCCGTCATGTCCTCGCTCAGCCGTCCGCGCGCGGCGGCCGTGGCGGACATGCCGTCGCCCATCGGCTTGGAATAGGTGAGGTAGACCATGCGGTCCTCGGCGAAGTCTGGCCCCGCCTTGACGTCCAGAAGCCCCGCCTGCGTGGCCCATCCGGTCTCGGGCTCGGCGTTATAGACCTCCGGCACGCCTTCGATGGGGTCGTGGACGGTGCCATCCATGGTGACATGGCGCAGGCGGCCGAGCCGCTCGGTCACAAGGAACGAGCCGTCGGGCAGCTGGTCGATGCCCCAGGGATGGACCAGCCCGCCGGCCAGAAGCGCGGTCGAGGTCGCGGCGCTGCCCTCGACGAGGTCAGCGCGGAACTGGGCGTCGAAGGCGGGCGCGAAGTCGGTGTTGCGGTTGCCGCGGGTGAAGGTCACGTCGGTCTCGCCATGGCCGGGCGCGGCCGTTGCGGGCGGCGCAGCCATGACCGCGAGAAGCAGGGCGAGGGTGGTCTGGCGTGTTCGTTGCATCGGGATGATCCTCCTGTCGCGGCCGGCGTACGCACCAGTTTGGGACCAAACGCGTCTTCCAGCGCTGGAGGGTTCCGGGCCGTAATGCCGCACCGCCCCGTGGGACGGCGCGGCGCCCGCTCAGCGCAGTTCGGTGACGGTGAGCTTGCCATTCACGCGGTCGGCTGCGAACTTGATGGCGGCGCCTTCGGGAAGCTGCTCGGCCATGGCCGGGTCGGCCAGCACGAACACCATCGTCATCGCCGGCATGTCGAGGCTGGTCAGCGCCTCGTGGATCAGCGTGACCTTGCCGGCCTCGGCGTCCAGCTTCTTGACGGTGGCCTTTACGAAAAATGATGGCGCGCTGCGTGGTGATGCTGGTGCCTATCGCCGCCTTCTTCGTCACGGGCGGGACGATCACCGGAATGGCCAGCCTGGCTACCGCCTTCGCGCCGCTGCTGCTGTGCCTCGCGGTCCACGGTGCGATGTTCCTGTTGTTGGGCAGGCCCTGTCACTGCAAGGCGGACGCCGCGGAGGCCCCGGCCGTACTTGGCCACCGACGTGCCGGACGTGGCCAGGCGCCCGGTCGCGACCTCGGAGGTGGCCTGACGGGTCACCGCTCCGCCGTGCCCTCCAGCCGGTCGGCGCGCAGGAACGCTTCGATCCCGACGCGTCGCCCGTCGCCCGCCAGCCACGGACGCAGCCAGTCGCGCGCCAGAACCTCCAGGATCTGGTCCATGGACCGGGCCGCGAGCCGTGAGCGCGGGTCGGTGGACGCGTCCGGCAGGGCCCGGTCGAGCTGGTCCAGCGCCCGGCTGAACGCCCGCGCCTCCGTCTCGCCGTGCAGCCTGTGCTGCACCGGCAGCGTCTGGATCGCCGAGGCCACCGAGGACAGCGGCACCGCCACCAGGTCGAGCGTGCGGTCCAGCGCCTCGGCCGGATCGGCCCCGGCCTCCAGCGCCTCGGCATGGGCGTGCATCGCGGCGATCACGGCGTCGCGCGCAGCCAGCACCTGCGAGATCGTCGAGACCGCGCCGACCGAGAAGGTCAGAACGATGAATCCGGTCATCGCAGAGCTCGCCGTCAGAAGCCGGCCCGCGGGGCTGTCGGGCTCATAGGCGCCGAAGCCCAGCGTGGCGACGGAATAGGCCGCTAGGTAGAGGCGCTGCCAAGGGCTTGCCGGCGCGTTCGTCTTCGAGACGAGAATCCAGTCCCCGGCGCCCTGGAACACGAGCGCCCAGCCCGCGATCAGCGCCGCGACGACGATCAGCGCCCGCGCCGGAACCGAGATCGGGCCGATCGCGCCCAGCAGTCCGCCACCCCGTCAGGTGGAACAGCCGCAGGAGACCGCGGCAGATCACGAACTCGGCCAGGCTGGTGAAGGGACACGCCGACAGGGGCGAGCGCACTAGCGAGCAGAACACGTCCCAGAGCGCGACGAGGATCAGCGCAACGCCCAGCCCGAGCGCGACGGCGCTCATGTCCTCGGCGCGTCCGGACACGCGCGCGCGGGGGCTTCGGGACCGGCCCGATGGGGACGGGCCTTGAACGGCCGTGGATTTGCCGAGGGCGCCATGATCCTGCGATAGACGGCGCGGCGACGGCCGGTCAAGGGTGGCGCCGCGGCTCGGGGGCCGGGCCTCTGCCGGCGGCAGGATGACGCATCCCGCCGCGCCCCTTGACCTTCCAGCGGGGGAAACCCTCACCTGCGCCCCGAAACAGGAGAAGACCGATGAGATTCCACGTCCCCGACATGTCCTGCGGCCATTGCCGCGCCAGCATCGAGACGGCCGTCGCCGCCGCCGACCCGGCCGCGCGCGTGTCGTTCGAACCCCAGGACCGCATGGTCGAGATCGACACCGCGCGCGACGCGGACGTCATGCGCGCCACGCTCAAGGATGCCGGCTTCGAGGCCGCGCCCGCCTGACCCACAGGAGGTCCCCATGACCATGCTGACCCGCCGCGCCCTGATCGCCGCCACCGGGGCCGCCGCCCTCGTCGCCGGGGCCGCGCCCCTGCTGGCCGCGCCCGCGCCCACCCTCTCCGTCGTCAAGAGCCCGACCTGCGGCTGCTGCTCCGGCTGGGCCGACATGGCCCGCGAGGCCGGCTATGCCGTGGACGTGCGGAATGTGGAAGACGTCACCCAGGCCAAGGTCGACGGCGGCGTGCCCGAGGATCTGTGGTCCTGCCATACGGCCACGCTCACCGCCCCGGACGGGCGCAGCTATGTGATCGAGGGGCACGTCTCCTTCGACGCGATGGCGCGGCTCATGGCCGAGGCCCCGGACGTTGCGGGCCTCGCCGCGCCGGGAATGCCGATGGGCTCGCCCGGCATGGGCTACGACCCGGCGGCCGAGTACGACATGTTCGCCTTCGGCGGCACGGCCGGGGACAGCGCGCTGTTCGAGATGGCCGGCAAGCGATGAAGCCGGGCGGCCTGACCCTGACCGTCGGCGCGGTGGTCCTGGTCGGGGCCGGCGCGGTGGCGTGGAACCTGACGAACCCGCCGGCGGGCGGCCATTCCATGGTGCCGCCCGACACTTCGGGCATCGCGCAAGGCGCGCCGATCGTCCAGGTCGCCCTGCCCGAAACGCTGGGCGAGCTGGAGACGATCGGCAAGCACGCCTACGAGGGCGTCTGCGCCGCCTGCCACGGCGTGAACGCCGCCGGGCAGAACGGCGTCGCGCCGCCCTTGGTGCACATCACCTACGAGCCCGGCCATCACGGCGACGAGTCGTTCTGGCGGGCGACGCAGATGGGGGTGCGGGCGCATCACTGGCAGTTCGGGAACATGCCCGCCATCGAGGGGCTGACCCGCGCCGACGTCAAGGCGATCACCGCCTATATCCGCGCGCTGCAGCGCGTGAACGGGATCGGGTAGCGCGGGACGCTTGCCGAACCGATCCATCATCACAGGACAGCACAGATGACCCTCACCCGCCGCCGCTTCGGCGCCCTCATTGCCGCCTCGGCGGTCCTCCCGGCCCTGCCCCGGCGCGCGCGCGCGGCCCCGGACCCCATCGTCATCGAGGCCCGGCCCGGCACCGCGCAGCTCCTGCCTCCGCCCTACCCGGCCACGCCGGTCTGGAGCTATGACGGCGCAGCCCCCGGCGCGGGCATCCGCATGGTCCAGGGCGAGCGGCTGGAGCGGCGGCTTCTCAATGCCCTGCCCGAGCCCACCTCGATCCACTGGCACGGGCTGCGGCTGCCCAACGGCATGGACGGGGTCGCCGGCGTGACGCAGGCCCCCGTCGCGCCCGGCGAGAGCTTCGACTACGCCTTCGACCTGCCCGATGCGGGCACCTACTGGTACCACGCGCACCGGTCCTCGGCGGGCCAGGTCGGGCGCGGCCTGCACGCGCCGCTGATCGTCGAGGAGCCGGTGGGCGCGCGCCCGGATGTGGACGACGAGGTCGTGGCGATGCTGGGCGACTGGCGGCTGCGCGAGGACGGCACGCAGGCCGAGGATTTCCTCGCCCCTCACGACGCCAGCCATGGCGGCCGCTTCGGCAACGTCGTCACCACGAACGGGCGTATCGCACCGTCGCATTCCGTGCGCCGGGGCGACCGGCTGCGCCTGCGGCTGATCAACGCCGCCAACGCGCGCATCTTCGAGCCGGCGCTGCAGGGCATGACCGGCTGGATCGTGGCGCTGGACGGCATGCCCCTGCCCGCGCCGCGTCCCTTGGAAAGCCTCGTGCTGGCGCCTGCGCAGCGCGCCGACGTGATCGCCGACGTCACCGCCGAGGCGGGCGAAGAGGCGCTGCTGATCCGGCTCGACCGCGAACCGGCGGTGCAGATGGCTTTCCCCGTCCGCGAGGGCACCGCCACGACGCGCCCCGCCCCCGCGTCCCTGCCGCCCAATCCGGTGCCCGCGCTTGGCGCATTGGACGGTGCCCGGCCCCTGCGGCTGGTGATGGAGGGCGGCGCGATGGGCCGGATGGGCGGCGCGCTGATGGGCGGCCGTCGCGCAGGCTTCCGCGAGATAGCGGGCGCGGGCTACTACTGGGCCTTCAACGGCCGCGCCGACTGGACGGCCGAGGGCGCCATGGCGCCGCTGGTCGAAGTCGCGGCGGGCGAGACCGTGCACTTGGCCATCGAGAACCGCTCGAACTGGCCGCACGCGATGCACCTGCACGGGATGCATTTCCACGAGGTCGCGGGCGGCGCTCCGGGCGACCTGCGTGACACCACGCTGGTGCCCGGCGGCGCGACGGCGGAGGTCGCGTTCCGCGCCGCCGCGCCGGGTGACTGGATGCTGCATTGCCACATGCTGGGCCACGCCGCCTCGGGGATGACGGGCTTCCTGCGGGTCGCGGCGTGAAGGCGGCGCTGGCTTTGGCGGCGGCCGCGCTGGCCGCCGGCGGCGCGTGGTGGGTGCTCGGATCGCGCGCGGACCCGGCCACCCCCGGCGCCATGCCCGCCATCGCCGCGCCGGTGGACCTGGTCCGGGGCGAAGCGCTCTACGGCGACTACTGTGCGTCCTGCCATGGTGCCGATCTCGAAGGCCAGCCCGACTGGCGCAGCCCCGGCGAGGGCGGCACCCTGCCCGCCCCGCCGCATGACGCGACCGGCCACACCTGGCACCACGACGACGCCATGCTCTTCGCCTACACCAGGCTCGGCGGCGCCGCCGCGCTGGCCGCGCAGGGGGTCGAGGGCTTCGAAAGCGGGATGCCCGGCTTCGGCGACGTCATGACGGATGCCGAGATCCGCGACGTGCTGGACTACATCAAGTCCACCTGGCCCGAACGCGAACGCGCCGCGCAGGCGGCCCGGACGGCGGCGGCCGGGGGCTGACGGCCCGAGGGCGGGCGCGTTCGGCGTCGAACGCCCGCCGACCCGGCAAGAAAGGCGTTGACCTTCCCCCGCCGGAGGCCTCGAGCGTGGACCCGGGGGACGAGGCCGGCTTCGGCTCGACATGACAGGCGTTCGGGACCGCGCCTCCCTGGAGGGCGAGGATGACGATCGACTTCGATGAACGGCGCGCCCGGCGTCTCGCCTGCCCCGGGGGCCTTCTCCTGCTGTCCTGCGAAGGCGGGCGGACGGGCCTCGCGTTCCGGCCCTGACCCGACCTGACACAACAGAAAGGCCCGACATGAAAAAGAGACGTTCCGGCATCACGCTTGGCTTGGCGGCCCTCGCCCTCGGGGGCTGCGTGGCCGCTGGTCCGACGGCCGAGCCGGGCCTTTCCGCCGACAGGTCCGTCCCGGTGGAGGTCCTGGCCCTGGCCGCGGCCTATCAGAACCTCGGCGCGATCGAGTTCCGGCCCGAGGACGGCTGCTATTGGTACTGGCATGATGGGCCGGTGGAGACGACGTTGCTGCCGCTGCGCACGCCTGCGGGAAACCCGATATGCCGGGCGTCCGCATAGCGGCCCACCGGCAGTCGCTGCCCCGCCTCAGGTCGCGCCCAAGGCATCCTCGGGTGGATAGAGGAACGCTGTCGATCCCGTCTCGACCAGATCGTAGAGGCCGATGATGTGCGCCATGACCATGCGCACGCAGCCGGAGCTCGCCCGGCCCCCGATCGAGCGGGCCTCGGGCGAGCCGTGGATGCGCAGGTAGGTGTCCCGCCCGCCCTCGTAGAGATACAGCGCGCGCGAGCCGAGCGGGTTGAGCGGTCCGCCATCCACCCCGCCCTCGAACTGGGCGTAGAGCTCCGGATCGCGCCGGATCATGTTCTGCGTCGGCGTCCATATCGGCCAGCGCGCCTTTCGCGCGATGGTGTAGATGCCGGGCTCGTAGAGGTCGCCACGCGCGATGGCGACGCCGTAGCGCATCGCCAGCCCGCCGGGGCGGATGTGGTACAGGTAGCGGGCCACGGCGTCGACATGGACGTCGCCCGGCACGAGGCCGGGCTTCGCCTCGACCAGCCGGGGCAGGAAGCGCGGCTCCAGACCCCACGGATTGGACGTCGCCGGGTCGTAGCCCGGCGGCGTCACCTGCGCGTCCCACACGTCCCACATGCTCCGGTCGGACTGCGGCCCGCGGCCCTCCACGCCCTCGGGGAGCGTCTGCGCCAGGGCAGGCGCCGCGACCGGCGCGGAGAACAGCGCGGCGGCGGTGGCGATGAAATGTCGGCGTGTCAGCATTCCGGGTTCTCCGATCAGGTCCCAGTCTCGACGACGCGGATCGCAGACCTCCAGCGCCGGAAGGCAAGGGCCGATCCGGCCCCGTGCGGTAACCTGCCGCCTGACCGCTAAACGCGTTCCGCGCGCCGCGACAGAACGAGCGCCGCGATCCAGACCCCGGCCGGAAGCGCGCTGAGGATGGCGTTCCAGCTCGCCATGGAGAGCGACAGGAACTCCCACACCACCTCGTCGCACAGGACCGGCGCCTCCGCCGTGTCGAAGGACAGAAAGTCCGCGCCGCCCATGGCGGACGGGTCCGACGCGCCGCCCGTGCGTGCGGGCGGCCCCTCCCGCCAGTCACGCTCCACGCCGGTATGATTCAGGCCGAGCGTGGCCGTGGTGCCCGCCGCCGCCGCGCGCCAGGAGAACCCGGCGCGTCCCGAGCAAGAGCAAGCAGTGCGAGCCCGGGCGCGATGGCCACGCCATGCGGGTAGCGCTGCCGGGTGGGGCCGTTGAAAAACCATCCGGTTGCTGATTCCATCTTTCCGACAGCAGCGCTTGGAGGATGGCATGATCGGCAGTCGGACCCGCGATCAGCTCGAGTTCTTCGTCTGCGGCTCGCTGCGAGACCTCGTTCCCGACGAGCACATTCTTGCCCGCGTCGACCAGGTCCTCGACCTCAGCTGGCTGCATGGCGAGGCGGCCGATCTCTATGCGTCCGGTGTCGGTCGGCCAGGGATCGATCCGGAGGCTGCGGTCCGTCTGATGCTGGCGGGGTTCCTGCTGGGGATCGTGCACGACCGTCGGTTGATGCGTGAGGCACAGGTGAACCTGGCGATCCGCTGGTTCGCAGGCTTCGGTTTGAACGACCGGCTGCCGGACCACTCCTCGCTCACACGGATACGCCAGAGATGGGGGCCTGATCGGTTCCGCCGCATTTTCGAACGGACCGTGCGGGCCTGCGTCGACGCGAAGATCGCCAAGGGCGAGGTGGTGCATGTCGACGCCTCGCTGATCCGTGCCGACGTGGCATGGGAGAGCCTGGCCGTCCGCCATGTCGAGGCGGTGGAGGGCGTCAATGGCGATGACACCGGCCGTGACGATGAGGGCGGCGGCGGCAACGAGGCCGCGCGGCAGGCGCTCCGGCATTCAAGGACGTCGGGGAAGTTCAGGAAGGTCTGCCTCACCGATCCCGATGCGGGCATGGCGACATCCGGACGCAACCGACGTCCGGAGCCGAGCAACACGGGACTGTCGACGATAATGCGGCGTGATCCTCGACGTCGAGGTCACCACCGGTGAGATCAACGAGGGCCAGGAAATCCTGAGCCGCCTCGACGCGGTCGCGGCGGTCACCGGAGCCCCCATCGGCACCGTCACC
>NZ_CANLTQ010000042.1 GCF_947494025.1 uncultured Jannaschia sp.
ACCGCTACACCGCCCTCGGCATCCCCGTCACGCGACCCGTCAGCTGAACCCTACAGGGGAAAGGGGCCGCTCGGCCTTCACGCGTTCCGTGCAACAAGGCCCGTCCTCGCCTGAAGCAACGTTCAATCCGCGGTGCTCTCGCTGCTCTCTCGTGGCCGCCCAGCCGCGTATTCTCCGCCGTCATCGACTTCTGCTTCTTGAGTTGGAGCCTCGGAACAGCGCTGCACGGCTGGCGTTGGACTGATCCACCTACGGGAGACGCGACATGGCTGGGAAGCACAACGCGGCGTCAAGCGATGATGGTGACCGGATTACGACCGACGCAGCCCCATCGAGGGTCGCCGAGGGGAGGGTCGAGAGCCTACGGCGTCTCGCTCACCGCATTGCCGGGGGCGAGCAGGTCGTGCCGCCGGTCCTTCTTACCGGACAGGCACGGCGCGAGCATGTCCGCTCCACGCTGCGAGAGGATCACGCCGCGAGGATCGAGCAGCGCTCCTACGGCGCGAGGGAGAAGTTCGACGCGTTGGCGGGCGACTTCTTCAAGTTCTTCCGGGGCACGGCGCTTCTGTTCTACCGCGACATGGTCGGGCAGGATTCGCACATGCCGACGGTCATGGCCCTGGGTGACGTGCACCCCGAGAATTTCGGCATCATGCCGGACGTGAACGGTGCGCCAATCTTCGGCGTCAACGACTTTGACGAGACGATCTATGCGCCCTTCACGTGGGACCTGAAGCGCGGCGCCGTGGGCTTCTGGATCGCCGCGCGCCAGGTGGCGGGCATGAAGCGCAAGAAGCGGCGCAAGCTCGTGGTCGCCTTCATCACCGGATATCTCGACGCCATGCAGGCCTACGCCGAGCGCGCGACCGAGAAGAACGACGCCTACCGCATGGACAACTCGCCCGAGGTGATCCGCCGCCTGTTCAGGGAGGCGTGGGAGGAGCGGCGCGAATGGCTTTGGGACGACTACCTCAAGCCCTCGGGACGCGGCTTCCGCCCCGACGACGAGCTGCAACCTCTCTCGAGCGAGATCGGGACGTTCCAGAAGGCGGTGAAGCGCCTTGCCAAGGCCAAGGGCATCGACGTGCCCGACCGCGCCGGCGAGCTGCGCGTCAAGGACGTCTGTGTCCGCCACGGACAGGGCACCGCCTCGCTCGGCCTGCCGCGCTACTACGTCCTGATTGAGGGACCCTCGAAGGACGCAACCGATGACCTGATCATAGAGTTCAAGCGCGCCCGCCGGTCGGCGCTGGACGGTCTGACGCCGCCATCGGATTTTCACGCTGGCGACAAGGCCGAAAGGATCCTCCACGGTCAGACGGTGCAGCTCGCGCATGGCGACGTCTTCTACGGCGCCGTGGAAATCGACGGCGAGAGCTTCATGACCCGAGAGCGTGCGCCGTTCCGCGATGATATCGACCTCGGCGAGCTGAGCGGCAAGACATGGAAGGCGTACGCTCGCGTCTGCGGCGCCGCACTGGCGCAGTCGCACGCCCTGTCCGACGACCTGGGAGAGATCGACTACGACGTGGAGCCTGCGATCGTCGCAGCCGCGAGCCCGCGCGACCTCTTCATCGCCGACATCGTGCGCTTCACCGAAGAGGCGGCCGACAGGCTGAAGTCCGACCACGCGTTCTTCCGCGAGGACCACGCAAACGCAGCATTCGACCGCGTGGACATGATTTTCCTCTGAGCTGGCCGGATGAAGAGATAGGCGATAGCTCCGATCCCGCCCAAGCCGGGATCGCCGCGCCACACGAATGGCCGAGCTATGCCGATGCATGGGGTCGTGCCGATCGGCGAACCGTGTGTGCAGGTACCGCGAACGGCATCTCGATCCGCCTATGGTTGAATTGCTCGGGCCAGCTTCGCTGCGTTCTGCACGAATGACAGAGATCCTCGCGGCGTCGCAGCGGTCACGGCACCCGTTGAAGGTCCGGTTTGGGCCGGATGCTGGCGGGGCGTCTTCTTGACAAAGACGATAACCGACATCAACTATCGGTTCGCGCTGCGATCCAGATGGTATGGCGGGCGCCGCGTTTCGTGCGGCCGGCGCGGACCATGTCGACGCTGGTCTCGAAGCCACACTGCGATAGCCGTTTCGTGAATGCCGAGTCCGGGGCCGCGGACCATACCGCGAGGATGCCGCCGGGAACCAGCGCCCGCCACGCCGATCGCAGTCCCGCCTCCCCGTAGAGCGCGTCGTTGCCAGCACGGGTGAGGCCGTCCGGGCCGTTGTCGACGTCGAGCAGAATGGCGTCTAACTCCCCTTCGATCGCGCGTATCTCGGCGAGGACGTCGCCCAGCCTCACCTCCACTCGTGGATCCGCAAGGCAATCGCCGAAGACCGCCCCCATATGGCGATCCGCCCAGGCAATGAGATCCGGCACGATCTCGGAGACGATCAGACAAGCATCGAACGGAGCAACGTCCTGCGCAGCGCGTAGGGTGAAGCCCATGCCGAGGCCTCCGATAAGCACGCGCGGAGCGGAACGACCTGCCAAGCGATCCAGGGCCAGGGTAGCGAGCGCCTCCTCCGATCCGCCGAGCCGGCTGTTCATCAACTCGTTTCCGCCGTCGAGACGGATCGAGAACTCGTCACCCCGGCGCAGAAGCCTGAGCGTGTCCCCGCCCGGCGCAGGGGCCGTCGCCAGATGTATCCAAGGCAGCACCAAGCAGTCCTGTCATCAAGGTCGGCCGTCCGTCTATCCGCCCGCGAAAGCCAGTGGAAGGGTGAGCGTTCCGGGCGGTTCCCGGACCCGCCGGCGATGCCGATGGTTGCCTTTGTCTGTCAACCATCCTCAGCCGTGCTACGCGTCGCCGCATGTCCGCTTCGAGACCATGATGTCCGATGCTGCGCGGTGCACAAATGGCGGCTTCAGCTCTGGATTGACTCCGTCGGGATCGACGTGGACGAACGCGGTTCCTCGATCCTCCGGTCTGCGTCTCGAACATACGTCGAAGCGCCTTGCGACCGATCTCAGACCGGATACAGGAGCCCGGCACCGAGGCCCGAGCAGATCGCCAGCGTGAGCGGCACGCTCCGGTGCCAGCCGAGCAGGAGCGCTGCCGCGATGAGGGTGACCAGGCCGGCACGCCAGTCGAAGGTCCTTGGGTCCGGCAGGACGATGCGGATCGACCCCGCGGTGACGGATCCCATGGTGCCGAACAGGACGTGCAGCGCGAACCACAGCGACAGGCGATAACGCCGACCACGGCGGCAGTGACGCCGGTCAGTGCCGCGCGCAGGCGGGGCCGCGCCGCGATCCGGTCGATCCACGGGGCACCCGCGAAGATCCATAAAAAGCACGGCACGAAGGTCGCCCAGAGCGTGACGAGCGCCGCGCCGAGGCCCCAGAGCAGCCCCGGGGCGCCGCCGGGCGCCGCGCGATGCCCGGCGAGGAAGCCGACGAACTCGGTGACAAGGATCAGCGGCCCGGGCGTGGTCTCGGCAAGCCCGAGCGCGTCGAGCATCTCCCCGGTGGTGAGCCAGCCCTGCGTCGCGACCGCCTCCTACGCCATGTAGGCCAGCACGGCGTAGGCGCCCCCGAAGGTGACGGTGGCCAGCACGGAGAAAAACCGTGCCACCTCGCCGAAGACCGGCGGCGCGAGGAGGCCCACGGCCAAGAGCGGCGCGAGCCAGACGGCGAGCCACAGGGCGACCGTGCCGAGCGTCGAGCGGAGCGCGACGCCGCCCTCCTTGGGCATCAAAGCAGTGGCGACGCCCGACGGCCGCGCGTCCGTCAGCCGGATGGCGCCCCAGAGCCCAGCCGCTACGACGACCGCCGGATAGGGCACGGCGAGGACGAAGAGGGCGAGGAACGCGCATAGCGCGATCGCGACCGCCTCGGGCCCGACCAGCGCGCGCCGCGCCACCCGCAGCAGCGCCTCGACCACGATCACCAGCACCGCGGCCTTGATCCCGAGGAACAGCGCCCCGACGATGGCGAGGTCGCCGAGATGCACGTAGAGCGCGGCGAGCAGCGCGATCAGGACGGCGTCGGGCAGGACGAAAAGCCCGCCCGCCACCAGCCCGCCCCGGACGCCGTGCATCCGCCAGCCGGCATAGGTCGCGAGCTGCATTGCCTCCGGGTCCGGCAGTAGCATGCGGAACGACAGCGCGTCGAGGAACTGCCGCTCGCTCCACCAGCCGCGCGCCTCGACCACCTCGCGGTGCATCAGCGCGATCTGCGCGGCCGGCCCGCCGAAGGAGAGCAGCCCGATCCGTCCCCAGACCGCCGTGGCCTCCCGGAGCGTCGGCGGCAGGCCTGCCCCGGACCATGCTCTCGCGCCGGCCGCGATGCGAGCCCCGGTCACGACGGCCGTGTCACGGCCGACGGCCAGTCGTGCCCCTCGTCCGCTGCGTCCCGCGCCCAGCGGTAAAGCGCGTCGTAGACGACCATCCCCGCGTCGAGCTGGGCCACGTCGTCCCGGTGCATCCGCGACAGGCCGAGCGACACCGCGAGTAGGCCTGCCGCCTCCGGGGCGAGGTCGTGCCGGTTCGTGTCGGCGGCGCGCACGATTGCAGCCACCCGGTCGAGCGCCGTGTCCTCGATCCCGAACGCGGCGACGAAGGCGTCGAACGAGCAGCGCTCTCCCTCGTGGGTGAGGCCTAGCCCCTCGGCGTCGAACGGCACGGCGCCGAACCGCTCGGCCACGAGCGCCACGTCCTCGGGGGGCACGAACAGGAACCGGGCGTCCGGATCGACGAAGCGACGGACCAGCCAGGGGCACGCGATGCGGTCGACCTTGGGCCGGTGCCGCGTCACCCAGGTGGTCCGACCCGCAGCGTCCCGTGCGGGCATCGCCGAGGCCTCGACTATCGGGCGCCCCGCGTCGCGCCAAGCGAGCTGGCCGCCCTCCAGAACCTCGCAAGCGACGCCCTCGGCGCGAAGGATCGCGGCACCGCCCTGCGATATCTTGCGGCCCCGCTGGCAGTAGACGACGACGCGCTGCCCTGCGAGCCGTGAGACGAGGGCGTCGAGGGCCGTGGCGTCGTGCCGGACCGCCCCGGGGATCAGCTGCGGATCGGCGGCGAAGTCCTCCGGGGTCCGCAGGTCCACGAGGACAGGCGCGTCGGGCGTGCCGACGAGGCGGGCGAGCTGTGGGACGGTGATCTCGGTGGGCGAGGGCATGGGCATCCTTCCTCAGCCGTGCGGGCCGGACGACAGGCCGATCCTGCCTGCGTCGTATGAAGAGGATGCGAAACGGCGGCATGAGCCTCACGAGGCGTCCGCGGGCCCCATGAAGCGCAGGATGGCAGGAACACCCGGGGCTGGCAAGGAGGCCGAACCATGGGAGCAAGGCACGACCGTCGGCCGACAGCGACCGTCAGACGTGTAAGGTTCAATGAACCTTGGACGAAGCTGCCATTCGCCCTGTTGGGCACGAATGGCAGCCCCAAGAGTCAGCTCGCGTCCCTGAACTCGGCGTAGTCGCCGCGCACCTGCACCGTCACCGTCGCATCCGTGTCGTCGCGGTTGCGCCAGAACCAACCGTGCTCGCCGTCAAACTCGGCCGTGATCTCGCCCTCGTCGCCGGCGGAGCCGCGGCCCTTCTCGTAGGTCACGGACTGGCCGCCGCCATGGCCGTGCAGGTCGAAGTTGACCCGGCCGCCCTCGACCAGGATCCGGTATTCGGCGGTCTGGCCTTCCTCCATCACGAGCTTCCATTCCGCCGTGTCGCCTGGGGCGAGCGTGAAGGTGGTCTCGTCGCGCCAAACGCCGGCCTCCTGCGCGTACGCGGTGCCGACGATGAGCCCGAAGAGGCCGTCGATGAGACTCGACTGCTCCTCCCCGGCCGCGTCCATCTGCCGGTCGGCCTCGGCCTCCTCGGCGAGCTGGGTCTTCAGCTCGCCCATCTCGGTGAGACCGATAGCTTCGCCAATGCCGGTGGGATCGATGCCGTATTCCGCGGGAAGGACCACCGTCACAAGAATGGCGACGGCAGAGACTGCGGCGATGGCTGTGGAGCGGATGAGCTGGGCCGAGCTGGGCAGCTCGTCGAGGCTGGGTTTCTGTGCGTTGAACATATCTGGTGTCTCCTTGCGTTACGCGGCGGCGAAGAGGCCGGTGATCTGGTAGCCCATGAGGATGAAGCCCATGGACATCATGACGACGTTGGCGGTGTAGGCCTGGCGGAAGAAGTTCGGCGACTTCCGCCAGTAGCCCATGACGATGAGGATCACGCCGAGTGCCAGCAGCTGACCGATTTCCACGCCGACGTTGAACGCCAGCAGGTTGGCCAGCAGTCCCTCCGAGGCGATCTCGTAATCGAGGATCTTGGTGGCCAGGCCCGTGCCGTGGAAGAAGCCGAAGATCAGCGTCGCGGCCTTGGTGTTGGGCTGGTAGCCGAACCAGCGCTGGTAGGCGCCGAGGTTGTCGAGCGCCTTGTAGACGACCGACAGCCCGATGATGGCGTCGATGACGTAGGCGTTGATCCCCCAGCCGAACCAGACGCCGAGCAGCATCGTGGTCGAGTGGCCGAGGGCGAAGAGGCTCACGTAGATGCCGACGTCCCTCATCTTGTAGAGGAAGAATACGACGCCGAGCAGGAACAGGATGTGGTCGTATCCGGTCACCATGTGCTTGGCGCCGAGATACAGGAAGGGGATGATGTTCACCCCCCAGATCTCCTGGATGTAGCCCGCGTCGCCCTCGGTGACGTTGTGGGCGAGGGCTTGGCTTGCGCTCATGAGTAGCGCGGCAAGGACAAGGAGGGACAGGACGGCTTTCCGGCGCGCGCCGGGGTCGCTCCCGCCCCGGTGGGGAACGGTCATGGAATGGACTCCGTGTGGGTTCGACGTGATCGGTGATGTCGCGCGCGCGGCGCGGCCGATCAGGCGCGCGGAGGTCGTTCGATCCCAGCGGCCATCGAGGGGCCGGCAGGCACCGCGCCGAGCTGCCACGCCGTTGCGTAGTCCTCGAACGGCTGCGGAAAGAGGTCGCGTGTCAGCACCGCCTGGCTGTGGTCGTGGTCGGCGCTGTCGTGGCCATGCCCGTGCATCGCCCAGGCGAGATCATCCTCGAGACCGTGCGAATGGCCGTGCTCGGCAATCATCTCCGCGTGCTCCTGAAGTGTCTCGAAGATCGTGGGCGCATGGGAAGTCGCGGGCATCACGGTCCAGACGAGCACTGCCAGCCCCAAGAGGGCCGCGAACGCATGTCGTCCGACTGTCCGTACGGAATTCATCGTGTCTGCCCGCTTGCCTCAGTCGCGGCGCGTCTGCGGCGCCGTCTTGTTCGATCCTCCGGGGGAGGGTACCCGTAGGCCTATGACACCTCCCTCCGTCCATGCAAGTCATCCCGCCGTGGTCGCGCGGTTGAAACGCGCCGAGGGACACCTGCGATCGGTCACGGCGATGATCCAGGCCGGACAGCCCTGCCTCGACATCGCGCAACAGCTCCACGCGGTGGAGAAGGCCGTGGCCAACGCCAAGCGCGTGCTGATTCACGACCACATGGACCACTGCCTCGACACCAAGGGATCGGACACCGATCGCGCCGAGCTGAAGGCGATCTCACGCTACCTCTGAGGGCGCCATGCTGGCCATTCTCGCCGACCGCACCTACCGCCATCTGTTCTTGGCCCAGGTCACGGCCCTGCTCGGAACCGGGCTCGCGACGGTGGCCCTCGGGCTCCTGGCCTTCGATCTCGCGGGCGACGGGGCCGCACTCGTGCTCGGCACGGTCTTCACCATCAAGATGGTGGCCTATGTGGGCATCGCCCCCGTTGCCGCGGCCTTCGCGGACCGGGTGCCGCGCCGTGCGCTTTTGGTGGCGCTCGATCTGGTGCGTGCCGGTGTGGCGCTGGCCCTGCCCTTCGTGACCGAGGTCTGGCAGGTCTACGTGCTGATCTTCCTGCTGCAATCGGCCTCCGCGGCCTTCACGCCCACCTTCCAGGCGACGATCCCGGACGTTCTGCCCGAGGAGGCGCGCTATACCCGCGCGCTGTCTCTGTCGCGTCTCGCCTACGACCTCGAGAACATCGTCAGCCCGACCCTGGCCGCGCTCCTGCTCGCGGTGATGACCTACGATGCGCTCTTCCTCGGCACGGTGGCGGGGTTCCTCGCCTCCGCCTTCCTGGTCGTATCGGTCCTGCTGCCGAGCCCAAGCCCGTCCGAGCCGCGCGGCGTCTACGACCGCACGACCCGCGGCATCCGCATCTACCTTGCCACGCCCCGTCTGCGGGGATTGCTGGCACTCAACCTTACGGCGGCGGCGGCGGGGGCAATGGTGCTCGTGAACACCGTCGTCCTCGTGCGCGGCGCGCTCGGCCTGTCGGACAGCGCGCTGGCCTGGACGCTCGGCGCTTTCGGCGCGGGCTCCATGACCGCCGCGCTCGCCCTGCCGCGGCTGCTGGACGCGCTGCCCGACAGGCCGGTGATGTTCGGTGGTGCAGGGCTGATGGTGGCGACATTGCTGGGGCTGGGGATGGCGGTCCTGTCAGTCGATCTCGGCTGGACCCTCCTTCTGGCCGCCTGGCTGCTGGTGGGCTTGGGGTATTCCACCGTGCTGACGCCGTCGGGCCGGCTGCTGCGTCGGTCCGCCCATGCGGGCGACCGCCCCGCGCTCTTCGCGGCACAGTTCGCGCTCTCCCATGCCTGCTGGCTGGTGACCTATCCTCTGTCGGGCTGGCTGCTGACGGACTACGGTCTCGTCCCTGCGCTGATCGGGCTGGCCCTCCTCGCGGCTGCGGGCATGCTCCTCGGGGCAATCCTCTGGCCTGCGGACGACCCGGTGGAGTTCGAGCACACCCATGACAACCTGCCGCTCGATCACCCGCATCTGCACGGTAAGCGCCATCATGCTCATCCGTTCGTCGTGGACGACCACCATCCTCGCTGGGCATCGCGACTTTGATCCCTCCGATGGCGGCCCTCCATGCCCGTTCGATTGAGACCAGATGACCGATCTCACCGCCTATGGCGGGCTGTTCTTCTCCGCCCTCGTTGCCGCGACCGTCCTTCCCGCGCAGTCCGAACTCCTTCTCGTGGCGTTGCTACGGTCCGGCGACTGGTCGACGTCAGGCCTCCTTGCAAGCGCCAGCGTCGGCAACGTTCTCGGGTCTGTGATCAACTACGGGCTTGGGCGCGGGGCGGAGGCGTTCCGCGACCGGCGCTGGTTCCCTGCAAGCGCCTCGGCGCTGGCCCGAGCGCAGCGGTGGTACCGCAGATATGGGCACTGGTCCCTGCTCCTGAGCTGGATGCCCATCATCGGAGACCCGATCACCGTCGCTGCGGGTCTCCTGCGCGAGCCGATGTGGCGGTTCCTCCTGCTGGTCACGATCGCCAAGGTCGGGCGCTACGTGGTCCTGGAGATCGCCGTGCGCGGGCTGGAATGAACAGGCGGCAGCCAATCGCTAGACCGACGAAGAAGGTTTTTTCCAATGCAAGGTGGTGCGAATGTCTGTCCGGCAAACGCGGACACTCGAGCCAGTACGGTGAATTTACACTTCGTCCCGCGCTGCGCCAGTTCGAGCCTTATGAAGCAAAGGTCGGCTCCGGGCGTCTTCCGCAGCTTCCCGCGCAAGTGCATGTCCGTTAGCGAGACCTCATGATCCGTGTGCCGGGAAGCAATATCTGCGTGCTCGCGCCGGTCTCTGGGCTGGACTACTTCGACAGCCAGAGCGTGCGGCTGCCGCGTCCTATCGCGCCGCTGGATGCCTGGAACGCCTTCGTGGCCCATCCGCAGCCCCTGCTGCGGTTCGCGTTCCGGGTCGGCGACGAGGTCTCGTCCCTCTTCGGCGTGCGGCAGATCGGCGGTTTCAGCGGCACGCCTGTGGACGCCATTGAGGTCGGCGATCGCCTCGATTTCTTCCTCGTCGAGCACGTCGACGAGACGTCCCTCGTGCTGACCGAACGGGACCGCCATCTCGACGTCATGACCTGCGTATTGTCCGACGGGCCGTCGACCTCGGTGACGTCCTCAGTCCGCGTGCACAACGCATTCGGCCGCGCCTACATGATCCCGGTCGGTTTCGCGCATAGGCGGATCGTCGGCGCGATGCTCGAGCGGGTGCGGCGGGACGCGTCTCGCAGCGATCAAGCGGCTCCTCTGTCCCGCGTTGACGGTTCCGGCGGTGCCGATGATGCAGGCGGGCTTCAGACCCGCGGCCCGGTCCTCGGCGATGGCGACGCGGAGGGCGGCGAGATCGATGCGGAAGTCTCCGCCCGTCGGGATCAGACGAAGCGCCTTGCGGCCGAGGCCGAGCCCTTCCACTGCCTTCAGGTGGCAGCCGTGGACCTGATCGAAAGCGTAGAATCGCAGAGGACGGGGCGCAGCGGCGATGCCCTCGGCGCGGACGTCGACGCCCGCCATGACGTTGCGTGCGACGGTGAGGCCGACGAGGTTGGCCTCGGAGCCGCCGCTCGTCAGGGTTCCGCTGGCCTCCGCAGGAAATCCGACCATCTCCTTGAGCCAGCCAGCCACCTGATCGTCCATGCAAGCCGCCGCGTGGTTGCCGCCGCCGAGGTTGGAGCCCTGCACGGCGGCGAGGAACTCGGCCAGGACCCCGGTCAGGTTGCCGGCACCCATGTACCACGACCAGAACCGGGGGTGCGTGTTGCCCATCGGATAGGCCATCGCCGTGTCGAACACCTCGCGGACGACGTTTTCCAACGCAGTCGGCCCCTCTGGCAGCGGCGTGGCGAGGCCGGCGCGGATGTCGGGCGGCATGTCGCGCCAGACCGGCCTGGACGGCACGGCGTGCAGGTGATCGACCGCCTCGCCCGCGACGCGGACGACGAGGTCCCGCGCAGCCTCCCAGTCGGCGGGGTCGAGGGATTCCTCGATCGCCGCATCGTCCTGACCGGCATCCCGCATGTCAGTCCGCCTCAAGCTGATAGCCGGGCGTCGAGCGCGGGATCGCCATCTCCGCCTCGTCCATCTCCGTGGCGATCGTCTCGAAGAGCGGCGTGCTCATGTAGCGCTCCCCGATATCGGGAAGCATGCACAGGATCACCGATCCCTCCGGCGCCCGCTCCGCGATCCGCCTGTCGGCCGCGAGGGTCGCGCCGCCCGAGATGCCGGTGAGGATGCCTTCCTTCCGGGCCAACGTTCGGGTCCATTCCATCGTCTCGGCGCCGGAGACCGGCAGGAGGTCGTCATGGGCATTCCTCGCAAGCGTCTGATGAAGGACATGCGGGATGAAGTCCGGCCTCCAGCCCTGGATCGGGTGCGGCTCGAAGCTGGGATGGGTGGCGGAGGGCACGTCGCCATCTCCGCGCTCCTGCGGCGTGCCGCTAATGAGAAGCTGGGGGTTCGCGGGCTCGATTAGAGCGATCCGGGTTTCAGGTCGCTCGGCCCGGACCACTGTCGAGACGCCCGCCAGCGTGCCGCCGGTGCCGTACCCGGTCACGAACCAGTCCAGACGCGAGCCGGCGAAGTCGGCGATGATCTCGCGCCCCGTAGTGGCCTCATGGATCGCAGCATTAACCGGCGTCTCGAACTGGTTGGCGAGGAACCAACCGGTGGCCTCTACCAATTCGACGGTCTTGCGATACATGCCGAGGCCCTTCCCGGACCGCGGCGTCAGCACGACCTTCGCGCCGAGCACCCGCATAAGGCGACGTCGCTCGATCGAGGAGCTGTCGGCCATCGTCACTATTAGTGGATAGCCCTTTTGGGCGCAGACCATCGCGAGGCAAATCCCGGTATTGCCGCTGGTCGCCTCGATCACCGACTGGCCGGGTGCCAGCGCACCGGATTGCTCGGCCGTCTCGATGATGGCGAGCGCGAGCCGGTCCTTGACCGACGCTCCGGGATGGAAGAACTCGGCCTTCGCGTAGATCGTGGGGTGCTCCGGACCGACATTGCGGAGCAGCACCGTCGGCGTGTTGCCGATCCGTGTCGAGGATCGATGCATAGAGCCGTCCGCGCCCTTTCGCTGTCCGGACAGGCATGTCGAGGGCATGACGATCTCCTTGCAGCGCTTTTCCTAGCGGAAGCATGTTATCGTCAGGTCTGACATTCCGATGTGGGAGGCGGCATGGGAACCAGCGCGGAAGTCGTAAAGTCGGCGTCGTCTATCACCCCTCCGGTCCTCGGGATAAACCTGCTCGGCCCGCTCGAGGTGCGCCGAAGCGGCGTGCTCGTGGCACTTCCGCAGTCGCGCAAGCTACGTGCGCTTCTGGCCATGCTGGTGGTCGGGCCCGCCCCCATCGGCCGCGGGCGGCTCTGCGATCTGCTCTGGGACCGGCCGAATGATCCGCGGGCCGAACTCCGCTGGCATCTGAGCAAGCTTCGTCGGATCGTGGACAGTCCCGACCGGCCGCGGCTCCGCTCGAAGGACGACGCGGTCGGGATCGATCTGGACAACTGCATGGTCGATGCGCTCGAGGTCCTGGCGATCGAGAAGGGCGATCCACCCTCGGTAGCGCGGCTGATATCGCTGTCGGATATGTTCAGGGGACCGTTCCTGGGCGAGCTGGACCTGTCCGGACCGCCTGCCGAGACTTGGCTGACGGCCCAGAGACGGCGTTTCGCGGCTTGCCATGCCTCGATCCTCCGGACTCTCGTCGCCACCTTCCCGTGTCAATCCGGCGCCGTCTCGCCGTATCTCGAGCGCTGGCTCGACCTCGCGCCTTTCGAGATCGACGCGCATCACGCTCTCCTGGCCCGATTGATCCGTGACGGTCGCGTCGCAGAGGCGGAGGCGCATGTCGCCTCGGCCGAGCGCCTCTTCCTCGACGAGGGCGTCCCCACATCCGCGCTGCGGCAATCATGGAACGAGATGAGACGCCACGTCCCGGCCGTCGCGGCTGTGGCTGGTCCCGCTGTGCCGGTTGCCCAACCGCCGCCCCTTTCGACCGATGCGCCACGGAGCGCGGCCAGGCGCTCGGCCCTTGCCGTGATGCCGTTCCGGGCTCGACATGACGATCCGGTCGGACGTCGTCTCGCAAAGGGTCTCACTGGCGACGTCATCACGCGGCTGGCGAAGCTCAGGAGCCTGTCGATCATCGCCCGCGGATCGGTCTTCGCCCTTGCCGATGGTATCACCTCCAAGGAGGCCGGTCGGCGCCTGGGCGTGGACTACCTCGCTTCGGGCATGCTGCATCGGGAAGCCGGCCGGGCATGGGTCGATGTCGAACTCGTCGAGACGCGTTCGAATACGATCGTCCTCGCGCAGGTCTGCGAGGTACCGGCGGCGGATCTGCTCGACGCAGTAGACGAACTCGGCAACCGGATCGTGGCGACCCTGACCGCCGAGATCGAGCAGGCGGAACGCAACCGCGCCATCCTGCGGTCTCCGAACTCGCTCGATGCCTGGGGGGCGCATCACCGTGGCCTTTGGCACATGTATCGCTTTACCAAAGCGGACAACGCGCAGGCGCAAAGTCTCTTCGCCAGCGCCGTGGCGCTCGACCCGACCTTTTCGCGCGCATATGCGGGCCTTTCGTTCACCCATTGGCAGGACGCCTTCCAGGCATGGGAGGATCCCGTCCGCTCTGCCGACCGCGCCTATGCCGCAGCGATGGAGAGCCTGCTCGCCGACGAGAAGGACCCGGCGGCGCACTGCGCGCTCGGCCGCGCCTCGTGGCTGCGCAGGAGCCATGACGAAGCCGCGACCGCGCTGCGTCGATCAGTCGATCTCAGCCCGAACTTCGCACTCGGCCACTACTCGCTCGCTTTCGTCGAGGCCCAGACCGGCGATGCGGAGGCAGCAATCGCGGCCTCGGACACCTCCCGCGCGCTCAGCCCCTACGATCCGATGATGTTCGGAATGTTGGGGAGCCGGGGGCTCGCGCATCTGCGGCTCGGGCAATACGTGGAGGCGGCGGACTGGGCAACGCGGGCGGCGGCGTGCCCGAACGCGCACATCAACATTCTCGGCATCGCCGCCCTCTGCCTGGCGATGGCGGACCGGATCGACGAGGGGCGGGTGTTCGCGGCCAGGATCCATGCCGTACAGCCCGGCTACGGGATCAATACCTTCCTCGGCACGTTCCACTTCCCCCCGGACATCGCGCGCCGTCTGCGGCTGGCTGCCAAGCGGATTTCGCTGACCTGACGGTCGTCCGCGCGGTTCCCACGTCCTTTCCACGGTCGTGGCCGCGTCCCCTCCCACGGGCGTCTGCCATCGTGCGGACCTGGCGGGCTTGAACCGCCGATCGAAAGGAAAGACCGATGAGACGGATCACCACGCTTCCCTCCCTGTCGTCCCTTGTCATCGTTGCCGCGCTCGCCGCCGGGTTCGCGACGGTCGGGCAACCGCTCCTGGCCCAAGATGCCCACCACAAGATCGTCGCCGCCGACGATGTCGCGTTCGGCGAGGGTCCGCCGCACCTGCCTCCGGGCATCGGCCTCGTCGTGATGGCGGGCAAGCCGAGCGAGCCTGGCCTCTACGTCCTGCGACTCAAGTTCCCCGCGGGCATGGAGATCCCGCCGCATACCCATCCCGAGGACGAGCACGTGACGGTGCTATCGGGCGGGTTCGGCATCGGCATGGGCGAGACCCTCGACCGTGATGCTGCCCCGATGATGGGGCCTGGAAGTTTCTTCCAGATGCCCGCGAACATGGCGCACTACGCTTGGGCGGAAGAGGAGACCGTCGTCCAGCTCACGGGGACGGGTCCGTTCCAGATCAACTACGTGAACGAAGGCGACGACCCGCGGACCAACTGATCCGGCCGGCGCAAGCCTCGGACGCGGCCGGACGCCGGCCGCATCCGTCCGCGCCGCTTGCCGGACATGTCCGGTGCCGAGAGGGGCCACAGCCCGGCTGAAGACCGCCCATGATCACGCACGAGTATGCCCGCACGATGGCCCGTTACAATCGCTGGCAGAACTGGTCGCTCGTCGCGGCCGCCAGCGGGTTGACCGACGCGGACCGATGGCAGGACCGGGGCGCGTTCTTCTGCTCGATCGCCGAGACCCTGAACCATGTCCTATGGGGCGATCGCATCTGGCTCGACCGCCTTCAGGGGGACGAAACGACCGCGAGCCGGATCGGCGACCGGCACCCCTATTCGGACGCCCCGAGAGACTGGTCCGACTACGTCCGCGAACGGGCCGCCCTCGACGAGGCAATCGTCGAATGGGCCGACGGCGAATGGCCGGTTCAGTGAAGCTGTAGCGCGGCGCGGCGGTGCCCTGCGAACGTCCGGTTTGGGCTGGGTGCTGATGAAAAGCGTCGGTCAAGCTGGGGCTAACAGTTTACCTGCGTCAGCGCAGCGCTCAAGACGTCGTGAAAGCGATCGCGCGCCTCGATATGAGGAGAATGTCCGAGGTCGTCGAACGCGATCGGTTCGGCGCTCGGGATGGTCTCCGTGACGGTCCGAGAGAGAGACGGGTAATCCCCCAGATCTTCGGCAATGGCATCGCTGGATGAATGACCCAAACTGACCGAGGTTGTTGAAAAGTTCAGCAACCCAGCCGAAGCGGTCGTTCACATGTCACGCGGCGGATGACAGATTTGCTGCGCAGGGCCGACGTCGAGGACTCCGGCGATGCCGTTCATCGGTCGAACGTTTGCTCTCCGAAGTCCGCGCCGCGGTACGCTCTCGTCGCACGCATGCCAGTCGAGGGTCGACGCAGACTGGACGCTCACCTCCGGATCAGGGGCCCGATCGTTCGACAGTCACGGCGCAAAGCGGCGGTCCGGAAAGATCGGCATCGTTTGGGCCGGGCACATGGTTAACTGGATCTACACGACTGACAGGCAGGATGGAGGGGCGCCATGGTTGTGCGTCGAGCGATCTCGATGCGGCGCCGAGAGATCAAAATGGTCAAAAGCCTCCAGTCCGTAAGCGCCCTCCTTCTGGGGTCCGCCATCCTCCTTTTCGCCGGTGGTCTGAATGGTATGATCCTGCCGGTCCGGGGCGGCTTGGAAGGGTTCGGCGCGATCGCCCTTGGCCTGCTCGGGACGGGGTGGGCGATCGGGTATGTCGCGGGCTGTCTCGCGACGCCGCACCTCGTCGCCGGCATCGGGCATATCCGCGCCTTCACTCTCATGTCCGCCCTTGCGGGCATGGCGGTGCTCCTGTCGCTTCTTCTGATCCATCCCGCTGCCTGGTTCGTGCTGCGCGCGCTGTCGGGCTTCTGCTTCGCGGGGGCGGCCATGATCGTCGAAAGCTGGCTCAACGAACGGACCGAGGCGCGGCTGCGCGGCAAGGTGTTCGGCATCTACACGATGGTGGGCCTCGCCGCGACGACGACCGGGCAGATGGCCCTGACATTCGCGCCGATCGAGGGGCACGTGCTCTTCGTTCTTGCCGGGGCGTTCTACTGCATCTCGCTCGTGCCGGTCGCGCTGACGACATCCGGTGCGCCGCAACCCCTTGTCATGGTCCGGCTCGATCTGGCCGGCCTGTGGCGGAATTCTCCCGTGGCCGTCTTCGCCGCGTTCATGCTCGGCATTTCCAATGCCTCTTTCTTCACCTTGCACGTCGTCTACGCCGAGCAGGTCGGATTGGGCCTGACGGTCGTCGCTCTCTTCGCCGCCGTGCCCGTGATGGCGGGCGCGCTGTCGCAGATCCCGGTCGGCATCCTGTCGGACCGGATGGACCGCAGGATCGTGCTTTTGGGCCTGTGCCTTCTGGCGGCGGCCGCGGACGCGGCGTTCATCTTCCTCGCGCCGCACGGGCAATGGACGAACCTGATCGCCGTCGCCCTCTTCGGTGCGACGTCGCTCGCGATTTATCCCGTCGCTATGGCCCATGCCAACGATCACGCCGCGCCCGGCGCCTTCATCCAGACCTCGGGCGGCATCCTCATGGTCCTCGGCGTGGGCTCGATCTTCGGTCCCCTGCTGGCGGGCGTCCTGATGAGCGCTCTGGGTCCTCAGGCGCTCTTTTACACGACGATCGTCTCCCATTGCGCCACGGCCGCATTCACGATCATCCGGATGATGACGTCCCGCGCGGTGCCGCAGGAGCAGAAGGGCGCGTTCCACGTTACCCAGCCGGGTCGGATCAGCACGCCAGAGATGGCCGTACTCATCGGAGACGCTGCGGACATGCTGCCGGTCGGGGAGCGGGCAGCATCCGGTCGTGACAGGCATCCGCTATTGCAGGCTGCATAGGGCCGGATAACGAATGTCCCGCCTCATGTAGCAAGCGCCCAAACGATTCACGGTGTATTCCCAAATTTTCGCAAGAGCTTGTAGACCTGCCGAAGCTCGAACGCTCGAACACCGTCCCTGGCCTGATCGCCAAGCATACCGAACTCGTCGCCCTGCGCGACCGCTACCAAGCCAACATCCGCAAGCTGACGGTGGACATAGACCAACTGAATGCCGCAATCCGTCTGTTCGACGGTACCGGAGAGATGAAGCGAATGGGCGAATACGTCACCCGGCACAAAGCCAAGAAGGGCACGGTGATGCGCTTCGTTCTACAGCACTTCAGGGAGGCAGCCGGGCCGCTCACGTCGCGCGACATCACGTTCGCATGGTGTGAAGACCGGGGGCCGGTGGCCGACGACGAGACGTACTCCGTCCTGTGCAAGCGGATTGGAGCTTGCATCAAGCAATGCGCCCTGCGGGGCTGGTCGAGGATCGCGGGTTGAGCGACGACCACGGATAGGACGGGCCGTACAAGCTGTGGTGGCGGCGAAACTTTAAAATTTGGGGGTGTCCGCAAACCGTATTGGTTCGCTTCGTCTTAGGCTCCAGACTCATTGATTCAGAGCCAGAACAAGATGGTCGCCGCGAGCGCAATCGCCGAGAGGAAGACCTTCGGGCAGCGATCATAACGAGTGGCGACGCGCGCTAGTCCTTCATGCGTCCGAACATGATCTCGATCCTGCTGCGGCGCTTGTAGCGGCGCTTGTCGTATCGGACAGGCTTGTCGCGCGACTTCCGACCGGGGATGCAGGGGGTTATCCCCTTATCCACAAGGTTTTCGCGGAACCAGTCCGCATCGTATCCGCAGTCCTCCAAGAGCCATTCGACTGGTGGAAAACTACCCATCAATGCCCTGGCCCCAGTATAGTCGCTGACCTGGCCGGCTGTGATAAGGAACCGGATCGGACGCCCGATACTTTCGGTGACGGCATGCAGCTTTGTGTTCATCCCGCCCTTCGTCCGCCCGATCAGCCTGCCACGCCCCCCTTCTTCAGCCGCAGGCTGGAGGTCGTGCGGTGCGCCTTGAGGTAGGTCGCTTCGATCATGATTGTCTTCCGCTCCGTGCCCTCGGCTGCCATGCGTTCCATGATCCGGGCGAACACTCCCATGTCACTCCACCGCTTCCATCGATTGTAGAGCGTCTTCGACGGGCCGTATTCGCTTGGGGCATCGCACCAGCACAACCTGTTGCGGTTGACGGAAACTATGCCACTCAGAACCCGTCTGTCATCGACACGGGGTCGGCCATGGCTCTTCGGAAAATACGGCCGAAAGCGCGCCATCTGCGCGTCTGCAAGCCAGAACAGGTTGCTCATGCATGCGGTCTCCTCGCGGAGCCTGAATCACGACCAATGTCGGCAATCAATGGGTCCTGACCCTAACCTAGAAGGGCCTATATTGCTATACCACGACTTTCGCCGTGTTCTCGACGCCCTCGACGAACTGAACCCGGCCCAGATCGCCCGGACGAAGGTCCGGGATCTCCGGCGAAAATCGGAGGCGATCTCGGAAATCGAGGCACGGACAAGCCGGGAACACAAGTGCCCTTTCTGTGGCGACGAGCGGCGCCAGAAGTGGGGTCGCACTCGGACCAGGGTTCAGCGCTACCGATGCCGTGGCTGCCAGAAGACCTATCCAGGACGAACCGGGAGCACCATCGGCCGCATCCATCGCCCTGACCTGTTCATGGTGGCGCTGAGGGATATGCTGGGCAGCTCCGCACCGCAATCGGTGCGCAAGCTCGCCAGGCAACTCGACCTCAACAAGTACACGATCTGGCGCTGGCGGATGCTCGTGTTCTCGATCATCGGGAACAGCAGCCTGTCGGCGACCTTCTCAGGTATCATAGAGGCGGACGAGACCTACCAACGGGAGTCCCGGAAGGGATCGCACGAATGGGTCCGCCACTTCGCCGATCCGCAGAATACCCCCAAGCCACCGCGCCCACGGTGGGAGGATTTCACGACGCAAGGGCTGAAAATGATGCGCGGTCTCTCGAGGTGGCAGCTCCCCATTCTCACCGTCGCTGACCGCGGTGGTTCTCGCCTCTTCCGGCGACTGCCGAACCGCAAGAGCGCCACCGTGGAGCGCGCTATGAAGCCCCTCGTACCGGGCGATGCCGTGCTCTGCTCGGACGGCGGCAACGGCTAAAAGAACCTTGCGGCGGCACGCGGCATCGAACACTTCGTGGTCGGGAGCAAGCCTGGCACGCGTGTCGCGGCGTTGTTGCACGAAGTCTGTCTGGGATTCACATCGCGACTCCGGCACCATAGCTGGACGGCATGTCCAGGCCTGCCCCGACCCGCTACCGCACCCTGAACTGG
>NZ_CANLTQ010000043.1 GCF_947494025.1 uncultured Jannaschia sp.
GAGCCATGCTGTACCTCCAGTAGTCTCGGCAAAACATGGTCCGCGACGGCGGAACGGCGACTTCTCACACAGCCTCTAATGGGTATGCCGGGGCTCGAAAAGAAGCTCGCCCGCTACCCGCAGCTCTACTCGCGCATCGGCTTCGTTCACGAGTTCCGCCCGCTACGCGAAGCCGAGATGCAGCTCGTCGCCCGCCGTCACGCCGCCACCTTCAACATCGCGTTCGACCCGGCGAGCCTACAGCGCTTCGGACACGGTTTCAGAAGTACATTGAAGAGGGACTAAGTGGGCGTGCCGCTGCGGCGCGACTGAAGGTCTCGCCCGCGACCGGCGCCCGGTGGGCGCGGCAGATCAGGACGAAGGGACATGCCGATCCGGCGGTTCAGGGTCGCCCGCCCGGGTCGGGCAAGTTGGCGCCGTACCGGGCCTTTATCGACGAACTGGTCGCGCAAGACCCCGACATCACGCTCTTCGAGTTGCGCGACGCGCTCACCGAAGCGGAGGGGGTCCAAGTTCACCACTCGTCCATTGCCAAGCTGCTGACCCGGCTCGGCTTCACGTACAAAAAAAGTCGCTGGTCGCCACCGAACGCCGCCGCGCAAAGGTAAGGCAACAGCGAGCCGACTGGATGAGGCACCGCCTCCCCGCTATCGCCGCCCGGCCCGAGCGGGTGGTGTTTCTCGACGAAACCGCCGTGAAGACAAATCTCACGCGCCTTCGCGGACGAGCCCCGCGCGGAGAGCGCCTGACCATGGATGCCCCATTCGGCAGCTGGGGCACGCAGACGCTGATCGCGGGGCTGACGGCGGACGCGCTGATCGCGCCTTGGGTGATCAAAGGTGCGATGGACGGCCCGGCCTTCGCCGCCTACGTCCGCAAGGTGCTGGTGCCCGAGATCGAGCCCGACACCGTCGTCGTTCTCGACAACCTGGCCACTCACCGAAACGTCGAGGCCGCCCGCACACTCCGCGACCACGGATGCTGGTTCCTCTACCTGCCACCCTACTCGCCCGACCTGAACCCAATCGAACAGGCCTTCGCCAAGCTCAAGGCTCATCTCCGAAAGATCGGCGCGCGGACATTCACAGAGGTATTCAACGCCATCGGTGCAATCTGTGATCTCTACGACTCGCAGGAGTGCTGGAACTACTTCACTGCTGCCGGATACGCCTCGGGTTAATGTCGAAACGCTTTAGATGCCGTCGAGGCCCTCGCCGCCGTGGTCCGCATCACCCGCGGAAACCTGCGTCTTGCTGAGCGCCTCCTCGCTCAGATGCGCCGCATCATGGACCTCAACGGTACCCAGATCGTCTCCACCGACATCGTCGACGCCGCCCGCGACCGCCTCGTGATCGGGCCGGGGGACTGACAAATAGCAACGACAGAACCCGGCAAAAAGCGGAGCCATCTACACAGCAGTGGGTTAGTCGATCCAGAAACCTCGTTCGGAATGCCAACGGTTCTGGGAGGCTTTTGGCGACCGGGCCGGTACCTTGTCGCGAACGCTGATATACATCATATGATGCACATATGAATGCGGAGCCTGCCATGCGTACGACGGTGACACTTGATGACCAGCTTCTCGATCAGGCGACGCGGCTGACGGGCGTTCGGGAGCGCGGCGTGCTTCTGCGTGAAGCTCTGACAGCTTTGATTGAGCGCGAGAGCGCCAGACGGCTAGCCCGGCTGGGCGGCACCGAGCCGGAGATCGAGGCGGCGCCCCGTCGCCGGCCGCCTGCGTGATCCTGGCGGACACGTCGATCTGGATCGATCAACTGAGGACAGGCGACGCCGAGCTGGCGCGTCGGCTTTCTGCGGGAACGATCGCCTGTCACCCCTTCGTGGTCGCCGAGATTGCACTCGGTTCACTTCGGGACCGGGATGGAGTTCTGACCCTTCTCGACCGGCTGCCCGGACTACCCGTGGCGGAGGCCAATGAGGTGCGGACCCTGATCGACGCACGGCGTCTGTTCAGCCGGGGCATCGGATATGTCGACGCGTCGCTTATCGCGTCGTGTCTTCTGGCACCCGGATCAATGCTCTGGACGCGGGATCGCCGTCTCGCCGCCGTTGCCAACGATCTCGGCATCCGAATCTAGCTGGATCCCCGGCTTCCAAGTGGTTCTTACCATAAGGCGGCATGTTCACGTTTGCTCCGATGCGCTACCGCACCTTTTCGTCGACATGGTCTAAGAGGCTGTGTGAAAAGTCATGCTGGTGCGATCCGCCGGATCATCTGAGCGCAAGCTGCGATAGTGATGAGGGTTTCTGACGTCTGCACTTGGTACTCGTAATCCTTGGATACCCGACGATGTCGACCGAGCCACGCAAAGCTCCGCTCGACGATCCAGTTCAGCCCGGCAATTCGGAATGCCTGTTCCTTGCGCTTGACGATTACCAGCCGCCAGCCGTTCCCGTCGCGGATGTTCCGGGCCAGCGACTTGCTCTCGTACCCGGCGTCGGCGATCACGGTGTGGACCTTCGGCCAGAGCGGCGACAATCCGGCCGTCAGCCCACGCGCGGCCCGGCGATCGGATATGCCGGCCGGCTCAACCCGGCACGCGACGAGAAAGCCTTGCGTATCGACGAGGATCTGGCGCTTGCGCCCCTTCACGCATTTGTGGCCGTCGAAGCCGCGAACGCCCCCCTTTTGGTCGTCTTCACCGACTGCGCATCCATGATCACCACCGTCGGATCGCTTCGACGGCCGGCCTTCACCCGGGCCGCGGCATGAAGAAGAGTCCGGTGCAAACGGACCCAGACCCCGTCAGGCCGCCAGCGCCGGAAGTACCACCAGACCGTACCCAAGGCGGAAAATCGGCAGGCAGCATCCGCCACTGGCAGCCCGTCCTCAATAGATAGAGGATCGCGTCGACCACAGCGCGAAGATCAGTCTGGCTTTCACGCCTCGCCTCGATTGCCCAGTTCGAGCGCGAGCGGATCTCCGAGCGGACCCGGGAAGGTCTGGCCGCAGGCCGGGCGGATCGGCGGACGGCCCCCCTGCCCTGTCTCGTCACCAGCGCGAGGAAGTTCGGCGCCTGCGGGACCAGGAAGGCCGTCGGATCGTCGAGATCGCCCGGTTGCTCGATGTCAGTCCAAACACGGTCCGGCGGGCATAGCGGAATGTGATCGCCATGCGTCCGGTGACTGCTCGACCTACGCCGATCGGTCAGTCAAGAAACAGTCTGCGGATCGCAGGTAGCTTCCCGGCTTCAAGGCTTTCGCCGCTATGGGCATAACCTTTAACAGAGGCTGGTTCCGAGGGAGAAACTAACATGCGTCCAACCGAAGCTTTGCGCGACCGTTGCGCCGAAGACTGGGTCGCCGCGACCGACCATGCGTTCTGCGCCGAACTGGCAACCAATACATTGCCGGCGGAGAAAATGCGGTGGTATCTGATACAGGATCACAAGTTCCTCGAGGAATTCGTTCGCCTTCTGGCCACGGCACTGGCTCATGCCCCGACGTTGGGGGATGCGATACCGGCGGCGCAGTTCCTGGCCCTGATCACCAGCACCGAGAATACCTATTTCGAAAGATCGTTCGAGGCGCTTGGGGTCAATGCATCGGATCGGGCAGCAGCGCCGGCATCCGAGACCGGCGCCCTCCTGCAGATCATGGCCGCCGCCCGGACGTCGGGGCGTTACGCGGAAATGCTGGCCGTCCTCTGCGTGGCGGAATGGAGTTACCTCGAATGGGGTGAGCGTCATGCCTCGGCTGCCAGTGGGCTCCCGTTCTGGTTCCGGGAGTGGATCGAGCTGCACTCGGGGGAAGGGTTTCGTGGCGTGGTCGAGTACCTGCGTATCCAGCTTGACCGGGCATGGGACGATCTCGACACGGAGGGTCGCGCAAGGGTCGAAGACGTCTTCGGCGAAACAGTCAGCCTCGAGCGGAAATTCTTCGATGCTGCTTATGCGTCAGGCGTATGACCCGGGCCGACAAGGCGGCGTCATACCCGATAGCCGATCCGAAGTTGCGAATTTCCCGCAGGATGCTCATGGCGGTGAGGCTGGAGCTCCGCGGATTGTCGGGCAACGGAAGCCCTTCGATACGAAAACTGAACGAGCCGAATGCTCCTTCGGCATCAATCGTATGGATGTTGGAGCTGACCGCGGGGTCCGCGATGACCCTGACCTCTGTGTTGTCGAAACCCAAGCCTGCGAGTGCGACCGTCGCCGCAACATTGCTGCTCTTGGGAAAGGCGAGAGCCGCCTCTCGTGCCGTTCCATCGAGAAGCACCGTCTCTCCGGATCTCTCGGCGTCTTCAATCAGAGTGGAGGTCGGCTTGCGCGCCGTGTAGACGACACGTCGCAGCCCACCTTCGCGTGCCGCGGCAAGTGCATCTATTCCCCCAATGCGCCGGCGGGTAGAAGAAGCCGCCCGCGGCCGGATCCCGGTGGCCCCGCCGCAGCAACGATCCGGTCATGAAGCGCAACATCGGCCAAGGCACCGACGGATGCGATGATCAAATCGCTCCCCTGTGCGAGGGCGCGTTCTCCGTACTCGGCTAGACCACCATGTCCTGCGACTTCGACGATCAAGAGTGCGTCGAACTCCTCGATCCGGTCGAACGCTCCGCGTAGATGACAGGGTTGATGGCGAGCCGTCCACCCTGCCCCGCCCGTACCAGTTCGGCAGCCGACCAGTCACTCCACCGTGAATCGTTCGTTGCGATGTCGATCAGGACATTGGCGTCGACGAGCGTGTTGCCGGTCACTCCCGAGTCAGCGCCATGATCTCGTCCGTCGTCATCTTTTTCGTCGCCGACCCGCGCAACCGACCGATCGCCTTCGTCAAGGCTGGATCCTTCGCTTGTTCGGTATGGCGTTGAACGCGCACAACGCCAGCATCGTCTATGACAAACTCGAGGTCGGTTCCAGGCAGGAAACCGGCAGCTTCGCGGATATGCCGGGGGATCGTTACCTGAACTTTGCTCGTCATGGCCGCTCCTTTTGGTAATACCGATATGGTAATACCATCGCATCAAGAAGTTACCGTAAGGCTGTGAGATCAAGTATCGCTGGCTTCAGGTTTACGCCCGCCTTGATCGCGAGCGCGGTCATTCCTTGTCGATTGGGCCGCGGGGTGTCGTTCGCAAAACGGGCCTCACCCGACCATGCCGGTCGCGGATGCGCTGCACGGTCTGGCGGCTGGTCTTGAACCGACGCGCCAGGGCGGAAATCGTCTCTCCCTTCTTCAAACCGGCCTCGACCTCAGCCCGCCGCTGGGCGTCGAAAACCGGCGGCCGGCCGAGCCGCTTGCCCTGTGCCCTCGCCCGGTCGATCCCGGCCTTGGTCCGCTCGATGAGCAACTCCCGCTCGAACTGCGCGACCACGTTCAGGATGTGCGTGGTCATCCGCCCCGCGACGCTGGTCAGGTCGGCATCGCCCAGATCGAGGCTCCGTACCCGGACCGACATCTCGCCCAGCCGCGCGATCGTCGCCATCACGTCGATCGCGTTGCGCCCGAGCCGGTCCATCTTCGTAACCACCAGCGTGTCGCCGGGCTCGAGCCGGTCAACAAGCCGTACAAAGCCCCGACGCTTCATCGCCTCGACGCTACCCGAAACCGTCTCGGCCATGATGCGGTAGTCCTCGATCTCGATCCCGCCCGCCGCGATCTGCTGCTTATGGGTCTCGGTGGTCTGGCCGGCGGTCCAGACGCGGAGGTAGCCGAAGGTGCGGGACACGGCGTCAGAATCCCCCGTTCTTTTTAAACATGCTCATAAGAACGCAGGCTTTTGAACACTGTTCCCGGCGGGTGCCCCAAACTGTTCGTTTTGCAATCGCCGGTCGAGCCTGCCATCCTCCGCCTGATTTCAGACCGGGGTATCAGCGGCGTGGCGCAGTTCGACTATATCATCATCGGTGCGGGCTCGGCCGGCTGCGTGCTGGCGGAGGGCCTGAGCCGCAACGGGCGCTACAGCGTCCTTGTCCTAGAGGCAGGGTCCAGGGACCGCTCTCCCTGGATCGCGCTGCCGATCGGATACGGCAAGACGTTCTTTCACCCGACGCTCAACTGGCGGTATTCGACAGAATCCGAGGAGGCTCTGGGCGGACGTTCCGCCTACTGGCCGCGCGGCAAGGTATTGGGAGGGTCGAGCGCGATCAACGCGCTTGTCTATGTGCGCGGCTTGCCCGGCGATTTCGACGATTGGGTCGACGCAGGGGCACACGGATGGGACTGGAACACCGTCGCCCCTGTCTTCGAGACGCTGGAGACCCGCGTCGGCTGTGATGGCACGCGGGACGGCAGCGGTCCGATGCATGTGCAAGACGTATGCGACCAGATCCATCCCGCTACGCGCCATTTCTTCGCCGCCGCCGACGAGATGGGGCTACCCCGGGTCGAGACCGTCGAGCACGAGGGCGCCACGTCATACCGGATCACCACCAAGGGAGGTCGGCGCTGCTCGGCCGCCCGCGCATTCCTGCGGCCGGCGATGCGGCGCGCGAATGTCACGGTGATGACCCGTGCCGCAGCCGAGCGCCTGATCTTCGAGGGCAGATATGTCACCGGCGTCGAAGTAACATCGTCGTCGGGCAAGACGCGTGTGTCGGCGGGTCGCGAGGTCATCGTGGCGGCGGGCGCGGTGGCTTCGCCGCTCATCCTCCAGCGGTCAGGAATTGGTCCGGCTGCCACGCTGCGCGACCACGGCATCGACGTCCTTGGCGACAGCGAAGCGGTCGGCGGACATCTTCAGGATCATCTGGGTGTGAACTATTTCTTCCGCGCGACCGAGCCGACGCTGAACCAGGCATTGCGACCGCTGCACCGACGGGCGGCTTGCGCGATCCGCTACGCGCTGACCCGGCGCGGCCCGCTCGCCCTCAGCGTGAACCAGTGCGGCGGCTTCTTCCGTTCGCGCGCGGGACTGAGCCGGCCCGATCAGCAACTCTATTTCAACCCGGTCAGTTACATGACGACGCCCGAAGGTCGGCGCAACGTGGTCATGCCGGATCCGTTCCCCGGTTTCATCATCGGGTTCCAACCGGCAAGGCCGTCGAGCCGCGGACGCATCGACATCTCCGGGCCCCGGGTGGGCGATCCTCCGAGGATCCGCCCGAACTCGCTCTCGACCGATAAGGATCGCCGCGAGGTCGTCGACGGGGCGCGGTTCTGCCAGAGGCTGGCCAGCACCGGCGCGATGCGGCGGCTGATCGACAGCCCGATCGCGCCCGATCTTCTGGCGATGGAGGACGACGAGGCGATCCTGACGGATTTCCGCGCCCGCTGCGGGTCGGTGTTCCACCCTGTCGGCACCTGCCGGATGGGGGCGGACCCGTCCTCGTCGGTGGTCGATCCGCGCTGCCGGGTTCACGGCGTCGGCGGTCTGCGGGTGGTGGACGCCTCGGTCTTTCCGTCGATCACCAGCGGCAACACCAACGCGCCGACCATGATGGTCGCGCGCCGCGCCGCCGACATGATCCTGGAGGACGCATGACCGAGACCGCCCGCATCACCCGGCTGGAGACCTTCGCCGACGAATTCGTCGGCTTCGTCCGCCTGACGACCGAGGACGGCCGGCAAGGCTGGGGCCAGGTCTCGACCTACCATTCCGACATCACCGCGCAGGTGTTCCATCGCCAGATCGCCCCCTGGGTGCTGGGCCGCGACATCGCCGATCTCGAGGCTCTGGTGGACGAGATCCCCGAGCGCGAGCACAAGTTCCCCGGCTCGTATCTGCGCCGCGCTCTCGCCGGGCTGGACACCGCGGTCTGGGACTGGCGCGGCAAGGCCGCCGGCCAGCCGGTGGCGGCGCTTCTGGGCGGATCGGCCGGCATGATCCGCGCCTACGCCTCGTCGATGCGGCGCGACATCGCCCCGGCGGACGAGGCGCGGCGGCTGGCCGATCTGGTCCAGCGGGACGGGTTCGACGCGGTGAAGTTCCGCGTCGGCGCCGAATGCGGCCACGACCGCGATGAGTGGCCCGGCCGGACCGAGGAAATCGTGCCGCTTCTCCGCAAGACGCTGGGCGAGGAGGTCTCGCTGCTGGTGGACGCCAATTCGGGCTATTCGCCGGCGCGCGCCATCGAGGTCGGCCGGATGCTCGAGCAGAACGGAGTCGAGCATTTCGAGGAGCCTTGCCCCTATTGGGAGTGGGAGCAATCCGCCGAGGTCGCCCGTGCCCTCGACCTCGACGTGGCGGGGGGCGAGCAGGATTGCGACCTTTCGACCTGGCGGCGGATGATCGACGCGCGGGCGATGGACGTGATCCAGCCAGACATCCTCTATCTGGGCGGCATGGTCCGCACCATGCGGGTCGCCGCGATGGGCGCGGCGGCAGGGCTGCCCTGCACGCCCCATTGCGCGAACCTGTCGCTGGTGACGCTGTTCACCATGCACCTGCTCCGGGCGATCCCGAACGCCGGAAGGTATCTGGAGTTCTCCATCGAGGGACCGGACTACTACCCGTGGCAGCAGGATCTGTTCGTCGAGGATCCCTACACGATCGAGAACGGCCAGGCTCGCGTCACCGAGCGCCCCGGCTGGGGCATCGAGATCGCGCCGGAATGGCTGAAGAAATCCACCTATCAACAGAGCGAGGTTAGCTGAATGACGACCGACGCGCTTGTCGAAACCTATTTCAGGACCGGAACCCCGCCCGATCTTCCGCAGGGACATTTCATCGACGGCGAGCTCGCCCCGGCGGCGAGCGGCCGGACGATGGACAGCTTCGACCCGGCCATGGGCGAGATCCTCGGCACTTTCGCGGCCGGCGACGGCGAGGACGTGGGCCGCGCCCTTTCTTCCTCCGTCCGCGGCTTCGAGACTTGGCGTCGCGTCCCGCCCGCCGAGCGCACGCGCACGCTGTTCCGCATCGCCGAGGCGCTGCGCGCCGACGCCGACCGCCTTTCGGTGATCGAGACGCTTGATTCCGGCAAGACGCTGGCCGAGGCGCGAGGCGACGTGATGGGCTCGGCGCGGCTGTTCGAGTATTATGCTGGCGCCGCCGACAAACTGGACGGGCGGGCCCCGAATCTCGGCAACGACTACACCGCCTTCACCCTGCGCGAGCCGGTGGGCGTGACGGCGCATATCGTGCCGTGGAACTACCCCACCTCGACGCTGGTGCGGGGCATCGCGCCGGCGCTGGCTGCCGGGTGTTCAGCGGTGGTCAAGCCGGCCGAGACGACCCCCTTCACCGCGCTGGCCATCGCCGAGATCCTCGTCAAGGCCGGCTTGCCGGCGGGGGTGGTGAACGTGGTGACGGGCACGGGCTCTGAAGCCGGCGCGCCGCTCGTCGCCGATCCGCGGGTGCGGCATGTGACCTTCACCGGCTCGGTCGCCACCGGCACGCGGGTGATGCAGGCCGTCGCGCCGAACGTCACCGGACTGACGCTGGAGCTTGGCGGCAAGTCCCCCCTCGTGGCCTTCGACGATGCCGATGTCGAGGCGGTGGCTGACGGCGCGCTCTGGGCGATCTTCTCGAACGCCGGGCAGATCTGCTCGGCCGGCTCACGGCTGCTGGTGCACCGCAATCTGCACGAGGCGGTCGTCGCGCGGCTGGTCGAGAAGGCCCGCGCGCTGAAGCACGGGCACGGGCTGCGCGATCCCGATATGGGCGCGATCAACTCGGCCGGACATCTCGACCGGATCGCGGGCTTCGTCGACCGCGCCCGGGCGCGCGGGGTCGACGTGCTCTGCGGTGGCGAGACGGTCACCGATCCCGAGACCGGCAAGGGCTGGTTCTACGCGCCCACGGTGCTGGACCGGCTCGGACCCGACGACGAGGCGGTGCTGCAGGAGATCTTCGGCCCCGTCCTCGCGGTGCAGGTCTTCGACACCGAGGAGGACGCGATCCGGCTGGCGAATGGCACTGACTATGCCTTGAACGCGGGCATCTATACCCGCGACACCGGACGAGCTATGCGTATGGCGAGGGCCATCGACGCGGGCCAGGTCACGGTGAACGATTACTGGGCCGGCGGGATCGAATTGCCGTTCGGCGGCAACCGCAAGTCCGGCTTCGGCCGCGAGAAGGGCCTGGAGGGGCTCGACGCCTATACGCGCGCAAAGGCCATCACCCTCGCTGCGTGAGGGTGCGACATTGTCGGACGCAGGGAAAAGGGCGGCCGACCACCAAGAACTGACAGTGGAGGATACCATGACCGACCATCGCACATTTCAGGCCGGACCGAGCCGTCGCAGCTTTCTTGCCGGGACCGCCGCCGTCGGAGCCGGACTGATCCTGCCGCGCGGCGCGCTGGCGCAGGCCGGGCCGAAGAAGGGCGGAACGCTCCGTGTCGGGTTCACCCAAGGTTCGACCTCGGACAGCCTGGACCCGGCGACCTTCAACAACGACTTCATGTTCGCCAGCGGTTACGCGGTCTTCAACACGTTGACCGAGATCGCGCCCGACGGCACCGCCAGGCCCGACCTCGCCGAGAGCTATGAGGCCAGCGCCGACGCCGCGACCTGGACCTTCCGGCTGCGCGACGACGCCCAGTTCTCGGACGGCAAGACCGTGACGGCGAACGACATCATCGCCTCTATCCGTCATCACATGGGCCCCGACTCGAAATCAGGGGTGAAGCCACTGCTCGAACAGATTTCGGACATCCGTGCCGATGGCGAGAAGGTCGTGGTCTTCGAGCTGGCTGCCGGGAACGCCGATTTTCCTTTCATCTTCAACGACTACCATCTGGGCATTCGCCAAGACACCGGCGACGGCACGATCGACCCGGACAGTCGTGTCGGTACCGGCGGTTATGTGATCGAGGCGTTCGAGCCCGGCGTCCGGATCGAGCTGAAGCGGCGCAACGACTATTGGAAGGCGGGTCACGCGCATTTCGACAAGGTCGTGATCCTGAAGGTTGGCGACCCGGCCGCGCGGATGAACGCGCTGATGACCGGCGAGGTGGACCTTATCGACCGCCCCGACCTCAAGACCATCGAGCTGCTGAGCCGTGCGCCGAACGTGAAGATCCACACCCAGGACGGCACGCTGCACTACATCATGCCCATGCACACGAATGACGCGCCCTTCGACGACCTGAACGTCCGGATGGCTCTGAAATACGGCATCGACCGCGAAGAGATGATCGAAAAGGTCCTGCGCGGCTACGGGACGGTGGGCAACGACCAGCCGATCGCGCGCTCGATGCCCTACTACAACGGGGATCTGGAGCAGATCGCCTATGACCCGGAGCGGGCGAAGTATCACCTGCGGCAGGCCGGGCTCGACAGTCTCGAGGTCACGCTCTCGACCTCGGACGCGGCCTTCAACGGAGCCGTCGATGCCTCGGTCCTGTTCTCGGAAAGCGCGCGCCCCGCGGGCCTCGACATCAAGGTGAGCCGCGAGCCCGATGACGGCTACTGGTCGAACGTCTGGCTGCAAAAGCCGTTCTGCTGCTCGTATTGGGGCGGCCGCCCGACGCCCGACCTGATGTTCTCGACCGGCTATGCGGCCGGGGCCGAGTGGAACGAAACCAAGTGGGACCACGAGCGCTTCAACGAGCTGCTCGTGCTGGCAAGGCCCGAACTCGACGAGGCGCGCCGGTCCGAGATCTACGGCGAGATGCAGAAGATCGTGAAGGAGCAAGGCGGGGCACTGATCCCGGCCTTCGGTCAATACGTCTCGGCGATGAACCAGAACGTCGAGATGCCCGAGAACGTGTCGGAGATGTGGGATCTCGACAGCCAGCGGTTCGTCGAACGCTGGTGGATGTCCTGATCCGTTACGTCGCATGGACGGCCCCCGGCGGGTCGTCCGTTTCCGTTCCCGGCGGCCCGGACCGGGCCGGAGATCCTGCACCATGTCCCAGCTTCAAAAGCTTGTCATCGGCCGAATGTTCCTCGGAATCCTGACCCTGTTCGTGGTTTCTGCCCTGATGTTCGTGGGCATCGAGTTGCTGCCCGGCGACCTTGCCCAGCAGATTCTTGGCCAATCGGCCACGGAGTCCACCCTTGCGGCCTTTCGCGCCGAGCTAGGGCTCGATCAGCCACCCCACATCCGCTATCTCGATTGGCTGGGCGGGGTGCTGCACGGCGATTTCGGCACCTCGCTTGCGTCAGGGCGAGAGGTCTCGGACCTTCTGGGCATTCGGCTTGCCAACACAATGTTCCTGGCCGCCTACGCCGCCGTGATCGCCGTGCCGGTCGCGGTGGTACTGGGACTGCTCGCTGCGCTGTGGCGCAACACGCTGTTCGACCGCGGCGTCAACCTGACCGCGCTCTCGGCGATTTCCATGCCCGAGTTCTTCGTCGGCTACGTCCTGATCCTGTTTCTGTCGATCAAGGCCGGCGTCTTCCCGACACTTGCCCGCATCGACAGCGCCACGAGCCTTTGGGACGCGCTCTACCGCACTTTCCTGCCCGCACTGACGCTGATCCTGGTGGTGGTGGCGCACATGATGCGGATGACCCGCGCCGCCATCATCAACGTTCTCGCCTCGCCCTATATCGAGATGGCCCGACTGAAGGGCGTGCCACAGTGGCGCATCATCGTCAGTCACGCGCTGCCCAACGCGCTTGCGCCCATCGTCAACGTCGTCGCTCTGAATCTCGCCTATCTGATCGTGGGCGTCGTGGTGGTCGAGGTCGTGTTCTCGTATCCGGGTCTTGGTCAGCTTCTTGTCGACGCGGTGTCGAGCCGCGACTTCCCGGTCGTGCAGGCAGTGGGGCTGTTCTTCGCCGCCGTCTACATCACCCTGAACGTGCTGGCCGACATCATCTCTATCGTGTCCAACCCGCGCCTTCGGCACGGGAGATGAATATGGGAACCTTGCTGAAATCCGCTCCGCCCTCCGCGATCTTCGGTCTTGTGGTGCTGGTCGCAGTCGCGCTGACGGGCATCTTCGCCCCGCTGATCGCACCCTACGGCGAAACAGAGGTCGTGGGCGGCGCCTATCAGCCTTGGAGCGCGGCACATCTACTGGGCACCGACAATCTGGGCCGGGACATGCTGTCACGCATGATCTTCGGGGCACGGAACACAGTCGGTCTGGCGCTTCTGACAACGGCTCTCGCTTTCTCTTTCGGCGCGATGCTGGGGATGCTGGCGGCGCTGAAGGGCGGATGGCTGGACGAGGTGATGTCGCGCATGGTGGACGTGCTGATGGCGGTCCCGGCGCTGATCCTCGCGCTGATGCTTCTGGCCATCGTCGGCCCCTCGATCCCGAACATGATCGGTGTCATCGCGGTGATCTACGTGGCCCCGGTCTATCGGCTGGCGCGCGCTGCGGCGATGAACGTGGTCGATCTGGACTTCGTCGAGGCCGCGCGGCTGCGCGGTGAGCGCACGCCCTGGCTGCTGTGGCGCGAGATCCTGCCGAATATCTGGTCCACGCTGATCGCAGAGTTCGGCGTGCGCTTTTGCTTCGTGTTCCTGTTCATCGCGGCGCTGTCGTTCCTCGGGATCGGCATCCAGCCGCCCACTGCGGACTGGGGCGCGATGGTGAAGGAGAACGCGACGCTCATCAGTTTCGGAGATATTACACCCCTGATCCCGGCGGCGGCGATCGCCCTGCTGACCGTGGCGATCAACCTGATCGTAGACTGGATGCTGCACCGCGCCAGCGGTCTGAAAAGTTAGGGGAGCAGGGGCATGGGCGATCTTCTTACCATCCGTGATCTACGTCTCGAAGCGGGGAACCGGTCCGAACCTGTCGTGATCATCAAGGGGCTCGATCTGGACCTCGACCGGGGCGAGGTCCTGGGCCTTGTCGGTGAAAGCGGGGCGGGGAAAAGTTCGGCCGGTCTGGCCACGATGGGCTATGTCCGCGACGGCGTACGTTTCGCGGGCGGCAGCGTTGTGTTCGACGGGACCGAACTGGTGGGCTTGGCGCGCGGCCGCCTGCGCCGGTTGCACGGCAAGCGGATCGCGTATGTGGCGCAATCGGCGGCGGCGAGCTTCAATCCCGCCAAGAAGCTGATCGACCAGTATTCCGAGGGCCCGCGCCTGCACCGCGTGCGCAGCCGCAAGGAAGCCGAGCGGGACGCCGTCGCGCTTTACCGGCAGATGCAGTTGCCGGACCCCGAGGAGATCGGGTTCCGCTATCCCCATCAGGTGTCCGGCGGCCAGCTTCAACGTGCGATGACGGCGATGGCGATGTCCTGCCGCCCGGACCTCATCATCTTCGACGAACCGACGACCGCGCTGGACGTGACCACGCAGATCGAGGTTCTCGGGGCGATCCGCGACATCGTCGAGGACTACGACAGCGCCGCGATCTACATCAGCCACGACTTGGCCGTGGTCAGCCAGATGGCCGACCGTATCTGCGTCATGAAGGACGGCGAAGAGGTCGAGACCGCGCCGACCCGGCAGATGCTGGATCACCCCCGGCAGGACTATACGCGGTCTCTTTGGTCAGTGCGCTCGTTCCGCCGGCCGGAGGCGGAAGAAGCGGAGGAGACCGCGCTGATCCGATGCCGGACGCTCTCGGCCAGCTATGGTGCCGTACCCGTGCTTCGCGGTCTCGATTTCGCCTTTCCCCAGGGCCGGACCACGGCCGTCGTCGGGGAATCCGGCTCGGGGAAATCGACCTTGGCCCGGGTCCTGGCCGGTCTGCTCCCGCCCTCGGAGGGCGAGGTGTTCTGGCGCGGAGAACCGATGGAGATGCGGCTGTCGAAGCGGCGCGGCGACATGCTCCGCAACGTGCAGATGATCTACCAGTCGGCCGACACATCGCTGAACCCCCGGCACACGATCCGCGAGATATTGCGTCGGCCGGTCAGGAAGTTCAGCGGACGACGCGGAGACGATCTTCGCGCGCGCATCGACGAATTGATGGATCTCGTCGATCTCGACCGCGCCTTTCTCGATCGCAAGCCCGGGGAATTGTCGGGCGGTCAGAAGCAACGCGTCGGCATCGCCCGTGCGCTGGCGGCCGAGCCGGAATTCGTCATCTGCGATGAGGTGACGAGCGCGCTCGACCAGCTAGTCGCCGAAGGCATCCTGCGACTCCTGGTTGCGTTGCAGAAGGATCTCGGTCTGACCTTCATGTTCATCACGCATGATCTGGCGGTCGTCGAGGCGATCGCCCATGAGGTGATCGTCCTCAAGAACGGGCGTATCGTGGAACAGGGATCGCGCGACGCGATATTCAAGCACGCCCGCGAGGATTACACGAAGCGGCTGCTGGCCTCGGTCCCCCAGATGGACCCGGACTGGCTCGACGACGCGCGCAGACGCGAGGCCGAGCTTCGCGCCCGCGAAGGCGACACGGCCTGAGAGGGGCGCGGGCAATGTCAACTCAGCCCGAATAATTCATGAAGCTTCAGTCTTCTGCTCCGGGGGGCGGTTTCTCAGGCCTCAAGTTTGTCGGGCGCGTCCGACGTCGGCGTCCGGTTGGCAGACCCGCCGGTGACTTGGGTCCCGGGTGGTGTGGATTGTTGTTTCGGGGGTGTCGGGGCGCTTGCGTCAGGCTGCTTTCGGTGGCGCGAGGGCGCCGAAGAGAAGGTGGAGAAGTCCCCGTCGCGGGCACGATGCCGGCAGTGCGACGATGACCCGGGTTTTCGTCTCAATGATGGTGGCGGCCAGCTTGACGAGATGCGGCCGCCGTGTGTCGAATTGGACGCGGCGCCCCGGTGAACGCTTCGGGCAAGCCGCGCGCAGCTTTCACCAAAGCCGGCAGGCGCAGCTGTGCAGCATCAGGCGGAGCCGGTTGGCGTTGGCTTTCGAGCACGACGTCCGGTCTGCTGCGAGATGGGCTTTTTATGCCTTGATGTGGATCTCGGCCTGGCCGCGCGCGGAATAGATCTTCTTGTAAAGATGCTTGCCGCGGCCGCCCTCGAGATTGGTGACGATGTAGCGGGTGTACCGGCCCAAGGAGCCAACCTCGACGCGGGCGCTGACGCGACGGGATTTCGACCACGACCGGGCAACGTAGGAGAAGGCCTTGAACCGGCGGAGGTTCTGTTCTGGCATGCGGAGGTAGCGCGCCGCCGTCGACGCCTCCAGGGCCGAGATGTTCTGCACCGGATGGCCGTTCTTTGGGTAGTGCCCCCGGTGGTGGTGTAGGAAGCCGCGCGCGGAGCTTTTGGCTCAGTGCAGTAGGGGGTCGGACTGGTG
>NZ_CANLTQ010000044.1 GCF_947494025.1 uncultured Jannaschia sp.
TCCCAAAACTTCAAAGGTTTTGGGCGTAGGGTTTTGTCCCGCTCAAGTCATTGGTTTCGCGTAGGGCAACAGATAGGGAAAAAAACGGCCGTTTTTGTCTGATAGAGACCGACACTTGCGCGCGCAGATACCTTAAATAATGTATGTTGATATTTTGTCAAAGGTATGTATATACCTGACGAGCCTATACTCATACTTTGAAAAGAGAATACCATGAGCGACGTGATTTCAGTGCTTACCTTCAAGTCTATCGAAACGATCTTGGCGGCAGGCGGCACCCAATCTTGGGCTCTTGATCGTAACCGCGCTGCTCGATGCGACTACGTCGTGATCTGCCGCAACGCGAAAACACGTGATCCCGAGGGGCCGGAAGAACACGGTGCAGCATTCATGGTGGGTAAGGTCAAAGACGTAGTGCCTTCTACCGAGACGGAGGGCCGCTGGCTCATCCAAATCAGTGAGTATGCTTTGGTAGACTGGCCAGACGAATGGGAAGGCCGGAACCCTGTGGCCTACTGGAAGGATGACGACTACGAGAATATCGACTTCAAGGTGCTCGATTATCAACCACTTCGGAAGTTGCCCCGAGGCCTCACGATACCCGAAGCCAAGACGGGCCTCGCGCTTGGACTGAACGTTCCCGAGTCTGCCATCGAGATCGTTGTACGGTCATAGAAGGTTTGAGATAGCGACTCGCGGGTTCTGGGTCGGGTGAAACCGCTAAGCCATTCTCTCCAAAGAAAAAACCCGCCGCTAGGCGACGGGCTTTGGCTTTCTTTGGACCTTGAGGGGAGGCATAGTGCCCGCGTTCTCAAAGCTCAGCACTTACATGACACTGAAAGACCTAACAGTCAATGTACCCACCGTTCACAGATGACCAAGAGCATCATCTCCCAACTGTTCTTTCGGCGCCAAGGTTTGCCACTTACCTTAGGTCAGCACGCAATGACAGAACGCGTGCTCTCAATCTGTACCAGTGGAACTTGCAGGTATCGTCTGCGCTGTTGGTTCCTCTCCATGTGCTGGAAGTAGCGTTACGGAACGCGGTTGTAGAAGCCATCGAAGTAGTACACGACGGAGCGTGGCCATGGACACAAGGTTTCATACGGTCGCTGCCTAACCCCAGACCACCCGCCTACAACCCGAAGCGTGACCTTTCGAAATGTTCGAGCGAGCACCCCACGGCAGGCAAGGTCGTTGCTGAGCTCAAATTCGCATTTTGGGAAAGTATGCTGACTAAAAGGCACCAAGCTAGGCTATGGGACAGACACTTTTTTCATGTGTTTCCAGATGCTCCACGCGGCGTCACATCGGACCAGAGACGTTCTGAGCTAAGAGCCGATGTCGAAGAGATCAGGAAGCTTCGGAACCGGATAGCTCATCACGAGCCGATCTTTCCACGAGCGCTTCAGGATGACTTTGATCGAATCTTGCGTTGCATTCAATGGCGGAACGCCGCGACTGCTACTTGGGTAAGGGACATCGAAACAGTTCAGGCTTTCCTTCCGCTTCGTCCCTAGCTGCTGATCAGCGCAGGTCACGGTCTTGGCTAGGGGTTGTGACTGGGTCGCAAAGGACCATTTTTATCCCTTTGCGGTCAGCTTTCCTCCCCGCTGTTCCTAAAAAGGGGCTTGACGCGTTCGCATCAGCCATCCATTATTCTGTGTTACCGCGACGTGAGCACGTCGGGCCGGAAACCCTTGTTGTCTTCGAGCAAGGGGCGGTTACGCGGAGCGAAGGGTTTTCCCGCAGTTCCGTACGCCTAGAGAAGGTTCCAATTTGTGTTGACGCCGCCCTACGTGACACCGGGTTCTGGCTCGGGAAGCGGGGGGAGGAAACGCACGGACTTCAAGTCTTGGCACCTCGGATCGACGATCGTAGCAACTCGCGCGATTGAGGTTCGGTGTTAACCGCCTCGGCGCGCATGCCAAGGACTTGAAAAATGGCAAAATTTGACACCCCGATCCTGCCTCGGCCTGTCGAGGCTTTACCGGAATACGCCGATGCGCGAGCGCGTCGTGCCTTGGCTGAGCGCTTGAGCGACGCCTTTGGACTGTCCGCTGGTGCAGCGACATGCTTAGCCAATGCGGTAGTCGACCCGTCGTCGGTTCGGAAATCCATCGGCGAGCCCGACGACCCGAACGCAGAGCGGATTACCGTTCCCGGCGGACACCTTCTTGGGATTAGGACGCCTGTGTGGGCGCGGAAGGTGATGCCGGACCCACGGAACCCGCGAACGCTTCCGGCACGAAAGCATCCTTTCGCGACCGATCCTGGTGCCGGGCGGGAAGACTCTAAATTCCGTCCGCTTCCGGAACCTCGCACGCCGAAGGATGTCTCGCCTGTCACTGCCGAGCTCGCGGTAGAGATCGAGAACCGTCACCACCTCGATTGGGCCTGCGGGATGGCAAAGACATACGTCCAAGCGAACAACGACTGGCGCTCTTCCATCCGCGCGCACGGGGTAATGGAAGCGATCTGGCTCGTATCTACGACGTACCAGCATGGCGATGGAGCTGATCCGGTTTGGGCCCCGACTAGTGCGGAGGGCTCGTCTCGAACCACGGCCGTTCACGACATCCTCGATGTCAGGTCGGCAGATGTAGCGTACGAAGATGCCGATCCGAAGTTCCGCAGTCACATCAAGCGTCTTAATGAGGCACTTCGGGCAGGAACATTGGCGTCTGAACACGAAGCGATGATGCGATGCGAGGCTGTGCCTGCTCTTGTTATCGTCGCCTTCGAGCCGCACGGGAATAGCACCACCGAATTTCCAACTGCGCTCAAATCGCTCGTGGCACTTCGGCATGTCGACCCGCCGAAACCTTGGGGCGAGGGTCCGGAGAACGAAGCTCTTGCAGACGAAATGCTCGACGAATTCGTGCGACGTCGTCTCATCAGCCCTACAGAGGCCGCCTACTACGCCGGCGGTCTCACAAAAGAGGAGGCGCGTGCGGCGCACCTTTCTGATGATCCCGTGCGTCGGGCAGCGGCTATTGTCGGTCTTGTCACACGCCGCGACCAAGAAATACGGGATGCGATCCGAGCCGCTGTAACAAGCCAATCAACTCGAAAGAAGATCGTACGTAGCCTTGTTAACGATCTGGCAACGGCGCTTATACTCCGTGGGATGGACGATGAGCCTGCTCGGATTGAGCGTGCTCGCCGGTATCTCAAAAAGGGCTTTGGTCAGGCGGTGCACGAGATTGCATGGCAGCCCACCGGACGCGATGTCGATGCCCTCCTTACTGCAGCACTCGCCGAGCTCCGAAAGGCGGTCGAAGACGGTGCCGAGGAAGCCGGTGGAACCTCAACTATTGAACTTGCGGTACGTGCCACTGTGCCGCTGATTACCAAAGGGGCTCTTGTCGGCGACCAAGGCACCACAAATAGCCGGCAACCGGATCGACGCGCTCCGGCTGAAGTAATCGATGTCATGCGGCAAACTCCACAAGGTCTTCACCAGCTCGCCCAGGCGTTGCGCGACTATGAAGCAGGCGTCGCCATTCGTATGGTCGACGAAGACGGTCGCTTGGCCGTGGATGAGGAGAACGGGGACAAGCCCCTGAACGACACGTACCTGCGGTGCGAGTTCCCCCCGCCGGGCAAGTCCAAAGCTCATCGGCTTGGAGACTCACCCGCTGACCACTTCCACAACGCAACCCAAGCACTCGCGAAGGCGTTTGAAGAGGTGGAAAAGGCGTTTCGCGCCCTTCAGGAGGTCGAGGGTGATGACGGACGGCCCTTAGTCGAAGTTAAGGGCGTTCCCCTCCGCGACTGCCAAGCGTGGCGAGACCTATGTCGCGAGATGGACGAGGAGTTCGTCGTCTGGTCCCGGACTTTTCAGCGGGTCAACGGAGTGAAGGCTGCACGGTCGCAACCCGAGGAAGACGACGACGACGACGACGACGACGACGCATCCTATGTTGCTGAGTGACGAGACTTGACCATGTCACGAGCAACCTCACCCTCCGTCCGCCTTACGGTTGCTGATGCAGCATTGGCGAAAGGCATGCTCCTTCGTGGAGATCGGCAGTCGGACATAGCCGCATATTTCGGTGTGAATTCCGGACGCATCGCAGAAATCTCTACACGGCAGGCCTTTTCCCGGGTGTCGGCGGCGCCGGCGAACGATCTTCCACGCCCCGGTCCTTACATCGTACGGAAACTTCTCGCTGGCTGATTAAGCCGCATGATAAAACTAGGAAGAGGGCACTTCAAGGTGCCCTTTTCTCTTAATTTAAGTTCCCCCGGTTTCGCATTTGCCGCCCTTTAGAAAGAACAAATCTAAACCTAGGAACGATCTTCGTTGATGCATCCAATCTCAGAGAGATTCTGTTTTATTACCATCAAGTACCGGACGTAATTAGGTGTGCGATATGCGTGGAAACCGACCAGAGACTTCGTCCAAGTGACGTAATCAGGAATTACAGCTTTAGACTGAAGCAACTCGCTGGTATTTACCCTCCCGCACCAAGCGGGCGACAAGTTCATCGCACTGCCATTCTTCGGGCAAGCTTTCGTTTGATCGCCATCTACGGGGTAGCTGGCTACGCTCGTACAAGGACACGAAGGCTTCATCGCCCGCATCTTCCGTGCATAGGCCTATACGAAGGGACTCCAGTTCTTGGCCCATCCACCGCGCTTCCATCTGGCTGATCAGCCGAAGCAGTGACGCCGCCAAGGGGACAGCGATATACGAAGAACGAATCCGCGGATTTTTTCGTGGAAAGCCCTCTGTGTTTCGACCCGCAAAGGTAGTCCTGATGCTCACGGGGCTATCACTGCGCAGACCCTCCCCCAGGGCAACACCTGCAAGAACGATACTCAAACTGAAACGTGTTCTTGTTTTCCTCACTTCGAACGATCCTCTTCTTCGAAAACTCTTGGCCTCTAGGCAGACACCTATAGCATTCACTCATTGGTATCTCGGGTTATCGTTCTCTGTCACGGTCGCGGCCGGGCGATCGCTCCCGCATGTCTTTCTTTCGTCCCAGGATCGCATCCCGACGATCCCGGTCGCGCTCCTTGCCCTCTCCGGCGTCCTTGCGGAACCTCTCGACCTCGGGTTCCGGCTGTTCCCGGCCGGGCCGTGTCCGCCCGAGGATCGCGTCCCGCCGCGCTCGCTCGCACTCCGGGTCCGCCGCCTCGCGATCGAGATCCACATCCCGCTCCGGCCCTGTCCGGCCCAGGATGGAATCCCGCCGCGCTCGCAAGTCGCGCTCGCGCTCGTCTTCTCCTGACCGCTCGACTTCCCTACGGCCCCGGATGCGTTCCATGGCGCACTCGGCGCGGCTCCAAAGCCCGTCCAGCCGCTCTCGCGCCGCGGCCACGAAGGCCCGCCCGCGCTCCATCAGCTCCAGCCGCAGCTCGAGCTGCCGCCACCCGCGATCGCGCCGCTCCACGTTCCGCTCCGCCGCTGCCCGGAACGCCGTGCCGCGTTCCGTCTCGATCCCGCGCCGCTCCAGCGCCGTCGCGGCCGGTCCGATCTTCGGCTCCGGCTCCCGATCAAAGGACACCGCGTCCCGGTCATAGACGAGCGCCAGCTCCGGCCGCCCGGCCCCGCGCTCCCGGTCGGCCCGGCCGCGCGCTTCCTCGCGCTGCGCCTCCAGCGTCCGGTGGTCGATCCGCTCCGACCGCCCGGCCCGCTCCAGCGCCTGGTTCGCCTCCCGCGCCCAGCTCTCCCGCCAGCCCTGGAGCCGCTCCGGCGCGTTCCAACCCCGCTCCTTCTTTCCGAACCCCTCGCCTGTCAGCTCCCGAAGCGTCAGCATCACGTGGGCATGCGGCTGCTCCCGCCCGTCCCGCGCCCGGCCCTCGTGGATCGCTAGGTCCGCGATCATCCCCCGCCCCACGAACTCCCGCTCCACGAAGCCGCGCACCAGCTCCCGCCGCGCCTCGCGGCTCAACTCCCGCGGCAAAGCCACTTCGATCTCCCGGGCGAGCTGCGCATCCTTACGCCGCTCCACAGCCTCCACTGCGTTCCACAGACGGTCCCGGTCGCGCATCCATTCGGGGGCATTGTCGGGGGCCAGGATTTCCGCATGCACCACCCCGCCCTTGCGGCGGTAATCGTGCTCGATCCCCTGGCGCTCGTCCCGCATCCGGCCCGCGGACCGATACGCCGCCGCGGCCACGGCCGACCGGCCGGTTTTCCGACCGATGACCTTCGCGCTGAGATGATAGATCGCCACGGGAGGCTACGCGTCCGGCAGGGCGGACACGTAGGCCGTCAGAACCGCCGCCATGCGCGCGGCTGGACGACCCGGAGCCTGACGCTCGTAATACGCAACCACGTCCGCATCCAGGAGCAGTTCGATTTCCCTCTCGTTCCCGCTCTCGACCCGCGCTTCGATCTCTGGAACCGCAGCCCGAACACCTGCCCAGAACGCGCCATCCTCCACGGCTTCTTTCTCCCGATCTGTCATTCCGATCTCCCCACGCTGTCCGCTCCCGTTGGGGTTCTCGCGACCCTCTCGTCTGCAGAGCAAGCGCACGTCGCGCAGCGACGTATAAGCGCGCATTTAGTCTTGTCCTCCCGCCATCCTTCTTCCTAACTGCCCCCGCAATCAAGTCCGGAGTTGGCATGTCCCGTGCTTCAGAAGACCCTGAGACCCTCAACGGTATGATCTCTCGAGCCGCCCAGCTTGAGGCGCAGGTGGACGCCAAGGATGCCCGTGTGGCGGTTGTCGCTAAGCGCGAGGAGGACCGGCTGACCTGGCATCTCGGCCGACTGCTTCGGGACGGAATGGAGACCGATCCGGAACTGCGCGCCTGGGTACGTCGCGAGCTGCCGACGCGTCTCACCGAGCGTGACCGGCAGCGAAACCTCTGGGCGCGGCTCTTTCCTGGCGAAAGCACAGTATCTTCGGACAAAACCGCGGAGACCGCCCGATGATGAACCTCGCCCTGACGCCCCGGCATTGGGGTGCGATCGCGGCCGCGCTTCTGTTGGTTGGACTCGGCCCAACGATTCTGCCCGATCTCGTCCCAATCTTTCCCCGAACAGCCACGGCGTTCCCCCTCTTCGGGATCGCCCTGATGTGCGATACCTTCGGAAACGCCGCAGAGAGCCGTAGGACGCTCTGGAAGGTACTTGGCTGGGCAACCCTCGTCGCAGCCTCTCTCGTCGCCCTATGGCCCCTCGGAGACGCTCTGAGCGATATGGCGGCAACCTATCGGATCTGGAATGCCAATGGATGGCCCCTGCCCCGCGCAGCCTGGGAAGCGATCCAGCGGTTCGAGCTCTATTCTGAAATCCAGCGAAGCGCGATGCTCCTCGCTTTCGCGATCGGTCTCATGGGGATCGCCGCAGCGATCGCCCTGCCCCTCGCGCCGCTGATCAATCCGCGCGTCGGCAAGGACCGCGCCGCCCGCTCCGGTCCCTGGCGCGCCGGCTGGATGGCCCCCGCCGACGTGGCCCGTCTTGCCCGTAACCGGACCGGCCTGCCGCTCGCGCACCACGAGGGCCGTCTCCTGCGCTACGCCAAGGACGACGCCAAGGGCTGGCGGGGCGGGCATCACTTGGTCGTCTCCGGCACCCGGGGCGGCAAGGGCGTCAGCGCCGTCATCCCGGCGATCCTGGATCACCGCGGCCCCGTCGTGGCCCTCGACATCAAGGGCGAGAACTTCGCCGTCACGCGCCGGCATCGCCAGAGCCTCGGCCGGCACGTCGCGGTGCTCAATCCGTTCGGCATCGTCGAGCCGTCCGCGGACCAGTTCAATCCGCTGGACTACATCCGGCCCGACGAGCTCGCCCGCGACGTGGGGCTCCTCGCCGATGGCCTGGTCCGGCCAGAACAGGGCGACGGGTCGCATTTCGCGGACATGGCCCGCAACCTGGTCGCCGCGGCAATCGAGGTGGTCGTCACGCAGGAGGAGCCGGAACGGCGCAACCTCGTCTCCGTCGTCGACCTGCTGCTCTCGGACGATATTGACGGCACACTTCAAGCTTGGGCCGAGAACCCCGGCCTGGTCGGGCACCGCCCGGCCCAAACCGCCGCCACGATCCTGCGCGCCGGCGACAAGGAGCGCGGCGGCATCCAGACCTCCGCCTCCAAGGCCTTCAACTGGATGGAATCCGAGGCCATGCGCCACTTCCTGGCGCGCTCCACCTTCCGGCTCGACGATCTCCTCGACGACAAGCTCGATCTCTTCATCGCCGTGCCCCTCGACCAGATCGACCGGCAGGCCGTGTTCATGCGGCTCTTCACGAACCTCGTCCTGGGCACTGTCGTGCGCCAGGACGGTCGCCGGAAGGTGAAAGCCCCGATCCTCCTCGTCCTCGACGAGTTCGTCCGCATGGGCCGGATGGAGCAGGTCCTGAACATCGCCAACGTCGCCGCCGGCAGCGGGATCGAAGCGCTCTTTGTCACCCAGGACACGGGACAGGTCGAAACCGCCTACGGTCGCAACGATGCCCGCAGCATCTTCGGCTCCTGCATCACCAAGCGGCTCTTCAATCTCAACGACATCGACACCGCCGACTGGGCCGCGCGTCACCTTGGAGAGAACACGGTCTATTCCCAGCAAAGGAAAGAGCCCAGCAAGGCGTTCGAGCGCCAGGATCTGTCCTACTCCGAACAGCGCACCTGTCTCATGACAGCCGAGCAGATCATGGGGATGAAGGCTGACGAGCTTCTCCTCCTCGTTGGCAACCGTAGCCCTCTCAAGGCCAGGCAGAACCGCTACTACGAGCAACGTACCTACCGGGGGCAGTACGACGACAACCCCCTGAATTGAGACTTATCCACAGGCCTGTAGGTGTTAAATAGGTGTTAAATAGGTGTTACGGGTGTTTTTAGGGCGCTTTTATAGCATAATAACAGGTACTTGACGGATACCCCGGTGTGTGAAATATCGAAGTTTGGTGTGTGAAATATCGAAGTTTGGTGTGTGAAATATCGAAGATCTTGACTCCAGTGTGTGAAATATCGAAGGTGACTTATGGTGGGTGAAATATCGAATAAAGCGTTCGGCGAGGTAGGGCGATCACCCCTGCTTCCTGACCGGCATCCGACTCCCGATTTTTTCGTCTGCGATGTCTTCGACGCCGTCCCGAAGGGCGACTTGGCTTCGATGGAGCATCCGATTTTTTCACTCTCGACCAAGCCGGATACACGCCTCCGCCGATATGAGCAGGGAGGCCAGTTCGTCGAGGTGACCCCGTCCATAAAAGGGCTGGCGACTGTCCATGATCGAGACATCCTAATCTATTGCATCAGCCAGATTATTGGAGCTCTCAACGAAGGGCGTAAGGTAGATCGGATCGTCCGCCTTAAGGCCCGTGACCTTCTTACCGCGACGAACCGCATGACGAACGGCCAAGCCTATGAGGGGCTCAAGACGGCGCTCGAAAGACTCCGCGGTACGACGATCAGCACAAACATCAAAACCGGTGGAACGGAGACCTTAGATGTTTTCGGCCTGATCGAGCGTGCGCGGATCGTGCGGGAGACCCGGGATGGCCGTATGCAGGATATCGAGATCGTCCTCTCGGACTGGGTTTTTAACGCTATTGAGGCCCACGAAGTCCTTACCCTGCACCGCGACTATTTTCGGCTGCGCAAGCCCCTGGAGCGGCGGATGTACGAGTTGGCTCGCAAGCACTGCGGGCACCAGTCCGAATGGTCGATTGGGTTGGAAAAGCTGCGCGAGAAGTGTGGGTCGAACTCGACGCTGAAGGAATTTCGCCGTCTAGTTCGGAGCATCGTCGAGCAGGACCGGGCTCATAGCCACATGCCCGACTATGCGGTCAATCTTGTTGAGCGGTCGAACGAGGTCGAGAAGGTTGTATTCGTCAACCGCCAGACGATGGATCGACGCAACTCCTACACCACCTCTGATCTTCCTCCCCTTTCGGGAGACGTCCACGATGCTGCACGTCAGATCGCACCGGGATGGGACGTTCATGCAATCGAACAGGAATGGCGCAGTTGGTGCGCCGGTAAGGCCTGCACTCCGCACAACCCCTCCCAGCATTTCCTTAAATTCTGCATGAGTTGGGTGGAGCGACGCGGATAGGCATGACGGCTGCCGGCCCGACCGTCCACTCCAAGCTTCTCTAAACGTTACAAGGCGCAACGCGATGGTTTATTGCATGGTTGCATGCAATAAACCATCGCGCCTTTTGGGCAACGCGCTATCCATCATTTGCTCCTCCGCGCAAATGATGGATGACGCAAAGGCGTCTCCGCGCCATGCTGCAATGCATGAGAGGCTGCAAAGGCCCGAACCAGAGTAGAGCAGGATCAATGACCTATGTAATTGGAATGATCTCCCAGAAGGGAGGAGTCGGGAAATCCACGCTTGCCCGGATGATGGCGCGGGAATTCGTGGCGGGCGGCCTTACGGCAAAGATCGCCGACCTCGACACGCAGCAGCAAACATCGACCTACTGGGCCGGCCGCCGTGCCGAGGCTGGCCTAAAGCCGGAAGTGCAGGTGCAGAGCTTTGCCTCCGTGGCCTCGGCGATCGCCGACACGCCGCGCTTCGATGCGATGATCCTCGATGGGAAGCCGAATGCCTCGACCCAGACGCTGGAGATCGCCCAGGCGGCCGATCTCTGCGTCATCCCGACCGGGCCCACGGTGGACGACCTGCATCCGGGTGTCGTCCTCGCCCACGGGCTGCGCAAGAAGGGCGTGGGCGCCATCGTCTTCGCGATGGTCAAGACGACCGCCTCGGAGCGCGAGACGGAGGCTGCCCGTGCCTATCTCACCCAGGCCGGTTACGAGGTCCTCTCCGGCGAGATCCCCGTCTCTACGGCCTACGGCCAAGCAGGCGACGTTGGCCGTACGATTACAGAGACGTCGTTTCGCACCCTTAATGCCCGGGCTACGATGCTTGCACAGAGTATCATTGACCGAGTAGCCGACATCCAGGAGGTGGCGTGATGTCCACCAACCTCGCGCGCCTGCGCAAGCCTGCACCGAAAGGGAAGGGTGCACCGCCGGCTCCAGAGGCCGCGCCCGAGATCATTGCGGCTGACCTGCGTCCCGAGAGTGCACCGGCACCCGAGCGTCAGCGTCCTCTCCAGGTTCGCGTTCCTGAAAGCGTCTTCGCCGAGTTCTCTGAAAGGGCAGGGCGAGAGTTCGGCTACACCCACGGCGGCAAGAAGCAGCTCTTCCTGAAGATGTGGGAAGCCTACAAGGCGCAAAGTTCAAAATAATGCAAAGCGCTTTGCATGCATCAATGCAAACACGGATGATATCATGCCTGCATTGATGAGCGACGGGCCGCTTCGGGTGTTCTTCTACTCCAACGAAGGCGACCCTCGCGAACCGCCGCATGTCCATGTCATCGCAGGCCGTGACGAAGCCAAGTTCTGGCTAACACCAGAGGTCTCCATGGCGTATAATGATGGCCTGAAACCCAAGCTCCTTTCCCGCGCGTTGCGCTTGGTGGAGGAGAACCGCGCCGAGTTTGAGGAGGCATGGCATGAGTATTTCGCCTGAAGCGGTGCGTTTCGACGAGGACGTAATGTGGGTCGAGTTGAGCGACGGCCGCACGATCGGCGTGCCACTCGCGTGGTTCCCACGACTCCTACGCGCCACTCCCGTCGAGCGCGAAGCCTTTGAGCTCAGCCGCCGAGGTCTGCACTGGGAAACCTTGGACGAGGACATTTCTGTCGCCGGCCTGCTAGCGGGGCAGGGGGATCGGACAGGCCAAGGCGCGCAGGCGGCGTAGTTTTCTAGAAACCAGTCAGTCCAACCATAAAAGGCGTTATCACACAACTGCGCCGCTCTGACTGTAGCTATCCCCAGATTTTTCACACTATATATAGTATCTTGTTGACGTTGCGTGTCGACATGTCGACACTCATGTTTAGGAGGTGCTCAACATGGCTGACACTCATCAAACACCGCGCAAGATCGTCGGCATTTCCATGTCGCCAAGCATGGCCGTGGAAGTGAAGGAAGAAGCGGCAAAGCGGGAAATGTCTTTGCGTAAGCTCTTCGAGGAGATGTGGGCGCTCTACAAGGAGAACAAGAAGTCGTAATGCCCGTTAATCTCGACAAGCCGCAAAACTGGAAGGCCGACATCGCGCAGTCGGTCGATATGTACAATCAATGGTTCATGGATTTTGCCCCGAAGGCGTTCCGGGATACCCGCATCGATGCAACCAAGAGTGTCGAGACGGCGCTTGCCAATACGGCAAACCTGACAGACGTCACGCCTGACATCCTGCGGCAATGGCCGGGGGTTCTACCGACCCTCCGCATGTCCACCTGCCCGCCACTGGCAGTCGACCGTCTCATAGGGCTGGCAGGTGTCTCTTCCTCGCTTGTGAAAGCTATGGAGCAGCACCAGCGGTTGCCGCCGCGGATGAAAGCCTCATTGCTCGCGGACGACTTGGAGAAGATCGGAACGATCATCGAGAAGATGGCTGATCCTGACATCTTCGTCTGGATTGGGCGAACGGAAGCTGCGACCGAGACGGAGATACACCGTGCAGCGACGATTGTCGCAGATAGACTGTGTGGCAGCGTCGCGAACCCGATTATTCGCAACGCACAGGAGCGTCGCCAGCTCGCTTATGTGGCCGAGTGGCTGGAAGCGCGGGGCTACACCAGGCTACCTGACGGTTATAACGGCACCTTCCGAGAGATGCCGCCCGGAACGTACTCGTTCCGCATGAACGTCCCTGTAGGAGGCGAGAACGGCGGCAAGACGATCAACATTCCGGTCGATGCAGTCATCATGCGCCGTGAGGCTCAAGAGGGAGAGTTCCCGCTCCTGGTCGAAGCCAAATCTGCGGGTGACTTCACCAACACAAACAAGCGTCGCAAAGAAGAGGCGCAGAAGATCAACCAGCTGCGGAACACCTACGGGCCGAACGTTGAATTTATCCTGTTCCTCTGCGGCTACTTCGACAGCGGTTATCTTGGCTATGAAGCCGCTGAGGGCATTGATTGGGTGTGGGAGCACCGGATCGACGATCTTGAGGGGTTTGCGCTATGAGTGGCCGCCCGGACATCGAAGCCTTGGAAGCGCACCGCCTCGATCTCCAAGCGAAGCTTGACGGGGGCAAGACCTCCGATGACCGCAACCGGATGGGGCAGTTTGCGACACCGACTGCGCTCGCGCGGGAAATCCTCTCTCATGGCCTCCGCCTACTGCCAGAGAGAGAGAAGATCAGGTTCCTCGATCCGGGCATTGGTACGGGCTCGTTCTACTCCGCCCTGCGGGCTGTCGCGCCCGAAGAGCGCATCGAAACCGCCGAAGGGTTTGAGATCGACGCCCACTACAGCGAGCCTGCCCGTGCGCTCTGGCAGGAGACGCCGCTCGATATCCGTCTGGAAGACTTCACTAGGGCGAAGGCGGCAGGGCAGGGGGCTAATCTTCTGATCTGCAACCCGCCCTATGTTCGGCATCATCACTTGGACGGCCCCGAGAAGGCAGAGCTGCAACACCGCACCGAAGACGCCTGCGGCGTGAAGATCAACGGGCTGTCGGGGCTATACTGCTACTTCATGGGGCTCTCGCACCCCTTCATGGCCGAAGATGGCATCGCCGCCTGGCTGATCCCGAGCGAGTTCATGGGCGTCAACTATGGCCGGATGCTCAAGCGTTACCTGCTCGAAAAGGTCACGCTCCTGCAAATCCATCGCTACGATCCGGCGGACGTGCAGTTCGATGATGCGCTCGTGTCGTCTGCTGTGGTGTGGATCAAGAACACGCCGCCGCCGCACGAGCACAGCGTGACATTCTCCTATGGAGGCACCTTGGCGAAGCCCGCAATCTCTCGTGAGGTTCCTGCGGCAGAGCTTGCCAATGAATCTAAGTGGACCCGTTATCCGCAAGCGGAGAAGGCCGCTCAGAAGGCCGACATCACGCTCGGCGACCTCCTCGACATCAAACGCGGCATCGCCACAGGCGATAACAGCTTCTTCATCATGGATCGTGACCAGATTGAAGAACGTGGCTTGCCGATGAAGTGTTTTCGACCTGTCCTGCCTAGCTCGCGCTACCTGCCCGAAGATGAAATCAGGTCCGACGCGAACGGCTGGCCGCTGATCGACAAGCAGCTCTTCTTGCTAGATACTCGCTTCCCCGAAGACGAGATCGCGCGAATATACCCCGCACTCGCTGCTTATCTTGCCACTGGAACCAAGGGCGAGAAGGCGGTGTCCGGGCGGTATTTGTGCCGCGCGCGCAAGCCCTGGTACGCGCAAGAGAACCGTCCTGCTGCACCGATCATCTGCACTTACATGGGCCGAAGCAGGGCAGGGGGGAAGCCGTTCCGCTTCATGCTGAACCACTCTCAGGCGACCGCCTGCAACACCTACCTCTTGCTATACCCCAAGCCGCTACTGGCGCAGGCAGCGAAGAAAAACCCTGATATCATGCGAACAGTTTGGGAGTTCCTGAACGAGATCGACTCGGATGAGCTCTTGGGGCATGGCCGCGTCTATGGTGGGGGCCTGCACAAGCTCGAACCGAAGGAGTTACGCGGCTTTCCGGCAGATGGCCTGATCGCCCGCCTGCCCGAAATCAAACCACTAAACCAGCAACTCGGACTGTTCGAGAAGGCCGTCGCTTAGCTACCCCATCACGCTCTCCGAACGGTCTTCACGCTGACGCGAAAGAGCTGCGCGATCTCTGAAAGCCGGCGGCCTTCCTCGTCCCTCATGCGGCGCACCTCGTCGCGCTGAGCGACTGAGAGAGCAGGGGGCCGACCTCCGACCCTGCCGCGCTTCTTCGCGGCCTCCAGCCCCTCCTTGGTGCGCTCCGAGATGCGCTCGCGCTCGAACTGCGCGATGGAAGCGAAGACGTGGAAGATCAGGCGGCCTGTGGGCGTGGTGGTGTCGATGTCCTCGGCCAGCGACCGGAACCCACTGCCGCGCTCCTTGATGGCCTCCACGATGTCGAGAAGGTCACGCAGCGACCGTGCGAGGCGGTCGTACTTGGTGACGACGATCACGTCTCCTGGGCGGAGCTGATCGAGGAGCTGGTCGAGCTGGGGGCGCTTCCTGATCGAACCGCTGATCTTGTCCGCGAAGACGCGCTCCGCGTCTGCTGCTTCAAGGGCGTCGGTCTGTGCATCGAGGAGCTGGTCGTCTGTCGAGACGCGGGCATATCCGAAGATCATGCTTTCATGGTGCCATAAACGTCCCAAAACTTCAAAGGTTTTGGGCGTAGGGTTTTGTCCCGCTCAAGTCATTGGTTTCGCGTAGGGCAACAGATAGG
>NZ_CANLTQ010000045.1 GCF_947494025.1 uncultured Jannaschia sp.
GCTCAGTGAACGAACGACACCCGCTATGAAGAAGCAGGTGGACGCCAGTTCCTACACCATCTCTCGGGACACTACCGTTCTTTGACAGACCGAAGGCATAGCGCAGCCGAAGCCTGTCACACAGGTCAAGAACCTCGGGTGTGCAGGCGTGGATGTCGGCCCGCAGCAGGATTTCTGTCTTGGGCCAGTACCTGACGATCTGTCGGATTAACCGGCGGATATGGGCCGCGCTTTCGGCCCCCTTGGGGCAGCGGGCCGGGCGCAGCAGCGTTCCAACGAGCCGGTCTTCGCCGTCGAAGGCGACGATCAGCTGGAAGCCGAACTCGTCGTGGAACGCATTGAGCAGGCGCAGCTGCTGATGGCCATGCACCGCGCCATAGGTGACTGCATGTTTGGCGTTAAGGGCGCGTTCCGCGGATCATGGTTGCCGACAAGCGGCGCAGCTCTGCCGTAGCGGCAAGAACGATCATGCCCAGGGTCGAGCACCCTCAGCACAAGGGCCTCGGCACTCGCGCAGAGACCAGTCGTCAGCCCATTCGAAGACGGGAGCGGATCATGAAGCGCTTCAAATCACCCGGACAGGCGCAACGGGTCCTGACCATCCACGACCAGGTCGCCGATCCGTTCAGAACACCCACCACCGTCACCGCCGATCACCGCCGACGAACGAGACGACAAGATCACATGCTCCGGGCGGATGTCGCGAATGTCGCTGTGGCCTGACCCGCCGACGAGACCAGGCCGGCTACAAGCTAGGGGCGTAAGTTGACGATGCCCCAACCTGTGTGGTTGGGGCACTGAATCACGGGCGGCGCGCCAACGGAATCCAGCCGCGATTCACGTTGGCCGGGAAACGCTCTAGGACACGGCCTGCCAAATGGCGTGCGAAGGCTGCTGCCACGGGGTGACGCTCCGGGCGATCGGTTATGCCGTAACAAGGCCATGAAAAAGGGCGCAAGGGGATGATCCCCGCGCCCTTCTTTCGTTTTGTGCGGCCTCAGGCGACGAAGGGCGGGCGCACTTTTATCTCAAGGTAATCCTCGAGGCCGAACCGGCCGCCCTCGCGTCCGTTGCCCGATTGCTTGAAGCCGCCAAAGGGCGAGCCGTAATCCGAGCCGCGCCCGTTGATGTGGATGCCGCCCGCACGCATCGCCCGTGCCATCCGCCGGGCCCGCGCCTCGTCGCCGGTCGAGACATAGGCGTCGAGCCCGTAATCGGTGTCGTTGGCCAGCGTGATCGCCTCTTCCTCGCTGTCGAAGGGCGCCATAACCAGCACCGGGCCAAAAACCTCCTCGTTCCAGAGCATCATGTCGGGCGACACGTCGCAGAAGACGGTCGGGCGCACGAACCAGCCGGTCTCGCAACCCTGCGGCAGGCCCTCGGGTCGGCCTGGGCCACCGGCGAGCAGGCGCGTTCCTTCGTCGATGCCTTTCTTGATCAGCGCTTGGACGCGGTCGTACTGGATCTGGTCGAAGAGCGGGCCGATATGGTCCCCCTCCTGCGCCGGATCGCTAACTTCCTGCGCCTCGGCGGCCATCCGGGCGACCTCGAGCGCGCGGTCATAGACGCTGCGCTCCACCAGCATCCGGGTCGGTGCGTTGCAGGACTGACCGGTGTTGTAGAAGCATGCGCCGACGCCCTCGGCGACCTGCGCGTCGACATCCGCATCGGCGAAGATCACGTTGGGCGATTTGCCACCAAGTTCCAGCGTGACACGCTTGATTGTCGCGGCGGCATCGCGCGAGACGGCGCTGCCCGCGCGGGTGGAGCCGGTGAAGGACATCATTGCCACGTCCCTGTGTTGTGAAAGCGCGGCGCCGACGACCGGTCCTTCCCCGAAAACGAGGTTGAACACGCCCGCGGGATAGTTGGCCTCGTGGATCATCTCGGCATAGATCCGCGCCGAAAGGGGCGTGTGCTCCGACGGCTTCAGCACGCAGGTCGAGCCGGTGGCAAGCGCCGGGATCACCTTCAGGGAGATCTGGTTGATCGGCCAATTCCAGGGCGTGATCAGCCCGCAGACGCCGATCGGCTCGTGGCTGACGATGTCGCCGTTGGGCAGGGTTTCCTCCTCGTCATGCGCCTCCAGCGCAGCGATGAAGGCTTCCAGATGGCCCAGGCCCGACTGCGCCTGCGCGTCGCGCGCCATGGTCGCGGGGGCGCCCATCTCGATCGTGATGGCCTCTGCGAGGTCGTTCAGCCGGGCGCGGGTAACCTCCGCCAAACGGCGCAGCAGGGTCAGCCGCTCTTCCTTGGTCGTCGTCGAGAAAGTCTCGAACGCCGTCTTCGCGGCCGTGACCGCGCGGTCCACGTCCTCGGCGTTGCCGAGGGCGACGGTGCCGACCTGCTGCCCGGTGGAGGGTGTCAGGATCGGCATCGTGTTCGTTGCCGCAGGAACGACCCATTCGCCGCCTATATAGAATTTGTCGAGTGTGATCATATTGTTTCTCCCTCAGGGCGTGACGTGAGACTGGTCCATCGTCAGATGAAGTTCGGATCCGGTATAGGGCATCGACGCTATGGCCGCGTCGTCGAGCTCCAGCCCCAGCCCGGGCGCTCGGGATGAGAGAACATAGCCGTCTTCCCATTCGATCCCGCCCTTGACGGCGCGCATGTAGGGGCCGTCGAAGGTGCCGATGCTTTCCAGCACCAGGAAATTGGGCGACGCGGCGGCGATCTGGATGTTCGCCGCTGCCACGATCGGCCCGCAATAGAGATGCGGCGCGATCTGCGCCTGACGCGTCTCGGCCATGGAGGCGATCTTCTTCGCCTCGAGCAGACCGCCGACCCGGCCAAGATTCATCTGCAGGATCGACGCCGCCCCCGCCTCGAGCAGGCGGGCGAATTCGTACTTAGTGCAGAGCCGCTCGCCCGCGGCCACGGGAATCGACGTGAACGCCGCCACCTGCGCCATCTCGGCGGGGCTTTCGGGGGGCACCGGCTCCTCAAACCAGAGCGGGTCGAAGGGCTCGATCGCGCGGGCCATGCGTTTCGCCCCGGACACGGTGAATTGCCCGTGCGTTCCGAAGAGCAAGTCGGCCCGGTCCCCCACGGCGGCCCGGATCTCCCGGCAAAAGGCAACCGATAGGCTGATGTCTTCCAGCCGGGGCTGATGCCCGTCGAAGATGCTGTAGGGGCCGGCGGGGTCGAACTTCAGCGCGGTGAAGCCCTGAGCGACCATGCCGGCGGCGATCTCGGCGGCCACATGGGGGTCATTGTAGGCGTTGGGCTGGTCCGGGTCTGGATAGACGTCCCCGTTCAGCGGGTAGATATAGGAATAGCTGCGCAGCCGCTCGTGCACCCGGCCGCCGAGCAGGTCGGTCACCGGCTTGTCCGCCGCCTTGCCGAGAATGTCCCAGCACGCCATTTCCAGGCCACTGAACACGCCCATCACGCTGACATCGGGCCGATGAGTGAAGCCCGCGCCGTAGGCCTTGCGGAACAGGAGCTCGATCTGCTGCGGGTCGGCGCCTTCGAAATGGCGGGCGAACATGTCCCGCGCCATCGCGCAGCAGACGTCGGGACCGAAGGTGGCGCTGTAGATCTCACCGACACCGGTGATGCCACAGGCGGTCGTGAGGCGGACGAAGATGAAGTAGCGCCCGCCATGGCGGGGCGGCGGATTGCCGACGACGAAGGTTTCGAGTGTTTCGAGGCGCATCAGCGTCTCCTTTCGGTCTGGACCGCCCGGCTGCGGATCACCGCGCATCCCCGAGAATCAGGTCCGCCGCTCGCATGGCGAGCATCATGGTCGGCGCGTTGGTATTACCCGAAGTGATGTTGGGAAAGCTGGATGCATCAACCACGCGCAGGCCCGGCACACCATGCACGCGCAGTCGGGCATCGGCCACGGAATCGCTGTCGTCATTCCCCATGCGGCAGGTGCAGGTGGGGTGAAAGACGGTCGATGCCCGCGCGCGGAACTCGTCGAGAAGCGCGTCGGCATCCATCGTCTCGAACCCCGCGATCTTGCAGCCGGAGCTGACCGCCGCCAGCGCCGGGGTCTTCGCGAGCTCCTGCAGGATGCGGCCGCCCCGGATGGCCGCGTCGCGGTCCTCCTGTGTGGCGAGCGAATTGGGCCGGATCGCGGGCGTGTCGCGATGATCGGCAGACCGGATGCGCACATGACCCCGACTCGTGGGCCGGCTGGGCTGCGCCGAAAGCAGGTAGCCGGAGGCGCGGTCGATCACCACCTTTCCCTCCGGCGTGACCTCGTAGGAGGCGGGATTGCAGAACAATTGCATGTCCGGGCCGCGCGCCTGCGCATGCGAGCGGACGAACCCGCCCACCTGGTTCACCGGCACCGCGAGCGGACCGCGCCGGGTGAGCGCATAACGCAGACCCGCTCCAATTCGCCCGAAATGGCTTCCGAGGATGGCGTTCAGCGTCGTCTGCGTCGCGCGGAACTGGTAGGACACGGCGAGGTGGTCCTGCAGGCCCTCGCCCACCTGCGGCAGGTCACGGCGGACCTCGATCCCGTGCCGGCGCAACAGGTCCGCCGGCCCGATCCCCGATAGTTGCAGCAGCTGCGGCGAGCTGATCGCCCCGGCGCTGAGAATGACTTCGCGCCGCGCCTCGACCCGGACGATCTTGCCCTGCCGTTCGTAGTGCAGCCCCGACGCCCGCGCGCCCTCGAACTGCAAGGCCATGACATGGGCCTGCGTCCGAAGCGTCACGTTGCGCCGCTTCAGCGCCGGGCGCAGGAAGGCGTCCGCCGCCGACCAGCGCAGGCCGCCGCGCACGTTGCTGCGATAGTAGCTCAGGCCCTCGGCCCCTTCGGCGTTCATGTCGTCGGGCGTGGCGTGGCCCGCCTCCCGCGCCGCCGCAAGGAAATGCTTTGAGAACGGATTCATCTGGTCCGAAAGGTCTTGCACCCAGACCGGCCCGCCGCCGGATCCATCCGAACGGGTCTCCATGCGGCCATAGACGTCGCGCACTGTCTTCCAGTCCCAGCCCGTCGCGCCGGCCGCGGCCCAGTCGTCGAAATCGTGAGACAGTCCGCGCACATAGGCCATCGCGTTGATGGAACTCGATCCGCCGATCACCCGGCCGCGCGGCCAGTAGCAGGCCCGGCCGTTCAGCGCCTCCTCCGCGTCGGTGCGGTAGCCCCAGTTCAGCGCCGGATTAGCATAGTTCACGGCATAACCCACCGGCACCTTGATCCAGAACCGGCGGTCGCTGCCCCCCGCCTCCAGCACCAGCACGCTGTGACGCCCGCAGGTCGAAAGCCGGTCGGCCAGCACGCAGCCAGCCGATCCGGCCCCGACGATGATGTAGTCGAATGCGATGGTCTGCATCTGGTCGCTTTCGCTGCGGGCCTGGAGGTCCTGCCGTGACATGTGCCGTTGCCGCGCCGAAGCTCAAACAACGGCTATGACCGCTTTGCCCCCACAGGGCTTGGAGCAAACCTGCTTGCACCCCGGCCCGGGCTCTCCATGATCGCGCGAAGTCAAGAACGGATGTCCGATGCGCAGACTGCCTCACGTCACCTGGCTGCGGTCCTTTGAGGCGGCGGCACGACATAGTTCCTTCAGCGCCGCGGCGGACGAGCTGAGCCTGACCCCCGCCGCCGTGAGTCAGCAAATCCGCCTGCTGGAGCAGCATCTAGGCATCCCGCTTTTCACCCGTCTGGCGAAAGGGGTGCAGCTGACCGATCTCGGGCTGGCCTACGCGATCCCGGTCCGGAAATCCTTCCTGGAGATGCAATCGGCCACCAACGGGCTGTTCCGGGTGCAAGGCAAGTCGGTCGTGCGCGTCCGCTGCTCCATCAGCTTTGCTGCGCTGATCCTCGCGCCGCTCCTGCACGATTTCGCGCGGCTGCATCCGGAGATCGCCGTCGAGCTGTCGACCGCCGTCTGGTCGGACCGGATCGACGGCAGCAACGTTGACCTCGACATCCGCTACGGCGAGGGGGACTGGCCCGAGCAGACCATGCATCCGATGCCCGTCGCCGATGCCACCATCGTCTGCCACCCCGATTATGCGGGGCAACTCGGGCCAGATCTCGCATCCCTGGCGGAGGCTGATATCGTACACGTCGTGGGGTCCGAGACCGACTGGGACAGATTGTTCGTTCAATGCGGGGTCGAAGGGCCGAGGATCGACCATTGGATGAAGGCCGACAGCTCGCTCATTGCGATGCAGATCCTGGCGGGGGGACACGGCTGCGCCATCATCTCTCGCAGCTTCGCGCGGCACGCGCTAGCGGATGGCCGGCTGGTCGCGCCCTTCAGGGTGAACCTGCCGATGGGCGCGAATTTCATGCTGGTGGAGCGGGACGACCTGCGCGGACGCCGCGACGTGCGGACACTGATCGACTGGCTGCTGGTACAGAAGATCTAGTCCGCCCAGGCCGCGACGATCTTGCGGAAAAGCGTGCCGAGACCCGGAGCCGCGAGGTTCGTGCAGCCCCATCGTGTCCCGGACGTGTCAGGCCGCGAGGCACGACGCGTCGGCCGGGGCGCCAGGCGCATCCATCACGCCACGGCAGGTTTGCGGCACGGGCTTGAAGGTCCCCGCCGGGGCGACGCTGAAGGACCGTTCGAAGTGATGCGCCAGCCCCGCCCGTGCCAGCACCGCCGACCCGTTCCCGGGCACGGAATTGGTCAGGGTGAACCATGCGGAACCCCCTTGCCCCGGACGGGTCGGCGCCGCGTCCGCACCGGCATGAACGGGCATCGACCTGGTCGCATCAAGCAGGGCGGCGCGCCGGCCGGACAAGCGCGACGAATTCAGGCCTGCGCGGCCTCGCCATGCACCCAGTCCACGAAGGTCGAGGCGTCTTTCGACGGGGTCGTGACGGTTGTGACGAAATAGGCGGTGCCCAGATCGAGCGTGCCGTCCGGCCAGTGGCGAAGCGCGCCGTCCTGCACCGCCCGCGCGGTGATCGACCGCCAACCCAGCATCAATCCCCGCCCGTCATAGACCGCCTGCGCCGCCTGCACGTAATTATCGAAATACTGTCCGCCGTCGCGCGGGCGGACGAGACCCCGCGCCTGCAGGTAGTCCTCCCAGCCGACCCAGTGCAGGTTGCGCGGGCTGCGTACATGGATGAGCGGCGCCCGGTCCAGCCCGTGGCCGTCGGACAGGAGCCGTTCGATCAGCGCGGGCGCCCCGACCGGGCAGACCAACTCATCGAAGAGCTTTTCGGTGCGGCCCTCCAGCCAGCGCCCGGTGCCGTAGCGCAGGGCGACGTCGACCCCCGGCGTCAGCACCGGCAGATCGGTCCCGGGCGCCTGTACGTTGACGGTGATCTGCGGATGCCGCTTATAGAAACCCGGCAGCCGCGGCATCAGCCAGTACGTCGCCATCCCCAGAGTGCAGGACACCGTGACCTGTCGCTCGCCGGTGGCGTTCAGCGCGCGGATATCCTCAAGCGTAGCCGCGATCCGGCCAAGCCCGTCGCGCACCCCGCGGGCAAGCATTTCCCCCGCTTCAGTCAGCCGCGCGGGACGTACCGAGCGGTCGAGCAGCGGTGCGCCGACGTGATCCTCGAGCGTGCGCAGCGCTTGGCTGACGGCCGGCTGCGTCACGTTCAGACGCGCCGCCGCGTCCCGCATCGAGCCATGGCGCGCGATCGCCTCGAAAGTGACCAGAAGGCGCAGGGGCGGGAGGTGAGCCATGGTCGAACAACTTAAGCGGGAGGTTATGCAAGGTTTACACAATCCGATCTATCAAGGAAGGGGCGCCAATGAGATGCTGCGGGGCAGCGACACCAATTCTCTCCACAGAACCAGGGAACGCCCGTCATGAACGATCTCAGCACACCGATGATCGAACCGACCGTCGTCGCACTCGGCGACAAGGGCCTCGACATCACGCTTGCCGACGGCCAGACGCATTACTTCAACTACTACTGGCTTCGCGACAATTGCCCCAGCTCCTTCAGCCCCGTCACCCGCGAGCGGAGCTTCGACATCTTTCACCTCGAAACCGCCCCGATAGCCAACGCGGCCTGCGTCGAAGGCGACGCGCTCGTTCTCGATTGGCAGGACGAGGAACACACCACCCGCATGCCGCTCGACTGGCTCAATACCTATGCCGGCGGCCGGACCCGGCGCGATCCGGCCGATCTGGAGCGGCAGCCCTGGTTCGGCGACCATTACCCCGAGGTGCCGCGCTTCTCGCAACCTGAACTAGTGACGAACGACGCGACCCGCGCCGCTTGGATCGAGGCGATGCTGGTGCACGGCTTCACCATCGTCACCGACATGCCCGACAGTGACGAGGGCCTGACGCAGACGGCCGAGCTGATGGGCGGAGTCCGTCCGACCTTCTTCGGCACCTATTTCGACGTGCGGACCCATATCAATCCGACGAACACCGCCTACACCGCCGGCGCGCTGGAGCTGCACACCGACACCCCGGCGGAGGAATTCGCCCCGGGCATCCAGTTCCTGCATTGCCGCGCGAACACCGTGGACGGGGGCGAAAGCCTCTATTCCGACGGCGTGGCCGTAGCCAACGATTTCCGCGCCCGCGACCCCGCTGGCTTCAAGCTCCTCTCCGAGGTCCCGATCCCGTTCTTCTGCGAACATGACACCTACGACGCCCGGTCGCGCCAATACGTGATCGAGCTGGATCAGCACGGCGAGGTCTCGGGCCTGACGATCAGCCAGCACATGGCCGACATCTTCGATCTCGACCAGAACCTGCTGGACGATTACTACCCGGCCTTCTGCCGCTTCGGCCGCATGCTGCAGGAAGAGAAATACATGATGCGCTTCCTGATGAAGGGTGGCGAATGCATGGCGTTCGACAATCACCGTATTGTGCATGGCCGCGCGGCCTACACCGCCGCAAGCGGCGACCGCTATCTCCGCGGCTGCTACGTCGACCGGTCCGAAATGCGCTCGACCTATCGCGCGCTGGTCAGCGAAGGGCGGTTCAAGGCATGAATGCCCACATGACCCCCAGCGACACCGAGGTCCGGTTGCGCCGGGACCTCGCGGATGCGTTTCGCATCTGCCACGCCCTTGGCTGGAGCGAAAGCGTCGGCAACCATTTCAGCGCCGCCGTTTCGGCGGACGGACAGGACTTCCTACTCAACGCCAAATGGCAGCATTTCGCGACCATCGCGCCCGGGGATCTGCTCCGCCTCGACAGCCGGAGCGAGGCCGTACCCGACGGCCCCGATGCGCCCGACGCCTCGGCCTGGTGCGTGCACGGCACGTTGCACCGCCGGCTGCCGGACGCGCGGGTCGTGCTGCATGCCCATTCGCCCTACGCGACCGCGCTCGCCTGCCTAGCCAATCCGAAGCTCGTGCCAATCGACAACAATACCGCGCGGTTTTACGGGCGGACCGCCTATGACCTGTCCTTTGGCGGCATCGCGGACGCGACGGAGGAAGGCGAGCGACTGGCCGACGCGCTCGGCGACAAATCCGTGCTGGTGATGGGTAATCACGGCATCACCATCGTGGAGGAGACCGTCGCCGATGCCTTCGAGGATCTCTATTTCTTCGAGAAGGCGGCGCGGACGCTGGTCCTTGCACGGTCGACCGGGGAACCCCTTGCGGTGCTGTCCGACGCGGTAGCGCAGAACACGGCCGATGGCTGGCGCGCGTATCGGGGCATGGCCGAGAAGCACTTCGCCTACCTGCGAAGCACGCTGCCGCCGCTCTAGGACCGCAGGGCGCAGCCCCGAGGGTCCGGGCCCGGCCGCGCCCCACGAACGCTCAGGCAACCCGGCGAAGAAAGTCACGCATGCGCGGATCTTCGGAGCCGCCGAACGACTCGTCCGGCGGCCCATGCTCCACGATGCGTCCGCCATCCATGAAGTTTACCGGTCGGCGATCCCGCAGGCGAACGGCATCTCGCGGGTGCCAATCAGCATGGTCCGCCGACATTCGGCCACACGCCGCGTGAGGTAGAGCACCTCGCCCACCCATTCCGGGTCGAGGGCCGAGGTCGGTTCGTCGAAGAGCATCAGCTCCGCGTCGAGCGCCATGACCCGGTAACCATAAGCGCCGCCGGACCGGCGACCGACCTCGAACTCTATGGTCGTTCGGCGGCGAAGCCGATCATCTCGCGCGCAATCCCCGCATCGCCGCTCGGGGCGGCATCCCAACCAATGGCGAGCCTTCCCCTCGCTCTCGACGAACTCTCTCGGGTCCATCACGGGTTTGATTGACGGGGTGGTTCCCCAGTTCAGGTTGGCCGTCTCAACCTGACCTTGCCGAGAAACCCGATGACCGGTCCAGCTATACGTCGTCCCGGAGCATGACCGACAGCGGTGCCGACAGGCCGGTCGGGACGACCTCGTAGCCCGGCTCTTCCGGTTCGTCGTCGGTCATCTCGGCGGGAAATCCCGGCGCGGCGATGGTGAGGCCGGTCGCCTCTTCGAGGCGGCGGATGATGTTCGGCGACAACTCCCGGTCGCCGAAGCGCGCGATCCCGTCATTGATGATCTCGACCATCAGCGGGCTGATCTCCAGCGGCACGCCGTTCGCCTCCGCGATCTTCTGGAACAGGCCTATATCCTTCTTCACAAGGTCCATCGTGAAGGAAATGTCGCGCGAGCCGTTCAGGATCACCTGGCTCTCCGTCTCGTGCACGAAGGATGTCCCCGAGGAGATCTTCATCGCCTCGTAAGTGGTGTTCATGTCCATCCCGGCGGCTTTCATTGTCACCAGCGCTTCGCAGACGGTCAGCAGGTTCGCCGTCGCGAGGTAGTTGGTCATGACCTTCAGGATCGATGCGCTACCGATCTCGCCGGTATGCAGGATCCGGCGGCCCAGCGTGGCGAGCGTCGGGAACATCCGCTCGAACGTCGCCCGGTCGCAGCCCGCGAAGATCGAGATGTTGCCGGAATCGGCCCGATGACAGCCGCCCGAAACGGGGCATTCCATCGCCGCGCCCCCCCTCGCGATGACCAGTTCCGACAGGCGCTTGATCTCGCCCGCGTCGGTCGTGGACATCTCCATCCAGATCTTGGTGGGATCCACGGCCGGGAGCATTTCCTCAACGACCGCGGCCGAGGCGGCGGGGGAGGGCAGGCAGGTGATGACCGCGTCGCAGGTCTGCATCAATTCGAGCGGACCGGCGGCGGATTTTGCGCCGCGCTCCACGAATGTCGCGACTAGCCCGGGGGCAAGGTCGTAGACGCTGAGATCGAAGTTGTTGCGCAGCAGGCTGTTGGCGAGTTTGCCGCCGACATTGCCCAAGCCGACAAAGCCGATTCTCATGAGGGACTAATCCTTCCGGGAGAGCGTACAGGTTTCCCGCTCAGCCTGCGGCAGCCGCCCCAGAACGTAAAACAACGGCATTTGCCCCATTGGGGCGGGTTCCGTTGCGCCGCGTCGGTCCCCCGCGCCGTCCGTGCTGCGCCCCGACATCACCTGTTCAAGCCAGCTCAGACGCATCTCCGACACCGAGTCGAGCAGCATCTCGGTGTAATCGTCGAAGGGCGGGCTCAGCACCTCGGCCTTGGGGCCGTAGCGCACCACCTTGCCACGATACATCACAGCGATGTCGTCAGCGATCGCCCGCACCGTCGGGTAGCGTCCACGGAGATGGTGGGAATTCGTGCCGCGCTGGCGGTCTAGGGCGAGATGGCCATCGAGGCGTAAGACGACGGTGGAGTTTGGCGGCTTCTCCGACCATCGAACGGAGCCCATGATGACCAAGACCGCCATGCCCCTGTCCGAGCTTCTGGAGAAGCACGACGAAGGCGACTTTCTGCGTACCGTCGCCGAGGCGGTTTTACAGCTGATCATGGAGACCGACGTGGAAGGCGTGATTGGCGCCGGACGTCACGAGCGCGCCGAGGGGCGCGTCACCTATCGCAATGCCAGGGGACGGCGCGGTAGGATCACCGGACGCGTCCGAGGAGCTGGTTGATGGCGCGGTTGTGGACGTCGTGGCGATTGCCGCGCACGGCGATCGTCAGTCGGGCACCGCTCAGATCCGGCAAGGTCAACATGCACTCTCGTAGATATCCCTTGTAGGGATCGAGCAGGCACACGCGGGGCTGACGCAACACATGAGCCGGTGCCTCCAGGCCGCGCTCGAGATACTTCCGAACGGTCTTGCGGTCGCACCCCATCTTCCGGGTAATCGCGGTGAGGCTCAGCCCTTGCTTCTTTAAATCGTGGATCATACGATCTCCCTCAATCCATGCACTTATCTGCCCTCGTTCCTTCGTTCGGGGCATGAAGACAGCATCCCGGAGCGTCGCCAACTTCCAGATAGATGAGGTCTGGTATTCGCCAACGTCGCTTGCGCTCGGGGAATTCTCAAATGGCACTTCTGGGGAGATTACGGCCGGCGGTTACGATCGAAGCCCTCTGGCACGCGCTCATCGTTTTCGATCGCGGTGCGGGAGGAGCGGCGGGAGGTCAGGCACGAAACCCTCGAAGAGTTGCGTCCTCTGGCGGACGAGGTGCGGCGGCGGGCCGCGGACTACCTGACGGGCCTCATCGAGATCACGACATCGCCGCAGGCGGATGCGCCGGCCTCGGACGGCCTGTGCCGGGCGACACGGCGGGCGCGGTTGCGGCTGGTGGAACTGGCCAGACGGGAGGCGTCGGAATGGCCGCATCAGGCACGGGCCCTGCAGGCCGCCGCCTTCGGGGTGGACGAGACGGAGCGGCGGTTGCTGGCCCTGGGCAGGGCATTGCCGAACCGCCCTGACCCGGACGAAGGCAGCAGGTCCTGAAGTGCGCGGCCGTACACTGAAACAAACTTGTACCCGACAGATCGACGTCGCATTCTTCCCACGCTTCGGGGCGGCCTGGCGATCTCCACTTCCAGGTAGCGGCGCTCCGGCAGGCTGGGCAGGGGAGTGATCCACGGATGACAGAGGGGGAAGCCCGGACGCCGGAGGAACAACTGCGATCGCAGCGTGCGGCGCTTGCCGATTTCGGCCTGTTCGCCTTTCGTTGCGACAGGATCGACGAGCTTCTTCATCGGGCCTCCGAACTGGTCTCCGACGCGATGGGGGTGCCGCTCGTGAAGATGCTCGAGCATGTTCCCGAACGTCGCGAGATGCTCCTGCGCAGCGGCGTCAACTGGGAGCCCGGCGTTGTCGGTCACGAGACGTTCGGCGACCACGAACGATCGCCGGGCGGATATGCTCTCAGGGCAGAGCAGCCCGTCGTCTCCCCCGATCTCGATGCGGAAGAGCGCTTCCGGATACCGGACGTTCTCGTCCGCCATGGCGTCAAGAGCATGGTCAACGTGATCATTGCCGGGGAACAGGCGCCGTTCGGAATCCTTGAAGTCGATGCTCGGGAGAAGCGGGATTTCGGCGAGGACGACGTCGCCTTTCTGCGAACCTATGCGAACCTGCTCGCCGCCGCGATCGAGCGGCTCCGGACCCACGACGAGTTGCACCGTACGGCGCG
>NZ_CANLTQ010000046.1 GCF_947494025.1 uncultured Jannaschia sp.
ATGGTTCTATAGAACCGTCCTGACATACTCGACGCCGGCCGGCTCCAGGGGCGGGGGCATCCACCACATCAGTTCAATGTGGACTTTGCGCTGGACGCGCTTGCGCGCCCCGCTTGCGCGCATGCCGTTCGCCGTCGCCCCGGACTTCGATGCCCGTGCTGCCCGTTGCCCGGCGGGCATGGCACCTGCCTGACCCGGAAGGGGACAGGCAGGTGCAACGGGCCGCCGCCACCCCGGCGGGGCCGTTGCACCGTCGGGGTCTTCCGCCGCCGGCACAGCCTCGGGACCGAGGAGCATCGGCGAGCCTTCCGGTGGAAGGATCGTCCGACGAAGGACGCCGACCGGTCGAGCCCCGCGAGGCTCGGTCAGCGGGTGACGACGCCGGTGGTCCGCCGCGGCGATCCGAACAGCACCTCGATCCCCTTCAGGACATCGCTGCGGGAGGCCCTGCCGGGTAACGGTTAGACACGCCTGACCGCCGGCGGCGGCGTATATCGGCTGGCCGCCGCGCGGGTCCGAAGGCGCCGCGTGCCAAGACGTCGATGGGTCGAGCCGACCTCTCGTGACATCGCTGCGCAACGCACTGCCGGTCGGCGGACGGTCAGCGTTCCACGCTTACGGCCGCGACGCATCGTCGGCGGACCCGTTCAGGATGCGGTCGCGGGTCGGATCAGGCCTCGGACAGGCCACCCGGCTCTGCCGCTCGATCCGCGAAGCGAATCCCGGGCAGGCTCTGGGCAACAAGGTCGGAGTAAGGGGAAAACACGCCTCGGGCGTGAATTCTGCAACAATGCCACTTCGATGCAAATCAACGCTTGGTAACAAGCCACCGAGAACGGCTCTGGCACTACCGGCGTACGTCCCCGTTTCCGAGGACCCAAGAAGGGGCACCCGGATCGATGGGCCTTGTTCGGGGCACCAAACCAGACGGGATTGTTCGGCTTCGTTTACAAGTTCACGCTGAGCGCATGGGCCCGACTGCCGAACGGCGCGCGGACCACCGGCCCCGAGCGGCCTTTCGATTTGCAGCCAGAAAGGAGTGCCGAAATGGCTCTCTACGAGGACGACATGTTCGACGATTTTGCCTACGATGAGGCGGAAGGCGCTTCGGACGCCTTCGGCGATGAATTCGACGAAGACGACTTCGACGAGTTCGACGACGAGTTCGACGAGTTCGACGAGTTCGACGAGTACGACGAACTCGATGCCATGAGCGCATACGACGAGTTCGACGACGACGACGACGCGTTCGACGACGACGGTGACGAATTCGACGACGAGTTCGACGACGACGAGTTCGACGAAGACTCCATGGACGAGATGCTCGCGTACGCCTTGGCTGCGGAGGATGAGGACGAGTTCTTCGGCAGGCTGTTCAAAGCCGCCAAGAAGATTGCCGGGAAGGTCAAGCGTGGCGTCAGGAAGGCGGCGCCGGTCATTGGCAAGATCGCCCGCGTCGCGGGGCCAATCCTGTCAAAGATACCACACCCCTATGCACAGATGGGGGCGAAGGCCGCGAAGCTCCTCGGACGTCTGCGCATGGAAGGAGCAAGCGAGGAGGAGGCGCTCGAAGCCTTCGCGGAACTCGCTGCACGCGACCCCCGCGCCCTTCCGATCGTCGCCACGATCGGTGCCCGTGCGGTGTTGAAATCCAAAGGTAAACGAATGAGCAAGTCCGCGCGTGTCAAGGCCATCAAAGATGTCAAGAGCGCGGCCAAGACCCTCGTTCGCGCAAAAGGGCCTAAGGCGATCCGCGCAATCAGCCCGATTGTCAAAGCCACCACGAGGCAGGCCGTCCGCAAGGGGACGCCGACATCGATCCGCCCGAAGCTTGTCAAGGCGAGCGCGCAGAAGGTGGCGCGCAGCACGTCTCTGACGCGCAAGCTGGCAAAGCCGAAGCGCAAGGCAATGGCGCAGGTCAAGAAAGCCAGTGTCGCGAGGCCGAGCAGGGGGAGCGGAAGAAGTTACGTAATCCCCGGGCCTGCCCGGATCACGATCACCGCTGCCTGAGAACGGCACCATCAGAAGAGAGGCCTGATCCATGCGCCCAGCCGTCGCCACCAGGCAGTTCACTGACGCCAAAGTCCGTGCCCTTGTCGCGCGGTCGCGCCGGCTAAGTACGCTGACGCCCCTGCGCGTGGGTCTGTCCGAGAAGTTCGCGGGGTTCGCTCCTAGCCCCGCGCATTTCAGGTCCGCGAACCGTCGCCTTGCCTCGATCGACAAGCGGATCGTGAAACGGATCGCCATCCTGAATGCGCATGCTGCCGCTGCCCATCCACGTGAGGTGATGGTCTCCATCGCCCTCGCGGAACGGGAGGTGGATCGGGCACGCCGCACGTTCGGAATGCTGTTCGAGATCTTCTCACAGCGCGCGACGTCTTTCGCGCCGGCCCTGGCCGCGCACGACGCAATCGCGGTGGACTGCTACGAGGCCGTGCTTGAGCATGCGCCCATGGTCTTCGACCACAGGATACTCCGTCCCCTGACCTACATGGAGCACGGCTATTCCCCGGCCACGATGCGGCGGGGGGTGGCGCTTTCGCGACTTCTGGGTGAGGCCAACCCCTTTCCGGTGATCCGGATACCGTGGGACCGGGATAATCCGTGGCAGTCGGTCTTTCTGCACGAGGTGGCGCACAACCTCCAAGCCGATCTGGGCATCTGGCAAGAGAACCGCGACGCCGTGACCGCTCGGCTGGCGCGGGACCGGACAAGCCCCTTGGTGGCGGCGACCTACCGGCGCTGGCACAAGGAGATCTTCGCCGACCTCGCAGCGATCTGCTTGGGTGGCACTGCCTCGGCTTGGGGCATGATGGACTTCCTCGCGCATCCCGGACCCAAAGCGCTGACCTACAAGCCGGGTGGAGCGCATCCAACAGGCTACCTGCGCGCCTTCATCCTGGCCGAGATGATGCGCCGCCTCCGCTTTCCGACAGACGCAGCGAAGGCGCAGGAGGTCTGGCGCGACCTCTACGGTTCGGGTCGTATGGGGCGGATGCCGCGTCCACTTCTGACCAGCGTCAATCGTATTATTCCGGCCGTGGTCGACGAGATCGCGTTTCAGCCACGCCGCAACCTCGCGCAGCGTGCCCTTGTCGACGTCATCCCCTTCACCCGTGATCAGGAGGCGCGCATCCGGCGCGGTGCGGTCATGCTGGCTCACGGCCGCACCCCGGACCTTCCCCCGAGACACCTGGTCAGCGCCAGTCGCTTCGCGCTGACGATGGGCGCTCCGGCCCAAGCCATATCCGATGCCATGATCCGGCATCTTTCGACCACCGCGGCGCGCGGGCGCCTCGATCCCGTCCTCGGGTCCGCCACCGTTGCGGCCTAAGCCACAAGAAAGGTGAGAGCGATGAGCGAAGCCAACGACACAGGACGCCCCCTCCGGTCGAACACGACCGTGACGGTCGACAATGTGCTCCGTAAGGCGCTCCGCGTGACCGATCCGGGCAATCCGGGACAGGTCGCGGAGGCCCTTCTCAAGCGTTTCGGTGGAGATGCCGAAGCGCTGCGTCGGGAAAGGGCTGGACTTCCCGGTATCAACCGGATGGTCGCACCCATGTCGACCGGCCCGTTGGCCCGCTCGGTCGAGACTCGCGAAATGGCGGAAGCGAGGGCCGATATCGATCGGGATCTCGACGCGCTGGTGACGGAGAGTCAGCTCAAGGACATCGAACCCGAGCTGCGCGGCTGGGCCGGCGCGATCCGTGGCGCGGCGCGGGCCGGACTGGCGTCGGGGGCCTTGGCGCTCGGAGCAGGCGAGCGGGACCGCGCTTTTGCCGCGCGGCGCATCCTGACCGACTACGCCCGACTGGCCCGCTACCTTGCGGCAATGACCGGCTGCGTGCCGGGCCTGTTCTGTCGGCTGGCGCAGAGCTGCGACAACATGGGCGCCCTGATCCTGGTGAAAGCTGGGGAAGCGCTGGCTTCCGGCGGGGTGACGAGTACGTCGATCATCCTGCAATCCGCCTCGGCAGAGTTGCAGACCCGCCGCGAAGCGGTCCTGGCCGCGCTGCGTAATCTGGAGGCATCCAAGCAGGATGCTCACTCCCAAGGCGGCTGGCCGCGCGGCCTTACGGCATTGCGTCAGCTTCATCAGGCGCTGGAGAACCAGGGGGCGACCGAGCTGAGGGCATTTCTCGACGAGGGTTATCTCGGCAACACGTTCGACGAGATGATTTCGCTCGCCTCCGGCCAGACGTCGGACGCGATGCGCGCACTCGGAGCGACCTCGGTCGTGGTGACAGCACAGCTCGAACGGTTCGTGCGCGTGGCCAGCGGCGTCGCGTCGCCACAGAGTCCGCCGCTGACCAACTTCCTGGCCGCGATCCAGTACTTCATAGAAGGGTTCGGCGCCGCCCGTTCGGGCCATCGGTTGGTCTTCATCGCTCGCCCGCCACTGCTCTTCTACGGACTTTACGGATCGAGCCAGCCGGACGGTATCACCGATCTGCTGCTGCAAGTGATCCGCTTCAGGGGGCAGTTCGCCGAAGCGCTGGATTGTTTATGCTGCTGCTCCTGCGAGGGCGACGTCACGCGGGCATTGCTGATCGGGAGCAAGACGCTTTACGACATCGACCGATCGATCGACGTCCTCGCGCAGGCGCCTAGTGGCCTGAGCGACTCGTTGCTGACCGCAGCAGCCTTCGAATTCGTGATCCTTGCCGCGCACGACCAACTCGACCGGATCCCCTGCGTACGCGACGCGGGCCTCAGCCTCGTCGCTCCCCTGTCGGGGATTGCGGAGAGCGCGGACCGCTTCCGGCAGGGGCAGGGTTTCCCTTATTTCGATAACAGCGTCGCGGCGCACGTCGCGGCGGCCCGGAGCGTGGACGAAGTGCTCTGCAGCCAGCTTCGATCCGAGCGGCAATGGGAGGACATCGTCCGTAACATGTCGAACCGCTGCAACCACCGGCATTTCGGCTTGAACGGCGGCAAGCCGGTCGTGCGCGACCTTATCGACGCCGCACGGGAACGGCTTCGTTGCGTTACGAAGGGCGTGGAGTACGAACCGTGTCGCGACGTCGACATCTCGATCCCGCGCGATCTGGAGGTCACGATGGAAGACTTCGCCCACAACGTCGCCTCGTCCGGCCGACTATAGGAAAGGGTCGAACCAATGACCGACTTCGAGAAGCAGCCAGTCAGGAACGCAATCCACGGACGGCTCAAGGCAATCGCGGACGCAAACCGCAACGCCAAGTCGGATCAGGTCGGCCAGCTGGAGAAGACCCTTCTCGCCCTCATGGAGAAGGTGGCGCGACAGGAGGGATGGAAAGACCTGATCGACGCGCAGGGCACGGACGTCGCCTTGCTCACGGACTGGATCGCCGGTCATGACAAGCGGTTGGCGTGTCAGGAGCTTCGCCTCCAGACGCTGGAGGCTAGGCATCGCTATCGGCGGTGGCTCCTGCATCCCTGGGTGCCTCGCGTGCTGATGTACGGGATCAGTCCGAGCTCGCTCAAGTTCAACGCGAGCGAGGTCTGCGTAAGGGGCCTGCGGAAGGCCGGATACGAATCGATCCAGGATCTGCTCGCTGTGAAGCCCGACAAGGACAGGAAACCGGCCAAGATCGTTCACGCCGAGCTGGCGAAGGCCCACCAGGACGATCCCGACAACGTGCAAGAACCTCCCGCTCCCGAGGAGGTCGAGGAAGTCATGATCATCGCCCAGCGGATGATCGAACAGAAGGGCGCCTGACGCCGAGTTTCAAAAGCCGAGGTCCTGCCATGCCATCCTTCGAGACGAATGAAACCCTGAAGCGGTTGTTCCAGAGGTTCTACCGCGAGGAGCTGGGCAACCTGAGTGCCGAGGAACAGGCTGCCTTCGAACGCCAGTTCGAGAGCCGCTTCCAATCCCTCCTTGAAGGGGAGGATGAGGAGAGCTTCGCCTTCCCTGACATCATCGGCTTCGGCAGCGATGGCGTGAAGGATTGGGGCGACCTTCCCTATCATCGGATCAAGCCGGATTTCGACGCCGCGGTCATTCCCTCGCAACTCCATGCGGCTGCAGAACTCTACTACATCTACCAGCACGAGCGGATGAAGGTGTTCGAGGTCGTCGACGCGCTTCGCAAGCTGTTCCAACTCGGCCGCCTGCGAATCCAGCAAGGACCGGGTGCCCGCGGTCTCTATATCCTCGAGAAATGGAAACCGCTTCGCTACACCAGACGCGACAGGATGATCGCCTATAAGCGCGCCTTCAACTACGGCGGCGGACCGATCCCGGCGGGCGCCGTGGTGAACAAGAACTTTCACTACCAGTTCGTCGCTTTCATGTCCTCGCTTGCGCAGTACACCCGCGACCTGACGGTGAGCGAAGTCATCAAGGGAAGCCAGCAGATCGACGACCGCCCCTTCGGCAACATCGCATCGATACAGCGGTTGGGGACGGATCTTCGGTACGCGCTCGATCGCGCGAGCTACGGCAACATCCTCGCCCTGACGCACGAGGTCGGACAGTACCTGCGGACGGCGCTGGATCTATTCGAGGCACCGGACATTATGAAGAGCTTCGACGCCAACAACAAATGGGATGTCATCGAACAAGTCAGCCAGCGGCATCTCAAGGGACAGACGCCTTTGTCTCAGCGCTCCAAAATGGCTGAGGCGGGACGGCGCGCATTGGAATTCATTGCGTCCAACGATTTCGAGACGAATGTCGACATCGAAGTGTTCCGCTCCGAGATCCGCCCCATCGCGGCTTATGCCGAGGCTTGGATCGCCGCCTATCGCCTGACGGCCGAGGGCCGACGCTTCCCGGGCATTAGCGACCAGTTGCGCTGGTCCGTGGGACTTCCGCACCGCAAGCGCGCTTCGGCATGAGGGCAAAGGCAATGTGAGGCCAACCGATGACACATCATCGTCCCGCACGCGCGTCCACGATGGACACCAAGCCCGATCTCGTCATCGACGGGAGACTGGCCTTCTCCGACTACGGGTTGACGGTCTCGCTCGCCTTGGCGGCGGAGCGGCGATGCTGGTTGGTGCAATCGCTCTGGTCGCTGCTGCAACGTTTCCAAGTGGAGAGCTATGCAGATTTCGCCGGTCCCGATGAGGACATAGAGGTGATGCTGACTCGTGTCGAGGAATGGCATGATATCTGGACCGCCACGACGTTGCTCGAACGGTTCTGCTGGCTGGGCGACATCCTCTTCGAAAGCCGTCTGCCCACGACTTTTCCCCAAAGCGGCGTGAGTCGGAGTCGCATTTTCGCATCTTTCCTCGAGCGTCAGGCAGCGGCAAGCAAAATGACCGCGATGGACCTTTGCGCGCGGGATGCGGCCGCCCTTCTGGCCGTCGCGTCCGACAGATCGTCAGCAATCCTGACGACGTCTCGGCCGAAGGCGCCACCCCACCTCTGCGCCCTGCTCGAACGAGCGGGGCTTCGTGTGAAGCGGTCCGAGAGCCCGGCAACCGATCGGCTTGTCAGATCCACCTTCGGCCATCACCTGCCGTTGCCACTGGAGATGGCCCTTGCGGGCGGAGCGCGCATCGCCCTCGTCTTCATATCCGCACCGCGGGCCGCGGCCGTGGCCCTGGAGGAAGCCGATTTCGAACCCGATGACCTGACGGTCGATCCGGCCCGGGATCCCTGGCGTGACGCGCACGCGGTCTGGACGGAGCTTGTGCCATGAAGATCGACGGCAAGCCCCCGCGCATCAACCTGACCGAGATCGCGGTCATCTCGCTCATCGGCCGGATCGCCCCGCCACTCACCAGGGGTTCGGCCTATCGGCTCGGGCAGGATGGCGGCCTTCGCGTCCTGCCTGGATCCGGCGGCATTACCCTCAGCCATCGGATCGGCGACCGATGCGTCGGTCTGGCCGCCGACCATCTGGAGCCTGCCGTATCCTTCCGGGCCGTCGACCAAGGGGTGGAGAGCACGAAGGGGGCGGCTAACCGCGCATTGAACGTGCTCGCCTGTGTAGGAAACAAGGTCGAGATCGTCTCCGGTCCGGCCACCGGCACCCTGGGCGTCGTGACCGGAAAGCATGGTGGTGTTGCGAACGTGATGGCCGACTTTCCGGTAAAGGCCATGCGCCGGCTGCGGATCGGCGACATGATTCGCGTCACGTCCTGCGGCCAAGGCATGCGGCTCCGCGATTTTGATCAAGTGACGGTGATGAATGCCTCGCCCGACCTGCTGACTCGTTGGGGTGTCTTGGTTCGGGGCGGACGCTTGTCGGTTCCGGTGACCCACATGGTGCCATCTGCCCTCATGGGATCGGGGCTTGGAAAATCCTCGGCGGCACGGGGCGACTACGATATCCAGCTCTTCGACGACGACATCGTGCGGCGCTTCCGGCTCGCGTCGCTGCGCTTCGGCGACATGGTCGCCATTATGGATGCGGCCGGCCGCTTCGGCCGGTCCTTCATGCGCGGACAGGTGACGGTCGGCGTGGTGGTTCATTCCGACAGCACTGTGGCGGGACACGGCCCCGGTGTGACGACGCTCCTAGCTGGTCCTGTGAACGAAATCGCCGTTGAGCACGACCCCGAAGCGAACTTGGCGAAGATCCTCGAAATTCGGCGTCTTGCTCGACCCAAGATCGAACGGACATTCGTGCGGCGGACGCCGCATCTCGCTCCCGTCGGGTCCATACGGTCGGGAAGGAGGCTGTCGACATGACGATCCATGCTGGTCGATTCGGCTTTTCAGGCGCTCGTTCCCACGACGTGGCATCCGATCGTCATATCGGATGCGGCTGCCGCAAATGCCGCATGCATCGCGGGTTCCTAGAAGAACCGTTCGAAGCCGGGCGTAGATTCGGCACCCCCGCAGATGCGTTGCCGCTCCCCGGCTGGCAAGGATGGCAGGGCCGTCTTTCGCTTCCACGCTTGCTAAGACTGGCCCATCATCTCGCCCAGAGCCGTCGGGGCCGCTCGAACGCCGATCTGGATCGGACATGGCGCACGGTGACTGGCAATTCCGGCCCGATGCCCTCGACTGTGCGGCATTTCTTCCGAACGGGGGGCCTGACGCTCTACAGGGTCGGACACGAGGCGAAACCATCGCAGGCCGTCTATATCGGAATGGCCCCCAGCGCTTCGCCAGCCTCCCGCCTAGTGAAGCACATGTCCGGCGACAAGCGCGGAAGCAAGGTCCATGCGAAGATCGGTTCGTCACCGGTGAGGGTCCTGAATGGGGTCCTGCAGATTCCAAGCGCGATGAACGCTTACGTCGTCCATGTCGGTCGGGTGTCTCCACGTCCGATGGCGGCCGGAACGCCCGACTACCGGATGCTGCATGTCTACGAGACGCTGTTGCAGAAGCGCGAATTGCCCAAGGCTGCATATCGCAAGATCGCGCGGAACTGGTCATTCGAAGATTGAAGCGGAGGAGCCTCGCCATGTCTGCTAAACGCAAGTCGGACGACGCAATGGAGGAACTCGAACGCCTGCTCGATCGGGAACTCTCAGCGCTGCTGAGTAGACATAAGCCTGGCCGTTCGAGGAACGAGTGGGGTGGCCGAGATACCGATGCGAATGCGCCGCACGACGAAAGCATGCCGGACAACGTCGTTCGCGCTCACCCTGTAGCTCGTAGAACGATACGCAGTACTACGAAAATATCGTCCAAAGATCTTTTCACGCCAGAGGAAGAGGCGTTCATTAAAAATGCCGTCGACTGGCTCCAACGACGCGAAAACTCCGATATCTTACTGGATGAACTGACCCGTCGACTGGCACCGGGAGATGAGGAGAGTGAGACTTGGACGGAGGAACGTCGCGGTTACTCCGCCAACGATGATGATTGGGATGGCACATTCGACCTCGAAGAGGGCGATCAGTCCGAGGTTGACGACAATGATTGGGGGGATGGAGACACTACGGCACCTGATCCCGATCCCGACAGTGCCCCCGACACGGCATGATGAGGTGGGGTACTGCATACGCGCCGCTCGAAGCCGATCGCCTGGCTGAACGGACGGATTATGCCGTTATCGGCCCAAGCGACGGGCGACGGCGAGTTTTGCGGACGACGATGCAACCTTTTTCAGCGGTCTGCCACATCGGACGGGATTTTGGCGCCGGGGGCCTGAGCGGGTGTACCGCGTTTCTCATCGGGCCACGCCTGATGTTGACGGCCGGGCACTGTCTCTATTCTCTCAAACGCGGTCGTGGCCCCGGGCGTATTCTGGTCACTCCCGCCCGAAACGGCACCGAACGTCCGTTCGGCAGCCAATGGGCGCGGTCTTGGTATGTGCCTCCTGCCTTCATGCGTCGTCCTGTCCCATCATCCGATTGGGGTGTTCTGCATCTTTCACGCCCCTTTGCAGGCATCGCGCCTTTCACGCCCTTGGCCCTGTCGAACGCTACGCTTGCTCAGATCAGATCCAATCAGCTCCTGTCGATCTCCGGTTATCCGTCCGACAAACCACGGGGCGAAATGTGGACCCATCAGGAACGGCTCGACCGCTTCGGCACGCACCTGTTGAGCTATAGCGTGGACACCTGCCCAGGCCAGTCTGGTGCGCCGATCTGGGTCAGCCGAGCCGATGGAAGTCCGGGCGTCATCGGGGTCCACACGCGCGGCCCAACCGTGTCGGCGCAGGGTCCTTGGGGCTGCCGACCGGGTGCACCGTTTGCGCCGCCAAGCCATTTCAATGCCGGCGTGCGCCTCACACCCGGCCTGATCGCAGCGGCCCATGCGGCGAAACAGGGACGCGGGCCGCTTCGGCGCCCCCGTCGCGAATAGAGGAGCGAAATCGTGAGTAGCTTAGACGGTTCGGGAAAATTACCGCGCGTCGAAGGCGAACCCGTGTTATCATCAGGCGGCAGTTTCAGTTCATCGGGTAGCACCCAATTCGTCCAAGGCGATCTAAAAGAGAACACATTCGGAGAGTTTGACAGTATTGGGACTAAAGTCCTGCATCGTGCACCTGCCTATTCTGCTTTTGCTGCGATTTATGACAAAGCGATGGGTGAAGCCGTGTTGCCTAGTCTACTCGACACATTCGCAGAAAGCCGAAAGCTGTTCAACGTGGAAGTGGACAGCATCGCCGACATAGGCTGCGGGACGGGGCGCGTCCTGAGATATCTATCGCGGTTCAAAGGCCGACTTGTGGGCGTAGACCTCTCGCGAGCGATGCTGCGACTGGCGGAACGCCGGCTCAAGGGCACCGATGTGGAATTGCAGCACGGGGATATGCGCGCCCTCCGGATCAAACCACCGGTCTCGACGGTGATCTCGACTTTCGACACGATCAACTACCTGTCCACGAAACGCGACGTCCTCCATGCCTTCAGAAGCTTTGCGACCTGTCTGCGACCAGAAGGAACGCTTCTATTCGATTTCATTCCGAAAGGTGCCAACAGGGGAGCGATAAGCGGCACGCAATGCGTTCGGATTGGCCCCATCTTATCCAAGTGGCGTGTTCGGATCGACCCGGAAGGTCGAGGCAGCGCCGTTGCGATTGAGTTCGCGCACCGGGATCCGAAGGTACCGCGCTTGATGGAACTGCACCGGCAGCGGTGGCACAGCCGAGCTTTCATCGAAAAAGCCCTTGGTGAGACAGGGTTCGCCATTCTGGATATACGCGCCGCTGAGCCGAACGGCGGTGACGACTGGCTACATGTCGTCGCGCGCCGGGCCGCGGTAGCACCATGACCGTATCAGGCCAAAAATTAGACGCGGCGCTTGCCGCATCAACGACCGGGGAACCCCCATTTTCAGTACGATTGGCAAAACTAGACTTTCCCATTGAGTTCAATTTCGCCGGGAATCGGATTCTCGCGATCCGCCAGGATGTTTGGGCAGAAGCTGATCAGAATTATATCGCCACGCTGCACCTACAGGAACATGTTGCCGGACGTATTTTTGTCCGCGACGAAGTATATGTTCTTTTCTCCAGCATTGCCAGCGGGAGAAGCGTGCCGAAAAGATCGGTCGCGCAGCGCCTAACACAGCGGGAACTTAAGGTGGGCTGCATGATCGCGGATGGTCTTACGGACAAGGAAATTGCTCGGAAGCTCGGAATAAGTGCCCACACAGTTCGAGAGCATTGCCGGAGAGCGTGCGCCAAACTTGACATATCGAAACGATCCGCTTTGGTTCGATGCCTTTTCGTGGCCGGGCCGCCAGATTAATGACATGCGACTGCGAAGCTGACCTGGCTGTTCAGCCCCGACATTTGGTGGATCGGATTGGGGATGAAGGGCACTGTTGCGCAAATCGTTTGACGGACTGACTTCCCCCATTCCCTTTTGATGTCAGCCGACGGGCTTCGTGACGGGGATGCCGATCGCTGTGAAGCGGTTGAGGATCGCGATGCGGACTTGGAGCTCGGAGCCTTGTTGCACGAAGCTTGTGAAGGCCGGACTTCCCCTTCCCCTTCCCTTCCCCGTTGGTGGTTAGCCGACAGGCTGCGTGACGGGGATGCCGAAGGCGGTGAAGCGATCGAGGATGGCGCTGCGGATCTGAAGCTCGGCGGTCTGGCGGTCGAAGTCGCGTGCGGCGAGCCTCTGACCCAGGAGCTTCATGCAGTTCATCCTGGTTTCGATGCCGCATGGTATCCGCTCCACTTGCGCCCGATCGTCCGGCCGAGCCGCTTGATGGCACGCAGCGCCTCGTTTCTGCCTGCCGCACCGGGGCTGTCCTTCTTCCAGGGCCTGGCGTTGCGGCGTGGCGCGATGATCGCGTCGGCACCCCGGTCTGCGATGGCATCGCGGCAGGCCCGCCCGTCACAGGCACCGTCCACTGCCCGGCAGGGTCATGCGAAGCATGATCCCGAAAGGGCGGTGACGGAGGCGACCGGCTCGCCCTCGGAAATCTGCGACAGCAGCTCGGGCGGCATCCGCGCATCGCCGATG
>NZ_CANLTQ010000047.1 GCF_947494025.1 uncultured Jannaschia sp.
CTGACGCAGATCCCGCCGGAGGAGACGATCGGCACGGTCACCGCAGATGGCGCTTACGATACGCGCCGTTGTCATGGCGCCATCATCGATCGAGGCGCCGAAGCGGTCATACCGATCCGTCGCAACGGTCGCGCCTGGAAAGAAGACTGCCCCGCTGCCGTCGCGCGAAACGAGATCCTGCGGGCGACCCGGCACCTGGGCCGGACGCTCTGGAGGAAGTGGACCGGCTATCACGTCCGAAGTCGGGTCGAGGCTTTGATGAACTGCCTGAAGCTCTTCAACGAGAGGATCATGTCACGAGACCCCGACCGCCAAACTGCCGAAATCCAGATCCGCATTGCCATCATGAACCGCTTCTCGGCCCTCGGCAGGGCCGAGATCAAAGCCATCCGCTGAAGAAAGGCGGGAAAGGGAGAAGTCATGCCCGCGGCTGCTTTGCGCAACATCGCCACTGCGTGGGGTCGGCGATGAGCTGCGCGGCTTTGGCCGGGGTGAACTCACCCAGGGCGTAGTCCGCGAAGAAGGCATTGACGCCGCGCTTCAGGTAAGTGCCGATCCAAACCTCGATCGAGAGGGCGGCGATGCTCGATGCGTCCGATACCTGGGCCAGCCTGAGGGTCATAGCCGGGGTATGCCTGCAGCCGACGGAGGGGTGAACACTGATATGGCGGGAATGACGGGCCCGAAACCTCTGGCCGTCGCGGGCCGTCCGAATACCGGTCCCGCGGGACGAAGCTCTCGTTGACAGATCCCGTTAGTTCTCCGAATGGACGCCCATGATCTGTAACACCGCCGCTATTGTAACCTACCGCAGCCGCCTCATCCGAGCGCGGTGACCTTACAACATGTTGCCGCCGTATGGCGGCACAGGCTCTGGCGCCGGCGGCGGGATCGGAGCCTTGCATGGAACCACGCTCTCTTCCCCTAGCGACTGCTTTCGGATCGGTGCGGCGCGCCTGTCCGGCGGACGCGCCCCGGATCGTCGAGATGGTCGGCCGGCTGGCAACGCATCATGGCGATACCGCGACCCTTACGCAGGATGATCTCCTGCGTGATCTGGCCGGCGAAAGGCCTTGGATTACCGTCCTCGTCGCCGAGACGGACGAAAAGCTCGTCGGCTACGCCGCGATGTGCGGATTGATCCAGCTTCAGTTCGGAGCGCGGGGAATGGACATGCACCATCTTTTCACGGCAACGGAGTTCCGCGGTCGGGGCGTGGGGCGAAGCCTTGTCGAAGCCTGCAGGATCGAGGCGAACGCGATGTCGTGCCGGTACCTGGCTGTCGGAACCCACCCGGACAATTATGACGCTCAGGCGTTCTACACGTCGCTCGGGTTCGAACGACGGGACGCGCACCCGCCGCGCTTCGTCATCCGACTCGAACCCTGACAGACGCGTCAGAGCCCGCTTGTGATGATCGCTACGCCCGCCGGACGGTGTTCGGGCTGACATCGAAGAGCCGGGCGATCTCGGCGATCCGCCGACCCTCCTCGTCGCGCAGACGCCGGACTTCCTCGCGTTGGTGATGCGACAGGGCAGGGGGGCGCCCACCGATTCGGCCGGCCTTTCGCGCCGCGGCCAGCCCTTCACGGGTCCGCTCGGAAATCCGTTCACGCTCGAACTGGGCGATCGAGGCGAAGACATGGAAGACGAGCCGTCCCGCTGAGGTCGTTGTGTCGATGTCCTCGGCCAGGGACCGGAAGCCCGCGCCCTTCGCGCGGATCGCCTCGACTATGGCCAAGAGGTCCTGCAACGACCGTGAAAGGCGGTCGTACTTCGTAACCGTGACGATATCACCCTCCCGCAACTGCTCAATCAGTTTGTCGAGCGCGGGGCGGGCGCGCTTCGATCCGGAGATCTTCTCCGAAAAGACCTTTTCGACCCCGGCAGCCTCGAGCGCGGCAAGCTGTGCTTCAAGGCTCTGACATTCGGTCGACACCCGCGCATAGCCGATGATCACCGCTGCCCTCCCACAAACCTTCCAAAACGATCCGTGTTTTGAACGGGGGTTTTGGAGCAGTCAAGCTATTGGCTGAACAGAAGCAGTCTGGATCGTTCTAAAACGGGCCGTTATCGGTTCAATCGATCCAATTCTCGACGCTAAGCCCCTGAACCCGGTCAAATTCTCCGATGTTCGCCGTCACAACGATTGCTCCCGAAGCGAGGGCATGGGCGGCAATCAGCATGTCATTGGGTCCGATGGGCGTTCCTGCGGATTCCAGCTCGTTGCGGATGCGGCCGTACTCCGCATCGGCAGCCACGTCGAGTGCGAGTACCGGCATACTTTCCAGTATCGCCTCGATCTGGGCCGTCAGCCTCGCAGACCCTTTCTTCGCACAGCCGAAGCGCAGCTCCGCCGCGACAACGATGCTGACGCAGATCGAATCTGGACCTACCTTGGCAATATGCTCCGAGACGCGCCCTTGGGGATTGCGAGCCAACTCGGACACGATGTTCGTGTCCAGCATGTAAAGTCCGCTCACAAGTCGATGTCTCTCATCGGCAGCAGATCGTCGTCGATGTCGGGGAACGCGTCATGCGGCGCGAGCGGATCCAGCCCGGCCAGCACTTCGAGTAGGTTCTTCCGTCGCACAGGCTCGATCACCAGCCGGTCACCGTCCCGGTGGATCATCACCGAGGTGCCAGGTAGCTCGAAATCGGCCGGGATGCGAACGGCCTGACTCTTGTTGTTGCGAAAAAGCTTTGCTTCACGCGACGATGACTGCTGCTGCGACATGGCGACTTACCTCGCAAGGTTGCATATGTTTATACATATACATCTGGCGGGGTCACTGCTCAAGGACACCATCGTCGGAGATGAATAATCATGACGGCGGATTATGGAAGTTCGCAGAGCCGTGGCAGGGGCCGGGAACTCCTGTCGTGACCTGCGGGTACGTGACCTATGGAGAAACATCCCGAGCATCCCCGCGGCGCCCCGGCGATCCGCACGATCGCAATGCCCGCCGATACCAATCCGTCAGGCGACATCTTCGGCGGATGGCTGATGAGCCAGATGGACCTCGCGGCAGGCAACCTCGCCGCGCTGACGGCCCGCGGCCGCGCTGCCACGATCGCTGTCGACGCAATGAAGTTCCACCGGGCGGTCAAGGTGGGCGACGAGGTCTCGCTCTACGCCAGGCTCCTCTCCGTTGGCCGAACGTCGATGAAGATTCACGTCGAGGCCTGGCGCCGCTGCCGTGACGGCGATGAGACCGAGAAAGTCACCGAGGCATCCTTCACTTTCGTTGCCCTCGACAAGGACGGCGTGTCCCGTCCTGTCCGTCCCGAGGCTTGAACCGACAGTCGCGTTCAAGCAGCACCGGTCTCTCCGGTAACCTCGCTGCTGGGTTCTGGCAGGTGCTCGCTCGATGCAGGTTTCGTTCCTCCCCCATGTGCGGAACGCTTCGCACATGGGAGCGTTGTGCGCGGTGTAGGCGAGGAGAGCCAGCATGAGCCTCAAGCGTATACTCGGAACGATGCTTGTCAGCCGCATGGCGGGGCGCGGACGGCGACGGGGATCGCTCGGAACCTCGGCGATGCTTGGCGGCCTCGGCTATCGGCGGCGACCGACGATGGGTGGCAAAATGGGTCTCGCCGCGCTCGGATACATGGCTTACCGCGCCTATCAGGACCAGCAGAGCCGGACCGGCGGAAGCGCCGGGGCCGCAGGCCGGTCAGCAAGTTCCAATGGCGGAATATCCGGGATGATTCAGGACGTGGCAGACCGCCTGACCGGCAACCCGGAGGCGGGCCGCAGCGGAGCCGGCGCAACGGTCGGTGGCGAGGAAGAGGATCTGCGGGAAGACAAGCGGGCGGCCGAAAGCTTCAGCGACCAGACCGCGCTTCTGCTCATCCGGGCGATGGTTGCCGCCGCCTATTCGGATGGCGCGATGTCGACCGAAGAACGGCAGCGGATCATGCAGGAAGTCGAGGAGGCCGGCGCTGACGAGGAGGACCGTCGTGTCATGGAACGCGAGATCGCGAATCCGAAGCCCCTCGACGAGTTGCTCGCCGAAGTGAATGACGAAGAGACGGCCGAACAATTCTATCTGGCGTCCCGCGCAGCGGTCGACGGCGAGACGGCCCCGAACAGGGCTTACCTGTCCGACCTCCGTCAGCGGCTTGGGCTGTCGGACCAGCAGGCCGCCGAGGTCGAGGAGTTTGCTACGTGACGTCGCCTCTCTTGGCGAAGTGGCGAAGTAGCAGCAGTGCAAGTGGTAGGGAAAGGCTAACCGATGGCTCATCGTCCTTGAGTTCACGAACGCGAATCAACACCCTTAAAATACATACTCACCATTACCGGTGCGATTTTTCGACCCTATCCGCAAGGCTGGGAAGCCCTCCAATATGTGGGGTTTCCGGGCTTCCCGGCCTTGCTACCGATCCGCCCCACCTCGCTTGGTCTACGTTCCACTTCGACCAGGCGAAGCCCTAACGATCCGCCCGCCATTGCCACGGCACCACGAAAAACCCCGACCAGATGCCGCGTCCGGCCGTCTCCGCTTCATCCTGTTGCGCGGCGTAGGCCCTTTTCGAGTAGCGCGACCAATCGAGCGCCCAGCCTTGCCGCACCAGCTCGCCCGCTAGATCCGATCCGTTGACCGCGCAGCGTGCCACAAAACGGCCATAGCGGTCCCGGTTGACGGTTTCACGGCAGGGTTGTGAAAGGAATTAGATTTGGCTCCATATCGTATTAGGTATGTATATAATAGCCGTTGGAACCCTGTAGCATCCGTGAGTGCTGCGCGGGCGCATAGAGATGTATCCGCTGCACTTGCAGACTATTTTTCAGTTCCGCATAAGTCGTTTGGTAGATTACTTACACCCGATATAGTATTAGACACTCACGGAAAGATTGTAGCACTTTCTACTAACCTATTATTTGCTATAGAGATATACGTTAAGACATTGGTTATAATTGAGGGCAGAGAATTTGAAACTGTCCACAATCTTACAGAAACGTATAGAGGGATAGTTGAGCCAACACGGCTAGATATAAAAAGGCGTTATGAGGAAAGAAAATCCCAGCTAAGCCCGGTCAATACTACTAGTATATTTTTAAATGATGGGCAAAATCAGACAAACAAAATTAATGAAAGAACGCCGGAGACACTGATTAGTGGTATAGATAAAGAATATACACGATGGAGGTATCGTTTCGATATGGAACAAACGAAACCCCCAAATGACATACCTTTCGCCGCGCTCTTAAATCTCTGTAATGCAATAGACGATCTTATTTCGTTTTCTATATTCATCGAACCGCGACCATAACATAACCGACCGTGGCGTGCAGGCAGGACGACAGACACCTACTTTCCAGAGACCCTGCCGCGCGCTATCTTCCTTATATGACAATGCCGTCTTCATCGAAGCCACAGCAGCCCCTATGGGCCGGGATCGTCACGATGGTGCCGGGTCTTCGTGGCGGACGTCCCGTAATCCGCGGCATGCGTATCACCGTGGGCGATGTGCTGGGCTGGCTAGCCTCGGGGATGAGCGTCGCAGAGATCCTCGAGGACTTTCCCGAACTGACCGAGGCGGACATCCGCGCTGCGTTGGCCTTTGCTGCGGAGCGCGAGCGCACCACGACCGTCGCGGCGGAGTGACGGGACCCGGTACGCTTCCTTCGCCGTGAAGCTTCTGATCGATCAAAATCTCAGCCACCGTCTTCCACTGCGGCTGGCCGACCTTTTCCCGGGGTCAACTCAAGTCCGTCTAGTTGATCTGGATCGCGCCTCCGATACGGACGTTTGGGAGCATGCGGCCCAAGAAGGTTTCGCGATCGCTACCCGCGACGTCGACCTGGCGGAGATAGCTACGCTTCGTAGCGCGCCTCCGCTCGTCGCTTGGCTGCGTGGCGGCAATAGTTCGACGACCGCTGTCGAAGCAGCACTACGTGCGCGCTACGCCGATATTGTCGCCGCAGAGGAGAGCGGAGCAGTCCGCGTTGAGGTCTGGTGGTAAGAGCATGATCATCAACAGGAATTTTTTCAGAACTTTGTAACTAGTAAGAATTTTTATGTATTTTTTGATCGGATCACGGATCAGCTGCCAGCATCAAGCAAATGACAGTCCGAACTTGGACACCTCCGGAAACCTATAATTCCAAGATTCGATGGCTTCCAAGCGCCTGAAATACATAGCCCTGGTTTTGGCAGACCGAGGTTTCCGGAGGTGTCCACTTGGCTACCAGAACAAGTAGAAAACATGAATAGGTAGCCGGCCCGCGCTTGGAGCTGGCCCATGCGGCGGTTCCCCGCTTGACCCATGCGGTCGATCAAGGCGCTTATAGATTCCTTGACGGCCGCAATGGCGAAACGTCACCTGAACATGCCTCTGAAGAGGATGCGTGGAATGCCTGCATGACGTCTTCGAACGAACCACAGTTACGACATGATAGCACGCTCGATCCGGAGGGTAATACCCTCAATCCGGTAGGCGCGAACGAGAAGACCTGGGGGTGGTTCGCGATCTTCAATATCTGGGCGAACGATGTTCAGTCGCTCTTCGGCTACTCGCTAAGAAACGCGCGAAAGTTGGTGATGCCCTGAGGGGCGGCATATCATGGCGGTGTTCAGACGCCGTCAATTCTCAGCCGAGAAAGGGATATGCCACATGTCACACGATACCATCACGGAGCTGCCCGATCCATCGGGATTTGGCTCCGATCCATTCACCAACGTCCTACGCTATGGCGCGCGCAAGCTGATCGAGCAGGCAATCGAAGCGGAGTTGGCCACGCTGCTGGACGCTTTCGCCGGCGACAAGCTCGAGGATGGTCGCGCCCGGCTGGTCCGCCATGGTCATCTGCCCGAGCGCGAGGTGATGACCGGGATCGGCCCGGTCCCGGTCAGGGTCCCGCGGGTGCGCGATCGCACGCCGGGCACGGACAAGATCGCGTTCATGTCCAGCATCCTGCCGCGCTACCTGCGCCGGGCGAAGTCGGTCGAGGAGCTGCTGCCTTGGCTCCACCTCAAGGGCGTGTCCACCGGCGATTTCAGCGAGGCGCTGGCGGCCCTGCTGGGTCCGAACGCAAAGGGCCTCTCAGCCAAGACTATCACGCGGCTGAAGGTCGATTGGTGGGCGGACTACGAGGCCTGGCAGACGCACGACCTCGGCGCGCGCCGGTTCCTCTACGTCTGGGCGGACGGCGTCTACTTCAAGCCGCGCATGGCCGAGGAGAAGCAATGCGTTCTGGTGGTTGTCGGTGCGGACGAATACGGCCGCAAGGAACTGCTGGCCCTGACCCCTCTCGTGACATTGCCTACGGCAATGCACTGCCGGGCAAGGGACGGCGTTCGTGAGAGCGCTCAGAGCTGGCGCGAGGTGCTGCTCGATCTCAAGCGGCGCGGCCTGAAGCAGGATCCGAAGCTGGCCATCGGCGACGGCGCGCTCGGGTTCTGGACGGCCCTGCGCGAGGTGTTCGCCACGACGCGCGAACAACGCTGCTGGCTCCATAAGACCATGAACGTGCTTAACGCGCTGCCGAAATCGGTGCAGCCGAAGGCCAAGACGCATCTGCACGACATCTGGCAGGCCGAGACCCGTGCCGCCGCCACGATTGCGTTCGACTTCTTCGTCGATGCTTACGGCGTGAAGTGGGACAAGGCCGTGGGCAAGCTGGTCCGGGACCGGGACGCGTTGCTGAGCTTCTACGACTTCCCCGCCGAACACTGGAAACACGTCCGTACGTCGAACCCGATCGAGAGCACCTTCGCCACCGTCCGGCACAGAACCAAGCGCACCAAAGGGTGCCTACGCCGAAAGACCGGGCTCGCGATGGCCTTCAAGCTGATGATGTCGGCGCAGAAGAAATGGAGGAAACTCGACGGCCGGAACCGCCTGCCGGAAGTCATCAGCGGGGTTGAGTTCCGCGACGGCGTCCGCCACTTTCAAGCAGCCGCCTGATCACGCGTCACCAACTTTCGCGCATATCTCAATGGCGGATCACCCCCGCCCCAGGCAACGGCAATGGCGCCTAGACCCGTCATGCACTAAGACTGAAACCGGACCACCCGATAGGGGCGGGCCACACCGCCCTCGGCATCCCTATCACGCAGCCCATTGGCTGACCGTCCCAGGGGCAAGGGGACGCGCTGACCTTCACTCGATCCATGCAACAGAGCCTACATGTCGTCCATTTTGCCGACCGGACCGGGCCAAGAGCCCATCAGGTGCTCGAAGGTCACCTCGCCCATTTCACCCGGTTCTTCGCCATGGGTTTGCCCGTCTGCATGATAAGCCACGACCATCATCTCGTAGGTATTGTCCTGCGGGACCGTGATCGTCGTGGAGGCGTTTCCCTGGGCATCGGCAGTGAACTCGTTGCCCGGCGTACCGCCGCCCGGCCCCATATCCATGCCGATCGTCTGGAGTGTCACCCACCAGATCGTGTAGACCCCCTCGGATACGAGGTTCTCAGCCGTCACCTCGATCGTGGCTTCTCCGTTCTCGGAAGCCGTGACGGTAGCTTCGCCGCTCGCCTGGGACCATTCGCCGGGCGCGATGCTCTCGGGTACCCCGCTTCGGTCAGCGGCCATGAGGTCGACCGTTCGGCCTGTTTCTGCACTCTCCTGGGCAAGCGCGACGGTGGAGGTCAGAACAAGTCCGGCCAGGCCGACCATGCCCACCAAGGTGCTCCGGCCCGTGTAATTGATCGCTGTCATTCGCATGATATTTCTCCGCATCGGTTCGTGTTACTCTAACTCGAAGGCTGGCACGGGAGCTTCACTTCTCATACTCACGATTGTGGTACGAGTACGAGAGCTTTTGAAAACGACCCGTGATGCGAAGTGACGAGCCCCTTTGCGCATGCAGTGCTGAGAATGCCGGCATCCGAAGTAGACCCCGCTGTTAGGCGGGGCCTTTCTTGCCTCTAAACTCCCGTTGTGACGGGCCCGATTTTCTCAGGTCTTGGCGGACTTGCGTCGTGCACGCAAGGCGCCGAGACCGCCGAAACCGGCAAGCATCAGCCAGCCCGCGGCTGGCAGTGGGACCGGGGCCGGGGAGAGACTCTCGGCGACGGTAATCTCGCCGGAGGCTACGGGCAGGAAGCCTTTGTAACCGGCAGTGCCGTCGGCCTCGCCGCCGTTGGCACCCTGGCCCTCCTCAAGAGTGAGTCCATGAATGACGACTTCTCGGAGTTCAAGCGCTGGTCGGTCACCGGAACCCAAGAGATCCGTAATACCGAAATCGCCTGCGAACGTTTCTTCGTCGGCTAAGTCGAAGATGCGCGAGAAGTCGAACGACCCGTCTGGGGCGGTTGGATAGTTGCCCATCGTATCTTCGAGTTCGACCAGGATGGGGCCATACTGCGTCTGCCCCTCGGCCAGTTCCACAAAGCCATCCCCATCCGCATCGTCGGATAGGTCAGGCGAGTTGGAATCAATTGGTGATCCGTTCTCCGACCGCCCATGGATATGCTGCTCATGCATCATGTTCGGCTCAAGACCGCTGGCGCGGACATTGGCAGTCAGTGTGTTTGCGGTGGTGTCAATTACGAAGCTGCCGCTGCCTGTTACGCCGGAATTGTTCAGCGGATTTAGAACGAGATCATACGAGAAGGTGGTCGCGGACGCTGATCCAGCGATGGAAAGCGCCGCCACTGCGGTCAAGGTTGTGCGAAGGATCATTTCGAGCTCCTGTGGCTATTGAATGTATCGCGCAAGCAGTCACGCATGCCTGGAAGAAAAGTTTCTTTCGGTGATGATTTATTAACGAACTCGTGTACATCCGTCGAAAGGAAGGGCTTTGATGGTGTGACCGCCCCCCGACGGCATCTGGTGTGCCAAGGTGGGTCATCAACGATCCACGAGGAGGACGGTCATGTCGGAGATTACCACGGTCGGGCTCGATCTGGCGAAGAACGTGTTCCAACTGCACGGGGCGGACGGGGCCGGCCGGGCGGTGCTGCGTCGGAAGCTGCGGCGGGGACAGGTCCTCGAGGTTTTGGCGGCCATGCCGCGATGCGCGGTGGCGATGGAGGCGTGCGGCGGAGCGCACTTTTGGGGCCGGGAGATCGGCAAGCTGGGCCACGAGGTGCGGCTGATCCCGCCGGCCTACGTCAAGCCGTTCGTGCGCAGGCAAAAGAACGACGCGGCGGATGCGGAGGCGATCTGCGAAGCGGCGCAGCGGCCGAACATGCGCTTCGTGCCAGTGAAGAGCGAGGAGAAGCAGGGTGCAACGGCGGTGTTCCGGGTGCGCGAGTTGCTGATCCGGCAGCGCACGCAGACGATCAACGCGCTGCGTGGCCACCTGACCGAGTTTGGCGAGGTCGTGCCCCAGGGGGCGTGGAACGCCCGCCGCCTGACCGAGCTGGTCGAGGCAGACGACGATGCCTTGCCGTCTGCGGCGCGGGCGACGTTGCAGGTCCTCGTGGACGGCCTGCGCCATCTCGACGAGCGGATCGCCGGGCTCGATGCGGAGATCGCCCGCCGGGCGCGCGAGGACGAGGTCGCGCGACGGCTGATGACGATCCCCGGCATCGGGCCGCTGATCGCCACTGCGCTGGCCACCCTCGCCCCGCCGCCGGAGCACTTCCGGCGGGCGCGCGACTTTGCCGCTTGGCTCGGCCTGACACCGAGACAGCACTCGACGGGAGGTAAGCAGAGGCTGGGCGCGACGACCAGGATGGGAGAGCGCTCGCTCAGGCGACTGCTGATCCTCGGCGCCAACAGCGTCGTGATCAAGCGGCGCACGAACCCGATGGCGCAGGCCGGCACCTGGCTCGGCGGGCTCCTCGCACGCAAGCCGGGAATGCTGGTGCGGGTGGCACTCGCGAACAAGATGGCGCGGATCGTCTGGGCGCTCATGGCCCGGGGCGGCGTCTACAAGGCTCCGGTCGCGGCGGCGTAGTCCGACCGCGATCCGGGGACGTCGGAGCGTAAGAGGACAAGGAGACGTATGGCGCAGCAGTCGTGAGACGGGGTCGGGACACCCAGGGTGCAACAAAGTGCCTCCGAGCACGCGGCTTTGATCTGGACCCGACCCTCGACCACCACACGGGCCCGCGGCACGAACGGCCGCACTATGAGGCCGGATACATGTCAGCACCCGATAGCGCGTCAGACGAAGCTCCGAAGATCCCTCTTGCGCATGGGGCGGTTATACATGTTGCACAAATTGCGTGAGGGATCAATCTCTTTAATACAGCGTGTTAGATGTGATTCATGAGCAGGCCGACCCTTCCGACCTACAGGACCAGGGACTGGCCAGCCTACAATGAAGCGCTCAAGCGCCGGGGCTCGCGGACGATCTGGTTCGATCCCGCGATGAGCTGGGATGCCGTGCCGACAGGCAGGCGCGGCCGCCAGCGAAGCTCCAGCGATGCCGTCATCCAGACCTGCCTTTCGATGAAGGTGCTGTTCGGCATGGCCTTGCGACAGACGGCCGGCTTCGTCGAGAGCCTGTTTCGGCTGGTCGGCCTGAACTGGACGGTGCCTGATTTCAGCACGCTGTCGCGTCGCCAGAAGACCTTGGCCGTGAACATCCCGTATCGCGGCTCCAATGGTCCGCTGCATCTGCTGATCCCCTTTCGGGACATTGCTGCGCAATGCCCTGCCGGGCAGTGGACAGCACCGGGATCAAGGTCGAGGGCGAAGGCGAGTGGCACGCCCGCAAGCACGGCGGCCCCGAGCGGCGGGTCTGGCGCAAGATCCACCTCGGGATCGGCGAGCAGACGCTGGAGGTCCGAGCCGTCGAGATCACCGGGAGCCACATCGGCGATGCACCGGTCTTGCCCGATCTGCTCAGCCAGATCCCCGCCGGCGAGGAGATCGGCAGCGTCACCGCCCCCTCTTGTCTTATGCATTTCCCAGCTCCCGGTTTATTTTGGGAGCGGCCACGCGGATTGCGCATGTTCGCGCG
>NZ_CANLTQ010000048.1 GCF_947494025.1 uncultured Jannaschia sp.
GCTCGATCACCCCGGAGGCTCTCGGGATGCCGTCCGCATCACCGGCATAGACGATCCGAAGAAGACAGGAGGCTCCAACTCTTGAGTAGGATGGAGCATCATGAACAAGACCACGAACAAGTTTTCTCCCGAGGTGCGCGAGCGCGCCGTGCGGATGGTTCTCGACGGCGCGGGCCAGCACGGGTTCCGCTGGCAGGCGATCATGTCGATTGCCGCGAAGATCGGTTGCTCGGCGAACACGCTGAACGACTGGGTCAAGAAGGCCGAGATCGACAGCGGCAGGCGCGCAGGCATCCCCGCCGAGATGACAGAGAAGATGAAGGCGCTGGAACGCGAGAACCGAGAGCTTCGCCAGGCGAACGAGATCCTGCGCAAGGCGTCGGCATATTTTGCGATGGCGGAGCTCGACCGCCGGTCGAAGTGATGGTGGGGTTCATTGACGCGCACAGGGATGCGCACGGGGTCGAGCCGATCTGTGCGGTGCTGCCGATCGCCCCCTCCACCTACTACGAGCGTCTGGCGAAGCGGGTCGATCCGACGCGTCTGTCGGACCGTGCCCGCCGTGATGTCGCCCTGCGACCCGAGATCCGGCGCGTTTTCGAGGAGAACTGGCGGGTCTACGGCGTCCGCAAGGTCTGGCGGCAGCTCGTCCGTGAAGGGTTCGACGTCGCTCGTTGCACGGTAGCACGGCTGATGAGGGATATGGGCATCCAGGGCATCATTCGCGGCAAGCCGCACCGAACGACGATCCCGGACAAGAAGGCGCCATGCCCGCTGGACAAGGTGAACCGCCAGTTCCGAGTGCCCGCGCCGAACATGCTCTGGGTCAGCGATTTCACCTGCGTCGCCACCTGGAAGGGGTTCGTCTCGTTCCGGGGCTTACGCGGCCCCGCCGGGGCCACGGTCCCCTCCACCCTTCGTCATCGACGCCTATGCCCGCAAGATCGTCGGTTGGCGCGTCAGCACCTCAACGCATGCAGGCTTCGTTCTCGATGCTTTGGAACAAGCAGTGCATGATCGCCGCCCCGGAAAGGGCATGGGACTGGTTCACCATCGTCTGCGAAGATCGCCTGTCCGGCCAGCACGTGCCGACCGATCGCGTCCGCCAGCGGCTCCAGCAACGCCGTCGATTTGCCGACCCAGTCCGCCAGCGTCGAACGGTCGAGATCGAGCCCGTCGCGTTCGAAGATCTGGCTCTGCCGGTAGAGTGGCGGGTGGTCGGCGTATTTGTTGACCAGCACGTGCGCCAGCAGGCCGGGTCCGGGACGACCGCGCTCGATGGGGCGGGACGGCAGCACCGCCTGCGTGAAGGCCTCACAGCCCGAGCAGACGAAGCGCGGCCGCACGATCCGGTTCACGATGAACCGGCTGGGCACATACTCCAGCTCCTCGGTTACGTCCTCGCCCAGACGGCGCAGCGCGCCGCCGCACGCCTCGGGGTCGTAGGTGCCCACGATCCGCAGCCGGTGACCGCCCGCAACGTCGATCTCCATCGTGCCGGAAGCGGGCGTCGGATCGCACACTGACGCCAGATCCTCGCCTGGTGGCCGATCGACGATCTGAACCGGCAGGAAACCATGCGGCTCGACCGCGGGCTCGTCGGCTACGGTGCCGACAGCGGCAAATCGTGCATCGCGCAGCCACGTGAAGACCAGGTTCGCATTGACGTCGTAGCGCCGCGCGACCTGGCTGACCGACACGCCCGCCACCCGCGTCTGTCCGCAGATCGCACGCTTCTCGTCGTCGCTCCAGATCCTGCGCCGCTTCGACAAACCGTAACCCCGATAGTGTCCATTATCTCATAGTGGACACTATCGATGCTCAGCGGACGACGTCAGGGCAGCGAGCCCGGATGCTTACTGCGAAGCTCTGTTCGGCGGGGGAAAAGAGCAGGTAGATTGCCTTCTCCCTATGCGTGCCGATCAGGGAGGTGGTGCCGTCGACCTTGGCGGGCAGCGAATATCCCCTCGCCTCCTGCGCTGCGCCGCAACTACATCCTCGTTCCTGCTTCCCATGCCGAACCGGACAGAGCCCGCACGACGACGGTTGGCATGAGAGGCGAGCATGAAATGGCGCCAATGTGTCCGCCGTGTGGGTCGGACGACGTCATCGTGGCAACACGATCGGCGACCGAAGCGCTCCTCGCAAAGCGGGACCTCCCCCTGCGGCTGGCCTATTCCGCAGGGGTTGGGGCGACGGCCGCGCGCAGCTCCGCCCGCCAGCGCGCGGCCCGCTTGGCGACGAGCGGGGCGCGAACCTCTTGCGGCGTTGCCATGGTGCCGAAGACCGGCACGGCGGACAGACGCGACAACGGCGCGGCCAGTAGCAGGCTCGCCATGATCGGGACGAGCCAGTAGGACACGAACCCCGCCAGCATGCCGACAAGAAGCAGCAGGCCGATCACCGTCTCGCAGGCATGGAAGCGCAGCAGCGTCGGCCAACTCTGCGCCGAACCTGCGCGCGATTGCGGGGTCCAGTCGAACTTCACGTCCGCAAAGGCTGCGATAACCGCCAGCGTCTGCTGCACCATCAGGATCGGCGCGTAGGCGATAGAGACCATGATTTCCAGCAACAGCGAACCGGTGAAACGCCATCCCCCACCGAGCCGCGACAGCGGCATGCCGGACGCCACGAGGACGCCGGCCCCGATGAGCTTCGGGGCAAGCAGCAGCGTGTACATCGTTGCCATGAGCCAGACGTGGTTGATCGGCGACATCTCCGGCCAGTTCGGCACGAGCGGATTCTCCGGAGAGAAGTAATTGATCACCGACCGCTCCTCGGAAACGCCGATCGTGGCCCAGAGCGCGAGGAGCAGGAACCACAGGGGCGACAGGAGATAGCCCACGGCTCCGTGGAACATGTGGAACCGCGACAGCGCATGGAAGCCGCGCGTGCCGAGCAGGCCCAGATGCTGCAGGTTGCCCTTGCACCAACGCCGGTCGCGCAGCACGTGGTCGATCAGCGTCGGCGGGGTCTCTTCGTAGCTGCCGCGCAGTCGCGGCAGGAAGCGGACCGACCATCCGGCGCGCCGCAGCAGGCCCGCTTCGACGAAATCATGGCTGAGGATCAGATTCTCGCGGCCGCTGAAGGACCGGACATGCGGCAGTCCCGCGGAGGCAGCGAAGGCCTGCGTCCGGATGATCGCGTTGTGGCCCCAGTAATTCCCCTCGTGTCCGGTCCAGCGAGCCAGTCCTTCGGCCAGGGCGACGCCGTAGATGGCGTTGGCGAATTGCTGGCTGCGCGCGAAAAGGGTGCGGGCACCGATGAGCTGCGGGAAGGACTGGATCAGCCCGGCGGTCGGATCGCGGCCGAGCGCGTCGGACAGCTCGCGGATCGCCTGCGCGGACATCAGGCTGTCGGCGTCGAGGACGAGCATGGCATCATGCCCGCCGCCCCAATGCTCCACCCATTGCGAAAGGTTGCCGACCTTGCGATCGGTGTTCACCCGCCGCCGCCGGTACCAGATCGGCACGTCCGGCATGCGCCGGCGAAGCATCGCGTAGGCGGCCTCCTCCTGCGCGGCGATATCGGCGTTGCGCGTGTCGGAAAGGATGTAGAGGGAGTAGCTGTGCGCCCCCGGCGCGGCGGCGAGGCGTTCGAGCATGGCTGCCGCGTTGCCCAACACGTCCCAGGGCGCCTCCTCGTGGACCGGCATGAGGAGCGCGACGTCGAGCGGGCGAACCGGTTTATCGGCCGCGGCGACGCGACGGAACATCGCGTAGGCCCCGGCGAGCACCGTCGTGAAGCTGAACGCGATCCAGAAGAAGCCGACCCCGATCAGCACGGCCAGAAGTGCCTCCGCCCAGGTTGTGCCGTCGTTGGCGAACCACGACAGGAAGCCCCAGAGCAGAAGAACGGTCGCGGCCGCCGCGGGAAGGAACGTGCTCAGCCGCCAGAAGACCGCGTCCGCGTCGCGCACAGTGGCCGGCGCGGCGCGATCGCGGAAGCGGCATGCGAGGTCCTGCCGCGGATGGGCGAGTGGCCGGGGCTCGGGCATCCGGCCGGGATCGGGTTCGGTCATGATGGGGTCCATCTGTAGAGCCAGACTTCCGAGACCGCTTCGCCCTCGTGGAAGAGCTGCGCGCGGAACTCCAGAGCCTCGTTGTCCTGGGGATCGAAGCCGAAGGTGAGGCGTGTGCCTCCGGTCTCGGGATTGTGCTGCAGCACGCCTTCGGACGGCTCGATCAGGTCGGCCGACACGCGCACCGTGATGTCCTCCAGCGGGTCGCCGATCCTGGGGTGATCGGCGTAATCGATCGCCACCACCTGGCCATCACGGTTGAAATTCGCCCCGACATAGGTCTGCAGAACGCGCGCCACGTCGGCCCGCGGCATCGGCGCGTCCGTCGCCCGCTCGTCGCCCCAGATCATGCTGTAGGCGTAGCGATGCTCGGATCCGGCGGGGATCGCCCCGTGCGGCCGCCAATAGACGACGATGTTGTCGTAGATTTCCTTGTCCGAAGGGATCTCGACGAGGCGGACGATGCCCGGCCCCCATTCGCCCTCCGGTTCGATCCAAAGGCTTGGCCGGTCCTGGTAATGCGCCTCCAGATCGGCGAAGTCGGAAAGCCTGCGCGAGCGCTGCATCAGGCCGAAGCCACGCATTCCGTCGTCGACGAAGCCCGACACGCCGAGCGTGCGCGGATTGGCAAGGGGGCGCCAAAGCATCTCTCCGACGCCGTTCCAGATCAGCAGCCCGTCGGAATCGTGGACCGCCGGGCGGAAATCGTCGAAGCGCGACCGGTTCGTCTCGTCGTAGAGGAACATGGAGGTCAGCGGCGCGAGCCCGACATGATCGAGATCGACGCGGGGGAACAGCGTGGCCTCGACCCGGATCAAACAGGCCGGACCGGGCTCGATCTCGAACCGGTAAGCGCCCGCAACAGAAGGCGAGTCGAGAAGCGCATGGACAATCACCGCCGAGTCGTTGGTGTCGGGGGTCTCGACCCAGAACCGGATGAATTCGGGAAACTCCTCGCCATCCGCGTCACCGGTACGCAGCGCGAGGCCGCGGGCGGACAACCCGTATTGCTGCGCCGCGCCGATCGCGCGGAAATAGCTCGCCCCCTGGAAGACGGCGAATTCGCGCGGGTTCGTCTCCTCGGGGTAGCGATAGCGCAGCCGGAGGCCGGAATACCCCATGGAGGCGTCGTCGGGGAGGTCCGGCGCGTCGTCCGTCTTGTCGAAAAGCGCGAGATCGAAGGCCAGGCGATTGGCTTCGCCGTTGGCGACCACGTCGATCTCCACGGGCCGCGGAAAATAAAGGCCGGGGTGAAAGAGGTCCATGCGGAACGGCAAATCCGTGTCGCTCCACACGGCGTTGCGCGGGTCGAACCAGATGCGGCGGTATTGATCGTAGGTGAGATCCCGCCATTCCGGCGGCACCTCCGCACGTGCCTGATACTCGTTCGTCGCCAGCGTCCGCGCCATCTCGATCACCGTTTCGGGCCCAAACGGCTCCGTCTCGAGGATCGCGGGCGGCGCGGCGCGCAGCGGGAGCGCCGTGGAGATCGCGAGGCCGGACACGCCGGCGAGGAAGCCCCGGCGCCTCATGCCCCCGCCTCCGCCGACGGCTTCGCCCGCCAAGGCTGCGACTTGAACCAGCCGGCCACGTAGGCACAGGCAATGAGTAGGCCGATGCCAGTCATGTTAATCAGAGCGAAAGTCCCCCAGTTGCGCCCGATCACGTCGAGCAGATAGCCGTTCACCCGCGCGATGATCATCGAAGCGATGAACGCCGCCAGGCTTTGTTGTCCGACCTTCATCACGACCGCGACAACCTCGTTCCAGCCGCGGGACAGCGTTCCCGCGCCTTCCGCGACCAGACGACGCCCCCGCGTGCCCGCCAGCACCCAGGCCAGATAGGCGACTGCGAGGAAATGCACGTAATGAAGGATTGCGAAGCTCGACTTGTCGAACCACGGTCGGTTGCCATCGCGCCAGTCGAAGACCGGATTGCAGGCGCCGAAGCCGGTTTCGGTGCAGCCGGAAACGGCAGTGTAGACACCTTTCACGATCGCGCTGTCGAAAAGGCGGAAACCGGCCACGGATACCGCGAGCGAAGCCAGAACGAAGGCGGCCGTGAGCGCGATCGCCCCGGGACGGACTTGCGGCGCGGGGATCCAGCCGCGTATCAGCGCGAATCCAGTAAAGAAGACCAGCTGCCAGCCGAACGGATTGAAGTACCACGTACGGTCCGACCACGGCTCCGCCGGAAAGTTCAGATGCAGATGCCCGAGGCCGAACGCTTCGAGAAGCGCGCCTTGCGCCAGGAGCCACATCGCCGCCGACAGGGCGAAGACGAGCGGCAGCGAAATCCGCGACAGGGCCACGACGACCGGCATCATCGCGAGCAGAACCATGTACATGGGCAGGATGTCGAAATAATTCGGCACGTAGGAGAGCGTCATCAGGCCGATCAGCAGCGGTGCCGGATCCTCAAAGAACTGCACGAGGTTCAGGGAGCCGACATAGATCGCCTTCGGATGCCAGCCGGTCGCGTCGATCCCGGCCAGAAACGTCGCCAGAACCAGGAACAACGCGATATGCGCCCAGTAGATCTGCCATACGCGGAAGGCGACCCGGGCCGTGCCGAGCGCCAGGCCATGCCGGTCGAAGGTGCGCCCGAAAGCGATCGCCGACGCCATCCCGGAACAGAAAACGAAGATCTCGGTCGCGTCGGAAAAGCCGAACTGCGACGGCATCCAGGCGCTCCACGCGTTGTAGGGCGTGTGCGAGATCAGGATGACGAACATCGCCACGCCGCGGAAGAAATCGAGCCGGGGATCGCGGATCGACCGCGCAGCCGTCGCCATCGTCGGCGCCGGGTTGGCGTAGGCGGTCTCGGGCGATGCGGTGGTCATCCTTCGGCGGTCTCGTGCAAGAGAAAAATGGTCAATTGATTCGCCCCGAAGACCGGGCAAGCGCCGAATATAAAGAGGTCACGGCCACAATACACCGCATCGCGCCAATCTGATGGCACGTTCGACCACTTATCAATCCGACGGTTCCCCCGAATCCCCGGCATACCGCTCCATATAGGGCGCCGGGCCGAAAAGATGAGCAGGGTTCCTGAAATTCTCACAAGAATGAGCGGAAAATTGTCGTTCGCCTGGAGGCGTCCGAACCCTTCCGTGACGTCAGTCTTCGGCGAACGGATCGTCCCGTGCAAGCACATCCGTATCGGCGCCGAAGCGCGGAGGTGGGTGACGATACGTCACCGGCGTCGCCGAAAAATGAAGCGGATTGCCGATGAGCGGCAGGGAAAGGTCGCCCTCCGCGCCAGACGTTCGCATGTTCACCCGCATCCCCCGCGCCGCGACCTGATCGCTGGCGAAGACTTGCGGGAGGGTCTGGACGGGTCCGACAGGAACGCGCGCCCCCTCCAGCACCTCGATCACCTCCGCCGTCGTTCGGGCACGCACCGTCGGCTCGAGATATCCGGCCAGTGCCACGCGATTCGCCATTCGCGCAGGATTGGTGCCGAAGCGCGCATCGTCGGGCAGCGCGTCGAGCCCGAACGCCTCGCAGAAGCGCCGGAACTGGGCGTCGTTGCCGACCGCCACGATGACGTGCCCATCGGCCGTGGCGTAGACGCCGTAGGGCACGATGTTCGGGTGTCCATTGCCGCGCCGTTGCGGCTCCTCCGCGGAAACCAGCGTGTTGACGCCTTCGTTGACCAGCCAGGCGATCTGGGAATCGACGAGGGCGACGTCCACCTGCTGCCCCTGTCCCGTCGCCTCGGCGTGGCGCAACGCCGCGAGGATGCCGATCGAGGCATACATGCCGCACATGATATCGGCGATGCCGACGCCGACTTTCATGGGCGCGCCGTCCGGCTCCCCGGTCAGCGACATGATCCCGCCATACCCCTGCGCCATGAGGTCGTAGCCCGGCTTCGCGGCATTCGGCCCGGTCTGCCCGTAACCGCTGATCGAGGCGTAGACGAGGCGCGGATTGACCTCGCGCAGGCTTTCGTAATCGAGCCCGTAGCGTCGCAGCCCGCCCGGCTTGAAGTTCTCAAGCAGGATGTCCGCCATCCCGGCGAGCCGCCGGATCTGGGCCTGGCCCGCCGCGCTGGCGATGTCGATGGCGACCGAAAGCTTGTTGCGGTTGGCCGACATGAAATAGGCCGAAAGATCAGTGTCCTCCGACCCGTCCCTGACATAGGGCGGTCCCCATTGCCGCGTGTCGTCGCCACGTGTGGCGGGGTTCTCTACCTTGAGCACGGTTGCGCCCAGATCGCCGAGCAGCTGCGAGCAGGTCGGGCCGGCAAGGATGCGGCTGAGATCGAGGACCCGGACGCCGGCGAGCGGACCGCGTGCTGAATCCGTCTCGCTATCGGTTCCGCCGTGCATGTCCCCTCCTTCGTTTCCACCTCGCGATGCCATCTGCGTAGCATCGGGGCGACCGGGATCAAAGAGCATGGGGAGCTCTGACCCGTAAGATCGGTCTTGCGACCCCCCACCCCGTTGTCATAGACCCGCCAGCGGACAGGTGGCCGAGTGGTCGAAGGCGCGCGCCTGGAAAGTGCGTAGGCGGGAGACCGTCTCGAGGGTTCGAATCCCTTCCTGTCCGCCATAACTCTTGTATTTCTTGAGTTATTAAGATGGCTTAGGCTGATTGAGCCGATCCTCTTCCCCCTTATGTTCCCCCTACTCATGCCGGATGTTATCAAGATATCCCCTTAGGATGTTATCGGAATATCCGCGCAGGGTGGCGTGCCGCTCCAATCGCTGCTTTCATGGATTGCCTGTTTGCATGCCGCCAGGACCGCGCTGGTTTGCGCTGGCGCATCGCAGACGATCGTGCAGCCACCCATCCGCCTGGGAGTCCAGTCCAAAGGTCGCGGTCATCCCGTAGGATGAACTCTCGTTAAGAGGAACACTGCTGATCGACCTCAAAGGGTGCTCATCCCCTTCACAAGACATCGCGCCCTTGAGGGACGGTGGCGTGCTATTCATGCTAATCAGGCAGGACTATTGAGCGTGCCCTGTGCGATGGCAGACATCGGCATTCGAGTCGGACGTCAGGCGCTTCTTGCACAATGCCTCTTCTATAAAACGCACTTCAACGCATCAGGAACTTTCCAACAACGCGACCTGCGGCTGACCCAAGACTGGCTCGAGCGCGGCGGCGTGCGGTACCCAACATGCTACATTCCCATCTTACAAGACGAAACTCATGGACGTGCGTCTTTATGGGACGTAGCCTCCCTTAAGACATGCATGGGAGGTTGCGACTTGGGGGAAAGATGCAATTCTTTTGGGAGCTTGAACCGCCGCGAGGTTCTTGCAGGCGCAAGCTCAATAGCACTTGCCGCAGGGACCGCCGGTCTTGTGCGTCCGGCAAAGGCTCAGGGGGCTAGGGATTTGCCCCACTCTGTCGGTGCGGCAGGCGACGCTTTCAGGTCCGGAGATCTGTCGAGCCGCCAGCTGACAGAGACCTACATCGATTGCATTGAGGAGTTCGAGCCCAAGCTCAATGCGTTCATCTCAGTCCTCAACGAGGAGGCGATCGCTACGGCCGAAGCGCGGGATGCCGAGCTGGCAGCTGGCTTAGATCGGGGGCCGCTCCATGGTATACCCATCGTAGTCAAAGACCTTTTCGAAGTTGAAGGCACCCGCACTACCGTAGGCTCTGAAGCGTTTGCCGACCGCATGTCCGACAGCGATGCCACGATCGTCCGGAAGCTGAAGGACGCAGGTTGCGTGATCCTCGGCAAGACCAACATGAACGCATTCGCGGCTGGCGTCTCGGGGACGAATTCGACCTTCGGCGATGTCCACAACCCTTGGGACTTGGAGCGGAGTCCGGGCGGATCGTCTAGCGGAACAGGCGCAGCGATCGCTGCCGGTCTCTGCCTTGGAGGACCGGGCACCGATACAGGCGGCTCGATCCGTGTTCCTGCCTCCTGGCTTGGTATCGCCGGAATCCGCCCCACCTTCGGCCTTGTCAGCAAGAATGGCGTTTATCCCCGCTCACTCAGCCTTGATACGATTGGACCTCTCGCCCGAAACGTTCGCGACCTCGCAATCTTCCTCGACGTAATGGCGGGATTCGACCCCAAGGATCCGGACACGGCCCTGGCTCAACCCGGGCTAAGCTACACTGACGGCTTGGAGGACGGCGTGGCTGGACTTCGTATCGGCCTCGTAAAGAACTACTCGCTCACCAATATCGACCCGCCCGTGGAGGCTGCAATCCGTGCAGCCGCTGATACTTTCTCTGACCTCGGCGCCGAGATCGTCGACATCAAGGTGCCCCCGCTAGAGGGACAGCTCGACTACGCCGCACTCTTCAGCGAGATCCTGCTCTATGAGTTCAATCAAATCCTTGGCGATCAATTCCGCTCGACGCCAGATGCCGAGCGACTGTTTGGGCCGATCGTTACTGCCAATCTCACGGACGGGGCCGCCGTAACGCAGGAGCAGTACGAAGCGCGGATCGCCGAACGTCCTAGCATTTTAGCCGAAGTTAAATCCGCTTTCAATTCCGTCGATGCCTTCCTGACCCCCTCACTGCCGACGACCGCGCCCCTTCTCAGTGCCGCTGCGCAGGATTTCGGCCGCGGCCGTCAGTTCACGATCCCATTTAGTTACACGGCGCTCCCGTCGGTCGCGGTACCATGCGGCTTCTCGCCCGAGGGTTTGCCGATCGGTCTTCAGCTTGTGGGCGATCACTTTCAAGAGGCGCTCCTCCTTCGTATGGCCTCGGCGTTCGAGGCTGCTACGATGTTCCACAATAGACGGCCGCCGATCTTCTGCGGAGGGTAAGCGAGGCTCGTAAAGCTGCTGTGCGTCCTGAATAAGGGAAGTGCTGTAACCGCGCCTCGCACATAGCTTTCTGCGCCAGATCGCGGGCGAGCTCGGGCGGCGGGGCATCATGACGCGACGCGGCGGTGCTTGGCATGTCTCGACCGCGCGCAACCTGCTTTAGCGACTGCAGGGGTACCAGCCGAACTCTGTAACCTGGGCCCGCAGTCGCTTTGCAGTCTCCTAATGTCCTAGCGAAGCGACATGAACGCGCCGATCCCGATACGCACGGAAATCAGCGTTGCTAGGTCCGAATTCTGCAGCGGACCTCAGGCGAAGGCCAATACATCGTCCGACAGGGCTGCAACCTCTACACCTTCAAAACGCACACGATGCGTCTCGCAAGCCAGTTGAACTGATGTGGTGGATGCCCCCGCCCCTAGAGCCGGCCGGCGTCGAGTATGTCAGGACGTGTGTGGATGCCCCCTGTTTGGCAAGCATGATCTTCGGTTCGTCGGCAGGGTCTTCGATCGGACGTGTGTCAGGCCTCGGGATGTGGCCTTGATGACGCCACGGGTGGGTCATGCTGTTCGGATG
>NZ_CANLTQ010000049.1 GCF_947494025.1 uncultured Jannaschia sp.
TCAGTGAACGAACGACACCCGCTATGAAGAAGCAGGTGGACGCCAGTTCCTACACCATCTCTCGGGACACTACCGACTCTGGCCGGCCAGGCGATGCCGAGACGGCCGTGAAGGTGACGGGGAGCGTCGGCCCTTCCTGCGGCCCGCGGCGTTCCGGCCAGTCCTTCGAGGAAGTTGCGCTGGCTGCGGATCGAGCGCTCTACCGCGTCAATGCCCTCGGTATCTGTCGATCGATAATCGGGAACGACAGCACGTTGATGCCCGTCGACTGAGGAGGGAACCGGCGGCGGCGCTGGTAGAGCACTGTTACGCCCCATCAGCGCGAGTGTCTCATCGGCGGCGGCCAACTGCGCTTAACGATATGGCCAATAGTCTCAAGAATTCCGATGACCATTTGTCAAACATTCGGGCGCACCTTCTCGCTTGGCCGGCTGCGAAGTCGGTCAATGCGATGTGCTCGAACACGAACTGCTGGAAGGCAGGACACCGGGCTTGTCCGACGATTGCTCAAACTCCGATGCGGGGATTGGTGCCCCAGGATGAAAAGCGTCAGAGGCCTTCGTTCATTCTGCTGTCGGATGTCCGAGAGGAACTCGGATCCAAATTCTGGATCGAAGGTCTGCCTCCTGCCGCGCCCGGCGCCCAGCCCTCCAGCAACTCGTGTGATGGCGGGTCACGCAGGCTTGGGGGTCGTGCGGATGGCGATTGCCCAGATGAAACCGACCAGTTCGCGGGCGACGGCCGTTGCCGCGACATTGCTTCGCTTTCCTCGGCCCTCGAGCCGGCGGAATCGTCTGTTCAGCCGAACTTGGGCCTTCCAGGCGACATCCTTCAGCTCCTGCGCATATGGCTCGCGCTTGCGCAAAAGCATCGCGCCGACTTTCGGGGGCCAACGATAAGCCCAGGCGGCTTCCACGAGCATGGCCCGAGCAATCGTGTTGCCCGCCTTGGTGATGCCTCCGGAACGGAACTTGCCACCACTCGAATGTTCGCCAGGTACAAGACCGAGATACGCCATCAGTTTTCGAGGGGTCGCGAAGCGGGAGAAATCGCCGATCTCCGCGGCGAGCGTCACCGCGACGACAAGGCCCACTCCTTTGAAGACCTGAAGGGCATGGACAACCGGCGCCAAGGCCCAGCTGGGGACCAAGTCGGCGATCTGCTGTTCGACCTCCGATTTTCGTGCCTCAGCATGTTCCAGCCGGTTGATATAGCTTTGTAGGGCAAGTTTCTGGGCGGGGTGTTCAAAGGCCAGCGCCCCGAGCCAGCTCCGATATTTCAGCGTCCAGACCTTACCGGCACGACGAAGGCCGTGTTTGAGAAGGAACATTCGAATGAGAGATCGTCCTGCCCGCACGTCCTGCGACGCAACCTGACGCGCTCGCACCAGGTCTCGCATCGCCTCATGCGTCGCGTCAGGGACCCAGACAAAAGTGAGTTCCCCCGATCGTAGAAGACGAGCAAGCATCATGGCATCGCGGGTGTCGTTCTTCACTCTGTCGCCTGGCCGTTTGGGCGTATGACTTGGCGCCACGACCTTGCAGGCGATGCCCATCTCGGCGAGCTGCCGGTAGATGCCGTATCCGCAAGGTCCCGCCTCATAGGTGACCTCGATGCTGCCGTGCCGATGCACCAGCTTCCGAACCAGTCGCGCGACAGCGTCCGGCGTATTGTCGATCGCGCCGACTTTGCGGATCTCGCCGTCGCGACCTGCATCCTTGACTGCAACGGTTATCCCATCCTTGTGGACATCCAGTCCCACAAAGGCCTGATAGCTTTCCATCTCTGACTCCTCACCAGCAGGCCGAAAAGGAGCGCGACCTGCGATCGCTCAGCAGCAATCCTGCCAGCAGCAAGGAGCGCCACAAATGGTCATGCCATCTGTATTAATATCCACACTTCGCCCGACGCAGTTCAAAGGCGGCCCGTCCCGCTTTGAGGAGAGGCCGCGGCGAAGGCTGCGATCCATCCTTGTGGCGGAGCGTGTAGGCATGGGATTGACCTGAGGATCGGCTTTGCGAGAGTTCAGAACGAAGCCTAGGTCGCGACCTGAGCTGAGACAACTCGTTGTCGTGCCTCTCGGTGCATGTTCACCGGCGTATTGCTAAGCACATGTGTTACGAGCTTCGCCAGAAAGCCGGCCGGATCGAGATGTTCCGGCACGCGGTCCGTGAGTACCTCGACGGCAGGAAGGCTCACGACTACCTGCGCCACTGCTTCATCTTCGGCGTCTTCATCTGGCAACGCGTGATCGTCTTCGTCGGGGCCGGGCTCCTCGATCTCGTCCTCTGGTTCGGAGCCTTCGTCAGCTGCCGCGAGCTCTTCCCCGTATTCGATCAGGACGACGCAGGTAGAATGGTAGGCATCGTCCGCACGGCCGAGCTTGCCGATCTGGTCAAGCAGCCAAGCGGCGGTGTCCGGCTCCTCCTGTAGGATCGTTGAGCGAAGGCCGAAGAGGAAACCGAGCGCCGCGATCGGGTGGCGTAGCCTAAGGTTTTTCGCGTCCCCGTAGGACTCCTCGATCCTGTTCGGGGCGTTCTTACCGAACGAGGAGTCCATGCGCTTTGTTGAGATAAGCAGCTCGGGACCTGTGGGCCAATCCGTCATGATGACGTCGACCTGCTTGGAGTAGTTCTTCCCCAGGATCGAGGCACTGGAAGACGTAACGCCACGGATCGTGGCTCTCGACGCAATGCGCTCCTCCAGCTTAAGCCGTTCACGCTTCGGAAGCGACGCGAGGAAATTCACTACCGGCAGCGGCAGGATCCGCGGATGCTGGGGCCGCGGCCAGACTTGGTCAGAGACGAAGCCGGCCCGGCGCAGCTCGTAGCTGAGCCACACGTCGAGCGCGAGAGCGGGGATCCCTGATTGGGTTGGGGCTCCAAGGTGCAGAGGGACGCCGAGCAGCTTGCGCAGGACGTCGTAGTCCGGCACGAAGTGAACTTGACCGGCCTCACTACGCTCCCAAGGATTGCTGTGCTCGCCGTCCGGCGCCGCCTCGGCCACGATGTGATCGAAGAGAGGCCACGCTTTGGATGTAAGTGTTTCGCTCTTTGCCATGCCGTGGTCCTCAGGCGCGAAGGCGACGCTGATCTGCGGTATAGTGCCGCCAGCGCTGCAGCTCTGTAACCGCCTCTCCGGCAAGCTCAGCATCCAGCCGGCTAAGCGTCCCGGCGGACGGTAGGGCGATCCGGCCGGCTTCGCGGGGCTCCAGCTTCAGCATGCCTCCACCCAGGGGATGGCCTTCGATCTCACAGCTGAGCTGGAAGAACGGTGTTCGTCGGGCGGCATGCAAGTCAGTCGCTCCGGAAGCATCGCGAAAGCTCACGCAGTGGAGCGTGTTGGGACAGGTCGCCTTTGCCTCGTTGCGCACGAGCCCGATTTGGCGCCCTGACATGTAGGTCAGAAAGTAGTCAGGCGTCTTCACGTCCGGCACTGCGTACCAAGGATCCCGCATGCGACATTTGTACGCAGTTTTCGCCTCTTGGGCGGCAGCGCTGTCGAGATACCGACGCACTCCGGCGGGAAGCTTCATCCCCCGCGTAAGCCGCAGAAGAAAGATCGGTGCATCCTCTTGTTCCAGCCGTGTCACATCCGCCTTGGTCAGCACTGAAGCGGGAAGCGCCCGTCCGTTGCGGATTGCTGGCTGCAGGAGCGCACGTGGAATACCCCACGCCGCGACATCGGACCGGCGCAGATGGAAGAAACTGTTGGCACCACTGACATAGCCAATCCCGACCGAGGCGGTCTCGGACAGACGCCGGGTTCCCTCCGCTTCGATCGAAGCTCGGTAGAGCTCTCGGTGCCGACCGGCCATCAGAAACGGTCGCAGGCGCCGGTTCCAGATCCCGCGCCAGTCCGCCATCGAAATACGCAGATCGGGTCGAGGCGGCGCGTTGCACGCCTTGAAGCGATCAAGGACAGTCATCTCGATATGGTCCGTCTGCCCCCCCTGCCCTTCCGCATAGAGTAGCCAGCAGTCCTCCGAGAGCGTTGGAAACAATTTCTCTCGCACGGCCACGATCTGCACCCGTGCAAACCGTCCCGTCAGCCATTCCAGCAGCGGTGCCGCATATGGAGCATGTCCGATTTCGGCCGGGACGACGAAGGCCATACGACCTCCCGACTTCAACAAGCTACCGGCCGCGACGAGAAACGGCGCCCAAGACGAGGCAAGCCCGGAGAAATTGGCGCCGAGCTGGTTGCAGAGCTCTAACGCACGCTTGCGCACTTCTCCCTTGAAGATCTGGTAGCGGATGAAGGGCGGGTTTCCGGCCGCGCAGTCGTACCTTGCCTCTGTATGTACTGCCCACTGAAAGAAGTCGCCTTCATGGATCAGTGCGCCGGGCGCGCGCGCTTTCGCCACCGCGGCCGATGCAGGATCCTGTTCCACCCCCACCGACTTCACATGGCCCATGAGAAACCGCCCGTCTCCGCAGGAGGGATCAAGCATAGTCTCGGTCTCGTCGCGGACAGCCCAGGAAACAAGCGATCGCGCAACGGCATCAGGAGTATAGTAGGCGCCGTTAACCTTGGCGTTACGAGGCGCGTACTCGGTATGAGTGGAAGGCTTGGTCATGGAGGCTACAGTGTCAGGGCGATCATCGATGCTGAACTAGAACAAGTCGGGAACGAAATCCACCGTGCGGAGCACCTTTCGGTTCATCTCCTACGCGCCGCGGGATTTCGCCACGACCGATCGAAGGTATCTGCCAAGATCGCCAGCACACCAGCTTAGGTTCGGCGGCCGCCCTCGCAGAGCTTGTGAAACCTCTTGATGCCGTCTTTGGCGCATTGGTGGCGGCGCTATGGCCGTCGCAGATTGGATGTCCAGTTGAGCGAACAGCCACTTCGCCCCCTACCCGTTCATCGCCGCCCCGCGAGCCCGAGTCCCCGCGACAGTCCGATAAGTCGGCTTTACGTTCAGCGGGCTACTTGAGGCTTTGGATCATCGGAGAAGTTCTCCAACGACCCTCGGGTTTTTGGAGATCAGCGCAAGGAGAACCTGTGCAGGGCCTGTCGGATGGCGCCGTCCCTGTTCCCAGTTGAGCAGGGTCCCCTTCGCTACGCCGATACTGCGAGCAAACTGTGCCTGGGAGAGGCCGGTCTGGCGGCGAACCTCGGCCACATCGATGTCCGGGACCGAGATCCGATGAACCCGTGCGGTCCCCCCCTGCCCCTCCGCGAAAGCCAATGCCTCCTCGAGACCCTTGGTGATGCTGTCGTTTGCGCTCATCGTCCAACTCCATAACTTGCCACGATCCGCTTGCTCAGCTCGATGGCGGCGGCCTGTTCGGTCTTGGTCAGGTTGTCCTTCTCGTTCTTGGCGAACACCGTGATCAGGAAGATCGGCATGTGGCGGCCACCGAAGACGTAGATGGTTCTGAATCCTCCGCTCTTGCCTCCGCCCTCGCGGGGAATGCGCACCTTCCGTAGTCCACCTCCGAGCGAAATGCCGACCTCGAGATTTGCAGCAATGAACTGGATCGCTGCCTCTCGCTCGTCCTCGGACATGACCGCCTTGGCACGGCGCTGGAACTCCGGGGTCTCGACGACTGTCTGCAATCTCGTCATCGGGATCCGTATATGCGTCATTGGCATATGGGTCAACGACGCACGAGCCGATCGTTAATCGAACGATCCGGTCTCCCTATCGACAACAGATCAACCGGTTCTTGCCGAGTCAGCCGTTACAGTGACCGCCTAAACCGGCGGCCAAGAGGATCGTCGCGCGAAGTTCACCGAGCTACTGGAGCTGCTAAACAAGGCGCGAAGCAAATATTGCCGAAGGTCAGGGATGCGGGACGGGCCGGACTTCAGTGGCCGTGCGGCGACCCGCCCTTCGCGATGGCGAGATGGTGCTCTCGGTGATGGTCCTGGCTCGCCATCAGGCCGTAGAACCCGAGCCCGTGGATCCGCGCGACCGTTGCTGGGCTATCGCTCTTCACCGTGAGGACCGCGCCATCCGCGGTCGCCTCGCCCTGCGCGGTCCAGCGATCGTCCATCGCGAGCTGGCCTGCATGGGCCGGCACCATGCGGCCAAGCGCTCGGGCCGTCTCCGCGTCCCCGGAGGCGATCGCGCGCAATCCGTCCGGCAGTCGCTCCGTCCGGACGGTCGCGCGCGTGGCCAGCAAGTTCATGTCCCCGAGATGCGCGCGCAGGCCATCGAGATCGACGCGGGACCAGTCCGTCGCGGGATCGGTCTCCAGCACGGCCAAGACCTCCGATAGGGCGGCGAAGGCTCCCTGGCCCGGTTCTGTGAGGACCGTGGAAGGCTCTGAAGCGCCGCCGTGCATAAAAGCGTGGTCGTGCTGCGCGGCAACGGGCGTGGCGAGGATCAGCAAGAGGGAGAGAGACTTCAGCATGATCGGGGCTCCGTTCAATTCGCACCTCCTTGCCACGGAACCGTCCGTGACGACATGATCCTAATCATGTCCTATCCGTGGTCCGAGATATTCGGCGGTGCCCCCGAACGCAGCTTCCCTGCGGGCGCGGCCCTGTTCCGACGCGGTGATCCGGTCCAGTCCCTTTTTCTCGTGCGTGACGGTCGCGTCGCGCTGCGCCGGGCACTCGCCGATGGCGGCGCGCTCACGCTCCATGTCTCAGGCGCGGGCGACGTCGTGGCCCTCGCCTCACTCTTTGCCAACGCCACTCATTGCGATGCGGTATGCGAGACGGACGCCTGCGTCGCCGCCCGGGCCGCCGCGGCGATCCGAGACAGGCTCGGTACGTCGCCAGCGGCAAGCGCGCTCGCCGACGCAGCCCGTGAAGTGCAAGCCTTGCGCGCGAGGGTCGAAGTGCTCCGGCTTCTGCGGCTCTCGGACCGGCTCGACGCCTATCTCGATCTGAACGGCCCGCCAAAGCAAGGTGAATGGGTCCGGGTCGCCGACTGGATTGGCGTGTCCGCGCCAGCCGCCACGATGCCATGGCCACCCGGTGACACGGTCGGAGCTTGCCGCGACAAGGCCTGCTCGCGCCGCGACCCCGGGGCGGACGGTTCGTCCCCAAACGTACTCGATCTTGATCCCCGGGCCGGGGACGTCTCCCTGCACAAGGGACCCGGGCGCACTTCCCTCCCACCGACAGGAGCGACAGCATGAACGGACCAAGCAGACGAGACCTCATCGCCGGCGGACTCGCCGCGCTGGCCGGCACGGCGCTCGGCGCCGCGCCCGCGCTGGCGGAGCAGCGCAACGGCGTGTCCTTCCTGCGCGGGCCCTACAACCTCGCCCTCTTCCACCGGCACAACCGGGCCTACCGGATTGGCGCGGGCATGCATTTCTTCCATTCCAAGCAGCACGACCTGTTGCAGCTCACCCCGCTCGCCGACCACGCCGCCGTCGACCGCAGCTTCGAGGCCGAGGCCGCACGCTGGCTGCGCGAGCCGCCGCGCACCGAGCCGAAGATGGAATATTATTCGAGCTACGTCTCGCGCGCGATGCACACGCTGTTCCGGGCCATCGACTGGACCCACATGCATCACGAGCAGACCTACGACGTGATGGCCTACCGGGGCATCCCCTGGTCCGAGAAGAAGGCCTGGACCGACCGGACGGTGCGTTATTATCTGACCCGGCAGACGACCGGCCTGCCGCGCAGCGTCGCGCCGCTTGACGTGACGATGCGGCGGGCCGGGCTGATGATGAAGCCCTACTTCAACTTCTTCCGCACCTTCTATCCCCGCGACCAGTCGCTCTTCTACGTGGCCCATTGGTGGCACCCGGCGCTCTACGAGGCGCAGATGATTGGCGGCAACGAAGGCCAGGACGCCACCGTCCCTGCCGTCGTCGACCTCATGTACCGTCAGGTGATGGCGCGCCGTCCGCAGCGCATGCTGCTCTCGCGCGAGATCATGCCGCGCTATTCGCGGATGAGCCCGGAATCGGGAAACATCTTCGACAACCTGCACATGCTGCACGGGATCGCCTATTCGATCCTGGCCTACGAGGGCTGGACCGTGCGGCAGAAGCGCGACGAGATGTACCGCGTCATTCGCGCGATGAGCTACCAGCCGGGCGACGAGCGCCTGGCGCGGAAGTTCTCGATCCCGCGGCAGAACGTCGATCCGCGGACCTATCCCGGCTGGATGCGCTCGGCCGAAGGCGAGATGTCCCGCATCATGCAGGAGATGATGCAGGAGATGATGCCGATGATGATGCCGCGCGCCTCGGCCGCGGAGCGGCGTGCGGCGATGGAGCAGCTGATGAAGATCGGCCGGCTCGGCGTCGAGCGCGGCGAGGATCCGGGCTCGCTGCACGACGCGCTCATGCGGATCGTGCCCGACATGCAGGTGATGCAAGACGCGACGGAGCCTGGCGCGACGCCCGAGATGATGGTGCGGACCATGCTTCGGGGCTGGCAGTCGAAATACGGCGGCATGCGCGGCGTGCCCGGCATCGACATGACCGCCTGAGCCCTTCCAACACATTATCTGCAGAGAGATCCCATGCGCAAAACGATCCTCGCCTTCGCCCTTCTCGCCACATCCGCAGCCGAGGCCGCCGACCACGGCAATCTCGAGACGAACTTCCCCCTCGTGATCGAGGACGCCTACCCGGTCGGCCGGAACGGCATCGAGGCCCAGCTCTTCGCCCGCGGCACGCGCCTCAACGACGACCCGGAGGGCGACGGCCTTTCCGAGCTCGCGGCGCGCATCGAATGGGGGGCATTCCGGAACTTCCAGATCGCGCTCGAGACGCCCTACCGCTTCGGCTCGGGCAGCGCCGCCGACAGCGGCACGGTCGCGGTGGAGGCGCTCTACAACTTCAACACCGAAACGCTGTCCCTGCCCGCCTTCTCCGTCGCGGCGGGGCTCGAGAGACCCTACGGTCAGGACGGGGAGGATGGCGGACTCGAAGCCTCGATCGGCCTTCTGTCGACACTCTCGCTCGGCACGTCGGGGGGCGGCTCGCCCTATGCCTACGTCCCGCGCCAGCTGCATTTCAACGCGACCTACATCCACAACTTCGACCCGCTCGGCACCGAGCGCACGGACCGCTACCTGGTCGGGATCGGCTACAGCCAACCCGTGACCAACGATCTCGTCCTCGTCGGCGACCTCTACCGCGAGACCGACCGGGAGGAGGACCGCGCCCTCAACATGGTCGAGCTCGGCGGTCGCTACGTCATCACGCCCCATACCATCGTATCCGCCGGGATCGGCGTGGGCTTCGGCCCCGACCGGACGGAGGACGCACGCCTGACCCTGGGCGTCCAGCACGCGATGAGCTTCCCCTATCTCGGCGCGCCGCGGTAGCGCGTGACCCGCGCCGACACCCGTTCCCCGGATCGTGGCGAGACCGCCGCGTCCGGCCCTTACCTGCGTCGGGGCGGTTCCCGCTTTCAGAAGTGACCTTCAGTGGCACGCAGATCGATCACCTTGACGATACCCCTGGTTCTTTCGCTCGCCGCGGGGACGGGCCCGATCATGGCGCAGGACACCGCACCCATGCATGGCATGGACCACGGTACGATGGCCCCCGGCACGGTCGAGGTGACCATCGACGATGCCATGGACCGGATGATGAACGACATGCATGACGTCGAGCCGACCGGAGATCCGGATGCGGATCTCCTCCTGACGATGATCCCGCATCATCAGTGCGCGGTCAACATGGCAGAGGCCGTGATGCCGGAGATCGACGACCCCGAAGTCGTGGCGCTCGTCCGCGCCATCATCGCGTCGCAGGAGGCCGAGATCCTGGCCATGCAGGCGATGCTCGAACGGCTCGGTCATGCGACAGCCGATGACAACCCGTAGCAGGCGCCATTTCATATCCTCCGGTCGGACGCGCATCGTCACGACCAAACCCCGGGAAGATCGAACAAAAGGCAGATTGCGTACCAGCCCATGCAGGCACCCCCGTCGGAGCAGACCTGCTTTTCGAGGCGCTCTGGACGCTTGTCCCGATTTCGTCATTTCAGCCGACGTGCAGATAGAAGCGGACCGGCGAACGGATTTCGTCTGCCCGGCGGTCGAAACCCTGAGGTAGGCGAAGGCGCGGGACACGACGTCAAAATCCCCTGTTCTTTTCGGACATGCCCATAAAGAAGGAATTCAGGGTTCTGAACAGTGTTCTTGAGAGGTGCCCCAAACCGTTCGATTTAGGTCACTACGATCGCGTCCAGCCGTTCGCTGCGCCGATTTCGAACGACCGCAGCGCGGGGGCAGAGCGGACTAATCCCAGGACCCGTCCTTCGCGTTTACGAGGTGGATGACGGCAGCGGGGCTGGACACCCAGTATCCGTCAAAGGTGCTGCCAAGGTCCTCGATCTCATCGCAACGGACTACATTTGCCTTCTCAAGCGTCTTCGCAGCTTCAGCGGCGCCAGCATCGGGGCGGTCGTCGGCCTGATCGCGACATATACGCTCGGCGGGCCGGTCCTCCTGGGCCTGATCCCGGCGGTGGTTGTCACGAACACGATCGTGACGATCCGGCCGAGCTTGCGCTACGCCACCGTGACGGCCGCGATCCTTTCGCTTCAGCCGATGCCGGAACTCTCCGACACGATCGGCCGGATCGCGGCGATCTTCACCGGAACGATCATTGGCGCCGCCGCCGGCTTCCTAGTCTGGCCGATGCGGAGCCGGCGGCGGGTGGAGCTTGCCCTGCGCGATGCGCTCCGGGATTGCCGGGCGCTGCTCGAACTCATCGATCGGGGCGTGACGACGGACGAGCATCAGGAGCGGGACGCGGTGCATTCGAGGTTCCTCCGGCATCTCGAGGCGGCCCGCGCGCGCGTCCGGGAAACCCGGTTCTCGTCGAGGCTGCGGACCGGTGCCGGATTGCGCGAGGCGGTGCGGGGCGTCGAAGCCCTCTGGCACGCGCTCATCGTTCTCGATCGCGCGGTGCGGGAGGAACGGCGGGAGGTCAGCCACGAAACCCTCGAAGAGCTGCAGCCGCTGGCGGACGAGGTGCGGCGGCGGGCCGCGGACTACCTGACGGGCCTCATCGAGATCACGACGTCGCCGCAGACCGATGCGCCGGCCTCGGACGGCCTGTGCCGGGCGACACGGCGGGCGCGGTTGCGGCTGGTGGAACTGGCCAGGCGGGAGGTGTCGGAATGGCCGCTGCAGGCACGGGCCCTGCAGGCCGCCGCCTTCGGGGTGGACGAGACGGAGCGGCGGTTGCTGGCCCTGGGCAGGGCGTTGCCGAACCGCCCTGACCCGGACGAAGGCAGCAGGTCCTGGAGTGCGCGGCCGTACATTGGAACAAACTTGTAACCGACAGATCGCTGTCGCATTCTTCCCACGCTTCGGGGCGGTCTGGCGATCTCCACTTCCAGGTAGCGGCGCTCCGGCAGGCTGGGCAGGGGAGTGATCCACGGATGACAGAGGGGGAA
>NZ_CANLTQ010000050.1 GCF_947494025.1 uncultured Jannaschia sp.
AAAAGATGATCGATCCTACGGCAAGGCTCAGCGTCAGCCGCCAGGCGAAGGTGCTGGGTGTCAGCCGAGGCAGCGTCTATTACCAGCCGCGCCCGGTCTCGGCCGCCGATCTGAAGCTGATGCACCGGATCGACAAACTGCACATGGAGTTCCCCTTCGCGGGCAGCCGGATGCTGCAGGGCTTGCTGATCCAAGAAGGTTTCAAGGTGGGGCGGCTGCATGTCGCCACGCTGATGAAGCGCATGGGCATCGAGGCACTGTATCGCAGACCCAACACCTCGAAACCGGCACCGGGGCACAAGGTCTATCCCTATCTGCTCCGCAAGCTGCCGATCACTCGGCCTAATCAGGTCTGGGCGATGGATATCACATATATCCCCATGGCGCGGGGGTTCATCTACCTTGCCGCCGTTCTGGACTGGTTCACTCGCCGGGTCCTGGCATGGCGGGTGTCGATCACTCTGGAAGCAGATTTCTGCATAGAAGCAGTCGAGGAGGCGCTGGCGCGACATGGCACCCCCGAGATCTTCAACAGCGATCAGGGCAGCCAGTTCACCTCGTCCGACTTCATCGCCGTGCTGGCGGCACGGAGGATCAAGATCAGCATGGACGGCAAAGGCGCATGGCGAGACAACGTCTTCGTCGAGCGCCTCTGGCGGACTATCAAATACGAAGAGGTCTATCTGCACGCCTACGTCGGCGTCTCGGAGGCCCGCGCCTCGATCGGACGCTACCTGCGCTTCTACAACAGCCGCCGTCCACATTCATCGCTTGACGGGAAAACCCCCGATCAGGCCTATTTCAAACCGTTGATGCCTCAGGCGGCCGCTGCGTAACCAAGGCGGAAATCCACTTAGGAAACGCCCGGAACCTGTTCAGACAAACCGAGCCACCTCTTAATGACCTCATCGCCTGGGTCGGCTACATTGACGAACAAAAGGTCGGGCTGCGCTCGCTGCACGAGGCCATCGACACGACCACGCCCACCGGCAAGCTCACCTTTCACGTCTTCGGCGCGCTGGCCGAGTTCGAACGTGCGCTCATCCGCGACCGCACCCAAGCCGGCCTCGCCGCGGCCCGCGCCCGGGGCCGCCTCGGCGGCCGCCGTCCCGTGCTCAACGCCGACAAGCGCGCGCTGGCCGTGCGCCTCTACAACGAGCGTCAGACGCCTATCGCCAAAATCTGCCAGATGATGGGGATCTCCAAGCCCACCCTCTACAGCTACGTCCGCGCCGCCGACCCGGGAAAGGTCGAGCCCGCCGTCGAGAAACGCGCCAAATAGCGATAGAGGATCAGCGCCATTTACCGCTGAAGGTCACAGAGATGCGGGCCGCGTTCGGCGTCCCGGCGAGGCCGGTTGGCGACATCGCATTAATCCCAGGTTTGCTGCCGACCCAGAAGGCGCGCCGGACCCTCGCGGTCCTTGTGTCGGATTTCTGCTCCGTTGCTACTCAGAGCCCGTCAATGCCGCTCTTGGATCGCCAGGCGCCCGAACTTCCGGTCTGCAGCATCAGAGCCAGAACACATGCCATCAATAGAACCAATCCATCATCTTGATGGCCGTTTCTGATCCGCCTTACCTGACAATGCCTGTAGAAGAGCCATCAGGCGCCGATCGCGCTCTTCGACAAGCGCGGCAATATCCGCGCCTTCCGTCTCCGCCTCCACGCCCTCGGCCAGCTTCTGGCACAGCGCGGGTGTGAGCCGCGGAGTCCCGAGATCGTCCCACCGGCGCTGCTGGCTTGGCCCAAGATGCGCCAGATAATGTGCGAGCCCTCCCGTTCCGCCGCCCAGATGATACGTGAGATGACACCCGGTCGTGGCCCAACGTGGTCCCGGGCCGTGGCGGACGGCTGCGTCAATGTCCGCGACGGTGGCGACGCCCTGCTCCACGAGCGAAACGGCCTCGCGCCAAAGCGCCGCGCTCAACCGTCCTGCGATATGTCCCTCGACTTGCCGGCCAAGGCGCACGGGCTTCTTGCCAAGCCACGCGTAGAAGGCCATCGCCCAATCGAGCGCTGCCGGATCGGTCGCAGGCCCTCCGGACACCTCTACCAGCGGAAGGATATGCGGCGGATTGAAGGGATGTGCCGCGATCACGCGCTGCGGCTTTCTGCACTCCTTCTGAATATCGCCCACGAGAAGCGCAGAGGTCGAAGACGCGATGACGGCGCTCTCGCTTACGAGCCCCTCAACCTTCGCCAGCAGCGCCCGCTTCAGCTCCAGCTTTTCGGGCGCGCTCTCCTGAACGAGCTCCGCGTCGGAGAGGGCGGACCCGGGAATTGTGGCGAAGCTCAAGCGGGTGTGATCAGGCTCACCCTCGGCCTGCCCGAGCCCAACCAGGCTCGGCCACATCTCGGACACGGTCTTTCGCAGGCGGTCCTCGGCGCCGGGTGCCGGGTCGATCGCATGCACCGCAAGGCCCCGTGCAAGGAATAGCGCCGCCCAACCCGCGCCGATGAGCCCGGTGCCAATCAGAGCGACGTGGCGAATGTTCGTGGGATTGGGATAGCTCATGAGATCACGTCTCCTTCTCTTGCGCTGAAGCCGTCGCCGGCAGCGTCAGCCCCGCCGTTCCCGCCCGCCGACCGGCAGCCCAAGCTGCCGCAAGCAGTCCCACAGCGGCCACGGGACCCAGCGGATGCGGCACGATGGCGAGTAGCGCTGCCGCCACATAGAGCGCCGCGTCCAGCCACCGATTACCAAGGATCGGTACCCTCGCGAGCAGCAGAGGGATTGTCACCACCAACACCATTCCGGTGAGTGCGGCGTTACCGATGGAGAATGCCCCACCCTGTCCGATCATGCCTGCGTAGATCAGAATAAGGAAAGGCACGACGTATGTCAGGGCGCCGAGGCGCACCGCCTCGCGCGCGGCCGGCAACCAGTTCGTTTGCGCGATTCCCGCCGCGACGAAGACAGCGACACAGACCGGCGGTGTGATCACCGAGATGGTCGCGAAGTAGAAGACGAACATGTGCGCCGCAAGCGGCTCCACCCCCACTCCGGTCAGCGCCGGTGCGAGGACAGCAGCGACGAGAACATAGGCGGCCGTCGTAGGCAGTCCCATCCCGATGATCAGGCAGACCAGCCCTACGATTATCGCCACCAGCACCTCGGAGTTTCCGGCGAGGTCGACGATCAGCGAAGAAAGAGTGACCCCGATCCCAGTAAGGTTGATCATCGCGACAAGGATCTGCGCGCCAGCAAGCAGCACGCCAATGATGACGAGACCGCGACCGGCATCCTCGAGTGCCTCGAAAAGGAGCCGCATAACATCCCGCCCGCTCCGCGCCCCGACACTTGTAACCAGGAAGGCGACGAGCAGCGCCGCTATGCCAAGGAAGGCCGCGCTTTGAACCGAGCGGCCCTCGAATATTCCCCAGAACAACCCGCCAAGCGCTGCCAGGATCGGCAGCAGGCGACGCCAGCGCAGGATCGTAGTCCAAGCGGGGATGTCCTTCGGATCGACAATCTTCAGGCCCCGCCGTAGCGACACGACGTGAACGGTAACGAAGACGGACGTGTAGAAGAGCAGCGCCGGCAGGATCGCCGCCGTCATCACCGTTATGTAGCTGACGCCAAGAATCTCTGCCATCACGAAGGCCGCGGCTCCCATGATCGGAGGCGCAAGCTGTCCGCCGGTTGATGCCACCGCCTCAACCGCTGCGGCAAAAGGCGCCGGGTAGGACAGTCGTTTCATGAGCGGAATGGTGAAGTTCCCGGTCGTCGCGACGTTGGCGACCGCGCTGCCGCTTACCATTCCGAACAGGCCTGAGGCGATGGTCGCCATCTTGGCCGCGCCGCCCGGGCTCTTCCCGCCGAGCCTCAGAGCGAGGTCCATGAACGTCTGTCCGCCCCCGGTATGGAGCAGCACCGCGCCAAAGAGGACGAAGGCCGAGATTACGGTGGCGGCCACGCTGACGAGTGGCCCCCAAAGACCGAGATCGCCGAGAAACAGCGTTTCGGTCACGAAGTAGATGTCAAAGGGGCGATGCCCGAGCAGTCCCGGAATGTGGTGGCCGAGCAGCGCATAGGCGAGCCCAATCGTCACCAGCGCCGGAAAGATAAAGCCGACCACGCGACGGCCCAGCTCCAGCAAGACGAGGACCAGCGCTGCCGTCATCGCCACATCCCAAGCGGTGGCCCATGGCAGAGCGTTCATGATCGCGTCATAATTGATCACGATGTAGATGCAGGCGATCCAGGTCGCGACCGCCGCGACCACGTCCACCGCTATCCCGACCGCCCTCAGCCGCGTGCCAGCGCCGAGCGGATACATCAGCAGACCCAGCGTGACCACGAGAGCGACGAAGATCGCCCGCTGCACCAGGCTCTCGAACGGTCCCGCGGCCGATGTGTAGAGCACGAACAGGCCGATCAGAACGGCCAGGGCCTTGGCGGCGGTGTCGCGCATGGTTCTCCTCCCGGGCATCGGAAGGCCGGGCCGAACGCGGGCCCGGCCCTGTTTCAATCCTGCGGCTGCATATGCTCGGGGATCTCGATGCCCTGCTCGCGGAAATACTGCGCCGCGCCCGGGTGCAACGGCACCGTGCCGTACTGCATCGTCAGTTCCGCGAGGTCGTAATCGGCGAGTTCGGCAAGGGCGTTCTGCTGCACCGTCTCATCCTCCATCGCCGCCTTTGTGATTTGATAGGCAACTTCCTCGTCCATTTCGGGCGTGGCTGACACGGCGAGTGCGAAGCTCCAGGTCTTGTAGGACTCGATACCCTCCCCTGCCTCCTGGATGTCGACGACGGCGATATCGCGCATCTCCTGGCGCAGCGTCTCGGCTTGCTCATCGGTGAGCGAGATCACCTCGATCGGCGTGAAGGTCTGGATATCGAGCGACGAGGCGTCGAGCCGCGTGCCCGCCCCCGACTTCACATAGCCGACGATGCGGTCGTCCTTGACCATGTCCACGGCATCCGTAGTCGAGCCGCGCACCCATTCGGGCGAAATGCCGAGGGTGTCAAAGACCGCCTCCGCTGTCGCCTCCGTCGCCGAGCCGCGGATTCCCGGATTGAAGCGGACTCCCTCGAGATCGGCAAGGGTGTCGATCCCGGCATCCTCTCGAACGACCACGTTCTGCGGCGCGGGCGCATAGACCCAGAGCAGCGGCGCTTGTTGTGGCTGCCCCTCGAACTCCTGCGCCCCGTTCCAGGCATGCTCGATGATGTTCGTGGTGACGAGTCCAAGATCGACCTGCCCCCGCTGCATCCGGCGCAGGTTGTCCATCGTCGCCCCCGTTTCGGCAACCGAGGCAGAGACGCCCTCAACCTGTTCGTTGATGAGTTGCCCAAGTGCCACGAAATAGCCGTACTGGCTCGACGAGGCCGAGGTCGATCCGATCAGAAGCCGCGTCTCTTGCGCCGATGCCGATCCAGCCGTCATTCCCGCCGCCACTACCGCGGCAAGCATTGTTCCAAGTTTCATCCTGTTTTCTCCTCCTTGGTGTAAGTCCAGTCCGCCGGTACCGGGATCCGCATCTCGAGGATGCGGAATGACAGGCTCTTGCCGTGTCCGTCCAGGTTGAGACTCTGGTTCACGCCACCGTCGAGCACGCCGTCGATCACGAAGTTCAACCCGTGCAGATTCGGCAGCTCATACCGCTGAATCGCAGTCGGCCGCCGCTCGGCAAGAAGCGCCCCGACACGTTCCTTGGTGACCTCGGCGCAGATGATCTCCCAGTCCGCAGCACAATAGGCAATGACAGCGACGTTCAGCCGGTCTCCCTTGTCGCCCGCTCGCGCATGGGCGATTTGATGCAGCTCCACCTCACGGCTCATGTCTCGCTCCAGTTCCATCGGGGCGCAACGAGGTCGCGTGGAACAAACGCCGAAGCGGTATGGAAGCGCGGGCGCCGGCTTGTTCGCAGCCCTGCGCCACCCGCCGGCCCACAGGTGTAAAGCGCACCGAACTCATGCAGTCCCACCTCTACTACATCCTCATCCGCGCCCTGCAGGGCAAGGCGCAGCCGCACGTCGCGCGCGCCGGACGGCGTTGTCGCGAGGTGTTGGTTGCCGTCATCCCCGAAGATGCTTGTTGCGCCTATGAAATCGCCCCGCCAGGTCAGGCCTTCAGGAAGGCGCGGCACCACCATGCCAAGCGCAAGTCGGGCACGCGCCAAGGCGTTCGGTCCGGCATAGGAGATCTCTGCCTCCCCGAGATGCCCGCCCAGATAGCAGATCGTCGCCTTCAGCGTCTCGGGTCGTTCGCGCCCCCGGGCGCCGCGCACTGCGACCCTGTCGGGTCCGACCTCTTCCACCTCCACCTGTGTCAGGTCGAGCACGACGTCGGGAGTTAGATAGGCGGCGGGATCGTGGATCTCGTAGAGAATTTGCTCCTTGACCGTCTGCGCGTTAACCGCGCCGCCCGTGCCGGCCGGCTTTGTCATCACTAGGCTGCCGTCTGCAGAGATCTCGGCCACCGGAAAGCCGATCTGGGAGAGATCCGGGACGTCCTTGAAGCCCGGATCGGCAAAGTACCCGCCGGTGACCTGAGCGCCGCATTCCAGCAGATGACCGGCGAGCGTGCCGGCCGCAATCCGATCGCAATCATCGAAGCACCAATCGTAGTGCGCCACCAGCGGACCGAGGGCCAACGCAGGGTCCGCCACCCGACCGGTCACGACGATATCCGCCCCCGACTTCAAGGCTGCCGCAATCTCCGCAGCACCGAGATAGGCGTTGGCAGCCATCGGCTCGACGCCGTCCGGCAAAGCCGCAGCGAGACATTCGCGCAGCCCGGATCGCGATCCGCCCTCCAGCAAGTCATCGCCGCTGACCACCGCAATGCGCGGCGTCCGCGTTCCAAGTTTCCGCGCAAGGGCGGCAATCGCTGCCGCCGCGCCGGCCGGATCGGCAGCGCCAAAATTACCCACGATGCGAATGTCGTTCGAGAGGCAATCCGCAAGGACAGGCTCCAGCCGCGCAAGGAGGTGGGCATCGAAGCCCGTCCCCCCGTTCCGACGCCCGAGCTGCGCCAGCGCCAGCGTCCTCTCGGCCAGCATCTCGAAGATCAGGCATGCTGGTCCGCCGGCCTCGACCAGCTCCCGGACGACTGGCACAGCTGCGTCGAGCCGATCCCCGGCAAATCCGGCGCCGCAGCCGATACGGAGCACTTCCCCCATCCTGCGTGCGTCCGGGCCAGATGCCCTCTCCATGCTATCCACGTGTCCGGCTCCCCTCCGTCGCGCTCTTGGGGGATACCAACGTCTATTCTATTCGTCTAATAAATAGATGATATTGATCCATTTGGCGAATAAATGACGGCTGGCATAAGACCGATAGAGGCCTTCCTGACACTGGCCGAAACGGGGAGCTTCAGCAGCGCTGCTCGTCGTTTCGGTCTTTCGCAACCGGCCTTCAGCCTCGCGATCCAGCGCCTTGAGGACGACATGGGCATCCGGCTTTTCCGCCGCACCTCGCGGAGCGTCTTCCTGAGCCCCGAGGGCGAGGCGTTCCTGCCCAAGGCGAAGAATCTCCAGCGGACCTGGCGCAGCACCTTCGAAGAAATGGCTGACATCGCGGCTGCCCGCCGCGGCCGTGTTGCTGTCGCCGCCCTGCCTTCGATCGCGGCGAGCCTGCTGCCCGGCGTCATGCGACGCTTTGCCTCCGGCCATCCTGAAGTTACCGTCGAGATTCACGACGTGCTGCATGACGAGGTCATCGCCCTCGTCCGTTCAGGTCGCGTAGATTTCGGGATCTCCATCGCACCTCACGGCGCTGGCGAGACGAACTTCGCGCCCCTGCTTGCAGACAAGTTCGTGGTCATCTTCCAGCGCGATCACCCCTTTGCCACACAGGAGCACATCACCTGGACGATGTTCAGGCGCGAATCCGTCGTGTTCATGACGCCGATGACGAGCGTGAGACAGCTTGTTGACTCCACCCTGGTCGAGTTGCGGCAGAGCGCCCATTTCGTCTGCGAGGTCAATCACCTCGCCACTGTCGCTTGCATGGTCGCCTCTGGTCTCGGGGTCACGGCACTCCCTGCGCTCTGCCTGCCGGTCGTGCTGCGCCCCGATCTCGTCTGGCGCCCCCTCGAAGGACCCGCGGTCGAGCGGGGCCTTGGCCTCGTGAGCCGCGATTCGGGAGAGTTCTCCGTTGCCGCCAGTGCCTTTCTTGACGTCCTGCGCGACATCCCCGAGAGCGATGCCTTCGCTGCCTTCCCCGGTCAGGTCCGGCGCCTCGGCGACACCGTACCATTCTCATGAAACCCTGACTTGCCCGATCCAACAGGAGACATCCCGATGACAGAACCCCGACTTGCTGCACCAGAGACGCTAACCCCGCGTCAGCGCGAGGTTCATGACCGGATCGCCTCTGGCGCGCGCGGCCGCGTCGAGGGACCGCTGCGCGTCTGGCTCCACTCGCCGGAGCTCGCCGACCGGTCACAGGCGCTTGGCGCCTTCTGCCGGTACGAGACACGCCTGCCGGCTCGGCTATCCGAGCTTGCAATTCTGGTCACGGGTGCGGTCTGGAAGTCTGGCTTTGAATGGGCTGTCCATGCGCCCATCGCGGAGCGCGCCGGCGTCTCCCCCGACACCATCGAGGCAATCCGCACCGGTCGGAGTCCATCCTTTTCTGCCGAGAGCGAGGATGAAGCGGCGGTGTATGAGTTCAGCCTGGCGCTCCACCGTGAACGCCGGGTCGACGACAAGACCTACGCACGCCTCGTCGCCGTCATAGGTTCGGAAGGGGCTGTCGAGCTGGTCGGAATCCTCGGCTACTACACGCTGATCTCGATGACCATCAACACCTTCGCCGTCCCGCTTCCTGAGGGTACTGAAGACCCCTTTCCCGGCTAAGACTCGCTGTAGCGGCTCCGCTTTCGACCTGCGGTCACACCATGTGTGGGTAGCCCCGGTTTTAGCGGGCTATCGCCTCAGCTCGCATGATACGGTCGAATGCGTCCATGTGTGGAGTGCGCCCCTCGAACTGGACAGACCTTCAGGCATAGATTGACAGGTCCGGGCCCATCCGAGGGAGACGGCCGATGCCGAGACGACACCGCAGCCATGAGCCATGGAACTGAAGCGCCAGGTCGTGGCTGAATACAATGCAGGCGAGACGCTGCATGGGCTATCCAAGCGCCATGACGTCTGCCGCAATCTGATCCGGATCTGGATCGCCAAGGCGGAAGCCGGGGAGTTCGACGACGAGGCCGCGGCCGCCGAACTGCTGGTGCGCTACGAGGCGCGGATCGCATCTCTGGAACGGCTCGTCGGACAGCAAGCGCTGGAGCTTTCCTTCGTCAAAAAGGGGGTCTCGGACGGACCCTCGCCGACAAGCGCGGCTACATCCGTGATCGCCGGCCCCGCGGCCTCTCCGTCAAAAGGGGGTGCGAGCCGATGGGTGTTGCACGGTCGAGTGACTCAGCCACGCCCGTGGCATCGGACACTGACGCGGACCTTGTCATCGAGATGCGCGCGATCGCCGATGCGTGGGAATGCTACGGCTACCGACGGATCGGAGCGGAGCTGCGTCATCGCGGCTGGGTGGTGAACAGCAAGAAGGTCAGGCGCCTGATGAAGCTGCACGACCTCAATCCACGTCGCCGGCGGCGCTTCACCAGGACGACCGACAGTGATCATGGCGGACCGATCTATCCGTTGATCGTCAGAGGCTTCGAGGCGCATGGCCCGGATCAGCTCTGGGGTGAGGCGGGTGCGCGATCGTGGATGGACCCGCGATCGCCCGCCGAACGACATCACCTTCGTCGCCATCGCGGCCGGGTTCGTCTATGTCGCGATCATCATGGATGCCTGGTCGCGACGTGTCGTCGGCTACGCCATCGGACGGCGGATCGATGCGCGTCTGACTGTCGCCGCGTTCGAGCGTGCCATCGCTCTGCGCCGCCCTCTTCCCGGGTGCGTCTTCCACACGGATCGCGGGTCGCAATATGCTTCTGCGAAGCACAGGGCGCTTATCGAGAAGCATGGCTTCTTCGGCTCCATGAGCCGACGTGGCAACCCTTACGACAACCCGCAGGCCGAGAGCTTCATGAAGACCCTCAAGGCCGAAGCCGTCTACCTCAACGAATACGACATCTATGAGGACGTCACGGCCGATCTGCCTGGCTTCATCGAGGACGTCTACAACGCCCGGCGCCTACACTCATCGCTGGGCTATCTCAGCCCGGTTCAATACGAGGTCAACAACGCTCGCCAGCCGGTCAAAACCGCGGCCTGATCCTGTCCAGCCATAAGGGCGCACTCCAGGCCGGGGGCCCCCTTTCCCCGGACAGAGTCATCCCACAGCTTCCGTGACGGGTATGCCGAGCGCGGTGTAGCCGTTCAAGACGGCAATCCGGACCTGAAGTTCGGCAACCTGGCGGTCGAAGTCCCGCGCCATGAGGCGTCGGCCGAGCAGTTTGACACAGTGCATCTTCGCCTCGATGCGGCTTCGGCGATGGTATCCGCTCCATCGTCGCCAAAGCGCCCGGCCGAGGTAGTTCGCTGCGCGCACGGCCTCGTTCCGGGCAATGGCGTCGGCTGTGATGGCCTTCCATGTCTTTGCGTTCTTGCGGGGCGGGATGATGGCTTGGGCGCCTCGACCAGCGATGGCGTCGTGGCACTTGCGGGTATCGTAGGCGCCGTCCACTGCCCGGCAGGGTCATGCGAAGCATGATCCCGAGTATCCGTGATGATCAAGCGGGGGTTTCGGTCCATTTCCTTCCGTCTCGGAGGAGTGCATTGGCGGTGACG
>NZ_CANLTQ010000051.1 GCF_947494025.1 uncultured Jannaschia sp.
TCCCGCGCCGCCGCCGCGACAGCCTGGGCGCGCGGATTGTCGGCGTAGTCGGCGGCGGAAATGTCGGGGGTCAGGCCCTCGGGGAAGGGGAATGTCTCGAAGGTGGTGGAGGGCGTGTAGCGGGGATCGTTCCCGACGCCGAGGAAGGTGCCCATGCGGAGCGCCCAGATCTCGTGGAAGCGGGAATGCAGGATGCCAAAGGTCGTGTCGTCATCGCGGGCGATGGCGATGAGCTGGTGGTCGGGGCAAGTCTCGCCGGTCAGCCAAGCGAAGAGGCGGTGCTTGGCAACCGTGGGCGTAACGATGAAGCGCGGCAGCGGCGCGAGTTTGGCCCACATGCCCTGACGCGGCTCGACGTGGCGCCACCAGAACCGGGCATAGGCTTCGCGCCGGTTTTTCGCGCGCACCGGCTGCACGTGCTTGGCCACATGCGTGAACGGGGCCTCATAAAGCGCGGCGTCGGCCTCGCCCATTTCCCAGCCGAAGTCGATGATCCACTTGCCCGCAGACCGGCGCGTCACGTCCATGCCGTTCATCCAGGGCCGCAGCACGTCCGCGTTCGGCTGCCCGTTCGGATTTCCGCGCAGCGCCAGCCATTCGCGCGCCAGCTCGCCCGGCACGTCGAAGGCTCCGCCCTTGGTGTCGCCCATGAAGGCCGCGCCGCGGTTCTCCGCGAGCCGGGCCGCCTGCGTCAGGTCCACCGACGCCGCACCGATCCGCTGCGCGGTCAGGTCGGTGTGAATCGCCGCGACCTCCGCGCCGTCCAAGCGCGGCGGCCGCGCCTCGCCACCGTCGAAGCAGACCAGTGAAACACGCACGGCCGCGCCGTCCACCACCCACGGCTCGTCGTCCCACGCTTCGAAGATGCGCCCGCCCTCAATCGCGGCCTTGAGCACCGCCCGGTTCGCGCCGCCTCGGATGGAGTTCGTGGAGACCAGCCCGACGCGCTCCACGCGGCCTGTCCGCAGCGCCTCGCCGGCCTTGGCGAACCAGTAGGCCACGAGGTCCGCCTCGGGCCGCACCGCGCCCCTGTAGGCCGCGAACAGGCGGTCCACGGCGCCGTCGCCCAGCTCGTCGCGCAGCCGTTTGCCGCCTAGGAACGGCGGGTTGCCGATGATCGCATCGGCCTCGGGCCATTCGGCGCGGGCGCCGTCCGCATCCAGCAGGGCGTCACGGCACTCGATGTTGGCAAGCGGCTTGAGGATCGGGTTCTGCGCGGCCTCGAAGCCGTTGCGACGCATCCACTGGATCTCGCCAATCCAGACCGAAACGCGCGCCAGCTCGGCGGCGAAGGGGTTGATCTCGATGCCGAGGACGCATTCAGGGCCGATCCGGGGAAAGCCGCGCGGCAGCCCCAGGGTTTCGCCTTCGAGGTTCACGCGATGCTCGATGTCCTTGATGGCGAGCAGGGCGAGGTAGAGGAAGTTTCCCGACCCACAGGCAGGGTCGAGAACCCGATAGGCCGCCAGACGCTCCAGGAAGGCCCTGTGGAGCCCTCCTGCCTCATTCAGCGCCTTGGTGCGGGCGGCGAGTTCCTTGCCCCGTAGCAGCCGCTTTGGCGTCTCCTGCGGGGCCTTGGCGAGCAGCTTCTCAATCCGGGTGCGCGTCCCGGCCCATTCCGCCAGCAGCGGCTCGACCACCACGGGGGTCACGATCTGCATAATCTTGTCGCGGTCGGTGTAGTGTGCGCCGAGCTGAGACCGCTTGGCGGGGTCCAGCCCGCGCTCAAACAGCGTGCCAAGGATCGAAGGGTCGATGTCCGACCAGTCGAGCTTCGCGGCCTCCAGCAGATCGGACACGTCCGTCCGGTCCAGCGTCAGGGTCGTGTCGTCGTCAAACAGGCCGCCGTTGAACCAGGCAACCTTCTCGAAGCCGATCCTGCCGCCTGCGCGCATCGCGCCGAACAGTTCGCGGGCGAGGCCCTCGAACTCGGCAGGCTGCGCCTGGCAATGCTCCAGCATCCGCCGGAACATGTGGTTGGGCAGCAGGCGCACGTCCTCGGCGAACATGCAGAACACCAGCCGGTTGACGAAATGCGCGACGGTCTGGGCGTCGTGCCCACGCTCGCGGAGCCGCTGGGCCAAGGCCGCGAACTTCCCCGCTGCCTGCTCGGTGAGGAGCTGGCGGGTCTTCTTCGGCCGCAGCAGCTTCGGTTCCAAGAAGGCCGACCGCAGCAGGTCGCGGGTCGCGCCGTCCGCCAGGTCCTCGAGGCCGAACGCGTGAACCTTCTGGACGGTGTTGGTCCAGTTCGTGTGGATGTGGAACCGCGTCATGTCCGACACGATCAGCAGCGGCGGGTTCTCCAGCGCGACGGCGTATTGCTGGAGCTGGGCGAAGGCGCGATCGAGGTCCTTCTTCGGTCCCTTGTATTCCCAAGCGAAGCACTCGCGCCGCCAGACATCGGCCCAGCCCTCGCCGCCGGCTGTCTTACTCGCGCCCTTCTCGAACGCGAACCACTCCCCCTTGGGGTCGGCCGAGATCGGATCGGGCACGTCGAGGAGCGCGCAGAGGTCGTTGAAGTGAGACTGCGAGGCGGAGCGTTCCTTCTGCTCCACGCCCCGCCATTTGGCGATGAAGTCGTGCGGCTTCACAACGTCACCGGCCGCGCCGCCGGAGGTCTAATTTCAAATGTTCTACATTTGAATATATCCTGCCACGTCCTTCTCATCGTTACTCTCCGCACGTGTCGCACTGTGGCACCTGACCCTGCCGGACCCCACGTGACCAGCACGCATTTCAGATGCAGTTATGAAAAGGTAGCTACTTTTTGTACCTACAAGTGCGTAGTTATTCTGTAGGCATAGCGAAAACCCGAACTGCATGGAGCGAGGACAAGGATGGTAAGGCGCACGCTCGATGATCTTCTGGGCCGCACGAAGTCGCAGCAGAAGGAGCCCGTCGCGCCGGCGGCAGTGCCCGCTGCTCCGGCTCCGGCTCCCGAGGAGCCAGCCGATACCGGCGACAGCCCCAAGCTGACGGAAGCGCAGGCCGCCGAGACGGCGCAGGAAGAGTTCTACCGGCCCATCAAGCGGCAGATCACGGTGCGGATCGACGCGGACGTACTTGCCTGGCTCAAGTCGCAGGGGAAGGGCTACCAATCGCGCATGAACGCCATCCTGCGGGAGGCGATGCTGAACGCGAAGGCAGCTACTCCCGGTAAACCTCGCGGCGGTGGCCGATCCTGACGACCAGGACGCGGACCAACTCGTCCTCGATGCTGGCGACGATCCGGTAGTCGCCGACGCGGTAGCGCCAGAGGTTGCCCGTGCCTTTCAGCGCCGACCCGAGCTGCCGGGGATCGTCCATCGGCTCCAGCCGCTCGCGCAGGAACGCCGTGATGCGCTTGGCTTCGATCCGGTCGATCTTCGAGAGCTGCTTCTTGGCCGTGTCCGACAGGTCAATCCGCCAAGCCAAGCTCGCGCTCCACGTCGTCCAGTGTGTGAACCTGCTCCTGCCCGCTGCGGATGCGCGCGATCACCTGCTCGGCCAAGTACACGTCCTCCAAATCGTCCAGATGCTCCTCGATGGCCTCGCGGATGTAGTAAGTCGCGGTTCTGCCGGTGCGCGAGGAGAGCGCTTTGAGGCGGGCGTAAGTCTCGTCGGGAAGCCGGACGGCAGCCTGCTTGGTCATCTTCGATCTCCTGTCGGTATGCGTGTATACCGTATCGAGAGTGAAGGCGAGCTTTCCTTGCGAGCGGGGGTCGGTTCGCTGCCGTATTCGGGCGGATCCGCAACTTCACGCCAATAACTACTTTTCCGCCTTACAAATAAGGAGTTCGAGGACATGGGCAGGGCGTGAACATACACCCCCTATTTCTTGCCATCTTCACTTCAGCCTCAGAGCCAGGGTCTGACAGGGTTCGGAACTTGGCTGACGGATCACTGTCCTTGCCGCTTCGCATCGGATTTCTTCCCTGCATTTCGTCGGGTTCGGTTTGCGGAACGTTTGAGGTGGAGGGCTGACTTCACCACCAGCGTCGCCCCCGGACGCAGCGCCGATCAAAGGGCTGGCAAGTTCGGGGGGCGGGCGGCGTAGCCGCCTTCTCGTTTCAGAGTGTCCGGTGTCGAGTGTCGCGTGTCGCTTCGCTCCCTCGACACCGGACACTGACACTAGAGGACTAAAAATGTACGCGCCGGAGGGTAAAAGTGGACACGCCGGAGGGTAAAAGTGGACACGCCGGAGGGATAGAGTGGACACGCCGGAGGGATAGAGTGGACACGCCGGAGGGTAAAAGTGGCACTTGATAAATGGACAGACGCTAGCAATAGTGTCCACTATGAGGAATATCACCGTGCCATCCAGCGCCGTCGCGCTTCGATCCGAAAAGTCCCTGACCCCAGCAATGGTGGCGGCTGTCTGGGAGATCGCGGGTGCTCTTGATGATGCCCGCACTCCTGCCGAGGTGCCGAACTCGGTCTGGCTGGAAATCCCCACGGCCCGCCTGCGCGGCGAAGGCTCGCGGGCGGACAACGTCTGGCTCCGGGAATGCCTGGAACGCCTGACGGGCGTGAAGCTCTCGGGCGAGTATCGCGGCGATCCTTGGGGTGCCGTGGTGCTGGCGGAGTGGCACATCGAACAGGGCGGAAGCCTCGCCCGCCTCTTGATCCCGCCCGCAGGCGTCCATGCGCTGCGCAGCCCTGCCAACTTCACCAAGATCGAGGCCCATGCTGCTCATCGGCTGTCTGGCCATGCACGGCAGCTCTACGCGATCCTCTCGGATAAGAAGCGGCTGGGACGGCCGAGTTGGCGGTTCACGGTGGAGGAACTGCGCGCACTGATGGGCGTGGAGGCTCAGAAGTCCTATGACGTGTGGGCGCAGTTGAGAAAACGCGTTCTTGACCCGGCCCTTGAGGCGATCAACGACTACGGCACGGTCTCGGTGAAGATGACCCCGGAAAAGCTAGGCCGGGCCGTCCACGCCGTCCGCTTCGACTGGTCGTGGAAAGATCCCCATACGGCAGCCGATACCACTCGTGAGAACGAGCGACACAGCGGCACACGGCGGAAGTCGCAGGCGACGGACGACGCCCCGCCCATGATCGAGGACGGGCCGCAAGCGGAACCCGCGCTGACTTGGTGGGGCAGGCTGACCGATGCCGAGCGAGAAAGCTGGGCGGAGACGGTCGGACGCACGTTCGAGGCAGGCGGGAAGACTATTCCGCGCCGTGATGCCGACATCGCGCGGGCGGCATTCGAGCGCGTGCCAAGCAACTAGATCTCCCGAATACGCACATCGTTTTCAGCCGAAGTGGGTTGAAGATGGCAAGAAATAGGGGCGGGATCTTCATCCCCCTGCCACGCCGCTTAACTCCATGTTTTCAGGCTCCCAAGTCTGCTTCGATGTGAAGTTCGGGATCCGTCCTGGCGGACGGAAAATTGCCTCCCCTGCCTCGTGGCGGGCGATGTCGTCGGCGATTTGAAGGGGAACCTGGTTGCGGCTCGCACGCAGCGTCTCATCGAACCATTCGCCCATCGTCATGCCGGACTTCCGGGCCACCGTCTTGACCGCCTCGCAAATTTCGAGAGTCCTTGAGACCGGCTGTCGTCGCCTGTAGCGTGTCGCAATACATCTGCTTTTGGAGCCGTCCTCATGCCCGCCACCACCCCCGTCTCCCTGCGCCTCGACGGCGGCACCCGCGACCGGCTGGCGGCCGAGGCCGCGCGGCTTGACCGGCCCGCAGCACAAGTCGCCTCGCGCGCCATCCGAACTTGGCTCGACGCCCAGGACGAACTGCGCCGCCAGATCGACGATGCCGTGGAGGAGGCCGATCGGGGTGTCTTCGTCTCGTCGGATACCGTGGGGACTTGGATGGAGAGCTGGGGCACCGACCGCGAGACCCCCATGCCCGAACCGGACATCCATTCCACCGGTGATCCCGCCCCGTGAAGCTGGTCTACTTGCGCACGGCGCTGCGCGATCTCCTCTGGGTGCGTGCCTACTACGAGCGGGTGTTCCGCGAGGGCGCGGCGGGGGCTCGGCAGTCGGTGCGGCGGATGGAGACGCTGGTCATGGACAACCCGTTCGTCGGCCGCCCCACCCACCGTCCGGAGGTGAAAAAGCTCCTGATCACGCGGACCCCGTTCTTCGTCCTCTACCGACCCACGGCCGAACGGATCGAGATCCTGCGCGTGATCGACGGGCGCAGCCTCGACGGCATGGGCGACGAGTAAGAACCGGAGGTCGAGCTGGACGAGGCGAGACGTTCGGCAGCCTAAACTAAATGGAATCGAGAGTTCTCTTGATGTCTTGCACCGGAAATCACAGCACCCATCTTACATATGCCCCGGGGCATAGGACCCGGATGACCAGTGTTAAGGCCCGCAAGCGCTAATCGCGCCCACGGCTGTCGGGTTCGCGTGATTTCGGTCATGTCGCATCCTTCCAGGCACATCGTGGTTACTACATACCACGCTAGGTACTCTCGTACCGGAGGGCGTTTAGGCGTCCGTTGATGGGAGCTAGGTCAGATAGCCCGGGCATTTGAAGAACGGAATTCGTTTATGCCCGGGTTTCACCTACCATCTGAAGACGAGTTTGATCCATCTACTGATGATTTTGTTCTCCGCTCCATATCAAAAGAGCGGAACTATAAGCATTTCGACTTGCCTCTATCCGAAATTGAAAGAGATAGTCAGGTAGACTTTAGGTCTGAAAAGAAACCACATCGCTTTTGGCCGCTACTTGGCTTCACAGATCTTTCTCGGCGCTATGTAAGAGTAAAAGAAAAAGACGGTTCGTGGAAAAAGAACACCCACGGTAAGTTTGTTCGAGAAGAAATTGTGAAGCCGCGGCCTATTCGATATGCTGGACATGAAGATGCAGCATATCTGCAAGCTTACGCCATGCATCTCAATAGCTTCTATGAGCAGGCCTTAATTATTGACGGTAGCACATCGTCTGTATTAGCCTATCGTAAAGGTGGTGGCACAAATATTCATCATGCAAAATTGCTCTTTGACGAAATCACCAGCCGTGGAGACTGCACGGTCTTCGCGATGGATATTTCTGGGTTCTTCGACTGTCTTGATCATAAGATGCTTCGTGACGAAGTTGCAGGTTTGATTGGTGTCGAGCGTCTGGACGGGCACCACGGCCGGGTCTGGAAGAATATTACAAAATACTCATGGGTCGAGACCGATGATCTCGACAAGTTGCTTGGTCAAAAGCGGAACGGACATGGACGGGTCTGTTCACCGCAGGACTACACTGCGCATGTCCAGGGGCGAAAAGGCGGTCTAGTTCGAAAGCACGACCTCGACTACGGCATTCCTCAAGGGACACCCGTTTCAGGGCTTTACGCGAACATCTACCTCCGAACATTCGACCGCGAAATGATTGCTTTGTGTGCGCAGTACGGCGGATCCTACCGCCGATACTCTGATGACATCGCCGTTGTTCTTCCGTTTGGTGCGAAGGTCCAGCATGTAGTGGCTGTCGTCGAAAAGCTTCTCGCTGACCATCGTCTCGCGATGTCTGTAGCAAAGACGGAGACAGCGGCCTTCAAAGGCGGCTCGCTTGTCTCACCTAAGCCTATTCAGTATCTCGGCTTCACCTTCGATGGTCATCACACCCTTATTCGGCCATCATCTATCGACGCTTACCTTGGTAAGATGCGCAGTGGCATCCATGCAAAACTCATTGCAGCGAAGATGCAGAACATTCCATCGGCAAACGTCTATCAGCGTGAACTACGCAGCAGATACACGCACGCAGGCAAGCGACGGAATTTCATTCGGTATGCTCATAGATCCGCAGATATCATGGGAAGTGCAGAAATCAAGCGGCAGGTAAAGTCGCATCAGGCTTGGTTCGATAGAGCATGGAATGATGAAATCGAACGTGTGTATGGCGGTCTTGTCACGACTTCCGATAGATAAGAAATAAAGACGATAATAACAACGAAATCCATTGAGCTATATTTGCTGCAGATGTTTTAGAGCAACTCTAACCGAACCTCAAATTTACAGTGAGGCTGTATATAAGGAAGCGGATATGTCGCTTAAACCTGTTTATATTAAAGCCCCAAATAGCGGAGTAGAAGAGGATGGATGGTATGTCTCCGACTCCGATGGAAGGGTTATGGCAGGACCCTTCGATACCGAACAAGAAGCTTGGGATTGGATCGAGCCTCCAGCGCCTTCGGAACCCAATATGTAGCATCCTAGTACACCCGGACGCGACGGTGAGATGAGACGTCTTTACTGTCGCAGTAGCTCTGCTTTGGGCATTCCGATACACATCAGGCCGTCGGTCTAGAGCCATATGGTACGGATCGGACGGCTCGATCAGGTCGTCCTTCCGAAGCGCCACCAAGGTTGCGCTTTGGGCTTCTCGGACGACGTACGAATATCCGTCAAAAGGCGATCCGCATTATCAGCGCGTACGCGCCAAGCGGCGGCGTCCTCGCGGGCGTGGTCGGCCAGCTCCCGAAGGGCGTCGCGCTCGCCTTCGGCGCGGGCTGCGCGGACCTCGGCTTCGCTCAATCGCTGGAGAATGCTCTCTACCAATACGGATTGCTCCGGATTGCTCCCTGGTTCCGGCTGGATTTTTAGGTGTTTTTGCTTCTGGAGCTTTTGGAGCGGCCCGTAGACGCGCGTCAGCTCTGACGTCTCAATGACGCGCGCGCCATTGGGGCGGGTGGTGGTGGAAAGAAGCCCGGCCGCAAGGTCGCGGCGGATCGTGGTTCGCGCCTTTCCAGTCAGTCGATGCGCCTCCGAGATCGAGTGTAGAGCCATGATCTTCCCTCTAGTCTCGCTACATGAAGCAGTCCGGATTGCTCCATGTCCAGAACGGATGAGGGGCGGCGTTACGCGGATCGGGCCTGATTGAGCGCGAAGAGGCGGGCGAGGATCGCCTCGTCGTTCATGCCCGCCTGCCATTCGGCATCCCAGCCGTAGGCGGCGGCCACGGCGGCATCGAGGCGGGCGTGGAGGCCGGCGAGCCATGCGGGGCGGGTGTTGTAGAGGTTGGTGAGCGTGCGCTTCTTCAGCGTTGCTGCGGTCCCCTCGTCCTTCGGGATCAGGCGGTCGGGATAGCCTGCGACCACCTCGGGCACCCGATCCACTAGGTCGGACGGGTTCAGCCACGCCGCGCGCTTCTCATCCAATTCCCGCGCCGCCGCCGCGACAGCCTGGGCGCGCGGATTGTCGGCGTAGTCGGCGGCGGAAATGTCGGGGGTCAGGCC
>NZ_CANLTQ010000052.1 GCF_947494025.1 uncultured Jannaschia sp.
AAGGCTTCGGCATACCCTCGAGCTAACCGTCAGCGCGCGCTCAGTGAATCCCCCTTACCGAGATGTGCAACAGCGCCCCACGCAGTTCATCCTCGTCTCGCAGAACGACGAGGGGATCGACGGCTTCATTCGTGTTTCCGCCGGCAGCGCAGCGCCGGTGCCGGGATGTTCCGACACGGAGATCGCGACGTTCTACGTGCAGCCCCGGCATCACGGGTCGGGGATCGGGACACGCCTGCTCGATGCGGCCCTCGAGCATTGCCGCGAGGTATCTGCCGCCTCCGTCTGGCTCGCGACCAACGCGGAGAACGCGCCGGCGATCGCTTTCTACCTCGCGCGAGGCTTCACGCATGTCGGGGAGACGCATTTCCGCATCGGCAACGAGGGCTATCGAAACAACGTCTATCGGTATTGCTTGAGCTGACGCCTATGTGCGTCAGAGCCGGTATCCACCGGACACCGTCAGCACCTCGCCGGTGATGAATGGCGCTTCGTCGCTGGCAAGGAAGCGCACGGCGCGAGCGATGTCTTCGGGCATGCCAATACGTCCGAGCGCGGTCTCCGCCACGAATGCCTCGATCAGGTCAGCGGGTCGCGGTGCCTCGGGAATCTCGATGGCGCCTGGCGCGACCGCGTTCACGCGAATGCCGAAATCGCCCAACTCCTTTGCCATCGCGCGGGTCCAGAGGTTCAAGGCGGCCTTGCTCGCCCCGTAGATCGACGCGTCCCGGGGCGGCAGGACGGCGTTGACAGAAGAGACGTTCACGATGGCCGCACCGGTTTTCAGATACGGCAACGCGGCGGAGAGCAAGGCTCCCGGCGCGAGGAGGTTGACGTCCAGAATGTCGTGCAGGGCCGCCGCATCGAACGTCTCCTTCGGCGACGATGCGATAAGGCCGGCATTGTTCACGATCACGTCGAGCCGTCCGAAACGTTCGATCACCTTCCCTATGATGGCGGGGGCTGCGTCTGGGTCGCTCAGGTCAGCCTGGATCGTGAGAACGTTGGGCGCGAGGCCGTCCGGAATGGTGGTCCGCCAGGTGATGGCCACGTCGTGATCGCGGTGCAGGTCCTCGGCGATGGCTCGTCCGATCCCTCGCGCGCCGCCGGTCACGAGAGCTACCTTCGCCATGCTGCCGGTCCGTCCTGATACCTTGTCGGTCCGATGATCTTCGAGCGGGCCTGCACGTTCAAGCTATCAAGCTATGTCGGGGCAGGAGGAGAATGGCCAGTTTGCGTATCATAGGCCGACTAACCCGGCTCGCGAAAGATGACCGCTTCGAACGGCAGAACACCGAAAAGGGAAGGATCGCGACAATGCGGATCGAGAGCGGCGCCGAACTACAACGACGGGTTCTCTGCAATCAAGCCGTAGCTGCCGTATGGGGCGCCTGGAGTGCCCTGCGCTTGCCTGAATGCTGGCTCGTCGCCGGATGCCTGACGCAGACGGTCTGGAACGCGCGCTTCGGACTGCCGCCTGCGCACGGCATCTCCGACCTGGACCTCGTCTATTTCGATCCGACGGACCTGACGGAGACAGGCGAAAGAGCCCACGCGGACCGCATTCGCGCACTTCTTCCGGCGATCGATATTCGGATCAACGTCAAGAACGAAGCGCGCGTCCATCTTTGGTACGAGGGGAAGTTCGGCAAGCCGATCTGTCCGTATCGTTCGGTGCCCGAGGCCATCGACACGTTCCCGACGACCGCCACCGCCATCGGTCTGCGTCCTGCAGGAACCGGATCGGAGATTTACGCGCCTTTCGGCCTGGAGGATCTGTTCGACGCCGTGGTCAGACCGAACAAGCGTCAGGTCACCCGTGACGTCTACGAGGCGAAGGTCGCGCGATGGCGCGCTTTCTGGCCCGGTCTGAGCGTCGTCGGGTGGGACGAAACGTAGCTCGTGCAGCGACATCCATCGTCCGTTCCGTCGCGCATCACCGTCATCGACGCTAGACGTAAGGAACGACGACTTGGGCCCCTCTTCGGACTTTCCTATGTGCTTTGAGTCGCTCTTTATTCGTACGAAATTTGTTCAGCCAACTTTCGCACGAGATCGCCCTCTACATCGTGTCTAAAGTGGAAGCCGATACCGAGGCGCGGAAAGTATTGCGCCTCGTTGTTGTCGAACGGAATCCATTCCCCCAAAGAATTGCTCCGGTTTTCCCTTCTTAGGGAAATGACGACCTGATCCGTCTTTCGCCAATATGAAAACAGATCATCTTGGGAAAGAGGTTCATTGCGATCCAGTATGTGCTGGATCATCTTGAACCTATCTGTCAGGTGTGCCCTTTCGATACCTTGTAGCCGGTTCTTTCCTGCTTGGCGGTAAGCATCCAGTGCCGCCTTTGTGATGCCCACCGCGCGCCATGCGAAGGGCTCCGCGTACATCAGTTCGGAAATAACGGTCCGCAGTGTCTTCGCGGGAAACGCGTGCCGAGTGGCGTGAAGCTTCAAGTATATCGTATAGATGCGCCCTCGCGCTCCGCAGAGCTTTTATCTTCGATATTCATCGGCAACCTGATCACGAAGTCTCGTCATTCAGCCTGCTCGCCGCGAAGATCCAATGTCAACTTCGCCACTGCCACAGGTCGCTCGTTTGCGGCGCAAGGAATAGTCATTCTTGATAAAAGCGTCCTCCAGCCGAACCTAAAAGACCTGCCAATCCGACTGCGTGTTCGCCTGCCAACCGGTCTCGTGCAGCAGCGGGGTGTCGGTTTCGCCTTCGGCATGGCCGAGGCAGAGATAGCCCGTCAGCGACCAGTTCGGCGGTGCCTCGAGGATCGCGGCGACGGCCGCCGGATCGAGGATGGAGACCCAGCCGAGCCCGATGTTCTCCGCGCGCGCGGCGAGCCAGAGGGTATGGATCGCCATCACGGTCGAATAGGCGAGGGTCTCGGGCATGGTTCGGCGCCCGAGGCCCCTTCCCTCAGCAATGGTCCGGTCGGTGAAGATCGCAAGGTGAACCGGTGCCTCGCGAAGTCCAGCGAGCTTGAAGGCGAGATAGTCCTGTCGCGCGTCGCCGTCGTAGGCGCACGCGGCCTCTGCGTTGCACGCCTCGAAGCTCTCGACGATCCAGGACCGTGCCGCGGCGTTCTCTACTTGGACGACGCGCCATGGTCGCGCGTTTCCTACGGACGGCGCGCGGTCCATCGCCTGACGCAGGCGCTGCAGGATGGCGGCGTCGATCGGATCGCTCCGGAAATGGCGAACGTCCCGCCGCCTTTGCAGGATGTCGTCGAGCGCGCCGCGATGATTGCTCGTCAGCCTCATAAGCGTCGACTACACCAAGTCGACGAGAAATGCAGAGCGATGCTGTGCTGGTTCTTCTTCCTAGATGCCGATCGGCCGTCCGGTTAACCGAAATCGTCCCGGCACCGGACATCGGCAGATCTGTCGCGGCACTCTTGACGTTTCACCGGTCGGTCTTGGACCCGTCCGGCCCTGCAAGCTCCTGTTATGTCGGGATCAGCATCGCACGATTTTTTACACTAGGCACCTTTCGTAAAGAATGGGACACAAACACTCCGGTACCGAAAAGAAGAAGCGATATTGAAGAGCGTTCGGCATGCTACTCCAAAGACGTCCAAGCTTGCGGAAAGGCCAAATTGCCGGACATCGATGATAAGAAGATCGCTGAAGCTCGTGCGAAGGGGAAAAAGTTTCTAGTTGTATGCGTCGATACGCTCGATCGATTGCGCGGTGATCGTGACCTCGGCTACTATTACGCTTCATTCAATCTACCGCCGGAGGTAGCGGCCTTCATTAGGAACCATGCGACCGGCGACTGGTACCCGATCGATATCTGCGACCATTGTACAGCGGTGATCGAGCTGAAGGTAGCCGACCGAACCATCGTGCATGACCCAGAAACCTGGCTCGCGGCGCTTGAGACGTAAATCGATGCAGCGCAGGCCGCACAAGACCAAGGGTCGCATACCTTCCGGCCTCTTGATCCGGGGAACATATCAAGCTCAAGATGCCGGTATGGCATAGCCGGAGCTCCTGAGATGCACCCGTCGGATCGGGTCCAGAGAACCAGAGGAAACCGAATGGATTCTTATCGATACCTTTTCATCATCGTTGCCTTGTCCGTCGGGCCGGCACCGACATTCGCGCAATCAGCGATCGAAGCCTTCCGCGCCCTTGATGAAGCCGCGCAGCAGGAAGGCGTCTCGGACGCCGAAATCGCGGAGTTCGAGCAGATCCTCAACGGGAGCGACGAGGAGCGGGCTCGGCGCGCCATGGACTTCATGCTGGCATCGGACGATCCGCGGCTTGTCCGTCGGGCCAAGGAGTTCGGATTGTTTTCGGCCAATGCGTTGTTCCGGGACGCCGCGCTCAGGGCAATTTTCGACGAGGGGGGGCCGTTCCAGATCGAAATCGACCTGACGGCAAAGGATGACGAAGAAACCGGAATGGTCGACTACATAAATGCCCTAAGGGGAGGTTTCAGCCAGGACGGCGAGACGGGCTATTTCACCTTCGCGCTGGACGCATACGACGAAGCAGATAACTGCTGGCCTTTCAATGGCTACAACAACTGCGCGTTCATGCTCGCCAATTCGGCGGTCTCCCTTGCGGGTTGGTCGAACGGAAAAGGACAGCTGACCCTTAATTCGGAAGGAGCGCTCGAGGGAACGCTACAATACACCTCAGGTATAAGAAAACCCGCCCCCGCACGGATCGTCCTGATTGAATGAGCCTTACGGGGAGAAGACGCGTAGCGCGTCGATCCGCAGGGGCAAAGCAGGGTTCCAGACGTCGGTGATCCGGATGTCGAGCCATTTCGTTTGCTGCTGACCGACATTGATTTCCCCTTGTCCGGTTGCCTGGACCCGGCCGGAGGTCAGCCGTCGGGGCGAAGTGTCGTCGGCCGAGGCGGGGGCGAAAAGTAGGACGGAGCGCGGCGGCGTCGTCGCATCGTCCAGCGTCGTCTCGATCTCGACGCGGCCGAGGACCGGCGTTGGCTCGTCGCTCAGGAGCCGCAATCTCAGGGATACGGCCTCCGACAGCGGCCCGGTGAGGAACGGCGCGCCTCCGTCCTGTGCGAGCTCCGTGGGGGTGTTCTCGGCGGAGGCGGGGGTCGCGGACCAGCCGACGACCTCGAAGGGGATGCGATTGTTTTCGGCGACCACGGGGCCCGACGCATTTCTCAATCCCGGGCCCGCTCGGAGATAGCGGTCAAGCCGACCCTTCATGGCATCGAAGCGCAGGATGCGCGCCTCCGCGCCCCAATCACCCCCCGGCAGGTCGATGGCGATGCCGACCGGCGTCTCGTCCACGCTGAGAAGCGAACCCGACCAGCCTTTCGCGATCCGTCCGCGCTCCGCCGGATCCACCGGGGTGATCCCGACATGTTCGTAAACGACGGGGGACATCACCACACGCATGCGTTCCGTCACGCCGTTAGGACGCACCTTGGTCAGCGTCGCCAGCCCGGCGTCCGGTAGCAAAGGGCCGAGATTGGAGGGCATGACGTCCCAGGCGGGGTTGCAATCGACCGCGAGCGTCCCTTCGACCGTAGCCAAAGCGAAATCCGCCAGGGGAAACCGGATTTCGGTCATTGTGCCGCGGCCTTCACGAGGCGGCGTACCCGCCGTCATCAGGAAGCGGCTTCGCGCGCTCACGTGATCCGGCAGAATGGCGTAGCACTGCCCCGAATGGTGAAACGTGAAGGCCTGACCTTCCTCGCTGCCGCGCACATAGGCGGGCTCGGCCCGAACCGCAACGGAGAGGAGGTTCGCCAGAGCGAACAGGAAGATCTGCAGGAACGCGAAGATGATACTATGCATGGCTGGCCCGGTCCGAGTTTTGCGACTATCAGACTATAGGCGCGATACTTTTTCCGCGAGGTGCCATATGTCGTTCCGCTACTTGGCCCTGAGCTTGCTCATGGCGCTGCCCTCTATATTGGTTGCCGATCCCGACGGGTATATCAATCCGATAGACTGGACGCCCGATTCCGAAGCCTTGGACAGCAGCGTGCAGATATCGGGCACCTTCGTCGCCGGCGCGGTATTCGACGAAGCGCAAATTCTCGACGAAAGACCGTCCTTGCGGGCGTATGTGCCGTCTTCGCTGGCGGGAGAGGAAATTTGCATGCGGGCGGGATCGCTCGATGGGTCCTACGAGGCGCAGTATAGATACACGCTTCCCGAGCCTTCAGACTGGCGGCAGGGGGGTGTGATCGATTTCGGCTACGAGACCAAACACGGAAACCTGCTCTCCGAACTGACGACGCCGGATTTCGCGGTCGCCCTCTCGGTCGGCGCGTGCTCAAGCGATCCCGATACATACCTCGTCGGCTACTGGAACGTCGCCGACGCAGATAGCCGCTTGCCAGTCCGCCTGTTGATCAACTCGCTTGGCGCACGAGAGGCCTACATCTACGTTGGCAGCGATCCGTCCGTTCCCGCAATCGACTGCACCTCGCTTCGAAGGGACCAGTCGGCGACGGACAGACGAAGCTTCGACTTCTCCTGTGTCATATCGCCGGATGTACTCGATGATGCCCGTAGCATGATCGAAATCAATACCGCTACGGCAGGCGTTACCGATCCCCCCAGGTTCATCGAACTGGTCCTTCCAGAGGAGCGTTGAATGCCGCGGAGGTATGGTTCGACGCTCCTCTGGAGCGGGGCCGCGCCCATCATTGCTTCGGTGGTCGTCGTCTTTCTCGTCGTGTCGCTGGTCACGTATTACCTACTGCCGCGGGAAAGATCGACGTTTATCGAGGCCCGAACTTCGATTGCGCGCCTGACAATCGCAGAAGATTCCGATTGGCGCTTGCCTGCGACGGCGTGGTGCGGACGCGTTCGGGCTTCGCGCAACGAGGATGGGCAAGTGCCCACCGGCCAGATTTGCGGCGTGGCTCCCGAGATCGCTCCGCCCGGCGCAGTCGATATCCGGTGGCCTGAAGGTGCGGTCATCGAATTGATCCGGCGCGGAACCGGGCCGCTAGAAATTCAGGTCGAGGATCTCCCCGGCGGCGGTCCGATCGAAGCCATCGGACTGCAGGGATCGGTTCGCGTCTCTCCCGGGGTCCGCGCCGTCATGCCTGCGGACATATTGCAAAACCTGGCCGCCGTGCCGTTCGCGGGAACGGTGGAGATCGGCGATCGAATAGAAAGCGGCGCCAACGAGATCCTGCACGAAGGCCGCTACCAGTTCCGCGAGCGACTGATGGCCCGGAAGAGTTCGGACGTGGTCGCGGCGGACGACCTTATGCCGGGCGACAGCGTCGTGATCTTCGATCAGAATGCCGAAAATCCGATGGAAGTCACGGGCTTTGTCGCCCCGTCGGAACCAGGTGAAACAGGGTTTATGGTTATTGCGAGCGCAGCCAGAAAAGGAGTTTGGCCCGCACTCCGCGTCGGGCGTCACGGCTTTGCTACAAGCGACATCGTCCCGGGTTGGACCGACCGGGCTTTGGCCGACCAGTTCACCCTTGCCTTGGTGGCCATCTTGGGTTTCGGCGCCGCCATCATGACGATCATCGTGGGAATCCACGACCTCCTCGCTGGACGCAGATCGACGGCGCAGTCTCGCTCGGAGTTGGCCGTAGCCGAAGCGTCTCCTAAAGAACGTGCCGATCCTCCCGAGGCTCCCAAGCCAGAAGGCTAGAGCACGGCCTCACTGCAGTATGCGAAAGATCGGCGACAGCCCGCACACGCTTCGCTCGCAGTAACGGATTATCCGGAAAGTGTTCAGCGATGGATGTGAGCGGCGCTTTCCCCTGCCCTTACTCCATTGTTTCATATGGCCGGTATCACGGGAGCCGCGCGCCAAAATGAACACTATTGATAATAGTGTTAAGTACCCTGCTAAGAGAGGCCCCTAGCAGAATCTCCGGCTCTTAGTCCTTAGCGTGTCGCGGCGGATCCAGAGCATACAAGCAGGGCTGGACGCAGCAACTGCGTTGATAGGGGATCGGAAGCGCGGAAACCTGTCCGATTCAAACTGCCCTACGCGGCCGGCCCAACTTGGACATACTACGGTGACAGGATCTCCCAAGAAACAGACCAGGCTGTGATTTGTCAGCACCAGTACTCTCTGGATATTTTGTCGGCGTTGTCCAAGGTGGCATCTTTTGTCGGACGCTATGAACTAGGCATACTGAAGCGGCGGGCTAAAGGTGTTGAGCTACGATGCAGGTTACGAGCTACGGACTTTTCTGGAGAGCCGACGAAATCGAGTGGTTTCCCGGACAGGGCAACCGCAACGAGTTCCGATTGCTCGGGCGGATCGGGAAGAACCGTCCTGTCATCCGCGTTGCGGACTTCCGCCGCCAGCAAGGTATCTACATCCTATTTGACGAGTACGGCCCCGCCTACGTTGGATTGGCTAAGGGAGACCGGCTCGGGGCACGCCTGCGCGATCACCATGGCGACCATCTCAACGGAAAATGGGACCGCTTTTCTTGGTTCGGCTTCAACCCGGTAGGTGCAACGCCCGACGACCATGGGGTCCTGTCGCTTAACGAGCCACGCCGGAACGTGACAGACGACACGTCAACAACAATCGGAGATCTCGAGGCGCTGCTAATTGCTGCCATGGGACCAAAGCTCAACGTGCAGAAGATGCGTTTCGGTAATGCAGAGAAGTGGGAGCAGATTGCGCAGTGGGAATGGGAAGAAACATATCAGGCGAAGATCGCACCCGGAGATTGATCGCGCCCTCGCCCGCCTGCCCGCATCACAGAAGAATAGCGGTCTAGCGCGTCGATCGTTTAACAAAATGACCCAGTCTGTTAAACGCTCCGCACGGCCGATAATCGGCTCTATGTCATCTTTCGGTTACAGCCATCGCGCCTCAGGGTGAGGTCAGATCGAGCGTTGGGAAGTACGTCCGGAACCGGGCCGCATCCCGGGTCAGCAACCTGTAGCCCCGGACCGCAG
>NZ_CANLTQ010000053.1 GCF_947494025.1 uncultured Jannaschia sp.
GCTCTGCACCCTCAACGCCATGCTCGCAGCAGGAACAGACTACACGCAGCAGACACCTGGCTAAGTACAGTTGCCGGCAAACGCGGGACGGTTCATGCCGTCACACAAGATGCGCATCCTGGTCGCGACGCAGCCGGTGGATTTCCGGAAGGGGCATGACGGGCTGGCGGCCCTGGTCCAGTCGGCTCTGAAGGAGGACCCGTTCACCGGCACGGTGTTCGTGTTTCGGGCGAAGCGGGCCGACAGGCTGAAGATCCTGTTCTGGGATGGGAGCGGGCTTGTGATGGGCTACAAGCGCCTGGAGGAGACGACCTTCGCGTGGCCGACCATCCGGGACGGAGTGATGACGCTAAACCGGGCGCAATTCGAGGCCCTGTTCGCGGGCCTGGACTGGCGCAAGGTCCGGGCGCTGGAAGCCCGGAAGCCGGCTGCGGCAGAATGACTCTTCGTGGTCGAAATGCGTTCCTTTTCCATGGGTTCGATGTATTCTGGCCGCATGCCGTCTGCCGCTGAGATCAACCTTTTGAGCCTGCCCGAGGACCAGCGCGATGTCATTGCCGACCTCCTGCGCGAGCATGCGGAACTGCTGGCGGCGAACGCGGCGCTGACGGCGGAAACCACCGATCTGAAGCGGATCGTCCAGCGGCTCGAGCATCTCGTCGCCGAGCTGAACCATGTCGTGCATGGCAAGAAGTCCGAGAAGCTCAGCGAGGACGACCGGCAACTCGCCTTCGAGGATCTCGAGACGGCGATAGCCGAGGTCGAAACCCAGATCGATGACCGGGCGACGGAGAGCGAGGCGCCTCGCCGCAAGGTCGCGCCTGCGCAGCGCAACCGCGGCAACCTGCCGGCGGACCTGCCGCGGATCGAACAGGTCGTAGAGCCCGATAGCCTGGAATGCCCGTGTGGCTGCGGGCAGATGCACAGGATCGGTGAGGACCGGACGGAGCGTCTCGACATCGTGCCCGCGCAGCTGCGCGTCCTCGCCACCATCCGCCCCAAGTATGCCTGTCGGATGTGCACCGATGGCGTCACGCAGGCGCCTGCGCCGGCGGCCCTCATCGAAGCGGGCCTGCCCACCGAGGGCGCCATCGCCCATGTGCTGGTCAGCAAGTATGCCGACCATCTTCCACTATATCGTCAGAGCCAGATTCTCGCCCGGTCGGGTGTCAGCATCCACCGCAGCACGCTGGCTGACTGGATCGGTGTCGCTGGCTTCCACCTGCGGCCCGTCGTCGACCGGCTGTCCGAGCATCTGAAACGATCCACGAAACTCTTCATGGACGAGACCACGGCGCCGGTGCTGGACCCCGGCCGGGGCAGGACCAAAACCGGCTACCTTTGGGCCCTCGCGCGTGACGATCGCGGTTGGGGCGACGACGACCCGCCCGGGGTGGTCTTCTTCTACGCACCTGACCGCAGCGGGCAGAACGCGGAGCAGTTCCTTCGCGGCTTCGACGGCACGCTGCAACTCGATGGCTATACCGGCTACAACCGCCTCACGCGTCCCTCCCGCAAGGGCGGCGATCCGATCCGCGTCGCCCATTGCTGGGCGCATGCACGGCGCAAGATGAAGGAAGTCTTCGACCGCGACGGTTCCGAGATCGCCGCCGAGGGCCTGCGGCGCATTGCCGAATTCTATGCTGTGGAGGCCGACATCCGCGGCATCGAGCCGGGCCAGCGGCTGTCGGCCCGGCGGTCCCGCACCGCCCCCCTGGTCGCCGCCTTCGGAGATTGGCTGCACCAGCAGCGTCTGCGCGTCTCGGCCAAGTCCCGCCTCGGAGAAAAGCTCGCCTACATCCATCGCCACTGGGACGGACTGCAAACCTTTCTCCACGACGGGCGCGTCGAGATAGATTCGAACAGCGTCGAGAACCTCATCCGGCCGATCGCTCTGAACCGCAAGAACGCGCTCTTCGCGGGCCACGACGAGGGCGGCAAGGCATGGGGCCGCATCGCATCCCTGATCGAGACGGCGAAGATCAACGGCGTCGAGCCTTTCGCCTATCTCAAGGCAACCCTCGAGGCGATCGCGAATGGTCACCCCCAGTCCGCGATCGATGATCTGCTGCCCTGGAACTACAAGCCGTCAAGCTGAATGCGCCGTGCTGCGCAGCCGCCGCTTACGACTTATCTGAAGGCGCACCGCACGGCCTCGAGCCTGCGGGTAAAAAGGGGGGCGTGGGCGTCTGATTGGGCGCACGAAGGGCGGTATGGACACCAAGCTTCACGCGGTCACGGACACTCGGGGCCGTCCCATCCGTTTCTTCATGAGCGCAGGCCAGGTCAGCGACTATATCGGTGCGCGTGCCCTGATGAGCAGCCTGCCCATCGCCGACTGGCTGATCGCCGACCGGGGCTACGACGCCGACTGGTTCAGGGATGCATTGAGAGACAAAGGGATACAAGCCTGCATTCCGGGTCGGAAGTCGCGCGACAAGCCCGTTCGATACGACAAGCGCAGATACAAGCGCCGTAACAGGATCGAGATCATGTTCGGTCGCTTGAAGGACTGGCGCCGGATCGCAACCCGCTACGATAGGTGCCCGAAGGTCTTCCTCTCCGCCGTCGCCCTCGCGGCAACCGTGCTCTTCTGGCTTCGAAACTCAATGAGTCTGGAGCCTAACGTGGCGAGTACAGGTTAATGGACAAAAGACATAGTCCTTCCCTACTATTGAGTAGCTGGACAACTCGCTCCTGTCTTGGCAACAATATTTGTTGCGCCGGCTTCTTGGGCAGAACATGGATTGGGATATTCTTCGTTGCGCCCATCTTTCATGGCACATACGATCACTTGAGGACTTGCTCCGTTTTGGCAGTCTAACCGTTCGACGTTAGTTGCGGCGCGCTCCATGCAGACTTCGGCGGAAGCAACACTGACACCAGCGGCACTAGCCATGCACGCATTAGAGTAGATTACGCCGTCGCAGCCACATACTGGATTGAATTCAAAAGTACAGAATTCAGGAAGGGGGGAGCAGACGCCAAGTTGATCGCCCTCGCCGCATGTGCCTGTGGCGGAGTAGTTGCAGAACTGTGCATCTGCACATGTCGCTCCTGCGATACCCCCACAAGAATTACCCTGAGATATTGCGGGCGTCGCTAGACCGATTGATAAGTAGGTAACTAGTAGTCCAATGCTTTGCAGTTTCATCGCCGAAAAAGCCTTCTACTAAGAGTTGTTAAGTGAACGCGTCCCTCGTAGTAAGTATAAAGAATGAGTCAGCATGACAAAAAATGGCTGATTTGTTGGTGTCAGAAACTTGTTGGTTCTCCCAAAGGAGACCCGCTCCTGATACGGAGCGCTTTCATGGAAAGATTAACGGGGCACTGCAACAAAGCAAGACATATGTTGACGTACCGAAATCTTTCTCCTAGCCCTGAATCCCTTCTGGTAGAAGCCGATGAACGCCATACGAGGAGACTCAAAGGTGTGACGGCCGCGCCTGTCATAATTGATCAAAAGTCCTTTCCCGCATTTGACTGGGCAAAAATGCCCGTTTCTGACGTTTTCTGTCCATACGCGTTTTCCATCAGTATCCCCTTAGCCAATTATCACTTCATTACCAACTTCGGTTACGCTGAGCTCATAGGTTCCCAAACCAGAGGAAAATTCGCTCGCTGCGATGTAGTAGGTCTCCGCGGAGTCAGCAGTATAGACGATCTGAGAGTCGAGGCTGTCGGCGTCGTCGTTGAAGGCGACCTCCAATCCCTCGGCGTCCAGTAGTCTCAGGTACGGGTCCGGCAGGGAGCCGAACCCGGAGGACTGGCCGCGGAGGTCGATCACGTAGGTCTCGCCTTCCGCCAATTCGATTCGAAACCAGTCCTCGTCGAATGGTACACCGATTGTACCCGTCACCGTTTTGCCGGAAGCGATCTCTCCGGCGGTGGATGCATCGTCACCGAAGTCGTCGACGTAGCGTTCCGCCGCAGCTGTGAGCGTATAGGTTCCACTGCCTTCGAACGTCCCGACCGAGACGAAAAAGGTCCCCGATGCGTCGGCCACGAAGGAAAGAGCTTCAACTCCCTCTGTGACATAGTCACCGAACTCGTCGTAGAGCACCAGATACGGATCCTCGATCGTTCCGCCGCCGTCCGTCCTCCCCTGCAGGTCGAAAGTATAAAGTTGCCCTTCCGCAAGACTGATCCGGAACCAGTCGTCATCGCCCGCGACTTCGATTTCTCCGCTCGCCGTTGCCCCGGCTTCGATCGAACCACGGGTCGCGACGGAGGCGGCATAATCGTCGTCGTACCAGCGGATTTGGGAAAACAGGTTGTAGTAGTCGCCTTGGAAGTCTGCGAGTTTGACCTCGTGGAATTTCCCGAAGGTATTCCATGTCACGTAAACGTCGCCCTGCGCCTCCCAGATGCTGAAGCCCCCGCGCTCGGGCGAAACTAGGTCATAGCCGGCGAAGTAGATCACTTCGGTTCGGGAAAGATCGATGGTGTCTTCGCTCGAAAAATCACCGACCGTATCGGCGCGCCCGAAGCTGACATCTCCTGCATCTCGATCATCGAAGATGAAGACATCAGAACCAGAGCCGCCGAAAAGAAGATCGACACCGCGGCCACCCACGATCGTGTCATCTCCCCCCGCACCAAAAACTACGTCGTTGCGGCCGGTGCCTTTTAGAAAATCCCCCTGCGGGCCACCCTCAAGAATGCGGCCGAGTATATCGCGCTTCATCTTTTGTCACCAATGGATGGTCAGTTCCGAATATTGGCAATGATTGCTTGAAGTTCGTATCGACCGCATCCCCAAAATGGGGGAAAACCATCTGGGCCAAGGACGTTGGGTTACGTTATGGGGTCGGAACCGGGGCGGTCAGGCCCCTCAGGGCCCAAGCACAAGAGCCGTTAAAGCTGCACGACTATGAACTCCGCATTTGGCATAGATTGCCTTCACTTGGCTTCGAACCGTGGCAAGACTTACACCTCGTTCCATGGCGATCGTCGCCGTGTCTTCGCTGCGCGCGATTGCTTCGGCAACTTCCTGTTCGGATCGGGTCAAGCCAAAAGTCGCGAGACGCGACGTCCGCCTCGCTGTGGTCGAATGATTGATCACGCAGAGGACGATTCGCGGTGGCAACCTCAGGAGCGTTGCCAGGGGCCAGTCCCGGAGTTCATCATGGTCGAGACCGATGAGATGAACAGCAGGCGACCCCTCACTTCGAGGTACTTTCAGTGCTACCTGCCGGTCGCTCCGCGCCAACTCCTGCAAGGCCACTGAAAGGGCCCTCTCGGCTCGCTTGTCGATAAAAACAAGGCGGCCAACACGGTCGAGTCGGCATTGCCTCCCTGCTGCCAGTAAGTTCTCAGCCGCCTCATCGGCAAAGGCGATCGTCCTGTCTGTTCGTAGAAGGATCAGGGCCGCGCGTGAGCTGGCAGCCCCCGCATCGGCAGCGACGAGCCGAATTCGTGGCTCGAACATTGCTTGGCCGAGTTGCCAAGCGAGCGTGAGATGTGGAGCGAGCCTGCCCATGAGCTCGATCAACCGCGGATGCTTTTCCTGCCTGTCGCGTTCGCGGATATTGGCGCCGAACATGAATGGTCCGGATCGTGTGCGACCGATGACGACGCCGGCGCCGACGCTGATATTCTCCTGCGGACGTATCCATTCGTCGTAGAAGAGCGTCTTCTTCAGTTTCTGTTCGGGGCAAAGCGCTTGGCTGGGAAGCACGACGCCGACAGGAGCGTTGATGATCGTTCGCGACCACGGATTACTGCGCGCCAGGTGCCGATATATCGCGAGCATCTCAGGGTCGTACCCTGTGGTGGTCGCGAAAGTAGATCCAGAGGTGTCGGTCCAGCCATGTATCTGCATACGCGCGCCGCCGATTTCGGCCGCAGCTGCGTCGAGAAAGCCCTGCCAGCATGATGGATCCAGCAGTGCCGAGTAGATCAGCGTAGTGAGGCGTCGCTCGGTATCCAAATCCACAAGCTCATCCTCCACGGAGAAGTAATAACGAGCTACGGGTAAGAGGAGAGCGTATAAGAGGCGTCTTGTCACCCAAACAGAGGAGGAGGGCCTGCAATCTTCATCCGCTCATTTCATTGCACAAAGCGCACTAGCCTCGCGACATCGGGGGTGGGCTATGTCGCGCATCGCTCGTCGCGTCGTGTCTTCTGGCGCCCGGCTCGTCGCTCTGGACACGGGATCGCCGTCTTGCCGCAATCGCCGGCGGACTCGGGATCGGACCCTAGCCGGATCTCTAGCCGCGAAGTGGGTCTTGCCGTAAGCGGCATGACCAAGCCTACTGCAAGGCGCTACCGTACCTTTCCATCGACATGATCCGACACAGCACGATCTGTATAGCGGGCCGACGTCTCACAGACGACCCGGAGGAGAACGATGCCGGGTGCTCCGTGATCGGACGAGCCGCAGCGGGGATACGCCTGCGGACCTTTCGGGTCCAGTGATTGCAGCGTCCGGCAAACCGACATTTGCCGGAGCGGCTATAAGTATGTCCGAGAACAATCTAAACGACGGGATATCGGACAACTTGATTGCTGGACGGGTTTGTGGACGGATGGGCGCCGACGCCCCCCATTCTGGACTTCTCCCATGTCCCTCATCGGATACGCCCGCATCTCGACCGCCGAGCAGAGCCTCGCCCTGCAGCTCGACGCCCTCGCCGCCGCGGGCGTCCCGCGCGTCTTCGAGGATCGCGGCGTGTCGGGTGCGAAGTCCGAGCGACCGGGCCTGACGGAGGCGTTGCGCTACCTGCGCGAGGGCGACACCCTCGTCGTCTGGAAGCTCGACCGCCTCGGACGCTCCATGACGCATCTGCTGCAGACCGTCGCTGAACTCGAAGCCCGGGGCGTAGGCTTCCGCTCGCTGACCGAGGCCATCGACACCACCACATCCACGGGGCGGCTCGTCTTCCACATCTTCGGCGCGCTCGGGCAGTTCGAGCGCGACCTCATCCGGGAACGTACCGGGGCCGGCCTCGCAGCGGCTGCTGCCCGTGGTCGCAAGGGGGGCCGGCCAATAGCCGCCACGCTCGAGAAGGTCTCCCGTGCCCGCCGCCTGATCGCGCAGGGCCTCACCGTCCGCGAGGCCGCGGCACGGGTGAAGGTTGGCAAGTCCGCCCTCTATGCCGCGCTCAGGGCCGATGCGGCCCGGGCGGCGGCGGACAAGTAGCGTCTGCAGAACCAAGACAGAAAGCAGGGCGATCTGCAGCCCTGACGATATTCGTGCTTGCCTGAATCCTCAAAATTGGGATGACCTAGGGTCATTGTGAAGCGTCTTACCCGTTGTCGGAGGACGCTCGTGTGGGGGGGGAGTGGTAATGAGCGGGACGTTTCATCCCGTGGAGCGGGTGCGGCCGATGGACGAGGTCGGACCGTATGACGATACGGTCAAGACATTCCTCAATGGGCTCCTCTGGGGCACGCGATGGGCCGGGAGCGAGATCACCTACGCGTTCCCCGACAGCCGGTCCGAATACGCCTACACGCCCGACGACACGTCGTCCGGGACCGACAGGGTCAAGGTCGCGCACAGGAAAGTGCTGCGCGAGTTCGAGCCCATCACCGCGCAGCAGCAGACAGCGGTCGCGTTCGCCCTCGAGGCGGATGTCGGTCCCACGGCCAGTGCCGCATTCGCCGTCGAGGGCTTCACCAGACTGAACGTGTCGGAGCAGACGTCGTCCGGTGACGAGCAACCCGCCCATCTCCGTTTTGCGAATACCGGAAGCGAAAAACTCGGCACGGCCATGGTCGCCGATTTTCCGGGGGGTCTGTTGACTCCGACGGCTGAGGACGACGGCGATATCTGGTTCGGGCCAAACTACGATAGCTACCGCGAGCCCGAGGCCGGCAACTTCGGATGGGCCACTCTTCTGCACGAAACCGGCCACGGGCTCGGCCTCAAGCATCCGCACGACAAAGCGGGCTGGATAGAGGTGGCTCGGTTTGTCTGAACAGGTTCCGGGCGTTTCCTAAGTGGATTTCCGCCTTGGTTACGCAGCGGCCGCC
>NZ_CANLTQ010000054.1 GCF_947494025.1 uncultured Jannaschia sp.
TTCTTCGTCATCGTCCATCTCCCCCTTGGGGTCAGAATGGACCGGCAACCTCATACACAGAAGATCGGACACTCTCCGGCCCTTGAAGCCTCAGTCTCGGCTCTCAAGTCCGCCCTTGAGGTCCGGACACGTGAGCACCTGCCCGACGCCTGGACAGAGAGTCAGGTCAGCCTCGGTGCGGCGCTCGAGACCCTTGGGCGCTTCGAGGCCAACATTGCGCGCCTAGAGGAAGCGGTGGCTACTTACAGCGCCGCTGTTTCAGCCGCCGCACGGCACCTTGTTCTGCTGCAGCTTGCGACCGCGGGCCTCCGCCGGTCGCTCGATTCCCTAAACGCATGCCGTCGCGCTTGAACTTGCTGATCGGCCGGCCGTTCAGCTTGGGCTTGAGCACACAAGCTAGCGATCACCGCACCAGTCAGGCTTCCAGAGTTTCCGTGTTGGTCAAGGCGGCGCAGGCGTCCATTTCCGCTTTTCTCACAGCAACGCGCCTGCGATGACGAGGAGATTTCGCATGACTGCGGCGATGGCGACATTCGCCGGTTTTACTGCCGCAAAGAGCCTGTCTTACACGGCCTTTAGGTCATGGTTGAAACCACTGCCGGGCAGCGGACAGCCCGATCCTGCCCGAGTTGCTCGGCCAGATCCCCGAGGTCGAGCAGATCGGCACTGTGACCGCCGATGGTGCCTACGACACCCGCCGCTGCCATCCTGCTATTATCGATCGCCAAGCCACGCCAATCATTCCGATCCGGAAGAACGGGCGCGCCTGGAAGGAAGACTGCCCGGCGGCAAAGGCTCGGAACGAGACGCTGCGCGCCACAAAACACTACGGCCGGACGTTCTGGAAGCACTGGACCGGATACCACGCCCGAAGCCGCGTCGAGGCGAAGATGCGATGCCTCAAGGCATTCGGCGAGCGCATCGCCGCACGGGACCCCGCCCGCCAGACCTCCGAAATCCACATCCGCGTCGCACTCATGAACCGCTTCTCGGCCCTCGGCACCGCCGAGATCCTTCCCGTGGCATGACATCGGCGGGGAAAGGGAAAGTCACGCCTCAGGCGTGACTTACGCAACAATGCCCTCCGCAACCGGGATCGAGGCGCAACCGGATATGGATGGGATATGCTGCGGCGACGCGTCGAGCGCGTTTGGCAATCGATCTCTGACCGTGTCTCGTCACGCTGAGCCTCAAAAGTTCACTTTTCGTTCTTCTTGGCGGCCAAGGCTTCTTACGATCAAGCTGGGATTTGCAACAATACGGGCTATGCCGCCTTTTCGACTAGTGGTCGATCGGCGTGATCGGGGCCTTCAGATGCCACCAGATTTCATAATGCGGATGCCTTCCTGGACAGAACCGCCAGTCTACTCGGCCGACGGAAAGGCCGGCGTCGGGGTCGTGCTGCAAGGAAGCGGCGGGCAATCCAGGCGCCGATCCGTATCGTGACCGGACTTGGCCGCATAGCCTTCTAAGAAAGCGTCGACGAACGTCTATATCGACCGGGTATGGCATTCGACAATCCAGTCCCTCGACCCGATATCATAGGGCCCGTCCTCGTGCTCGACGAGATCGCCGGCGGCGAGATGCGCCTGTCGGCGCTCTTCGTCGGGGCGCAGGGCGAGGTGCCCCCGCCCGTCGATCCGGGCGGGCGGGAGGTGCCGGCCTCGATCCTCCTGCGATGCGGCACGCGTACCCTTTGGCGGGCGCGGTTCGCGATGCCGGCGCACGTGCCATCCTCCTATTCGTGGAACGGCGACCGCTACGACCTGGCGGGGCTGGGCGAGGACCTCCGCCTCGCCTTCGTGTCCTGCAACGGCGAGGAGACGGGCGACCTCGACCGCGAAGGGAGCGAGCGCAACGCCATGTGGGCGCGGCTGGCGGGGCGGCACAAGGCGGCGCCCTTCGCGCTCCTGCTGCATGGTGGCGACCAGATCTATGCCGACGAAGCGACGGAGGGCCACCCGCTCAGCGCGGGCTGGCCCGACGGGATCCCGCAGGACCCGTCCCACACCGATCTCGAGGACCTGCGGCGGCACCTGCGCGTGGCGTTCTTCGCCCGCTACGCGGCGGTCTATTCGGCGCCCGAGACGGCGTGGCTCTGCGCACGGGTTCCCTCGCTCATGCAGTGGGACGACCACGACATCTGCGACGGCTGGGGCTCGCTGCGCCGTTCGCGGACCGAGGGGCCCGTCGGCCGGACGATCTTCAAGGTCGCGCGCGAGATGGCCCTCGGCTTCCAGCACGGTGCACGGGACGGCGATCTGCCGGCCCGCTTCGCCGACCCGAAGGGCGCACATCTCGGCTGGTGGGTCGAAGCGCCCGGTCTGCGCCTCCTCGCGCCCGACTTACGCTCGGAGCGCACGCGGCGGCAAATCATGGGCGCCGGCGGCTGGTCGATGATCGACGCCGCAGTCGGCTTCCGCGGGCGCACGCTGCTGATGTCGAGCGTGCCGCTTCTCGGACCGCGCCTGTCGCTGCTGGAAGGGGCGATGCGCCTGCATCCCCGGATGATGCGATACGAGGACGACCTGCGCGATCAGTGGCAGAGCCGCGCCCATCGGACCGAATGGCGACGGATGCTGTCGCGATTGCGCGACGCGATGGCAGGCCAGGCCGACGACGCATCCGGGATCACGGTCCTGTCGGGAGAGATCCACCTTGCGGCGCGCGCGACGATGGCGCTCGGCGGCGGCAGGATTCTGCATCAGCTCACCGCGTCAGGGATCTCGCATCGTGCGCCGCCTCAGGGCTGGGCGCGGTTCCTCGGTCTGCTGTCGCGGCTCGGCGATGCCCCGCTCGCCGGTTGTCCCATCCGCATGCGGCGCCTGCCGGGGCAGCGCGCCCTGTTCGTGGCCGAGCGCAATTTTCTCGTCCTGTCGCGGCGATCGAATGCGTGGACGGCGGAATGGGACCTCGAGCGTTCAGGCCGAGCCGGTCCGCTGACGATCTGACCCGACGGCGCCCCGAGGGCCGGACGCGTGGGATCGGTCTGCCCGATCGGGCATGGAACTGCGCTAGCCATAGGGGTCGTCGACCGACGCTCGATGGTGATCGAGCCTGAAATCCTCTCATTGACAGCGCCTTCCCGTACCGCATTGTCGGACCAGCAGGACCTACCGCTATGCGCTTGCGGGCGAGCGACGGCTGGCGGAAGAAGTCGAAGCCTTTCAGCGTCATCACCATAATAGCTTGGCGGTGCGTAGGGCGACGTCAATACGACGGCTCTCGCGGGTCACGTATTCTTCGCTGAGGAACACGTCGATCGTATCCCTTAGCCGAGGGCCGTCTGGCCGAGATTGAGGCACCAGTCGTAGATCATGCGCTATGGCATGCTCTAAGGTCATTTCTGACTTCGAGGTCCTGTCGGCCGACGAGACTGGTCGGCGCGGGATCGCTCCGACGCTGAAAAGGTCCGTATTGTCGAGGAGAGCTTCCGCGGCCACCGCCAGGGCTCGGCGACGGCGCGGCGATACGGGCTGTCGCGCTCTCAGCTGACCCGGAGGCGGAAGGAATACCGGGAGGGGCTGCTCGACGGCGGTGCCCCGGCTTTCATACCGCTGCAAATCGGGTCGGCCCCCGCCATCTCGACGGCGACCGAGACGCCCGCGATCGCGGACAAGGTCGAGATCATGCTCACCAATGGCCGGCGGTAGACCGCCTTTAAATTTGCGATTCACGCATGAGGTCCGCGCTCACGGTCGCGATGAGCCGAACCGCGAGCCCCAGCAGGACACGTAGCCGCCAGTGTTGTCGGCCTGCAGCCAGGCCTCGAAGGACCGGATCGCCCTGATCCGTGCTGCTGCGTCTGACGTGGGAAACCGCTGCACGTAAAGCTTGGCCCATCCCTTCGACGTGCTGCCCTCGAACGGGTCGAGCTGCGCGCCCGGCCGAAAGTCGGCCGCGTCCGCCGGCGGGCTTTCGTTCGCGGCGGCGTAGCGGTCCACAAGGGCGTTGTCCGCCCGGGCATCGAGGACGAAGCCCACGGCATCGTGCAGGCTTCGGCCGTCCACGTCGACCCCGTAGAGATCGACGCCCCGGGACGCCGCGATCTCAGCGGCGTAGACCATCAGCCTCACGTTGTTCGTGCTCGTGTTCAGCGCGTTGCGCCCGCGAGTGGTCTCAAGCGGAAAGCTCCCGTCGGGCCGCATCGCGCGGAGCTGCGCCATGTAGCCGCCCTGCACGCCCGAACGGTAGAGCGCGTCGTTCCCCGTCATTGCTCCGAGCATCATCCGGTTGGCCCCGCGGGCGGTGCCCACGTAATCGTCCCCGGGATGCACCTCGGTGAACCGGTCGACGCGCGCGAGCCAGCCGTCGATCGCGGCGTGGTCGGCATCGGAGGCCGCGGAGGTCTGCCGAAGGATCTGCCAGGCCGGCAGGAGCGGCAGCATCGCCTGCACCGCCGAGGAGGCGGCCGACCAAGACGATGCGGAGGGAATCCAGGCATCGGCTTCGGCATGTCGCCGGAGCAGGTCCACGTCCCGCCGCGCGCGGCCGGCATCGCGGTCCATGAGGTAGCGGAACGCGCTCGTGTTTAGAAGGCGAGCGAAGTCGCGTGGCGCGTTGGTCGAGACGGGGCCGGCGGCCTGCGCCTGGATCGAGGCCTGCGCCGCCGCCCCGATCTCCGCGTCCGAGGCCAGATCCTTCGGACGCGGGCAGACCCGCTCGCCCATCGGGGCGCCGGTCGCGCCGTTGTTGCGCAGGAAGTCGCGGCTGCGCTCTGCGGGATCGAAGAGCGCGTCCGGACCCCGCACGCGATCGCGTTCCGCAAAAGCCGGAAGCGATGCCTCGCCCGCGGCGGCGGTCCGTCCGGCGCCGGGGTCGGTGGCGGGCACGCAGGCCACGGCGGCAAGGCACGTCGCGAAAACGGATATGCGTGTCCAGGCTGTCATCGGCTCGTCTCCCTGTCGCCTGCGGACGACGCATGCGAAGTTCGTACCGGTCCGAGACAGTCGCTTCAATAACCCGTACCGATGGGTGCCGTAACGGCTGTGATTACAAGAAGTCGGTCTGATTTTCCGTAGGTCGTCCGCAGCGTCAGGGGCAATCGAACGCCTGAGCGGACCTATGCATCGATTATGATGGTAAGTAGTCCCTCGTCGGTTTGAAGGGCATTGGATACCGAAAACCGCAGTCTGACTTTTCCTGTAAACCCAGCTGGCGGGGTATAATGCCAGTTTGCACCATCATGAAAAAGGTCCCCCTGTTCGGGACCGGCGATGAAGGCGTGGATCTTTCCGTCTTTCGGTTGGCTGAACACTTGGGGCAAGACCAGGGTCTCGTCCGCGCGACCGGTGATCTGCATGTCCTCCGCTCGGAGCGGGGGCATCGCGATGTCGGCGAAGCTTCCCTGGGACAGGGTATGGAAGGATCCTGCATATACCTGCTTCAGGCCGTATACCCGCACCATGTAGCGGGCGTCCGGCTTCGGAGATGAATCGTAGAATTCGGACGCTGTCACGGGATCCTGGCCACTCAGGAGCTGGAACCCGTCGTCGCCCTGCTTGCGATAGACCCTGTAGCCAATAACGTCCGGGTCAACGGACGGCATCCACGAGACGGTCACGGCCTGTGCATCCGGGACGACCTCCACTCGGGTAGCGGGCGCCAGCACGAAGCCATGCGTCGTCGGATCGCCCAGCAGATTGACCCAGATCGGGTTGCGCCAAAGATATTGGCCTGTCGGAAAGTATTCCATCGTGTCGCGGTAAGGCAGCGTGGCGACGCCGTTGTTCACGGTCCGCATGTGGACATCGCCGATCGTGCCCCCCAATGCCATATGGTGTAGCCACCAGGCGGGTCGTCCGCCCCAACCGACCGCGATGGTGTACCACGGTTGTGCCAGCAGGGCAGTCATCGCATTGAACGGGGCATCGAAATTCTGCTTGCCGCTGCCGAAATTGAGCGCGAAGACCGCCTTGTTGGCATAGCGTTCTGCGTATCGGCCGCCGTTCCAGTCACCGAAGTCGACACCCCAGAGCCACGGCCTCTCCTCCCCGACGTCGTGGTGGCCGCCTTCCGTAACCGCGTCCGGGCCGACGATGTTGCGAAGGCCATACACCTCCCCCAAGAGCCGTTCGCCGGAGCCGTAGGCGCGTCGCAAATCCCCCAGAAGCCCGTGACGCCAATGATGATTCTTGTCGAAATACGCTCGCAGCAAATGGAGTTCGCGGGCCGGATCGTTGCCGCTCACGTTCGAGAAGTCGATCCGTCCGACCTGCATCTCGATGAAATTGTCGGGCACCCGGTTGTCTAGAAGGGCACCCGTGGAGTCGATGTGCCATTGCCCATCAATGTCCGCGTAGAACAGGTCGGTGGCATGCGGCTTCGGGTCGTGTCCGTCAGGGTTCGCGCGTCCGCTTTTGACCACGGGCAGGTGCCCGATCAGGATTATCACGTGCCGCGCGAAGGGATCCTCTGCGTAGCGCAGCGCGAGCGTTTCCCTGAGTGCCGCCGCCTGCATCAGGGTTTCGTCGGATCCGGTCGCACCGCCGCGTGGCCCGACGATGCGCGATACCTGCCACCCGTCTCCCTCCAGATCGTGCTCGAATCGCGCGAGGTGGGCCGCGAGCGGACCGGCGACGGTCTTGTCGACGATCACGTGGGCATGGCCCCGATCCGTTTGCGCGGGCAGATTCGCGCCAGTCGCCCAATACCCCACGTCGATGATGCCGCGACCCGTGCGCATGACCTGGTATTCGTAAGCGACCCCCGGCCGAACAGTGTCGTCCGTGAAGCGCATCGCCAGATTGAGGGACGGAGCGATCGTCTGCCAGCTTGCGGAGCCGATCTCGCCGAGCCGGCGTCGTTTGATCGTCACGGCGCCGATACGCGGGCGCGATGTGCCGAACCAGCTCAGCGCGACCGAACTGCCGTCCGCCGCTATGAGTCCATCGAGCGGTAAATGCTTCTCTGACAATTCCTGCGCGGAGGGTTGTGTGATGCCCGTGAGAAGGACGGTGCAGGCGGCGATGAAGAACTTACGGATCATGTCTCCCTTTCTCACACAGAAGCTCGGGGCAGCGACGAGCACTGTCCCTTTCCAGTTGATTTAGGCCCGGTCTGTACTTGAGGGATGCGGGCCGGACCGATAATCGGACACATAGCCGGTGGGAGCGATTGTCAGAACTGAAAGCGTTTGTGCTCGTTCAGGAAATTCTGGGTAAGCGGACGCTTCGGATCTTTCAGCACCTCGTCCGGCGTTCCGCTCTCGTAGATGCTGCCTTCCGCCAGAAACAGCACGGGGTTCGCAACGTGGTAGGCGAAACCGATCTCGTGCGTGACGAGGAGCATGGTCCGGCCTTCCTCGGCGAGTTGCTCGATCACGCCCAGGACTTCTCCGACAAGCGCGGGATCGAGGGCTGAAGTCGGTTCGTCGAAGAGCAGGATTTCCGGGTCCATCGCGAGGGCGCGGGCAATCGCGACGCGCTGCTTTTGCTCACCGGACAGGCCTTGTTGCACGGAACGCGTGAAGGCCGAGCGTCCTCTTTCCCCCGTGGGGGTCATCCTAGGGGTCGCGTGACGGGGATGCCGAGGGCGGTATAGCGGTTGAGGATAGCGATGCGGACTTGGAGCTTTGCGGTTTGTCTGTCGAAGTCGCGGGACATGAGCTTCTGACCGAGCAGTTTCATGCAATTCATCCATTGGCCGGCAGGGCATTGCGCAG
>NZ_CANLTQ010000055.1 GCF_947494025.1 uncultured Jannaschia sp.
TCGCTCGCGACAATCATGCCGCCGTGGCGCGGAAAATCCACTTATCCCGGCTGTTCAGTTTTCCCGAACCACCTCTGTGAGCGGCCGATCTAGAGTATGTGGCCGTTCGCTGCGCCGCGCTCGAACTTACGCAATGCGGACGGAGATGCCGTTCGCTGGGACAGTGACGGCGTTCGGTTTCTGCGCACTGCGGACCTTCGCGATGAAAGCCAAGGGTACGTTCAAGGGTACGTTGTTGACAGAACCGAACCGAAGTCTGCGTTTCGCAGGTGGATGGCGGCTTCCGAGCGCAGGATTACAAACCTCCCAAAACCTCGGAAACTCCAGCACCCGCCCTCTCCGTTGGTGCCAAACGGTTCGTAAGCGTGACAACGGGCTGAAGTCTGCTACAGTAAATAGTGCAAAGCAGCACTGTGAGGACTCAGCTTGCCCCTGTCCGCAGCAGCATCCGTCGCTTTTAGGAGGGCATCTTGCGCTCGCTGCAGCGTTCCTTCCTGTGACGAGAGTTAGGGAAAAAATCGATGATACATAATTCGACCAAGCGCTCATCGAACTGCCTGCGGAAACATTTAATCCGGACATGCGGCGGCGCAACACGCCTTATTATCGCTACAACATTCATCGTCTTTACAGCCCAGTCGGTCACTTACGCCCAAGATGTACCACTTAAAGTATGCGATCTTAATGACGAGTGCGACAATACATCATCACAACTAGAACTCAAGCAATGCATCGGAGAGCTGAGGGACCGGGAGGACACGCGCCTGAACGATCTCTACAGAGATTTACTTGCCAGCATTCCCGATAATTACGAGAATCCCTCCGTCATTGTAACCAGACTTCGCGCATCTCAACGCGAATGGATTGAGTACCGAGACAGTTACTGTGACTATAAGTTTTCGACTGCCGAAGGTGGTACTATAGGTGGGTTGCTGCTCCTAGATTGCGAATGCACGTTGACGCGTGACAAAGCCGACCACCTATTCGACGAGTTTCCTATCTAGCCATTGGAGCATGCATGGCAGAGCCCGTTGTCCAGCGTGACTGCACTATTCCAGAAGCGAGTGCGCAATATCTGGTATTTCCAGTTAATGAGAACACCCGGACATATGCTAACGGCGACATACGGTTCCTTCACCTAAATACTTTTGGTGAACCTGCAGCCGGAGCGTCACATCTTCTCGTTTCGTTTCGGAGCCCTTCAGAGCCAACCTTTCACTGCACGATAATATCATTATCGGAGGGCGTTGGTTTTAGCGATGTGGAACTGCTCGCGGCGACAAGCAAATATGACCCTGATCAGGGACTATCGGTTCTAGTACCGGTACGCGTCTTTGATGGAGAGCAGTTCGTTGATCGTGTTCTTGCTGTCACTGTCGATCGAGCTTCCGGCAACGTGGCATCTAAACTCGACACGCCACATAATCTCGGAGCTTAGAGCGTTTGCAAAGGGACCGATCGTTCAAACGTGTGTTAGGCGAGTACAATAACCGCAGGAGGCAGAATCGGATGACCAAGTTCATGTTCTTCGTAGTCGCGGCGGCTAGCCTTCCTCCGAGCGCTCTTCTCGGACAAGACAACCATCCGATAGTGTGCTCATGTCAAATCAGCGTAGTGTGCGGCGCAGACGCGTGCTCGCCGATGGCAGCAGAAGCCTGCGAGGACTTATCACTACGACTTGACCAAGACAACGGTGGGTTGGAACTTTGCATGCATGATGGCTGTTCGGCGGCTCGCTCAGCGCATCTAGACTTCATGTCAACCGATGCCGAGCGCCTTACAGTATACGCCGGAACGGTGGAACGGATTGGTGAACCTGATGTCGATCCTTACTACACTGTTGCAACGTTATCCCATTCATGGCGAACTGTTGCCCTTTCGATATATGGGGAGGATGGTCCGATACACTCGACGCTGAGCTGCGTGATGCAGTGAACCAACGCATTGTAGACTCCAACAAGGAGTGACGTCGCATTAAGGGGGTTGTCGGGTTGGGTAACTGGTATCTTGCTAATCGAGGTGATCCTACAAAGTTCCTTGTTACCGCTTTAATATAGATCGTTCGAGCTATCTAGAAAGGGCGTAAGTAATTATAAAACAGAATGACAGCCACGACACGACCAAGCTGGGCCTGGGGTGATATATTGTGACCATTGACGTCGGGTCGTGCGATACGGCAAGCCTAGATGAACGAAAGGAAACACGGATTATAAGATTCCAGTGGATCGGAATGTTAGTCGGATTGTCCTGTATTAGCGTCGCAAATCTTGGACAAACGCAGGCAGCCTCATGTGGCGGTATTGCTGGTCTGGAATGTTCTGAGGGCCAGTACTGTGACTACTCTGCGACGGCGACGTGCGGTGAGGGTGACCAAGCTGGTCAGTGCTTAGTCACGCCGGATTTTTGCAAAGCGCAATTTTTACCAGTATGTGGATGTGACGGGGCGATCTATTCTAACTCATGCGTGGCGGCTGCCGCTGGGGTCAACGTTGCTACAGCTGCATTCTGTATGAACTCTTCTTCCGAAACTGCAGTTCAGATACTGAATTGCCAGGACGGGGCGAGTCCTCAAGTCATCGTTTGCGCAGAAAAGGATGGGGATATTCAGGAGTATCCGAACCCGTGCGCCGCGGAGACGGACGGTGCTATGAACATCGTTGCGAGAACAGGAGATAGCTGCGCAGTTTCTCGATAGAGAATTATGGTCTGCTTAGGAACCACGGCGCACCAGACGTCAGATCAGGCGGTCTTCGAGTTTCGCGTTGCTGCAATTCTTGGTGTAACGCGCTTTATCTACGAAGTACCCTGGCGGCTTATTGGCATCATAAGATGAAGGGAGAGAGTAATGTCGGAAGTAAACAAGGTATACGGTGTTGGACAATATTCTGCGAGATGGGTGCAGCGTAGTTCGCTAGTAGAGATCACGACGTCGGGTCTTTTGCCGTGCTTAAACTATTCGGCATCCTTAGAGAAAAGGCCGGAGCGGGTGCTTCCGCCTATGTGGGATATGATATTCTATACGCAAGATGTCTGTCTTGCGGCCGTAAAGCCGTTTTATATTACTCAGCAGTTTGCAATGGACGAGGTCACAGACGGACAGAAGGTGATCTTATACGATGCGACTGGGCAGGTCGAAGTACCGATTGAACGCGATGGCGACATCAAAGTCTCTTCAGCAGCAGAAGGGATAAAAAGGTTAATCAATGATATGTACATTGTCTATGCGCAGCTTCCTAAACATTCCGGAACCTATAAAGGATGCATTATCGGCCATGTGAATAGCGCTGTTTTAGGAATCTACTATAGAGCATATGGGCCTGCCTCACGGGCGGAATGCGATAAGTGGCTATCGGATAATTGCGCCGAGGCAGATTTCGAATTAGCTAGCGGTGAAATACCTTGGCCACTTTACGCCTAAAGCGTCGGACCTTTACGTAGGCGCATAGCCTGCATGACGGAGATAGTTTTGGCACTCATCCGCGTCGAAGAGGTCGCAGATAGAGCCGAGAGCGGTGATGAGGTCATCGAAAGTTCGCGCTCCGATCCGGCGGAGATGGGCCTTCAACTTGGCGAAGGCCATCTCGATAGGATTGAGGTCTGGAGAGTAAGCCGGGAGGAACAGGAACCAGCAGCCTGCCCGGCGCAGGGCGTCCGCCGCAGCGGGCACCTTGTGGGTGGAGAGGTTGTCGAGGACCACGACCGTGCCGGGGTTCAGTTCGGGAACGAGTTGGGTCTCGACCCAAGTGGTGAAGGCGGGACCGTCCATCGCGCCCTCGATCACCCAGGGCGAGATCAGGGCATCCGAGGTCAGCCCGGCAACGAAGGTCTGGGTCCGCCAGCGGCCGAAGGGAGCATCCATGCGCAGCCGCTGCCCGACCGGCGCCCGGCCCCTGAGCCGTGTCATGTTGGTTTTCACGCTGGTCTCGTCGACGAACACGAGCCGGTGCGGCTCCGCGCGCATCCGCGGCAGCCTGTGCCGAACCCAGTCCCGCCGGGCCTGGCGGATCGCAGGACGCCGGGTCTCGGTGGCAATCAGCGACTTTTTTTGAACCTGAACCCCCAGCGGCGCAGGGCGCGGCTGAGCGAGGCGGGCGCAACCTGCACCCCGCTCGCATCCTCAAGCGCCCGAGCCAGTTCGGGCATCGTGATGTCCTCGTTGGCTTCGACCATCTCGCGCAGCAAGCCGCGGTGAGGGCCGAGCTTGCCGACCCCTGGCGGACGTCCTCCCTGAGCGGGAGCAATCGCTTCTTCTGCCTTGACCTTGCGCGCCGAGCGGATGCCAGCGGAGGCTGAGATCATCAGCCGATCCGCCGCGGCACGCCCGCTCATCCCCTCCCCGATCAGCCGGGCGAACCGGCGCCGGACGTCCGTCGATAATGGTGCAGGCATGGCAAGATCCTCCCACAAAGGGTGAATCATGCCAAAGCAGAACTGCATAGCCCCGAGGCTACGAAAGCGTCCGGCGCTTTAGCTGGCTGCTGACCACGGTCACCGGCGGCGAGACCCTCGCCCGCGCCATGACGCTGATCGAGAGCGCCAAGATGGAACGGCCTCGATCCGCAGGCCTACCTCGCCGACCTCCTCGACCGCATTCACGATCACAAGGTCAATCGGCTCGACGACCTGCTGCCGTGGAACTGGACCCCGCCCGCAACGCAGGATCGTGCCGCCTAAGCCGCGGTGCCAATTGGGCGCTTACTATATATCTCAGAAACGAGCTCCAAAACTTAACGTAAGAAGTTCTTCATCCTGGAACGTCAGTTTATTTTCTCCGTGTTTATATCCAAGGGAAATTCCAAAGTGACGTGCATCTTCCGGGGTCCAAGTGATGGACGTCTCAAAGTATTCTAGGGGGTCATCGCTCTTAGATACAGGCTGTATGAAGCTGTACTCTGATCTGAAAAAGATACCTTTCGCAAAGTTTACCTCGGGAAGACGAGCGTCTAATCCTATACGCCCGCCAAGACCTAAGAAATCGCCGCGATCAGAAAATTCTAAGTTTTCTCCTGAATCAGTCGTATGTGATGCTTCGGCAAAAGCGATTACAGATGGGCGTATCCAAACAAGACCACCAAATGGAGCGCTGTATGCTCCAAAAGAAAGATTACTTCCGAGAGTGAAGCCAGGTTCTATTGAGGCCCTCAAGGCAACTCGCTCGGCATCGTTCTCTATATCAAAGACACCGTAGGCTTGTAACAGAGTACGAATACTTGCCCATGAAAAAACATCATAACTTAAGTTGTCATAAAGCAGGCCAGGAGAAACAATTGCCTTATCCTCAGCATCTGCCTCAACGTTCAAGAACTCGAATTTCAGAAACGGCGTGTATCTTCCGATGCGATAACCCACAGCGGCTTCAAGTGCAACGGATGTGGCGTCATTTTCGTTGTCACTTACAAACGACAGCGTCGCTAAGCTTGCTGTTTTCAGTGTTTCGGCGCGTTCCCCAGGCGTCTCATCGGAAGGACGAGCTGTAGCACTCGCAAGATCTTCAATATTCTTTCTAAGCACAAACCTACTCGCTAACTTATTAGGCTGCGATAAAGTCGCTTGAGCTGGAACAGCAAGGCACAAAATAGAGATTGGTACTACCGAGTCTGAACGTTGAATATGGAATTCAGCGGGCAGGTTCTCAGCGCTTACCTCTTTATAATGATTCCTAACAGATGCTGTGACAGCAAGATCACCTGCGGCTTGCTGAATTATTCCTAATTTACTTTCGCGCATCTTTCGAAGTATAAATTCCGATCTAGGCGCAACATCGTTTGGCGGAAAGTTGGGATCTAATACCGCCTTCTCTAGCCCTGTATCTCGATTTGAGACTAAAGCTTGCGGGATACGCGCTTCTGCTAGAATAAAAGAATAAAAAGTTTCTGCCTTTACATAACTTGCGTCGCCAACTTTCTCGCAAAGCAATGACTTATTCTCTACAGTTAGAACTGCTGCCTCTAAAGGACTCGAAATATAGCATATATATATTGTGGCAAAAGCCATGGATGTCTTAGAACGTTCTATCGCCCCCTTAAGATGCACCACTTTTTACACCCCACTAACTTGATAACGATTAATAATAGATTTAGTAATATTATTATTAGTTTCCCTTATCGGCATCGAAAGCGTTCGAATAACAAAATCGTCAGTTACGTCAAATCCTATATATAAGCCATTCACTGATTCAAGTCTATGCTCGACTATGCCAAGAATATAACTCCAAAATGGCAATCTTGCACCGAAGCCAGCCATAGGTTCGCTACTCGGAACAATATCTTCTGTGTAATTATTCTGCGTGAATGGTGTTTTATCTATAATGGTACGGGCCATCGCAACAGCTACGTCTTGGCGAATTGTCCAGATACTCTCACGTGAAGGCATTACACACCTATAAAGAATTGCGCTCTAGTGCAGCCAAGTAATTTATTTTTACTCATTTAGTGATGGATTGCTATTAGGTTGTTTTTCGTGATACAGTCTAACTCAACATCTTCTAAATATTGAGTTAGACTTGATGCTTGGCGGATACGGAGATACATTCTGCCAGTACCAGCATATCTCCATTATTCTTAAAAACTTCCGCGTCTTCTGAAAATCTTTCGAATTGCCGAGATTCATGTCGGCGCCTCGCAGTTTCTAAGGCGGGTCCTATTCTCTTGGAACTGAACTCATACTCATACATCACATTGTCTTAACATAAGATACACATATAGTAGATTGTAATAGCTCTGATTACGCTGAGCATGCTACCGATTCCATACACATCTAGAGAACCTATAATAGCATTTTACTGCCGCTTACTCAACGGAAACTAGTAGTATCAGCGGAGGGCAAGATAGCCTTCAGTAATAATAGGATAGAAGTTAGACTCAGGACTGAACCGTCCCGCGTTTGCCGGCAACTGTACTTAGCCAGATGTCTGCTGGGTGTAGTCTGTTCCTGCTGCGAGCATGGCGTTGAGGGTGCAGAGCAGCTTTCTGGCGGTTGCGACGA
>NZ_CANLTQ010000056.1 GCF_947494025.1 uncultured Jannaschia sp.
TCCCGATGGATCGGGCAGCGGGGTAATGGTATCGTCCGACATGTGGCATATCCCTTTCTCGGCTGAGAATTGACGGCACTTCGACACCGCCTTGATATGCCGCCCCTCAGGGCATCACCAACTTTCGCGCGTTACTCGTAATCTCCGACATGACCGCTCTCTCTTGTGAATCGTTGCGGACCTACGTCGTCACTTCGATGCCATCGGGGGGCGGCCACATCATCGACGCCGCTCGCAGGTCAGGGATTCAGCTCCGGCCCCCGATACTCCTCGCGCTCTGACATCTCGCCCTCCGAAAGGCTGGTGACGACCGCTTCGTCGGCGACGTCGATGCGAGCTTCGTCGAGGTCGAGGCGCACCAGACGCGTCCCGATATCAAGCCCGAGGAACCCGCCGATCTCGACGAGGAAGCCGTCGACCGCTCCGGTATTCCGCAGGATGATGACGTTCCTGACATCTCCGATTTGCACGCCCGATTCGGCATAGACCGGCCAGCCAACGATGTTCTGCAACAGAAACGCCTCCTCGGATCCCTCTTGGCTCGCCGCAAAGCGGGATGCTTCCTGATCGGGCATGCCCCCTGCCTCGCCGGACGCAGCGCCATCCGGTCCGTCATCGGACGACATAGAGGGTTGCCCCTCCGCTTCCGATCCTAAAGCGGCTCCGTTCATCATGCGCGACGGCGCGACGGTGCGCGGTTCGACCCGCGGCGTCTCCTCGACTGTGACGTTCATCTCCTCAATCACGATACCGGCCTCCACGCCGTTCTCGTCCATGGGCACGTAGGTCGTCACGGTCTCGGCCGCACCACGGGCGCTCCGGAGCGCGTCCGCATCAGGTGTGACGAGCGTGACGTCGGCGCCGTCAACTTCTCCGCCAGCATCCGGACCAGTCACGGATCCGGCGGACCCATCAGTAGACCCGGTCTCCTCACGCGAGCTGGGCGCCTCCTCGAGCGCCTCCGGCTCCGGACCTCCGACGAGTTCGTCGAGATAGCTCCCGTCCTCGGGAACAGGGACACCATCCGGCGTGACGAGGTCGGGATTCCTCGCGCCCTCCGCCTCGTCCGCAGGCCGGGACAAGGCTGCGAGGGTCGCATCCTGCGGCAGCAGGATCCCATCAAGCGGATGCGCGATGCTGTTTCCGATCCGGATCTCGCCGCCCCGGATCGCCACGACGTCGGAGACTTCGGACGCATCGTCCACCGTCACGAGCAGGCGGTTGCCTGTGAACTCGACGGTCAGCGTCTCACCGCTCGTGACGTCGACGGTCCGTGGCAAGGCATCGGCGGGGTAGACCACGCCTTCGGCGATATGGGTGAGAAGGACACGCCGTGCCAGCGCCGGGTCGTCCTCGAACGCCGCCTGGAGCTCGGGCGTGACGGCTGCCTCGTAGGCCGCGTCGGTTGGGGCGAAGACGGTGACCGGCCCTGCGAGCCGATCCTCGAGCCCGGCACTGCGCAAGCCGGCAAGGAAGTGTTCGAACCGTCCGGTCTCGGTCATCTCCGCGAGGAGATTCTGCGCGGAGGCGCTCCCTGCCAGCAGGAGCATCGTCATCGTCATCGTCGTGCCAAGAATTCGCCTCATGGGGTTTTTCCTCTTCTGGGTTCGGCCTGGTTCCGATCACGGACCGGCGGGGGTGCCGGGCCCGACGGGCGATGGCGGCGGAATGGGCGGGGGCGGGGGCGAAAGGTTGATCGTGGTGCCGCCGGGTTCCGGAGCCGGCGCGAATCCGTCGGATGTGCCCAGCGGCGTCTGTCCGTTGAACGGGATTTGATCGCTGCCCGGAAGGTCGTCCGGAACGCCGATCGTTCGTTCGCCAGCGAGCGGAACCTCCGCAGGACCGGCGGCGGTTCCGCCGCCGGCAATGTCCGGCGCAACGACGAGGCCGCCCCCCTGCGGCGCCTGCGTGGCCGTGCCGGTCGGTCCGAGCGGTGCGGGACGCGGCATGTCGCGCGCGGTCCCGCCCTCGCCTTCCTGCGACCGGCTCGGGGGAGCTGCGAGCGGTTGGGGCGACGGCACGACCAGCGGGGCGCCGTCGTTGATCTGTTGCAGGTTCGACGTCACGACGCGGTCTCCCGGCTCCAGCCCGGAGACGATGACCACCCGATCGCCGAAGCGGCGGCCGACCTCGACGGGCGTCGCGACCGCGTTGTCCTCGGGCCCGACGCGGTAGACGATCCGCCGGTCCAGATTGGCTGTGAGGGCGGCCTCCGGGATCAGGATTCCCTCCGCAGTCCCCAGAAGAAGGCGCAGATCGACGAAACGGCCGGGCAGGATCATGCCCTCCGTGTTGGGAAACAGGGTGAGGGCGGTCATCGTGCCGGTGGTCGTGTCGATCGCGTTGTCGATCGCCTCGAGCACGCCGTATTCGGCATAGGCCGCGTCCTCCTCCAGTAGCATCACCGTCCGGAGCGGCGTGTCGCCGGCGCCGGCCAAGCGGATGCGCGGCAACTCGTCGTCGCGGATCTCGAAGCGCACCTCGATGGGATCGAGCTGGACGATGGTCGTCAGCGCCGCGCCGCCGGGGCTCGCCAGCTCGCCCTCGTTGAGAAGGCTGAGCCCGATGCGGCCATCGAAGGGCGCCCGGACCTCGGTGTATTGCCGGTTGAGCTCGGTCGTGGCGATGCGGGCATCGAGGGCGGCCACCCGCCCCTGCAACTCCTCGCGCCGGGCGAGGGCCTGGTCATAGCGCTCGCCCGTGGCCACGCCTCGGTCCGAGAGGACCGAGAACCGTGAGACCTGCGCCTCGGCGAAGGCGAGGCTCGCCTCGAGCGCCTCGCGCTCGGCCTCGGCCTGCGCCACTGCCGCCTCGAAGGTGCGCGCGTCGAGCCGGTAGAGAAGGTCCCCCTCCGCGACGGTGCCGCCCTCCTCGAAGGCGATCTCCTCGATATAGCCGCTCACACGCGGCCGGATATCGGCCTGCCGCGACGCGTAGGTAAGCCCGTTATATTCGTAGTAGACCGGGATCTCCTCGTAGCGTGCTACATCGACGGAGACCGGGATCTCGCTTGGCCCGTCCTCCCCTTCCTCCTCGGCGACAAAGGGCCAGATGCCGAACCACCACAACGCGACGAGCAGGACGGCCACGGCAAGGACGGCCGCACCGACCCAGATCCAGAGCTTGCGGTGGCTTCCCCCCTCGCGGCCCTGCTCCTGCCCGTCGTCGCCATCCCGCTCCGCGCGGACCTCTCTCTCGGCCGCCAGACGCCTGTCGCCCAGTTCGGCCGGGACGACATCCTCCCGCGCTTCCGTATCCCGACCCACGGCGGGGCGGTCGGCGTTGCCATCGGATGCGGCGACATGATCTTCTCGCTCGGCGTCTCGGTCCATGAGCCTGCTATCTGCGTTCGGTCCGCGAAACGACCACATCCGTGATGGCGCTCCGCTCACGACGATCTAGCTATTGCGGCGGCAGGCACTTCCCACCCCAAACCGGCAGGGCGCATGATCAATTTCTTCGTTGACCGCCCTGTCCTCAGCGGCGTGCTCGCCCTGGTGATCACCATCGTCGGCGCGGTCTCGGCTTATCTGATGCCGATCGCCCGCTTCCCGAGCGTCGCGCCGCCGGTTGTGCAGGTGACGGCGACCTTCACTGGCGGCAATGCCCGCGCCGTGGAGGAAAGCGTCACAACGCCGCTCGAACAGGCGATCAACGGAATCGACGGGCTGATCTATATCTCCTCGACCAGTTCCAATTCCGGCCAATCCTCGATCAGCGCGACCTTCGAGGTGGGCTACGACATCGACACAGCCGCCGTCGACGTGCTGAACCGCGTCAACAGGGCGCGGCCGAGCCTGCCCGAGGCGGTGCGCGACGTAGGCGTGACGATCCGCAAGGCCTCGCCGCAGCTCATGGCCGTGGTCGCGCTCTACTCACCCTCGGGCGAGTACGACGAGCTGTTCCTGTCGAACTACGCCGAAATCAACCTCGTCAATCCGATGAACCGGGTGAACGGGATCGGCGAGGTCCGCAACTTCACCGACAAGACCTTCGCCATCCGGATCTGGCTCGACCCGGACGCGATGGCCTATCATGGCCTGTCGCCTCAGGACGTGATCGAGGCGGTAGAGCTTCGCAACGCGCCGCGCGCGGCTGGCGCGATCGGCAGCGCACCGGCGCCTGAAACGCAGGCCTTCGAATTCAGCGTCCAGGCGCCGGAGCGCGGCTCCACGGCCGAGGACTTCGAGGCGATCCTCGTGGGCACGTCGCAGGCCACTGGCGCCGCGATCCGCTTGGGCCGGCTTGGCCGGGTCGAGTTGGGCTCGGAGAGCTACGGCACGGAATCGTGGTTCTCCGGACAGCCGAGCGCGCAGATCGGCATCTTCCAGGCGCCCGGCGCCAATGCGCTTGAGGTCGAGGCTGCGCTCAGGGCGGAACTCGACCGGCTTGCCGAGCGCTTCCCGACCGGGATCGAGTACGAGTTCGCCTTCACCACGGGCACCTTCGTGCAGAAGAGCATCCAGAACGTCTTCATCACGCTCTGTGTGACGATCCTGCTCGTCGTGGCCACCGTCTATCTGTTCCTGCAGCAGTTCCGCGCGACGCTCCTGCCCTGCATCGTCATCCCAGTGGCGCTGATCGGCTCCTTCTCCGTCCTCTATCTGCTCGGCTTCTCGATCAACACGCTCAGCCTTCTTGGTATGATCCTGGCCGTCGGGCTCGTCGTGGACGACGCGATCGTGGTCGTGGAGAACGTCACCCGGACGCTCGAGGACAAGGATCTCGAGCCCGGCGCGGCGGTCAAGCAAGCGATGACCGAGGTGACGGGCCCGATCCTCGCCACCACGCTGGTGCTGCTCGGCCTTTTCATCCCCGTCGCATTCATTCCCGGCCTGACGGGAAGCCTCTACAACCAGTTCGCGCTGACCATCGCGGTGACGGTGTCGATCTCCTCGCTGACGGCGCTGACGCTCACCCCGGCCTTGTCCCGGGTCATGTTGCGAGCGCGCGAAGCTCCTCCAGCCAAGCCGTTCCAGGTCTTCAACCGCTGGTTTGATCGAAACGCCGACCGCTACCGGCACGGCATCGAAAGGCTGGAAAAGATCTGGTGGCTTGTCCTCGCTGGATTCGGCCTGCTGCTCGCTGTGGTGCTGATACTGTTCCTGCAACGCCCCGTGGGCTTCGTGCCCGAGGAGGATCAGGGCTATCTCATTGTCGACGTGCAGTTGCCGCCGGGCGCGGCCCTCGGACGGACGGCGGATGTGGTGCGTGAGCTCGAAGCGCAGTTCCTGGCCGAGCCGGAGATCGAGGAGAGCGTCACGATCGCCGGCAACAGTCTGATCGGCGGCTCGTCCAGCTACACGGGCTTCCTGATCCTGCGGCTTGCCGAATGGGGTGCCCGGGACGCCACCGCCCGGAACATCACCGACCGTCTCCAGGGGCGTCTGCGCGCCTATCCGCATGCCCGCGTCCAGATCATCAACCCGCCGAGCCTGCCCGGCGTGGGCGCGGGGGGCGGCCTGTCGTTCCAGATCCAGGCGATCGAGAACCAGTCGATAGAAGCCATCGCGCAGGTCGGGGGCGCGGTGATCGGCGCGCTGAACCAGTCGCCCGAGCTCGCCTCCGCCTTCACGAGCTTCAACGCCGACGTGCCGCAGCTCGAGCTCGACATCGACACCGAGAAGGCTGAGCAGCTCGGCATCTCGTCGAGCGCTCTTTACGGCGCCCTACAGACCTATCTCGGATCCGCCTTTATCAACGAGTTCACCCGCTTCGGCCGGATCTACCGGGTCTACGTGCAGGGCGAGGCGCAGGCCCGCGATGACCCCGAGGATATCACCCGGATCAGCATTCCAAATGCCATCGGCCGGATGGTGCCTCTGGCGGAGTTCGTCGACGTCCGTTTCGCCACCGGCGCGGAATCGATCGCGCATTTCAACCTCTACAGGTCGGTCGAGGTGATCGCCCAGGCGGCGCCCGGCGTGAGCGCGGGCCAGGCGCAGGACGCGATCACCTCGACGCTCGAGGAGGCGCTGCCCGCGGGCTACGATTACGGCTGGGTGGGTGCGGTCTATCAGCAGAACGAGGCTGGCGACCTGACCCCGCTCATCTTCGGGCTGGCAATCCTGTTCGCCTACCTGACACTGGCCGGGCAATACGAGAGCCTGATCCTGCCCGGCGCGATCCTGCTTGCCGCGCCGTTCGCGTTGCTGGGCGCCTTGGGCCTGCTCGCAATGCTCGGCTTGCCGCTCGACGTCTTCGCGCAGATCGGCCTGCTGATGCTTGTGGGGCTGGCGGCCAAGAACGCGATCCTTATTGTCGCCTTCGCCGAGGATGCGCGCCACGAGGGCGCGAGCCCCGCCGAGGCCGCGGCCCGAGCCGGGGCACTGCGCCTGCGCCCAGTCCTGATGACCGCGCTCAGCTTCATTTTGGGCGCCCTCCCCCTCGCTTTCGCCAGCGGTGCCGGTGCCAACGCCCAAGCCTCGGTCGGCATCACGGTGATCGGCGGCATGGTCGCGGCGACGATCCTGACTCTCCTGGTGACGCCGGTCCTCTACATGCTGGCCGCTCGCCTTCGGGGCGATCCCGCGGACAAGGGGCAGAGCGGCTGAAACGGCGGACGAGTTGACGTAACGCGTTCACCTGTATCCAAGGCACGCACGACAGGCGACCCGTCCGCACTGGAGCGGGGCTTTGGATAGTGAGTAACGCGCGAAAGTTGGTGATGCCCTGAGGGGCGGCATATCAAGGCGGTGTCGAAGCGCCGTCAATTCTCAGCGAGAGTGTCCGATCTTCTGTGTATGAGGTTGCCGGTCCATTCTGACCCCAAGGGGGAGATGGACGATGACGAAGAAG
>NZ_CANLTQ010000057.1 GCF_947494025.1 uncultured Jannaschia sp.
GATCTTGGCGAAGATGGAAGGACGGCCGGCTGTGCCGTCCGTTTCTACATGAGTGTCGGGTGTCGAGTGTCGCGTGTCGCTTCGCTCCATCGACACCCGACACTGACACTAGAGGCCTTCACGACAACCTCCCGGAGGGCTTACGACAACCTGCGAGAGGGTTTGCGACAACCTGCGAGAGGGTTTGCGACAACCTGCGAGAGGGTTTGCGACAACCTCTCGGAGGGGTCAGACAACTGATTGACGACAACTCAAGGTTCTGTTTGTTGTTGTTATATGAGGACGCTTACCTTGGCATCGAACGCCATCGCCCTTCGGGCTGACCGCCCATTGACCCCTGCCATGACGGCGACAGTCTGGGAGATCGCGTCTGCTATTGATGCCGCCCGTATCCCAGAGAATTCTGACAACGCGGTATGGATCACGGTTCCAGCCATGCAACTCCGTGGCGAGGGTGGACGTACCGATAACGTATGGCTGCGTGAGTGCCTTCGCCGACTAACCGGCGTACAGATTTCAGGGGCTTACCGAGGCGATCCCTGGGGGGCGGTAGTGCTGGCCGAATGGCGCATTGAGCAAGGCGGCAGCGTGGTGCGCTTGCTAATCCCGCCTGCGGGCGTCCATGCCCTGCGAGCTCCTGCAACTTTCTCGAAGATCGAAGCTACCGCAGCGCATCGCCTGACGGGACACGGGCGGCAGCTCTATGCGATCTTGGCAGACAAAAAGCGCCTTGGACGGCCTTTCTGGACCTTCGAACTGGAAGAGTTGCGCGCGCTCATGGGGGTGGACGACCGAAAATCCTATGAGCGGTTCAACACGTTCCGGCAGAAGGTTCTCGACCCCGCCGTTGAGGCGATCAACGACTACGGCACCGTAGTCGTCGGTATGTCGTTTATTAAGACGGGTCGATCCGTCTCGGCCGTACGCTTCGATTGGCAATGGAAGGATCCCCGTGAAGCCGGGGACACAGCCTTGGAGAATGATCGCCATAGCTTCGCGCGCAAGCGTAAACAGGACGACGATGATGCTCCGCCTCTAATCGAGGACGAAGACCAAGCTGAACCCGCACTGACGTGGTGGGGCCAGCTTCACCAAGCGGAACGGGACGATTGGGCCGAACGCGTCGGACGGACCTTCGAAGCTGGGGGCATGATCGTCCCCCGCCGCGACGCTGACCTAGCGCGCGCATCCTACGCTGCTGTTAACGCAGAGGCAGCTCAGGCCGGTCAGGGCTAGACCAGCGTTACAGACGGAGCGCCTGATGTCGAAAGCTTGTTCAGCTATTGCTGCGTAATATCGCCCATTACTCATTACTCATTACTCATTACTCAAGCAGGCAGAAGGCAAAGCGCCATGCTTTATCACGGATCGCCTTGATGCGGAAAAGCTCTGATCGAAGGAAGGTTATCTTCGAACTGAACAACCCTAGTTGTTCGTGGAGTGAGCAGGTTGGGCTCGGGAAAGCCCCGATCTTGTCGCAGGCCAAAACCGCCGAGACTTCACCATCTGGCGCGAACTCAACGGCGATTTGCCGTTCTTCGGTAACATGGTCGGCTTGATCCTTAACCCGGACCTCCTCAAAACCAGCCAGCATTCGGTCCGTCGTTTCAAATAGCGAAACGGTCAGCGGCTGTTTGACTGGCGCTGCAGCGAGGGCGGCCAGCGAATAGGCAGGCTTAGAGTACGCGAGCCCATCAACAAGCAGTGTGAAGTAGCTTTTACGATTGCGGAAATTCTGGGGCTCTTCGGCCGGCGACCCCGTCGCGATGTCAACCGCGAAGAGTTCCGTCTTGCCCACTTCACCCGAGGCACCGGGAATGAACGTTAACTCGTACTCGGGCCGATAGGTCATGGTCCGGGTCTCGGGCACGGCCCCGGCGATGGGGGGCGCGTCGTAAACTAGGATTTCGCTCGTGATTGGATTTTTGCCCCGGTAACTCTCGCAATCGCTTACCTCTTGCGAGAGTGCGTAGCCAGTGGCCATCGCCGAGATAGCGGCAAGAGCGGCGGTGATCCTAGTCGCCTCGACCAGGGCGCATTTGGCTCTTTCACAGCCCCCAGCCATACCCACGATCCCTATTTCTCTCTCTTTCCCTATCACGCTCGCGTTCCCGCGCTAACTCCCGCGTTCTTTCAGCAACGCGTTCACCTGCTCGATCAAGCGTCTCGTTAGTCGCACTTGCCCATCCAATACTTCGGTCAAGTTCCCCAAGGTTTCTTCCAGCGCGGTCTGCCTCTTTCTGAGCATTCCGATCTGCCCCGAGAAATGATCGGACGCCTTCGACAGCCGTTCGGCCGTATCGGCCGAGAGTGTCCCCGATCTCTCGCACGCGGTCGCCAAGCTCTCGAACTCGCGCAAGAGCGCGCGCTCGAAGGTCGTCAGGTTCTCCATCGCGCTCTACTCCTCCGGCAGTTCGATGCAGGGCAGGCCGTTGCAGACCTGCGCCCGGGAGCCTTCGGGACCGACGACGTACTCCCGCCCGGTCGAGCCGATCTGCAAGGTCACGCCACTCGTCTGGTCCAGCAGGTCGTCCAGCGCTCGACGCGCTTCGTACCTCTCTCGCAGCGCGGTCCTCAGATCGGACCGCGCCCAGGTCGTGGCCATCCACAGCAAGGCGAAGACTGCCAGGGCGATCACGGCCGAGCTCAAGGCGGTCCAGAGCGGCCAGAGCTTCTGCCGGGTCTCGATGGCGTCCATCCGGCGTCGCATGTCGTGCAGCCTGAGGTTCATATTCCTCTCCGTGTCGTCGAGCACGGCCTTCGACGATTTGTTCAAGCTCGTGGCGAGCTGCTTCAGCTCGGCCGTGGTCAACGCCTCGATCTCTCTCCGCTCCCCGGCCAGCCTCTCTTGCAACTGCGCGGTCAAGCTCGCTCGCGCGGGTCCAGTCACGCTCAAAAATACGCCCCTTCAGTCTGAACCGCGCCTCCGTCTCCGGATCGGCGGCTGTGATGTAATCCTTGCCTTGGCGCGGCACGGTGAAGCCCACCCCCTCGAGGGTGCGCACGATCCCGTCGCGGTCCTCGATCTCCCCCGCGGCGATGCGCTGTTCGAGGAAGGCCGTGACCGCCTCCCGGGTCTGCGCCCGCTCCTCGCGCTGGAGGCCCCTCTGGAGCGTGCGGGCGCGCTCGGGGTCGTCCGGCCGCGCCCAACCCTGCTCGTGGTTCCAGGCGTCCCTGAGCGGCGCGTAGGTGCGCTCCCAGCCGGGCGGTGCGATGTTCAGCGCCTTGCCGGTCGTCAGCTCCATGCGCGGCGTCAGGAAGTGCAGCTCGACGCGGCCGCCATCCGTGTGGCTGTGGCGCACCCAGGTGATGTCGTATTGCTCCGGGTCCATCCCGGCGAAGGCCACGCGCTCGAAGTCGTCTATCACCGCCCGCTGGTGGTCCGCGCTTGGCGCGTCCTCGCGGGCGAAGCTGATGACCCCGGTAGTGTAGGTCCACTTGCGGTCGATGCTGTCGATCAGTTCTCGGGTGCGCTCGATGTCGCCGCGCACGACCTCCGGCGCAGCCTCCTCGCGGCCCGGGCGGCGCCGGTCGACCAAGTAGGCGGCAATCGCGCCGCCCCCGCCGCGGCCGCCCATGAACTTGATCAGCACGGCGCGTCCGATCCGTGCTCGCTAGGTATGGAATGAAGGTCGGTCAGAACTCTCGAAAGGAGGGCCGCGACGATCACCGCCCGCGACCTGGGTTCGATGTGGTCCAGCTTCTCGGTAATCCTTGTGAGTTCTGTCTCTGGAAAGATGCGGCCCGCGAAGATGCCGGCATCGCCCTCGTCCAGATCCTCCATCAGCTTTGTGCCGCTCCGGATGGCGAAGAGATCCCGGATCAGGTCATGGTCGCCTCGGATGCGATCTAGCCAAACGCGATATTCCTCGCGCGACAGTCGAGCGGGCGTTCGCGCATGCCCCATGACGCTCTCGAAAACCGCTTCGTTGGCGGAGGCTTCTGACTGTCTGGACATTTCAAACGACACTTTGAGGTTTGTCGGCATGCGTCTCATGCGCCCGCCGCAGCGCCGTCAGCTCCCGATCCAGCTCGATCAGCCGCGCGACCACCGCAACCGTGTCGGCCGCCCGCTTCTCACGGTTGGCCCAGCGAGCGAGCTGGTTGAGGTTATTTCCGATCCGCGCCAGCTCGCGTAGGAGATCGGGATCGACGCTGCGTGGCTGGTGACGCCGCCGAATGGCTCGCACGCCGTCGAGGCCGTGGCGTACTAGTTCGGATAGCGAGACACCCCGCGCCTCGGCTGTTGCATGCCAGCGGCTACGCTGTTCCTCCGTCACTCGGATCTTGATCCACATCCGATCCTGTCCCGTCCCTCTCGTCTTGGCCCGGTCCCCCTGGACTGCCGCCCCCAGAAGGCTGGGCGGTTCAGGGGGACCGACCGCCCATCCGGGCGGTTCTCTTGGGGTCGCCTCCGGCGGCCCGGAGGGGTTCGAAGGGGAGGCAAAGCCACCCCTCGACAGCACTCCTGTGACCGCGCGTAGCGTGGCCACAGGAGTATGCTGGCTTAAAGCGTTTCAACAAGACCCGTTGTCTCTTTGATATTGCCTCATATCAGGCTGAATGACCTTGAAACCGGTGGATTGATCTTCCTAGGGGTTTCCGGCATCGTTGAGGAAACGGGTTGGAAGTCCACTCTGAACGGTTTCCAAAATGAGGAAACCCCCTATGAAACTCACCCTCAGCCAAGCTGCTCGGGATGTTAAGAAGTCCAAGGGGACGTTATCAAAAGCCCTGCATTCCGGTGCTCTTTCTGGTACCAAGACCGATGACGGTTCGTGGCAAATCGATCACTCGGAGCTAATGCGGTGGGTTTCCGCAGCCCGTCCCCGTGAACGGCCAGAGGACCGCTCTGAACGCCTTAGCAACCCCCCGGAAACCCCTGATAACGCGCCCGGTTGGAAGGCTCGGATAGCGTTGATGCAGGAGCGCTTGAACGATGCCACCGGCACCATCGCAGATCTTCGCAATCGCCTGGACGCCTCCGAAGCCGAGCGTCGCGCACTGAACCAGCAGCTCTTGGCAGCACCCCGTTTCGACAGGATGCCATCTCAGGAGCCTCCAGGAGCCCCGGAGAAGCCTCAGGAGCGGCAGCGCGGGGTGTTGGGGTGGCTCCGGCGCGCAAGGCACTAGACCCCCCTCACAGGAGTTCGCTGCCTCAGGCAGCTTCAGCCCCCTCCGGCTACGACGACTGGACTACGAGTAGGTCGCAGCTAGCGTAGCGGCAGTACGTACCCCGGCGCACTCCAGTTCGAGTCTTTTCGAATTGTCAGAGGCGCTTAAGTGAATAATTCTAGTTTGCGGTCTTTATTCGCTCCAACCGGACGTGATCGAGGCTTTCGGGCAATTCTTGTCCATCGTTGCTAAAGATCTCGAGGTACAACAACTGCCCATTCTCGGAGATCAGGTCGAACCGCACCACATCGTCGGATTCTTTGATGATACCGGCAACCGCGTTGCCGTACCGACGCGGTCGCTGTCGCGTTACAATGGGCTGATGCTCCGCAAAACCGACGAAAACGCCCATGCCCGTACGGCTACGCCGTTTGACATGCAGTTCATCGAGAATGTCGAGGTATGCGAACTCCTCCGTCTCAAGGATAAACTTGAGAACTTGCCGTTCGAACGTGCTCAAACCTGTCAATCAACATCCAATGTCGGTTAGATAGTGGGGCTAGTCGGTCAGTTCATCCTCATCAGACAGATCGAGGTCGCCGATAGGGGGTAGCTTGCCTCCGCACCAAGGGCAGAAGCCGATCTCGATCACGCTGCTGCCGCCATCATGGATGATGAGGCCGTAGCCGCCACGAACTTGTTTGATGAGAGCATCCGGGCAGTCCGAGCGATCGGCATGCTGGTCGCAGGTGCGATCTAGATCGGCAGCCATTTGACTACAGCAGTAGTCGGTCATGATCCTACTTTCAGCCTCACCGGTGGTTGGCCACGTCCGCTTCCAGGAGCATCCGGACGTAGCGGGTATAGGGGATACCGCTGGCCTTGGCCTTGGCCTTCACGGCGTCGAGCAGCGAGGACGGAAGGCGCATGTTGAGCGAGGCGGCCTTCGGCTCGATTTCGAACTGCATCGGCTTGAAGCCCGACAGGTCGTACTGGGTCAAGTCCGCCGTCTCCACGAAGGCTTCCGCTTCGGCGTCGCTCCGCAGCGAGGGCATCGGCTTAGTCTCGGGCTTCATAATGCGCGATCTCCTTCTGGTGCATGTACCGGGCGCTGATGGGGCGGAGCCTGGTCTGGCCGTTCACGTCGCGGAGCATGAACACCACGAACACATGGCGTCCGGCGACGGTCTGTCCGATGCCGCGCATGCGCGGCTCCTCAGGGTAGGAATCCTCCATTACGGTCGGAGACCCCATCAGGACCTCCTCGATCTCTTCCTGGGATACGCCGTGCTTGCCGCATTTCGGCCAGTTGCCCTTGTCCCAATCGAACCCCGCAATCTTCATTCGTGACGTACCTACTTTTGTCTACACAAATGTAGTGCAAGGGGTCTGCCTACAACAACGGCTAGTTCAGTGACCAGACGCAAGTGAATTGCTTCACCTTCCCCTCCCTGCCTGACCCACCCCATCCGGTTAGCGTTCCGCTTGTGAGAAGTACGACGATGCCCTGCAACGGCTGCGATCTTGGCGAAGATGGAAGGACGGCCGGCTGTGCCGTCCGTTTCTACATGAGTGTCGGGTGTCGAGTGTCGCGTGT
>NZ_CANLTQ010000058.1 GCF_947494025.1 uncultured Jannaschia sp.
CCGACGACGCTCGGCGGCCCGCTCGTGGAGCGCGAAGGCTACACCACCGCGCAGGTCGGCGAGTTCGAGGTCGAGTCTCTGACGGGGTCCAACCTCTACGGCGTGAACGACGACGACATCGGCGAGATCGGCGACCTGATCCTGAGCAGCGATGGCCAGATCGAGGGCGTGATCGTCGAAATGGGCGGCTTCCTCGGCCTCGGTCAGCGGGAAGTGCAGGTGCCCTACGATCGCCTGTCCATCCTGACCTCAGAGACCGGCGACATCCGCGCCTATATCGACGCGACAGAGGAAGAACTCGAGGCGATGCCCGAAGCGCAATAAGGAACCACGCTGCGGTGGTAGACTGGGCCGTTCCGAAAGGGGCGGCCTTTTTCGTCGTTCCAGATCATTTCGTGCGGGTCCGCCTACGCCGTTCAGACATGGCCTGCCAAGCATGAGAGCAGGCCGCAAACGGCGGGTCGGTCGGCTGCGCTCGCAAAGCGCGGCCCGCATGGAAGGCTTCGCGTATCCTGTCCATGTACGACGCCACCGTCAGACCACCTTCCAAATCCGTCCGTGTATCCCTTTGCCATTCGACCTCGTGCAGAAGGGGTGTGTCGCTTTCAGTCACGGCATGACCGGGACAGAGGGTAGCCGGTAAGAGACCGGCTCGACGGCCCATCAAGCACCGCGGCAACGGCATCGGGATCGAGAATGAAGACCCAGCCGAGCCCGATATTCTCCGACCGGGCCGCCAGCCAGAGCGTGTGGATCGCCATTACGGTCGAATAGGCCAGCGTCTCGGGCATCGTCCTGCGCCCGAGGCCTCGGCCTTCCCGGACGGCATGGTCGGTGCAGACCGCGAGGTGAACGGGCGCCTCTTGCAGCCCGGCGAGCTTGAGAGCGAGGTAGTCGCGTCGGCTCGCACCCTCGTAGGCCTGCGCAGCCTCCGCGTTGCACCGCTCGAAAACCTCGATGATCCGGGTTCGAGCCAGGGCGCTCTCAACATGCACTACGCGCCAGGGGCGCGCGTTTCCAACGGATGGCGCGCGGTCCATGTCCTGTCGCAGACGCTGCAGGACGGAGGGATCGATCGGATCCGGCCGGAAGTAGCGAACGTCACGGCGCCAGCGCAGAATGCCGCTGAGCGCGGTCCGATGGTCCTGTGTCATCTTCATGGCCACTCCTGCACCGTGTTGGCGGAAGAAGCAGTCCGGGACACTGATATCTACAAGACCACCGGGCTTGAAACGCCGGGAGCCGCAGCGAGAAGCCGGCGGGTCGGTAAGCCCGCCGACTTCAAGCGTGATCCGGGGACGCCCTAGGTCTTGTCGACGTCGACGTCGTTCTTGTCGATATCCACCTCGGTCTTGCGCACGGTGTCGGTCACGACTTCCTCGCGCTCCTCGACATCCTTGTCGACCACGACCTCCTCGGTGACCACCGCCTCCTTGGAGACCACGGCTTCCTCGTCGTGTTCGGTGATTGCGATGTCGCGCTCCTCGAACAGGGCATCGGCCTCCGCGCCCGTCACCACGCGCTCGCCGCCCGTCGCGCGGCGCTCGACCGAGACATGCTCCTTGCGAAGACGGATCCGCTCCTCGACCGGAACCTCCTGGACATAGGTCCGCACATGCGTCGTGCCGCGGTCGACCTCGCGCTTGCCGACGCTGAGACGCTCCTCGGCCAGTTCGACCGTGTCCTCGTCGTCCGCGCCGCCGGTCCGGCCCATCGTGCCGCCATAGGCGGGGGACCCCGTCCCGTAGGCGTCGACATCGTCGTTGTAGGTGTCGCGCGCGCGGTAATCCTGCTCGTAGGCGTCGATATCCACGCCCTGCTCGGGATTGCGCATGATCTCGGCGACGCTGTCGATCCTGTCGTCGTCCACTTCCGCCGACACGACGTAGTGGCCCTGGCGCACGGCATCCCGATAGGTGACGGCCTCGTCGTGCGGCAGATTGAGGTGGCCGATCTCGTCGGCACGATCGGCGCCGCCGACCACGTCGACATGATGCGAGGCGACGCCGAGTTCCTCGATCTCGCGCTTCACGAGATCCGCGACGTCCGCGGTGCGGTAGATGGCGGTAACGGTCCTGCTCATTGGGGACTCCTTTCGTTGTGATCGTTTTGCACTCGTCTTCGGGTAGGGCGCCGCCCGCAGGCCGAGCCGCTCTTCAGGTCGGAACCTCGTCGTCATGACCAAGGGGGCCGGGTTCCGGAGAGGCGGGCGTCTCGCGCCCGGCAGATGAGGCGGGCGTCTCGCGCCCGGCAGATGCCGTGTCGATCTGCACGTCCTGCCGACGCAGCATCACGGTCTCCTCGACCTTCACCGTATCGCTGCGTCGCCGCACATGCAGTTCCTCGACGACACGGAAACGCCGTACCAGCACCTCTTCGACAATCGGAATGATGGTGACGTCGCCCTCTTCGCGCGTCGCCGGAGGTTCATCCACGATGCGATCGACGGGCAGGCGCTCGATGTCGACATGCTCGCGTCGCAGCGTCTCCCGAACCGGAACCTCTTCCTGATGCGTGCGGAGACGGATCGTGGCGACGAGACGCTCGGTCTCATGCTTGGAGACCTTCAGACGTTCCTGCGCGACCGGGATTGTCTCGGTCGCGTCATCGTGCTGCGGCGGGGTTGGATCACTCACGTCGTGGATTCCCCCCGTTTGATCGGCAAAACGAAATGTCCGAATTGCATGTTGCTCCAATCCATGCCGCTCCTGATTGTTCCGGGGACCGCCATTAAACATTGTTAACGGCCCCCTCGGACTTGCCGTCGGGAAAGGAACAATTGCTGATGCTACTTGTTGCAATTCAATGCGGAAGCACCGTCTCGGTCGTCGTTCGCATCCCATTTGGAGAACGTCATGACTAACAATCCCGGGGATTTCCGGAATCCGAAAATCCAGGACACCGGAAAGAAATCCTCCGGTGGGATCGGCAAGTGGATCGGCATCACCGTGGCAGCGCTCGTCGTATTCCTGCTTCTGCTCTGGCTCCTCGGCGCGCTCGGCAATGACGACGCAGCCGTCGAGACGAACGACCCGGACGCCGTGAACGTCCCGGCGGACTAGTCAAGCCAGCGCCAAGGCGGACGGGGTCGATACAGTTCGATCGGCACCATCTGTGGCGCTTGGGTTTTCTCTCGTTGTCGCTGATGCCGGCCAAGATCGGCGCAGCTCCTGTCGAGGTTTCGCGACATTGCAGAGAGCTAACGGGTGCCGAAGCGTTTCGGCAGCCAATCTAGGCACGATTGCCACGGCCGGAGGATCGGTCCTCTTTTCTTCGACGCCCGGTGCATCATGCGTCGCCTTTCATATTTCGGCACCTGTAGCCGACGATAACTCGTCTTGATTCAATAAAGTCGCCGGCGGACAGACGCTTTGGTTTTGATCTTTCACGGCGATTGCCGTGACGGTCCTGCACGATACAAGCAAGGTCATGGAAGACGCCCGCTTCGCTTTCGACGCCTACCACATCCTGCTCGTCGCACTGGGCGTGAGCTTGCTGTTGTCCTATTGGCTGCCGCACCTCTTTATGCGGCGGCCGCCTGCCGCGACGGCGCTCCTCATGGCCTGCGGGATGACGGGATCGCTACTGTTTCCTGGTATCGTCGCCGGCATAGACCCCACGGAGAACCCGGCCATCTGGGAACTTGCCGCAGAGCTCGTGGTGATCGTCGTACTCTTCGCTACCGGGCTGCGGATTGACGACCTGGGGGGTCTGCGGCTCTGGCGGCCGACATTCCGACTCTTGGCCATCACCATGCCCCTCACCATCGCAGCCGTCGCGTTTCTCGGGTGGAGCCTTGCCGGGATGACGATCGGGGGCGCCATCCTACTCGGAGCCGTGCTCGCGCCAACGGACCCGGTTCTTGCGGGTGATCTCCAGATCGGTCCGCCGCTCGAGGGCAAAGAGCATCCGGTCCGCTTCGCGCTGACGACCGAAGCCGGGCTGAATGACGGTCTCGCCTTCCCCTTCGTCTATCTGGCGCTTCACGTCGCCTCTCAAGGCGCGGACCCGTCCCTGTGGCTTGCCGAATGGCTCGCCTGGGACGTCCTCTACCGCATTGTCGTCGGCACCTTGCTCGGCATCGGAATCGGATGGGTCCTTGGAAGGATCCTCGCGGTCCCCGCCTGGAACACGGTCGCCGCCTCTGGCCCCGGCGTCCTTGTCCTGGCCGGGGTGTTTCTCGCCTACGGGGTCGTGGAACTCGCTGAGGGCTACGGTTTCATCGCCGCCTTCGTCGCGGGGCTGGTATGCCGACGCGCCGAGGCTCGGCACAAGTTTCACCAACGTCTCCATGGCTTCGCGAGCTCGATCGAACACGCCATCACGGCGATCCTTCTCGTCCTTCTCGGCAGCGTCATGCCCTCGCTCTGGCCTCATCTCGACTGGAGCTACACGATCATCGGTTTCGGGCTGATCCTCGCAATCAGGCCACTCGCGGGAATGATCGGACTGCTGGGCACGTCGCTCAGCTTGCGGGCGCGGGCTGTCGTGTCGATCTATGGCGTACGCGGGATTGGGTCACTCTACTACCTCGGCTACGCATCCACGCATGTGGAATTTATCGACGAGGGCGCGCTCTGGGCGCTCGTTGCCTTCACCATCTTCGCCTCCACTGTCATTCACGGCCTGACCGCAACCGCAACGGTCGAGGTGCTGGATCGCGAACACACAGAAGGCAACGGCTCCGAGAACGGGATCCCACCTGATCGTGATGCTAAGGTTCCGAGGATGGATGACGGGCGAAATTCTGGATCTGGGCAAAGACCCCGCGACACATGGTAATAAAGTCAAGCCCCCTCGATCCGATCCCGACCGGTCCTGGCGGTTCGGCGCTGAAGCCCGGCGCCGACTCCATTTAGGGCCTAGGTTTTTGAAGCGCTACAAAGGATCCGCTTGAAACTGTCTGGTCGGAACGGGGCTGCATTTGCATGAGATGGAAGCGACGCATGTTGCGCACCGAATTGATCTGGTGAAGCTTGATGCGCGTCGGAACCACCTCGTGTCGGTCGTCAGACGGCGGCATTTCCTGGTTTGTTCTTCCCCGAAGGTGAGACGATGCGCGTCAGCCACGAGGCGATCTTTCAGACGCTCCATATTCAAAGCCGCTGACGAGCGGCCACGGGGGCAAGGGGCGCTGCCTTTCATACGATCCGTGCAACAAAGTACTCCCAACCACGTTCATTGATGAACATGCGGTTTCGCGTCGGCTTGGTGCAATCGAAAAAGGATGACGGAGATGTCGACCCTCAAGGATCTTTACGAGGAAGAGTTGCAAGACCTTTGGTCTGCCAACGACCAGATGGCCAAGGCGGTGTCGAAGATGTCCAGCAAGGCCAGTGACAAGAGCTTGGCCGATAAGCTTCAGAAGGCCAAGGACGGCATCGACAAGCATACCGAGATGCTCAAATCCCTTCTCGATGGGGCCGGCCTCGAAGTCGAGAAGGAGCATTGCAAAGGGATGGAAGGCTTGGTCGAGGAAGCCCGGAAGCACGCGCTCGACAGCGACCTCGATGACGCGGTGCTCGATGTCGCCATCATCGCCCAGTATCAGCGGATGTGCCATTACGGGATGGCCGGGTTCGGCACGGCCAAGGCCTTCGCCGAGGCGCTTGGCGAAGACGATGCGGCGCAGAAGCTCGATCGCGCGCTCGACAAGATCTACGATTCTGACGAATTCATGTCCGATCTCGCGGAGCGGTCACGCAATCTCGAAGCAGTCTGACGCCATATCAGACAAATCCGGGACGGGTACACCCCGTCCCGGATGTCTTGCGGCAAGGAGAGATCCGTATCCATCACCTCCTGTGTCAAAACCGATCACCAGGCGCAGACCGTGGGGTAGCTGAAAAAGTGTCCACGGTTCGGGGAGTAGCTCATCCTGATCCTGCCCCGGGAAAGTGGACGGGGTCATGCCGCCATGCGCTCCATGTCGGCCGGTGAACGGTAGCCTATCGC
>NZ_CANLTQ010000059.1 GCF_947494025.1 uncultured Jannaschia sp.
CCGAGATCAAAGCCATCCGCTGAAGAAAGGCGGGAAAGGGAGAAGTCATGCCCGCGGCTGCTTTGCGCAACATCGCCGACGGGCTATGGACTTTATCGGCAAGTGCGGGCGTTCGGGTTCGAGTGTTCGGTCGTTGCGCCCTCGCTGATCCCCGTGCGCGCGGGAGACCGGGTCAAGACCGATCGTTTGGCCGGGACACGTGGCCCGAGTGATTATGCGGCGAGCTGCTTGCGAAGCGCTTCGATTTTTTTGGTATGTTCGGCACGTAAGCAGGTTCCGGCGTGGCTCGGGAGCCAGTCGTATGCCTGGATGGGATCGAGACGTTTCATGTGCTGGCACTCGCCGACGAGAGTGAGCGTTTCATGTGCGGACATCTCGCGCCAGTTGCAGAGTGCGACAATCGCGGCGTGAACTTCAAGCCGTTCCAGAAACTCTTCCGCCGCCGTTTATGTCGCGTCCTCCATCCTCATCGCGGGCGGGTCACCACCGAGTCTAGTGAAAGCCAGTTGGCGACACGAGAAGACGATGAACTGCTGCTCCAGCGCCACGCGGTTCAGGCCGACTGCTACTTCGCGCGTCGCGCAAGCCCGTTCCGGATAGTCTTGATCTCATCTTCAAGTTGCGGGCCACGGTAGACAAACGAAGTTTCATGCCGTGCGTATTGCCCTTTCCTATCCGCGCTTAGCCAGTTGAATGACCCAGCACAGAGAAGCGCGGTGTCGACGGTCACGATCTTGCTGTGGAGTTTTGAAACTCGATACACCGCGACACCGATCGCGGAAAGCCTGCGTTCCACGGCTTCCATCTGGCTCAGCCCACCTGCCGCCGGGCCGGTGTTCAGCAGAGGGTCGGCAAAGACTTGGATGTCTGCACCACGCTGGCGAGCGGACGCCATTGCGTCCAACAGGCCGGTCCGCTCGATCGTTCCGGCAACGACCCAAGGGCTTACGATCATGTATCTCCGCCCCTCACCCCTTAATGCGCTCAAGAGGAAGGCATCGTGCTCGTCAGAGTGTTGAAGCATCTCGATTTGAGAGTCGCCGCGGGTCAGGTCCTCGCGCGGTTCCATGGCAAAATCCAACGCCTTGCCCTTCGCCGCAAGGAACTCGGACAGCAATGCGCGAGGTGAACCGCTGCGGGCCGTGGCCAGGATGTCCATATCGCCGAAGACGAGGCAGCTATCCTTGGCCCGCGACACTGTCACGTTCAACATGCTGGACGAGGCGTCGATGAAATCGCCATCCGCGTGTTTGGAATAGACCGTCGAGAAGATCACCAGGGGCCGTTCGGCCCCTTGCAGCGCGTGCACGGTGCCGATGGTCATGCCTTCACTACCGGCCACGGTTATGCCGCGCGCGGTGCAGGCCTCCCGAATGGCGCGCACTTGCTGGCCAAAGGGCGTGACGACGCCGACAATCTGCTCAAGCGGGCCGCTGTAACGGCCTTCCAGAAGCGCACGGTTTTCCTCCAGCCATGCGGCGATTGTGCGGGCCTCGACCGGGTTGGCGCGGCTGCCGCCGTTGGAAAAAGCGCGACCTTCGACGTGCAGATACCCCAGCGCGGGAAGAGGCGCATCCGCCGGTGCGGGGCCGCGCATCGGGCGCAGTTTGCCCTTGTAGCATAGGGCATTGCTGAAGCCGATGATCTCATCATGGCAGCGGCGGTGTTCAAACAGGTAGAGCCCGCGATCCAGCTCGGGCCAGGGCGCGACCTTGCAGGCTTGCTGCGCAAGTCGCATGGCGCTGCCGTCGGTGGATCGGATGCCGCTCGCGGCCAACTGATCGGGCACCTCCTCGTCGTCGATCAACCCGCTGTCCTTGAGGTTGCCAATATCGACAGGGCCGGGCACGGTGGAGATCGGCTCGATCTGCTGTGTGTCGCCGATAACCAGCGCGCGTTTGGCCAGGGCGAAAGAGGCGCCAGCCACTTCGGGCAGGACCTGCCCGGCTTCGTCGACGATCAGCAGGTCGATGAAGTTGTAAAGGCCCTCGGTCGCGAACTTGCCGCTTTGGTAGCGGCTGCACGACAACTTTCCCGGCAGGCTGGCAAAGGTGGCCACGGCGCAGGGCGTCAGCATCATGCGACGTTGCCAGCGTGGTTCGACGGCCGTTCGCCCGGTCTTGTCATGCGACGTGGTGATGATGCCGAGATCGGCCTCCATCGCCATCAGCCACCGCCCTTCCCAGTAGTGGGTCGCGAGCAGAAACAAATCAAAACGGGTCCCGAGGTCAGCCTGACGCTCCAGCGTGTCCGGGTCATCCGAGCCTCCGAAGGCCTCGGCCGCCCTGCGCCAAGCCAACTCGCTGACCGAAGCCCGTTTCCTCAGGTCCTCTGCGCGGGCCAAGAGCTGTTTGGCAGAGGCAAGGCGCTGCTGCCCCTGTATCAGGGCATCTGCGATCCGCTTTTCGATATCCTTGACACGGGTCATGTCCTGCAACCCGTCCAGTCGATCGGCTATGGCGAGCCGCGCCCGCAGCGCGCGCTTGCGCTGGACCGAAGACAGGAATCCGAAAAGGCCAGCAAGCCAGGATTCCGAGGTAAGGTAATGATCCAATGCCGCGCGGGCGCCGGCCAGTCGATCCGCTTCTTCCTGGGTTGCCCGGAGCGTATCCACACGCCGTGCCTCCTCTGCGCCCGGATCTTTACCCAGCTCGGACAGGAGGGCGGCGGCGCAGGTTCTTCGTCGGTCCAATGCCATGTCGAGCTGTCGAAGCGTATTGACCTCTGCGATCATCCGATCCCGAAGCTTCGCGACAAACCCAGCGACGTCTTCGCTATTTGCATTTGGGAACGCCCTTCCCGCAGCTTCCAGCCAAGCGACCCGCGCGCGCTCGACATAGGCCACGGATTCATACTCCGCTTGGAAGGCCTCTGTCTGATAGCGCTGCGCGGCCTCCATGCGCCGGGAATGCGACGGCAGAAACATTCCGAAGCTCTTGATGTCCGGCAACCAGCGCCCGGCAAACACGCCGTCGCCCACTGCGAAATCCTTGCCAAAGGCGTCGATGATGTTGGTGACCGCCTGATTGTTGGACGATGCCGCGACGATCACAGGCGGCTCGCGCCCGTCGAGCGCAGCCTTTACCCAGAGCCCCGCTACAGCGGAGAGCAACATCGTCGTCTTGCCGGTCCCGGGCGGGCCGTTCACCGCGATCACCTCGCCGGGTTCCGAAGCGTCGAGCCAAGCCAGGACCTGCCGTTGTTGTTCGGCAAGGGGGAAGTGCGGGTTCGAATGCCCAAGGCGTCGAGAAAACTCCCCCTCGATGCCGTGATCCATCGCGATTTCATGGCGGTGGGGCAACGCAATCTGGCGTAGAAGCGGCGTGTCCGGTTCATTGGCCAGCAGGCTGTCGTAGAGATCCAGCATCCCGCGCACTGTTGCATCCGCGCCTTCCGATACCTCGATGAAACCGCTTCCGGTCGGCAAATATTCCGTCTCGCCAGAGGGCCAGCCCGGCACCAGGGCGTCGATCATCTGACGGCAATGCTGGAGGTAGTCCTGCCAGCCGTCGGCCGTCGTCATTTCGGGAAGGGGCGTCGTCGTGAGGAAATCGTCGAGCGCCTCCACCGATCCGAGGCTAAAGGCACCCCGGGGCAAGGGCGTCAGCACATCGCGCGCAATGGCGTTGCGCGTCGGCACGATCCGTCCCGCTCGATCCAAGAAGCCCTCGGTGACCACGGGTGCAACGATCGCTGGCATCCCATCGGCGCGCGACGCGGCATGTGAGGCTTTGCGTGCGGTCACTAAGGGCCAGAAGCGAACTGAGACCGTTCCATTGCCGTCCTTCCCCCGGAACAGCGTGTGGACCAGCTGCTTGGGAAGACTACCCGTTTTGAGCGCGTCATTCGGGAGATCCAAGAATCTCTTTCGATCCGCAGCTCGGAACGTCCCTTCGCCAAGCGCGCCATCCGCCAGAGATGTCCGCCAATATCGCAGGACGTTGGATAGTGTTGCGGCCATGCGGGGATCACCGTGGGGCTATTGCGGACAGAAAACTGAGCAAGCTCTATGGCTTGGTCAGAGATTTCCTGATTAGTGACCTCTTGAAGATGGGAGGGCAAGTGTTGGCCTTCCAGTCTCCGGCCCGTCGGCGCGCGGCTTTGCTCTGTAGCTTCGAAGGTCCTCTCCGTGCCGAAGTGCTGCCGCTCAACTGCTTCAGATGCCGCACGATGCACCAATGGCCGGTTCGTTGCCGCTGCGTTGCAGCGCCGACTCAATCGAAAAGAGTCCGGAATGGTGAAGGATTTTCGATGAGGGCCGCGGTGTGATTGTGGGGCTTGGTGCGTGGCCGGCCCGCGTTGGAAATCCTCCCAAGGTGGAAGCCGCGGGGCCGGGTGGTGACTATGGGGAAAGCGCGGTGCCGGATGGTTCTGCGGGTTCGACCGGAGCTGTGCCGGAGGGGCCGCGGGGCTTCGCCGTGCTCGCTGGGAGGCAAGGGTCTGGCGGACTCGTTGGGGATGGAGCCTGCTCTGGCGCATTGATGTCGGGATCTGATGTTAGGGACGCACCTGGTCGGGATCGAGAGCAAGCGCAACGAAACCTTCCGGCCGAGGAAGACGGAACCCAGCTTCTCCGCTATCACCGACCCGTCAGCGAGCCGCCGCGGAGCTTGGAGACTGCGGCACGCGCGTTGTCGGTGGCTTCCGCGAAGGAGAACCCGAATTCCGACGGATCGAAAGAGGCCTCGGCAATCGCCTCGATGACATCGAAGATGTCTGTCGGGTTCATGGTCTCACTCAACTACTCGTCTTCAGAATGGATATTGCCCGCGGCGCAGTTGGTCTCAGAATACGTCTCATGTTGCCGAGGTCTGGTCGAGGGCGGCCAGGTCGATCGCCCTGTCGGCATGCTCGGTATCGGCGAGGCCTCGGAGAAACCGGCGATCGGCTGTGATCAACTTGCGGTCCAACCGCTCCGCGAGGGCCAGATAGACGCAGTCGTAGACCGGATGCCGGAGTTCGAGCGCGAGCTTCAAGGCTCGGCGCTCCAGGATCTCATCGGCATCGACGATCGTGACCGGTGCGGTCTGTAGCAAGAGAAAAAGCTCGAGCGCATGGGCGTTGGATAGCGCCTTTCGCGCCGCGATGGTGCGGAGCACGTTCGCGGCTTCGATCCGGAGGAGAGCAGGCGCAACCATGTCCGACCCGCGGAGGAGGTCAGCCTTGTCGCTGCCTTCTTCGTCGATGATCCACTTGATCGCGACAGACGTGTCGATGACAAGGCCCTGTCCGACTGTCATCGCGCCCTGTCTCGACCCCGATCGTCGCGCAGGATCTCGATCGTGGAGGGCGCGCCAGGCTTGAGTTTCACGCGGCGTGCCCGGGCCTCGGAGAAGAAGTCGGGGTTCTGCCCGGGGCGCAGCACCTCCTCCAGGATTTTGCGGTGCTCGGCCTCGGTCGAACGTCCGGATCTCATCGCTCGCTCCTTCAGAGCGGCTGCAATAGCATCGTCGACGTTCCGGACCGTGAGCTGTGCCATGATATCCTCAACACTTTGGCCCGCAAAATGCCTTCATTGTGAAGGCGGCACAAATGAATTGTCTGACGACAGCTTTTGGCATCCCGGGTCATGCATTGAAGCGGCTGCGCGTGAACCACCTTGTAACCTTCCACGAGCTCGCCAGGGTGCCCCATCGGCGCAGCAGGCGCTGGACGAAATGGCCCCGCTATCATGATACCGATCCTGACAAAGAAGAAACTTTCAATGCATGCCAGCAACACGTTCCCGAGGACAAAAGCGGCTCAGGATTGGCTTGCGCGCACTCTAAAAACCCGCGAACCGCTATTGATGTTCTTCATGACGACGTGCGGGGTTTTAGCTCCACGTGTTCGACCCACGGACGGCATTGTTGCAGAACTCTGACTTCGGACGATTCACATGGTGAATCCATGCGGTTAGGCGGGACGCATGAGCAAGCC
>NZ_CANLTQ010000061.1 GCF_947494025.1 uncultured Jannaschia sp.
GGCGGCCGCTGCGTAACCAAGGCGGAAATCCACTTAGGAAACGCCCGGAACCTGTTCAGACAAACCGAGCCACCTCTCTCGCGGGAATCCCCCGTGAGTCGGAATAGGGGCAAACTGCTTGGGCGTACGTTTCCCAAGCAGCGCGGCTCATCGGTCCACGATCCCAGGTCGCCGCCGGTGGGGTGACCCTTCGCGCCTGATCCTACTCAGGGCGCACACAGAGGGTGCGGATCGGAGGCGCGCGCTGGCCAAGACATTCGGCACGGGCGGCCCCGGTCCTTTCGACTTGGTAAACCCTTGTAGCCGATCCTGCGGCAGCGTCGGTCCCGCGCAAGGGCTACGCCCTTCTCCATTCTATTACGATCCTTCGAGTGCGGGCGATCCTCCCGCCGCCGCGATCGGTAGCTGCGACCACCAATCCGAGCGGACCCCTACCCCATGACCAAGATCCGGCGCCCGTCGAGATCAACGACCTCGACACCCGCGGCGGCCGGCCCAGCTGTCTAGCACACTGGCTGCCATCTCGAAGTCGCGGTCCGACGCTAGTTCGATCTCCCGCAACTCGGCCAGTTCGTCCGCCGGGATCCAGCCCGCGACGAGGCAGGACCCGTTGGCAAAGACCGCGACCTTGGGCTCGTCAGCCGCGTCCTCCAGGAACTTGCCGGCGATGGCCTGCAGCGCCTCCTTGGGCGCCACGACCCCCAACCAGTGCCATGTGCGCGGCCGCCGCGCGCCGCCGCTCCGCCATCTTCAGCGCGCCCTGCTCGTCGCGGACCACCGGCGCCTCGCGCAGCGGGGCGCGTGGGTCGAACGGCGTCCGCGACGCCGATCGCGCACCACCAGCACCCCGATCACGGCGTCCGGCTCGCTCTCCCAGACCGGAAGCCGCGAGCGGTTCACCGCGTGCAGACGGCGAGCGTGACACCCGACACCGCGCCCGCGAGGATGCCCGCCAGCGTGACGCCGATCTGGACGCTCGGCAGGAAGCGTCCCGGATTGGCCGCCGGGCGCAGGGCGATTGCGGCGCCCCGGTCGCCGCGACCCGTCATCACCTCGCGCCGCGCCGGACGGGCCGACGCGACCGCGCGCTCGGACAATGCCAGGAGCCCGTCGACGTGCGTGAGGACGCCGACGGCCACGATCGCGCACCCATGCCCCAGGTCCCTCCGGGACGCGACGATGGCCGTTCCGGGATGCCCCGCGATCGTCACAGCGGCCAGATCAGCGGGATCAGGGCCACCGTCGCCGCGCCGACCACGAGGTTCATTGGCACGCCGACGCGCAGGAAGTCAGCGAAGCGGTAGCCGCCCGCGGTGTAGACCAGCGTGTTGGTCTGGTAGCCGATGGGCGTCGCGAAGCTGGCCGAGGCGGCGAACATCACCGCGACCACGAAGGGCCGCGGATCGATGCCAAGGCCCTGCGCGAGACCGATGGCGATTGGCGTCATCAGTACGGCGACGGCGTTGTTCGTCACCAGCTCGGTCAGGATCGACGTTACCGCGTAGACCAGCGCGAGCGCCGCCCAGGGTCCGAACGCGTCCATCAGCGGCGCGAGCGCCGCGACGACCATGTCCACCGCGCCGGAGCGGTCGAGCGCGGTGCCGATCACGAGCATGGACACGATCAGCAGAAGGAGCGGCCCGTCGATCGCCGCGAGCCCCTCGTCCGCGTCGATGCAACCCGTGACCAGCACCAGCGCCGTGCCGATCAGCGCGAGCGCCAGGATGGGCGCCACGTCGAGGGCGGCGAGCACGATCACGCCGAGCATGATGGCGACGGCCAACGGCGCCTTGCGGCGGCGAAAGGCCCGCGCGGTGTGCGGGACGAGGGCGGTCAGACGCTGGTCCTCGACAAGTCGGTCGATATCGTCCGGCGCGCCCTCGATCAGAAGCGTATCGCCGGCGGCGAGGCGGGTCGTCTCCAGCCGCCCCTCCACGGACGCGCCGCGCCGGTGCAACGCCACAGGATAGACGCCGAACCGCCGCCGCCAGCGCATCGCGGCAAGCGTACGCCCGATCGCCTTGCTGCCCGGCCCGACCAGAACCTCCAGCGAGCCGGACGGCCGCACCCGCTCCGGCCCGGCTTCCGGCAGGGTCGCGCCGTGCAGGGCGCCCTCGCGCAGGGCCGCGAGCTCCGCATCGCGGGTCTTGAGGACCACGACATCGCCCGGCTCGAGCCGCACGTCGGCCAGCATCCGGCGCAGCGAGGCATCGCCGCGGACCACGTCCACCACACACCCCCCCTGCGAGAAGGCCGGCACCGACAGCGGCGCCTGCCCGATCAGCGGCGAGCCCGCCGGGACGAAAGCGTCCGACAGCCAGGCCCGGGGCGCGCGGCTCAGAGTTGTGCCGACGGTATCGCGCTCGGGCAGCAGGCGGCGCCCGAGGAGCAGCAGGAAGGCGCACCCGACCAGCGCCACCGCCAGTCCCAAGGGCGCGATCTCGAAAAGGCCGAAGGGCGCCAGCCCCGCCGCGCGGGCCACCCCGTCCACAAGCAGGTTGGTCGAGGTACCGATCAGCGTCACCGTCCCGCCCAGGATCACCATGTAGGAAAGCGGGATCAGCAGACGCGAGGGCACGGTGCCCACCTGCCGGGCGAGCCCGATCGCCACCGGGATCAGCACGATCACCACCGGCGTGTTGTTGAGGAACGCGGACGCCGCGGCGGCGGTGCCAAGGAAGGCCACCAGCGCCAGCGCCCCGCTGCGGGCCGATAAACGGGACAGGCCTGTGATCATCAGCGCCAGCGCCCCGGTGCGCACCAGCGCCGCGCTCAGCACGAACATCGCGGCGATCGTGACGGGCGCGGGGTTGGCCACGGCGCCCAGCACGTCGTCCGTCGCGACGAAGCCCGCCGCGAGCGCCGTCATGGCGCCGACGAAGGCCACGAGGAAGGGCGGGTATCGCTCGGTTACGAAGGCCGCGAACACCGCCGCCACTAGCGCCAGGGCGGCGTAGGGAGCAAGGTCGGGGCTCATCCCTGCGCCGCCCAGACATAGGCCGCGTAGGCCACAAGCAGCGCCGCGCCCACGGGCCGTCCGATCCGCGGCCGCAGGAGCAGCAGCGCCGTCAGCCCCGCCGAGGCGGTGAGCATGACCGGCAAATCGAAGGCGAGGAAGCGCGGGGCCACGGGGATGGGCGCGATGATCGCCGTCAGCCCCAGGATGCCCAACACGTTGAAGATGTTCGAGCCCACGATGTTGCCGATGGCGATCTCGGACTGCCGGCGCAATGCGGCGACGAGCGAGGTCGCGAGCTCGGGCAGCGAGGTGCCTATGGCCACGACCGTCAGGCCGATGAACGCCTCGGAGATGCCGAAGTCCCGCGCGATGGTCACGGCGCCGTCCACGAGGAGCCGCGCGCCCACGATCAGCGCGAGCAGGCCGCCTATGATCCACAGGAGCGCGCGGCCCGCCGGCATTCCCTCGGCCGTGTCGTCGCCCGTCGCGCCCTCCCCGGGCTGGCGGTAGGCCCACACCAGGTAGCCGGTGAGGCCCAGCACGAGCAGGGCGCCCGACGAGCGGCCCATCTCTCCCAGCCAGAACAGCGGCACCAGCGCCAGCGCCGCAGCCATCATCACCGCCGTGTCGCGCCTCAGGGTGCCTCCGCTCACGCGGATTGGCCAGATCAGTGCCGCGACGCCGACGATCAGCAGGATATTCCCGATGTTCGAGCCCACGATGTTGCCGATGGAGATGTCGGGGACGCCGCGCAGGGCCGCGTCCACCGAGACCAGAAGCTCCGGCGTGGAGGTGCCGAAGCCAACCACGGTCAGGCCGATCAGCAGCGGCGAAATCGCCAGCCGCTGCGCCGCGCCGATCGCGCCGCGCACTAGGGCCTCGCCGCCGAGGAAGAGGCCGCCGAGGCCGGCCGCCAGCATCAGGAGTTCCATGGATCGATCCTCATGGATTTTCTGGAGAACGGGCGGCGCCCCCGCGCGCGGCTTGGCGCCGTCGCAGGACGGTCCAACGGCGACGCAACCGCACGATCGCCGCCGCGACGGGCGGACGGAGGCGGGGCAGATCGACGGACAGGACGAGCAGGCCGAGCGGCAGCATCCAGAGTCCGAAGACCGGGAGGATCGCGAGCAGACTGCCGAAGATCAAAAAGATGGCAAGCGGTAGACGAACCAGCATCCACCACCATGCTCCGGACGGACGCAGCACGCGACCGAGCGGCGGAGCGACGCGGGCTATGAAGTCGATCTGACGGCCCAGCCGGCGCAGATGACGGTCGGGCGCGGGCCCGGTACGCCAACTTCCATGCCGATGCGATGCTCCCGGATCTACGGACACGATGACACCAAGTCCCGTCGCACGGGCCGCCTTCAAATTGGGTCGCGCACCGCGCGATGCGGTCCGACATCACGACACAGCGTCGTCAGAGGGGCCCGGCCCGCCACCGACAGATCGCGCTTCGACGCCGGTCTTTCAAGGGGGCGTGCCGGATCGGCGGTGGACCGGCCGATGCGGCCGGACATATCCGCGGAGGGCCTTGCGTGCATGACTGGCTACGACGATGTTCGGAACATGGACCACGGGGCGGACGAGTCTCGGCACGACAGAACGGCGCGTCTGGGGGGCGCGCTGATCGCGGTCTTCACGATCCTCGCTCTCTTCCTCTGGTCGGTGCAAGCGCCGCTCGGGTATTCGGCCGCCGCGCCCTCCCCGACGGACGCCTCGGTCCTCCAGCTCGCCGCGCTGCCTCAGGCCACCGTGCCGTGTGCGGCCGAGCCCCGCGCGGGCGGCGCGTTCGGCGAGACGGCATGCGCCGCGCTCGCCGCCGTCGTCGCACCGCGCGATGCCGCCGCATCGATGCGCGCGACATGGCGCCAGGCGTCTCCGGTCTCGCCGCGTCATGCGTCCAGACCCCCGTCGCAGGCTCCGCCCCTTCCCGCATGATCCCTTCACCGGAACCGGTGCCCGCCCGGCGGATCGCAGGCCGCTTCGATCCCACGTCGGGCGCGCGTCGCTCTGTCGTCGCATGTCCTGCGGTGACCTTTCTCGTATAGCGGCCCACAGGCGCGGGTCCGCCTCCGGAGACCTGTCATGTTCCTTCTGTCCGCCTCCGTTTCCCTATCGTTCATTTGGGCGTTCTGGGCCTGGACCCACCGTGCTCATCCCGGCCCGGACCCTGCCTCATATACCCGGATCGAGACCCTCTCGATGCAATTGATGGTCGCCCTGCTGATCGCGGGCACCATCGGCTTCGGCTCGACCTGCGCCATCCTGCTTGCGCCGGCGCAGACTTTCGGAGCCCTGTCGCCCGCGATGGCACCCACAATCCTTGCGGCGACCGCGCTTGCCTGGATCGTGGCCGTTCGGGTCCGTCGGGTCCGCGGCCCGTCTGTGCTTCCCCGCCTCGGCACTGCGGTGACGACATGCTGAGGGCTTCCGGTCAGCGTATTCCGGCGAAGCCCCGGCCAGTTCCGCAGCGAGCCCGCACCCGAACCGATGGCCCGCTCGCCCGTCCGAGAACGGACGGCGCAAGGCGGGCGCATCCGGGATTCCCGCCGCGGCCATATTCTGCTATGCTTCGGCATGCTGGGCACCGCCCAATCCCTGCCGGAGGACCCCGGCGATCTGCGCCGGTTCACGGCCCTTTTGCTGGCGGAAGTGAAGTCGCAGGCGATGCTGATCTACTGCCCGGCAGGGCATCGCCTTGGCGATGTCCCGAGTATCCGTGATGATCAAGCGGGGGTTTCGGTCCATTTCCTTCCGTCTCGGAGGAGTGCATTGGCG
>NZ_CANLTQ010000062.1 GCF_947494025.1 uncultured Jannaschia sp.
CGAGACGCTCGGTCTCATGCTTGGAGACCTTCAGACGTTCCTGCGCGACCGGGATTGTCTCGGTCGCGTCATCGCGCCGCGGGGGGATCGTATCACTCACGCTTTGTGCTCCCCTGTTTTCTCGACCAATCCGACAATCCGGATTTCGTGCCGCCCCAATCCGCCTCGTCTTCGAATGTTCCGAACCGGGTTCATTAATGATCGTTAACAACTTTCGGCTGCTACCGCAGGTTCCGGGAACATTTGCATAAGCTGCTTGTTGCAGGTTCAGGCCGGGGCAGCAGCTTGGTCGCGGTACGTATCCTATCTGGAGAAGATCATGGCCAAGAATTCCGACGATTTTCGCAACCCGAAAGTTCAAGAGGCTGGAACAAAATCCTCAGGTGGGATCGGCAAGTGGATCGGCATCGCCGTAGCGGCGATCTTGGCCCTGCTGCTTCTCCTCTGGCTGTTTGGCGCCCTCGGCAGCGACGATGCAGCACTCGATACGGCAGAGCCCGAAGCCGTGATCGTCCCGGCGGACTAGTCGAGCCCACATCAAGTAGTCACCCTTCGCACGACTAGACCCGAACCTTCCATGAAAGCGTCTCATACGCTTACGGTTTGATCCGTCCCGGTTCGCCGGAGGCTCTGAAGTGAGTATGCACGGAGGCTATGGAACGAGACAACAGAGCGAACCGCTACATGTCGGAGACCCACGAGCGCGCGGTCAGAATAATATTCGAGAACCTTGGGAGCTATCAGGATCGGGGAACGGCGTCCGCGTAATCCGGTGCAGGACTTTATTTGAGCGCTACGAGTAAGGAGGAAACGATGGCAAACAATTCACGAGGGGACCTGCGGAAACCGGTGCCGATGGCGTTGGCAGTTCTGGCTGTACTGGGCTGGGCAGCGGTGATCTGGCTGGCCGTCGCGAGCAACTCCGCCGAGCAGGATCTGCGCGCGCAGCTCGAAGCCGCAAATCTAGAGCGGTCGGAGGTCGCCGAAGCACTTGCAGCACTTGAAACCGCGTCCGGCGCACTGGGAAATATCCAGGCGGAAATCGATGCAGGCAGCGCAGAGATGGCCGAACTCGGGACCCGGCGCGCTGCTGCGCAACAGGAATTCGAAGCGGAGCTTGATCAGCTTGCCGCGCAACGGGAAGCTGCGCGTAATGAATTCGACACGGAGCTTACCCGCCTTACCGAGGAGATCGAGACCGCGAGGCAGGGCTTCGAGACCGAGTTGAACGATCTGACGATGCAGCGCGAGACGGTGCGGGGCCAGGTCGAGGCGGCGCAGACTGAACTCGAGAACCTGACACAGCAGACCGACGAAGAGCGTGCGGCGCTTGAGCAGGCCCGAAAGGAACAACAGACGATCACCGCGGAGTTGCAGCGGCAACGCGATGAGCTGGCTCAGTTCGAGGAGCGTACCGCGCAACAGGCGCAGGAGCTCGTCGACGTGGGGCAGCGGCTCCAGCTCGCCCGCCAGCAGAGCGCGCAGGCGCAGCAGACGCTGGAACAGCTGACCAACGAAAGTTCTCGTCTTTCGGGCGAGCTGGCGGAGGCCGAGGCGCGCCTTCAGGAGGCGCGGCAGATCGAGGCATCGGTCCAGGAGCAGCTCGTGTCCGCGCGGGAGGAGATCGACAGCCTGCAGGAGCGGCGTGGCAATCTCGAGCAGGCGGTCTCCGATCTGACCACCCGGCGTGATCAGTTGACCTCGGACGCGCAGGCCGCTCAGGAGCAGCGAAAGCAAATTCAGGAGCAGGTCACCGAACTTGCTCAATTGCTTTCGGCGCGCGGCGAGGAACTCGCGCAGATCGAGCAGCGGATCTCGGACCTCCAGCAGCGCGGCATGGAAGCGCGGCGTCAGCAGCAAGCTGGCCAGTCTACGGGGCAATCGCAGGACCAGCCGGGGGCCCGGCAGCCGTCAGGGAGATCGCGCGAAACGGGGCAGGCAGCCGCTCCGGAGCCGCGTCCGGGTGAGCAGAGCGCGCAGATCGAGCCAGGCGAATATACGGCCGGACCAGTGACGGCGGTTTTCGATATCGAAGGCAGTTTCAGCATGGCGAACGGAAACCTGTCCGAAGCCGTCACCGGCGTCTATGCCGTGGACCAGAGCGTCGTCACCTTTTCCGACGCAACCGGGGACATCCGTTCGGTGGAATTCCCGTTGTTGTGTGGCATCGAGAATACCGGGGCCGGCTTCCGCTTGGTGGGCCACGACAGTGCTTGCGGTACCTTGGAAGGCGTGGAGTTCACGCGGTCGGAGTAAGGAAGCTCGCGCGGATGACTGACGCTCAGTTCATCCTCACCATCCGGCAGATCACGCCGGTGAGACTGATCTGGCGCGCACAAAGCGTCCGCACCAGATCGAAGGTCACCCTCTGAACCTATGCGCCGCGCGAGTTTATTCGTCGCGGGATAGGATCCTCGCGATCTTTTCGGTGTTCTTGAAATGCTCGCAGATGATGATGAAGGCTGCAGTAAGTGGCACCGCCAGAAGCGCCCCGACAACGCCCCAGATCCATCCCCAGAACAGGAGCGCGACGATGATAGCGACCGGCGGCATCGACATGCCACGCCCCTGGAGCAACGGATAGACGAAGTTGCTGATCGTGAACTGCAGCACGGCGAAGCCGATGAACACGACGAGCGCCATCGTCCAGCCGTCAAACTGAACGAGGGCATAGAGGGTCGGGGGAACAATGCCGATGATATTGCCGATCACGGGGATGAAGTTCAAAAGGAAGTTGAGGATCCCCCAGATCAGCGCCAGATCAAGGCCAAGAGCGAACGCCCATACGCTCGACGCGACGCCGGTGATCAGGCTGGTGAGCACGGTCACGCCGATATACTGCCGGAATTTATCAGCGATCTGCTTGACGGTCGCGAACAACTCGCGGTTCTCGCTTGCATCCAGTTCGTGCTGGAACTTGTCTGCAAGTGCCGGGACTTCCGGAAGCCCCATGATCACCAGGACGGCAATGACGCCCAGATAGGCAAGGACCGAGTAGACTTGCCAGAATACAGTCTGGGTGATTGCAATGAGGCGGTCGTACCCTCCGTCGCCACCGGGCGTGGGCAGGCCCCTCTCGCGCGCCCATGAGACATAGGTTTCGTAAAGCGCGCGGAACTGCTCCTGGTCTTGTGCGAAGATCTGGATGACCTGCCCGATCGCGACATAGATGACAGCGAAGAAGCACCCCAGGATCAGCAAGAGGGCGATGACCGTGCCTACATAGCTGAAACGAGGCGGCAGGACGTGCTCCAGCCAAACCTTGATCGGCCAGCCGGCGGCAACGACGAATACCGCTGTGACCAGCGGCATGGTCACAGGGTAGCTCCATTTCAGTGCCGCCACGACGAGAAGCACGGAGATCAGCGTCAATAGTCGATTGCGGATCGTTTCAGGCGCATTCATCGGAACATCTTCTCCTCGCGATCAAGGGAACATGTATCCGGGTTCCTCGACGCTCCGTCCATCCTGCGCCGTGGGAGCGCTGAACGCCTAGGCTGCGATTCCGACGCTTCAACCATGCGGCTTGCGGGGCCCTGATGGGCGGTAGGTCCGGTCCGTCATGATGGCAGGTGCCGCGAGGGGCCGTCGCCGGGAGCGCCGCAAGATCCGGCGCCCGGCCCATACGCCAATCGACGCAATGCCCGCAGCCAGGAGGATCGTGCCGAGACCGACTGCCTCCAGGTGATAGGGTGCAACCGCGCGTTTGGCGGCGTGTTTGACGCGGTCTTTCGGGCGGACGCGGTTGCGTGGCCAATATCGCGGGTCGAAGATACGGCTGTCTGCCAGCGCCCGCTCCAGCGGATCGAGCAGATGGGGCTCGATCGGATGCAGACTCCGCCCCTCCGACGTCCGCAGCGCCTCTATCGCGCCAAAGAGCGAGCCGTGTTCCCGCCAGGCCGCGCGCACCGCATCGGGAGCGCGGTCCAGATGCTCGGCCACCAGCGAAAGCGTAAAGCTGCGGATCAGGGCGCTTTCCGCCTCCGAAGCGGCCTCGACCGCAATGTCGCATTCCGTGTCGAAGCCCATGGAGCGGTTGTCGAAATTACTCGATCCGATCTTGAGGAACTGGTCGTCAACCACGAACACCTTGGCGTGGACATAGATCGGCGTGCCCTCCGCATTCACGGGATGGAAGATCGAAAAGCGCCCGCCGCTGCCGCGCTCGTCCGCATCCCGCAGGCGCTTGATCATGCGCGAGCGGACCGAGTGCATCGCCTCGTCTTCTAGAAAGCTCTGGGCCGACTGCGGATTGACGATCACGATTTCCGGGCCGTCCGGCTCGGCCAGCCGCGCCTCCATCGCCTCGCAAAGACAACCGGCAGCGAGATACTGGCTCTCGATGTAGATCGTGCGGCGGGCGGCGCGGATCGCGGTGAGGTACAGCTCCTCGATCTCGTTCACCAAAGGCGTGCCGTGGTAACGTGGCTCGGTGCGGGCGATGCCGACCTCGACGTCGCGGAGGTCCGGCTGCAGATCGTCCGGCCAAGGCGATGGGCCGCCAAAGTCGGGCACGGGCAGTTCCTCCCCGGTGGCCGACTGCCAGCGTTTCCGTGACAGATCGCCAAGGGCTCCGGCCACCGACCCTTCCAGCGCAGTGGTCACGTCGTGCCAGGGCTGGTGCAGTGAGCCGTCCGGGTCAGCCCGGCGATCGTCGCCGGGCGTGTGATCGCGCGTATCCCAACGCCCCGTGGTCACGTCGATTCCGCCGCAGAAGGCGAGGCAGTCGTCGATCACCACGATCTTCTGGTGATGGCATGCGCCCGCCGGGTGATGGCTGTCGAGGGCCAGGCGGATACGTTTGGACGCCATCTTGAGGCTCATCGTCTCCCAGGCCTGCGTGGCGATCTCGGCGAGCATCGCGCCGTCCCACTTAAGGATGTGCAGGCACAGCTCGGGGCGCCGATCGACTAGTGCCTCGAGAAAGTCGCCGAGCCGGTTGGGCCAGCCGTCGGGCGCATTGCCGTTTCCGTCGCTCTGGCCGGGCATCATCTCGATGCGCAGGTCAAAATCCCAACCGACCAGGTAGGCCGCCCGTTCGGCGCGGGTCAGCGCGGCGCGCAGGTGCAGGAAATAGTCAGCCGCGTCGACGATCAGCGCGGCGCGGCTTGCGCGCGCCACGCGCCAGCAGGTCGTCCCTGGTCGGAGCAATGCGTCGGCTTGATCTTCGGTTGTCGGCATGACTGTCCTGCGATGCCTCCCAGAGCGGCGGTTCGGGTCCTGGATCACCTTGCGCTATTCTGGCGCCTTGTCGGTGCAGATCAAGACAGGTCGGTAGAGCCGTATGTAGAGCGTCAACCTTGATGTCCGCTGGCCTGCCCCTATCGGGTGGTCCGGTTTCAGTCTTAGTGCATGACGGGTCTCGGCGCCAAGGCGGATGCCTGAGGCGGGGGTGATCCGCCGTCGCGTGAGGGCAAGTGGATGGCTTTCGGCGCGGGCGGTCGATAGCCTAGCGACGAATGAGGCCGCGCAGTATTGTAGTGGACGCGCCATGCCTCGATCACCACGCGCGCCTCGGCGAGGGAGCAGAATATCTCTCCATTCAACAGCTCGTCCGTTGCCCGGCAGGCGATTGCAGAGCAATCTGCCGAGAGGGGCGGAGCTTCGAGTTGAAGCTCTCGCAGTAGCCGTTCTCCCATGCACTGCCCGGCAGGACATTGCGAAGCAATGTCCCGAGTATCCGTGATGATCAAGCGGGGGTTTCGGTCCATTTCCTTCCGTCTCGGAGGAGT
>NZ_CANLTQ010000063.1 GCF_947494025.1 uncultured Jannaschia sp.
GCTCTGCACCCTCAACGCCATGCTCGCAGCAGGAACAGACTACACCCAGCAGACACCTGGCTAAGTACAGTTGCCGGTAAACGGGGGGCGGTTCACCGATTCCAAATGAACGTCCGCTACTTTAATGCCGAGCTTTCCTTCACCCTGAGCGGCTTAGACGGCGGGTTCTGTGAAGGGGATGCCGAGAGCTGTGAAGCGGTTCAGGATGGCGATGCGGACCTGGAGTTCGGCGGTCTGGCGGTCGAAACCTCGTGCCATGAGCTTTTGACCGAGCGATTTCATGCAGTTCATATTGAACTCGGCGCGGCTGCGGCGGTGATAGCCGCTCTGGCGCCGTCGGATGGTCGGGCCAGGGCGCCCGATGGCGCGTAGCGCCTCGATCCGGCCTGCCGCCCCGGGGCTGTGCTTCTTTCATGGCCTGGCGTTGCGCCGGGGCGGGAGGACCGCGGCCGCGCCCCGGATCGCGATGGCATCGTGGCATCCTTAAGTATTGTACGCGCCGTCAGAAATTACGGATGCGATCTCCTCGTTTGCCGGGACTTGGCCGAGCAGATCAGGCAATACAGGAGCATCACCCGCACCGCTGCCGGTAATTTCGACGGTAGTGCCCCACCGGGTGGTGTAGGAAGCTGCGCGCCGAACCCCCGGTGTAGCGCAGCGCACGGCCGGGCGGATCGTTAGTCGGGCGGCGGTAATCGCGTGCCCTGCGGGCACCCGTCAACGAGGACGGCAAGCGCGAGGTTTTCGGCGTCGGCACCGGGCCTTCCGAGGCGTTCCGGGGCTTTCGCCGCGCCACGGCGCGACGGTCCCCTGCACCGTTCTGGACGGACTTCCTCCGGTCTCTCGCCGACCGTGGCCTGCGCGGCGTGAAGCTGGTTGTCGCTGACGATCACAAGGGCCTGCGGGCCGCTGCGCGGCGGGTATTCAATGCAACCCATCAACGCATCGGCAAGCCGACCGTTCACTGGATGAGGTTCGCGCGCCCATGGCCCTGCCGAGCAGCGGACGGCGGTGGCCGCGATGCTGAAGACGATCTTCGCTCAAGAGAACAAGGCGGATGCCGAAGCCCGGTGGCACGCCGTCGCGGATGCTCTCCGCGAGAAGCAGCCCAAGCTCGGCACGCTCATCGAGAACTCGCGCGACGACGTCCTTGCCTACATGGACTTCCCCCAAGAGCACTGGGCCCAGATCGCATCGACGAACCCGCACGAACGGGTCAACCGCGAGATCAAACCCATGTCCGACGTCATAGGCATCTTTCCGAACGACGAGGCCATGCTCGTTCACGCTTCGCGGCTCGCCGTCGGCGTCCTGATGCTCGAGACCAAGGACGAGTGGACGGTCGCGCGCCGCTACATGCGTCTTGAAACGCTCGCGCGTGTCACCGACACTCCCACCGTCAGGCTGCCCGCCATGGCGTCCCGATCAAGCTCGGACCCTCCGAAGGACAGCGCTCCTACACCATCCAACGGGGCACTACCATTTCGACTGCACGGACCTTGAGCGTGCTCTCGTCGACCGCGAGGGGAACCTTGCGCCAAACCCGCCTACGCGCCCCGCCATGCTTGCGAGCGTGCCATTCGCCTTCGCCGCGGACCTTGATACCGGTGCTGTCGATCAGCCGGTGCAGCGGACCACCGCTACCTCGATAAGGCAGCTGGACGGCCAAGGTCCTCTGTCGTCGGCAAAGCGTCAAGAAATCCGGAACAGGCCGGTCGAGCCCTGCCAGCTTGAGAAGGCTCGCCACGAAGCCTGTCGCCTGGCGCAACGGTAGACCGAATAGGACTTTGATCCCTTTCGGGACATCACTGCGTGATGCCCTGTCGGACAGTGGTCAGGCACGCTTGGATCGCGGCGTCGCTGTAGACTGTCTGCCCGCCGCGCTTGTCCGACGCTGCCGCGTGCCAAAGCGCCGACGGGGCAAACCGACCTCTCGTGGACATTGCTGCGCAATGCACTGCCAGTCAGCGGACGGTCAGAGATCCACGTTTACGCAGCAAGGCTTTGTAGGTGGACCAGTTCAGTGTGCGGTAGCGGTTCAGGACAGGCTTGGACATCCCGTCCCGCTATGACGCTGGACTCGCGAAGTGAATCCTACACAACCTTCGTACAACAAGGCCCCTCACCAGTATCGACCTGATTGGCCAGGTCGACGCCGAAAATCAATATTCCTTCATAGCCAATCCTCCCCGATCCTGTACGGGCCATATTTACACAAGTGCCGTCAGGAGGGGCTACCCAACCCATCATCAAAGCCTGTTTACAGATCCCTCCTGGATTGTGGATTCGAATGAATTCCAATAGATTAGCGATCGTCTCTATTCTGGATGCAGATCGGCGCCTGCCGCGTCATTCGCCGATCGTCCGGCCGACATAACCTTCCAACCGGCCGAACGCGACGGCGGCATGGAGTTTCGCCCGCGAAACATCCCGCCGCGCCAGAAAGATCAGCGCGCCTCCCAGCGGTCGAAGGGACCACCGGAGAAACTGGACGAGACCGTATCCGTGCCGGCGGAGTACATGCCCCATTCCTCGGCCGTAACGCCTCAATTTTCGCCGTAGCGCGGGATCGGATCGGGCCACTGGCAGTTCCTCGTGATGACCCGTCATGTCAGGATCGTAAAAGCCGGTCGCACCGGTCGCCAATGCCCGCAGAACCAAGTCTTGGGCCTCGGCGGATTGCCACGGCGTCGTGGCGCCGACGCCGATCGTCTCATCATAGCCGTCCAGGCTTTTCAGCAGATCGCGACGGAAGAATTGCAGCCACTCGATCGACGTCGTCCAGACATTCGCGCGGACGATGCGCTGCGGCGCGTTCTCGAATCTGCCGTTGATGGTGCGGCCGGTCTCGTCCACCGGGCGGCCGGCGACGAAGCCCATATCCGGATCGGCCAGCAGCGCCAGGGCCCGGGCGAGGCAATCAGCGGGATACCAGCAATCGTCATCCGGAAACCCCACCACAGCCCCCGAGGCTCGTCGCAATCCGACGTTGCGGCCGCGCGACGCGCCGCGCATTCCGGGGGTATGAAGATGGACGACCGGAAACGGCCATGCGCCGCCGATGGCTTCAGCGACCGGCGCGTCTCGGTCGTTCTGATCGACGACGATTACTTCCAGCGGCAATGCGGTCTGGCGCGAGAGGCTGTCGAGCAATCGGGTCAGCGGCGCCGCCGGGCCGATGGTCGCCACGACCAGCGACAGACTCCCGGATCTACCAGACCCGGACGGTGGGGCTCGGCCGGCCATCTAGAGGTCAAGTATCCGCTCCGGTGCAATGCGACCGGTCAGCATGTCGAAAAGGGCGATCCTGTTGCCCGAGGCACGGCCTTTGCGGTCGATCCAAGGTTCCGGCCTAAGTGCCCGAACGTGATTGGCCAGCACGTTGCGGACCATGTGACGCAGGGCCAAGGTCCGGCTCATGGTTCCCTTTCGCCGAAGATAGAACGGATTGGCGATCTGGCTGTATCCCAACCGCAGGCCTTGCCGCTCGCGTCCCTGCTTGGTGCCGCAATGTACGCCGGTGAAGGCGTCGGTGACGAATTTGCCGCCAGGAATCCGGCTGGTGAAGTCGATATCCTCCTGCCAGCCATAGAGCGGCAGACGCTCGTCGAACCGGAGCGCCCCCAGGGCAGAGACGCGCACGGCCATGTTACATCCGTAAAGCCCTTCGACCCGGCTCAGCAAGCGCGGCGGGCCGGGAGGCGGGCCGTTCTCGTGGTCCCAGAGCAGCGCCAGCGCGGTCTTGATCGCGAGACCGGTGCCGTGAATTCCGTCCGCCAGAAGACGCCCGGTCAAGCCGTTCGCCTGCGGGAACGCATCGAATGCCCGCACCATCCCGTCGAGCGCATCGAGGGCCGGAAGGTAATCGTCGTCGAGAAAGGCGACGATGCCGGTATCGCCGCGAAGCCGGTCGAGCCCGCGGTTGCGCTGCGCCGTGAGCCCCTGCGGGCCTGTGCAGATCTCGACCCGGAACCGCGCATGGGGCGGGGCCCGGTCCGGCGCGTCGGTGGGTGTCACCACCGACAGCACGACGATATCTGGCGGCCGCGTCTGGTTGGCGAGTCGGTCGAGCAGGGCCGCAAGGTGATCCGGGCGACCCGAGGAGGCTACGACGATGCCGATCCCGGGCGCCGGCAAGTTCAGTCCCCGGCCGCTCCGGTCCCGCCGCCTCCGTGTCGCCTCGCTCATGCGATGAGATCCGGAAACGAAAATCCCGGGCCGTCGAGCGTCAGGTCGGTGATATTCGCGACGATGCCAATGAGTTCGCGCACAGTACCTGCCCCGGCATCGTGCCAGATCGCCGTCCCGTCGTAGCGCGTCTCTCTCTCGAGATCGTAGTCGCCGGGCGCGCCGGAAAGACGGATCAGATCCTGTCCGGACACGAAGTCCCAGATCAAGACGTAATCCTCCGTCCCCTCCGAGCTCGGGTCCAAGTCATCGTAGAACACGGTCCCGTCCGATCCGAAGACGAACACGTCCTCGCCCTGACCGCCCCGCATCACGTCGATCTCGGACCGGCCGTAGATCCCGGCATCGGGATCCACCGCGATCAGCGCGCCCCCCGCCTTGTCCGCGACAAGAGTGTCGCTGCCGACAATCTTAGAGATGTTCACATCCCCGAACGACACATCGTAATAATGCGACACCAAGAGCAACGAGCCTGTCCGCGGCTCGTCATAGGTCATCGTCCGCTCCATCAGCCAATCAGTCGGCTCGGTCGCGTCGACGTCCCAGACCTTGAGGCTGTAGGCCTTCGACATCCCGTCGACCTGCTCCACCCGAAGAGTGAAGTTGTAGGTCTCGCCCTCCTCGAGCGTGACATAATCGAGCTGCGACCGCCCGAAAAAGAACATCCGCCCGCCATCCTTGTTCTCGTAATAGAGCAGCTCGCTCGGATTCCATCCCGCCTTCGGCTGCTTGCCCGAGATCGGGTCGTCCGAATGACCGCTCCACAGCATCCCGAAGCCGAACGCGCCGCCATCGCGGCCGCGCGGATCTACCGTGTCGAGATCGTGCATGGTGATCGGGACCGTCAGCTCGTAATTGTCCCAATGCTCGTCGCCGATCGCCACCACGCGATCATATCCCGGCTCGGCGGAGCGCAGGCCGTCGGCGGTCACGATCCACCTGCCATCTACGATCTGGACCGCATCCTCAATGGCGCCGACCTCGCTCCAGTCGATCGCGTAATCCGGGCTCCAGCGGCGACCGGATTCGTAGTCGATCACGATGTTCTTCTCGTAGGTGCTGCCATCCGACATGCGGGCGATGAGCGTGACCAGGTCGTCGGTCGCGGAGCCGTCGAGGTCGGCATAGGCAATGTCGGCATTGAAATCGCCATCGGCCTGCAGACGCCTCGTGTCCGGGCCAATCGCCAGGGTGCGGGGAGCACCGCCGTTCAGGATGTAGGACAATCTCACAACGTCGTCCGAGACATTGCCAAGGATGTTGATCCAGCTCTGCGCCTCGCCGGGCAAACCGAAGGTCTGCGCGCTTCCCGACCAGACGTTGATCGGCTCCCCGCCCACCTTGATGCGCACGGTGGCGGTGTCTTCCAGCGCGCCGTCGCTCACCGTGTAGTCGAAGCTGTCGGTGCCG
>NZ_CANLTQ010000064.1 GCF_947494025.1 uncultured Jannaschia sp.
CGCTTGCCGGGCGTCGAGAGATCGCCGCCCAAGCGCACGGACGAACCGGCCCGACCCTCATTCTCGCATCGAGCGGGGGACGATGCTCCCGCCCTCGCTCCGAGGGAGCCGCGCCTGCCGTGGCGCACTCCGCTCCGCTGCGCGCTGCGCTTGCCGTCCCGGCCGATCCGCCAAGGCAGACCGGCAGGACGAGGCGCACGATACCCGCCTAGGGACATGCTCGCTGCGCTGTGCGTATCCCTGGGCTGATCGTGACGCAGGCTCCGCTGCGCTGCGCGCTTCGCTTGCCGGGCGTCGAGAGATCGCCGCCCAAGCGCACGGACGAACCGGCCCGACCCTCATTCTCGCATCGAGCGGGGGACGATGCTCCCGCCCTCGCTCCGAGGGAGCCGCGCCTGCCGTGGCGCACTCCGCTCCGCTGCGCGCTGCGCTTGCCGTCCCGGCCGATCCGCCAAGGCAGACCGGCAGGACGAGGCGCACGATACCCGCCTAGGGACATGCTCGCTGCGCTGTGCGTATCCCTGGGCTGATCGTGACGCAGGCTCCGCTGCGCTGCGCGCTTCGCTTGCCATCGCCGGAAGATTCGAGCGGGAGCCACCCTAGGCAGGGTCAGCTAAGGACGGTTTTGCGCGGTGCGTTGCACACGAATGGCCAATGTCCATGCAATCGACCTTGCACCCTTTTACCCGGGTGAGGGCACCGCCCGATGATCCGGCGTTTTAACCTAGTGCCCGGCCCGTCTATCCGTGGGGCGCGGCGCTCCTGCTCGTCGCTTCTCCCGCGCTGTTCCGGGCCGTGTCACTAGGTTGGTATTGTATCAAGACGGGGTATCGCTCCGCGACACCCCTTCCCCGTTGGGGATATTTAGGGAAATCCTAATATCCCGTTAAAGGGGAAGGGGTGTCGCGGAGCGTTCTTCGCTTCGCTGCGCGCTTCGCTTGCGGCGCGCCCGCCAGAGGCGGGGGCTATGAAGTACCTTAAACGCATTGTGTAGCCTAAGCCGGCCGTTGCGGTAGGTCCGGCCACTGGCCGTCCTTTGCGTGTTCCGGCAGCTCGGCGACAAGCTCGTCCGCAAACGCTTCGACCTCTGTCTTGGCGAGGCCGGAAGTGTCTGACGCATCATAGACCCGCTCGCGGACATAAGCACGAACCTCGCTGGCCTTCGGCGTTATGCAGATCGACTTCCAGTCATCGCATGGCCCGGCCAACAGCTTCCCGCTCGGTATCCATTGCAGCCGATACTCGGCACCAGTCGGATCGACTACCAAGCGTAGCGAGCCGCGCCTGCTAATGACACGCCCATAGTCATGGCGCCGGTAATCGTTCGCATGGAAACGCCCGATCATTTCGGCGCGGCGCGCATGAAAGTCGGGAGCCGCTTCAGCAGGATTGTCGGGCAGACCCTTACAGGCGCGGGCCAGCCCGCGAACCTTCGAGCCGAACCGCTCGTGCAACTTGGACAGCGAGCGAGGCGGGGGGCCGGGTGGAGCCACCCAGATTTCGCAGCCTTCCGCGAAGCCGCGCTGCTGTAGAAGGTAGCGCGTCCCGTCCATGTTGACGGCGAGCCGCCAATCGGGGCCGACCGGGCGCAGAACGCCCTCATAGTCCGGGTCGCTTGTACGCGCCGCGGCGCTGAAGGGTTCGCGAGGATCAGGCATGGCGTTGTCCATTCCCTGCCTCTTGTGACCGCAACGCCAGGCACAACGCTTCGGCTTCTGGCGAACCCGGCTCGATCAAGGTCGCGCCGCCGTCAAGTGTTAACGAATGGCCTGACAGGATGCGGGATCGCTGGAATTGGGTTAGGCCCGACACGTCGGGCATGCCGTACCCACCACTCGATCGCGCGGCGGCAAGAGGCTTGCGAACGCATGCGCGCGCCGCCGCCGCGCTCTTTTCTTTTCTCTCTCTTAAAAGTGCGCCTGATTTCTCGTCCCTGCAGGAACGGTTCGCCGCCGCTGCAGGGGCGGGTTTTCCACCCGACGGCTTTTCAGGCGCACGGGAGCTACAGGCCCCCTTTTCTCCATCCGCCTGACTTTCAGTCGGACGGGGCACTAAGCCTTCAGAGCGCTCCGCTAGATCGAAGGAGAAGGGATCGAGCTCGAGCGTCCGAGTAACGATCCGATTAGAAGCGTCGCGCACGACTACCCACTTCAGGAAGCCAGCGGCTTCGAGTTCCGCGAACGCCTTGCGGCGCGCATCCCGGCCGATACCGAGCATACTCTCGATTTCAGCGACGTAGGGCATCGCCCGGTTGCGAAGCGATAGAAGATAGCAGGCGACCCCCTTTGCCGCGAAGGAGAGGTCGGAGCGCCACAGCGCATCGGGCACCATCGAAAAATCCCGCTGAAGCGGGTTGGAGATAAGAACACGCGTCATTTCAGCCTTTCTGACGACGCCTCGCGCCGCCCTATTGAGAACATGCCGGTGATCAGCCGGTGCGTGAGGTTAGGGGCATTGCCGGGAGCGGGACAACGGCCTACCTTGGCAGAGCCTTCGCGAGAACGTGGGAAGGGGCGTGGAGACGCGCACCGCAAATTGATCGGGACGCCCGCTCTCTTCGGAGGCGGGCGTTTCGCTTTGCGGGACAGGCGAGCCTGTTCGCGTCACTAAAGACATATGCGAAGTTCACCGCGCAAAGCCGGCTGGAAGCTTGTTCGCTATGCTGCGCGTGGCTCGTTTGATCGTGACGCGAAACCGAAGCTCTTAGCCTGATGCGGCATTTTGACGCGGTAGGAAGGGGGCTCGCCTAGGGACATGCTCGCTGCGCTGCGCGTGTCCCTGGGCTGGTCGTGGCGCGGGCTCCGCTGCGCTGCGCGCTTCGCTTGCCGGGCATCGGGGGATCGCCACCCGAGCGCACGGGCGAACCGGCCCGGCCCTCATTCTCACGTCGAGCGGGGGACGATACCCCCGCCCTCGCTCCGACGGGGCCGCGCCTGCCGTGGCGCACTCCGCTCCGCTGCGCGCTACGCTTGCCGTCCCGGCCGATCCACCAAGGCAGACCGGCAGGACGAGGCGCACGATACCCGCCTAGGGACATGCTCGCTGCGCTGCGCGTGTCCCTGGGCTGATCGTGACATAGCAAGAAGGGTGCGCGCTTCGCCGTTGCCTTGCCGTTGACGCGCTACGCGCGGCCCGCTTGCGGGCTGGCTGTGGCCATCAACGGACGAGAGGACGGCGCTTGTTGCAGCGTCTTTTTCTGCCGGGATGAAGAGAGGAGCCGTTCGCGAAGGGCTCGCTCCCCTTCGGCTCGCGTGCCTGTGGAGCGGTAAGAATGGCTCTGCCTAGCGGACCCATCTCGCTCGTGAACTGCAACGGCAGTCCGGACAACACCGTGCGACAGGCGACACAAAGGCACGCATTTGCCAGCCGGCCGCGACCCTTCTAGGGAGGTTCCACCCCCGGAGAAGGATCGCCATCATCGACACCGCGCACACTTCTGCACACCTATCACCAGCAGGCGCTGCACAGGTTGCGGGCGTCTCACGTTGGACGATCATGCGGGCTATAAATAGCCATGAACTGAGGGCCCGTCGCGACAACCGAAACCGCTGGAAGATCGACCCCGACGAACTGACAAAGTGGAGGTCACACAGTGTGCGCACACAGCCTGTTGCACACCCTGACGACAGTGCTGATTTGAAAGCGGCGCTAGCGCGAGAGACCGTGCGAGCAGACGCCGCCGAGCGGGCGCGGGATCAGGCTGAAGCATCGCGCGATCAATGGCGGCAGATGGCAGAAACGCTCGCCGCTCGCCCACGCTTCCGCTGGCCGTGGCATCGTTGAAGCGCAGTCATGGGATCTGCGGTTACCGTCTTATCTGACTAGGTCCGCGCCATAGATCTGCTGTAACCGCTGCGCCGTCAGTTTCCGACTAAGAGGTTGCCTCTGCCCCAGTAAAAGGTGGCGGAAGTGGCCTTTCGTTGCGACGTATATGACGTCAGCGATGCGGGACTAGTGAACCTTCGCTTTGCTTGCGCCAATGTCTGGTATTAGATCAGGTCGAGAACCCATAGGCTAGAGTGTGCTAGTTTAGCTTTATTAATTAATATACTGGTTTTACCATTGGTAATACGAATTAAATAAGTTCAGACCTATTTAATAAAGTTTTAAGTAAAGGATTAGCTCGTCATGCCCGTTGTTCCTCTTGGAGAGTTGCTTACCGAGACGCCCTTATATGCGCCAATGGAGATTAAGGATGAAGACAAAAGCCTGATGATAAATCTTAGACGTGATAATATCCAGGTTGATTGCTTCTGTCTTCGCTGTGAAAGAGAAACAGTTTATAAGACCATGCGAATTATTGGAAGTGGCGCAGGACGGCCAACACCACCAAAAGATTGGATGTTTCGCAATGGATACATATCACCCGAACTGTTTTGCGCTAGGTGCGGTTACGCTATCGTAACGGAATTTTCCGTTCGTGACCGTATCCTAACTAAATGGGGCCAGTTACCCTCTGTCGCCGACCTATCAGGCGCTGAATTAAGAACTTTTAGGAATGTTCTATCCAGAAACGACTATTCAGAATTAAACAGGGCCGTTGGTCTAATAAGCCACGGAGTAGGGATCGGTTCATTCGTCTACTTGCGGCGTATTTTCGAGAGACTTGTATCTAAATATGCAACGGAAGCACGGGAAAGAGGAATGCTTAGCGAAGAATTCGACACGCTACGAATGGGAGAAAAAATAGACTCTCTCAAGGACTTTTTGCCCCGTGCCGTCTATGAGTATCGCGATGCATACTCTATTCTTAGCCGTGGCATTCACGAATTATCAGAGAATGATTGCACGGCGGCATACCCAATAATTTTTGCGGCGGTTCGCTTGATGCTTGAAGAAGAAGTACACAAAAGGGAACGTGAAAAAGCCGAAGCTGATCTTAAGAAGCAATTTCAAGCTATCAAGTCAGGCTTAAGTGACGTTAAGCGAGGCAGCTAAGCCACTTAGATTTTAAGGTAATGCTTTTAACTATATAAATCAAACGATTGTTGTCTTGATATACAGCTGTACGGCTGAAAACGGACATTCGTGCGATGTGCAATATCCGTGATTTTGGGTTCGATGCCGCCAGTCGCTGCGCGCTGCGCTTGCCGTCCCGGCCGATCCGCCAAGGCAGACCGGCAGGACGAGGCGCACGATACCCGCCTAGGGACATGCTCGCTGCGCTGTGCGTGTCCCTGGGCTGATCGTGACGCAGGCTCCGCTCTGCTGCGCGCTCCGCTTGCCGGGCGTCGAGAGATCGCCGCCCAAGCGCACGGACGAACCGGCCCGACCCTCATTCTCGCATCGAGCGGGGGACGATGCTCCCGCCCTCGCTCCGAGGGAGCCGCGCCTGCCGTGGCGCACTCCGCTCCGCTGCGCGCTGCGCTTGCCGTCCCGGCCGATCCGCCAAGGCAGACCGGCAGGACGAGGCGCACGATACCCGCCTAGGGACATGCTCGCTGCGCTGTGCGTGTCCCTGGGCTGATCGTGACGCAGGCTCCGCTCTGCTGCGCGCTCCGCTTGCCGGGCGTCGAGAGATCGCCGCCCAAGCGCACGGACGAACCGGCCCGACCCTCATTCTCGCATCGAGCGGG
>NZ_CANLTQ010000065.1 GCF_947494025.1 uncultured Jannaschia sp.
GATAGTGTCCATTATCTCATAGTGGACACTATCGATGCTCAGCGGACGACGTCAGGGCAGCGAGCCCGGACGCTTACCTTCGACCAGCGCCGGCGACCATCAACTGAACGACCACCAAGACGGGCTGATGAGCGCAGTGCTCGATAGAAATTGCGACGGCACGTCGGCTCGCAAGGCCGGCGTGATGGCCGTCGTGGTCGTCTTCCGCACTGTCCAGCCGGGCGACGCCATCAAGATCGCCTGCCGCCGAAGCCGCATCAGGCTCTGAAACGAGTCAGAGCGGACAACTGATCCCGCCGAAATATCCCGCCAGCTTTGCTTTAACGGTCTGTCCGCCGTGCCCTCGTCGCTCGAATTCCAACCGCCAGCACGATGCCAGCAATCCCCAAGGCGGCGGCCGGGCGCATCTGGGCCTCCATCATCAGACTGACGCCGCGCGGCGGCGGGCCGGGCTGGTCGGAGCGGACCTCCCCCGCGCGGGCGGTGTCATGAAAGTTGTCGCGCATCCCCGAACGCGGCGGGCGGTTGGAGGTCTGCAGCAGCCGACCGAACGCCTCCATCCCAAAATCGGTCAGGCGCGGTGCCACCCGGCCCGACTTTGTAGTGAGCCAGCCCGCGCCGCCCACGTCGAGATCGCGGATGTGGTTCTCGCAGGTCCAGGCGATGCCGCGCGCCACGACTTCGGGCGCGTACGCGCGGGGCGGGTTTTTCGTGCCAGCGGCCCGCACGTAGGACCGGGCGTACTCCATGTAGGGCGTGTCGACCGAGCCGGGCTTGACCAGCGTCACCAACAGGGAGAAACCGTCGCGCTCAATCTCCATGCGCAGTGCATCCGTCACGGCCTTCAGCGCATGCTTGGACGCAGAGTAGGATCCCTAGTTGATCATCGCGCGGTCGCTCAGCTGTGAGCCCACGGTGATCAGCTTGTCGCAGATGCCCTGCCAGTAAAGACGCAACGCCTTGAGCGAGCCGTGGAGCGCTCGCCAGTAGTTGGTCTCGAAGAGCCGACGCTGGTCGGTCAGCGGGACGTCCTCGACGGTGCCGTAGATCGCGACACCTGCGTCGTTGATCCAGGTGTCGATCCGCCCGAAGCGGCTTATACCCTCATCCGCGGCGGCGCGGAGCGCATCGCGGTCGGCAACGTCGGCAGGCGCGGCCAACGCGAGGGGCAACTCATCGGCCAACGCGTCGAGCGCATCACCGGCGCGCGCCACAAGGATAAGGCGCGCGCCAGCCTGCTGCAAATTACTGCGACGGTGCCGCGGCTGGTATGTCGGGCTTCCGCTGGCCTGCTGCATCTACAGCATCTTACGCTGAGCTGACTATTCTCTGTGATGGGTTATGGGAAAGAGACGGCCTGCCGCCTCAGATTGGCGGAGCGGCGCGCTCGGTGATCAACTGGCGGGCGGTGACCCTTTCGCGGTGGATCATGTACAGGCCGGCGCCGATGATGATGACGATGCCCGTCAGGGTCAGCGCATTCGGGAAATCTCGGAATATCAAATAGCCCAGCAAGGTGGCCACCGGCAGTTCCAAGTATTGCAGCGGCGCCAGCGTAGCAGAGGGCGCCATCGACAGCGCATAGGTCATCATCATGTGGCTCAGTGTGGCGAAGAAGCCCACGCCGAGGAGCCAGAACCACGCAATACCTGCGGGTCGCACCGGATCAAGCAGTTCGGACCCCGTGCCTTCGGCCAGCACCAACACGGGCAGACAGAACAGGCTGGCGATCAGGCCGGTGTGGAACTGCAACGTCACGGGATGCACCCGCCGCGACAGCCCGCGTGTCACAAGGATATAGAACGCAAACCCCACTGCGGTGCCCAGCGGAAACAGCGCCACCGTGCCAAAGGCTGCGAAGCTGGGTTGGATCACGAACAAGACCCCAACGAAGCCTACGATCGCCGCCCCGACGCGGCGCGGGCCGACATCTTCGCCCAGGTAGAACTTGCCCATCAGCAGGACGATGAAGGGGGCCACGAAAGCAATCGCCAGAGCATCCGCCAGCGGCATGACGCGGATCGCGGCGATGAAGCAAAAGGTCGAGACAAGCAGAAGCATCGCGCGAAACAGCAGTGCCAGCCATTGTCCCTGCGCCACCCGCAGCGACAGGCCCATGATCCAGACAAACGGTGCCATCAGCGCGCATTGAACGACAAAGCGTGCCGCAGTGATCTGACCCACCGGAACGCTACTCGAGGCCAGTTTGGCTGCCACATCGAGCAGGGGAGCCGTGACGCAGAACCCCAGCATCAAGGCGACACCGGAAAGGATGCGGTCGGTGGAGGCCGTGGCGGAGGTGACGCCGGTCATGGACTTTGATTAGAGACCCGCCCTGCGCACGTCTATCCTTCCTCGCCGCGCCCAGCGGCGTCGCAGAGGTCATGGCGGGAATAGGGCGGCGTGGCCGAACTCGACGCGACTGGCCCATCGCGGTCATCCATGCGATGTGCAGCGAACGGCAACTCACCGCCCTCCCGTTCCATCTAATGCTGCAAAGCTCTCGACGCGGCGCTGCCCGAACGATTAACGGCGATCTCGGCCATCAGGTTGACAAATCTTTAGTCCGGGCCACCGTCCACGCCCAGAGTTGAAATCAAAAATGCGGGGGCGGTCTAGCTGAGCCTCAAGAGCGACCCGCCCCAGCGAGGAGGACGCCATGGAGGCTCGAGCGATCGCAGCAATCATACTGGCGCCGTTTGCGCTGGCCTTTGTCTACGCCGCTGTCCACGAGTTCCTACGCTACAAGTCCGACGGGCGTGCCAACTATGGCTTGGTCTATGACGAAGAAAACGGGACGACCCACGTCTCCGGAATTGCAGACGACGAAGAAGCTTATGATCCGGACGACTTCGACCCAAGCAGCTACCAGAATCCGAATGTCCGGCAAGACGTCGATACGAAAGACGGGCAGACGATTGGCCTTGGCAGGTGAACACCCATCCGAATGTCCGCTTGCTGCGCTTAGCTGCCATTAGTCCGGGAGGCAGCGTAGGTCCGCTGCCCGCCCTTATTACCACTCGCCGCAAGCCCATTCTTAAAGCCGATTTCGAGGTCCCTACCCTGCCCCGTCCCGCCGCTCCCCTTCAGCCACAACTTTCAGCACGTCGTCTCAGCAGGACACCGCAGATCGCCGCGGCGATCGCCAGAACCAGGACGCCGCGCCCGACGAGGCGATCACGGTAGGCCGGGGCTTCGAGCTGTCGCAGGCGCTGCTCCACGGCCGTGTAGTCGTAGCGATAGTCTTCAGGCTGCATGAGGGATCTCCCGGGTCCGGCCCTTGAGACGAACAGGCATGTCGGGATCGAGAAGCTCGCGCTCGATCGGCAGATGGCGGTAGACGATGCGCTCGCGGATATCGAGCTTCGGCGGTGCGTCCTTCATTGCCTGCAGCTCGCGCCGGAGCATCGCGATCGTCTCTTCCTGGCTCAGGAGCCGCTTCCGCTTCGCCGCCAACGTCCGGAGCGTCCGTGCATAACCTTCCGGGCGTGTCTGCTGCGCGAGGTAAGCCGCCAAGAACGCCGCTAGGCCGGTCGAGAGCGCGGCGGAAAGACCGACGCCCAGCACGACCCAGAAGGTGACGACGTTGGCCTGCTCCTCACTCACCTCGTGGATCGCGACCCCGTAGGCCTTGGCCGCGATGTCGTAGATCACGCTCTTCTCGGCCAGCCGGGCGATCTCCTGCTGCCGGGCCGCGATGGCGCCTCCCAGATCGACGCTGGAGTCCTGCGCCTGCCGATCGTTCGCCATGGCCTGCATCAGGTTCTGCAGGCGGGTGCGCTCGCGGTCGAGATTTTCGAGAATGGCTGCGACACCTTCCGCCGACGACAGGCGCGCGGTCTCGAGCGCGTCCCGAGCCTCGTTGCGTTCCGCTTGCAGCTCTTGGATCTGGCTGTCGAGAAGGCGTCCTTCGGAGGCGGCCCAGTCCTCCATGCGGGCGTCGATGTAGGCCTGACGGGTCGGCATCGAGCGCTGCGACGCGAGACCCTGTTCCGCGATACTCGGGTTGCCGCTGTCGATGCGGGCCGAATTGTTGTCGGTCTGTGAGTCCCAGTCCGCGCCGAACATCGCACGCGCGTCGGATTGTCGAACGAGGAGGGCCTCGATCTCCGCAGTCAGCTCATCGAACCGAGCCTCCGCCGCCTCGACGGCTGGAGTCTCCGTACTGGCGTCACGCTGACGCTCGAGGGCCTCCAGCGCGGCGCGGATGTCCGCCACCTGGCTCGTCCGGTCCCCGGCGCCGTCGCGGCGCTCCCGCATCGACGCGAGTTCGGATTGCTGCGCCGTGATCTCGAACTGCAGCGCCCGGAACCAGGTGCTGCCGGCCATGGTCACGGTCTCGAACGTGGCGACGGTCCCGCCGACGAGGAGTAGCGCCGCGAACGGCTTCATCGTCCAGCGCGCGGTATAGAGGCTCACGCCGGCGGGGATCTTGAAGAGCTCGAGGACTGCAAGCAGCAGCGGGAACGCCGCTGCCGAGGCCGCCAGCGTCAGGTTCGCATGGCTTGCATAGGCCGCTGCCGCTTGAACGGTCGCAAGGCCGAGACCGGTCGAGATGAGGATGACTTCGGCGGCGATCGCGACCGCGAAAAGCTTCGTACTGGTACGCATGATACAAATCTGTGGAACGGAACAATCCGCGCACATTCCGCGATCGGGCGGTCTTTCGACAAGTTTTATCGATCGCAACGGTTAACCCGGCGTCGTCCGTGCTGAGAGCGCCCGCGTCTTAACCCGTCATTCACTATGGTCGTGCCAGGAAAGAGGTGCACGAAGTTCCCCCCTTCGACGCAACAAGGCGCGCAGCCAAGTCTCTCCCCTTTTCGCTGCGCGCCGCCTCCTCCCGCCCATGGCATTGCAAGCTCTCTCAAACGTGCCGACCATGCATCAGGCAACGGCATTGTCTTTCACGATCTTGCATGTTCGCTATACGTTCTGTCGCCATGGGTAGCCGCAAACCGACCCGGTCCGAGACCGCGAACCACGAATACGCCGTCCGGCTGACGATCGCCGTGCGTGGCAACCGCCACGACATCCACAACCGCGCCATCAACCGGTTCCTGAACCACGCCCGCTGGCCCTACCACGTCGTCCCCTGCCGCATGCCATGCGGGCGCAAGGCCGTGTATCTTTACCTGCCACATATCGGTGCGGCGATGGAGGTCATGCTGCACTGCCCCGAGTTCGGACTGCTGGCCGAGCCGTATCTTGGGCCGATGAGGTGAGCAGGAAGCAATGCCGGGTAATCGTCGGACTCCGTCGAATTGACGGTGATCGCCACGGGGACGATCTCGGCGTGCCGCAGTTTGGTCATTCGATCTCGCCAGTTCGCCGGGCATGCTTCTCGACCTGTTTCGACACCACCGCCGGCGCCGCGCCTTCGTCCGTCGCAAGGCGGACCGGATCGTCGCGATCCACGGGCGGTAGGGCTGGTCCGTGGCCCGTGGCCGGGCCTGCCTGCTGATGCACGTGCC
>NZ_CANLTQ010000066.1 GCF_947494025.1 uncultured Jannaschia sp.
GGTTGAGTTCCGCGACGGCGTCCGCCTACTTCAACCCGCCGCCTGATCACGCGTCACCAACTTTCGCGCATATCTCGAATGCGACGAGCTGCTCAACGCTGAGGTCTTTTATTCACTCAGGGAGGCACAGTTCCTGATCGAGCGATGGCGCCGCCACTACAACACAGTCAGGCCGCACAGCTCGCTGAGATATCGCCCGCCAGCACCGGAAACCTTCGTCTCAATGGACCAGAGGCCGACCATGTACTAACATTCATCCCGGACCACTCGATGGGGGCAGTCCAAGTATGCTTGTGTGAAACGTCTTACCGAACCGCCACTCAGCCTTCCATGAAACCGTAGCAAGCCTCAACATGGCCGCCTGAGACCAACTAATCAGCCTCCGGCGAAGCCGGCGCAGTTCAGTTCGTCGCGCATTGGGCCAGTCTCTGCGTGGCCCGTCGGGGCAGGGGACTTTTATGAAAACCCGGCACTGATCCCGTGTCGGGTTTGGCTGCAGTCTGGCTGCAGATCCATGGGTCGGCGTTAGTCCTTGTGCTCGGGCAGATCCTTCCGCGCGTCCTTTGCCATGGACGTTGTCGTGTGGACCGTCTGCTTCTCATCTCGCATCAGATTCAGGCTCGAGATGGGCAGGGCGACGGGCTTCGCACCGAGGCCGAGGAAGCCGCCCACGTCGACGACGGCACTCGCAGTCGGTCCGGTGCCGTGCAAATGGGAAACGGTGCCGATGTTGCTGTCATCGGGACCATAGACGTCGGCCCCCTCGGCCGTGGCACCGGTCAACTCGTCTGCGCGCAGCGGGGTATGGTTGGAATGACTCACCGGAGAACCTCTTCTCTGGTTCGAATAATTGTTAACCATCTGACCAATATTGAAGTTCGGCAGAAGGCGGCGGCGGGGTTGGAGGGGTCAATGCTTCATGCGCGAAGCGCACGACCCGAATTCTCCACCAAACCGACCCGACATCAGTTCTGCGCGGGCACATTTTTGCCAGTCTCCAAAGCTGTTGCGTCGGTCTCGCCGTCATAGGTGACGCGCCAGATCGTGCCGCCGGTGTCATCGATGACGAAGAGCGCGCCGTCGGGCGCCACGGTCACGTCCGCCGGTCGACCCCAGACTTCGGCCCGATCGGTCCCGCGGGACCAGAACCCGGACAGGAAGTTCTCGTAGGTACCGTCCGGCATCCCGTCCGAGAACGGCACGAAGACCACCTTGTAGCCGGTCGGCTGCGTCCGGTTCCACGACCCCTTCAGCGCCACGAAGGCGCCGTTCCGGTAGCGTTCGGGGAACATCTCGCCGTCGTAGAAAGCCAGGTCCATGACCGCGGAATGCGGGTTGAAGATCAGTTCCGGCACCTGAGCCCCGTCGACCAGCTCGGGCGCGAGCTGCGCGAAGCCCGGTTGCGGGTTTGAGCCCATGTAGCTGTAAGGCCATCCGAAGAACTCGCCCTCGTCGACGCGGATCAGGTAGTCGGGAACGAGGTTGTCGCCCGCGCCGTCACGCTCCTGCACGACGGCAAACAATTCGTCTGTCGAAGGGTTCACGTCGAGCCCGGTGGCGTTCCGCACGCCCGTCACCACGGTCCGCTGGTCCGATCCGTCGGCGGCGAAGCTCTGGATCGTGGCCTTCGGCTCCGGCTCGACGGAGATGTTCCCGAGCGAGCCCACGCCGACGTAAAGCCGCCCGTCCGGGCCGATCTCGATGTCGCGGTTCACGTGGCCGTTCATCGCGCCGAACACGCCGCTCTCGGTCAGCAACTCCTGGCCCGAGAAGTCGTAGAGCGGCTTGCGGTTCTCGACCGGGGTCTCGTCCACCGTCTGGTCGCGCGCGCCCACGTTGCGGATGTTGGGGTCCTTGTAGGGCTGCGACCAGATGCCCTCGAGGTCGGCAATCAGGATCTCGTAGTCGTAGTCACCCTCGCCGGTCCATTCGCGATGGGTAATGCCGTAAGGACCGGTGAAGGGCTCGAAGGCGCGGGAATTGATGTCAGCCACGCCGTCGCCATCCGTGTCGCGCAGCAGCGTGATGTAGCCGCCCGTCTGCATCGAGACGAGCAGGTCGCCGTTCGGCAGGACATGGCCTTGGCGGGGACCCTCAAGCCCCTGAGCGAACAGGATCGCCGAAAACCCCGTAGGCAGCGACAATTCCTGCGGAACCTCGGTTGCGCGCAGCGGCGCGTTGGCGACCGGCGGCCCCTGATAGGGTTCGGGCAGATCGGCCAGATCGACGCGGAAGCGCTGCCCCACGGCCTGGTCCTGCTCGGGCGTGGCCGCGATCGCGCTGATCACGTCGCCGGCGGCCTGGCTATTGGATTCGACGATCTCCGCATCGCTGGGCGCGGGGCTCGACTGTCCGCCGGCCTGATCTTGCGCGAGAGCGAAGCCTGAGGACATCAGAACCGCCGCGAGGGCCGTAGTCGTGAGACAGGTTCGGGCAGACATCGCGTGCTCCTCGGGCGGTCATGGTCGGGAGCGCAACGCCCGCCTCTGAAGAGAGGTCCGCTGCATCGCGCCTTGGTGACAATCTGTGAAGCCGCTTCCGAATTGACCGGACAGGGTCTCCCACTTCCTCAAAAGATAGGAGTGCTGTTCCCCTCATGACTGGTCACATCCTACACCACGGGATGGGGCGCTCCCCGACACGCGACGCTGCCGATCGTTCACGCCGTGCCAATCGGCGTATCAACTAACGTGATCCCGGGAAAACTCTGCTTTCGGGCGGTCCAAAGTTGGGAATCAGAGCCCTGTGCTCAAAGCCTCAGCTTCGGTCGGACTGGTTTTCAGGGAACGGGAGTCGCGGTTTGAAGGATCGCGAGGTCGCGAAGAACGCCTTGGAACGAGACCTATCCATTCCTGGCGGAACTTTCGCCGAGGTCGACGGCCTGGGGCGCGGCGATCTTGGCGATGGCGCGGGCCCGGGCCTCCTCGACGTCTTCGCGTGCCAGCGTTTCGGTGAGCTGCTCGTTGGCGGACATAGCGAGGCGCGTGACCTGTCGGGCGCATCCCGCCGCCATGTCGGGCCGACAGGCGACGCTGGCGATGTCGGTCAGGATGGCGAGCGCATAGAGCGCCGTTGTCCTGTCGGTGCTGACATGCTGGCGCATCTGATCGAAAGCTCGGTCAAGCATGACTCCGAAGGTCACCTGCGAATAAAGCACGGGAGACGCTGCGGGCAGTCGTTCAGCAGGCGGGCGTTCCGCAAACGCGCAGAGTGCCGCGCCCAGCCAGTCGAGGCAGAGCATGGCCGTGTGTGGATCGTTGACGCCGGGAGAAAGCGCGCGAACTCCGACCTCCACCAGTTGGTCGACCAGGAAGAGGACATCCTGGTCGTCCGTTCGGCTGGGTCCGAGCGTATAGCCACGCTGGTATTTTCTTCTCGAGGCCGGCGTCGACTTCGGACTGTCCCAGTACGGTCATTACGGTCTCTCGGGTCGCGAGGAAATCCCCTGCGGCGCGGTCGATCCGGACCTGAACCCCATTTGACCGCGCGAGATTCTGCAGGCTTCCGACGTCGATCCGGCGCAGGTAGCCTGTCGAGCGCGCGCACCGCATGGGAGGGCCCTTTCCGGTTGGCAGTCCGGCCCAAGAGGCCACGTCGACGGGCTCTCTCTCGTCCCGGCCAGCGTGTTCCGGACTGGGTATGCCGGCGATTGCCTCGTGCAGCTTCCGGCCGATACTCGCCGTCAGGTTCATGATGTTGATGGATTCGGGAATGTGATGGATGTAGCCGATCAATGCGCCAACAGAGGACAGCGTGAGCAGGAGCGCGAACAGCGTGGAGATCTGGGGCACGAACGCTTCAAGCGCCTCGTCCTGGAACTCGATCCGGTTGTGGACGGTGCTGAGCACGGTGATGCAGTAGACGAAGGTCGCTACGAACACGCCGAGCACGATCTGGTTCGTGCGATCGGCCATGAAGTTGCCGATCAGACGAGGGCCGTAGTTCGAGCTCGCAAACGACACGGCGACGATCGTGATCGAGAACGCGACGCCGGCCACGCCGAGCGCCGCGCCGGCCAAGGTCGTCAGGATCGCACGGGCACCGTCCACCTGAATCGCACGGAAGAATCCGAGGCTCCTCGTCCAGTCGCTTCCAAGCTTCTCATCCACGAAAGGGAGCACGAATCCCAGAATGATCGCGAGGACGGTCATCGCGCTTGGCCAGAACCAGTAGGTCCGTCTGATCCCGGCGATGTGGCTGAAAACGAGATCGCGAATACGTCACCCGTGGCGCCATGCGACGCCATCCGTGCGCGCACCGCAAACCATATTGCCGTTCGCCCAAACATCAAGCGGTTACGGCAGGACCCTACCGGCGACTCCTCGGCAACAATTCGGCCGTTTCGACTTCGCCATGTGTGCGCAACGCGATTGGGCTTGGTGTCGGCGAGGTCGCGGTTCCCGATCCCCCCTCGAGGGTGCGGCGGGTATAGAGGGTGTCGACCCATTCGACCGCCTGTCGCGGCCTTGATGATGGGTTGGGTAGCCCCTCCTGACGGCACTCGTGCCACTGTGGTCCCATCAGGATCAGGAGGATTTGGCTATGAAGGAAGTATCGATCATCGGCGTGGATTTGGCCAAGCAGGTCTTTCAGCTTCACGGGGCATAGGCGAGGGCGAAGTCGAGTTCCGCAAGAAACTGTCGCGCAAGCAGTTCCTCACCTTCATGCAGACGCATCCAAGATGCAGGGTGGCGATACCGTCGGGCAGGCGGGGCGGCCAGCAGGCCTGCAGCGGTTAAGAGGATCAGCAAACGGTCCAGTGGACCGTTTGCCCGACGAACGCGATCCAGGCGTGCCTCATGATCAAGGGTGAAGGGCGTCCCGGAAACGATCCAGTGGATCGTTTCAGCCATGAACGGGCGAAGCCCCGAACCTGTTCGAGCGACTACTCCGGCAGACGGCGGGCTTCATCGCGAGCCTGTTGCGGTTGGCGGGGCTGGATTGGACGGTACCGGATTGCACTACGTTGTGCCGGCGTCAGCGGACCTTGGCGGTCAGGCTGCCTTGCCAGGGATCGAAGGGGCCGCTGCATCTGCCGGTGGACAGCACCGGGATCAAGGTCTGCGGCAAGGGGCGCGCAGGGACCGTGGCCCCCTACGGGGCCGCGCAAGCCCGCAGCACGGCATACCCGCAAGCATGGCGGGGCCCGCCGGCGCGTTTGGCGCAATGTCCATCTGGACATCGACGAGGGTGAGGAGGAGCAGGAAAGGCCCCAGTGGGGCGTTTCCCTGACGAACATGGAGGTCCGGGTCATCGAGGTCACCGATAGCCGCGTTGGCCCTGCTGGCGTTCAGGCACGAAAGCCGGCTGATCGGGCACAACGGGGCCAGGTTCCCGAAGGGGAACCGATCGGTCCGCAACCGCACGGTACATCCGGGTGAGGGAACACCGGCGGACGCGAGGGACTTCAGGTTTCGAACCGTTGTAT
>NZ_CANLTQ010000067.1 GCF_947494025.1 uncultured Jannaschia sp.
TAGACGACCCGTGCGGGCGGCGCGGCGCGCAGCCAGGTCCGAAGCGCCCGGAAGCCTCGTGCGTCGTTGGAGAAGCTCCGGCTGCCCCCGTCGCTCAGGCGCACGGCGTCGAGCCGGTCTTTGGAGATGTCGATCCCGATGCTATCATGAGTCATCTTCGCTGTCCTCTGCTTGTCATGCAGGGCTCTCGCCGCTGCGTATCCGTTCAGGCCCAAGGTGAAGACGGTGGCCGATCACACTCTAAAACGGTCCTTCTGCGACCAAGCCACTACCGATCCGACCACCGACCCATTCCTCGCAGACGAGCCGCGAAACGCATAAGACAAGCCTTCACGAAACGTTACCTGCGGGGAGACCTTGATCTCAGGGCCAGCATCTTCGGCATCTGGGGCCGGGAGGGCAGGGTCCATTGAGGGAGACCAAGTGTCGGGACCAGCAGATCAGTCTGCTTGTCGGCCATCGGGATCGGACCGGGACATACTGGCCCGGTTGCTGCAGCGCGAGAGGGTGGATGGCGGAAGCGGCGTGGCCCTTGACTAAAGGACCCGGCGTTCTCATGGTAGTCCAACAGACTACCGATGTGCTCGTTTGGAGATCATGATGGGAGTTCAGAAGCAATCGGTCAGCTTCACGGACGCGGCGTTCGCTTACGCACGCGAGCTCGTCGATCGAGGGGAGTATCCGACGATCAGCGCTGCTGTCTCGGGCGAGCTTGCCCGAGCGCGTGGCGCGCGCGCGCGTGAAGCAGCAATTCTGGAGGCTGAGGTCAAGCGCAGGCTCGAACTGCCCCTCGATCAGTGGGTTCCGGTGGGCAGTCTGGACGAGCTCACCGCAGGAGCATTCGCGTGCATCGAGGCTCTGGAGCGGGAGGCCGAGAACCAGGACCGTGGCTGATGAAGGTCGTGCCTCACCCGCTCCTCGAGCGGGACATCGTGGGCATGGCCGAACATATCTTCGCGGTTAGCGGCAACGGCGCCGCCGCACGCAGGCGGATTCTCGAGGCGAGGGAATTGATCGGGGTGGTCGTCGCGGAGCCCGGTCTGGGCACGACGCTCGACGCACCTCTTGATGGCTGGCGTGTCCGCCATGGTGGTCGCAACCGCAGGATTACGGTCGTGTTCCGCCACGACGCGGCTTCGGATGCACTCTACATCGCCCTGATCGCGTTCGGAGGACGTGACTGGGGGGCTCACGTGGCGAGGCGATCGGAGTTTGGCGGAAACGAATAATGCCGAGAGCGAGAACCGTTCGGACAGCTCGACGAACTCATACGGAAGGTGGCTGGCATTGCGCTGGTACAGATCGTGACGCTGTCCAGTCTCAAACCTGATTTTGCCAAGGGGCCTGAACACAGTCGGATACCAGCAAAAGGCGGATGCCTTTCGGCGTCGCGCAGTCAATCCCAGACCTGCTGCAGTCGCCCCCGAGAGCCGTACGGATGTGGGCAGGGGCTCCGCGTCTCGCCGGAAAGCCCCCGCACCCACGGATGCGCCGAAGGTACTGTAACCTGAGGTCTGGAAATTCATTTGACGATGGTGCCGTGAGCCCCTGCCGGGGCCGGCCCCGGCAGGGGCGATCCATTCTGGTATTCCATGGAGCTGCAACACCACCGTGGAGACAAGCGAATGGACAGGCAGCAGGATCGGACGATCGAGACTCTTCTGGAACATCCGATCGAACACGGACCCAATGACATCGCCACGGTCTTCGGCCGGGCCTTCGAGCTGGCGATGCGGATCGAGCGCGAGCGGTACCTCGACGCCGCCCCCTGCGAGCGGACGGATACCCGCCGCGGCTACGCGAACGGCTACAAGCCCAAGCGCATCGACACACCGGCGGGCACGATCGCGGTCGACGTCCCCAAGACCGCCGGCCATGACGGCACGACGTTCTGCCCGCAATCGCTCGAACGCGGCCGCCGGTCGGTTCGCGCCGTGATGCTGGCGGTGGCGGAAATGTACGTCAAGGGCGTGTCGACCCGGGAGGCCGAGCGGGTGATGCGCGAGTTCGGTCTCGACAGCCTGTCCTCGACCCGGGCCAGCCGCGCGGCCAGGCTGCTCGACGACGAGCTGGAGGCCTGGCGCACACGGCCTCCCGGCCAGATCACGTACCTGGTTCTCGATGCCCGGTACGAGAAGGTGCGTCAGGGCGGGATCGTGCGCGCCGCGGCCGTGCTCTCGGCCATCGGCGTCGGCCCGGACGAGCGCCGCCGGGTCCTTGGGCGTCTCCGTCGCCCTGTCGGAGGCCGAGGTCCACTGGCGGGCCTTTCTGGAAAGCCTCCGGGCCCGCGGGATGCGCGGGGTGGAGTACGTCGTCTCCGATGACCACGCCGGGCTGCGCGCCGCGCGCAGGGCGGGCCTCGGCGGCGCGACATGGCAGCGCTGCCGTTCGTCGGGGAAACTCTCCCCTGGAGAGTTTCCTGATCCTCCTCACCATCTCGCCCAGAACGCCATCCATCACGCGCCGACCCTGAAGAGCCGCAAGCGCATCGGTGCCGAGCTGCGCGACGTCTGGAACGCCGGCTCACCGGCCAAGTCCGAGGCCGCCCTGGCCGAGCTGGTTGCAGACGACCGGGACACCGCTCCGGCTCTCGCCGCATGGTTGGAAGAGGCCGTGCCCGAGGGTCTGGCCGTCTTCTCCCCGCCCGGCCCTCACCGCCGCCGGCTGCGCACCTCCAACCCCATGGAGCGGGCCGTCCAGCAGGAACTCAAACGCCGCACCGCCAAGGTGAGGGTCTTTCCGAACGAAGCCTCCCTCGAGCGCCTCGTCGGCGCCGTGCTGGTCGAGATCGACGACAAATGGGCCGCCGACACCAAGGCCTACATCAAATGGGAATGCCAGGATGCGTGATCAGGGCGTCGCGCAATTTCCAGACCTTGGGTTGCTCTATCGCTTGTCGGGCCCTTCTCGAACACGCCGGACGCTCCTTTGAGCAGCGCCTTCTTCCACTGGTGGATCAGCGTCGGGTGCACCTCGAACCGCGCGGCCAGCTCGGTCACCGACTGCTCCCCCTTCAGCGCCTCCAGCGCCACCTTCGCTTTGAACGCGGCCGCGACCCGCTTCCTCTTCGCCATCTCGTCCGTCTCCTTCTCGAAGACCAAGATGACCTCAGATCGTAGCTTCCGTCAGTGTCCGATTTCCAGGGAGCACCTCAGGCCTTCGGGCCACGGGGTCTGGATGTCGTGCGCATGACATCTCGGCGATACCGCATCGAGGGGCATGTCGTATGGCGGCAAGACGGCTGATGCTTCGCCCGCGCTTCGATGCCATTGGAGCGCCGGACGGCCGCCAGGTTACGACCGGACGTCTGGGGCATTGACGACGACTAGACCTTCTTGTCGTCATCCAGATCGCTATGCGCGGTCGTGATCGGGTCTCGGAACGACGGGCTTTTCGCCTTCGGGCTCGTCTTCGACCCGAGAACCGGATCTTCGGTCCCATCGTCCTTCAGGAGTGGATCATCCGAGCTCGAACTGTCGGCATTTTTCAGAGGTTCTGACGATCGCAGCGGATCACGGGGCTCGTCCGACATTGAAGATGGCGTATTCGTGCCGAGGCCCGTCGTGCGCGGTTGACCCGCCATTGCGGACGACGCCGTTGCGCTCGCACCAAGTCCCGGTGCCGATCGGGTCGTGTTCATGTCTGACGATGACCCGTACTCATCGCGATCGTTCCCGTAGACACCGGCATCGTCGTAGCGATCAGTCGGGACTCTCCGACCGGCCGAGTTCGGTCTCGGGTTTCGATTCGAACCCATCGCCAGCCAGGCGACACCAATCCCGATCAGGACGAGGGGGATCGGATTGGCCTGGGCGTTGCGCGCCAGGGTGTCGAGATGCCGGCGCCCGTCGCCGCGGAAATACGCAATCCCCTGCTCGACGAGCGCGTTCGGACTAAGCCGGGCTTCGAGGCTGTCGATGGACCCGGCGAGGTTCGCACGGGCCGCCTCGACGTCACGCTCGGCCTCGCGCGTGGTCTTCTGATCGTGTTTGCTGTCAGCCATTGTCTGAATTCCTTGGTTGAGACGAACGTTGGGACGGATCGGCGCGGCTCAGATCTGGTCGCGCGCCATCTCTCCGTCCTTCTTGACCTGCCGAATGGTCCGGTCCGGAACCAGGTTTCCGGGATCGAGCTTGCTCAGTCCGTTGCGCAGCAGAAGCGCGCCGATCACGGCAAACACCACGCCGACGAGCAGGGCTGCCAGCCCCTCGTAGGTCGGAAGCGTCCGTGCCGCGTCGAGGGCGGCTTCGACATTCTGATTGATCGCAGTGACCACCTGGGCCTGCCCCTCGTCGAGCCCGTCGAGCGCGACGACCTCCCGAGCCGCCGAAGGGTCGTCGCCGAAGATGCCGACGAGCAGGCGCGCGACGCCGCTGACAAGGGCGGACAGCAGAATGCCGAGCGAGACCGCCAGGAGCACGGCGCCCGCGATCAGCTCGCCGATTGCGGACTTCAATTGTGCCGCTTTCTCGGACATCTCGGCCCGGGCGAGCCGAATTTCCTGCTGGACCAGGTTCGAGCCGTGCCGAAGGACGTCGCTCGCGAGCCCCGCGGAGGAGCGGGACGTGTCAACGGGGTCGATCGGACGATGAGGGTCGGTTGGATCTGCCATGGATCAACTCCAGAATGGAAACGTACAAGGACGCGACAGGCGAAAACCTGATCATGTGAATGATGTAGTGCGTTAACCAAATGCCGGATCGTCCGTTCCAGAGCGTACAAACAAGCTAACTTTTATCAATTCGCTGATCGATGCGGAACTCGGTCTCCATTCTCAGCCTTTGAAAGGCACAACGCAAAACAACATTGTGGAGCCAACACCGATGAAATCTGTCCTTTCGACCTTGCTCGTCGGTACAGCCCTTACCGTTCCGTTCGCCGCGCCTGCGCAACAAACTTCGCTCGAGGAAGCTTGCGCCAACCTTCAGGCCGCTCTTACCAGCGAGTTGCCCGAGGGGGCCGATGAAGCGCAAGTGACGCAGATCGTCGAGACCGGCGATGTCGAGGCCTGCCGCGTCGAGTACGAGCGGCTGTTCGTTGCTCAGGATCAGTCGGATCAGGCGCAGTCCGAGACCAGCGCGACCGTGGCCGAGACGGAGTCGGTGACGCTGACCCTGCAGGACGAGGTCACGATCCAGGGCCGCGTGCTGCTCGATCAGACGCCGCCCCGCGTGGACATCGAGGAAAGCCCGGCCGAGGTCGAGATCGA
>NZ_CANLTQ010000068.1 GCF_947494025.1 uncultured Jannaschia sp.
TGCCGCCATCCGGGCGGCGCCGTCGCATCTCCGGATCGGCGACCTGATCTGCGTGCATGCCGGGCTGGACCCGTGCACCCCGGACGACATCCATCTCGCCCGGGACCGCCCCGTAGACGACGACACGCACTGGGCATGGATCCGTAATGAGTCCCTGACCTGGCAGGGCGGATGGGATGTCGATCCCGAAACCGGGCAACGCTGGATCGGACCGACAGTCGTCGTACATGGGCATACGCCGGCGGTCCGAACGTCGCTGGCGGAGACGACCGGCGAACTGCCGCAGATGGACGGGGTGGAGGACTACCGGGCGATCTGCCTCGACGCCGGGGCGGCGTACAGGCCGCAGCTCGGATGGGCGCGGTTTGCAAGGGAGGGCGAGAAGAGCGTCGGACGGATCGGGGTGGTCTTCGTCGGCTAGTCCGGATGAAAACCAAGGGGGCTGAGATGCCTGGAATGTCTCGGGAGGGCGGAGGGCGGCCGTTCGCTGCGCCTATGGCCAAAGGCCTACAATAAGATGAAGCGGTCGTTCGCTACACATACCGCGGAGCAAGTACATGGAGAAGGAATCTGTCTGGGAACTATGTAGAGGAGGCGCCGCAGGACGAGGGCGAAATTCTGACCATGTTAATGACGAAAAAATGGCTGACAAGGCAACTAATCGTTTTAGCATGTGAAGCTACCCTCTTAGTGTCACGACGGAATATTGGGAAATTTGGCTATGGCTGACGAGTTTGAGTTTGAAGACGAGGACGAACCAGAGGTCCAGGAGGACAGCTTTGCTCGGTTTTCTGAGGCAGTTCTATACTCGACGGATTAGACCGTTGAAACGCTTCTAAATCAACTACGTCGGGGAAACATCCAACTCAATCCAAATTTCCAGAGGCGGGATGCTTGGAGTAATTCAAGAAAGAGTCTCTTTATCGAGTCGATACTTATTGGTCTCCCAATACCGCAGCTTGTCCTTGCCGAGATCCCGACCGAGAAGGGGCGGTATCTGGTTCTGGACGGCAAGCAAAGGCTACTTTCCCTGCTCAAATTCACCGGTGGCGGTGAGGGGCCTGGGGAGGGATTTGCGTTGTCAGGCTTACACGCGAGACGTGACCTCCAACGGGTGCGTTATTCCCGAATGGAGGCCGACGCTGCACTTGAGGGGGACTTGAATTCATTCCTCAATTACACAATAAGAACAGTAATTATTCGGAACTAGCCGAATAGAGATTTTCTCTATCAGGTGTTCTTGAGGTTGAACACTCAAAGCGTGAAGCTTTCGCCACAGGAATTGCGCCAAGCGATCGCTCCAGGGCCGTTCACTACATTCGTCGATGATTTTTCCGCCGATTCAAGAGAAATCCAACGTCTTCTTGGGCGATCAAGCCCAGATCCTCGGATGAGAGACGTGGAGATCCTTGTTCGGTATCTGGCGTTTCAAACCCACCTCGCGGACTATCGAGGGCGTATGAAGAGTTTTCTCGATGAAACGTGCATACAGGGAAATGATAGCTGGGGGCAAAATGAGCAAACCTTCCGTCAGCTATCCGGCTCGCTTGATGAAGGAATAAGAACGCTTTTTAGGGTTTTCGAGGATCAGCTTGCTCGCAAGCCCGGTTCCCGATCATTCAATCGCGCCATATTCGACGCGCTTTCATATTATGCATCAGAGGCGGAGGTTAGGGAGTCTATGGAAGAAAACTCTGAACTGCTCCGCCCTGCATACAATGAGCTTTTCTCTGACCCAGGTTTTAAGGATGCTATAGAGAGTGATACTGCGGGCATACCGAACACCGTGATCCGTTTAAGAAAATGGGGTGAGACTCTGAATGCTGTCTGTGGTTTGCAGCTTGCCCCTCCCCATACTGTTGATGGCCGAATTCAATTTAATGGGTGACTGCCAGTGCCATCCAGCCATTACAGAGAGTTGAAGAAAAATGCTCAATCATTGCGAAAGCACCTTCTTCCGGCCAAGTTCAATCCTATGGGAGATTATCGCGAGCGTGTTTTCACAGGAGTTGTCGCGTTCAGAATTTTGTGCCACGCAGCTATAGAGGAATATTTTGAAGTTCGAGCGATTGAAATAGCCAAGAGTGCTCTTTCTCAATGTCGTACTACTGGCAAAGTATCATTGCCGGCCATTGCTCTGATGGGTTTTAGTGGCCGTGAGCATGGGCTTCCGCCCCACACCATCGACCCTCCCGAACCTAGCAAGAAGAAGGCGTGGCCATCCGAGATCGAAATAAAGCAAAGACTGAATGATTGCACAAGCTCTTTTGTCCAGCGGATTTCAAGGGACAATCACGGCGTTCGGGAGAGAAATATACTTTCAATGCTGATTCCGATTGGAATAGATCCTGTGGATATTGACCGACTATTTCTTTCTGAGATCGACAACTTCGGAATGTCTCGAGGCGACTACGCCCATAAAGCTCCTTCAATTCACACTGCCAAAAGGCCAGATCCGAAAGATGAACTCTCAAAGATCCAAAATTATTGAATCTTATTGATCCTGTGGACAAGAAGCTCGATAGCTTGCTTGCGCTCACAAAAGCAAAGTAAACTCGAGCGATTTCGCTGAATATCCACTATGTGACGAAAGTGACGATATCGCAGTTGCCGCGAGGCGCCTAACTTGCCGCACTGCTGCATTTCCGCCTTGAGCCTATATTGATCGACGCAGCGAGCACACAACTTAAAGCGCCGTAAAATTCACGCAGAACTCGAGGTCCTTAGCTCTGCATAAACGTCCCACCCGGTCAAATAGTCATGATTGCTTAGTGCCTCATGTACTCGACTGAGCTTTTTATCTCTTGGAATGTTGCGTACCTTTCCACGCCAATACTGTCCTAGATCCCCAACAATGGGCCAACTGAGGTTGCGCGCAAACGTCCCTACCTTACCCTGGTGAAAAATTGGCTGTACAACATGGAGCGACAGATGGTCATCAACTTTCTTATGGATTTCCAAGCAGGCTTTGCCTCGGTAACGGGCATCTAGATCCCATTGGAAGTAGCTCCATTCCGACGCGTTGTAAGGCGCATTTTCGGGTAGCTCTTCAGCCGCAGACCGCTGTTCATTCCAGTCCTTTCATTCCAGTCCTTCTCCAGAATTTTCGGATTGGCTGTTCCTTCAGAAATGATGACTGGCAATGGTCCGAACACGTCGGAGCGGTGGAGGAGCGTACTGACTGGATCCTCAGTTCCTGCACCACCCTTCGGCTTTGAAATACCGCTCAAAGTAGCAGCGAGAGGTCGGCGACCAAAACGTTCTCGACATGTTTGGAGGTGTTTATCGGACGCATCTTGGCCTTCATCGTAAAACTTCTTTGCCAGCTTAAGCACCGCCTGTGCGTCTGTGCCTTTCATTACTACCCCGGCTTCGGCATGCCCAGTTCCTCCCCAGTTTAAACCAGGAGCAGACGCATTTGTCGAACCAAGCACCGCTCGTTTTTCCGATGCGTACATTTTGGCGTGCAGCGTTGGGTGAACTCGAACGTGACCAGGAAGCATCTTCATTAATGCCTCAAGTTCTTCCGGGTTTGTACCGCCGTGCGCAACGTTGAGAACAACATGGACATTCTTCGCTCGGGCAGAAAGTTTTAACGCTTTAGTCGCACCTCCCCCCAGTACGAGACGGCGAGAAAAATCTCGCCAACTGCCGTACAGACTTTACGGGCTTGTTTTGCTGTTTCTTTGCCGGTTATTATTTTGGCCACTCAAATAATCCCTCTGAAATTGTATATTTTATTTTACGGAGCCAACCTCTTTCCTACTTGTTTCATAGCGATCATCTCAACGTAAGCAAAGCCGGTTCAGGTGGACACCTCCGGAAACCTCTACCGCTCTGTGGCCTGTAATGATTCACTCCCCTTGAGACGGGGGAGGTTGCGATGTCGAAGCAGTCGGGGTTCTGGAGCGTCGAGGACCGGCTGGCGGAGATCTCGGCCGGGGGCGATCCGCTGGAGACGCTGAGCGCGACGGTGGAGTTCGAGCGCTTCCGGCCAATCCTCGAGCGCGCAACGGGCCGGCCACGCAGCTCCAAGGGCGGGCGTCCGGCGATGGACGTGGTGCTGAAGTTCCGGATGCTGGTCTTGCAGAGCCTGCATGGGCTGAGCCTGGAGGGTGGAGCGGGACAGACATTGATCCAGTGGATCGATGTCCCGCGGAACGAACGGATGGTCCGCGATAGGTTGAGTTGGATGCGTTTCTGTGGGCTCGGGATCGCCGATACGGTGCCAGACGCGAACACGCTCTGGGACTTTCGCGAGGCGCTGATCTGGGCGGATGCGCTGGACGTCCTGTTCGCGGAGATGGACCTGGCGATCAACCAGGCGGGGTTCATCCCGCGCTCGGGTCAGATCGTGGATGCGAGCCTCGTCGCGGCGCCGCGTCAAAGGAACACCCATGGCGAGAAGGCCGCGATCAAGGCCGGGAAGGCGGCCTCGGAGATCTGGCCGGAGAAGCCCGCGAAGGCGGCATAGAAGGATGTCGATGGTCGCTGGACGGTCAAATACAGCAAAGCCAAGGCGCGTGCCGATGGCTCGAAGCCCGTCGACATTGCGATCCCGATCTACCCCCTCTGTCAGGAGAGTTGTCGCCCGCTCTTGCACTGAAAGTGTACACTGAGGCGGGCGGGACAGGATGACGATTTGGCGTACTCACCGGAGAGGAAGGCGGCGGTTCTGACCAAGATGCTGCCGCCGAACAACATGCGCCTTGGGCGGCTGTCGCAGGAGGAAGGGATCTCACGGGCCACGCTTGCCAAGTGGCGGGCAGCGGCGCGGGCGAAGGGCCGGTTCCTGCCCGATGCGAATGCGGGCCCGGAGGGCTGGACCTCAGCTGACAAGCTTGCGGCGGTGATCGAGACGGCGTCGAGGGAGTGTCAGGAGTTCTGTGTATCCGGCGGCCGGTCCGGTTACGTGGCGGCCGCTCTCAGCCCCTGGCGGGGGAGAAGCGGTCCTCGAACAGTATGGCGAACTGGTTGACCGCTGTCAGCCATCCTCTGACCGTCCGCGACGTGTTCTCGTGGGCGCGGATCG
>NZ_CANLTQ010000069.1 GCF_947494025.1 uncultured Jannaschia sp.
CTCGCTCGCGACAATCATGCCGCCGTGGCGCGGAAAATCCACTTATCCCGGCTGTTCAGTTTTCCCGAACCACCTCTCTCGGCCAGGATCCGGTATTTCCGGCAGGCCGCGACCCACATGAGCGCGCGCGCGTCCGTCATCCCCGCGGAGGCGAGGTGGTCGGTCTCCTCCGGAGAGAGCGCGGAGAGGCGGCCGATGACCTCGTTCCGGATCCGTTTCACAGAATTGGCACCCCCCTTGGCGACGAACACGTCATCGGGCGCGGTCTTGCGGACCTCCTTCCAGGAGGCGCAGGAGCCGCGGAGGCGCGCGAGCTCGATCCCCTCGAAGAGGAAGAGGCCGCCCACGGTGAAGGAGAGGGTGTAAGGGGGTGGAGTCATCCAGCCCCCGCTCGGGCCCGCGCGATCCGGAACGCCTCCTGCAGCCCGAACCAGGTCCGCTCGACATTGGTTTTGCCCGCGTGCTCCAGCGCGCCGTCTTGGTTTACCACGGAGAGCGGCCCCTCGCGGACGACCCAGGCGCCCTTGCGCCATTCCACCCGGATCTCCCGCTCCGCGTCCACCAGATAGCTCTCGGCCGTCGCGATCGTCTCGAGAAGGGTTCCGGACGGGTCCGGACCGAACCGGTCCCGGACCCCGCGCAGCAGTGCGACCCCTTCGTGGAAACCCTCGGTCAGCGTAAGCCCCTGCTCGGCGCACCAAGCCTTCAAGGCGCGGCGGTCGCGTTCCGTCATCCGGAAGTTCACGTTGACCACCTGGTCGAGCGGGTCCGTCATCAGACCGTCCTATTCTCGTTTCGCACGCCGTAAAGAAATAATGATTATATGAATTTTTTAATAATAAGTTGAAACCTGCCGAAGAGATCGACAAGGAGAAGCAGGCAGCTGAGCTGCTCGAAACAGGGTGTTTTTCGAACGCCTGTCGACTGGCTCGGTAGAGCGGGTTTTACAGAATGACCCAATCTCTAGAACGCGCGCTGCAAGACCGATAAGCGCGCTCCATAAAAGGTCTCCTACCCTTTCAAAGGTGACCTTCTTTACACCCAGGGATCGATCAACGGGACCGCCGTCGCCTCGAAGTCCTGCACGTTGCGGGTCACGACGCTCATGCCATGGACCAGGGCCGTCGCCGCGATAAGAGCATCGCGTTCAGACCGCGGGTCCGGAACATGGAGCCGAGCGCAGCGGAGGGCGACGACGCCGTCGACCGGCAGAATGCGGTCGGAGAACGCAGGAAGGACTTGGTCATCCAGCCAAGTGCGCAAGTGGGCCCCCTGCCCCGGGTCACGGCGCTCGATGCGCAGAACGCCGATCTCGAGCTCCATCAAGGTCAGCGCTGAAATATAAAAGCGCCCGGCATCCTGCGCGGCGATCCAGCGGATCACGTTCGGGTCCGCACGGCCGTCCCCGGCCTTCCGCAGCTCGGAGACGACGTTCGTGTCGAGCAGGAACATCAGCCGAGTTCGGCCGGACGGCTCGCGATCGCGCTCTTCGGCGGGTCGAACTCGATCTCCGACAGGCCCGGCATGGCCAAAACCTCGACAAGGTTCCGGGTCTTTCCGACCAGCCTCTCGTAGGCTTCGATGCTGAGAAGGACATGGGCGGGCCGACCCCGGTCGGTGATGAAGACCGGGCCTGCAAGGGCGGCCCGTTTCGCGCGGCTGAGATCCTGGTTCAGTTCGCGGCTGGTCACGGTAACGATCGGCATGATGCACTCCTGTAGTTACGTTTCTACATAGCGTTTGGACGACACTGTATCCAGCAGTCTCTCGTAGGGCATAGGGCCCATCGATGCTGTAGACGCCTCCCGGCGGCATCGTTGCGTCAGGGTACGTTTGCTGTGATCTGTCCTGGAAAGCGTCTACAGCTTCGCCGGCAATTCGATACCGACTCCGGGATGAGCGGCGCGGGCGAGATTCCTTGTCATGCGCTACGCTCAATCCGACGCATGTGGCGTCAAGCTAATATCTGGCGCTAACCTCACATTCAGACGTGAACAGAATCTTCAGGCTTTCTCGTCCATCCGGAAATACGACGCCCTTTTCATGTCGTCCGACCGGAGTACCCCATGCCAACATTCGAGCGAGCCTTCAAAACGACGGACCTGTCCAGATGGGACGCCGGCAATCCCGGCAATGCTGTTCGGGCGCTCTTCGAGAAGTGGGCCCTGCCGGGACAGGACTGGACGAAGGACCGACCTCTGCGGCTAGCGGTTCGCGATGGCTACCTGAATTTCTACTTCAAGGGACAGTCGGTTGCGAAGCTGTCCATCGGCCAGGGCGGTCCGAAGCTCGAGGTCCACAAGGCCTACGTGACCGGCCGTCGGCGCGGGATGGCACGTCACGAGGCGGCGCCCAGCCAGCCCTACCATCGGGTCGATGCGAAGCGGCTCGCCGACCACGCAACGATCGAGCTAGTCGAGAGCTGGATCGAGACGGCAGAGACCTACGCCTCGGCGGAGAAGCGTTTTGTAGACGATCTCGTCGCAGCCAATCCCGGGACGCTCGACCTAGAGATGGGCCTGCCGGCGAACGAGGACGCCAGTGGATGTCGGGTCGCGCCGCGAATGGACCTTGTCGTTGCGCAAGTGAACGGCAAGGCCACGCCGTCGATCGAATTCTGGGAAGCCAAATGCGCCGACAACGGCGAGCTGCGCGCGTCGAAGCCCTACGAGGAATGTGAAGACGGGAGCTTCGTCGGCCCTAAAGTTCTGAACCAGGTTTCGAAATACGTGAGCTGGATGCAGGGCCCCAATCGGATTCAGGAGGTCAGCTCGGCCTACACGGAGACGGCCAAGGCGCTACTCGACCTTCACCGGCTTTTTCACGGCGATACGGATCGACACGCCGAATGCCTCTCGGTCTGGCGGACGCTGGCCGGATCGGATGCCCCGGTTATAATCGTGCAACCCGGCGTTGTCATCGGGAACTATTGGCCGGGCGGGCATCACGTGGCTGATGCACATGCGACCCGGATGGAGCGCAACGCAGCTACCTTTACTGAGAACGGGCATCGCAAAGAACTCAAGCGCAACGGGGTTTGTGTCTACGAGGTCGGACCGGATCATGGAGGTCCGCTCCTGCCCGTCCTCGCCCTCCAGAGATTGGCGGCATGACGCTGACCCTGACCGTCCATCGTGGCACCCGGACGATTGGCGGGTCCTGCATCGAGATCGCCGGCCCCGACGGTGAACGGCTGATCCTCGATGCCGGTCTGCCGCTCGACGCCCCCCGCGGGATGTCGGGGCTGCTTCCGGAGAGCCTCGACCTCACCCGCCCGGCGACCCTCCTCATCAGCCATGCTCATCTGGATCACTGGGGTTTGCTTCAGGAGCTTCCCGCCAATTGGACCGTCTGGTCCGGTGCGAAGACGGCAGAGCTGATACGGCTGTCGGCTGAAATTACAGACTCTCCCATCACGCGCCGGATTCAGACCTGGCATAGCCGAAGCGGATCGCTTTCGATCGGCGGTTTCACCGTCACGCCAACCCTGACCGACCATTCGGCACCCGATGCCTACATGCTGCGGATCGAGGGGTTCGGACGTCGCATTCTATATACCGGCGACTTCCGCGTACACGGCCGCAAGAGCACGCTGGTGGAGAAGATGATCGCAGAGCCTCCCAAGGCAGTCGATGTGCTCCTGATGGAAGGGACCAATCTCGGAACCGACAAGCCCGTCGTGACGGAAAAAGCTCTCGAGGACGAGTTCGTCGCTTTGGCGAAAGAAACCAGGCGCCACGTCTTCGTGTCCTGGTCGGCGCAGAATGTCGACCGGACAGTGACGCTGTTCAGGGCGGCAAGGCGAACCGGTCGGAACCTTGTGGTCGACCTCTACGGCGCGGACGTCCTGCGCCGGATTGTAGATGGCACCGATCTGCCTGTGCCCGGTCCGGATTTCCCTGACCTGAGGGTCCTCATCACGCCCAGTGGCAAACGCCTTTATACCCGCCTCGGGCGCGAAGACTACGTGACCGAAATGGCCACGAAGCCGTTCTCTACGTCGCGGAAGCGCCTTGCCGGGGAGCCGGCCATCATCATGCTGCGGGACTCGATGCTGAAGGAGTTCGAGGCAGACGCTCTGGGGTTCACCCCGGAGGACGCCTACGTCTTCTCCAGCTGGAGCGGCTACCTCGATCCCGGCGATCCAACCTCCGGCTGGGCGCGCGCCCGGGCGGCCGGGGCGAAGACGGTAAAGCTCCACACCTCCGGGCATGCCGGTCCGAAGGACCTGTCGCGCTTCGCGTCGGCCATTGCCCCCAAGGCGCTGGTCCCCGTGCATGGTCTCGGATGGGACGACCCGGGCATCGCCCTGCCCCCGGTTCGAAGGCTGGCCGATGGCGAAGTGTGGGCTCTGACCTGAGACGGAGAGCCAAGGCCCCGGCACGAGAACGCCGCGGGCCTCATCCCATTCGAAAGCGTCGCCCGCGTCACTTGGTGGAACGGCATGCCGCGCGAGCCGCAAAAGCCGCGCCTCACGCCTCGCGCCTGACAACATAGCCGGCAACTGTACTTAGCCAGGTGTCTGCTGCGTGTAGTCTGTTCCTGCTGCGAGCATGGCGTTGAGGGTGCAGAG
>NZ_CANLTQ010000070.1 GCF_947494025.1 uncultured Jannaschia sp.
CTCCCCCGTCAGGGGCTGAGAGCGGCCGCCACGTAACCGGACCGGCCGCCGGATACACAGAACTCCTGACACTCCCAGTTTCCATGTCATCGAACTCCGGCAGCAATCTCAGGTACCGACGAAGGCTCGGCGCGCTGAGCGTTTGTCCGAACCTCTCCCAAAGATGGAACTTGAGGTCATCCGTCCGCCCCTGCTTGCTGAGACATTCCTCATAGACCTCGTCGAGGTCATGGCGAAGAAGCTTGGATGAGTTGGCCTCCGCAGCTGCGCGGGCATCGGCGATGATCCCGAATGCCTCGTCCACGCGGCCCGCATCCAGCAATCTGCGTGCCACACCCGGCGCGATGGTGCCGAACGTCAGCTGCTCCGGGGAGTAACGGGCCATGTAGGCGTCAACGTCCCCCTGCACGTCGGCAATGTCGGCCAGGATGATCGACTTCGTGAGGTGCTTGTCGCGCCGAACGCGGTCCTCGGCGCTCGATGCGCGACCATAGAACTGGTAAGCTTCCATCTCGGCGTCGCTCGGTGGGACTTCGGCCCAAATCTCCGTAATCTCCTTGAGATGGGCAAGGCCATCGTCCCCGAGGGCGTCGGCCGTGGCCGATACGATCCCGTCGAACTCGTCGTAACCCGCCCCGGGCGACGGCATCGAGGACGCGATCCGCCAGTACTTCGGGGGTCACGTTCAGTCTTGGCGCGACGTTCGCAATGATCTCTACCGCGTCGTCCATGACCTTCCCGATCGCTCCGTTGCTGTCATCGGTGCGTTCGTGGATCGAGGGGGCCAGTTGAAGGAATGACCACAGCAATTCGAAGGCCTCGTCGGCGTCCTGCGGTACGACGGTCTCCTCTATCATACGCAGCAATCCCGAGAGATCTCTGACGAAGGCCTTCTGTTTGCGCCAGTCGATGAAGCTCGACGATCTACGCAGCGATGCGAACCGCTTCCGGATATCCGCAGCCACGTCCTTCGGTCCCTGCGCCGCGCTCAGTTCCAGTCTCGCTCTGCGCTGGAGGGCCGCGTTGCCCTGCACCAGATCCATGACCAGGCCGGCGAGCTTCTCCGTCCCGAGCTTTTCGAGGTTGGTCTTGTTCAGGGTCTTCTTCGACATGACGCGGGCATCTGTTCCAATACCGATAGCTGCAGTGTCAAGGCTGCCCCAGCCGGTTCGGGGTGGCAATCTGGAAAGACATGGAACGGTTGGTATCAATAGCTCCGGTTTGCCGCACTGCCGCACGTCCGCTTCGAGCCCATTTCGACGAATGGCGCGGATCGCATGAACGGCTGCTGCTGATACGATGAAGTCGTTTCGTGCGACCGTCCTGTCAGCGTATAGTCTGCTCCGACTGACTCTCCAGCTTGTCCCTATTCGCCTTGACCACGACTTACAGCCAATCCGCCACCGCACACACACGCTCCGATGCGGCGAGATCGGCAAGGACGACGAGCCACATCTCTGCCATGGTGTCGGCACCGGAAGGCACGAGGTGGAGGATCGGGCCGTGAGGGTGAGGAAATAGGGCAGAACGGCGAGCCCCACCCGGTCCGGGCCGCGACGATCTGTTTCGTCGATGCGGCGATCCTCTACGTGCAAGTGCTCGAGCATGGGGGGCGGGTGAGGTCTACTTTGACGCCGCCCGCGAGGACGTGCCCTTCACGGAGATTGCGCGAGCGGTGACGACGGCCGCCGGGTGCAGGAACGAGGGGTCATGCCGGAGCACGCCGCTGAAATCTTGAACCCAGTCTGGGCGTTTCTCCTGTCGCTTACCAACCGGGTCTCCGACCGGAATGCCGAGCGCGACGTAGGCAAAACCCCGAAGTCCCCGCCCGGGCTGCTCAAGGACATGGCACACGGCTCCTTCGCATGACCCAAGGCTCAGCCAACTCTTTTGTAAGTCCCGTGAATTACTTCGAGCATGCGGTTTATCTTGGAAGACCTTATCCAAACTCGAGCAGAGGAGGATCGAACGCTTTAGCGGCAACGGCGACTTCAGGGAAATTCTTCAGCTAGGGACGGGTCCGGAAAGGATCGCCTGAACCCGGCGGCCAAGATCATCCACGTCGAAGGGTTTTCCCAGAACCGCCATGCCGGGCTCCAGAGAGCCGTGACTGAGAACCGCGTTTTCGGCGTATCCGGTCACAAACAGAATTTTGAGCCCGGGACGCAGAGCGCGGGCGGCATCGGCGACCTGTCGGCCGTTGAGGCCGCCTGGAAGGCCTACATCGGTGACGAGCAGATCGATCCGCGCGTTCGAGCGAAGGACTTTGAGGCCACCTTCACCATCCGAAGCCTCCAGCACATCGTAGCCCAGGTCGGTCAGAACGTCGACGACGAGCATCCTCACCAGTGCCTCGTCGTCGATTACAAGAATTGATTGGCCTTCCTTTGCCACAGCCGGTGGCGGCGCGTCGACAAGGGGAGCGTCCTCCGCACCCTCGGCGCCCTGCCGGCGGGGCAGATAGAGACAGATCGACGTGCCAACGCCAATCTCGGAATGGATGCGGACCTGGCCGCCGGATTGGCGGACGAAACCGTAGATCATCGACAGACCGAGCCCCGTGCCCTTGCCGATGGGCTTCGTCGTGTAGAAGGGCTCGAAAGCGCGCGCAATCACCTGAGGCGTCATGCCCGTGCCCGTGTCGGAGACGCAGAGCGAGACGTAGTCGCCGGGATCGAGATCCCGCCCCTGCGCCGCGCGAACGTCGAGCGTGCAGTTGGCGGTCTCGATGGTAATGCGTCCACCCTCGAACATGGCATCGCGTGCATTGATGCAGAGGTTGAGGAGCGCGCTCTCGAGCTGGTTCGGGTCGATCTCGACAGCCCAGAGATCGGCGGCGGCGGCGATCTTGATGGCCACTTCCGGCCCCACCGTGCGGGCGATCAGGTCCTCCATGCCGCCAACGAGGGCGTTTACGTCCACCCTCACGGGTGCAAGCGTCTGACGGCGCGAAAAGGCCAAGAGCCGCTGCGTGAGCGCGGCGGCGCGGCGGGATGCGTCCTGCGCGGCGGCGACATATCGGTCCACGTCGGCATGGCGCCCTTGCGCAGCGCGGGCGGAAATCATCTCGAGACTGCCCTGAATGCCAGCGAGCAGGTTGTTGAAGTCATGTGCTAGCCCGCCGGTGAGCTGGCCTACAGCCTCCATTTTCTGGCTCTGACGCAGCGCCTCCCCGGTTCGCTCGAGAGCCTCCGCCTGCTCCTTCTCGGCGGTCACGTGCCGGCCGCTCGCGTAGATGAGGTCACCCTCCGGTGCCGCCACCCACGAAAGCCAGCGATGCCCCCCGTCCTTGTGGCGGTAGCGGTTCTCAAACACTCGGGGCAGTGCGTCTTCCCGCGCTATTGCGAGCGCCGCGCCGGTCGGGGCGTCGTCCTCGGTCACGAGGAAGTCGAACAAAGTCCGGCCGATCACTTCGGCGGGGGTCCAGCCCAGAACCCGGGTGAAGGATGGGTTCACTGTCTGGAACACGCCGTCACCATTGATGACGACCTGCACGTCCTGGCTGTTGCGCCAGACCTGGTCGAACTCGGCCGTGCGCAGCGCCAGTGCCTCTGCTTGTTGGCGCTCCTCGGTGATGTCGCGGCCTACGCAGTAGACAAAGCCATCCTCGGGCACGCCCACCCACGATATCCAACGGTAGCCGCCGTCCTTGCGGCGGTAGCGGTTGGGAAACTGTATTGCCGGCTCCCCGACCTGGGTCAGGCGGAACCCTTCCCGCGTCCGTTCCAGATCGTCCGGATGGAGCAGTTCCCAGATCGTCATGGACGCGACCTCGGCCTCGGACCAGCCCAGCACGGTCATCCAGGCCGGATTGGAGGTCTCGAAGCGCCCGTCGGCATTCAGCGCGCCCATAAGGTCGGGTGTAACCGCCCACGTGCGTCCTCGCGCCTGCGTCCGCTCTGTGACCTGCCGTTCCAGGTCAGCATTGAGAGAGCGCAGCCGCGCCTCGCTGTCGCGCAGTGCCGCCTCGGCCTCGTGGCGCTCGTCGATGTCCACCACCGAGCCGACGTAACCAAGAAACCCACCCTCATCGCCGAAACGGGGCGCCGCGGCGTCGATGGCCCAGCGGTAGGTCCCGTCTGCGCGGCGCAGGCGGTATTCGAGCCGGAACGGCTCGGCCCGTGCGTTCGCTTCCAGGAAAATGCGCTCCGCCTCGGCCTTGTCGTCTGGATGCGTGGCATCGAGCCAGCCGAAGCCTTCCGCCTCCGCCTCCGTCTGCCCGGTGAATTCATACCAGCGCCGGTTGAGATAGGTGCAACGCCCGTCGGGCTCAGTCACCCAAGTGATGACCGGCGCGTGGTCGGCCATGTTGCGGAAGCGCGCCTCACTCTCGCGCAGCGCCCCTTCGACTTCGAGTCCGGCTGCCTGCGGCTCGGCAACTTGCACCGTGTCCGAGGTTTCACCGGCGGCGAAAGTCGAGCTGCGTTCCTTCACGAAGTTGCGCGTCCTTTAAGGAGCACCGGTAGTGCCCCCGGTGGTGGTGTAGGAAGCCGCGCGCGGAGCTTTTGGCTCAGTGCAGTAGGGGGTCGGACTGGTGG
>NZ_CANLTQ010000071.1 GCF_947494025.1 uncultured Jannaschia sp.
CACTCCTCCGAGACGGAAGGAAATGGACCGAAACCCCCGCTTGATCATCACGGATACTCGGGACATTGCTGCGCAATACCCTGACGGGCAATGGATGCCGCAGCAGACCTCCCGCGCCAATGGCCGCAAGTCGGCGGTCCGCTCCAAGGTCGAGCACGTCTTCGCCCAGCAGAAGACGCGCATGGGCCTGATGATCCGGACCATCGGTCTCGCCCGCGCCAGGGCCGCGATCACGCTGGCCAACATCGCCTGTAACATGACCCGGCTGCGATGGCTCCAGAGCCGGACTCTGTCTGCCTGACGGCCGGGACGAAGAAAAGCACCTCAGCGAGAGGCCGTTTGGGCCGAGAGGCCCCAACCATGCACTAATTCACATCCCCGTCAGCTTCGCCAACCCCCGAATCCGCAGATCGGGTCGTTCTCGGAGGTGTCCATGTTCCTACAAACTACTGCACATGGATCAGGTCCGACCCGATCCGATGCGCCGCACGGCATCAACGCTCGCCTACTTCCGGAGCTTCCAACCGGTTCGGAAGATCAACCAGATCGTGCCGAGGCAGAGGGCGAGAAATATCAGGATCATTGCTATGCTGAGCCCGATCGCCACGTCCGCTTCCCCGAAGAAGGACCAGCGGAAGCCGGATACCAGATAGACGACCGGATTGAACAACGTCACCGTCTGCCAGGCCGGAGGCAGCATCGAGATCGAGTAGAAGCTGCCACCGAGGAAGACGAGTGGCGTGATGACGAGGAGCGGCACCAGTTGAAGCTTCTCGAAGTTGTCGGCCCAGATGCCGATGATGAAGCCGAGGAGGGCGAAGGACACGCAGGTCAGGATCAGGAAGATCAACATCCAGACCGGGTGCAGGATCGCGAGGTCAACGAAGAAGAAAGCCGTGACCAGGATGATGAGACCGATGAAGAGGGCCTTCGTTGCGGCCGCACCCACGAAGCCGATGGTGATCTCGATGAACGAAAGGGGGGCCGACAGGATCTCGTCGATCGTGCCGATGAACTTCGGAAAGTAGATACCGAAGGACGCGTTCGACGTGGCCTGCGTCAGGACAGTGAGCATGATGAGGCCCGGCACGATGAAGGCGCCGTAGGGAATGCCTTCGACCGTCTCGATCCGGCTGCCGATGGCCGCGCCGAACACGACGAAGTAGAGCGACGTCGACAGGACGGGCGAGACGACCGATTGCGCCAGAGTGCGGAAGAAGCGCTGCATCTCGAAGACGTAGATCGCCCGGATCGCGGCGAGGTTCATGCGACGTTTCCCTCGGGTTCGTGACGGGTCAGGCCGACGAAGATCTCCTCCAGCGACGATTCCCGCGTCGTCACGTCGGCCACTTGCAGGCCGGCCGCGTCGATGGCGGCTAGAAGGCGCACGACACCCGTCCGCGCGGCCCGCGTGTCGTAGGTATAGATCAGACTGTGCCCGTCCTCGGACAGCGACAGGGCATAGGAAGATAGCGTCTCGGGGACCGTCTCCAGCCTTGAGGTAAGAGCGACGTGCAGAACCTTCTGCCCCATCCGCGCCATCAACGCCGCCTTTTCCTCCACAAGCAGGATGCGGCCGCCGTCGATAACGGCGATGCGGTCGGCGATGGCCTCCGCCTCCTCGATGTAGTGGGTCGTCAGAATGATCGTGACGCCCTGCCGCTTCAGGTCGGCGACGATCTCCCACATGCCACGGCGCAGCTCGACGTCGACGCCTGCCGTCGGCTCATCGAGGAAAAGGACGCGGGGCTCGTGGGAGAGGGCCTTGGCGATCAGGACGCGCCGCTTCATGCCTCCGGACAGTTCGCGCACCCGCGCGGTGGCCTTGTCGCCGAGAGACAGGCTGTCCAGGACGCGGGCGATCAACCTCGGGTCGCGGGGCTTGCCGAACAGCCCGCGCGAAAAGGCGACCGTGCTCGCCACCGGCTCGAAGGGCTCGAGGTTGATCTCCTGAGGGACGAGACCGATCAGCGCACGGGCGGCGCGGAAGTCGCGCACCGTATCGTGGCCGCCCACCGTGATCGTGCCCTCCGTAGGCGTCGTGATTCCGCAGATTGCGGAGATCAACGTCGTCTTTCCGGCCCCGTTCGGCCCAAGGAGTGCGAGGATCTCGCCCTCCGCGATATCGAGATCCACGCCCTTGAGCGCTTCGAACCCGTTTACGTACCGCTTCACGAGCTTGCGGACGCTGACGATAGGATCGGTCATGACGGGGTCCTTTCGGCTGGCGCCATGGTTCGCATGCCGGCGGACGCTTCGCCATCCCCGAGGCTGCGTATGCCCGTCGCTCAGAATGTCCGTTTTGCCTCTCCTTGTCCGGCACCGAGCCGTGATCGCTGTTCGAACCGATGAGACGGCAGGAGAACGACTGCTTCGAGCCCGTCGCGACCGAATGACCGCCTGCGGTTCGAAAAACTACGGGTCTCCCGTACTGCGCGTCTTTTGCCATTTGCACGAAGCGCAAGGGACAACTTCTCCCGGCCCTCACGTTCGAATTGCTGCCGGTACGAGGCATTCCTCAAACGTTTCTTCCGTGGTGTGTTTTCCGCTTCCCGGTTATCGCCTGAAAACACGAACGGCGCAGGCAGAGGAAAATAATGACGGCGACCATCGAAGACAGCCCCCGCGGTCTCGCTCTTGCCGTGACGGCTTATGTCATGTGGGGGTTCCTGCCGCTTTACATGAAAGCTCTGTCCCATGTGCCGCCGACCGAGGTGATCGCACACCGGGTGATCTGGTCGGTTCCTGTTGCGGCCGTGATCTTGCTCGCGATGCGGCGCACAGCCGATATCCGTGCGGCTGTTTCGAACCCGCGCACGCTGGGCATGGCGGCGGTGACTGCGGCACTGATCTCGGTCAACTGGGGGATTTACGTCTGGGCGATAGGTTCGGGACACGCGCTTGACGCAGCCCTTGGCTATTACATCAATCCGCTTTTCAGCGTCGGCCTCGGTGCCCTGCTGCTCGGCGAACGGCTGCGTGGCACGCAGTTTCTCGCAATCGCGCTGGCGCTGGTGGCGGTCGTGGTGCTGACGGTCGCGGCGGGTCAGGTGCCGCTCGTGGCACTCGGGCTGACGTTCAGTTGGGGGTTCTACGCCTACTTCAAGAAGAGCCTTCCGGTCGGCTCGGCGCAGGGCTTCTTTCTCGAGGTGATGCTGCTGACCCCGCCCGCGCTGGCGCTGATTTTGTATATGGGCATGAACGGTCAAGGCCATTTCGCGACAGGAACGGCGCAGGATACGTCGCTGCTTCTGGGGGCGGGAGTGGTGACGGCGGTGCCACTGATCATCTACGCCACGGGGGCGAAGCTCTTGCGGCTCTCGACCATCGGCATCCTGCAATACATCGCGCCGACAATGATCTTCCTGACTGCCGTCTTCGTTTTTGGTGAACCGTTTGGAACAGCGCGCATGATCGCCTTTCCGATGATCTGGGCGGCACTCGTGCTCTACACCGTTCCGCTGATCCGACAGTCCCGTCGCAAACGCCCTCCCGAGATGGTCGCACCTGACCCGGTGTGAAGAAATGGGCGGTTTGCCTGCTGCAGATCCTGCACAACGCCCGAATGGCAAGGTCGGAAAAACCGCGTCGTAGCGAGGGTCGCCCCGCTGCATGTCGCCTATAAACGTAACCGTCCGGGCTCGGTGCTCTGACGGCGGCGTCTGCCTGTCCGTAGTGTCCACTAAGGGATAATGGACACTACCGGAGTCATGGGTTGTCAAAGCGGCGCAAGCGCAGGATCTGGAGCGACGACGAGAACTGGGTAATCTGCGGGCAGACGCGCGTGCCGGGCGTCTGCGGGCAGACGCGGGTGTTGGGCGTGTCGGTCGGCCAGGTCGCTCGGCGCTACGACGTCAACGCGAACCTGGTGTTCACGTGGTTGCGCGACCCGCGTTTCGCCGTCGCCTCGGCTTCAACCGACGAGGCTGTGGTCGAGCCTTCTGACTTTCTGCCGGTCCAGATCATCGATCGGCCGGAGAGCGAGGGTCCAGCCTCGACGCCCGCTCTCGGCACGATCGAGATCGACGTCGCGGGCGGTCACCGGCTGCGGGTCGTGGGCGCCTACGATTCCGAGGCGCTGGCCCGGCTGATCCGGGGCCTGTCGCCATGATCCCGGTGCCCGCGAGCACGCGGGTCTGGCTGGCGGCGGGTGTGACGGACATGCGGCGCGGCTTCACGACGCTGGCGGCACAGGCGGAGCAGACGCTCGAGCGGGACCCGTTCGCAGGCCACATGTTCGTCTTCCGCGGGCGTTGCGGCGATCTGATCGAGATCATCTGGTGGGACGGCCCGGACGCGTGCCTTTCCGGCAGGAGGCTCGGGAGAGGACGCTTCGTCTGGCCGTCGGCGAAGGAGGGCAAAGTGCCCCTCACGGCGGCGCAGTTGTCGATGCTTCTCGAGGGCATCGACTGGCGGGTCCCGCAGCGCGGCTGGAAGCCGTTCAAGGCAGGATAATCCGGCAAGGCGGGCGCATCCGGGATTCCCGCCGCGGCCATATTCTGCTATGCTTCGGCATGCTGGGCACCGCCCAATCCC
>NZ_CANLTQ010000072.1 GCF_947494025.1 uncultured Jannaschia sp.
GTGCCCCGATAGCGGATTATCGCACCAACGACATTCCGACAGAGTGCCCTGCGTAACGCCGGAGGTCTGCTGCGCGGACAGAGCTGCCTAACTATAAAGGGCCTACCGGCGATCCTCCGCGTCGTTCGCCATGCCGAGCAACCAGTCTCGCACGTGCACTGCGACGTCAGACGCCCCCTGTCTCGGGGTGAGCAGATGAAAATTCAAACCTCCTTCGAGAGCGCTGGCGACCGGCTGAACGAAGCGTCCGTCAATGAGGTCCCGCTGCACGAGGAAGCGGCTTGCCAGCGCGATACCCTGGCCAGCCAAGGCCGCGTCGAGAGTCAGCGTCGTCTGGTTAAACCGGAGCCCTCGTGGCGGCTCTACCTCGCGCCCATAGGCCGCCTCGATGAACTTCGGCCAAAGATCGTGCGTGTCGTGCAGCAGCGTCATGCGCGTCAGCGCCGCGGCGTCGAGCGGAAGGTTCTGTTGGGCAACCAGATTGGGCGAGCACACCGCGATGACCTCCTGCGGGAACAGGAGGTCGGCGCGCAAGCTCGCCCCGAACGGCGGCCGCCCCTGACGCACTGCAAGATCGATCCCGTCGGCATGGAAGCTTGACACGCGCTCGGTGGCAGTGATCCGAAGATCGATGTTCGGATGAGCCTTAGTGAACTCCGCGAGCCGCGGGATGAGCCACTTCGACGCGAAGGTGGGGGTCACGCTGATCGTGACCCGCGACGGTGCCGACCGGAGTGTCGCGGTCGCCTCCGCGAGGTGTGAGAAAGCACGCGAGACCGACGCGTAGTAAGCGCGTCCCTTCTCGGTGAACGTCAGACCCCGCGGCTCCCTCAGGAACAGGCGGAGGCCAAGATGCTCCTCGAGGCCGCGCACCTGCTGGGCCACCGCCCCTTGGGTCACGCCAAGATCGTCAGCCGCAGCGCGGAAGCTCAGATGTCTGCCCGCCGCTGCAAATGCCCGCAGGCCGTTCAGGGGCGGCAAGCCGATTTCATCCGGCACAATAGATTTCCTACATTCACGCAACAGCCGATCTGGCTGGCCGGAGTATCCTAAGCCCCTTACTTTCTGGACGACAGATGCAGCCGGCATATTCCGGCCAGTAAAGAGCATAGAATCATGACGACAGAAAAAGTGGCACTGATCACGGCAGGTGGCAGCGGTATGGGCGCCGGGGCTGCGAAACGCCTGGCCTCCGAAGGCTTCAAGGTCGGCGTCCTGTCTTCCTCCGGCAAGGGGGAGGCACTTGCCGAGAGTCTCGACGGCTTCGGCGTCACCGGATCGAACCAGTCGGTCGAGGATCTCACACGCCTCGTCGACGGCGCGATGGACCGCTGGGGCCGCATTGATGTCCTGGTCAACTCCGCCGGGCATGGACCCAAGGGCGATCTCATCGAGATCACCGACGAGGAGTGGCATACGGGACTTGATGTCTACCTACTGAACGTGATCCGCCCCACCCGGCTCGTCACGCCAATTATGGCGGCGCAGGGCGGCGGCACGATCATCAACATCTCGACCTTCGCGGCCTTCGAACCCGATCCGCTCTTTCCGACCTCGGGCATCTTCCGCGCCGGCCTCGCCGGTTTCGCCAAGCTCTACGCCGACAAGTATGCCGCGCAGAACATCCGCATGAACAACGTCCTTCCGGGCTTCATTGACAGCCTGCCGGAGACCGAGGAACGCCGCTCGCGCATCCCGATGGGCCGCTACGGCAAGGAAAACGAGGTTTCCTCGCTGATAGGCTGGCTCGCCTCCGAAGACGGCGGCTATGTCACCGGGCAGAACTGGCGGGTCGACGGAGGGCTGACCCGTGGGGTCTGAAACAATCAACATCGTCGAGCGCGGTCACACCGCCTTCGTCGTGAAGTGGGTGGCGTCGATCATTCAGATCCTCGGCTATGCCGGAACCGGGTTCGGCTGGACGCCCTGGAACCTCTACCTGTTCCTCGTCGGCGTTCTCGGCTGGCTGATCGTCGGCGTGCTTTGGAACGATAAGGCGATCATGCTGATCCACCTCGTGGCCCTCGGCTCCATGCTGGTGGGCATGGCCAGCCAATGACGTAGTTCGGCCCACAGCCGACCTTCAGCCCTGGATCAGAATACTGCAGCGCAGCGCGTCGAAGCCGCCGTTCGCTGCACTTGCGAACATCGGCGGTGACGGAAGGTCAGCTATGCGGACAAAACGGACACTTGCCCGAAAGCTCATAGACAACGAAACCATACTAGATGCGGCCTAGCAGCTTAAAGACGATGTGTAATCCTCATGTTTGTACAAACGCCCAATGGTGACAAAATACTTGATACCTATTCCAAACATTTCTTGAGCGTTTGGGTGGTATTGTCGCCTTTTCTTAGACCTCAAGCACTTCCATTCGAGCGTTTCCGACCGGCGACTTACCCGACGCGGAATGAAATTCTTGCTGACTGTGAGCCTGTAACGTGGGCCGAAGTGTTGGACGCAGGAGGCTTCAAGACGCTCAGCGATATCGATGTCGCTTTAAGATCATACATTCATGGATTAACGCAACCGAACCAATCTTTAAAAGATCAGCTTATAAAAATGATCGAAGTGCAAAAGCTCATTCCTCCAGATGAAGGAAGTTTCGCCCCGCATAATGAGCGAAAATTCTTACTCCGTCTGAAGGAGTTGGGTCATTCTCATGTGCTTGTATCAGATGAATTCGGAGATCAGACCAAGCGCAAAGCCATCGACGAGATGCTTGCCGAAGACAGCGTGCCACCGCACGGTGTGATTTCGACTGAAGACGGCTCGATCTTGGTTGGTTCGCACTGGGACAGCTGCTGCTCATTCCTCTGTACTAAAGAGCGCGACGACCGGTTCGGTGAGCTTGAAAAGTTTCTCTGCTCAAAGATGACGGAGGTCTACTGGGGCCTTTATCCAATCTAACATGACCGTCTACTAAGGGCTGATTATGTTGAAAAACTCGGGTGGCGTCGAAACGGCTCGAACTTTTAGAACGTCCGTTCTCGCAACTGACTATGATGCCCCATCAGAGGGTCAAATTCGACTGTCGGAAGAACGGAATTCTGGCCAGAGGCGGGTGATCGCTGGTCAAGGGAGTTTTCAACATATCGGGCTCATAGCAGACCTTCGGTCGAGATAATCACGCCGCAATGCAGCTTCACCGAAACGGTCGTTCATGCATCGCGCAGCAATCTCTGTCTGCCGAAGTCCCGCTGTGCGGGACATTTCAGACCCACGCAGATGCGGCACGATCCACTGCGCGGAGTAAAGCGTAGCCAGCTCCGAGCCGCCGCGGCGCAACGCGTCTTCCCGAAAGCTGCCGTTCATGCCTGCTCGAACGCCGCTACGGTGTCGCCCAGGCAGGCATCTACCGTAGCCGCCGGGCGACGAGGGCGTCGCCCGCGCCGCGACGTCGGCCAGAGCCCGTGGGGCCGATGTCCGACGCCGATTTGGTCGAGGCGATCCGGCTGGTGTTCGCCGACAGCCCCCTTTCACGGCGAGGGCTACCGCAAGGTGTGGGCGCGGTTGCGCCATTCCGGGCTGCGGATGTCGAAGGAACGGGTGCTTCGACTGATGCGCGAAAACAGGTTGTCGGCGGCGACTAGGGGGGCCGCCCCTGCGGCCCGCGAAGCCACAACGGCACGATCATCCCGGAGGTCATCGACGCAATGTGGGGAACCGACATGACCGCAGCCCTAACCGTCGAGAATGGCTAGGTGGCGGTGTGAAGTGAGAAGACTCGATCGCTCTGGCCGCACCGCGTACAACTTCGCCTGTACGCTCCGGACGCTCGGCGCGCGCCAGGGCAACGAGCCTCTGCTCATAGCTGCGGTCGACGCCTTCGAGGCGGTGCTCGAGGTTAGGAAGCGAGAAGCGAACCCGGGCGGCTGGGCCAAGACACAACGCCAGCTTGGCGAGACGCTCAGGATGCTCGGCCAGCGCAGCGGCGACCGCGAGGTGTTGACCAAAGCTGTCGCCACGTTCGGTGCAGCGCTGGGGGAGACCGCGCGCGACGCGAGCCCTCTCGACTGGGGCCGCACAAAGATGGCCCTTGGAATCGCGCTTGCCCGCCTCGGCGAGCGTGAGGAGGGTTCCACGCGACTCTTGGAGGCAAGGGCGGCCTTCCAAGACGCGCTCGGCGAGCTGACGGCCGATCGTGTACCGCTCGAATGGGCGAAGCTGCAGAACAACCTCGGCAATCTCTTTATGGAGCTAGGGCGGCGAGAGACAGAGACTGCCCGGCTCCGCCAAGCGGCAGATGCCTATCGCCTGGCCTTGGTCGGGCAGCCCCGCGATCTCGTGCCTCTCGATTGGGCTCAAACCCAGCACAACTTGGGCGCGGTGCTCGAGGTGATCGGTGAGCGCGAGAGGGACATGGCGGCCCTTGGGAGTGTCAGGAGTTCTGTGTATCCGGCGGCCGGTCCGGTTACGTGGCGGCCGCTCTCAGCCCCTGACGGGGGAG
>NZ_CANLTQ010000073.1 GCF_947494025.1 uncultured Jannaschia sp.
GCTGAGAATTGACGGCGCTTCGACACCGCCTTGATATGCCGCCCCTCAGGGCATCACCAACTTTCGCGCGTTACTCATCATGCCCGCGATGGAGTTCGCGGGCGACGTATCCTGGGGTTACAACTCCGCCCACATCTTCGCCATCGAGAGCGCTTACGGTGGACCGACTGCATTCAAGGACTTCGTGCGCGCGGCGCACGCAGCGGGCTTCGCGGTGCTCCTCGACGTGGTCTACAACCATTTCGGCCCCTCCGACCTCAATCTGTGGCGTTTCGACGGTTGGGGCGAGGGCGAGCGCGGAGGCGTCTACTTCTACCAGGATCATCGCGCCGCGACCCCTTGGGGCGAGACACGGCCGGACTACGGTCGCCAGGAGGTGCGCCAGTTCATCCGGGACAACGCGCTTTACTGGCTCGAAGACTTCCGCGTCGACGGGCTGCGCTTCGACATGACGCTCTACATTCGCACCATCTCGGGCGACGAGGGCAGTGAGGGCGACCAGCTTCCGGACGGATGGTCGCTGATGGCCTGGCTCAATGACGAGATCGCGGATCGCTTCCCGGGCCGCATCACCATCGCCGAGGACCTGCGCCAGGTTGATGCCGTCACCGCCACCACGGGCGAGGGCGGCGCGGGCTTCGGCGCGCAGTGGGGCGCGGCCTTCGTTCACCCGGTGCGGGAGGCGCTGATCGCGGCCGAGGACGACGATCGAAGCATCGCCTCTCTCGTCGACGCGCTGACGCGCTGACGCGGACCTACAACGGCGATCCGTTCCAGCGCGTCGTCTACACCGAGAGCCATGACGAGGTCGCCAACGGGAAGGCCCGCGTGCCCGCCGAGATCGGCGGAGAGGATGAGCAGCGCCACTGGGCCGCGCAGAAGCGCGCGACCCTCGGCGCCGCGTTGGTGATGACCGCGCCGGGCATCCCGATGCTGTTCCAGGGGCAGGAATTCCTTCAGGGTGACTGGTTCGACGATTCCGTGCCGCTGGACTGGGACCAGGCGGAGGACTTCGGCGGCATCGTACGGCTTTGGCGCGACCTGATCGGGCTCAGGCTTTCCGAGCCAGGCCTGCGCGGACGGCACGTGGATGTGCTGCTGGCCGACGAGGACCGCAAGCTGCTGGCCTATCACTGTCACGACGACAACGGGGAGGCCGGTGTTCTTGTGGTGCTGAACCTTCGTGCGGAAGCGGCGCACGAGGTAGCCATCGACATGCCGGATGAGGGCTCGTGGCGGCTTCGGCTCAACACCGACTGGAGCGGCTACAGCGAGGTCTTCGGCGACTACGAAGCCCACGACCTGGGTGCGGAAAGGGAGCCGGAAGACACGGGCGGTCATCGCGCCATGGTTTCGCTGGGCGCCTACTCCGCTCTGGTCTACACGCGCTGAGGCAACTCGCGGATCGCTCCGGACGATGTCTGGGGCGATATTTGGTCGTCGTCGGGACCATGCGCAGCAAGCCAGAGTAGACCTCGGCTGAGAGCTGTAACTCCGACGCAGTGCGGAACGAAGCGGATGTCCAGGCTTACGGAAAATAGCCGCTTCGAGCCGGGTTGGTGAGGCAGTGAATTTCCCATCTTTCGTCTTCAGGCAAGTCTCGGCACGCACCTGCGAACGCTCAGCTCTCTGCCAGGCTGTCGACAATGTCGTCCGGCATGGACGGCTTGACGACGACGGGTGCGCTCAGGCTGGCGACGAGGGCCCGAATTTCCGGCCAGTTGCCTGTATGAAGGATGAACGGAACCTCCAGTCCCTTCAGCCGCTTGGCGACCTTGTGCGAGGTATGTCCCCCAAGGTCGACGTCGAGGACGGCCCCGGTGATCCGGCGGGACGCATGGGCCTGATCGATCGCCGCCAGAGCCGCGACCTCAGTCCGCACCGGCCCGATGACGGTCGCGCCCGCCTCGATGAGCGTGTCGGTTACGTTCATGCCGATGAGGGGCTCGTCCTCGACCAGAAGAACGACCCAGCCTTCGAGCTTGCGTGGCGCGGAGGCGGGGTCGGCCGGGGGTGGCGGGTCATCGGCGGCGGGCACGGTCTGGTCCTTTCGGCGGCGATGTCGGCGACATCCTGATGGTCGAGACGCGCCGTGGGCTGTCTGCGAAGACGAACGCGGCAAGGTCGTGCTTCGTTGCCGGAAGCGGGCGATCTCCGGACCCAGGAGCGCGGGAGAATGGCCGGCCATGCCCGTTTATACGGGCGTCGCCATACGATAGGAGCACGGCAATCCTTTTGACTGACGATTTTCCATGACCCAGCAAACCGCGTCCGAACCAGACGGCGTCGATCGGACTCCTTCCGATCCTGTCCGGTTCGATCACGACCCTCTCCATCTGGCCCAGCTCATCGTCGACAGTGCGGTCGACTATGCGATCGTCACCCTGACCGCGGACGGCACCATCACGAGCTGGAACGAGGGGGCCGAGCGCATCATGGGCTGGACGGCCGACGAGATCGTCGGGCGCCCTGCTGCCACCTTCTTCGTGCCCGAGGACGTGGCGGCGGGACAGCCGGACTACGAGATGCGAGTGGCCACCGCCCAGGGACAGGCCAGGGACGAACGTTGGCATCTGGCCAAGGACGGGCGGCGGTTCTGGGCCTCGGGACGGATGATGCCGCTCGTGGCCCGGACCGACGCGGACGGCCCCACGACGGAAAAGAACCTCGTCGATGCGCCCGGCGCCCGGCAGGTCGGCTATCTGAAGATCCTGCGCGACCGCACCGCGCAGCGCGACGCGCTGGCGCGCCAGATCGCGTTGCTCGATCTGGGCGACCGGCTGCGGGACATGGAGGACGTGCACCAAATGGTCGAGCTGGCCTCGGAGACGCTCGGCCGGACGCTCGGGGCGAGCCGGGCGGGATACGGCACGCTCGACGTCGACGGCTCTGTTATCGACATCCGCGCCGATTGGAACGCGCCCGGCGGCCAGAGCCTCGTGGGCCGTCTGCGCTTCGAGGATTTCGGGACCTATGCGGAGACGTTGCGGCGCGGCGGAACCGTGGCGATGTCGGATTGCCGGATGCATCCGGACGTCGCGGACCCGGAGCCGCTGGAAGCGATCGGCATCCGCGCCCTGCTCAACGTGCCGCTGATGGAGCGCGGCCGGCTGAAAGCGGTGACGTTCGTCAACGACGTCCGGACCCGGAGCTGGACCGAGGACGAGCAGAACTTCGTGCGCGGTGTCGCGGATCGGACCGCGGCCGCCATCGACCGGGCCCGGTCGAACGCCGAGCGCGAGATCGTCGCGCGTGAGCTGGCGCACCGGATGAAGAACGTCTTGACGATCGCGCAGGTCATCGCCGTGCAAAGCCTGCGCCATGTCGGCTCGCTCGACGAGGGCCGGCGGGTCGTGGCCGAGCGGCTGGTGGCCCTGGGTCGGGCGCAGGACATGTTGACCGACCTCGCGACCGAAGGGGCCGGACTGCGCGACGTGGCGCAGCAAGCGCTGGCTCCGTACAGGACCGACGAGAGCCGCATCACCATCGAGGGCCCCAACGTCGAGCTGACGGGGCCGCAGGTCCTCGGCCTCACCCTCGCGCTGCACGAACTGGCGACGAATGCCGGCAAGTACGGCGCCTTGTCGACGCCGGCCGGACGGGTCTCGATCGCCTGGAGCGTGGCATCCGATCACGCCTTTGTCCTCACCTGGACCGAAACTGGCGGGCCAATCGTCGCCGAACCCCAACGCCAAGGGTTCGGCTCGCAGATCCTCGGGCGTGTCACGGGCGCCTATTTCGGCGGGACCTCCCGTACGGAGTATGCGCCGGGCGGGCTGCGCTTCACCATCGAGGGCCAAATCGGCATTTGATGGACGAGCCGCCGTCCGTCCGACGTGATGGAAGGTGGCTGGTCGTGGGTATGATCAGTTCCATACGGCCAAACGTCTTGCCCGCCGTACGTCAAGGAACTCGAGGAACTGGCCTCGCAGGGCCTTACCGCGCAGCGTGCCGGTACGAAGGTTGCCTACGATGCGCAGGATGAAATCATCGGCGACGCCACCCATCCCGACTTCAATGCGATGCAGCAGCAGGGCAAGGCGACGGCGCAGATCTGGTCAGACCGTCTCGCCCGGGTCGCCGGGTAGAAAGGCCTTCAGGCTACGGGGTCTGGATGTCGTGCGCATGATATCTCGGCCGATACCGCATCGAGGGACATGTCGTATGGCGGCAAGACGGCTGGTGCTTCGCCCGCGCTTCGATGCCATTGGAGCGCCGAACGGTCGCCAAGTTACGACCGGACGTCTGGGGCATTGACGATGACTAGACCTTCTTGTCGTCATCCAGATCGCTATGCGCGGTCGTGATCGGGTCCCGGAACGACGGGCTTTTCGCCTTCGGGCTCGCCTTCGACCCGAGAACCGGATCTTCGGTCCCATCGTCCTTCAGGAGTGGATCATCCGAGCTCGAACTGTCGGCATTTT
>NZ_CANLTQ010000074.1 GCF_947494025.1 uncultured Jannaschia sp.
ATACAACGGTTCGAAACCTGAAGTCCCTCGCGTCCGCCGGTGTTCCCTCACCCGGATGTACCGTGCGGTTGCGGACCATTGAGGTAGCGATATCCCGTACGCGCCCTGAGACTGGCTCGATCGCGACACGACGTCCGGGCTGCCGAATTGAAACGATCTCCCTGCTGGGATGGTTCGGCCCAATCTGGCCGCTTGCCAGCCTCGTCGTGCTGTTCTCCGTCCTGATCCACGGCCTGACGGTCACGCCGCTCGTGCGGCGCCGCGCGCCTCCCGAGGACGCCCGCGCTGACGGGCAGGACCCCCCGGCCTGAGGCCGACAGTGGCACGGCAGTCGTTACGAGGGCGGGAGGCCTCCAGAATCCCGCCAGAACGATGAAGGAGGCCGAGGTCACGGATCAGGTCATACAAGTGATTCAGGTCCTCATGAGACCCACGCAGATGACGGGGATCGTCGGCGAGAGGGGTCGAGGCGCCGGCGGGACGAACTGGAGAGCGGCCATGTCCCATCCAGGATCGTGTTCCCCGTTGCCCGGAGAACGGATTGTGCGGAGCCGGACCGGAGTTCGGGCATCCGGTGCGTTATAGCAGCCTTGCTGCGCCCCCCCGGAGCAGCGCACGCATTGCCGCGATGGCGGGCCCGAGGATCGCACTGCCCGTCGCGCCCGGATCGACCCGCAGGACGCGGATCGGGCCGGGGCCCGTCGGCCGCCACCGATCGGCGTGGCGCAGCCCGGCGGCAGTTACGAGGATCGTCAGCGTCGGCACGCCCAAGGCGGCAGCGATGTGCTGTCCGGCGGAATCGTAGCCCAGATGCGCGTCCGAGGCCGCGATCACGGCCAGGAACGCGCCCGGATCGGCCTGCCACGTCACCACATCCGCCTCCGCGCCCGGGCGGAGGTGACGACCCTCCGGCAGGTGGCGCACCCGTAGGCCCCGGTCGACGAGCGCCGCGTAGAACGCCTCCGTCGCAGCCCGCGCCGAGCCATCCACCCCGCGCGCGAGCAGGACGCGATGCCCGTCCGCGACCAGCGCGACGAGCGCCCCCGCCTCGAACTCCGGCCCGACCCGCTTGGCCGGGTTGCCGCCGAACCCGAACCCCGCGGCGACGAGCCGCCGGCCATCGGCTGTCATCGCGCTCCGAAGCCGTCGCGCCCAGGCAGCGTCCGCGAGACGGAGCGGCAGCGGCGTCGTGGGCGCGGCGGCGCCGAACCGGGCGGCGAGCCAGTCACGGGCGATCTGGCCCAGGCACCCCGCCTCCACCTTGCGGCTCGGCAGGCGCCAATAAGCCGCGCGCGGCCCGGGTGCGAGCAGGCCGAGTTGCGTGAGCCGGGTGTCGGGATCGATCAGGAGCCAGCGCCCCGGCCCCGCCCCGGCCGCCTCCGCCGCGATTGCCTCGCGCAGCCCGACCCAAGCGCCGAGCCGCGCGGCAAGCCCGCCCTGCCGCCCGTAGCCGACCGATACGAACCGCGCGCCGAGGCCTTCGATGACGGGGCGAAGCCTCTCGCGGCCGAACACCACGATTTCCGCTTCCGGCCAGCGCGCGGCCAGCCCGCGCAGCAGCGGGAGCGAGATGGCCAGGTCCGCGCCGAGCGTCCCCCGCGAGATGAGGCCGATCCGGTCCGGCGCGCCCGTCGAGGTGGGGTCGCGCTGGCCCCAAGCGGTGCGAGCGCGCAGATCGGCCTCACCGCCGATCCCCTCTTCCGTCAGCGCCGCGTCAAGCGCCGCGCAGTCAGGGTGCCGCCGGGCCAAGTCGATCACCTGGGCCAGAACGCCCTCGCAGATCAGCGTTCCTCGCCGCGTGAACCCGTCGCAGAGCGGCTCGACCACGCTGCCGAACAGCGCCTCGGTCGCGCCTTCCGCGTCGTCGAGCGCGAGGGCCGTCAGTCGCGCGGTCGCAGCCCGGTCGCCGGTCCGCAAGATGCATGTGGCGAGCGCCGCAGTCGGATGGAACATCTCGATCACGAGACCGCCCTCATCGGCTGAGCGAGCAGCGCGTCCGCGGCGTTGGTCCAGGGCGAGACGAGCAGATAGTCCCCCGGTCCGGACGGTCCCGCAATCGCCCGCGCGGCAGTGTGCGCCGCGCCGGAAACGGGGAGGCGCATGGCCGCATCGCCCGCCGCGAAGCGGTGCGCGCGGACCAGCGCGCGGGTGTACTCGGCCTGATGCATCCGCCGGTCCCCCTTCGGCAGCCGATGGGTAACCGCGCCACCGGCCTCGTCGGGCTCAGGATTTCCTCCGAGTCGATCCGCCAATTCCGATGCAACTGCCTGAACACGGTGTCGAACGGCATGTCGCGCACGCCTCGACCGGCACGTCGTGCAGATTTTCGGACCGATCGAAGCCGGGCAAAAGGGCTGCGATAATCCTTCGGCCACCCCGCGCTTGGCAGCGGGACGATATCGTGCGGCACATGCGACAGCTACCACAGGTAGCTGCCATGCACGTGCCAGATCAGAAGACGGAGCCATTGGGTCATCGCCAAGCAAATTCAAAGGCGAGGTTTTGAGTTGCTCCAGATTGGACCCGAGTACGTTTGCGTACGACGCGGCCGGACAAAGCCCGAGCGCGGCGACGATCTCGAGATACGCCGCTGCGGGCGGCGGTTTTGGGGACGAGAATGGATCGGTCAGCACATCCCTGCCGAACTCCCTCAGGGCGGTGCGATGAGGACCGTGGCCATCCCTTCGATCTCGGTCTATATCCCGGGTCTTGCCGTGGACGTCGGCTCCGGGGGTTGGCCGCGCATGCGAAGCCCGGCTAAACGGAAAGAATAGCCCACTCGGACAAGATGTTAGATGGCGACGCTAACGCGACTTCGGCCGTTCACTGGCGTTCGTCGTATCCGCGACGCACTGTCGTTCCGGCCATCTTCAGGTGATCGCTTCCCCCCGTCGGCGCTGAACAGGTCAGTCACAACCCGCCCCCAACCAAGAAATCCGATGACCGCTTCAGCGGAAAATATCGGGCTCGGCTGGGTCTCCATCCTCGATGCCGTTGCCGTTGCCGCGGTGCTTGATGTGCCGTCGAGCTGGTCTCTCACCGGCTATCTCTGTCTCGGTCATGCCGTGACCGAAAGCGACACACCCCTTCTGCACGAGGTCGGATGGCAAAGGGATACACGGACGGATTGAAAGGTGGTCTGACGGTGGCGTCGTACATGGACAGGATACGCGAAGCCTCCCATGCGGGCCGCGCTTTGCGAGCGCAGCCGACCGACCCGTCGTTTGCGGCCTGCTCTCATGCTTTGCAGGCCATGTCTGAACGGCGTAGGCGGACCCACACGAAATGACCTGGAACGACGAAAAGGGCCGCCCCTTTCGGGACGGCCCAGTCTACCACCGCAGCGTGGTTCCTTATTGCGCCTCGGGCATCGCCTCGAGCTCTTCCTCTGTCGCGTCGATATAGGCGCGGATGTCGCCGGTCTCCGAGGTCAGGATCGACAGACGGTCGAAGGGCACCTGCACTTCCCGCCGACCGAGGCCGAGGAAGCCGCCCATTTCGACAAGGACGCCCTCGATCTGGCCGTCGCTGCTCAGGATCAGATCGCCGATCTCGCCGATATCCTCGTCGTTGACACCATAGAGGTTGGACCCGGTCAGGGACTCGACCTCGAATTCGCCGGCCTGCGCGAGGTTGTAGCCTTCGCGCTCCACGGTCGGACCGCCGAGCTCGACTGGTGTCGTGGTCTCGATTGTGTCGCCTTCCGCAACCGGCATCTCGGTCTCGGCGGTGTCGGTCTCCGCAAGTGCCGGATCGGCGGTGACGTCGGATGCGGGTGCTTCCGGCTCGGTCGATTCCGATTGCGCCACCGTCTCAGGCGCCGGTTCGGTTCCAGTCGGCTCCTCGTCCATCAGCGGCTGCGCGGCGTCATCCTCGGCCGGCTCGGCGCTGGCCTCGTCGATCTCGGGGGCCTCGGACTCGGCACCGGCCTCCTGGAAGGTCACGGTGGGCTCGCCGGACTGGACGAACTCGACCTGCGGCTCGCCGG
>NZ_CANLTQ010000075.1 GCF_947494025.1 uncultured Jannaschia sp.
GCCATGCTGTACCTCCAGTAGTCTCGGCAAAACATGGTCCGCGACGGCGGAACGGCGACTTCTCACACAGCCTCTAAGCGCCGCCGGCGGCGGTCATGACGTGGCGGATCTCATGGACATCGCGACGACATCCACGTCAGAGTGTCGTATGAAATGTACATTCCCTCGGTCCAGGACCTGCCCAGGGAGGGCCGACGGGTTGGACCCGTCGGCGCTTTGCCTGGCATCATCGTGACCGAGCGACACCCGACCGGCACCTATGTTTTCGGCGTCATGAAGATGGAGGTCGAAGGCCGCGATTCCGAGCGTTTCGGCGCGATCGTGGCGTCCGCCGTCGCCACGCTGGACGAAACTTTCGCGTCGGAGCCGCGACTGCGGACGCGCACGCTCGCTTTCGCTGGAGCGCATCTGACCCCGGGGGCGGGCAACTATGCGCCGCTCGACTTCCTCGAGATCGGGCTCGCCGAGAAGCTGGAGCGCAACTTGCCGTTCCTGCTGATCGTGACCGAGGTCGACCTGTCATCGTCCTCGCTGGCCTATACGCTGGCGCTGCCGAGCCAGCTGACCAACATAGCAGTCCTGTCCACCCGGCGGCTGGATCCGGAATTCTGGGGCGACGCGCCCGATCCCGAGCGCACGGCCGGACGGCTGGCCTCGCTGATGCTCCATTGCTTTGGGCACCTGAACGCGCTGCACCATGTGTGCGAGCCCACGAACGTGATGTATGCGCTGGAGGGAGTACAGGACCTCGACGGCATGACGCGGCTCGGCGCCGACCAGCTTGCGCATATTGCCCATACATTGCCGCGCGAAGCGCGCGAGCGGTCGACCCGCGAGGGCAAGCCGGGCTTCGTGCTGCGGATGCTGTTCGAGAACGCCGGCGTCGTCGCGCGGGCGGTAGCGCGCGCCAATCCGTTCCGACTGTTGGCAATGATGCCGACGATGCTGGCGGCAGCGCTGTCGGTAATCGTCGTGCTGATCTTCAGCGCGGAGACCTGGGACGTTGCGGCCGCCGTGTCGGTGCCGCAGATCGCGACGTTCTCGCTCATGTGCCTCGCCTCGGCCGCGTTCGTGCTCTACCGCGCCTTCGCGTTCGACACGCTGCTCAGTCGCGATCGACGGCTCACGGAATCCGGCATCGTGACGATGGCGGCGACGATCCTGTGCTTGATCCTCACGTTACTTGTGATGTTCGTCCTGTTCGGCGGCCTGATGTACCTCGTCATCATCACCGTCTTCCCCGAGCGGCTGATGGAAAGCTGGCCCGGCACCGGCGAGGCGACGACGGCCGTGGATCACCTCAAGCTGAGCCTGTTCCTCGCCGCAATGGGCGTCCTCGCCGGCTCGCTCGGCGGGCGCACCGACAGCCGCGATCTCGTCCGCGGCGTCCTGTTCATCACGGAAGAGACGTGAACCGTGTCCCACGTCCCGCCGGGAGGCCGCAGTAAGCGAACGCTCGCTGGCAGGCGTCGGACAATACTTCCAACAATATAGGGGCTTTGTTACATGGCCCGGCTACCTGCCAAATCTGGGAGCCTCCGGTAAACGGGCGGCGGTTCGCAGCTAGCGCATTCTGACATGATGCGTCATCGACAGGCCCCCATTACGCTGCCATGTCGAACCCTGCAGGACAGGGAGGCATACTGGATGAGCGCTGAGACCCCGGACCATTCCCGTGCCGGTTCGGAAAAGGAGGCGGGCGAGAAGCGGAAGCATCGGCCCAAGACGGTGATCGATGAAGCCAGCTCCCTGACCGAGGCCGAGGAGGAGAAGGTCGTCGACCGTCTGAGCTTGCGGGCGCCCGCAGTCTATGCCGTGATCAAGGAGGAAGGCGAGGCCGAGATCGCCCGGCCGACCGGCGCGCTGTTCTGGTCCGGTCTGGTGGCGGGCATCGCCATGGGGTTCTCGGTCTTGACCCTCGCTCTCATGCAGATGCACCTACCCGACACCGAATGGGCGCCGCTTGTCGCATCCGTCGGTTACGCGACAGGCTTTCTTATCGTCATCCTGGGGCGTCAGCAGCTCTTCACCGAGAACACGATCACGGTCGTTCTGCCGCTCGTGTCCGAACGCAGCCGCTCCGCCTTGGGGCAGGTCGCTCGCGTCTGGAGCGTAGTGCTGATTGCCAACTGGATCGGCTGCGTCGTGGTGGCGCTCGGCCTCGTGACCTTCTCGCTTGTTCCGGCGGATGTGAGCGCGGCTGTCCTCGACGTCTCCCAGCACTACGCCGAGCTGACGGCCTTCACCGCCTTCCGGCAGGGTATCGGTGCGGGCTTCCTGATTGCGGCCATGGTCTGGATGATGCCCGCTGCGCAGGGTTCCGAATTCGTGCTTGTCACCGCTACGGCATGGCTCATCGCGCTCGGTGGCTTTACCCATGTGATCGCGGGCATGGTGGAAATCGCGGCCCTGGTCCTGGCGGGTGAATTGTCGGTCGTGGACGGTCTGCTCACACTTACCTTGCCCACGCTGGCGGGAAACGTCCTCGGCGGAACGGGACTCTTCACCCTTCTTGCTTATGCGCAGGTCAAGTCCGAAGTCGACGCCGCCGATCCGGTCGACGAACCGCCCGCGGGACCTAGCCTGTGACCGCCCCGATTATACGCCGAGCCGGGACTGTTGCATTCGCCAGCCTAGAGGTGGCTCGGTCTATCTGAACAGCTTCCAGGTTTCGCTAAGATCGCCTAACGAAACCGTACAGCGTCTTGTGGATTCTTTGGCCATGAGACGTGAGCTTGTGACGGATGAGATGTGGGCGGTGGTGGAACCGCTGCTGCCCAAGGAGCGGGCGAAGCCGAAGGGCGGCCGCCCGCGGGTGGCCGATCGCGATGCCCTGTGCGGGATCGTGTTCGTCCTGCGCTCGGGCCTGCCGTGGGAGATGCTGCCGCGCGAGGTGTTCGGCTGCTCGGGCATGACCTGCTGGCGGAGACTGCGGGACTGGCAGCGGGCAGGGTGTGGACCGGCTGCACCGGGCGCTGCCGGAACGTCTTGACCGGGCGGGTGAACTGGATTGGTCCCGCGCTTCGCTGGACGCCGCATCCATCGGGGCAAAAAGGGGGGCGCCGAGACGGGACCGAACCCGACGGACCGCGGGCGCGCGGGTACCAAGAGGCACTGCGTCACCGGCCGCAGGGGCACGCCGCTCGGCCTGACGCTCACGGGCGCGAACCGCCACGACAGCATGGCGCTTGCGCCCACGCGCGACGCCGTGCCGGGGGTGCGTTCGGGGCAGCGGGGGCGGCCGCGCAAGCGTCCCGGGAAGCTGCACGCCCCTTTCGGGACATCGCTTTGCGATACCCTGTCGGGCAGTGGACAAGGCCTGCGACCACCGCCGATGCCGCCGGGAATGCCGGGCCCGCTCCATCGTGCCCGCATCGCGCGGCGCGGCGTGGAGACCTCCGCCAAGCTCGGTCGCCACCGTTGGGTTGTCGAGCGCACCTTCGCCCGGGTATCGCCCAGTTCCGCCGTCTCGCCACCCGCTACGACCGGCGCGCCGACATCCACATGGCACTCACCAAACTCGCAACGGCCATCATCTGCATGAACCGGATCAAACAGTTCTGTTAGGCGCTCTAAGTAGATTTCCGCCGTGGTTATGCCGCCGCTGGGATTGGCAATGGGTGGTTGAGATAGGCCCGGCGTTTATGGTGTGACCGTCCTCCTCGTGGATCGTTGATGACCCACATCCATCACATTCCTGAATCCATCAACATCATGAACCTGACGGCAAGTATCGGCCGGAAGCTGCACGAGGCGATTGCCGGCATACCCAATCCGGAACACGCTGGCCGGGACGAGAGAGAGCCCATCGACGTGGCCTCTTGGGCCGGACTGCCAACCGGAAAGGGCCCTCCCATGCGGTGCGCGCGCTCGACAGGCTACCTG
>NZ_CANLTQ010000076.1 GCF_947494025.1 uncultured Jannaschia sp.
CGGATCGATCCCTGGCCGACCGACACCAGACGCATAGAGATCGGCCACCTCGCCACGCAGCCAGCTGAGGTCGAGGAATTGGTCGACGCGGGCAAGGATGTGCTCGTCGGGAACAAGGTCACGCAGCGAGCCGCAGACGAAGAACTCGAGCTGATCGCGGGTCCGACTGCCGATCATGCCATCCTCCAAGCGCTACTGTCGGAAAGATGGAATCAGCAACCGGGTGGTTTTTCAACGGCCCCAGATGTGGCATCTGCCATCGCCGCTGAAGGGCGGTTCGCCCCTCTCGGGATCATGCTGCGCATGACCCTGCCGGGCTGTGGATGAGCTGCATAGCCGAGGTTCTTGAGGTGAGCCGGTCCCAGCTCCATGCGCGGGCGTCCGGAGCGTCAAAGCCCCGTGGAGCCTACCGCAAGGTAGCAGACACGGAACTCCTGCCCACGATCTGCCGTCTTGTCGACCAGCGGCCGACCTACGGTTATCGCCGTCTCACGGCGCTCCTGAACCGGGAGCGTCGCAGCCTCGGGATGGAGCCGGTCAACCGAAAGCGCGTTTTGCGCATCCTCGGTCAGCAGGGTCTTAAGCTGGAGCGATTTACCGGCCGCCGCGAGGGCCGCGCCCACGATGGCAAGATCGCCGTGATGGCCTCGAACCTGCGCTGGTGCTCCGACGCTCTGGAGATCGGCTGTTGGAACGGCGAACGTGTCCGCGTCGCCTTCATCATCGACGCCTTCGATCGAGAGATCATCGCCCACGTCGTCGTCGCAGGCGCCGGCATTTCCGGCTCGGACATCCGGGACATGATGCTCGCCGCTGTCGAGCGGCGCTTCGCGCATGGACCACGTTCCAAACGCGGTCGAGCATCTATCGGACAATGGCTCGTGCTACACCGCAAAAGAAACCCGCGACTTCGCAACCGCTCTTGGCCTCATTCCCTGTTTCACGCCGGTCCGGTCACCCGAAAGCGATGGGATGAGCGAGTCCTTCGTCAAAACCCTCAAACGCGACTACGTCCGCGTCACGCCCTTGCCAGATGCCGCTACAGTGCGCCGGCTCGTCACCGGATGGATCACCGACTACAACACGGTCCATCCTCACTCCGCGCTTCGCATGCACTCGCCCGTCGAGTTCCGAGAAACGCTCAACCCCAGCCGGACTGTCCGGTGAAATGGGGGGCACTCCACTCGGCATGCTCGGGTCGCCGCGGATGTCGCCGACGTCTTCGAGCGGACAACGGTTTTCGGTGTCGAGAATACGAGGCCGACCGTGTGTAGACGAACCGAGGGAGGGCAAGCCGTGTGGCCATCGAGAGCCGTCTCTTTTCAGGATTATGGCGCGCCCCTTGGAGGGGTTGGTCCGAAAACATTTTCTCTCTTCAAATCCCGCTCCCTATCTCCCGAAAGATAGGCCGAGAATCCGCAGGGGGTACAGGTGTGAAGCCACATCCGATTAATAGAATCGAATGGGGATTTTCCCTTCTCAAATTGCCAATGCGCGATCCAGGCAGGTCCGCCGCAATATGGGCAAGGCCGTTCCCTATCACTTTTGGTCAAAACGGCGCCTCGTCGCTTTCATCTCGGGCCGAAACAGGTTGCCAAAGCTATCATAGGAAATGTCCGTGCCGAAGGCAGGTCATGCCCGGACTGCGAACCCGCGCATGGCGCGCGGACCCGCGGTCATCCTCAGCGCGCGCGGCGGCGGAGGACGCCCAGGCCCAGAAGACCGCCGGCGAGCAGCGGCAGGCCGGCCGGCAGCGGAACCGGGGTCGGTCCGGGCAGGTTCTCCGCGAGGTAGGTCTGGCTGGTCGAGATGACCTCGAACGGGTCGGGCGGGAAATCGTGCTCGATGATGAACCATTCCGCCCCCGCATCGAGCGCGGCGGGCAAAACGGAATCCCAGTCCACGAGACCCTCACCCACGGCGGCGAAATCGAATCCAAACGCCTCGCTGCCTCCGGCGGTCGGGCCGGGATCCGCGGGATCGGCCAGATCCTTGGCATGGATCGAGATCACCTTGCCGTCGAGGCGTTGCAGCAGGGCGGTCGGATCGACCCCCGCGTGCTCCGCCCAGCCCACGTCGACCTGCGCCTTGAGATTGGGACCGCCGGCCGCGATCGCGATCTCGTAGCCGGTCGAGCCATCCACCGCAACGAGGTCGAAATCATGGTTGTGGTAACCGAAGGTCAGTCCCTCTCCGGCCAGACGGTCGGCATAGCCGCCGAGCTCGCGGCCGAGCGCCGCCCATCCCGCCGCGTCCGACGGCCGGTCGTCAGGTACCAGATACGGCATCACGACCGTGTCGTTGCCGAGCGTCCGCTGCCGCGCGATCACGTCGGCAAGGCCGTTCGACGCGTCGGCACGCAGATCCGCGAGCCCGACATGGTCCGAGATGGCCGTCAGCCCCGCCGCGTCGAGAACCGCCCTGGCATCCGATGCCGAGCCGAGGCCGCCATAGGCTTCCACGTAATCGACGCCGGCGTCCTTGATGATCCGCATCTGCTCCTCGAGGGTCCCGAAGGCCCTGAGCGAGTAGGTCTGCGCCGCGATCTGCGGGCCCATCGTCGCGGCCGCGGCGGCGTTCGCGCCTGCGACGGCGAGCATGCCGGCCGCGGCCGTCATGGTCGTCCGCCGAAGCGTCCTGAAGTGTGGCGTCATGGTGATCCTCCCTGATGGTGGCCGTATGGCCGGTTGCCTGCCTCTTTCGTGGGGCAAACCCGTCTGCGCGAGCTTGCCGGGCGACCGCCGGTATGGGCTGTTTGCGAAGACGAAATGCCGGAGCTTTCGGGATCGGACCCGGCAGGAAGCCAGATCGTATCTCCAGGTCTGGCTGTATCACCTTTCGTCACGTCGAGGCTGGTACTCCCATTGGTGCCGACAATGCGGGCGATCCGCAAGATCTTTGGCACTGTCATGGACTGGCAGCAGTCCGGCTTGGCCTGCATTTGTGGCGGGATGCTCGGCACCTACCCCTTCAAGGCGCTGCGCGAGGTCTGCCGCGCACACAAAGGAAATCCATGCGCTCTGCGGCAGGGCGACGCCGTGGCGCTGGTCGAGCTGCGGGCGATCCTCGCCAGCGACGCGGTACCGTCCCCGGCGGAGGCCGTGTCGTGGCTTTCCGCTGGACGAGCTTCGAACGAACCCTTGACCCGCACCACCTGCGCAATTTCCTCTAGGCGAGGCTGACGGGGATGTGAATCAATGCGTGGTTGGGGCCTCTCGGCCCAAACGGCCTTTCGGTAAGGTGCTTTTCTTCGCCCCAGCCGTCGGGCGGACAGTTTCCGGCTCTGGAGCCATCGCAGCCGGGTCATGTTGCAGGCGATGTTGGCCAGTGTGATCGTGGCCCTAGCGCGGGCGAGAGCGATGGTCCGGATCGTCAGGCCCATGCGCGTCTTCTGCTGGGCGAAGACGTGCTCGACCTTGGAGCGGACCGCCGACTTGCGGCCATTGGCACGTGAGGTCTGCTGCGGCATCCATTGCCCGTCAGGGTATTGCGAAGCAATCTCCCGAGTATCCGTGATGATCAAGCGGGGGTTTCGGTCCATTTCCTTCCGTCTCGGAGGAGTGCATTGGCGGTGACG
>NZ_CANLTQ010000077.1 GCF_947494025.1 uncultured Jannaschia sp.
CCTCCTGCCGAAAGTGAATCAGACGAACGACCCCGAGGGAATCCTGGGTGAGTCAGGATGGGAGCAAACCGCTTTAATAGTTAGTTAAAACAGCGAAGTAGAACGTTTCGTTTCGTCTCGTTTCGTATCTGTTCGCTACAGATCGTGCTCTTCACGGCAAAGGGAGCGCATCCATCAACCGTCACGGGATTGACCCGTTGGTGGTGGGTAACGCCAGCCATTCTGCTGGTCGCGGTTCGGTAATCAGTTGCAAAGCGACAGGCTCCATCGAGCCAGAATTCAGCTTCCTGCTGAATACGAACCAGTTTTCTATGAAAAGCCGGTTTGACAGGCTATCGAGCCTGTATATTTCTATAACCTATGTAGGCTGGTTTGACGGCTACAAGAATCTGCGCACCCTATATCGAACAGATTGACTTGTATCCTGATAGATGGCTTGTATGATCGCGATTGAGGCAACCCGCGGCTATGCGCTAATCGTCCCTGGTGTGGAAACAAAACCATGAGGGACGTACACGAGATGGCAGGCCAAGAAGACGAGAAGAAACTCTATGGCGCACACGTTCGCGGATACGTGGAATCAGATGGCGGGAAGGTCATTTACAAACCCGTCGATGCTGGTTCCGGCCGGATCGAGTGGGAGGTCTTCCTGCTTCGCTACGATGGAATCGAGAAGCAGGTTCATATCTCTTCGACAGACATGCCGAAGCGCATCCGAACGGCAGAAGCGCTCTTCAACTACCACAAGAGCCTCTACCCTGACGGACCCACGCTGGAGGTTCCCTACTTCAAGCCAGCAAATGCAGCCTCTGTGGATGTCGAAGACGACGACTAAAAGGCCACGCTTGAAGTCAATCCAGGTGGAACTGGACGACCTTTCCCCGCATCTCGAGCTAGAAACCTGGCGAGCAGAACTAAACGATAAGTATCCTAGTCATCCAAGCAGCCGGTCGCCCTTCGCTCGTCGCCTTGCTCTTTTCGCCCTTCTTATGCCGCCTTACTTGGCCGCAGTTTGGGCGGCCGGCACCTACGACGATCTGATCGCAACTCCGTGGACGATCGGATGGGCGATTCTCTGGATGGGTCTCGGACCCATTCTCGGAATTGTCGCGGGTGTCTTCCTAGCGGTCACGCCGGTCCTGTCGATCGCAACCATCGTTGGTCTCATAATCGCCGTGCCGTTCTATCCGCAGGCATTGACGGTTCTGCTGACGCTGTTCGGATCGTTCTTCGTGAGTGCTCCGCCGGTCTGGATCACGCTAGCGGTTCTCATTTCCGGAATTACCGTCGCGATCTACTGGACAACGGGGCTTAGCTGGTGATCCGCGTTGCCACTTTCTCCCTCTTGTGCTTCGCGATGGCGGTTCCGAGCTACGCCACCGTCTACGAATACACCCGCGACGGGCGCGTGGTCGTGAAGGACTCGCTGAGCGCGCGGGCACAAACGCAGCCGACCCGTCCGGCGCGCATTGCAGCCTCTCGCGCCGTTTACCGCGACATGGCCGAACAAGTCGCGCTGCGGCACGCCGGCGGCGAAGGTCCGCGCCGCGCCGGTCTCGACGCCCTCACCTTCGCGCAGGTCTTCGTCGAACTGGTCCGTGCCGAGAGCGGCTTCAATCCCCGGGCGCTGTCACCGAAGGGCGCGCAGGGCCTCGGACAACTCATGCCGGACACGGCGCGCGCGCTCGGCGTGCGCGATCCGTGGGACCCGGAACAGAACCTCGACGGCGCCGCCCGCTACTTCGCGGCGCAGCTCGACCGCTTCGGCGACGTGCACCTCGCGCTCGCGGCTTACAATGCCGGGCCGCATCGCGTGGCGCAGTATGGCGGCGTGCCCCCCTTCCGGGAGACGCGGGCCTACGTCGCCAGGATCACGGCCGCGGTGGCTTCGGTACAAACCGTGAATCCCGCGCCCGTATCCCCCCGAACGGGACAGACCGTTCGCTCCACCAGAAGTCAGAAGGATTCTTCGGTATGGCAATACTGACCCCCTCCACCCGCCGCATCGGGGCCGTGGCGCTCGCGCTCGCGGTCTGCGCGGCCTCGCCGGTCTTCGCGCAGGACCTCTCGCCCATCAACACGTTCTTCACCACGCTCGGGACGGCGCTGACCGGCACGACCGGCAAGGCCATCGGCCTCGTCGCCCTGTGCGCAGTCGGCCTCCTGTTCCTGATGGGCCGGATGAACTGGCTCTTCGCGGGCTCGGTCGTCCTCGGGCTGGTGATCCTGTTCGGCGCGGCCACGATCCTCGGCGGCATCGGCACGACCGCCTGATCCATGCGGAACCCGTGCTTCCTGGCGCTCACGCGGCCGGTCTCGATGGCCGGCCTGCCGATGACCTATCTCGTGATCCTGTTTCTCGTGGTGGTCGGCGGCTACATCGTGTCGCTCTCGTTCCTGTGGCTCATCGGAAGCGCGGCCCTCGGCTACGCCGCCCTCCGGGCGCTGGCGAACTACGACGCCCGGTTCCTCGACGTGATCTTCGCCAGCCTCGGGAAGACCCCGCCGACGCCGGGCGCCGTCCGGGGCCAAGGGAACACTTACCATGCTTGACGTGAAGCAAGGGCTCGGCCGTCGCGCGGTCGATCCGCCGGGGCTGAAGCGCGAACACATGCTGGCCTGCTATCTTCCCTACGTGACCGGCGTGGGCGCGGACGTCATCATGCTGCGCGACGGCGACGTGATGGCGTCGTTCCTTGTCGCGGGCATCGCGGCGGACACGGCGGACGCGACGTTCGTCGATGATCTGGCACGGACGTTCGCGGCCTCGATCGCGCAATCCCGGCCCGACGTGGCGTTCTATGTCCACCGCGTCTCGCACGAGACCCGGCCGACGCTGCCGCCCGTCGCGGGCGAGGGCCTCGCCGCGCGCATCGACCGGCAATGGCAGGGCCTCGTCTCCGGCGGGACGCTGCGCGAGCGGGTATCGATGGTCTCCGTGGTCGTGCGACCTCCCAAGCTGGCCGGTCTCTGGGCACGGATCACCGGCGGCGCGAAGCGCGACCTGCGCGCCGAGCGTGGTCGCCGCATCGCCCTGCTGAACGAGATCACCACCAATCTGATGCAGGCCCTGACGCCGGCCCGGCCCGAGCGGCTGACGCTCGCGGACGGCCGCTGGCTCGGGCTCCTGCGGACGGCCGTGACCGGCAAGTACGCGCCGCTCACGCCGGGCGCGGCCTTCACGCCGATCGGCAACCTCCTCGTTGACAGCCGCGTGGACTTCCGGGGCGACAGCTTCGTCGTGCTGGGCAGCGACGAGGACGATCTGCGCTTCGGCGCGATGTTCACCTTCAAGAAGTACCCGACCGAGACCGCGCCGGGCTTTCTCGACCGGCTCGACCTGCCCGGCGACACGGTGGT
>NZ_CANLTQ010000078.1 GCF_947494025.1 uncultured Jannaschia sp.
GCTCCCGGTGATCTCGACTGCCCGGACCTCGAGGTTCGTCGGGGAAACGCCCCGCTGGGGCCTTTCCTGATCCTCCTCACCGCTGTAGATCGGCTGCGCGCCACGCTTGCCCGAAGACGCCGCGCGCCACGGCGTCGATGGGTCGAACCAAACGGTCAGCGATCCGCGCTTACGAAGCGCGGCGTTAAAGGCGGACCACTTCAGGGTTCGGTAGCGGGTCGGGGCAGGCTTGAACATGCCGTCCAGCTATGCCGCTGGACTCGCCATGTGAATCCCGGACAGGCTTCGTGCAACAAGGCCCTCTTCGTGCAATCCTCGCTTCGCCGGACGCGCGAAACGCCGAGAACAGCAAGTTTGAGATGTTGTTTCTGCGGTTCCGCGAGAATGAGGAGCGCGAGAATCTCAGCCCATTCGAGCATTTGGTTTCGATTGGTGAATTGTATAAAACGCTGGCTTCTGGCGCAGACAAGCTGACAGTTGTGGCTTTCGCGAAGAAAATTGGCGTGCATGAGAGCCTAGTCTCACGAGCGAGGTCTGTCTTCGCCGCGCAGGATCAAATCCTGAACGTGTTCGGAAATGTCTACGACATGAGCTTTCGTGATTTGCAGGAAGCCTTAGCGAGCTTAGAGAGGCGAACAAACCCAAGCCCAAACCGAAGGCAAAGCCCAGAAAGCTGACGGTCAAACGCAAGGTGGGCAACCGAAATCTTTTGGCGACTTCAGTCGATGGAAACTTATCCATCAAGGTTGCAGGTGTGCCGATAGATCAAGAGCGTCTCGAGAAGCTCGGAGATTTAGTCGCCGACTACTTGAGCGCCGAAGGCTCGGGGAGGGAAACCGACTGACGACAATATCAGCGGCATATTCTCCAGAACGACGAGGCAAGGAACAAAAAGGAACGTCAATCGAAGTAAAGTCAAAAGAAAAGCCCCCAAGCGGCGTGGCCTGAGAGCTGACCTTAATGGTTTGGTCGTCTTAAAGACAAGTCTCTCAGGATTCACTGTCAACGACGAACGCTCTTGAGTGAACGGCTTTCTTTTGCCTCCACATAACCGGAGGTGAGATACCGGCATGAAACATACAGGTTGGCGCAAGCCGACACCGGGTCTTGGGGTTGCTGAGCAACTTGCCCAAGCCGGAGAACGGGTAGCAGTGCCCAAAACACGGGCCTTCGTTGTGGTGAAGCGCGTGGGGGCACATATCGGCCTGAAGGGCGGCGACATGATGCTCCTCGATACGTTGGGGGCCTTCACGCAAGCCCAGGACTGGGAGGAGGGGCAGCGCCCGATCGTCTGGGCGTCGAACGCCTATTTGATGGAGCAGACGGGCTTTCCGCGCTCAAGCGCCACGCGCGGCGCCTTGCTGAGATCAGCGTGATCTCTTTCAAGGATAGCCCCAATGGCAAGTGATGGGGCCGCAGGGACGGTGAGGGACGCATCGTCGAAGCCTACGGCTTCGACCTGTCGCCGCTTGCGGCCCGTGTTGAAGAGTTCGAAGGCGGTCTCAAACGGTCGTCGCAACGCTTCGAGACGGAGGGTTGCAATGTGGGCACGGAAGCAGGCTTCGGGTCGACGGTTGAGGGCGCCGCTGCGCGGGTGTGGCTCCGGCGGTAGGATCGCGGTGGTTTCGGGAGGCCGGCGGTATGCCACCATCGCATCTGGCGCCGTGGGCGCCTTCGCCCTCGGGGCGCTATCTGTCGTTTGCCGAGCGCGAGGAGATCGCGCTGCTCAAGGTGCAGGATCATGGCGTGCGCAAGATCGCCCGGCGTCTGGGCCGTGCGCCGTCCGCCATCTCGCGTGAGTTGCGCCGGAACGCTGCGACGCGCAGCGGCGGCTTGGCGTACCGGGCTACCACGGCGTAATGGCATTCCGAGCGGGCAGGTCGGCGCCCACGTCCCACGAAGATCGAGCGCAACGACGGCCTGAGGCGGTGCGTCGAGGACCGTCTTGCGGGCATGATCTGCCACGGCAGGCCGCGTGAGACGCTGGGGTGGAAAACGCCTGCCGAGGCCTTGGACAAGCTGCTTGCTACAACGCAGAATACAAGCGTTGCGACGACCGGTTTAGACCGCCTTGCCCGCCCTTATCCGAATGATGTATGATATCCTTTGGTTTGCGGGCCGCCAGCGCCATGTCGAGCGCATCGAGGACGATCTGCGTGCGCAGGTCATGGGAAAAGGCCCAGCCCACGATCCGTCTCGACCAGGGATCGAGGACGACGGCGAGGAACAGAAAGCCCGCCGCCGTTGGGATGAACGTGATGTCGGCTAGCCAGAGCTTGTCGGGGCCGTCGGCTGAGAAGTCTCGGCGGACAAGATCCCCCCCGGCGGAGGTTCGCTCCATCACACGGACGGTGGTGGGGACGGCCCCACGCCTTCGGCTGACGCCCGCGATCTTGGCCTCGCGCATCAGCCGGGCGACGCGCTTGCGCCCCACATGTACACCCTCGACCCGCAGTTCGGCCTGGATGCGCGGGGCATCATAGGTGCCATGGGACACGGCGTGGATCGTCCGGATGCGGCGCTGAAGGGCAGCATCGCTTCTCTGCCGTTCCGACGGCTGCCGGTCGCGCCAAGCCTAGAAGTCCGAGGCCGACACGCCCAGCATGATGCGGACGGGGTGCGTGGCCTGGTTCGTCCGCATCAGTTGGTACGCCCGTTCGGGGCCGCCGCGAACCAGGCCGTAGCCTTTGCCAGAATGGCCCTCTCCTGCCGGAGCTGGCGGTTCTCGCGGCGCAGGCGGGCAAGCTCCTCGCGCTCGGCCGTCGTCAGGACATCGGGACGCTTGCCGTCACGGGCGTCGGCGCGCCGGACCCAACCGGCGATCGACGCCGCGCTCGGCTCGAACTCACGCGACAACTCCTTGGGTGTGCGGCCGGACCGGACCAGGTCGACCAGCTGGCGCCGGAACTCCGGCGGGTAGGCGGGGCGGTAGCGGGACATCGTGGACACCTCCGGCTGAACTCTCGGGGCGTCCGTGAAAGCCGGTCAACTCCAGCACGCCGCGCAGGCCACGGTCGACGAGAGATCGGAGGAAGTCCGTCCAGAACGGTGCAGGGGACCGTCGCGCCGGTGGCGCGGCGAAAGCTCCTGAGCGCCTCGGAAGGCCCGGTGGCGACGCCGGAAAGCTCGCGCTTGCCGTCCTCGTTGACGGATGCCCGCAGGGCACGCGATTACCGCCGCTCGACTAACGATCCGCCCGCCCTTGCGCACCTTTACGTAGGTCGCGTCGAGCCAGAGACGTGCCATCGTGGCGCCATTGATGGTGTGGATGGCCCCGCCAGCGGCATCGCGTTGTGCCAAGGTGGGTCTGTGAAACAC
>NZ_CANLTQ010000079.1 GCF_947494025.1 uncultured Jannaschia sp.
TTCCGCGACAGTGGAAGGTGATCCAGACCGTCCGCGAGAAGTTCACTTGCCGGGCTTGCGAGAAAATCAGCCAACCGCCTGCGCCGTTCCACGCAACGCCGCGCGGATGGGCTGGCCCGAACTTGCTGGCGATGATGCTTTTCGAGAGCGAGCGGGGAAGCGCCGCCGGTCCGAGCGACCCCGCGAGCGGCCAGCATCAGCCGCTGAACCGGCAGGCCGAGCGCTATGCCCGGGAGGGTGTCGATCTCAGCCTCTCGACCCTGGCCGACCAGGTTGGCGCCTGCGCCGCCGCGCTCGCGCCTGTCCATGCGCTGATCCGCGACCATGTCCTGAGGGCTGAGCGGCTGCATGGGGATGACACCACGGTCCCGCTCCTGGCAAAGGGCGGAACGAAGACCGCCCGGCTCTGCCTCAAGTCCGCGATGACCGGCCCTTCGCCGGCGACGCGCCGCCCGCGGCACTGTTCTACTTCTCGCGAGACAGAGAGATGGCCCACCCCAACCGGCATCTCTCGGGATGGCAGGGCGTCCTCCAGGCCCCCTCTCATGGTTTGCAAGCAAACCATTGCCGGGCAATGGATGCCTATGGCGGATACAACGATCTCTACCGCGGCGATCGCGATCGCGGTCCGGTCATCAGCGCACTGTGCTGGAGCCACGCCCGCCGGAAGTTCTTCGAACTGGCCGACATCAGGGGAAATATCCGGAAGGGGAAGCACGCCCATGACATATCGCCCGTGGCGTTGAAGGCCGTGACCCGGATCGACGCGATCTTCGACGTGGAGCGCGGCCTCAACGGTCTGGACGCCGCGGCGCGGCTCGAAGCGCGGCAGCGCCTCGTCCGGCCGCTGGTCGACAACCTCCACGGCTGGATGCGCGCCGAACAGGGCACGATGTCGAAGCACAACCCCGTCGCCGAGGCGATCGCCTACATGGTCAAGGCAGACCGCTGGGAAGCCTTCGCCCACTTTCTCGACGACGACCGGATCTGCCTGACGATCAACGCGGCGGAACGCGCCCTGCGCGGCGCGGCCCTCGGACGGACGTCATGGCTGTTCGCCGGCTCCGAGCGCAGCGGCGCGCGCGCCGCCTTCATGTATTCCCTGATCTTCACCGCCAAGATGAACGACATCGATCCCCAGGCCTGGTTGGCCGATGTCCTCGGCCGGCTCCCCGAGATGACCGCCTCGCAGGCGCCGAACCTGCTCCCGTGGAACTGGCAGCTCTCAGAGCATCGCCGAGCCGCGTGACCGCGGCCTGCGCCGGATGCTTACCATCGCACCGCCGCATCGGGGGCATGCCTGGCGCGGGTCTTGCGCATCGGGATCGGCGCTCCCGCCCTCGCCGATCGTCCGATCCTGCTCTGGTCCCCGATCGCTCAGGACCGTCTACCGGGTCAGGGACGCCGATGCAGCCGCCTTGTCACGGGACGCCTTCGAGGACGGCCCGTGGGGTACGAAATACCCCGCGATCGGCCCCGCATGGCGGCGGAACCGGGATCCGGTCATCCCGTTCTTCGCATTTCCCGAGGGTGTGCGCCGGATCATCTACACCACGGATGGGATCGACAAGACTTTCCTGCACGTTTCCACTACTCTTCTGTCGTGCGGTCGACCTCGTGGCGAAGCGTGGCGCGTCAGCTGGAAGCGCCGCCGGGCAGCCTGTTCAGTCCCTGCCGGTTTGAGGCGGCCGCATATCCGCCGTTCGTTGACGGATGCGAGCGCCAGGCGGCGACGAGGCGCTCGTAGCTCTCCTGCGCGCGCTCGGCGATCTGCATCTCCTGATGGCGCATTTCCTTCACGTTGTAGGCGTAGGTTGCGCCCCGCCTGTTGCCCTTCTTCTGCGGCTGGCCGGCCGCCAGTTCCATGGACCGGCGCTTGTGAGCGACGAGGCTGGGGCGGGACCAGCGGTAGTCCTCCTGCTTCGTTAGCATGTGCCAGCAGAGTGCGGCCAGCTTGCGCGCCACGGCGACAGCGGCGATCTGATGGCCACGGCGCGCCCGGACGCGGATGAAGAAGGCGCGCAACGGCCCCGGCGCCTTCGCCGCTGCCCAGGCGGCCTCGACCAGCATGGCACGCGCGTGGCTGCGCCCGGCCTTGCTGATGCGACCGTGGTGGGCGGCGCCGAGACCGGACTGGCGGACCCGCGGGTTCAAGCCGAAGTAGCTCACCAGTTTCTGCGGAGAGCTGAACCGGTCGATGCTGCCGATCGCCGCCATCAGTCCTGCCGCCTCGACCAGATTGCCTCCGGTGATGGTCAGAAGCCGTCGGATCGCCTCGTCGTCCAGCGCGTCCTGAGCGATGTCCCGATCGAGCACGGCAAGATCCTCCCCGAGCCGGTCCAGTTCGCGGACATGGCGCGTGATTGCGGCCCGCTCGTCCTCCGGTACCGGCTGACGGGAAAGCCAGTCGCGACCGCGCTTGTTGAAGAGATCGGCATGCGGGCATTTCGGGATCAGGTGTGCGTGCAGGATGGAATGCACCTCGTTCTTGATCCGGGTCCGGTGCCGCACGACCTGATAGCGGCGCGCGACGAGCCGGCGCATCCGCTCCGTCGCCGCATCCGGGGTCCAGATCTCCGGCAGGTAGCCGGCAGCGTGCAGGCTCGCCAGCGTGCCTGCATCGACCTTGTCGGTCTTCACATGGGCATGGGCGATGGCCTTCACTTGCAGCGGATTGGCGATCACCACCCGCTTCACATAGGGCGTCAGCACGCGCGAGACCGCCATGCAGTTCCCGGTCGCCTCGATCACGACTTCGTCCGTCTTCAAAAGCTGTCTGCCGAACCCCTCCAGGGCCGTGCGGGTCATCTCGATCCGGCCCTCGTGTCGGGTCAGGCCATTCTCCCGGATCACCAACCTCCCCGAAGGTCCGGTGGATGTCGATGCCAATCACGCGTCGCATGCGCGCCTCCCCTGCCAGTTGAAAACAGCGGGAGCGGCGGGCGACACGACAACTACGGATTCGCGCTCTCGGCGCAACCGGGCGAGTCGCAGAGGCGGCCAGCTACTAACACGAGCTCGCAGCTCATCGTGTGCATCGGCCTGCCCGCACCTTCGTGCTCCCGGTGCCTCTGTCCCGGATGCTCGCAGCATATACCAGGTTCCGAAGATCCCAGCCGGACATCGGCACCGAGATCCTCATACCGGTTACGAACCCGATCGAGGCGCTGAACTCGAAGCTTCGACGGACGGTGCGCGCACGCGGCCACTTCCGGGAGTGTCAGGAGTTCTGTGTATCCGGCGGCCGGTCCGGTTACGTGGCGGCCGCTCTCAGCCCCTGACGGGGGA
>NZ_CANLTQ010000080.1 GCF_947494025.1 uncultured Jannaschia sp.
CAGTTCCAGATAGCCGTGACCGTCCGCCGCGCCGAGCCCCACGCTCACCCCCGCCGGCCCCGCCGCGGTCCAGATCGCGTCGAGCGTGCCGTCCGAGAAATCGTCCGAGACCGGCGCGGCCCCCGCCGGCGGTTCCGGCTCGCCCACCTTGATGCGCACGGTGGCGGTGTCTTCCAGCGCGCCGTCGCTCACCGTGTAGTCGAAGCTGTCGGTGCCGGCGAAGCCCGCGGCGGGGGTGTAGACGAAGCTGGCGCCGTCCCGGGTCAGCGTGCCGTTGGCCGGCGCGGTGGTGCCGGTGACGGTCAGCGCGTCGCCATCCGCATCCGTGTCGTTGACCAGAAGCGCCTCCGCGTCGAAGGCCAGCGCCGTCGCCGCCGCCGTCTCCAGCGCGTCGTCGCCGGCCGCCGGCGCATGCTCCACCGGCGTCACGTCGCCATCCTCGTTCACCAGAGGATCCGACGCGCTCTCGAAGTAATCTACCCGCGCGGTGTAGCCTGGCGGCGCGCCCTCGAACGCCGTGCTCCCCGCGAAGAACCCGAGCTGCGAGGCCTCCATCTCATGGGTCAACGAATATATCGGGGTCCAGGTCTCGCCATCCTGGCTGTAGGAAAAGGTCCAATCGTCGCCTTCGCGGGCGATCCGGAGATCCTGCATCGTTCCCGGGGCGGCCGTGCGGAACAGGGGATAGGTCGTCTGACCATCCTCGATCACGCCGACGATGATCTTGAGAAAGACGCCGGTGAAGGCGAGATCGAACCGGATCCAGTTCTGGTTGTCCTGGACGACCAGTAGACCCTGCTCCTGGAAACGTAGGCTCGGCTCGCTCAGGAACGAGGCGCTGATCTGCAGATCGACGTCGTCCACGTCCTGCAACAGGCGCGGCGTAGTCAGGACGCCGGAGGCGTTGACCGCCACGCCCTCGGGCGAGTTGATTTCGATATATCCGTCCGAACTGTCAACCCCCAGATCGGCGGATCCGGCAATCCCGGAGAAATTCCAGATCGAATTGAGGACTGGGTCGGAGAAATCATCCGAAACGGGAGGCATTGTACAATACACTACCAAAGGTATAATGAACGAAACCGACTTGGACAGATCGACGCGTTATCGTAGTGCGCTAATCAAACATTAGCTTTTAGCATAAATTTATTTCTGTCAAGGTTTCGTTAACGAATCCCGAAGGCGCCTTTCCGTGTTCCGTCGCGATACGATCCAGACGACTTCGCTCGGTCCCAGTCCTCAGCGGGGCGAGGCGAACTCCTCGATCACGACTTCCACCACATCGCCAGGAAGAATTTCGGTATTCATGGCGGCCTCCAGCGCGATCGATTCTCCCTCCCTTGCCCGGTGGATCGTGATTTCTGTTCCTGCCTCGGCCCTAGGCGCGAGTCCGGCCAAGGCTAGGTTCATCCGGTAGGCGTCCATCTCCGCTTCGATGCGACTTTTTTCCGTCAGCGCTAGTCGAATATCCTTCCGGATCGCAATCTGCCATTCAAAATTAGCGCTTTCGAGTTCGTGCAGGATATTGGCCTGTCCCTGACGAGCCCGGGCCGCGAAGGCTTCGGCCTCAAGCAGGTCACGCACCAGCCGGGATTGCTCGCGCTCCATGTTTTGCAGGTTGGATTGCGTGACCAAGCCCCGTTCGTTCAGAGTCCGCGCATTCTCGACCTGTGCGCTCTGAAGATCGCTTTCCCGGTTCTGGTATTCGAGCTGCTCCTCAAGTATCTCCAGCTCGAACTCATAAAGGCCTTGCAGGTCGCGCAGATGCGACTGATCGGCTTCCCATTCGAGGATGCGGTCCTCGAGCAGGGCCTCGTCGATCTGCCGGATGCGGACGCCCTCGGGATCCGTGCCCGACTTGTCGGGGGCCCTCATGGTCTTTTCGCGGTCTAGTTCCGCCGTCAACCGAGCGATGTCGCTCTCAATGCTCGCCAGCTGCCGCGCGCCGGATTGGAGCCCGGCCCAGAGGCGGGCGAGATCGACCACCGACCAATCCTCCTGCTGGCTGCCATGAATGCCTCCGGCGAGCGCTAGGACCTGTCGGACGTTCAAGCCGGGGGTGAATTCGAAGCTGCCGGGGTCCGCGACGGCACCGTCCACATAGATCGGACGGTAGGATGCGAATTCGACCGTGACCTTCGGTTCAACGATGAGATCAAGCACCGTCAGGCGTCGTTCGATCCGTTCCGTGACTTCAGCGATGGTGGCTCCCGCCGCCTCGAAAATTCCGATGTCGGGAAGCGTGATCATCCCGTCGATATCGACAGAGGCGTTGCGATCGGGGTCATCCTCGCCGTCGATGGAGACGGACAGGACGTCGCCCCGCTCGATCACCGTCGCCGCCGCCGCCGCCGCCGCCGCCGCCGCGAGTACGGGACACAGGCAGGCTGCGAAAAGGCCTAGAAGGCGAAGAAGTCTCACGGGGGGATCGTCTCCGACGGAATTGAGCGTCGTAGATTACGAATTGTCGATCGCCGACGCAAAGATTTCGTTTCATGCCTTCGCAGGGGCTGGCATGATGATCGATGTGATCGCTCTGGCGGATGGAGCTTTCCGGCCCCCGGTGCCGGGCCTTTCCGTTCCGTCCCGAGGCGAACCTGGCGAGATCCGCGTCCGCCGACATGAAGAGATCGATGCGTACGCAATCTCAAGCCTGTTGAGCGGATCAAGCGACCGGCCCGCGTCGCGGTCATCTCCTCGGCGGCGCATGACGCGTGCGTCCAGAATTCCGGCCGGGGTTGTGCGACCGGCGCACTGTCCATGCAAGGTTTCCTGCGGCGCCGGGACATCGGAGAGATCCCCGCTGCCGATAAGAGCCGCGCCACAGGGCGGCCGCGGCGCATGATGCGTGCCTGCTCATCGGCCCCGACGGCGGCTCCCCGTTCGGAAGGATGCAGTTTGGCCTCGAAGGCCCCGACGTCGCGCATGGCAATTCCCGCCTCCGAGGGCTCTGATGGGCATTGTTGCAGAACTCTGACTTCGGACGATTCACATGGTGAATCCATGCGGTTAGGCGGGACGCATGAGCAAGCC
>NZ_CANLTQ010000081.1 GCF_947494025.1 uncultured Jannaschia sp.
AGGATGTCATCGGTACGGCCCACCACCGGCGGCGTGCGCCCGTTGCCGGTCATGAAGCTCGACGCCGTCTCGCCGTCGATGGCGAAGTTCCGCACGATGGGCCGCTCCCCTTCCCGCGCGGCGAGTGCGTCGGCGAAGCGACCGACATAACCGCGGTCGCCGTCCGAAGGCTCGTAGCGGAGGTCATCCTCCCCGAAGGTCACCGAGTCGCCGAGCCCGTAGAGTACGGGGGCTGCGGATGCCCCGTGGGCAAGGCTCAGACCGACAAGCGCAGCGAGGGTGAGGATGCCTGCCTTCGAATACGTGGAAGAACGAAGACGGAACATGAAAGATGAAGTCATAGAATTGAGTCCTTCGATTGATGGTTGGAAATCAGGCTGCGTCGCATTTCATATCTTGCTTCGCGCAACCGAGTTTGCCCTCCAAGGCGTTCTTCCTACATAAACTTTAGAACGGTCGCTCCAATCTGCCCCGAACACGGCTGGCGTGCATCTGCTCCGTTCCAACCGGGCTGCAGTCCACGTCCTCAAACGGATGTATCAGGGTCAATTTTCTGGCTCGAACGACCAAAGGGTCGTCGCGACGATCCGCGGGTTTTCGGGCTTGTACCAAGGCATGTCCATGATCCGCGAGGTGGTCACGTAGATCGTGCCGTCCGGTCCCTCGCTGAATGTATCGGGCCAGCGGAGCCGGTCGTCCTGCAGAACCAAGCTGACCTCTCCGTCCTGCCAGCGCCGGACCGCGTCGTCCTCGACGTTCGAGAGGTAGATGCGGCCCGCGTCGTCCATCCAGAGGCCATCGGTGATGCCGACCTCGCCGCGGTCGAGCACCGCCGCCGCGACCTCGTTCGCGGAGCGGCCCGGATCGGTCAGCACCTCGGTCGGGATCGAGTAAAGCGTCGTGCCGGTGAGCGGCTTCCAGAACAGCGTGCTGCCATCGGACGAGAGCGCGATGCTGTCGGCCGCGAAGGCGGCGCCGCGATTGTCCGGCCGGCGGACGGGCGCGCCCGCATGGGTGACGGTGACGTCCGGATCGACGGCGACCGAGAAATGATCCTCGAGGACGCGCCGCCCCTCCCCGGTTTCGAGATCGACGACGACGAGCGCGTCGGCGGGGCCGGAATCGGTGATGTAGGCGTGCTCGCCATCCGGGCTGAACCGCACGTCGTTGAGATAGCTGCCCTGCGGTGCGACATCGGGGCCGAAGGCGATGACGCGCACCACCTCGTCGCTGGCGAGGTCGATCTCGACGAGCTTCGGGCCGTTCTCGACAATGAAGCCGGTGGCGGGGGCCGCGGGATCGAGGACCCAGAGGCTGCCGTCGCCGTCCGTGACGACGCTCTGCACGCTGACGAAGTGATCCTCGGCCGAGACATCGGCGCTCTCGAGATTGTTCCAGCCGTTCCATTCCGCGTTCGGATAGGGCTGCGGCGCGCCGTCGACGAGCTCGGCCACGGAGATCTCCACGTCCTCGGTCCAGCGCGGAAAGTTGACGAAGATGCGCCCGTCCGCGCTGACCGTCACGCCGGTCACCTGATGGTCGAAGCTCGCCACTTCGGTCAGTTCGGGTTGCGCCTCGGCGGGTTGCTCCTGCGCCACCGCCGTCGTGGCGGTGCCGAGGCAGAACAGGGTGGCAAGGACGCCGGCAGGGCGCGGTAGGTAGGTCATGTCATGTCTCCTGATCGCCGGGGCCGGACCTGCGGGAAAGCCGGCCGGCCATTTACTCCGCCGCCTCGAGCTCGACCTTGATCCAGCCGGGCGCGCGCTTGTCGAAGGTCTCGAAGGCCTCGATCGCGGTTCCGATCGGCTCGACCTGGCTCAGCACCTTGACGGGATCGACAGTGCCCGACCGGATCAGGTCAAGAAGGTAAGGAATGTACCGGCGATGCGGACAGTTCCCCATCTTCATCGTCAGGTTCTTGTTCATCGCCTCGCCGATCGGAAAGCTTTGCATCGTCGGCGGATAGACCCCGATGATCGACAGGGTGCCGGCCTTCGCCAGCGCCCGCACCGACCATTCGAGCGCCTGGCTCGGCGCATCGCCCGGCTTCCAGAGATCGCCCTGCACGTTCTGCTCGGGCGCCACCCGGTCGACCTGTGCATCGAAGGTCCCGGACTTCTCCTCCGCCTCGTCCTTGGCCGGTCCACCATGCGCGTGCTGGCTGTCCACACCGACGGCATCGATGACCCGGTCGACGCCGATGCCATTGGTCATCTCGACGATCGTCTCGACAGGGTCCTCCTTCGAGAAGTTGACGGTCTCTGCACCAAGCTCCCGCGCCTTGGCCAGCCGGTCGTCGTGTTCGTCCACCGCGATCACCCGTCCGGCCCCGAGGAGCCTGGCTGAGATGATGGCGAAAAGTCCGACGGGCCCGGCGCCGAAGACCGCAACGGTGTCGCCGGGTTCGATGTCGGCGGCATCGGCACCGAAATAACCGGTCGGAAAGATATCGGATGTCAGGATCGCCTGATCGTCCGTGACCTCGTCGGGCACCTTGACCATCGTGGTGTGAGCGTAAGGAATGCGCGCCTTCTCAGCCTGCAAACCGTTGAAGGGCCCGGTCGGCTCCGGGCCGCCGAAAAACGATGTGCCCGCGCGGTTGCCGTTCGGGTTGGCGTTGTCGCATTGGGAGTGACATCCCGCCCGACAATAGGAGCACGCACCGCAGGCAATGGTCGAGCAGATCACCACCCGATCGCCGACCTCGAAGTTCCGCACCATCGGGCCGAGTTCCTCGACGATGCCCACGGCCTCGTGGCCGAGGATCGTGCCCGGCTTCATGCCCGCGAAGGTTCCGCGGACCATGTGCAGATCCGTGCCGCAGATGGCGGAGGTCGTGATGCGGATCACCGCATCGGTCGGGGCTTCGATCCCGGGATCGGGAACGTCGTCGAGGCGGATATCGCCCACGTCGTGAAAGACTACGGCCTTCATGCAATCTCTTTCGCTGATACAACGGTTCGAAACCTGAAGTCCCTCGCGTCCGCCGGTGTTCCCTCACCCGGATGTACCGTGCGGTTGCGGACC
>NZ_CANLTQ010000082.1 GCF_947494025.1 uncultured Jannaschia sp.
CAAGGACCGCTTCTCCCCCGTCAGGGGCTGAGAGCGGCCGCCACGTAACCGGACCGGCCGCCGGATACACAGAACTCTTGACACTCCCCGGGCTTTCGGCGGGGCCTTGTCCTGTTCTGCCTCGATGAACTCCGGGACCGCGCTCAGGTGCTTGTTCCTGGTGATCGCGGCATGGGTGACGCGCTGATCCTTGTCGAAGACCCTGTAGGGCAAGCGGACGCCCTTCCAGCGGACTTCCAGCCGACCGTCCGGGAAGACATGGGTATCGACGTACCTGCCCGCGAGACCGCAGGTGACGTCGTTCTCCTCGAGGATGATCCGTTTGCGCTCGTACGACAGGGAGAGCTGTGCGCCAACATAGCGCTGGTCCCTCGGACAGAGAACGTCGTGCAAGCGAGCGGGTTCGACATTCAGCGCCCGGTGCAGGTCGTCGGGCCGGCGCGGCACCTTGGCGAAGCGGGCGTTGTGGCGATCCCTGAGGCCGGGAAGGAACGCGTTCGCCGCCGCGATGCTGCAGATGCCCGCGAGCCGCAGTTCCTTGACCGGGCGATCCTGCAGCGTCCGGTTCGCACGCTCGACACGGCCCCTGGCCCGGGAGCTGTTCGCGCACAGGATCCCGACGTTCAGCCCGTTCAGGGCACGACCGAACTGCGTCATGCCGTGACCTGTTCTCGCTGCCTGTCTGGCGACACGAAACACCGTGTGCTTGTCGCTGTAGAAGGCGACCGGCCGACCGTGGTTGGCCAGGTACAGCTCCAATGCCTCGACGTCGCTGAACGTGCTCCCGGACGGCACGAAACGCAGCTGCATCAGCTTGCTCGTCGCGTCGTCGACGAACACGAGCAGCGTGCAGGGCGGCCCGCGGTCCTCGAACCAGCGATGATCCGAGCCGCCGGTCCGCACCAGTTCGCCCAGAGCCTCCCGGCGCAATCGAGGCTGATGGAACGTCCGGCGCTGCTGGCGTGCGAGCCAGAGCCCATCGGCCTGTCGCCATTCGCGCAGGGTCTCGCGCGAGACCTTCAGATCATGCTGTTCGAACAGCTTCCCGGCCGCCAGGGGCGGTCCGAAATCCGCATGGCGCTCCCGGACCAGCGTGACGGCGAACTCCCGGATGCCCGGATCGATCCGGTTGTTCGAGACCCCGGCCGCGGGCCCTGTGCCGGATCGCCGCCGCACCCTCGGCCTCGAAAGCCTTCCTCAGCCTCTGAACCTGCCTGCGACCGAGGCCCAGCAGGGTCGCCGCGTTCGTCGCGGTCATCCGACCCTGGACCACCTGACCAAGGACCTCGATCCGGTTCAACGCGCGCGCGCTCGTCACAATCCATCCCACAGTCGCACTCCCAACCTGATCGTCAAACGGGGAAGCGTGACACTCCTACTTTGCACATGGGAACAGTTTAATTTTGCGCCTACAATCCAAAACTAATGGCTAATATTATGTAATAGAAAGGTTGCCGAGCTTCCTTACGTGCCGCGAGAGACGCCGAAGGCGAACAAGGCGAGCCCGATGGCAACCCATGCGTAGGATGCCATGGCGAGCCGGAACAACGTGCGCTCGAGCCAGCCCTGACCACCCCCGTCACTTGACCCGTCGTTTTCTTCATCTTCCTGACTGTCCTTCTTCTCAGCGTCATCCTTTGCGTCGCCGCTCCCATTTTGCCGCCAAGCGAGCCATCCGAACGCGGCGCTGAGCGCCGAAAAGACGGCGTTGAGGAAGAAGGTGTAGTCGATCGCGAAGCGCCGCTCGGGCCGCTCCTCCACACTGGGCTCGCCGCCTTCACCGTTCGCGCTTCGCCCTGCATCGTCACCCTTGGTGGTCGAGTCGCTCGCCTCCTGCCCTGCCTGCCGCCCCTCGGCCTGCTCTGGCGTCCCGTTTTCTCCGGACGTCGGTCCACCTGCCGTGTCACCCGGCAACTGACCCACCAGCACGACGGCGTAGTGCACGATCAGCGCGGTCATGACGAGCGCGGCGAGGAACACGCCAGCGATGTAGAGCGCCATCGGCCAGCCGTAGTAACTCGCGTTCACCCGCAGCACGGGGAACACCACGAGGTCGGAGAAGATGAAGGTCATGATCCCGGCCATGCTCACCCCGTTCTTGAGCAGCACCGCGGCCGGCGGGATGTTCCCCATTGAGCCGATGAAGGTGAAGAACGCGTTGGGCACGAACACCGCGATCATGCCTGCCAGCGTGAAGCCGACCGTGACGTCCTTCCACACCACGCCCCATTCCATCCAGTAGGCGCGCGCCACGCGCGTCCAGCCCTCGAGCCGGCGGATCAGGCGACGCCAGTCGGGCGTCTCCTCCTCGTCCTCCTCCACGCCCTCGCGCCCGCTCGACGAGCTTGCGGGGCCGGCTGAGGCGCACGATGCCCCACAGGAAGAGGATCAGGAGCAGGCCGCCCAGGTACTCGCCCACCGCGAAGTGCCAGGACAGGAACACCGCAATGATGATGCCGAGCTCGATCACGAGGTTGGTGGAGGCGAGCAGAAAGGCCAGCGAGGGCACCAGCCCCGCGCCCTTCGACAGCAGGCTGCGCGTCGTGGCCAGCGCGAAGGAGCACGACGAGGACGCGAAGCCGAAGAAGGTCGCCAGGGCCACCGAGCGCGGCCCCTCCTCGGAGATGGTGCGCCGCATGCGCGCCTGCGTTACGAAGACCTGGATCATCGCCGAGATCAGGTAGCCCAGGCCGAAGGTCAAGAAGGCGGTCCAGAAGAACCCCGCCGTGGTCAGCGCCGCGTCGGCCCAGTTGGCCAGAAAACCTTGGGCCATGCGATCCTCCGTCGGGTGGTGAGGCTTGCTGCGCCCGAAAAGATGCCCCGCCCAGGCACCCCGTCAACCGGGCGCAACGGGTCCTTCGCTGGCGAATCCGCCGACCGGCGACCGGGCCTCGTTCATGTGGGCCGGGCAAGCCCTTCATACATGAAGACCATGGGCCTCGGGCCCTTCG
>NZ_CANLTQ010000083.1 GCF_947494025.1 uncultured Jannaschia sp.
CTTCTTCGTCATCGTCCATCTCCCCCTTGGGGTCAGAATGGACCGGCAACCTCATACACAGAAGATCGGACACTCTCTAGCCGCCTCTCTCAAGGCCGATGCGTCGCAATCGAGATGTTCGGACGGCAGGTCGTCTCGCATTGTCGCGATGATGGCCGCCCCCTCGGCCCCGGACGCCTCGATTGCCGGGTCGCATTCCGTGTCGAAGCCCATGGAGCGATTGTTGATGTTCGAAGAACCGATACGGATCAGCCGGTCGTCGACCACCAGAACCTTCGCATGGACATGGATTGGCTCTCCCGCCGCATTTACCGGATGGAAGATGCCGAATCGCCCGTACCTGTCGACACGGCGAACCATGTCGAGCCGCAGATCCCGCGCACTCCCCATCACATGCTCTTCGAGCCAACCGAAGGCGGAGAGCGGATTGATCACCACAACCTCGGGCCCGTCAGGTTCGGCGAGCCGGGCCGCAAGCTCCTCGCAGATGCTGATCGATGCAAAGTATTGGCTCTTGAGATAGATCGTTCGTCGCGCCGCGCGGATCGCAGTCCGGTAAAGCGCCTCAATTTCCCGGATCGGGGAGCGGCGCCCACCGGTCGGTTGTCATGTCGATCCCGCCGCAGAAGGCCAGCTCGTCGTCGATCACGGTGATTTTCTGATGATGCGCGGCGCCATGCGGATGCTCACTGTCGAAACGCATCCTGATCCGTCGAACAGCATAAAGATCTTGTGCAAGCCGGGGTATCATCTGGTTTCCCAGCGTGTAGATCACGGCCATGTCCCATTTCAGGATGGAGATACGCAGGGCCGGATTGCGCCGCACCAGTGCCCGCAGGAAATCTCCGAGCTCTGTCGGCATGTCGTCATCGACACCGCCGGGCGCGAGATCAGTCCGCAGGTCGAAGTCCCAGCCGACCAGGACAACAGAATGCTGCGCCGCCAGCATCGCCTGCCGGGCGGCAGCGAAGTACTTGGACGCATCGACGATGATCGCGAAACGGTCAGCCCGCTTTCTGCGCCAGCAATTCTTGCCTTCCTAAAGGATGGAACTCGAGGATTGAGCAGACATCGCGTCTTCCTGTCAGAGTCGATCATCGGGCCTGTCAGCGTGGTATGATAGGTTCCTGTCACCGCGCTGCGCGTGACCGTCGTTCAGAAATGCGGCTCCAGCACATGTCGGGCAATCGTGCCGGATCGTCCGGCTCGACCGGATCGTCGGATGGAGCTTCGCATCGTCGGATGTCCAAGGATCAAAAGTATCAGGTGCAGACATCCAGCAGGCTCGTCACCAATGCAGCCTGCGTTCTGATGATCGTCCAGCGGACGCACCGCCATGAATTTTCAGATCGACTCCAGGCACCGGCCTCAGTCCGTCATCGAGTCGGCAAGGGATCGAAGCTCACTCATGCCCTGAAGTTCGGTGGCCGGGACGGAGACGTTGGCGCTGGCAGTTCCAGCAGCGTTCGCCACCTTGATCGCGGCATAGGGAACAGCGATCGTGGTGCCGTCATCGCTAGAGATCAGGGCGGCGATGACGCGGCCGCCGGGGACGACGACAAAGTTCTCGATCGTGCCTACAGTGTTACCGTCCCCTCCGGTAAGCTTCTTGCCGATCAGATCCTTGATGAGGAGCTTGTCCATCCCAATTTCGCTCAACGACTTTGCCGCTGAAGCAATGCTCGCGGCGTCGGTCAGGTTGTCGGGAATCTCGACTGGTATGCCCTGCGCAGCGACGCTGCCACAGGCGAAAGGAAGAATACAAACGGCGAAAAGGCGGTGTCGCATTGTGGATCTCCGGCTACGGAAGGCTTCTTCTGGCAACCTGCGCCAGCCTCGGCGGTTCCCCATGCCCTGCTTTGGAACAGTGAGGCGATCCTTACTCAAAAGGATAGAAGCACCTAGATGTTTGATCCCCCGGTTTGATGGTGTGATCCTTTCGACCGACAGGTGCGGATGATCCTTCTCGACCGTGCCGCGCCTTACGTCCCGCCCCAAGGCTTGAGCTTTCTGGAAAAAAATCGTTCGCGACCGCGAGCTCACCGATCTACGCGTGCAGCTCGCGCACCGTCTCCGCATGAACCTCGGGCGCCTTGCTTGTCGGGCCCTTCTCGAACATGCCGGATGCTCCTTCGAGCAGCGCCTTCTTCCATTGGTGGATCAGCGTCGGGTGCACCTCGAACCGCGCGGCCAGTTCGGCCACCGACTGCTCCCCCTTCAGCGCCTCCAGCGCCACCTTCGCCTTGAACGCGGCCGCGTCCCGCTTCCTCTTCGCCATCTCGTCCGTCTCCTTCTCGAAGACCAAGATGACCTCAGATCGTAGCTTCCGTCAGTGTCCGATTTCCAGGGAGCACCTCAGGCCTTCAGGCCACGGGGTCTGGATGTCGTGCGCATGATATCTCGGCGATACCGCATCAGGAGGAGGTCCATTCGCACGGGATCACAGGAAAAATCGGACGGGTCGCGGATCACAACGTGATGGCGGGTGTTCTCTTCGACATGGGGGCGGGGGACGACTGGCCAAAGCTGCGCGCGCGCCTTCTGGCCGCCGACATCTTCATTCTCGGATCCCCGACCCGGCTTGGCCAGCCTTCGAGCATGGCTGTCGCGTACTCGAACGGAGCTGGGGAGCGAACGGGCCATCTTCGCCGGTCATGATCCTGGAGGCGGCGTGACGCAGATTGCGGACCACAGTCGGATGATGACCATCAGTATCCAGATAGCCGGGCCGCGAGGCGCTGGTTGCATGGCTTACGCAAAGATTGCCGCCATGTCCCTCCGAGTCGCTTTCACCGGTACATGCTTGCCGGAAGCAGGGACATCAACGCTTGCCTCAGTTTCATCTCGTCCACCGGCTTGCTCAGCATCGGCGCA
>NZ_CANLTQ010000084.1 GCF_947494025.1 uncultured Jannaschia sp.
CACCAGTCCGACCCCCTACTGCACTGAGCCAAAAGCTCCGCGCGCGGCTTCCTACACCACCACCGGGGGCACTACCGTCGACGTCGATCCGGAAGACGTAGCCGCTCCGGATGTCCGTCGTTGCGGAGCAGTTGAGCTGCGTCAGGCGACGATCCAGCGTTGTCTCCCAATTCGCGGTGAGAACGAGGTCATCATGAGCGAAGTAGTGCCCGACCTTCTTGCCGGTCTCCGCAACGCTCTCGCGCCAGCGCAGCAACTGAACGCGCTCGAAGGCGAGGAGCGTCTCTTCCAACCAGAAGATCCGATCGTAGATGCGGCTAACCCCGCATCTCCGCCCACTGCTCGAGGGGGACAGGAGTCGTCGAAGGTCGTTGATCCCGGCTCCATTCACCAGTGCTTGGAGGATCTGGACGTTGTCAGCCGTCGCTCGCTGGCGATTGTGCTTCATCGCCACGGAGAACCGAACGCCCGGCTTGATCTGGCACGCCCTGTGGATCAGCCGCACGCGGAGAGGCTTCTCTACCTTGTCGCTGCCTTCCGAGTGCTTCGCCCGTCCGTGGATACCGTTGAGGACGAATTCCCCTGGTGTTGCGAGATACCTCGCACCGCAAGCAGGACACCGGGGACCGTCCAGAACACCATTGTAGTTCCGGAGCCGCTCAACCTCCTCGGCCAGGTGCTCGTTCGACAGGAGGTCGAATGTCGCACCGCACTCGCCGCTACCATCGTCGAACTGACAGAGCACGGTCTTGCGATCCACCCACTGATGCGGGTCGCCCTCGTATTCGAAGACCGACGAAGTGCGTTGATGCTCCTTCTTCTGGCTGGAGTTCAGCCGATACGATCCAAGGCCCACCATGGCACTGTTCGAGCAAAGCGCAGCCCTCAAGGTGCGCGCATTGCGCCCCGTCGGGCGTGGAGCCGAAAAATCGGCCGCGACACCGAAGTTTCCGCAATCGGGGTCGCCGCAGGTGTTGAGGTTTGCTTCCTCGTCGTAGGCGGGGTAGATTCTGCGCAGAGATAGACTGGGGATCTTCGGCACGCTCGGTTCTCCGTCGTCGGATTGTGTCAAGCGGCCGTCCGAGCGCGATTTTGGCGCGGGCACGACGTAATCTTGGCCAATCCAGCTGGAGCCGAAGTTCATCTGCGAATTTTCCTTCCGAGTGTGTCCCGTAGGAAAACCTACGGGCAACACCGCCTTGGATAGGTCGGCAGGCGTGAAGAAAATCCCGACAAATCAGCGCCCGCCGAGGCTTCCTCGGCGGGCGTTACCTTTTCTACGTAAGCCTATGTCCCCAGGAATGGAATGCGTCGGCTTTTCAGCGGGGGTTTTTCTTTTCGGGCGTGTAGTAAGCGGTCCGGATTGTCGAGAGGGCGGCCGAGCGGCAGCTGGTGGGTCGTTCTTGCACGAAGTCGCCCTCCTGTTGGGCTATCGCTTGCGATCTTGATCGCGAACGAACGAGATCAGGATCGGCGCGGGGTTCTGGAAGAACGCTCGAGTATCCGGTGCGCTATCGATAGCCGGACAAACTCGCGGTGCCACGCGCGAAGCACTCAGATGTGAGGTTCCGTTCGGGCCCATACCGTGCACGCAGTCTTTGCTCGTTTGGGCTCTGATCCCGCGAATGTCTCGAAGAATGGACGCCATATCGGACTGTCCATTCCGGCCGACAGCGTCGCCTTTACCGGATGTGTACGTTTGACGACTAGCCCCTTTGACCGTGCCCGGTGTGGAGCACCCGTACCGAACTAGAGAGAATAAGGTGTGATGATACGTTCGCTAAGAGCAAAGATCCTCGCCGTGGTCATCGGCGCTACGGTCGGAACCACGGCGATCCTCGTTGGACAGAATGTCTGGTCGGAGGCGAAGGTCAGCACGGCCGAACGTCTCGCGGGGAGTTTCAATACCGCAGCGGCGATCGTGGAGCTCAGTGTACCCGGCGTCCAGACGGAACGTACGGCTGAGGGATCGATGCAATCCCTGACGTGGAACGAGGCACCGGACTTTTCGGAACATTCATTGATCGATCTCATTGGCGAGGTCACCGGGGAAACGGCGACCATCTTCGTATGGGACGACGCGCAGGGGGAGTTCGTCCGGCGCAGCACGAACATCATCAAGCCCGACGGGACCCGGGCCGTCGGCACTGTCCTCGGCGCGCAAGGCGCCGTGCACCCCATCGTCGCGTCCGGATCCACGTTCCGGGGCGAGGCGAACATTCTGGGCAACAACTATTACACCGTCTACTTCCCGATCCGGAACGCGGCCGGGGACATCGACGGTATCCTTTATGTCGGGGTCAGCAAGGCGAAGCTGGTTGGCGAGTGGATTGTGTTCGCTCGCAAGTCGCTGATGATCGCGACGATTCCCATGCTCCTATCCATCGGCCTCGGGCTGATCTTCACCCAGGCGCTGAACCGCGGGCTGAGCCAGGCGGTCGACGCAGTTCGCGGGATCGCGCGGGGCGACCTCAACGTCGATACGTCGACCAGGAGCCTAGATGAAATTGGTCACCTCCTCGGAGAGATCGGCAAGACCGTCGTGGACCTCAGGACGATGGGCCACACCGCCAAGCAGATCGCAGGGGGCGATCTCCGGGTGGAAGTGAAACCGCGTTCGGAGGCCGACGATCTGGGTCTGGCGCTTCGAGACATGGTGGGCAAGCTGCGGGAGGTGATCTCGAACGCGAGCGTGAGCGCGACCTACGTCTCCGAAGGGGCGGCGAACATGTCGTCCACGGCCGAGCAGCTTTCCGGCGGTTCGAGCCAGCAGGCCGCGGCGGCGCAGGAGGCCTC
>NZ_CANLTQ010000085.1 GCF_947494025.1 uncultured Jannaschia sp.
TGCCGCCATCCGGGCGGCGCCGTCGCATCTCCGGATCGGCGACCTGATCTGCGTGCATGCCGGGCTGGACCCGTGCATCCCGGACGACATCCATCTCGCCCGGGACCGCCCCGTGGACGACGACAAACACTGGGCGTGGATCCGCAACGAGTTCCTGACCTGGCAGGGCGGATGGGATGTGGATCCCGAAACCGGGCAACGCTGGAAGGGACCGACAATCGTCGTGCACGGGCATACGCCGGCGGTCCGAACGTCGCTGGCGGAGACGACCGGCGAACTGCCGCAGATGGACGGAGTGGAGGACTACCGGACGATCTGCCTCGACGCCGGGGCGGCGTACAGGCCGCAGCTCGGATGGGCGCGGTTCTACAGGGAGGGAGAGGTGAGCCGTGTGAAAGTCTTCGCTACGTTCTCCGCTTATGCAGGATGACCGGCAGCGCGGAGATATCCAAGACTACCTGCTCGAATGTCTTGGAAGGGCGTGTTTCGTTGAAAAAGTCCGCCGGCGATCTTCAGACGAAGGAACGCGAGAATAACGTCTTTGCGAAGTGCTCTTCTGCGCTGGCTCGAGGCCAGCGTTCGCCGGAGCGAAGAACGATGTTCTGCGCCATGGGATGACCTTGCGCGGCTTCCGAGTTTTGAACGAATAGGCGTATTTCGTTGAAAACTCGGCTTGTTTTGGGGGCTGAGCGCTGATTCAATTCCTTCACTGGACGGGAGGATTGGCGATGATGGGACCGAGGCAGGCGGCTCAACCGGCGCTGTTCTACGAGTTCTCTCTGGAAGATCACGTCCCACAGGATCACCTTCTTCGATCTATTGACCGGTTCGTGGACTTGGGCAGCATCCGCAGCCATCTCGCGGATCTCTACAGTCACGCCGGCCGTCCGTCCGTCGATCCCGAGCTGCTGATCCGGATACTGCTGGTTGGCTATTGCTTCGGCATCCGGTCCGAGCGGCGCCTGTGCGAGGAAGTGCATCTGAACCTGGCGTATCGCTGGTTCAGCCGCCTCGATCTGAGTGACCGAGGTCCGGATCACTCGACATTCTCGGAGAACAGGCACGGCCGGTTCCGCGAGAGCGAGCTGCTGCGCCACCTGTTCGAGATAACGGTCGCACGGTGCATCGCCGAGGGATTGGTCAGCGGGCAGTGCATGGCGGTCGATGCCAGTCTCATCGAAGCGGACGCGAACAAGCAGAATCCCACACCGAAGGAGGAATGGGACGCGGCACGGATCGATCCGGCCGACGCGCCCCGCGCCGTGCGCGAGTATCTCGACACTTTCGACGAGGCCGCGTTCGGGGCCGCCAGCGAGGTCCAGCCCAAGTTCACGTCCCATTCCGACCCTGCCAGCCAGTGGACGGCAGCCCGCAAGGGGCCCTGCATTCTTCAGTTATTCCGACAACTACCTGATCGACACGGACCACAGCGTCATCATCGATGTCGAGGCGACCAGGTCGATCTGGCAGGCCGAGGTCGGATCGACCAAGACCATGCTGGACCGCGTGGAGGCCAGGTTCGATCTGCATCCCGAACGCCTGATCACAGATACGGCCTACGGCACCGGCCCGATGCTGGGCTGGCTGGTCGAGCGCAAGATCGCACCGCACATCCCGGTGTTCGACAAGTCCGGCCGCAACGACGGCACCTGGACGCGGGCGGACTTCGGATGGGACGCCAACAACGATCAATACATCTGCCCCGAGGGCCATGAGTTGAAGCAGTTCCGCCGGAACTATTCCGATCCGAACCGGGGGGCCAATCGGCACGGGCGTCGCCAAATACCGCGGCCTGAAGCTCACCTGCCAAGCCTGTCCCTCGAAACCGCGCTGCTGCCCGAACATGGAGTTTCGGTCCATCACCCGCGAGGAGCACGAAGACGCCCGCCAAGCCGCCCGCGACATTGCAAAGACCGAGCAATACCGGGTGTCGATGGAGCTGCGAAAGAAGGTCGAGATGCTCTTCGCCCCCCTCAAGCGCATCCTTGGCTTGGGAAGGCTCCGTTTACGCGGCCCATGCGGCGCGAACGACGAATTCCTCCTCGCCGCCACCGCCCAGAACCTCACGAAACTGGCAAAAATCCTTCCCGCACCGCGGCAAGCCCGAAAAGCCTGACGGGAAAGGCGCCCGCGCCTCTCTTTGGCGTCAGATTTCTGCGCTCGCGAACGAGTGTTTTTCCACAGAATCGGCGGGAAGTGGTCGTTCGCTGCGGGCGTACCGCTTACCGGAACCGTCCAAAACCTTGCGCCTGTGTGCGCCACCGCTAGGATTAACGCGGAAATGTCCGCAATCTGCTGCGGATATGTCAAAATGCATGTGGTCGACGGGAACTCATGGTCAGCAACGGAAGAGACACGTATGCCGCTGGTGAACAGGGGCTGGGCTACCTTTACCAGCCCCGCTTGGCACTTTTGCGTATACTCGACTTGCCTGAGAGCGCTGGAGTCTTGGTCGAAGGCCTGGACGATCTGGAACTCACCGTACAAACAGGGCGGAACTCTTCTAGGGTCCTTGAAGCACAAGGCGGAAGGAGGGCGGCTCACTGATCTATCGACCGACTTCTGGAAGTCGGTGTGGATCTGGTTACAGCGCTACACCGACAGCGGTGTCATCCGTTCCAGCTTTCGCTTCCTTTTGTTCACGACGGAGACGGTACCCAATAATTCGTTCCTCTCAACCTACGTGGCGTTGTTGCACGAAGCCTGTCTAGGCTTCACATCGCGACTCCGGCACCATAGCTGGACGGCATGTCCAGGCCTGCCCCGACCCGCTACCGCACCCTGAACTGG
>NZ_CANLTQ010000086.1 GCF_947494025.1 uncultured Jannaschia sp.
GGCACGTGCATCAGCAGGCAGGCCCGGCCACGGGCCACGGACCAGCCCTACCGCCCGTGGATCGCGACGATCCGGTCTGCCTTGCGACGGACGAAGGTACGACGTCGGCGATGGTATTGGAACAGGCGGAGAAGCATGCGCTGCGCAGTGGCGGCGTCGCATGACCAAGTTGCGGACGGTGCAGGTTCTTACCGTGGCCTTCGTCAGTAATTTGCTGGAACTGGCGTTTGCGAAGTGGGCCAGACCGCCTAACGCGATCAGATCACCGGCGCGGGGCTCGGACCTCGGCGGGCCTTCGTCGCCGAGGTCCGCTCGCTCGCCCATGTGGTCGGCCAGACGGTCAGGCGGACGTTCCAGGCGACCTGTGACGCCGCTCTCGGCGATGCGCGCTGCGGCGTCGATCTGGAGGACCCCGCCCTCAAGGGCGCGGGTGCCGTCATCGACCTGCTGCGCGACCGGGCCTTCACCGCCCCGGGGCTTGGTGGGTTAACTCCGGATGGTTCACTTTCGGCACGCTGGATTGGACGACCAGCACGAATGCAGGTCGACGCACCGAAGTGCTGGGCCATGACGTCACCGACGGCGTTGCTGTCCTGACACTGCTCGAAGCGCCGGTGCGGTCCATCGCGGAGGGAGACACGTTCACCATCCTTGCGATCTGCGACAAGCGCTTGGAGGCCTGCAGGGGCGAAGTTCGCGAAGACCGCCAACTTTCGGGGCTTCCCGCACATCCCTGGCAAGGATGCCGTGCTGCACTATGCCACGAAGGACGGCGCACGACGGGACGGTACTGTAGACGTGTGCCTATTTACGCTTCATGATCAGCTTCAGCTCCTCAGGCGTGAGCAGCTGATTTCCGCGGTGGAGCATGTAGTGGCAATTGGGACAGACGGGTACGAGGTCTTTGATTGGATCAGTCCGATTTCCGCAACTCGCTTGATATAGGGGCCTCAGGTGATGAACGTGGATGAAGTCCTTCCCGTGTTCACCATAGCTCTGTTCAAAGTTGAAGCCGCAGACGATGTATGACGTTCCATGTGCGTTTATGCATGCCTTTCGCGCGGCCTGATTTCGCTCATAGCGCGTGCTGACGTAAAATGATAATGCCCCCATAGCATATGTACCAGCAGGCTTTTCTTGGTCCGGACGCAGATCATCGAGGACCCAAAACTTCCGGTCCCGATTGATAGGGATAACATCGATCTTCTCGCAAAGCCCAAGGAACATCTCCTCGATCTTCGGCCATTCTAGGCTCAGGACCTGTTAAATTGATTGCGTGGGCGAGGCTTCATTGATTCACTTGCGGCACCACAGGAGGTGCCGTCATGAGCGAGTTGTTCCTTCTGTCCGAAGCCCAGATGGCACGGATATCGCCGTTCTTTCCACTCTCGCACGGGGTTCCGCGCGTCGAGGACCGGCGGGTGATCAGTGGCATCGTCTTCGTGATCCGCAACGGCTTGCGCTGGCGGGACGTGCCGGCAGGCTACGGGGCTCACAAGACGATTTACAATCGGTTCATCCGCTGGAGCCAGATGGGCGTGTTCGGGCGCATCTTCGTCGAGCTTGCGAAGGGCGGCGGTGAGGCCGACGAGATCATGATCGATGCGACCCACCTGAAAGCGCACCGGACGGCGGCGAGCCTACTTAAAAAGGGGCTCTTCCCCGGTTTATCGGGCGCACCAAGGGCGGCCTGAACTCGAAGCTGCACGCGGTTTGCGATAGCGAGGGAAGGCCGCGAACCTTGTTTCTGACCGCAGGCCAGGTCAGCGATTTCGTCGGAGCCCGAGCGCTCCTGTCGACGTTGCCTTCGGGAAAGGCGCTCCTCGCTGACAAGGGCTACGATGCCGACTGGTTCCGCGACGCCCTCGCCGACCGCGACATGGAAGTCTGCATTCCATCAAAATCCAATCGGAAAACCCAAATCCCTTATGACCGAACGCTCTACCGAAAGCGTCACAGGATCGAAAACATGTTCGGCAAGCTAAAGGACTGGCGCCGCATCCACACCCGCTACGATCGCTGCGCGCACACCTTCATGTCCGCCATCGCCATCGCCGCCATCGTCATCTTCTGGGTCTGATCAATGAGTCCTGAGCCTAGGTCATTGGGTAGCGTTTGGGCGCCAAGAATGCGCTGCAATACTGGATTGGTCTCTTTTCCATCCAGGCGATTTTTTTCACCAAGCTTCTTGTGAGCTTTGATCGTGATATTTTTGTATCCAACAAAACGGCTCGGAGCAAAAAGCACATCGCCGTCTGCAAATGTAGCCACCAGGTTATAACCGCGCCGCAATCTTTCTCGCGCGAAGAAGCGCTCTTCGTCATTCTTGGAGAGAAGGTAGTTGCGCATAGTTCTTAGATTACGACGGACGCCCGCAACGTCCTCAACAAACTCGACCAACTTCACCCCCAAATCGCTCAGTCATGACTTCTCCACCGCAATGGCGGTGTCAAGTTCAAGGTTTTTTCAGAATGTAAATCGCAATCATCGGTCAGTTCGAATTCAGAACTGATCATCGCCAGCGCGCGGTCCTGCTCGGCACGCCCTACCACGACTAGGCGAGCCCACGTGGTGAACCGCCCCGAGTTTCCCGGCAACTGTACTTAGCCAGGTGTCTGCTGCGTGTAGTCTGTTCCTGCTGCGAGCATGGCGTTGAGGGTGCAGAGC
>NZ_CANLTQ010000087.1 GCF_947494025.1 uncultured Jannaschia sp.
TGCGCCGATGCTGAGCAAGCCGGTGGACGAGATGAAACTGAGGCAAGCGTTGATGTCCCTGCTTCCGGCAAGCATGTCCCGGTGAAAGCGGCTCGGAGGGACATGGCGGCAATCTTTGCGTGAGCCATGCAACCAGCGCCCCGCGGCGCGGCTATCTGGATACTGATGGTCATCATCTGACTGTGGTCCGCAATCTGCGTCACGCCGCCTCCAGGATCATGGCCGGCGAGGATGGCCCGTTCGGTCCCCAGCCCCGTTCGAGTACGCGATAGCCATGCTCGAAGGCTGACCAAGCCAGATCGGGGTTCCGAGACTGAAGATGTCGGCGGCCAGAAGGCGCGTGCGCAGCTTTGGCCAGTCGTCCCCCGCCCCCATGTCGGAGAGAACACCCGCCATCACGTTGTGATCCGCGACCCGTCCGATTTTTCCTGTGATCCCGTGCGAATGGATCTCCTTTGGCCGCAGACGCGGCGCCATGTTCGACACGAGGTCCAGGAGCCGACTTCGTTTCGCCGAGACAGGCGTATTGCCAGGCAGAAGCCTTGGCATGCTCCAGGTCGGGCGGCTTATCGAAGCGAACGTAGTGCAGACGAATTGCCCCTACGCTGGAAGCGCTGCCTTCCGGGGGTCGTGGATCGGGCAGCCGTTTACCCGCGAGCGGAACGCGGCCGAATGGTCGTAGCTCGCTTTCCGCGCCCGGTTCACGGAGCCGAGTGGTCGATGCGCCTCGATCCCGATCCAGGGCGCGAACCGCATCCCGTCGTCCACGGCTTTCGCGCGGCCTTCCGTCCAGGCTGGTTGCGGGGCTGCGTCGACCGTCGCGACGGTGACGAATGGCGAGATGTCCTCGTCCCACGGCACGGAGGCATCCTCGATGGGCTGAGCCTCGGTGTCCCGGCAAAGCTGGACCCGTATTTCCCATCGCGCCGGTTTCGCCTGCATGACCGCATCGATCTCCTCGCGCAGGGCGTCGGAACGGCCGGAGGTGTCGACGGTCTCGCCGGTCAGTCGCGTCAGGTTATCGGAAACCGGGACCATCTGCACCTTGGCGACGTAGTCGCCGAAGCGGTACGGGGTCTGCGTGAAATAGGTCTCGCCCAGCGGGTGAACGTTGGGCGCGCCACCCAGGGTCTCGATCTTGGCGCTCGGCCCGGTGGTGGCCTCGAGACCGCTCTCGACTCCCCTCAGCACCGTCGACAGCGCCTTCTTCGCCCATTCGGCCCGGTCGGTGGTCCTGGCCAGAAGCTTCAGGCTCTTCAGGAACCCTGCCGCATCCGGCGCCGAGAAGGCCGGGCCGTTCACCATGACGAAGTCCTGCGAGCGCTCGCTCTCCGATCCCGGCAACCTCTCTCCCTCGACATCCAGGACCTTCAATGCGAGCCCGCGCGGTACCGAGACGGAATCGTCCAAGATATCACCGGGATTGGTCGAGATCCGCAGGATCGCCCCGTGGCTGCCGCTTCGCGCAAAGATGCCTTGGGAATATTCGGGCGGAAGATCGTCCGGGATCGTCACTCTCGCCTCGATCAGGCCATGGCTCTTGGCGTGAACGGACCGGTAGGCGTGACCCTCGTCCTCGGCCACGCGGTCGAGGATGGTGTCGAAGGTGGCATTCAGTTCCTCGATCGTTTCGCGTTCGTCTGCCGACGGCGTCTCGAGATCGTCGCTGTAGAGCACGGGCTCTTTCATGCAATTGCTCCCTTATGGGCCGTGCCCGGGAACGGACACGGCTACGAGTTTGTGACGTGCCTCAGATGCGCCGCTTCGACCGGCGGAGAACAAGCCCGGCGCCGAGCAGGCCCGCTGCGTAGAGCGGCAGCCCCGCCGGCAGCGGGACCGGGGCGACCTGCGCGGTGAGCGCGCCCGCGATGGCGTCGTAGCCGGCATCGGTGGCATGCACGTTGCCGATGGGCTCCACGCCACCGAACGGGCCGTCGATCACGAAACCCGCCGGCTGGTCGTCGAGGAAGGTGTAGTCCGCCTCGTTGCCGAGGAAGGCCGGCGCCACGTCGACGAAGGACGCGCCGTACTCACCGGCGAGCGTCGCGACGATGCCGTTGAGATCGGTGCCGGCCTCGTTGAAGATCGGCGCCGCCGGGCTGTCGGGATCCGCCGGGAACGGGTTGTAGTAGCCGAGCAGGTAGAGCGGCGCGTCGGGTGCTTCCTCCCGGATCGTCGAGAGGACGGAGCGGTAGTTCCCTTCGTAATCGTCGAGCGTCGCCGGGATCTGCGCCAGCGCCTCGTCGGCCGGGAGATTGGCCAGCGCCGCGAGCTCGTTGAAGCCGAGCGTGACCGTGATGCCTACGATGTCGTTGCCCGCGGCCGCATCCTGCGCCGCTGCCTGACGGAACTGCGTCTCCTGCGTACGGATGCCGCCGGCCTCGCTGTAGTTCGTGTTCTGCAAAGCCAGGATGTCATCGGTACGGCCCACCACCGGCGGCGTGCGCCCGTTGCCGGTCATGAAGCTCGACGCCGTCTCGCCGTC
>NZ_CANLTQ010000088.1 GCF_947494025.1 uncultured Jannaschia sp.
GAGCCATGCTGTACCTCCAGTAGTCTCGGCAAAACATGGTCCGCGACGGCGGAACGGCGACTTCTCACACAGCCTCTCAGGCCCGGTCGCTCGGCCTTCGCGCCCGACACGCCGCGGTCCTCGAAGACGCGTATCGTGCCCGCGGCAGCGAGGGCGTCGAACTGCAGGGCGAGGTTCTGCTCGGCGGTCGAGATGCGGGCGTATCCGATGAGGGACATGGGAGGGGTCCAAAAGGGGTCGTCGGCGCTCAATCGTCCACAAACCCGTCCGACAATCAAGTTGTCCAACATCCCGTCGTTTAGATTGTTCTCGGACGGTCCTATAGTCGCTCCGGCAAATGTTGGTTTGCGGACCGCCATCTTGAGAGGCGCACCAAACGGGCAGATGATGACGGCGGTTCTCCTCTACAGGTCCGGCCCATGGCAGCCCCCGGCTTCGCCTCTCCGACGGCCACCGCGCGCTTCTGCGCGATCCAGCCCCATCTGGAGGACGACGTCTCCTTGGCCCGCTTTGCCGCCGAGGCCGGCGTGTCGGAGCGCACCCTGTGCCGCTGGCTCGCCGCCTACCGGTTGAGCGGCATTGCAGGTCTGGAACGGGCGCGTCGCAGCGATGCCGGTGCCCGTCGCCAACTCGGTCCCGGTTTGGAGGATATGATCCGCGCGCTGGCGACCCGACGCCCCCGCCCGACCGTCGCCGCCATCCATCGCAAGGTAGCGACCGAGGCGAACGCGCATGGCTCTCTTGAGCCAAGCTATGCGGTCGTTGCGGACGTGGCGCGCGGGGTTAGGGCTGCACGCATCGCTGTCGCCACCGACGCGGCCGCCTACCGTGACCGGCACGAGCTGGTGCACCGACGTGACGCCATCGCGCCCAACGAGATGTGGCAGGCCGACCATACGATGCTCGACGCCCTCGTTCTGGACGCGCACGGCGAAGAGGTTCGGCCCTGGCTGACGGTGGTGATGGACGATCACAGCCGTGCCGTGATGGGCTACATGATGACGACCGACGCGCCTTCGGCCGTGAACACCGCGCTGGCGCTGCGACCCACGCGATCTGGCGCAAGGCCGATCCGGCTTGGCCGGTCTGCGGCATTCCCGGGGTGCTCTACGTCGACAACGGTAGCGATTTCGTCTCTGAACAGATCGAGCAAGCCTGCATCGCGCTGAAGATCCGACTCGTTCATTCCCGGCCCGGTCGCCCCCGCGGGCGGGGCAAGGTCGAGCGGCTGTTCCGTACCGTGAACGAGATGTTCCTCCCCGACGTGCCGGGCCACCTGATCGGAGGGCGGCCGCTTTCGGCGCCGGGCATCAGTTTGGCGGAGCTGACCGCGCGCTTCGAGCGGTTTCTGCACGATGTCTACCATCGCCGTCCTCATGGGACGACCGGCGAGGCGCCGGTGGCGCGTTGGCGGGCCGGGGGCTTTCTGCCCGCGCTGCCAGAGAGCCGCGCTGCACTCGACATGCTGCTCCTACGCGTGCCCCGCCCCCGCAAGGTGGGGCGGGATGGCATCCGCTTCGGCGGACGGCGCTACGTCGAACCGACGCTGGCCGCCTTCGTGGGAGAGCAGGTCGACGTTCTCTACGACCCTCGCGACCTGGCCGAGGTCCATGTCCACCACGAGGGCGCGTTCTTGTGTCGCGCGCTCTGCCCAGAGCATGTGGACGCTCCCTCGCTGGCGCAGATCCGCGGCGCGAGACGGCGCGCCAGGGAGGAACTGAAGCAGTCCGTCGCTGCCGACGAGGCCTGCCATGTCCAGCACAACCCTCCTTTCCAAGACCGCGCCCGCCCCAAGCCCCGCTTCGGCGGACTCAAGCTCTACGCCGCCGACGATTGAGGTCCGGCGGGAGCTGCCCTTCGTCGAAACCCGCGAGCACGCTTCCGGGAATTCGCCGAGGCCTGCACGGCCGAGCGCTACATCGGCGTGTGCTTCGGCCGACCGGGGGTTGGAAAGACGCGCTCGGCGCGCGAGTTCGCCGCTAGCCCCAATCTCTTCGAATACACCGTCGGCAAGCCGATCACCCCGGTGGCGGCCCGCGCCGTGCAAGCCTGCCGGGGTCTCTTCTTCACCGCGCCGGTCTCCAACACGCCGAAGATCGTCAACGATCGGCTGCAGGTAAATCTCTTCCGCCTTGGTCATGCCCGGCTCGTCCTTGCAGGCCTCGGCGAAGCGCCCGAATATTACGGCCGTACCGAGGCAGCCTGCCCGCTGCTGATCGTGGACGAGGCCGACCGGTTGACTGTCGCCTCGCTCGAGCATCTGCGCGACCTCTACGACCGCTATGGCTTCGGCCTGATCCTAAGAGGCTGTGTGAGAAGTCATTTCGGCGCGATCCTTTGGATCATCTGGGCGCAAGCGGCGATGGTGATGAAGGCCTCCGCTGTCTGCACGCGGTACTCGTAATCTTTGGACATCCGGCGATGCCGTCCGAGCCAGGCGAAGCTCCGTTC
>NZ_CANLTQ010000089.1 GCF_947494025.1 uncultured Jannaschia sp.
CCTGATCGCACAGAATGCCGCCCGGGCGAGGCCAATCCGCGCCTCACCTGAATTATCGCCGGAATCCAGCGTTCAGACAGTCTGAAACACCTTTCGGTGGAGACGACGCAATTACAGGCCGCTGATAGTGCATTCTTCAACGGCCCCATCTGTTTTTTTTGCCCCGCTTTCACCAGCGCTTCGCGTAGAATTTCGTTCTCAATAGTCTTGCGACCGAGCAGGTGCTCGAGATCGCGAACGCGGTCCTCGAGCTTGCGGACCTCAGAGGCGCCGACTACCGGCTCGTTCGATTCCACGGCCATCGCGTCCCCCTCGTCCATCAGCCGGCGCCACCGGAACAACAGGTTCGGTGCCACGCCGTTGCGCCGTGCCACGGCGAAGACGGACTCCCCCGGCACCAGGCTCTCTTCGATGATGCGCAGCTTCTCTCGCGCCGGCCAGTATCGGCGTCCGCCAAGGCCAGTGATCACCTCGACGCGATGATGGGTCTCGTTGGGCATAAGCATGTCCTCAAGCACAGACTTGAGCCTTCCACGATCATGCCGGGCTGTCCGGTCGAAATAGGAGGCAGTCCATGGAGGAAAATCCCGTGGAAGGCCAGATCGCGCAACCGCGCGAGACAACAATCCTAGTAAGGAACCTCGCCGCGATCTGCCGGTGTCCTGACAATCTTCCTGAATGATAGCCCTTCGAAGATTGAGGGTTCCCCCAGGAAACCGCGCAGTTAAACACTTGCGTGATATTTGCGAGGGGCAAGCCAGTGATAGCAATCGTCGATTCCGTCAATACGGTCCTTTGGGGCTATGTCTTGGTCTATGGACTGCTGGCCGTGGGTCTCTATTTTACATGGCGAACGAGGTTTCTGCAGTTTCGGCATTTTCCCGAGTTCTTCCGCGTCATCAAATCCTCCCGCGAGACGTCCGCGGCGGGCATCTCTCCCTTTCAAGCCCTTACGATCTCGCTGGCAAGCCGGGTCGGCACGGGCAACCTCGCGGGGGTTGCCGTCGCGATCTATCTTGGCGGACCCGGTGCTGTATTCTGGATGTGGATGGTGGCGCTGGTGGGTATGGCGACAGCCTATGCCGAATCGACGTTGGCGCAACTCTACAAGGTGCGAAATTCGGATGCTCAGTATCGCGGTGGCCCCGCCTTCTACATGTCAAAGGGCATCGGCTCCAACGCGATGGGCTACGTATTCTCGCTCTGCCTCATCCTCAGTTTCGGGCTGATCTTCTCGGCCGTGCAGGCGAACTCGATTTCCGTTGCCATGGAAGAGGCCTTCTCGATCCCAAGGATCGTCAGTGGCCTCGTCATCGGTGGTCTGGCGGGCATCGTGATCTTTGGCGGCATCAAGTCAATCGCGCGCGTCGCAGAAAAGATTGTGCCGGGCATGGCTGGACTCTACATTCTTGTGGCCCTTGTCATCGTATTCATCAACATCACCGAGGTTCCGGCCATGCTGGCGCTGATCGTCAAATCGGCCTTTGGTTTCGAGGCGGCGGCGGGCGGCTTTACAGGCGGTTTCATGGCCGCTTTGCTCAACGGGGTAAAGCGCGGTCTCTTTTCGAACGAAGCGGGCATGGGTTCGGCCCCCAACATCGCGGCGGTCGCCGTGCCCGATCCGCACCATCCGTCGAGCCAAGGCCTCGTCCAGGGGCTCGGCGTCTTCATCGACACGCTTGTGATCTGCACCGCGACCGCCTTGATGATCCTGCTGTCGGGCGCGGTGGACTATTCCGAAGGCGCGCCAACCGGCATGGCGTTGACGCAAATCGCGCTCGAGCAGCATGTTGGCGCATTCGGCCCGGTCTTCGTCGGCATCGCTATCCTGTTCTTTGCCTTTACCTCAATTATCGGCAATTATTCCTATGCCGAGAATGCGATGGAGTTTCTCGGCATGGGCAAGCGCATCCCACTTCTCGTGCTGAAGGCGCTCGTGGTTCTGATGGTCATCTGGGGATCGCTGCAGGCGGTGACGACTGTATTCAACATCGCCGACGCCTCCATGGCACTGATGGCGACGGTGAACCTCATCGCGATCCTGATCCTGTCGAAGACCGTTACGAAGCTCACGCGGGACTATTTTGCGCAAAGGCGCGCCGGAAAGGAGCCGCTGTTCAAGATCGCAGACTACCCCGAACTTGGCGACGGAGTAGACCATTCGATTTGGAGCCGCAATGTCGAGAAGGAAACGAAAGCATCGACCCCGGAATAGAAGCGGGCGCGGCGGCAACGCATTTGCTATGGTTCTGATGACTGTCATTGTGTCAGAAGCGACCGAGGGGACTGTTGCGTTGCTGACTGGTTGGCGAGGCTCTTTTGCACGGAACGCGTGAAGGCCGAGCGGCCCCTTTCCCCTGTAGGGTTCAGCTGACGGGTCGCGTGACGGGGATGCC
>NZ_CANLTQ010000090.1 GCF_947494025.1 uncultured Jannaschia sp.
CTCCGGCATTCAAGGAAGTCGGGGAAGTTCAGGAAGGTCTGCCTCACCGATCCCGATGCGAGCATGGCGACATCCGGGCGCAACCGACGTCTGGAGCCGAGCTACAAGCAACACGGGACTGTCGACGATGAATGCGGCGTGATCCTCGACGTCGAGGTCACCACGGGAGAGATCAACGAAGGCCAGGAAATCCTGGGCCGCCTCGACGCGGTCGCGGCGGTCACCGGAGCCCCCATCGGCACCGTCACCGCGGATGCGGGCTACGCCTGCGCCAAGGTCTTCGCCGGCCTGGAAGACCGCGAGATCACCGACGTGATCCCGACCAAGGCCGAGCCGATCCGCTCGAAGATCCCGCTCAGGCGGTTCCGCTACGATGCACACAACGACATCGTCAAATGCCCGAGGGGCAAGGCCCGGACGGCCCAACAAGGCGAAGATCGCCCATGGCCGGTTCTCGCGTCGAAGGCACGAGACTGCAAAGGCTGCGACCTTGCACATCTCTGCCTGTCGCCCTCACGCGTCACCAAATCCGTCGTCATCGTCCACGACTATCCGGCCTTGTTGCGGGCCCGTCGCCGACGACTTCGGTGGGAGGCAGAAGACGTTCGTCTTTACCGGCGCCACCGTTGGCGGTCCGAGGGCTTTCACGGCGAGGCGAAGACCTGGCATGGCCTGGCGCGGGCCGTGCGGCGCGGGCTCGACAACATGCGCATCCAAGCCTTCCTCACCGCCGCGGCGGTCAACCTCAAGCGGCTCGCGGCGGCCCTTCTCGCCATGATCTGCGCCCTGATCGCACAGAATGCCGCCCGGGCGAGGCCAATCCGCGCCTGACGCACCATCTCGGCGCTACCGAGCGTTCGATCGATCAAAGACGCCCTCCGGCGACGACGCCGTGACTACGGGACTTCGACAGCGAATTCTTCAACGGCCCCCGGGTGCATTTCTAGCGCAACCTGCTGGCTCGGGTGAACAAGTGACCTGCCACTGAACTTTCATCCAGCCGCGACCGGAGCCCAGTTGGTATTTACGGCGGTTGGCGCGGGTTGAGCAATCTCCCGACGCGCGGAGCTTTCATCTCGCGCAGCGGGGCGGGCGATTGCGGTGGTCAGTGTCCGCGCATAGTCAGCCGGCGTTTGGTAGTCCAAGGCGGAATGCGGGCGTTCTGTATTGTAGTCGGCAGTCCAGGCGGCAATCACGATCCGGGCGTGAGCCAGGTTGCGGAACATGGTCTCGTTGAGCAGCTCATCGCGCATCCGACCGTTGAAGCTTTCCGCGAAGCCGTTCTGCATCGGCTTGCCTGGCGCGATGTAATGCCATTCGATCCGGCGCTCGGAACACCACCGCAGGATCGCGTTCGAGGTCAGTTCCGTGCCATTGTCGGAGACGATCATGCTGGGTTTGCCGCGGCGCTCGATCAGGGTCGTCAGTTCACGTGCCACACGGCGCCCTGAGATCGACGTATCCGGGATCGCAGCGAGGCATTCGCGGATGACATCGTCGACGACATTCAGCACCCGGAAGCGCTGGCCATTGGCGAACTGATCGTGGACGAAATCGAGCGACCAACGGGCATTGGGTCGCGCCTCGATCAGGATCGGAGCCCGTGTCCCGACCGCTTTGCGCCGGGCCTTTCGCCTGCGCATCGTCAGGCCCTCCTCGCGATAGAGCCGGTAGATGCGATTGATCCCGGACGGCTCGCCCTCGCGGCGCAGCAGGATGAACAGCCTCCGATAGCCGAACCGGCGACGCTCATTCGCCAAGTCCCGCAGTCGGCCACGCAGCTCCGTGTCCGGAGCACGCCGTGGTTGGTAGCGGCCCGCCCGAACCCCGGTAGGGTAACTGGACGGCCAGCGTCTTCTGGCGTCGACACAGCGTCGAGAAGTCCGGCACCGGCCAGTCGAGCCCCGCCAGTCGCAGCAGGCTCGCCACGAAGCCCGTCGTCTGCCGGAGCGGCAGGCCGAACAGAACCTTCACAGTCAGGCACGCTTGGATCGCCGCGTCGCTGTAGACCGGCTGCGCGCCGCGCTTGCCGGACGGCGCCGCATGCCAAGGTGTCGAGGGGTCGAACTAACCTCTCGTGACATTGCTGCGCAATGCACTGCCGGTCAGCGGACGGTCAGCGACCCACGCTCCCGCAGCGAGACGTTGTAAGACGACTAGTTCAGGGTGCGGTAGCGCGGGTGGACGCGGGCTTGGACATGCCGCCCAGCTATGTCGCTTCGGTAATGGGGCTTTGACCGTCAAGCTCAAAATCGCGCGCGTCATCACGCACGCGCCGGTCGGAGGCT
>NZ_CANLTQ010000091.1 GCF_947494025.1 uncultured Jannaschia sp.
CCGTTGCCGGCGGGCGAGCCGATCCGCGCGCTGGCCAGCGCGCCGGCCGCGCCGGAGACGCTCTATGCCGCGCTGCCATCGGGGATCTGGGCCTCCCGCGACGCGGGTGTCGTCTGGTCGCGCGCGGCGGAGGGGGATGCCGCCGCCGTGGCGGTCCACCCGGTCGATCCGAACCACGTCGTCGCAGCACTCGACGGCGACCTGCGACAGAGCCGCGACGGCGGCGCCACCTGGACCGCATACGCGGCCGAATGATGGAGTTCACCATGAACAAGACCTGCGTTCTCGCCTCGCTCGCGGTCGCCACGATCGCCGGCGGCATCGGCTTCGCCACCCTGTCCGCGGCGGAAGATCCAGGCCAGGCGCCTGCCGCCGCCGTGCAGACGGATCCTGCCAAGCAGGTCACGATCTGGCGCGATCCGGGCTGCGGCTGCTGCGACACCTATGCCGACTACCTCGAACGGCACGGCTATGAGGTGACGCGCATCGACGACCGCGACTTCGACAAGACCTCCGTCTCCGTCGGCATCCCGCGCGAGGGCCTCGGCTGCCACCTCGCCAAGGTCGACGGCTATTTCGTCAGCGGGCTGGTGCCGGTCGAGATCATCGAGCGGCTCGTGACCGAACGCCCGGAGATCGCCGGCATCACGCTGCCCGGCATGCCCTCGAACGCCCCCGGCATGGCGCACGAGAAGTCCGGGACGCTGAAGACCTACGCGTTCGAAGAGGGCGGGATCGCCGTCTATGCCGATGAGTGAGTGCATGGGCATGATGAACGGGCCGATGATGGGCATGATGATGCTGGGCGGCGGGCTGGTCCTGCTGCTGGTCCTGGCGGTCCTGATCCTGAGCGTGGTCGCGCTGGTGAAATACCTCCGGGGGTCGGCATGAGGGGCGTCGCGATCGGCCTCGCCGGTGCCGGTGCGCTGGCTGTCGTGGCCTGGATGGCGACGGCCCAGCAGCCGGACGGCGCGGTGGAGGGTCTGACCTTCGCGGGCGAGCCGGTGACGGCCGCGGAGGTCGCGCTCGGGCAGGAGATCTACGCGCAGAGCTGCGCGTCCTGCCACGGCGCCGACCTCGAAGGGCAGCCCGACTGGCGGCGCCGGCTGGAGGACGGCCGGATGCCCGCGCCGCCGCATGACGAGACCGGCCATACCTGGCACCACGCGGACGGGCAGCTGTTCACGATCACCAAGCAGGGGGTCGGCGCGGCCGTGCCCGGCTACGAGAGCGACATGCCCGCCTTCGGGGACAGCCTGACGGATGCCGAGATCCGCGCGACGCTGGCCTACATCAAGAGCACCTGGCCCGAGCGCGAGCGCGCCTTCCAGGCTGAGGTGACGGCGAAGGCCGAGGCCGGGCGATGAGCGTCGAGGCCCGACCCGAGCGCCGGCGCCTCTCCTGGATCGCCCTTCTGCCGGTCGGCCTGTTCGCCGCGCTGGCGGGGGCATTCCTTTGGGGGCTCTTCAACAACGACGACCGCTTGCCTTCGGCGCTGGTGGGCCGGGCGGTGCCGGAGTTCGCGTTGCCGCTCATCGAAGGACGGCAGGACGGCCTGTCCTCGGCGGACCTGCGGGGCGAGGTCTCGATCGTCAACGTCTGGGCGTCGTGGTGCGTGCCCTGCCGGGCGGAGAACCCGCTCCTCGTCGAGCTGGCCGAAACGGGCACCGTCCCGATCTTCGGGATCAACTACAAGGACGAACCCGAGGGTGCGCTGGCCTTCCTCGACGAGCTCGGCGATCCCTTCACCCGCATCGGCGCGGACCGGTCGGGCCGCGTCTCCATCGACTGGGGCGTCTACGGCCTGCCCGAGACCTTCGTGATCGATGCCGAGGGCCGCATCGCCTACAAGCATGTCGGCCCCTTCGACCGGCAATCGCTGGAGGAGGACATCCTGCCGGTCGTGCGCCGGTTGCAGGCGGAGGGCGCGTCGTGAGGCGCCGCGGGTTCCTGGCAGGATCGCTCGCGCTCGCGGCGGCGCCCGCGGCGGCCCGGCCGCCGATCCCCCTGCTCGGGGAGCCGCGCGCCCTGCTGTCGCCGCCCTTCGTGGATGGCGACGGCCGGAACCTGACATTGGCGGATTTCAGGGGACGGATCGTGCTGCTAAACGTCTGGGCCACCTGGTGCGTGCCCTGCCGCGAGGAGATGCCGACGCTCGACGCGCTTCAGGAACGCCTGGGCGG
>NZ_CANLTQ010000092.1 GCF_947494025.1 uncultured Jannaschia sp.
GCCGTCTTGCCGCCATACGACATGTCCCTCGATGCGGTATCGGCCGAGATATCATGCGCACGACATCCAGACCCCGTGGCCTGAAGGTCTTTGCCATGCTCGCGGTCGCGGACGGGCTCAACGCGATGCGCCAGCGGCGCCGTGACCATGAACACGACGCCGCCGCGCAAGGTGATGCATGGTCGCCGCACCACGCCGGAGCACACGACAAGCCGGGAAGCATGCGCCGTCGTTATCAGCTCCGTTCCGCGTCGTCGCCATCGCCAGGCCGCAGGGCGTTGGGCGTAATCACCCAGAGCGCACCGGGCAGCGTCTCGACCGTGACGTCGTGGTGTCGGTCGTCGCACGGATCTGCGTCCGCGATCTCCGTCCCGAACTTGCCATCGATACGGAGGTCCCCCAAGCGGCAGGTCAGCTCGATCCGGCGACAGCGACGCACGGGCAGGTCCGGCACGAGCCGGACCGGACTGCCTCCGATCTCGCAGGCGTGGCGCAACGCCTCGGCCGCCGCGAGATCGCCCAAAACAACGTCGAACGCGCCGTCCGAAGCATCGGCCTCCGGGGCAAGCAGGACGCCCGGCCCGGTGCGGCCGAGATTGCAGATCTCCACGAAGACGAGCGATCTTTCGAGGGGGACGTCGCCATCCGAACGAACCGAGCCGTCAAAAGCCTCGGGCCGCGCGAGTGCCGTCTCGATTGCACGCCGGCCCGCCACGATCTTGCCCGCCGCCTCATAGCCGCCCTGTCGTTCCGCGGTCTCGTGCAGCGACCGTTCCGTCAATGCGAGGAGACCCACGCCGACCGATTCCACGAAGATCCGTTCTCCCCAGGGCCCTTGCACGCGGCCCAGATCGATCGCGTGCGCGCGGCCCGAGACTGCTTGCTCGGGTTTGTCGGTGTCCGCGATGCCGAGCGCGGCGGCGACGTTGTTGGCGGTTCCGGATGGCAGGATCGCCAGCGGCACACCACTGTGGCCGAGACGGCGGGCTGCCTGCGCCACGGTCCCGTCGCCGCCTGCCACGAGAACGAGTTCGGTCAGCGGATCCGGGGGCGCGTCCCGCCCGGGCTCGGCGAGGCGAACGCTGCGGCCGCAGGCGCGAAGCCGGATCGCGAGATCCTCCGGGTCCGGCGCGCCGCCCGCCTGCGCGTTGCACCAGAGCAGGACGTCCCGGTCCGCAATCGCGCGTCCGGCGGGCTCGGCTCGTTTCACGGGGTCCAGCCTTCGAGCGCCGCGACCGCGTCGGGGGTTCCGAGCACCATCGGCGCGCGCCAGGCGCCGGCATCGTCCCCGTCCTCCGCACCGAACGATCCAAGGTCGCGCCACGCTCCGTCCCGGTGCTCGCGCAGCTGCCCGCCGGCGGCACGCACCAGCGCGGCCCCGCCGGCGACATCCCAGAGGTTCGGCGTCTCGAACCGCGCGCCGGCGAGGAGTCCGGCCGCGACGAAGGCGCATTCGATCGCCGCCGACCCTGTTTTTCGCGCGTCGAACCAGCGCGGCTCCCACCCGTCCGTGCGCGGCATTCCGACCAGCGCCCGCCGGACCTGCGGCCTCGAGACCGGGGTGAGAGGGGTGCCGTCAAAGCGCAGCTCTCCTCCGAGACATGCGGAATAGACCCCGTGTCGCAGCGCATGTCCGTTCGAGCACCAGACTGCCCCCGCGACGGGGGCGCCGTCGTGCAGGACGCCGACGGACGCCGCGAAAAGCGGCAACCCGTTCACGAAGTTCGCCGTACCGTCGACGGGATCGACCGCCCAGATGATGGGGTGGCCTGCATTGGGCCGCTCGGGAAACTCCTCACCGACGATGTCGTGGTCGGGATGGATCTCGCCCAGCCGGGCGCGGATCAGCGTCTCGACCGCGTGATCGACCTCCGACACCGGATCGCGCGTTTGGCCCTCCTCGCCCTTGTAGGCGACGCGGAGTGTGCGGCCGAGCGACGCCTCGATCTCGGCGCCCGCGAGATGGGCCAGCTCGGCCGCCAGGGCTTCGAGCGCCGCGTAGTCGGGACGGTCATCGGTCATGACGTCGCTCCGTGGAATGATGCGCCATGTCCCTCCGAGCCGCTTTCACCGGGACATGCTTGCCGGAAGCAGGGACATCAACGCTTGCCTCAGTTTCAT
>NZ_CANLTQ010000093.1 GCF_947494025.1 uncultured Jannaschia sp.
TCGAGCTCCTTCAGTCGCTTCACCTGGCCGGTCTTCAAGCCGCCGAACTCCTTGCGCCATCGGTAGTAGGTGAACTGCGTCACGTCGATCGACCGCACCGCCTTGGCCACCGATCGGCCCTGCGATACCAGCACGTCGACCTACTGAGACTTCGCGACGATCTCCTCCGCCTTGTGCCTCTTCTGTCCCATTCCTTCATCCTCCATCCGGCTCGAAAGCCTACTTCAGGGAGGACCACTTTTCAGGGGGCAGGCCAGGCTCACCGTGTGGAGCATCGCGGCTTATGAAAAAAGCACGCGGGGCGCGCCTGCAGCGAGCTGCCTGATAAATCGTTCAGACAGCTCATTAAAGAGCCTTTTTCAATCCCGTTGCCTCAAGCCCGATCCCAGCTGGGCATGCAGCAGGTAGACGCTCGGCGGTAGAGGTGGCTAGAGCGCGCCTAGGAAGTGCTCTTCGATCTCTTCCATGCTCTGACCGGTCGCGAGAGCGAGCATCAGGATGATGCGGGCCTTCTGGGGATTGTAGACACCGCTACCGATGCCTGGATCGGTTCCGGCCGTCACGATCCCGTTGCCGGTCCGGGTGCTGCGCACCACCGGGATGCCATTCGCGATGACGTCCTCGACAACCTCGTTCATGCGATCGGGAATGTTGCCGTTGCCGACGGCCGCAATGACGATGCCTTCCGCGCCGGCCTCGATGGCCGCGTTCATGGCTTGCTCATCGACGTCCTGGTATCCGTAGACGATGTCGACCCGGGGTAACTCATCGACGTCGGAGATGTCGAAGCTCGGCTTGTTTACCGGCTCGACCGGGGGATAGTAAAAATACGGTTTGTTGCTGAGGAACCTGCCGAGATATCCCTCCTCGATGGCTCTAAAGGTGTTCAGCGCGAGGGTGTCCGTTTTCGTCGTGAAGTAGGCGGATCCGATGCGGTCGTTCAGCACGATCATCGCACCCCGCCCCCGACCTTCCTCTGAGCCCGCGAGCGTCACGGCCTGAAGAAGGTTGATCGGGCCATCAGCGCCGATGGCCGTGGCGGGCCTCATGGCGCCGACCATGACGATCGGCTTGTCGCTGTCGACGGTCAGGTCGAGGAAGAAGCCGGTCTCCTCCATCGTGTCGGTGCCATGGGTGATCACTACGCCATCGGTATCCCCCGCGAACGCCTCGGAGATCGCCGTATGCAGGTCCATCAGAATCTGCTGGTCGACGTTGAAGCTGCCGGTGTTCGCCACCTGCTCGCCGCTGATCTGAGCCACCCCGCTCAATTCCGGGACGGCCTCGAGCAGCTGATCCACGCCGATGTTGCCGGAGGTATAGTTGGTCGTGTCCGTGCTCGACGAGGAACTCCCCGCGATCGTTCCGCCCGTGGCGAAGATCGATACGTTGGGTAGATCGTCCTGCGCGAGGGCCGGCCCCGTCAGGCAGGCCGCCGCGAGCGCGGCCGTCACTGGGTATCTTTTCATGCCGAACCTTCCTTTCCGTGATTGGGCTTTGATGTATTTCCGACGTTGTTCTGGGCAACCTTAAGGTCGAGGTCTGGCCCCAGATAAGTGGTCCTCCCTGAAGTAGGCTCTTGAGCCGGATGGAGGACGAAGGAATGGCGCAGAAGAAGCACAAGACGAAGGGGATCGTCGCGAAGTCTCAGTAGGTCGACGTGCTTGTATCGCAGGGCCGGTCGGTGGTTGAGGCCGTGCGGTCGATCTGTATGCCGCAGTTCAGCTACTACCGATGGTGCAAGGAGTTCGGCGGTCTGAAGACCGACCAGGTTAAGCGGCTGAAGAAACTCGAGAAGGAGAACGAGCGGCTGACGAAGGCCGTGTCGGACCTGACGCTCGAGAAGCTGATCTTGGGGACTGTCGGATAGTTTGTGTGCGAGACCGGTTCTCGTCATTGGCTGACGAATTTCTCGCCGAACATGACGGCGAATTGGGTTTTTGCCTCGGTCCATTCCCGGGGCGGGCGTTTCCAGTCCTGAGCCGCGCGATCGAGAGCCAAGTATAGCGGCTTC
>NZ_CANLTQ010000094.1 GCF_947494025.1 uncultured Jannaschia sp.
ATGCTCGCAGCAGGAACAGACTACACCCAGCAGACACCTGGCTAAGTACAGTTGCCGGTAAACGGGGGGCGGTTCACTGAATACCTAACCCACCTTGACGCATCGGATGTCATGGGGGGCAGTTACACTATCAGCAAGATCCTGCACTGCGGCCGCTCATGGCTTGCGCAGCGAACGGTGAGATTGGTCATGGACAGGGCTCTGACAACATCGTGCTGTCAAAGATGGCAGGTCTACACCAACAAGTCTGGAGCCGTTCCTTCCCTACCTCTACAGAAACGAAAACTTGCCCAATCCTGCCGCTGGACATGTTAACATGGTGTCGATCGCAAGGAGAGGTTGCTCTGATGCCCGGCTCGTCAGCTAGCCTGTCTCCCGCATTGCCAAAAGCTGATCTCTCACACCTGCCGCATCTGCCAGTTACGCCATTCCTCGGACACACGCTCGACGTGGTGCGCGATTCCTACGGTCTGCACCGGCGCAGCAAAGACGCCTTCGGCCCGATCTACCGGTTCAAGCTGCTGGGACTCTGGCGGGTGGCGCTGCATGGGCCGGATGCTCTCGAATTCATACTGACGGATCGCGACTGCCTGCTTTCCAGCCATCATGGTTGGGATGCGCTTCACCGGCTGTTCCCAAGAGGACTGATGCTGCGCGACTTCGACGATCACCGTCGACATCGACGGATCATGCAGGGGGCATTTCGGGCGGGCGCGATGGCACATTACCACCAGCGCATAGCGGGCGAAATGGACGCCCTCGTCGCCAACAGGCCACTTGGGCGGGCTTTCGCGTTCTACCCGGCGATCAAGGAACTGACGCTGCGCATCGGCGCGGCCGTCTTCATGGGCCTGCCGCTGGATGACCCACGCACCGGGCAGCTAAACCGCGCCTTCATCGCCGAGGTAATGGCCGCGCTGTCGCCGATCCGGCGGCCGGTGCCGTTCACGCCGATGGCACGCGGTGTAGCGGGAAGGCTGTTTCTGACCCAGACCTTCCGAGACCTGATCAAGGAGCGTCGGTTGCGCGAAGGAGATGATTTCTTCTCACAGATGTGTCGAGCCACGGACGAAGACGGCACGCATTGGACGGATGAAGAGATTGCAGATCACTTCAATTTTCTTCTGATGGCGGCACATGACACCACGGCCAGCGCGCTCGCCGCGCTCGTCTGGGCGCTCGGCGCGCATTCCGAATGGCAGGACCGTCTGGTGGCAGAAGTCGATGCGCTGCCAGATGGGCAACCTGATCAGGCCGCTCTTGATACGATGGTGATGACGGATCGGGCGTTCCGAAAGGTGTTGCGGCTGGTGCCGCCCGTGCCATTCATTCCGCGTCGCGCGGTGCGGGACTTTATCTGGGCGGGCGTGGATTTCCCGAAAGGCAGCTTCGTGACCGTAATGGCCGGAGCGACAATGCTGTCGTCGGAACTTTACACCGATCCTCACCGCTTCGATCCCGACCGGTTCTCGCCCAACCGGGCCGAGGATCGTCGGCACCGCTTTGCCTGGACTCCTTTCGGCGGCGGCGCGCACAAGTGCATCGGGCTGCATTTCTCGACCATGCAGGTCAAGCTGTTCACGGCGTCGCTTTTGCGGCGCGCAAGGATCGGTCTGCCGGAAGGACCGCAGGTCGAATGGCAGCGAATGCCCATCCCGAGACCCAAAGGTGGTCTGCCCGTCGTGCTGAGCCCTCGCATGTAACGCGCACCAACCACCTCATATCGGACGTTGCGACAGCTTCGATCGGCTCTGCTGCAAAAAGACTGTGGCAGCGTGTAAGCGTGTATCATTTTCAGAACCGTGCACCGAGGTCGATGTCCCGTTCTGAGCTGGAAGTCAGCCACTCGTCCAGCTTCGACCGTAAGCGTCCAGTCTGACCGCCCTTACCCGGTGGCATTCCAAGGCAGCAGGTCATCCACGCGGGTGATCTTGTAG
>NZ_CANLTQ010000095.1 GCF_947494025.1 uncultured Jannaschia sp.
GGGTTGAGTTCCGCGACGGCGTCCGCCTACTTCAACCCGCCGCCTGATCACGCGTCACCAACTTTCGCGCATATCTCAGACCAGCAACCTCCGTGCCGTTCAGTTGCTCCTCGAGCATACGAAGATGGACAGCACGGTCCGCTACCTCGGGGTCGAGCTGGAGAATGCGCTCGCGATCTCGGAGGGGATCGACCTGTAACCACCCGAACGAGAGGCGTCGGCCGTCAGAGGTGGCGGCCGACGTCCATGCTCTGGTGCAGGATGCGAACGACCTCGACCTCTTCGCCGACGGACCGGAAGTAGATCATGTGCGAGCCGCAGGCCGCCTTGCGGTAGCCGGGACGGATGTCATCGGCCGAGAGACTGGACATGCGACCTTCCGCGATCCCGGCGCAGGTCGCGTCGAGGTCTCGCACGTAGCGGTCCGCCTGCGGACGCCCCCACCGTTCCGCGCTGTAGTCCCAGATCTCGTCGATGTCGGCCTCGGCCGCTGGCGAGAGGCGGGCGACCGGCACCCGTCAACTGCCGCTCTTCCGTGCAATGAACGCCTCGACGTCGAACGGACGCGCAAGACCGGACTTCTCGCCCTCGACGAGCGCGGCCCGCAGGCGGTCAACCTTTCCCTCATGTTCTTCGAGCAGGCGCAGCCCCGCCCGCACGACGTCGCTCGCGCTGCTGTAGCGGCCCGAGCCGAGACGCTCGTCGATGAAGCCGGCGAAGTGGTCCCCGAGGGACACGGACGTGTTGCGTGGCATAATCGGCCTCCTGCCAACGATGATACCAAAGACTGGTATTACCGTGCAAGGCCTCGGCGACGGCTATCATTCTCCGAAGCTGACCTTCGCCAGCCGACGAATTGCGTTAGGGGTGCGGGACGAAGCGGCCCTCAGCTTTCAAAGGGAAACTGCCAAATGAGGCGGGCTTCGGTCAGGACACGGATTTCTTAAAATAGACCCGGTTGAAGCCATCCTCCGTGCGACGACCGACCTCCAAGTATCCGAGCCGCGGGTAGATCGAGAGGTTCTCCGTCATCTTCTCGTTCGTGTAGAGGTGGACCGCATCCAGGCCACGACGACGTGCCGTTTCCTCGCAGAACCCGACGAGCTCCTTGCCGACGCCCCGTCCGGCGGCCTCGGGAAAGACCGCCACGTTTTCAAGCATGATATACCCCAACTCCTCGAAGAAGACGATGAAGCCTAGGATCTCTCCCTCCGCGTCCGTGGCGACGTATACGTCCCCGGTGACGATCTGTGACGCGAAGTCGGCGACCATCGGAGCGGGCTTCCGGCCGATCGCAGTCACGTACCGCGAATAGGCGAGCTCTGCGCAGCTACGGATGCGAGGGATGTCACCCTCGCCGGCAATTCTAATCATGGTCCGTCTCGCACTTGTCGGTGGGGATCCGCGCGACTGTAGGAAGCTGCCGGTTGTCGCGTAAGGGTTCGAAGGGGTCATCCGCCGCGGCCCGCTCGAACGGCTGGACCGCGAAACCTTTCCCAAGGTACCGAAAATGGCAAGAGGCGCGCGGCGCTGTGTTTGTCGGTCCATGCTCCGATCCGAGGAAAAGTTGATGGGTTTCGTTAAAGCGGTTTGCTCCCATCCTGACTCACCCAGGATTCCCTCGGGGTCGTTCGTCTGATTCACTTTCGGCAGGAGG
>NZ_CANLTQ010000096.1 GCF_947494025.1 uncultured Jannaschia sp.
ACGGCCCCAGTCAACTGTTCAGGATGGCGAGCGAGAACGCGGATGGCTCCCACGCCGGCAATCGGGCTCGATCACCCTGGAGGCTCTCGGGATGCCGTCCGCATCACCGGCATAGACGATCCGAAGAAGACAGGAGGCTCCTGACTGTGAGAGGACGGAGCCATGGGGAAGACATCAGCAAGATATGCGCCTGAGGTGCGCGAGCGAGCGGTTCGGATGGTTGGCGACCATGCGGCCGATCATGGGAGCCAGTGGGCGGCGATCCAGTCGATTGCGTCGAAGATCGGCTGCACGGCGGAGACGCTGAGAAGGTGGGTTCGCGAGGCTGAGCGCGCCTTTGTGCCTGGGGCCGAAGCGCGAGCCGAGGAGGCGGCGCGGGTGAAGGCGCTGGAGTGCGAGGTTCGCGAGTTGCGCCAGGCCAACGAGATCCTGCGCAAGGCGAGCGCGTATTTTGCCCAGGCGGAGCTCGACCGCCCGTTGAAGCGATGATCGCGTTCATCGACGACCATCGTGCGTCCTACGGGGTCGAGCCGATCTGCCGGCAGCTGCCGATCGCCCCGTCGACGTATCACGCGCACCGGGCGCGGCGGGACGATCCTTCTCGACGGTCCGACCGAGCCAAGCGGGACGCCGAGTTGCGGGTCGAGATCGGCCGCGTTCATGCGGAGAACTTCGGCGTCTACGGGGTTCGAAAGGTCTGGCGGCAGCTCAGGCGTGAGGGTTTCGACGTCGCGCGCTGCACGGTGGAGCGGCTGATGCACGCCATGGGCCTGCGCGGGGTCGTCCGCGGCAAGAAGGTGCGCACGACCGTTCCCGATCCGGCACAGCCATGTCCGCGCGACAAGGTGAACCGCCAGTTCCAGGCGCCTGCGCCCAACCGGCTCTGGGTGAGCGACTTCACCTACGTGGCGACTTGGCGGGGCTTCGTCTACGTCGCGTTCGTCATCGACACCTACGCGCGCCGGATCGTCGGCTGGCGCGTCAGCGGCAGCGCGACCGCGGGCTTCGTCCTCGACGCCCTTGGAGCAGGCAATCCACGATCGCCGGCCGGCGAAGAACGCCGGGCTCGTGGCGCATTCCGACCGCGGCTCGCAGTATCTTGCGATCCGCTACACCGAGCGCCTGGCCGAGGCTGGGATCGAGCCGTCGGTCGGATCGGTCGGCGACAGCTGCGACAACGCGTTGGCCGAAACCGTAATCGGCCTATTCAAGACCGAAGTCATCCGCCCACGCGGGCCGTGGCGCTCGCTCGAGTCCGTCGAGTTCGCGACCCTCGAATGGGTCGACTGGTTCAACACCCGTCGCCTGCTGGAACCGATCGGACACGTCCCGCCGGCAGAGGCGGAGACCGCCTACTACGCGCGGATCGACATGCAGCCACGAGCCGCGTAACCCAAACCAACCAGCCTCCTGTCTTCTTCGGATCGTCTATGCCGGTGATGCGGACGGCATCCCGAGAGCCTCCGGGGTGATCGAG
>NZ_CANLTQ010000097.1 GCF_947494025.1 uncultured Jannaschia sp.
AACTCCGTCCCGTCGACGGTTCGCAGCTTCAGGCCGGGCGGGTCGCGCCGGCCTGCTCGAACGCGGGCTCCTTCGCTTCCATTGCCTCGCCAAGCTGGTCGCCCGGATGATTGGCCAGCGCCGGTGTGGACACGCTCATGATAGCCAGCAGCAACAACGTTCTCCTCATTCCGCAGGTCCCTCCGGCCCGGTCGCGGCAACGCCGAAAACGGGAACATCGACGATGATCTCCCCGGCGGTCTCGACATGGAGGGTCAGCAGGAAGATGGAACCTTCGGCGAGCTACTCCGAAAGCCCCGTCAGCATCAGATACATGCTACCAGACGTGAGCGTCACAGCCTCTTCGGCAAGGAGATCAAGGGCCTCGATCTGGACCATTCGGCCGATGCCGGCCGTGTGGGTCTCCGTTGCATGAAGTGTGACCTCACGGGCGACAGGGGTCGTCACGCCGATCAGGCGGTCGTCCAGATCGCTCTTCAGGCTCAGGTACGCAGCCCCGGGGCGCGACGCGAGGATGCTGGCACGCGCCCAAGCTTCCGTGACGGTGACCTCGGCACGCGCGGCGAACGGAAGCGCGGCGGCGAGCGCTGTGGAAACGAGGAGCTTCATCGGTCTTCTCGCTCTCGGATATGCGTGAGGATCTGTTCGGCGACGGCTTCGGGCGGCTGGTCGCGTTCCTGGAAGACCGTCTCAAATCCCCCATCCGGGCACATCAGGTAGATATGGCCGGCATGGGCCATCATGTAGCCGTCAAGCGCAGTCTCATCCTCCACCCGTTCGTACCAGGTCCGGAAGCTCTCCGCCGCGTCGGCCACCTGCGCCTCGGTGCCGGTTGGGCCGACGAGACGGGGATGGAAGGCGGAGACATACTCCGCCATCACAGGGACCGTGTCGCGCGCCGGATCGACCGTGATGAAAAGCGGCGCCACCTGTTCCACCTTCGACCCGAGGAGGTCGAGCACGCTCGCCATGTAGGCCAGCGTCGTCGGGCAGATGTCCGGACAATGCGTGAAGCCGAAGAAGACGAGCTGCCAGCGCCCGGCGAAGTTAGCCTCGGTCACGGCGCGGCTCGAAAGGACACGGATAGTCGCTGGACGGTCAAATACAGCAAGACGAAAGCGCGCACCGACGGCTCGAAGCCGGTCGATATTGCGATCCCGATCTACGGCTACAGGTCGCATGTCAGCATCGACCGGATGCACGGGGTGATCCGCCGCCAGATCGTCACGGACGCGGCTCAGCACGACGGGGCCCGGCTGCGCGGGGGCCTGATCCAGACGGCAAACACCGCCCGCGGCGTCTGGGCGGACAGTGCCTACCGGTCCGCTGAAAACGGGCGCTGGCTCGAGGCCCACGGGATGACCAGCCAGGTCCACCGCAAGAAGCCTCGCGGTTGCCCCCCTCTTGTCTTATGCATTTCCCAGCTCCCGGTTTATTTTGGGAGCGGCCACGCGGATTGCGCATGTTCGCGCGG
>NZ_CANLTQ010000098.1 GCF_947494025.1 uncultured Jannaschia sp.
CTCCCCCGTCAGGGGCTGAGAGCGGCCGCCACGTAACCGGACCGGCCGCCGGATACACAGAACTCCTGACACTCCCCCCGCCCTCGCCAGACACGATTGCCACCGACCAGCCCGAACAGACCCAAACCGAGACCGACCCGATGCCCCGCCCCACCCGCCAACACCGCAACGCCGCAACGCCCGAGATCAACTTCCGGGGCGAGAAGCGATCGAACGCCACCCATGTCTCGACGACCGATCCGGACGCCCGGCTCTACAAGAAGTCGCCCGGCACCGGCGCGATGCTGTGCTTCATCGGCCATGCTCTGATGGAGAACCGCAGTGGCCTGATCGTCCAAGGCGATCTGACCGAAGCGGACGGCCATGCCGAGCGACGTGCCGCGCTCGGTATGGTTCACCGCCATTCCCCAGGATCGACCCGCAAGCTGACCCTCGGAGCGGACCAGGGATATGACGCTGCCGAGTTCGTTGCTGACCTGCGCCAGGCTTGTGTGACCCCGCATGTCGCCAAAAAGGCGAGATATTCAGCGATTGACGGGCGCACCACCCGGCACAGGGGTTATGACCTGTCCCTGAGGCACCGGAAGCGGATCGAAGAGGCGTTCGGCTGGGCCAAAACCGTCGGCGGCATGGGCCAGACCGTCTATCGCGGCGTCGAGCGGGTGCGCTCCCGCTTCATTCTGACGATGGCAGCCAACAACCTTGCCCGGTTGCCTCGAGTGCTGGCCCCATGAAGCCGAAAAGCGGCATCAGCCGCGCATACCGTTCGCGCTGACAGGCCGGACGCTCAGGCAACCGGCCCGGTCCCGAGGAAACCGTTCCGCCCCACCGACTTCTTCAGCAGCCTGCTAAGACTGAAACCGGACCCCCCGATAGGGGCGGGCCACTTTTGACTACGAAAAAACTCATCATTTCGGTCCTGTCGTACGAAAGCTGTCGTTGGTGCTGTAGCTGCGAAGGTCCGCGAAGTCCGCACTGCCGACGCTTAGGTGAGCCACAGCGAACAACCGCTTCTATTTCACTCTTTACAAATAGTGCTTTCTGTAAAGAGCTATGCGTCGCCGAATGCTATAGGGCAGGGGCTTACTGCTAACATGACGGCGACGCCCTTCGGCAAAGGGGTCGGAGTGCGGCGCGGAAGCAAGGACGGTTATTTGCTGCTCGATGCCTAAAGATTAGCATTGCGAGACGAAGTGTGAGTTCGCTGTACTATGCTCGAAGGTCCGTTCCAGCCGGGTACATCTCCCAGTTTACCGATCCCGGAAACGGGACCGGCTTTGTTCTTACGCCACCAAGGCCAGCAGCCTGTGCTGAACTACTGAAGGGGTTACTTGGTCCAAGACGACGTTTTGAACGATCTGGCGCAGTCAGGCACACCCTGCAGGATGAACAGATCGGTCAACGCGTCGATCACGGCGGTCGAGTTCAGCTTCCGGTCGATCCCGATGGCCAG
>NZ_CANLTQ010000099.1 GCF_947494025.1 uncultured Jannaschia sp.
CGGCGTCGATGAACGAGGCCGACCTCGGTAGATACTGCCGCCGCCGGGGCCTCTATCCCGAGCAGCTCCGTGTCTGGCGGGAGGCCTGCGAGAGGGCCAACGACTGGGAGCGGGCGGCCACGAGCCGGATCACGCGCGAGACGAAGGACGACAAGAAGCGCATCCAGCAGCTGGAGCGGGAGTTGGCGCGCAAGGAGAAGGCGTTGGCCGAGGCCGCCGCACTGATGATCCTGCGAAAAAAGGCCGAGGCGATCTGGGGCCGGGGGAGCGAGGACGAATGACGTCCGCTCCGGATCGCCGACACATCGTTGCTCTCATTGGTGAGGCCACGGCGGCAGGCGCCCGCCAGTCCGCCGCCTGCGCCGAGCTTGGCCTCACTGCGCGCACGCTGCAGCGCTGGAAGGACCCGGAGGGCGGGATCCGAGGACCGCCGTCCTCTCGCTGAACGGGCGGCGCCTGCCAACAAGCTGAGCGAGGAAGAGCACGACCTTATCGTTGCGACCTGCGCCACGCCCGAGTTCGCGAGCCTCCCGCCCAGCCAGATCGTCCCCCGGCTGGCCGACCGCGGCACCTGGATCGCGTCGGAATCCAGCTTCTACAGGGTCCTGCGCGAGCGTGGCCAGAACCACCGGCGCGGACGCGCCCGGCCGGCATCCCGGCGCAAGCCACCCACCAGCTTCGAGGCGAAGGCTCCCTGCCAGGTTTGGTCGTGGGACATCAACCTGGCTGCCAGGGCCGATCGCGGGGTCGTTCTTCTACCTCTATCTCATCGTCGACATCTGGAGCCGCAAGATCGTCGGCTGGGAGGTCTACGAGCACGAGACGGCCGACTTCGCCGCCCGGGTGCTCGAACGGGCGGTCTGGGCAGAGAAGTGCCTCACGAGCCCGCTGGTTCTGCACGCCGACAACGGCAGTCCGATGAAAGGCGCCACCATGAAGGCCACCATGGACCGGCTCGGCGTGGTCGCGTCGTTCAGCAGGCCGCGCGTCAGCAACGACAATCCCTTCTCGGAAGCGCTGTTCCGGACCTGCAAGTATGTGCCCGGCTGGCCGCCCCGAGGCTTCGCGACCATCGACGAGGCGCGAGCCTGGGTCCAGGGCTTCGTGCGCTGGTACAATCTCGAGCACCGCCACAGCGCCATCCGCTTCGTCACCCCCGACCAGCGCCACCGCGGCGACGACCAGTCACTCCTCGCCAACCGCCACCGCGTGTACCAACGCGCCCGCGCGGCCCGCCCCGAACGATGGTCAGGAAATACGCGCCGCTGGACGCCGAGCGGCTCCGTCTGGCTCAATCCGGAGCGACCTGAAGTAGGGAGCGAAGGTCATGGGGCCGCCGATGCGCTTACCCCAGAAGCTGGCGGCGGCGGCCCCATGGCCGGCCCTGCCGAGCGAGCAGCCTGAAAACAAGGACAGGCGACAACTCCTTTGACAAATACCG
>NZ_CANLTQ010000100.1 GCF_947494025.1 uncultured Jannaschia sp.
GCCATCGTGGCGCCATTGATGGTGTGGATGGCCCCGCCAGCGGCATCGCGTTGTGCCAAGGTGGGTCTGTGAAACACGCACCTGAGAGGAGCCATCCATGGACCAACCTATCACGATCGGCCTCGATCTGGCCAAGAACGTCTTTCAGGTTCACGGAGTGAACACGGAAGGCACGATCGTCTGCCGCCGTCAGTTGCGACGGTCGCAGGTGCTGGTGTTCTTTTCGCGGTTGGAGCCCTGCCTTGTAGGCATGGAAGCTTGCGCCGGGGCGCATTATTGGGCGCGGGAGCTGACGGCGGTCGGGCACGAGGTGCGGTTGATGCCGCCCGCCTACGTGAAGCCTTACGTGAAGCGCGGGAAGACCGATGCAGTTGATGCGGAGGCGATCTGCGAGGCTGTCACTCGCCCGACGATGCGGTTCGTGCCGGTGAAGTCGGCGGACCGGCAGGCGGCGCTGCTCGATCATAAGGCACGTGACTTCCTGGTTCGGCAAAGGACGCAGATCGTAAACGCGATCCGCGCACACCTGGGCGAGTTCGGGGTCGTCGTGGCGAAGGGCATCCATAACGTCGATCGTCTGCTCGAGGCGGCCCGCGATGTGCCCCCTGCGGCGCGTCCGGCGCTGGACATGTTGGCCGGCCAGTTGCGCGACACACAGGCTCGGGTCGAGGAGGTCACTAGGCGGATCGGCGACATGCAGGGCGAAGACGCGTTGGCACACCGGCTGGCGACGGTGCCCGGGGTGGGCGCGATCTCGTCCAGTGCTTTTGCAGCCACAACCCCCGACGTGAGCGCCTTCCGCAGCGCACGCGATTACGCAGCTTGGCTCGGCCTGACGCCACGAGCCCATTCCAGCGGCGGGAAAGAACGGCTCGGGCGGATATCCAAAGCCGGTAATCGGTATTTGCGCAGGCTGCTCTATCTGGGCGCCATGGCTCAGATCAGCGCGCGGCGAGGACGTCGAGAGGCTCCGGCGGGCCAAGCACCGGACTGGCTCGACTGGATGCTTGCCCGCAAGCCCGTGAAGGTGGTCGCTATTGCGCTGGCCAACCGCATGGCTCGGACGATCTGGGCCCTGATCGGGCGGGGCAGCAGCTACCAGGCCGCCCCGGCCTGATACGATGGACAACGGCCAAGCCGGTCGTGAACCGGCAGGCCCAGAGATGGTGAGGCGCAGCGTGAGGTGATGGCACAGGGACGGTAACACGCGGAACGGGACACCCAGTTCGGACCGAAGCGCCTTCGAGCGCGTGCCATTGATCGGGACCCGACCGCCGGCTGACTTCATCAGGGCGCGCAGTACGTCAGACTGCATCTCAGACGCCGTATACATGGACGCGACCGACCAGATGCCGGATCAAACAAAGCTCTTGCCAAGGGGCCATCCATACACGGTTCAAGCCCAATGGCG
>NZ_CANLTQ010000101.1 GCF_947494025.1 uncultured Jannaschia sp.
GGTAGTGCCCCCGGTGGTGGTGTAGGAAGCCGCGCGCGGAGCTTTTGGCTCAGTGCAGTAGGGGGTCGGACTGGTGGCCACCGCGCGTCTTCGTAGTCTGAGGTTGTTCGACGACCGACGACAACGAAGGAGAGCACGATGACCGAGGCTATGATCGACCTTCCGGAGGTGATCGCCAAGAGCGACGACACCGATTTCCTGCGGGAGCTGATCCAGGACGCTGCACAGCGGCTGATGGACATCGAAGTGAGCGCCGTGTGCGGGGCTGGCCCCCGCGAGCGAACGCCGGACCGGGAGAACCAGCGCAACGGCTACCGGCCCCGCCGCTGGGATACGCGGGCCGGTACGATCGGGTTGAACATTCCCAAGCTCAGGAAGGGATCATACTTCCCGGCCTTTCTGGAGCCGCGTAGAACGGCCGAGAAGGCGCTGATGGCGGTGATACAGGAGGCGTACATCCACGGTGTCTCCACCCGTGCGGTGGACGACCTGGTGCGCGCCATGGGGCTGACGGGGACCTCGAAGAGCCAGGTGTCGCGCCTGTGCGAGGAGATCGACGAGCGCGTGGGAGCGTTCCTGAATCGGCCGCTGGAGGGCGATTGGCCCTTCCTCTGGCTCGACGCCACTTACGTGAAGCTGCGCGAGGGCGGTCGGATCGTGTCCATGGCCGTGATAGTGGCCGTCGCGGTCAACACCGATGGGCGCCGTGAGATCCTGGGGATCACCGTCATGCCGTCGGAGGCCGAGACCTTCTGGTCTGACTTCCTGCGCTCGCTGACGCGCCGCGGCCTGCGGGGCGTGAAGCTGGTGATAAGCGACGCGCATGAGGGGCTGAAAGCCGCTGCGCGCAAGGTTTTGGGCGCCGGGTGGCAGCGCTGCCGGGTGCATTTCCAGCGCAACCTCCTGGCCCGAGTCGCCAAGGCCAACAAGCCGGTGGTCAGTGCAGTGGTGAAGACCGTTTTCGCCGAGACCGACCGCGACCAGGCCCATGCCCGCTGGCGCGAGGTCGCCGACAATCTTCGTGACCGGTTTCGGGATGTCGCCGAGCTCATGGATGGGGCCGAGCACGACGTCCTCGCTTACATGGCCTTCGACGAGAGCCTGCGCTCGAAGCTGCACAGCACCAATCCGCTGGAACGCGTCAACAAGGAGATCAAGCGGCGAACCAACGTCGTCGGCATCTTCCCCAACCGCGAGGCCGTCGTCCGCCTCGTCGGCGCGCTCATGCTGGAGCAAAACGATGAGTGGACCGTCTCCCGCCGCTACATGCCCGTGGAAAAGCTGGCAGGCCTGTGCGACGATAAACCCGATGCGGCCCTGATCGCCGCTCAGTGAACGAACGACACCCGCTATGAAGAAGCAGGTGGACGCCAGTTCCTACACCATCTCTCGGGACACTACC
>NZ_CANLTQ010000102.1 GCF_947494025.1 uncultured Jannaschia sp.
GGGTCTTCGATCGGACGTGTGTCAGGCCTCGGGATGTGGCCTTGATGACGCCACGGGTGGGTCATGCTGTTCGGATGGCGGGGTTCACATCGGTTCAGAGAGCTGCTCGCGCTCGGGCCCCGGGTCTGAATGTCCCTGCCATGAACTTCGAAGTCCGTGTCGCCTACTCCTCGTCGATCGCTCGCCCCGGTCTTGCGGCCATGCCGTGATCTATTCCCCCTTGGGGTGATCAGATCACGCCATCCGATAATCCTCCTGCTTTGTGGTCATAGCCCAGATCATGCGGGCCATCTTGTTGGCCAGCGCCACGGCCGCGACCATCTTCGGCTTCCTGGCTACGAGGGCCGCGAGCCAGCGGTTCGGGCTGCCGCCCTTCCGGACCACCCAGCGGATGACGCTCATGGCGCCGACGATGAGGAGCTTCCGTATGTCGGCCTGGCCCATTTTGCTCACCGCGCCGAGCCTCGTCTTCCCGCCCGTCGATCTCTGCCGCGGCACCAAGCCGAGCCAGGCCGCGAAGTTGCGTCCGCTGTCGAACGTGTCGAGGTCCGGGGCGAAGGCGGCCACGGCGCCGGCGGTTACCGGACCGACGCCGGGGATGGTGCACAGGCGGCGCAGCTCCTCGTCGGTCTTCGTCGCCGCCTCCAGCTCGGCGGCGAGCCGCTCAATCACCTCCGTGAGGTTCGCAATCTGCGTGAGGTAGACCGCGCCCATCTCGCGGACCGGGCCGGGCAGGTCAACACCCTCGTCTTCGAGGGCATTCTCCAGCACCTTCAGGCTTGCCGGACCCTTCGGTGCCACGAGGCCGAATTCGGCAAGATGCCCCCGCAGCGCGTTGATCAGCTGCGTGCGCTGCCGGACGAGGCACTGGTGGGTCCGGAACGCGACCGCCCGGGCCTGCGTCTCCATGCTCTTCACCGCCACGAAGCGCATCGTCGGACGCAGGGCCGCCTCGGCGATAGCCTCCGCGTCAGCGCGATCGTTCTTCTGGCGCTTCACGAAGGGCTTCACGTAGGCTGCGGGAACGAGACGAACCTCATGGCCGCGCGCCCGCGCCAGCCGTCCCCAGTGGTGCGACGTCGCGCACGCTTCCATCGCCACCACGCAAGCCGTCTGATCGGCTAGAAGCGCGGCCAGCCGGGTTCGCGACATCGCCCGGTCGGACAGGACCGCCCCGTCCGGTCCGATGGCGCAGACCTGGAAACTTCCCTTCGCCAGGTCGATCGCCAACATGCTGATCTTGGTCTTCATCGCTGCGCCCTCCGCATGGTTCTATAGAACCGTCCTGACATACTCGACGCCGGCCGGCTCCAGGGGCGGGGGCATCCACCACATCAGTTCA
>NZ_CANLTQ010000103.1 GCF_947494025.1 uncultured Jannaschia sp.
TGATCCTGCCCCGGGAAAGTGGACGGGGTCATGCCGCCATGCGCTCCATGTCGGCCGGTGAACGGTAGCCTATCGCGGAATGGAGGCGCCGTGAATTGTAGAAGCCCTCGATGTAGGCGAAGAGATCCCGTCGCGCTTCGTCCCGCGTGGCGTAGACGCGGTGATGAACCCGCTCGACTTTGAGCGTGTGGAAGAAGCTCTCCATAGGTGCGTTGTCCAGGCAATTGCCCTTCCGGCTCATCGAGGGGATTATCTTCGCGGCGACAAGGGCTTGGCGATACTCGTCGGCGGCGTATTGAATGCCGCGGTCCGAATGCTGAATCAGACCTGGTGGCGGTCGCTGGCGTTTGACGGCCATCTCGAGTGCTTCGAGGGCGATCGAGGCATGCAGGGTCTCTCGCATGCTCCAGCCGACAACCTTGCGGGTATGCATGTCGATCAGCGCGGCAAGGAACAGCCAGCCTTCGCCCGTCCGGATATAGGTCAGGTCGGCGAGCCAGACCTGGTTCGGCGCGGTCGCGGCGAAGTGCCTGCGCAGCCTGTTTGGCGCGATCGGATAGTCGTGGCGGCTGTCCGTGGTCCGCACCCGGCGCGGAATCGCAGCCAGTCCTCGCAGGCCGGCAAGGCGCATCAGGCGCGCGATACGGTGGCGCCCCACGCACCGGCCGGCAGCACGCAAAACGGCATGGACGCGCGGTGCGCCGTAGCACCCGCCGCTTTCCGCGTGAGCGCAGCGGATATCGCTGAGAAGGGCCCGGTTCTCAATGCTGCGGCGGCTTTCCGGCCGGCCCCGCCAAGCGTAGTAGCCGCTGACGGAGACGCCGAGCACGGCACAGATCGTGCGAACGGGCCAGAGGTGGCGGTGCTCATCGACGAACCCGAACGTCATCGGGTGGCCGCTCCGAAGATGAGCGCGGCTTTTTTTAGGATATCGCGCTCTGTTTGTGCCCTCTGAAGCTCCCGTTTCAATCGCGCGTTCTCCGCAGCCAGGTCGGCCGGGGACGGACCCTGCGCCTGCGTGATGGGGCGCCGCGCAGGCCCCGTCCCCGATCTACCGAACTGACGCATCCATCGGCGCAGCTGGGTCTCGTGAATGCCGAGCTCGGCGGCAACATCCATCACCGACAGTCCAGACGTATCTGCCCGCTCGACCGCCTGGCGCTTGAACTCATCCGGGAAATACCGGCGTTTCTTCCTCTCCATCGGACACTCCTCGTGTTGGCTCGAAAGCCTATCATGGGTGTCCACTCGAACGGGGCAGGATCA
>NZ_CANLTQ010000104.1 GCF_947494025.1 uncultured Jannaschia sp.
GCTCAGTGAACGAACGACACCCGCTATGAAGAAGCAGGTGGACGCCAGTTCCTACACCATCTCTCGGGACACTACCGGAGCACCCCGGCGCAAGCGACATCGCGGGTGCTTTCGGTAATCCTATGCGCTGTTTAACGAAGGCGCCGCCGTTTGACTACGCCCTAACGCCATAGCGAGCATGCCAAATAACGCGACGATTTCGCCGGAGCGGACACCCGTAACCAATAGGCAAACGACAGCTTTGTCCCGCCTTGCGTGAGTTCAATCGTGGTGATGCTTCGCGATCGGGGCGAATGGCCGGTTTGGCGGGCCGCGCCACGGCATCGAGACCGGCGGTGAACAGCAGCTAAGAGCCGTTCGCAGGAGGGCTTCGTCGGGCATTGCCAGTTTCCTGCTGGAACGACGAGGTCTCTCCACGATGCGTCGGCCTGAATGCGGACACCTCCAGAAACCTCTACTCTTGAGGCGCCTGTGATGATTCACTGACCTCGACACGAGGAGGCGGCGATGTCGAAGCAGACGGGGTTCTGGAGCATCGAGGATCGGCTCAGGGGATTTCCGTTGGGGGTGATCCGCTTGAGACGCTGAACAGGACGGTCGAGTTCGAACGCTTCCGGGCGATCCTAGAGGGTGTTGCGGGCCGGCCACGCAGCGCCAAGGGTGGACAACCGGCGATGGACGTGGTGCTGAAGTTCCGGATGCTGGTCTTGCAGAGCCTGCATGGCTAAGCCTCGGAGCGACCGAACGGATGGTCCGCGACCGGCTGAGTTAACGTCAAAGGAACACGGACGGCGAGAAGGCTGCGATCAAGGCAGGGCAATCCGCTTCGGAGATCTGGCCAGACAAGCCCGCGAAGGCTGCTCAGAAAGACACCGATGGCCGGTGGACGGTCAAGTACAGCAAGGCCAAAGTGCGCCCCGACGGCACCAAGCCCGTCGACATCGCGATCCCGATCTACGGCTACAAGTCCCACGTCAGCATCGACCGGATGCATGGGGTGATCCGCCGTCAGATCGTCACGGATGCCTCCCGGCACGATGGTGCCCGGCTGCGCGAAGGCCTGATCCATCCGGCCAACACCGCCCGCGACGTCTGGGCGGAGAGCGCCTACCGCTCTGCCGAGAACGAGCGCTGACTCGAGGCCAACGGGATGGCCAGCCAAGTCCACCGCAAGAAGCCGCGCGGCCGCCCCCCTCTTGTCTTATGCATTTCCCAGCTCCCGGTTTATTTTGGGAGCGGCCACGCGGATTGCGCATGTTCGCGC
>NZ_CANLTQ010000105.1 GCF_947494025.1 uncultured Jannaschia sp.
ACTACAAGATCACCCGCGTGGATGACCTGCTGCCTTGGAATGCCACCGGGTAAGGGCGGTCAGACTGGACGCTTACGACGATCCCGGCCGGGAACGCCATGTTCGGCTTGGGCTCACCCGCGGTTCCCGGTGCGCGACCCTGCCGCTCCGGCGACCACCCGCGCCGCCGCCCGGCACGAATGATCCGCGGCGATGCGGCCGAGGACCCGCCCGTGAAGCTCCATCGCGTGGAACGTGCCCATGTTCCACCTCCCGTCGAAAGCGAACCGGACAAACGACCCATCAGGAATCCCCCGTGAGTCAGGATAGGGGCAAACTGCCTTAACACATAGACAAAGACTTTTAGAAAAATACGTCAGGCTTAAAAAAGAAAACAGTGCTTCAGTCCCGCCACGCCTCCTCAACCCACTTCGTCGGATGGACGTAGCTTCTCACAGCCTTGTATCCAAGGCGGTTTCTTCTGACATCTTTAAGATGATTGCGAACGCTTCGATGTTCTTCTTTTCGGTTCCACCGCCCTGCTATAGCATCCGGCGGATTTAGGTGACCCGCGAAGATTATTACCTTAGCGCTTTTCGGCTTTTTCGGGGCCATAATAAGATTAAGAGGAAATAGAGGCACACACTGAATGCGAAAGTGCTTCACCCAAGACCTCGGCCAGAAGCGAACGCCCCCGGGCGCATTCGATGTCACGTAGTTCTGCTCGTAACGATATTTCGCGCCAACAGCTTGAGGATCAGTTCGAAACTTCTCAAGAATGGGCTCGAGTTTCCCGACTGGAAACCGGAATAGTGAGGTCTGTCCGATTCTATGGAAGGGCTTTGCCGCATTGCGGGACAGAAAGACATCCTCCGGGTTACCGTAGTCGAAGAACTCGTCAAGCGAACGTAAAATGACCACATCTAGGTCCACGAACAGGACCGGTCCCTTTAGGTCCGACAATTCATTGGCCCATAGAGCCGCCTTCGGCCACTTCCCCGGCACGCCGTGTGGCATCTCGACACCGACATCAGGAATTGGTGCGTGCCTTACCTCCGGCCGCAACCCATGAGCATCGTCGGTGAGAACGGTGAATGTAAACGGCGGGGTAATATTTCGCGCTACCATTCCATACAACCGATTGACATAATCGGGGCTGTACCGGTTGCCCCATTTAATACAGAGGATTTGTTTGGGGTTTGGCATGGCGCGGGCTTATCCTGGGAGGGTTAGGTTTGCTGCGGCACATGAAAACGCCCCGCGGCAGGG
>NZ_CANLTQ010000106.1 GCF_947494025.1 uncultured Jannaschia sp.
ATGGACGAGGAGCCGACTGGAACCGAACCGGCGCCTGAGACGGTGGCGCAATCGGAATCGACCGAGCCGGAAGCACCTGACTCCGACGTCACCGCCGATCCGGCACTTGCGGAGACCGACACCGCCGAGACCGACATGCCGGTTGCGGAAGGCGACACAATCGAGACTACGACACCGGTCGAGCTCGGCGGTCCGACCGTGGAGCGCGAAGGCTACAACCTCGCGCAGGCCGGCGCGTTCGAGGTCGAGTCCCTGACCGGGTCCAACCTCTATGGTGTCAACGACGAGAATATCGGCGAGATCGGCGACCTGATCCTGAGCAGCGACGGCCAGATCGAGGGCGTCCTTGTCGAAATGGGCGGCTTCCTCGGCCTCGGTCAGCGGGAAGTGCAGGTGCCCTACGATCGCCTGTCGATCCTGACCTCGGAGACCGGCGACATCCGAGCCTATATCGACGCGACAGAGGAAGAGCTCGAGGCGATGCCCGAAGCGCAATAAGGAACCACGCTGCGGTGGTAGACTGGGCCGTCCCGAAAGGGGCGGCCTTTTTCGTCGTTCCAGGTCATTTCGTGTGGGTCCGCCTACGCCGTTCAGACATGGCCTGCCAAGCATGAGAGCAGGCCGCAAACGACGGGTCGGTCGGCTGCGCTCGCAAAGCGTGGCCCGCATGGAAGGCTTCGCGTATCCTGTCCATGTACGACGCCACCGTCAGACCACCTTCCAATCCGTCCGTGTATCCCTTTGCCATCCGACCTCGTGCAGAAGGGGTGTGTCGCTTTCGGTCACGGCATGACCGGGACAGAGGGTAGCCGGTGAGAGACCGGCTCGACAGCACATCGAGCAAGGCGGCAACGGCATCGGGATCGAGACCCAGCCGAGCCCGATATTCTCCGACCGGGCCGCCAGCCAGAGCGCGTGGATCGCCATCACGGTCGAATAGACCAGCGTATCGGGCATCGTTCTGCGCCCGAGGCCCCGGCCTTCCCGGACAGCATGGTCGGTGAAGACCGTGAGGTGAACGGGCGCCTCTTGCAGCGGCGAGCTTGAGAGCGAGATGGCCGCGCCGGCTTGCACCCTCGTAGGCCTGCGCAGCCTCCGCATTGCACCGCTTGAAAACCTCGATGATCCGGGTTCGAGCCAGGGCGCTCTCGACATGCACTACGCGCCAGGGGCGCGCGTTTCCAACGGATGGCGCGCGGTCCATGTCCTGTCGCAGACGCTGCAGGAC
>NZ_CANLTQ010000107.1 GCF_947494025.1 uncultured Jannaschia sp.
CGAGATCAAAGCCATCCGCTGAAGAAAGGCGGGAAAGGGAGAAGTCATGCCCGCGGCTGCTTTGCGCAACATCGCCGGCTCGAGGTGACAAAAACAGGAACAGCAAAGATTACCCTTTCTACATCTAGATGCGCACCAAGAAAGTCATCGCGATTCAGGACATTTATTGCATCTGTAAAAGTTGCTTCGGCAGACGAGATTCTCGAACGTCCTGTAAGGTTGGTGGACATAGTTGCTAATGCACCTAACTTTTCAAATGTGGAGTTCGGAGTTCACCCGCGCCTATCGCAGGCGGGACGCCGCGATCACCCGCCGCGTCATCGATCTCGAGCGGGAAATGCCGAAGATAAGGGATTTGGCCAGCGAACGATGGCACGAAGATTGCAACAACCTTGCAGCGTCGCCAGGCTCCCGCGCCGCCGCCCGCACCGAGAACAATACCTTTTGGGACTGGGCGTTGCTTGAATTGCTCGTTCAGAGCGGCGTCCGGATCGAGGAGGCGTGCAACCTGACCACCTTCGATATCCTGCGGCGACGCGACAGCAGCGGGCGCACATACTTCCTGCTGCATGTCGCCCCGTCCAAGTTCGACCGCGCTCGCCTGATCCCGATCGGCGACGCCTTCGGCAAGGTATTGTCCGAGATCATTCGGCATGTGAAGCGCTTCTATGGACTGGACCACGTACCCCCGGTCGACAACTTCGACTTCCATGAGCGCAAGCCGCTGCCCCGGGCGCCATACCTGCTGCAAGGCCGAACGCGACCCAACATGATCGGCCGCACGACGATCCGCGACATGCTCGCGGGCCTGTCGCGGCGCGCCGGCGCCCGGACCCATGATGGTCAACCGCTCCTGGTGCATCCGCATGATTGTCGGCGGGTGTTCGCCTCGGAGCACCTCAACAATGGCACGCCGCCGCATGTCCTGCGCGCTTTGCTGGGCCACGAGCGGCTCGACACCGTGATGATCTACGCCAAGCTTTATCCCGGCGCCCTGGTCGATGCCTACAGGCGTCATGTCCGCGGGCTTTACCAGTCAGTGCACGGCAACGACGTTCTGCGCGCACCGACCGCGGAGGAATGGGAGGCTCTCGCGCG
>NZ_CANLTQ010000108.1 GCF_947494025.1 uncultured Jannaschia sp.
GTGCCCCGATAGCGGATTATCGCACCAACGACATTCCGACAGAGTGCCCTGCGTAACGCCGGAGGTCTGCTGCGCGGGACGAAGCGGACTCTAACATCGGCGCTGCGTACCCGGTCGTCCAACGCTCGGTCCCTGTCTATCGGGTTTCGATCACAGCTTTGCGATAGCGGAAGATTGCCGCCGTCGGGCATGACCTTACTGACCGGTCCGACAACGCGGCGACACGACGACGCTGCTGGATCATTCTATCACCGTACTCGACGATGTCGCCCGGCGATCAACTACAGGGAGTACGAGCTGCGGCTCCGATTTTCCGCCGAACAGGCTGCTGAAGAAGTCGGCCCTCGACCGGGTTTGAGGAACATGATTCATCCTTTGGGCCACCAGGGCGGGGGGCGGTGATGCGCGGCACGGATGAGACGAGCGGATCGCTGTTCAGCTACGTTGACCTGGAGGCGCGCATTCCGGCACGGCATTCCCTGCGCAAGATCAGGCAGGTGGTGAACGAGGCGCTGGCCAGTTTGGATGCCGATTTTGAAGCGCTCTATACCGATTTCGGTCGCCCCTCGATTGCGCCGGAACGCCCGATCCGGGCCAGCCTGCTCCAGATCCTCTTCTCGGTCCGCTTCGAGCGGCAGTTGATGGAGCAGATGCAGTATAACCTGCTGTTCCGCTGGTTCGTGGGGCTGGGCATCGACGACCAGGTCTGGGGTGAAGGGCGTCAGCCCTGAACGGGCGAAGCCCCGGGCCGAAGGCCGACGGTGTTCACGAAGAACCGCGACCGACTGCTGACGACCGAGATGTCGCGCAAGGTCATGGCGGCGATCCTGGCGCGCCGGGAGGTCTCGCCGCTCTTGTCGGACGAGCATTTCGCTGCGCGGTCCTTCGGTTCTCGGTCGACGGCACGCTGGTCAAAGCCTGGGCTTCGATGAAGAGCTTTCAGCCAAAGCCTGACGTCGCACCGCCTGATGACGAGGGGCCGGGCGACCCGCCCTGAGAGTGTCCGATCTTCTGTGTATGAGGTTGCCGGTCCATTCTGACCCCAAGGGGGAGATGGACGATGACGAAGAAG
>NZ_CANLTQ010000109.1 GCF_947494025.1 uncultured Jannaschia sp.
CTGCGAACCTATGCGAACCTGCTCGCCGCCGCGATCGAGCGGCTCCGGACCCACGACGAGTTGCACCGTACGGCGCGCGAACAGGGCGTGCTCGCCCGGGAGCTGGGCCACCGGGTCAAGAACCTGCTCGGCCTCGTCCGCGCGCTCGCCTCGCAGACATCCACGCAGGGCCGCACCGCGAAGGAGTACCGTACCGCGTTCATCGACCGGCTGCAGGCCCTGGCGACGGCCGAGAGCCTTGTGTTCGAAAGCTCCGATGAGCGGGTGGATCCGCTGACGCTCGCGAACGAGATCCTCTCGCCATACCGACAGGACGACCCTGGGAAGATCGCGATCCGCGGGGTGTCGATCGACATGGACCCGAGACAGGCCCGAATGTTCGGCCTGGCTCTCCATGAACTCGCGACGAATGCCGCGAAGTACGGCGCACTCAGCGTTCCGAGAGGGCGCGTGAGCCTCGACTGGCGCCTGGAGAATCCGGACGGAGACGCCCGTCGGCTGGCCATGACATGGCAGGAACAGGATGGCCCCGAGATAACGCCGCCGGAACGCAAGGGGTTCGGCACGCGGCTCCTGGAGGACGTCGTCACGATTGAACTGAACGGCGCGGCGGAACTGGTCTACGGCTCCGAGGGATTACGTTATGAGCTGACGTTCCCTGCTGCCGAGGCATGACATGTCGAGCGACCCGACCCGCGGATTGTCCGATCGCCGGATTCTGGTGGTCGAGGACGAACGGCTGATCGCGCTGGATATCCGGGATATTCTGGAAGAATGGGGCTGTCTGGTGCTGGGACCGGTCGCCACCGCCGCAGCAGCGCTGCAGTTGGTCGCAAACGATCGGCCGGACTGCGCCGTCCTCGACGTCCAGCTGGCCAGCGGCACCTCCGAGCCGATCGCAGCCGCGCTCCGCGCCGATGGGTGCCCGTTCCTGATCCTGACCGCGTATCAGCGCGGCCATCTCACCGGGGCCCTTCAAGATGCGCCGATGCTGAGCAAGCCGGTGGACGAGATGAAACTGAGGCAAGCGTTGATGTCCCTGCTTCCGGCAAGCATGT
>NZ_CANLTQ010000110.1 GCF_947494025.1 uncultured Jannaschia sp.
CGGCCGCCGAGGGTGCTTCGATCCCGAGCTCGGCCAGCATCTTTGCGTTGCCCAAGGCGACCGCCTTGCCCTCGACCGTGCCCTTCACGCCCATCCCGGTCACGGCTTCGAAGTCGTCGGCTTTGGCAAGCGCGAGGCCGCGCGCCTCGGCGCCGCGCACGATGGCTTCGGCCAGCGGATGCTCCGACCCGCGCTCCAGGCTCGCGGCGAGGCGCAGCAGCTCTCCTTCATCCATGCCGCCCTCGGGCAGCACCGCCACCAGCTCGGGCTTGCCCATGGTGAGCGTACCGGTCTTGTCCACGATCAGCGTGTCCACTTTGGCAAAGGCTTCCAGCGCTTCCGCGTTCTTGATCAGAACGCCCGCCTGCGCGCCGCGCCCCGTGGCGGTCATGATCGACATGGGCGTCGCCAGCCCGAGCGCGCAGGGGCAGGCGATGATGAGGACCGCGATGGCCGAGACCAGCGCATAAGCCAGCGCCGGCGCCGGCCCCCAGATCGTCCAGGCCCCAAAGGACACGGCCGCAATGGCGATGACGGCGGGCACGAAGTAACCGGCCACCGCATCGGCCAGCTTCTGAATCGGCGCACGCGAGCGTTGCGCGTTCGCCACCATCTCGACGATCTGCGCGAGCATCGTGTCGGACCCGACGCGCCGCGCCTCGACGACCAGCGACCCGGTGCCGTTGATTGTGGCGCCCGTGACCGGGTCGCCCGCGACCTTCTCGACCGGGACGGGCTCGCCCGTCAGCATCGACTCGTCCACCGAAGACCGGCCCTCGACCACCTCGCCGTCGACGGGGACCTTCTCGCCCGGGCGGACGCGCAGCCGGTCGCCCACGGCGATCTCCTCCAGGGGCACCTCGGCCTCGGTGCCGTCCGGGCGGATCACCCGCGCCGTCTTGGCCGCGAGGTCCAGCAGCGCCCGGATCGCCGATCCGGTGCGCTCGCGCGCCCGAAGCTCGAGGATCTGGCCCAGCAAGACCAGCGTGACGATCACCGCGCCCGCCTCGAAATAGACGCCGACCTGCCCGCT
>NZ_CANLTQ010000111.1 GCF_947494025.1 uncultured Jannaschia sp.
ACGCCCGCTTCCGGCACGATGGAGATCGACGTTGCGGGCGGTCACCGGCTGCGGATCGTGGGCACCTACGACCCCGAAGCGCTGGCCCGGCTGATCCGGGGTCTGTCGGGATGATCCCCGTTCCAGCGAGAACGCGGGTCTGGCTGGCGGCGGGCGTGACCGACATGCGGCGCGGGTTTACGACGCTGGCGGCGCAGGCGGAGCAGACGCTCGAGCGGGACCCGTTCGCCGGCCACATGTTCGTCTTTCGGGGTCGCAGGGGCGACCTGATCAAGATCATCTCCCTTTCGGGACATTGCTACGCAATGCCCTGTCGGGCAGTGGGTGGGACGGCCAGGGCGCATGCTTGTTCTCCAAGCGCCTGGAGAAGGGCCGGTTCGTCTGGCCCGCGGCCAAGGAGGGCAGGATTTCCCTCACGGCGGCACAGCTGGCGATGCTTCTCGAGGGCATCGACTGGCGACAGCCGCAGCGCAGCTGGAAGCCGCTCAGAGCGGGATAATCCGGCATGGCGAGCGCATCGAGGATTCCCGTCAGGCCCGTGTTTTGCTACGTTCTGGCATGCTCGACACCGCCCAATCCCTGCCGGAAGATCCCGACGAACTACGTCGCTTCACGGCCCTGCTTCTGGCCGAGGTCAAGTCGCAGGCGATGCTGATCCACTGCCCGGCAGGGCATTGCGCAGCAATGTCCCGAAAGGGGTGAAGCTCCAGCATCAGCTCGTCGGTCACCGTAACTCCCGGTTCGGCACCACGTCGGAGACCATCGAGCAGCTTCAGCTGGCGCTCGAGGCGAGCGAGATCTCGATCGCGAAGATGACGGCGAAGCTGCGGCTTCCCGACGAGGAGCCCAAGGACAAGCCGAAGCGCCGCCCGATCCCGGATCACATCCCCCGCCAAGAGATCGAGCTGACCACCGGTGACGACGACTGTGTCAAGTGCGGCGGCGCGCTGCGCCGTCTGGGCGAGGACGTAACCGAGGAGCTGGAGTATGTGCCCAGCCGGTTCATCGTGA
>NZ_CANLTQ010000112.1 GCF_947494025.1 uncultured Jannaschia sp.
GGTCCGCCCGGACCGAAGCCCGGGCGGATTGGTGTCAGCCGTCCTGCGGCTCGACTTCCGGTGCGTTCATCTGGTCCGTCTTGGCCTGCATCATCTCGGTGCAGGCCTCCATCATCGGACCCATCTTCTGCATCATTTCCATCATCTCCATCATCGGCATCATGCCCTCCATGCCTTCCATACCGGGCATGTCTCCGCCCATCATGCCGCCGGACATGCCGTCCTGGTTCTGCATCATCTGGCCGGACGGCTGGTCTCCGGCCTCCTGCGCCAGGGCGGCGGTGGTCAGGAGCGCCGTCAGGGCGGTCGCGGCGAAGCCGAGCTTGCTGTAGTTGGTCATCATAGTCTCCTTCGAGGTTTGGGTTCAGTCTTTCGTTACTTCCGGCTCTCCGGCCGGATTGGTCTTGCTCGCGCAAGATTTCGAGCCGCCCATCATGCAGAGCCCCAGCCCGCACATGACGGCGCAGGGGGCGAGGCTCAGGATCAGCGGCGCGGCGCCTACGGCCGTGAGCCAGCCCCAGTTGAAGAACAGCCCCGCGCCGATCAGCGCCATCGCCGCGAGCAGCAGGCCGCGGCGGCCCAGCGGCAGTCGCCACGGGACGGCCACGGGCGTCGTGGGCACGTTCGTCGTCTCGTTCATGGCCTATGGCTTCCTTTCGTCGATGAGGGACTGGATTTGAGTGACGGCTTCGGGACTGTCCCATTCCGCCGGGCCGACGAGGCGCCCGCGTTCGCGCCCCGCGCGGTCGATCAGGATCGTCGTCGGCAGGCCGGCCACGGCGAAGGCGGCCAGCATGCGAATGCTCTCGGCGAGGTACATGTCGAGATGACGAATGCCGATCTCTGCGTAGAAGCGGCGCACGGGTGCGAGCCCGGCCTGATCGATCGACAGCGGCAAGACGTGGAAATCCGGCCCGCCCAGGCGTTCCTGAAGCGCGTCGAGCGTCGGCATCTCCTCGCGGCAGGGCACGCACCAGGTGGCCCAGACGTT
>NZ_CANLTQ010000113.1 GCF_947494025.1 uncultured Jannaschia sp.
CGCGGGCTTTACCAGTCAGTGCACGGCAACGACGTTCTGCGCGCACCGACCGCGGAGGAATGGGAGGCTCTCGCGCGGAGCTGCGACCTTCGCGACATGGGGGCGCATCTCTGCGCTCTGCCCGCGGGCGAGCACTGCCCCAAGGGCTTGATCTGCCTCGGCTGCGCGCACGCGCAGCCGAAGAAGAGCGCGATGCCGCTCTTCCAACGCATGCGCGCCAGCCACGCCCGTCAGCTGGAGCGGGCCGAGGCGCGCCGGGAGCCTCTCGGTCAACTCGCGGCCCGGCGGCAGGAACTCGATCGCATCGAACGGGCGCTGCGCCGGACGCGGGAACTCACCACCGACGTCGCCGCCGCCATGGAGGAGGCACTGGAGCGATGACACCCTTCATCCCGCAACAAGGCGCTCGCAGCCTGGAACTGATGCCGCCCTGCCTTCGGGCGGCGCGCCGCCCGAAGGCAGGGCGGCATTACAAGACAAGCGCTTCGCCGGATCCGGGAAAACACGGAATAATCTTTCCGTGAAGACGGATGGCCACGGGGCCGATCTTCAAACCGTCTCCGTCGACGACGTTCGCTACCCCGGTGATTGTCGGCCCTGTGTCGGCCTGCACCGCGCTGGCAAAGGACAAGGCGACAGCCAGGGCGGCTTCGAACACGAACCGCATCTGCCGGCCGTCTCTCCCTCGACGTTGAAGCCGATTCCACTCGGGTCCGGTCGGAACATTGGGCATGGCCGTCCTTCGCACGGGATCAGGGACGCGGGAACGGGGTTCGGTACAAACGGTCCTGCGACCGGACGATCGGATGGGGGACGGAACCCCACTTCATTCCGAGCTTCCGTCGAACCGCCGCGGCGACGGCCCAGGCCAGACGTTCGCGCCATGGCACGTGCATCAGCAGGCAGGCCCGGCCACGGGCCACGGACCAGCCCTACCGCCCGTGGATCGCGACGATCCGGTC
>NZ_CANLTQ010000114.1 GCF_947494025.1 uncultured Jannaschia sp.
GCGGCCCTGGATCGTGACCTCGTCCTGCAGGGTCAGCGTCACCGACTCCGTCTCGGCCACGGTCGCGCTGGTCTCGGTCTGCGCCTGATCCGACTGATCCTGAGCAACGAACAGACGCTCGTATTCGACACGGCAAGCTTCACCGTCGCCGGTCTCGACGATCTGCGTCACCTGCGCTTCGTCGGCTCCTTCGGGTAATTCGCTGGCGATTGCGGCCTGAAGGTTGGCGCAGGCCTCCTCGAGCGAGGTTTGCTGGGCATGCGCGGCAAAAGGGACCGCCAGAGCGGTACTGACGAGTAAAGTCGAAAGAGTGGATTTCATCGGGCTTTTCCATTCTGTCTTTTGGTTGCGGTTTTGTGCGGCTTTTGTAGCGAAGAGTTTATTGCGGCTTTTTTTGCAAAGGAAATTTCATGTTCCTGAATGACCGAGCGGGTTATTTTGTTCCGTTTGCTTCCTGTAGGAATGGAACGTATCGCATCTTGTTCCGTTAACGATTTCTGACCGCATGTGTTTCGAGCCCGACTATAGCGTGGGCCTCGCATCGCAGCTTCTCCCTCATTCGGAGCCGACCAGATGACACACTCAGACGATCCAGACCGCCCCGCCGATCCCGCCCACGCGTCTCGTTCCGCCGGCGGCCTCGCCGGCGATGTCGTGCGGCATGCCTCGAACCTGGCTCAGCGGGAAATCCAGCTTGTCAAAGCCGAGATGTCCGAGAAAGCGGCACAACTGAAGTCCGCAATCGGCGAGCTGATCGCGGGCGCCGTGCTCCTGGCGGTCTCGCTCGGCATTCTGCTGTCCGCCCTCGTCAGCGGCGTCGCGCGCCTGCTCGTCGGCATCTTCGGCGACGACCCTTCGGTGGCTCGGGAGGTCGTCGCGCTCGACGGGCTCGACGAGGGGCAGGCCCAGGTGGTCACTGCGATCAATCAGAATGTCG
>NZ_CANLTQ010000115.1 GCF_947494025.1 uncultured Jannaschia sp.
GAGGCCTTCATCACCATCGCCGCTTGCGCCCAGATGATCCAAAGGATCGCGCCGAAATGACTTCTCACACAGCCTCTGAAGCCGCCCTCTCGCCGAATCCGTCCGCTGCCGGTCACTTGCCTTCGCCGCAACCGAGCCTGTCCGGGCGACATTCATGTTCGAAGCAACGACCCAAGCCCGAATTGCCTGCGTCCGCTGCACGTCGCACGAGATGAGGGTGATCGGACGCGCGGGCCGGCAGCGCGCCGTCGCCTTGCCTTGGTCGGCACGGAAGGGACAATCCTGCGACGGCAGGAGGTAATGTAATGAGCAATCCCGATGAGATCGCTTCGATCCGCAAGGTGATCGACGAGATGGAGAGCGCCTGGAACGCGGGCGACTTCGCCGGTTATATGGCCGGTTTCGCCAACCCGGATGTTATCTTCGTTTCCGAAGGTCGGATACGCGGCGACTGGCAGGCGACACTGGACCACTACATTGCGCGCTACGGCGATGCGCCGGAGTTGCGCGGAAGGCTGAGTTTCCACATCCGCTCCATCGAGTTTCTCGCACCGGATGCCGCACAGCTGGTAAGCGGTTTCCGCTTGGACCGTCTGGAAGCGCCGCTGGAAGGGATCAACACGCGTCTGATGCGCAAGCAGCAAGGACTCTGGGTTATCGCTCTGAACCACGTCTCAGCATGTCCCGCTATTGCTCAATGATGCCAATCGAGTCTTGCGCCGGAAAAAGGCGCCCTAGAGCATCAGGATCAACTCGGGGCAGCTCATTTTTCCGCAATCCGGCCGCATAAAACCGTGTGATCGCATGCAAGCCTTGGCGGGGCGCTGTTGCACATCTCGGTAAGGGGGATTCACTGAGCGCGCGCTGACGGTTAGCTCGAGGGTATGCCGAAGCC
>NZ_CANLTQ010000116.1 GCF_947494025.1 uncultured Jannaschia sp.
TCTTCGTCATCGTCCATCTCCCCTTGGGGTCAGAATGGACCGGCAACCTCATACACAGAAGATCGGACACTCTCGGAAACTGAGGAAAGAGCCCTCGACCACGCGGAGGCCTTTCCGCATCTCGAAAGCGCACTGTGCTTTCTGGTCGACTGGCCGGCGCATGAGCGTGCTGCACGCCTCGTGATCTCCCGGGCCGAAGAGCTGGACGGCGATAATTACGAAACGCTCACACAGGCTGCCGACGGACTGGAGGTTAACTATCCGCTCGCCGCGACCCTGATGCTGCGTGCCATGATCAACGATACCCTCGACCGTGCGAAATCCAGCCGATACCGCCACGCCGCTCGCCATCTCGCCGAATGCCGGTCATTCCATGCCGCCATCGAAGATTATCGCGACTTTCCTCCACACGCCCGGTTCGTCGAGGCTCTCATGCAGAAACACGGGCGGAAGTACGGGTTCTGGCAACTGGTGGAGACATAGCAGACGGCCCTTACCTGCCGTTCGCCGGTCGGTTCATCGCTGCAGCGCGGCATCATCGAACCGGACGTTCGCGCATCGCTTGGCATCCCCAATGCCCGGATGATCGCTGTGCGGAGATCGTGTTGAAAAACTCCCTCGATCCGCGTCTGCAGGTCCTGGACTAGAACTCTGTTCTACCGAAGGTCGAATTTACCCCTTTTTCGGGGCATTATCGTCACCATCGAAAACGGCGTTCTAATAATTCAGGCCGTTTTGAGCCTACCCGAGTTTTTCAACACAATCCGGACGGAGCTGCCGTCCGACGAAGGGCTTGGAATGTCCGTCTGTTTGGCTGTGCTATAGTTGAAAGGTGACCGAGGTATCATTCGTCACGATCTGGGACATGATCGGGTTCGTTGCATCGGCCC
>NZ_CANLTQ010000117.1 GCF_947494025.1 uncultured Jannaschia sp.
CCGAGATCCTTCGCGTGGCATGACATCGGCGGGGAAAGGGAAAGTCACGCCTCAGGCGTGACTTACGCAACAATGCCAAATCAAATAGACGTTCGACGATCAGCATTCGGCGGCTTTGACTTGGCACCAGCTCGGGATGGTCGCGGAGGAGCGGCGGGACTTCGCGGCGGCGGAGGAGGCCTACCGAACGGCGTTGGAGATCAAGCAGACGTTCGACGACCAGCATTCGGCGGCCTCGACCTGGCACCAGCTCGGGATGGTCGCGCAGGAGCGCCGGGACCTCGCAGCGGCGGAGGAGGCCTACCGAACGGCGCTGGATATCTTCGTCGCTGCAAACGACGAGCACAGCGCTGCCACCGTGATCGGCAGCTGCGCACGGCTTGGCCAAGCCGATCCGGATCGCGCGGAGGGGCTCACCGCGATGGTCGCCGGCCAGACGGAGATGGACGCAGAAGACGTTCGCAACCTCTTTTTCAAGGCCGTCAGCAACGCGGAGGAGCAGGCGTGACCAACAGGATCGCATTTGTGGAGCTTGCCTGGGAGGCGGAAACGGACGGCCTCGATCGCGCCTGGAACGGTAATCCCGAACTTTCCGTCCTCGGCCGTGCGCTCCCGCCCGATCGCGGCGGCGTGGTGGTCTTTCCCCTCGACCCTGCGTCCCTGGCGCTCGGGTTTCTCCCCTCGGTGGCGGCGGGGGCAACCTATGAGGCTGTGTGAGAAGTCATTTCGGCGCGATCCTTTGGATCATCTGGGCGCAAGCGGCGATGGTGATGAAAGCCTCCGCTGTCTGCACGCGGTACTCGTAATCTTTGGACATCCGGCGATGCCGTCCGAGCCAGGCGAAGCTCCGTTC
>NZ_CANLTQ010000118.1 GCF_947494025.1 uncultured Jannaschia sp.
GCTGTGCTATAGTTGAAAGGTGACCGAGGTATCATTCGTCACGATCTGGGACATGATCGGGTTCGTTGCATCGGCCCGGCGGCAGCGCCGTGATCAGCACGGCTACGCTTGTCTGGGTCGCTGACGCGCTCATAATTCCGATCAAGTGCCCGGACGAGAGCACGGGCGCACCCGACATCCCCGGCTCTGTCGGACAATCCAACCTTGCGAGCGTGCTGTCCTCTGTCATGACGGCACATCGCCGCCCCTGCTGCCTGTGCGCTTGCGAACGCGGGTAGCCTATCAGCGCGACGGATCCAGAGATGTTCTGCGTTTCCGGGCCAGCATTTTCCGAGAACAAGGACAGAGGCTCCACCGAAGAAGACCTGTCCAAGCAAAGACGCGCGATGTCCGCATTAGGGGCCAGCTGCAAAGCGCGCACCCGCAAGTGCTCGGAATAGGTGCCGCCGTCGTAGCCAAGCAAGACATGAAGGTTCCCGGGGGCCAATCCGTCCACGCAGTGTTTTGCCGTCAAAGCCTCTCTCGGTCCGACGAGAGCGGCCGTGCAGTGTTGACGATTTCGGAAGCCGGCGTAGTTCAGCCGCCCGATCGCGGGATTGGCTTCGTCGAACGACTGCGCGTGGACGGTCGCGGCCGACAGGATCGTCCACGCGAGTGCCAGCCAAAGGAGGCTACGAAGGACCATCTGGATAGGCGCCTTACTTATCTTGCACCCAAAGAAGTCGGCCGCCAGCGCCACGTATCGTTCGGAGTGCCCCGATAGCGGATTATCGCACCAACGACATTCCGACAGAGTGCCCTGCGTAACGCCGGAGGTCTGCTGCGCGG
>NZ_CANLTQ010000119.1 GCF_947494025.1 uncultured Jannaschia sp.
GCCTCCGCTGTCTGCACGCGGTACTCGTAATCTTTGGACATCCGGCGATGCCGTCCGAGCCAGGCGAAGCTCCGTTCGACGATCCAGTTCAGCCCGGCGATCCGGAAGGCCTGCTCTTTCCGTTTGACGATGACGAGCTGCCAGCCGTTGCGATCACGAAGATCCTGGTTCAGACTCTTACTCTCGTAGCCGGCGTCGGCGATCACCGTATGGATTTTCGGCCAGAGCGGAGAGAGGCCGGCGGTGAGGCTGCGCGCCGCCCGGCGATCGGACATGCCGGCTGGCTCGACCCGGCACGAGACGAGAAAGCCTTGGGTATCCACGAGGATCTGCCGCTTGCGGCCCTTCACGCGCTTATGGCCGTCGAAGCCGCGAACGCCCCCCTTTCCGTAGTCTTCACCGACTGCGCATCCATGATCACCACTGTCGGGTCGATCCGGCGGCCGGCCTTCAGCCGTGCGGCACGGTGAAGAGCCCGGTGCAGACGCGTCCAGACACCATCGAGGCGCCAGCGTCGAAAATACCACCAGACGGTGCCCCAGGGCGGGAAGTCCCTTGGCAGCATACGCCACTGGCAGCCGGTGCGGAGCAGGTAGAGGATCGCATCGACCACGGCGCGTAGATCGGTTCGGCGAGGTCGCCCACCTTGCAGCTCGGACGGGAAATGCCCTGCAACGAACGCCCACTGGGCGTCCGTCAAGTCCGTCGGGTAGCTGTGTCGAGCCATGCTGTACCTCCAGTAGTCTCGGCAAAACATGGTCCGCGACGGCGGAACGGCGACTTCTCACACAGCCTCT
>NZ_CANLTQ010000120.1 GCF_947494025.1 uncultured Jannaschia sp.
GCCGGCGCTTGCATCAGGCGGCCGGCGGCGTCATGGTCCTGATGGGCCTTGCGATGATGACGGGCCGCCTGAGCGCCTTGTCGTACTGGATGCTCGACGCCTTCCCGGTGCTCGGGCGGATCGGGTGAACGCATGCTGTCCTACCGCAAACACGTCCTTCCCGGTCTCACGCATCTGGCCATGCGCCAAGATCAGCTTCTTCCCTACCGGCGCCGCGCCGTCGCCGGCCTGCACGGGCGCGTGCTCGAGATCGGGATCGGCTCGGGCCTGAACCTCGCGCTCTACCCCGAAGCCGTGCGCGAGGTCGTCGGGGTCGATCCCTCGCCCGAACTCCTTCGCCGGGCCGAGCGGGCCCCTCATGGATCGAGGCCGGCGACGGAGATGATCGAAGGCGTCGCCGAGGCCCTGCCGCTCGAGGACAGCAGCGTCGACTGCGTCTTGACAACCTGGACGCTTTGCAGCGTGTCGGAGCCGGAGACGGCACTGGCCGAGATCCGGCGCGTCCTCAGGCCGGGCGGCGGCTTCCGCTTCGTGGAGCACGGCCTGGCGCCGGAGCCGTGCGTCCGGCGGTGGCAGCGCTGGCTGACGCCCGCCTGGCATCGCTGCGCGGGGAACTGCCATCTCGACCGCCCGACGGCCGACCTGGTAGTGGAGAATGGATTCCGGCTCGAGCGGCTGGAGACAGGCTATGCGAAGGGCCCGAGGCCCATGGTCTTCATGTATGAAGGGCTTGCCCGGCCCACATGAACGAGGCCCGGTCGCCGGTCG
>NZ_CANLTQ010000121.1 GCF_947494025.1 uncultured Jannaschia sp.
AGGAGAGATGCGCCGGGGCGATCCGGTCGATCAGCAGATAGGCGGCGAGCGTCGCGACGCCGGTCTGCAGCGCGACCCGCAGGACCTGTCGCCTCTGCCGCCGCAAATCGTCGGAGGCGGCTTTCAATGTCCTCGATCTGAACAGAACGACCGCTTCCCTTGCTGAACCCGGTTCGGAGCCTGCGTTGCAGCGTACACCGCCGGCTCCGAACGCAGTGGTGCGGCCCACCGGTTCCCGAAAAAGAACCGGTTCGGGCGAATGAAGGGAAGTCCTGGCCCCGGTTGGCGATCTGGCCGAAGCAGCCGTTCGCATGTCACGTGGCGGATAGCTGGAAGGAGCCCTCTAACGGCGTAGGCAGGTCCAAATTCATCGCTATGGTTGCGGCATAATTCGACGGAGGTATCGACATGGCTGCGAAGTTTGCAGGCGGCAAGAACATCGCGATGAAAGTGCCGCCGCATCAATATGATGCGACCGTGGCATTCTATCGTGACTTACTTGGTCTGGAGCAAATCGGCGGTCCCGCAGGTGATGCGGTCGGATTTAAATTCGGGTCGAACAATCTCTGGATCGACAAAGTGTCGGCCATGAGCCAGGCCGAGCTGTGGCTGGAAATCGTCACTGACGATACCGCTGAAGCTGCGAAGACGCTTGAGAAGGCAAACGTGGTCCGTTGCGATGAGATCGAGGACCTTGGCAGCACCTTTGACGGCTACTGGGTGTCCAGCCCCGCTGCCGTCATCCACCTCGTAAACGCGAAGGACGG
>NZ_CANLTQ010000122.1 GCF_947494025.1 uncultured Jannaschia sp.
CCGCGGTCGGTGCCCTCGGCCTGCTCGCGCTTCCGTTCGGAGTGCAGGCGGCCGAACCGGCGCCCCTATCGCCGACGGCGCTTGCCTTCGAGGGCGACGCGCTGCTGATCGCGGGCGAGACCTTCACGCGCAGCGGTGACGGTGGCGCCATCCAGACCTCGGATCCTGCGTCGAATGGCGGAGGGGTCCTGGCGCTGGCCACCCATCCCGATCGTCCCGGACGGGTCGTCGTCGGCCTCGCCACGGGCGGCCTCGCCATCTCGCAGGACGGTGGTCGCAGCTGGGAACGGCCGGGCGGGGGGCTGCCCGACGCGCCGGTGGCCGCGGTCGCCGTGGCCGCCGCCGAGCCGGACACCCTTTACGCTTCGGTCCAGGGCGACGGACTCTGGCAGAGCGAAGATGCCGGGCAATCCTGGACCTTCGTGATGGACCGCCCCTGGCTTGCGGAGGCCGAGCGCGATTCGCTGACGCTCGCCTCGGTCGATCTCGCGACCGGCATGGGGGGCATCTGGATCTATGCCGGCACGGAATCAGGCCTGACGCGCGTGCCCGACTGCTTCTGCCGCTGGCAGGACGTCCAGCCCGGCGACGCGATGGACGCCTTGGTGTCCGGCGATGCGCTGCCGCCCGAGGCCCCGTTGCCGGCGGGCGAGCCGATCCGCGCGCTGGCCAGCGCGCCGGCCGCGCCGGAGACGCTCTATGCCGCGCTGCC
>NZ_CANLTQ010000123.1 GCF_947494025.1 uncultured Jannaschia sp.
CTGTGGCTTCGATGAAGACGGCATTGTCATATAAGGAAGATAGCGCGCGGCAGGGTCTCTGGAAAGTAGGTGTCTGTGTCTGTCGTCCTGCCTGCACGCCAATGTCGGTTACGGAAGTTCGGATAGTGCCCCCGGTGGTGGTGTGGGAGGCCGGTCGCGGAGCCCTTGGCTCGGTGCAGCGCGCGGCCGGACTGGCGGTCACCGTGCGTCTTCGTAGTCTGAGGTTGTTCGACGACTGAGGACAACGAAGGAGAGCACGATGACCGCGACCATGATCGACCTTCCGGAGGCGATCGCCAAGAGCGACGACACCGATTTGCTGCGTGAGCTGATCCAGGATGCGGCGCAGCGGCTGATGGATATCGAGGTGGGTGCCGTATGCGGTGCCGGCCTCCGCGAGCGAACGCCGGATCGGGAGAACCAGCGCAACGGCTACCAGTCGCGCCGATGGGATACGCGGGCCGGGACGATCGACCTGAACATTCCAAGGCTCAGGAAAGGATCATACTTCCCAGCCTTCCTCGAGCCGCGCCGGACGGCCGAGCGGGCGCTGATGGCGGTCGTCCAGGAGGCTTGCATCCACGGCGTCTCCCCCCGCGCCGTCGATGATCTGGTGCAGGCCATGCACTGCCCGGCAGGGCATCGCGCAGCGATGTCCCGAGTATCCGTGATGATCAAGCGGGGGTTTCGGTCCATTTCCTTCCG
>NZ_CANLTQ010000124.1 GCF_947494025.1 uncultured Jannaschia sp.
GCTCCCGGTGATCTCGACTGCCCGGACCTCGAGGTTCGTCGGGGAAACGCCCCGCTGGGGCCTTTCCTGATCCTCCTTGCCCTCGTCGACAGCGAGATGCACCTTGCGCCACACGCGCCGCCTGGCCCCGCCATGCTTGCGCGCGTGCCATTCGCCTTCGCCCCGGACCCTGATCCCGGTGCTGTCCATTGCCCGGCAGGGCATCACGAAGTGATGTCCCGAAAGGGGACGAGCAGGTGCAGCGGCCTGCCGCTGCCCCGACAGGGCAGCGGCACGGTGAGCGTCTTCTGGCGCCGGCTGAGCGTTGAATAGTCCGGCACCGACCCGTCGAGCCCCGCGAGCCTCGGAAGGCTCGCCATGAAGCCCGTCGTCTGACGCAGCGGCAGGCCGAACAGGACCTTCATGGTCAGGCAGGCCTGGATCGCGCTCGTCGGGGAAACGGCCCCCCGGACCGTTTCCTGATCCTCCTCACCGCTGTAGATCGGCTGCGCGCCACGCTTGCCCGAAGACGCCGCGTGCCACGGCGTCGATGGGTCGAACCAAACGGTCGGCGATCCGCGCTTGCGAAGCGCGGCGTTAAAGGCGGACCGGTTCAGGGTTCGGTAGCGGGTCGGGGCAGGCTCGAACATGCCGTCCAGCCATGCCGCTGGACGCGCCATGTGAATCCCGGACAGGCTTCGTGCAA
>NZ_CANLTQ010000125.1 GCF_947494025.1 uncultured Jannaschia sp.
CCAGCGGCCGATGCCGCGCAGCCTGCCGGTGACGCTGTCGGTGAACGCCGCGACGATCAGGAACGGCACCCCGAGGCCGGCCGAGTAGATGGCGAGCAGCAGGGTGCCCTCGCCGACCGTCGCGCTGGCCGCGCTGGCGGTCAGAATCGCGCCCAGGATCGGGCCGATGCAGGGCGTCCAGCCGAAACCGAAGGCCAGTCCGAGAACATAGGAGGCGACCGGCTGCCCGCCCGGCAGGTCGAGGTGGAAACGCAGGTCGCGCTCCATGGCCGACAGACGCGCAGCCCCAATCATGAACAGTCCGAACAGGATCACGATCCCGCCGCCGATCAGGTTGAGCTCGAAGCGCCATCGCAGCAGGGCCTGGCCGAGCGCGGTGGCGGAGGCGCCGAGCAGGATGAAGATGGTGGAGAAGCCGAGGACGAAGCAGAAGCTGAGCCCGAGCGCCCGCCCCTGCGAGGGTGACGCGCCGCCGGAGACGGTGCGCCCGGCGACGTAGGAGACATAGCCGGGCACCAGCGGCAGGACGCAGGGCGACAGGAACGAGATCGCGCCCGCCAGCAGCGCCGCCACCAGCCCGAGGGTGGAGAGATCGGTCACCGCCCTGCCCTGCGCCAGGCCGAGGCGGTGCCGATCGCGGCGAAGTAGGCCGCCGTCGGGACGACGATCC
>NZ_CANLTQ010000126.1 GCF_947494025.1 uncultured Jannaschia sp.
CGTCGGCGATAGGGGCGCCGGTTCGGCCGCCTGCACTCCGAACGGAAGCGCGAGCAGGCCGAGGGCACCGACCGCGGAATGAAGGAGGCTTCGGCGGGACAGGGCGGCGTTCTCCCGCCGCACCGGAAAGGCGAAGGTCGAGCGGCGCGGACGCGCCGGATCGGAAGATCGGGTCATGTGAAGTCTCTCTGATCGTCTTGGTCGTTCGCCGGAACGTCCGGCGCGAGCCTTGGACGCCTGTCCGAGCTGACGCTTCGGCAGGCGGCACGGGACGGAGACCGCGCATGCGCGCGGGCCGTCGGATCAGATGAGGATGCGCGGCGGCTCTTTGGCGGGCGGGCTGGTGAGGCCGCGGAAGTCGCGCGGCAGGGTGTGGCCCAAAGCCTCGCTCGTCTCCTGGAAGACGCTCCCGGTTTGCGCCGGCGCAGGTACGGCCGCAAAGCCTCCCGCGCCGCAGACGAAGTCGCACGCGATGCCATTGGCACCGGACTCCCCGTCGCCGCAGGCCTCGCAATCGGCCATCTCCGCGACCGTGGCGCCGGAGGCGACCATCTCTGCGGCCATTCCCGCCGAGCCGGCCGCATGCACGACCGAGCTTGCCGCGAACGCGGCGAGGACGGTGGCAAGAATGAGGCTGGCGATCAGTCGCATGGT
>NZ_CANLTQ010000127.1 GCF_947494025.1 uncultured Jannaschia sp.
GGCGTCCGCGAGAGCACCGAGAGCTGGCGGGAGGTGCTGCTCGACCTCAAGCGGCGCGGCCTGAAGCAGGACCCCAAGCTGGCCATCGGCGACGGTGCCCTCGGCTTCTGGACCGCCCTGCGCGAGGTCTTCGCCACGACCAAGGAACAGCGCTGCTGGCTGCACAAGACCATGAACGTCCTCAATGCCCTGCCCAAGTCGGTGCAGGCGAAGGCCAAGGCGCACCTGCATGATATCTGGCAGGCCGAGACCCGCGCCGCAGCGACGGCCGCGTTCGACTTCTTCGTCGATGCCTACGGCGTAAAATGGGACAAGGCGGTCGCCAAGCTGGTCCGGGATCGGGACACGTTGCTGAGCTTCTACGACTTCCCGGCTGAGCACTGGAAACACGTCCGCACGTCGAACCCGATCGAGAGCACCTTCGCCACCGTCCGGCACCGGACGAAGCGCACCAAGGGCTGCCTCAGCCGCAAGACCGGCCTGGCCATGGCTTACAGGCTGATGATGTCGGCACAGAAGAAATGGCGAAAGCTCGACGGCCAGAACCGCCTGCCGGAGGTCATCAGCGGGGTTGAGTTCCGCGACGGCGTCCGCCTACTTCAACCCGCCGCCTGATCACGCGTCACCAACTTTCGCGCATATCTC
>NZ_CANLTQ010000128.1 GCF_947494025.1 uncultured Jannaschia sp.
TAAAGCGGTTTGCGTTTAATCAGGCGCGTATCCTGCGGCACTGAAGAAGTTCAGGCACTCCTTGGGATCGAACAGGCCGCAGATGTCGCCGAGGGCCTGGACAAGGGTATCGTAGGTCCGCGCGCCGATACGACGGAGATGGGCCTTCAGCTTGGAAAAGGCCATTTCGATCGGATTCAGGTCTGGCGAGTAGGCCGGCAGGAATAGCATCCAGCAGCCATGGACGTTCAGGATCTCGGCGGCTTTCGGGCTTCTGTGGGTCGAGAGGTTGTCCAGGATCACGACGGTGCCTGGTTGTAGGGCCGGTGCGAGCTGGGTCTCGACGTAGATGTCGAACGCGGCCCGGTCCATCGCGCCCTCGATCACCCAGGGAGCAATCAACGCGTCGCAGGTGAGCCCGGCGATGAAGGTCTGCGTCTTCCAGCGGCCGAACGGCGCCGTGCCGAACAGCCGTTCGCCGACGGCACTCCGGCCTCGCAGGCGGGTCATGTTCGCCTTCACCGACGTTTCATCTATGAAGACCAGCCGATGGGCCCTGTCGCGCATGAAAGGCTGGCGCCGCACGGTCCAGTCATGCCGGGCCAGCCTGATATCAGCCCGCATACGCTCCCGCGCGACCAGGCCTTTTTT
>NZ_CANLTQ010000129.1 GCF_947494025.1 uncultured Jannaschia sp.
CAGTGCGGTCCTTCACGAGACCGCGCCTGTAGACCAGCAAGTCCTGGAGTTCGGACATGTGCTCGGGCAGCGCCGATGTCGGCTCCAGTTGCAGTGCGACCCCCATTCTGGCGAGGATCGCGGCATCCACGCGGTCGGTCTTGGCGACTTGGCCGATCGCCTCGGCGAACCGTCGAGCTTGCCGTGGATTGACCTTGGCAAAGGGCAGGCCGCGCCGTGCCAGAGCTTGCTCGAGATCCCGGTGATAGGCACCGGACGCTTCGAACACGACGAGCACGTCGCCCCGTTCCCGAACCCACCGGCAAAGGGCTGTAAGTCCGGACGTGTCGTTGGAAAACGCGCGATGGTCGCTTGCACCCGCGTGGCAGGCGTCCAGGCAATCCTTCGAGACGTCCACGCCGATCGTGTCTTGCATGGTCATGATCCTCCACCTCGTCTTGTCATGCGGGCCTCGCGCCCTGGTATCCGTTCAGGTCAGAAGAAAAGGCGGGGGCGACCCTACTCGGGAACGGTCCCTTGCGACCAAGAGGGGTGCGATCCATCCCCCGCCACCGCGCGAACATGCGCAATCCGCGTGGCCGCTCCCAAAATAAACCGGGAGCTGGGAAATGCATAAGACAAGAGG
>NZ_CANLTQ010000130.1 GCF_947494025.1 uncultured Jannaschia sp.
GCCGCATGCACGACCGAGCTTGCCGCGAACGCGGCGAGGACGGTGGCAAGAATGAGGCTGGCGATCAGTCGCATGGTGTTCAATTATACGCCGTCCGACGGCGTTCCCAAGTCAGTCTGTGCACGATGCCGTGAGCGAAGCCGGGCATCCGCGGGTTCCCGCATGGGCGAGATCTTCCATGATCGGACAGTCGGGACGATCATCGCCATGACACCGGGCCACCAGATCCCGCAAGGTCCGGCTGAGCGCCTGCAGCTCCGACACCTTCCGGTCGATCCGGGCTAGGTGACTGCGCGTGATCGCCTTCACGTCGGAACTGGAGCGCTCGTGGTCGCCGTAGAGCGACAGGAGCGTCCGGCACTCCTCGAGGCTGAAGCCGAGCGACCGGGCGCGTCCGAGGAAGGCCAGCCTGTGCAGCTCCTCCGCCGCGAAATCGCGGTAGCCATTCCCGCTTCGCAGGGGCCGGACGAGACCGATCTCCTCGTAGTAGCGGATGGTCTTCGAGGGAACCCCGCTGCGTTCGGCCACCTCTCCGATGTTCATGATCGCGACACCTCTCGCTCCGTCTTGAGCAACCAGATAGGGGTTCCACCGGCTGGAAGGTCAATTGTCTTCCGAAGTTAAA
>NZ_CANLTQ010000131.1 GCF_947494025.1 uncultured Jannaschia sp.
CGCGCGAACATGCGCAATCCGCGTGGCCGCTCCCAAAATAAACCGGGAGCTGGGAAATGCATAAGACAAGAGGGGACTGACGGGCACCTCGAAGAGCCAGGTGTCGCGGCTCTGCGAGGAGATCGACGAGCGGGTGCAGGTGTTCCTGAACCGGCCGCTGGAGGGGGACTGGCCCTGCCTGTGGCTCGACGCCACCTACGTGAAGCTGCGCGAGGGTGGACGGATCGTCTCCATGGCCGTGATAGTGGCTGTCGCCGCGAGCACCCCCTCTCGGCAGATTGCTGCGCAATCGCCCGGCGGGGCAATGGACGGCCGCCGCGAGATCCTCGGAATCACGGTCATGCCGTCCGAAGCCGAAGCTTTCCGGTCCGATTTTCTGCGATCTCTTACGCGTCGTGGACTGCGCGGCATGAAAATGGTGATCAGCGATGCACACGAGGGCCTCAAGGCCGCCGCACGCAAGGTTCTCGGCGCCGGATGGCAGCGCTGCCGGGTGGGGCCGTTGAAAAACCATCCGGTTGCTGATTCCATCTTTCCGACAGTAGCGCTTGGAGGATGGCATGATCGGCAGTCGGACCCGCGATCAGCTCG
>NZ_CANLTQ010000132.1 GCF_947494025.1 uncultured Jannaschia sp.
ACCGGCGTCACGTCGCCATCCTCGTTCACCAGAGGATCCGACGCGCTCTCGAAGTAATCTACCCGCGCGGTGTAGCCCGCAGCCGGGCCGGTATTGCCCGAGAAGAGACCCGCCGCCCCCAGCTGCAGCGACTTGGTGAAGCCGCCCGCCATGGTCCAGCTCTCGCCGTCGGTCGAATATTCCAGCGTCCAGTCGTCGTCTTCGCGCGTCGCCCGCAGCCACGGCGCCGAGGCGCCCGGCACCACCACGTTGAACCGCGCCGACGACACCCCGCCCTGCGTCACCGCCCCGAAGGCGCGCAGGTTCACCCCGTCGAAATAGGTGTCGAGCCGGATCCAGGTGTCGGCATCCTGCTCGAAGAGGAAGCCCTGCAGCTGGAACTTGGCCGAAGGCGTGGTCAGGAACCGCGCCATCAGCTGAAGATCGCCATCAGCCACCGACTGCATCGCCCGGACGCCGTTATTGGTCCCCCAGACGTCGTGGTTGCCGTCCGGCGTCGCCAGTTCCAGATAGCCGTGACCGTCCGCCGCGCCGAGCCCCACGCTCACCCCCGCCGGCCCCGCCGCGGTCCAGATCG
>NZ_CANLTQ010000133.1 GCF_947494025.1 uncultured Jannaschia sp.
CAGGGGACAGGTTGATCGGTGTTTCGGGAGACATCTCACATGGCCCCGGGACTGGAGCTTGCGTCGCTTCCTCCCCGCGCCCTGCCGGGGTCGATACCAGCCGATCTCGAGGTCTTCGCGATCGGCGACGTGCATGGGCAGGCCGATCTGCTTGCAGGCTGCCTCGAGGAGATTGCGAGAACACCACGCGCCCCGGGGACCGAACGCCTCGTCGTCTTCCTCGGGGACATCATCGACCGCGGGCCGGACAGCCTCGGGGCGATCGACCTCGCGATGGACGCGGCCGAGCGTGCCCATGCCGCCAGGGCCGTTCTACTACCGGGAAATCATGAGCTTGCGCTGCTCGACGCGCTCGACGGGGATGATGAGGCGCTGTGGCTTGCGAACGGCGGCAAGACCGTGATGCGCGAGATCGACCCAGCATGGGAGCGCAGGCCATGGTCTCGGGCACGGAGGCGGCTCCGCGCAGCGATCCCCGACACCTACGTTGCCGCCATCCGGGCGGCGCCGTCGCATCTCCGGATCGGCGACCTGATCTGCGTGCATGCCGGGCTGGACCCGTGCA
>NZ_CANLTQ010000134.1 GCF_947494025.1 uncultured Jannaschia sp.
GGCTCGCCGGACTGGACGAACTCGACCTGCGGCTCGCCGGAGGTGGTGACGTCCACCTGCGGGTCGGCCTGCTCGAAGCGGACCTGCGGCTCGGACCGCTCGATGGTGACCTGGGCCTCCTCGGTGGCCTCGGACATCATCACCGTGGGCTCACTGCGCGTGACGTTCACCTCGGCATCCTCCGTGGTGACCTCCTCGGGCGCGGTGCCGGGCTGGTAGGCCTGACCCGTGCGGTTGTCGGTCACCTCGAAGCCACGGCTCTCGGCGCCTTCCTCGACGCGCTCGAGTTCGAGATCGACCTGCGGCGGCGCCTGCGTCACGGAAATGCGCGGCTCCGCCTGCACGACGCGGACCTGCGGCTGCGCGGCGCCGACCGAGACGTCGGGGTCGGGCATGGTGATGATGATCTCGGGCGCGGCCTGCTCGATCCGGATGGTCGGCGTCGGCATGTCGATCGTGATGTTGGCCGGCGCCTGGCGAACGACGATCTCGCCCTGGCCCTCGGACACGGTCACGTCCGGCGCGCCGGGCTCGATCTCGACCTCGGCCGGGCTTTCCTCGAT
>NZ_CANLTQ010000135.1 GCF_947494025.1 uncultured Jannaschia sp.
CATCCGAACAGCATGACCCACCCGTGGCGTCATCAAGGCCACATCCCGAGGCCTGACACACGTCCGATCGAAGACCCCGCCGACGAACCGAAGATCATGCTTGCCAAACAGGGGGCATCCACACACGCACCGGGTTTGCGGAGGCTGATTGTCGTTAGTTACGCGGCGATGCTTTCAGTTTCTAGAGCAGCGTAGAAGTTGGTCTCGGCTTCAGCGGGCGGGATGTGTCCGATGGGCTCGAGCAGGCGGCTGTTGTTGAACCAGTCCACCCATTCCAAGGTCGCGTATTCGACGGCCTCGAAGCTGCGCCACGGGCTGCGGCGATGGATGACCTCGGCCTTGAACAGGCCGTTGATCGTCTCGGCCAAGGCGTTGTCATAGCTGTCACCGACGCTGCCCACCGAGGGCTCGATCCCGGCCTCGGCAAGGCGCTCGGTGTATTTGATGGACAGATACTGACTGCCGCGGTCGCTATGGTGAACCAGTCCCATGCCCTTTCCGGGGCGGCGATCATGCACTGCTTGTTCCAAAGCATCGAGAACGAAGCCTG
>NZ_CANLTQ010000136.1 GCF_947494025.1 uncultured Jannaschia sp.
CACTGCGGCGCAGGCCCGGCTGAAGGCGGCAAGGCCGAAGCTTCTCCGACGTCTTCTCGCCCAGCGTCTGGCACAGATCGAGCGGCAGATCGGATCGGTCGACGGTGCCATGCAGGCTCTTGTTCGCGCGGACCCGGACCTGCGTGGGCGTATGGACATCCTGGTCAGCATCCCTGGCATCTCGACGGTATCGGCGACGGCCATTCTCGCGGATATGCCCGAACTGGGCCAGATGTCCGGCAAACAGGCCGCTGCTTTGGCCGGTCTGGCGCCTATGTCCCGTCAATCCGGACGATGGCAGGGACACGAACGCATCCAAGGCGGGCGATCCTCCGTTCGCCGATCTCTTTTCATGCCAGCGCTAAGCGCGATCCAGCACAACAGTTCGGCCAAGGCGAAGTTCGAACAACTCGTCAGTGACGGCAAGCCGCGCAAACTCGCCCTGACGGCAATCATGCGAAAGCTTGTCGTCACCGCCAATGCACTCCTCCGAGACGGAAGGAAATGGACCGAAACCCCCGCTTGATCATCACGGATACTCGGGA
>NZ_CANLTQ010000137.1 GCF_947494025.1 uncultured Jannaschia sp.
GCCCCTCCCGCCGCCAGATCCGCTCGACCGTTGCCCGGCAGGCGATTTGCAACGCAAATCTGCCGAGAGGGGCGCTTGGTGTTCACGACCCAGCCAGCATCTCGCAGCATGGCAGCGATCCGGCGATAGCCGTAGCGCCCGTATTGGCTGGCGAGCGCCACGATGTCCGCGGTCAGGGCGTTCTCGTCGGATCGCCCTCGCGGCACCTTGCGCTGCGTCGAGCGATGCTGCCCGAGCACACGGCAAGCGAGGCGCTCCGAGATGCGGAACTTCTGCCTTGCATGCTCGATGCAGCGACGACGGCGGGCGGGGCTCAGAAGTTTCGCTGCGCGGACCTTCGGTTCCCGAGGCGGCCTCCCGGAGGATCAGCTTCTCGATCGTCAGATCGGAGACAGCCTTGCGAAGCCGCTCCCTCGCCATTGGGCTTGAACCAATGGCACCGCAATGGCTCGATCCTTCTCGAGCTCCTTCAGTCGCTTCACCTGGCCGGTCTTCAAGCCGCCGAACTCCTTGCGCCATCGGTAGTAGGTGAACTG
>NZ_CANLTQ010000138.1 GCF_947494025.1 uncultured Jannaschia sp.
GGCATTGTTGCAGAACTCTGACTTCGGACGATTCACATGGTGAATCCATGCGGTTAGGCGGGACGCATGAGCAAGCCTCCTCCCTCCCGCTACCGCACGACGAACTGGTCCAGCTATAACGCCGCGTTGCGCAAGCGCGGCTCGATGCTGATCTGGGTTGACCAGGAGATGGCTTGGCTGGCGCCGCATGAAGGGCGCATGGGGCGCCCGTCCGTCTTCTCGGATGCTGCCATCCAGTTCTGCCTCTCGGTCAAGGTGCTGTTCAAGATGCCTTTGCGGCAGATTGCGGGCATGGTGGCCAGCCTGCTCCGGCTGGCGGGGCTGGTCCGTCCCCGACTTCAGCACCCTGTACCGCAGACAGAAGACCTTGGCCGTGCAGCTCCCCTACCGCCGTGCCGACGGTCCCCTGAACCTCCTGGTGGACAGCACCGGCATCAAGTTCCTCGGCAACGGGGAGTGGCAGACCCGCAAGCATGGGTCTCAGGGCCGACGCCAATGGCGCAAGGTCCACCTGGCAATGGACACC
>NZ_CANLTQ010000139.1 GCF_947494025.1 uncultured Jannaschia sp.
TGGCGCCGCACGGTCCAGTCATGCCGGGCCAGCCTGATATCAGCCCGCATACGCTCCCGCGCGACCAGGCCTTTTTTTATATGAGAACCCCGCCCTGATCAGGGCCCGGTGGATCGAGGAGAGCTGGACCGACACGCCATGCGTCTCCTCCAGCGCACCGGCCAGTTCCTTCAGGGTGATGTCCGGCTCCGCACGGACGATCTCGGTCAGGAACGCCATGTGCGGTGCGAGCTTGCCCGCACTCCCCGGGGCGCGACCCTGCCGCTTCGGCGTGATCTCCCCTCGGTCACGGTGATCGGACGCCAGTCGGATCGCCGTGCTCGCACTGACCCCGAACACCCGCGCCGCCGCCCGACACGAATGACCAGCGGCGATGTGGCCGAAGATCCGTTCGCGAAGATCCATCGAGTAGAATTTGCCCATGCTTCACCTCCTGCCGAAAGTGAATCAGACGAACGACCCCGAGGGAATCCTGGGTGAGTCAGGATGGGAGCAAACCGCTTTAA
>NZ_CANLTQ010000140.1 GCF_947494025.1 uncultured Jannaschia sp.
ACGGTTCTTCCGACGCTCGGCGGCGAGCCCTACCGCTTCAGCTTCCACCAGCCCGGCGAGCCGGGCGACCGCACGGTCGGGCACACGCTGGTGATCGGCCGGACCGGCTCGGGCAAGACGCTCGGCACCGCGTTCTTGCTGGCGCAGGCGCAGCGGCTCGGCCCCCGGATCATCGCCTTCGACAAGGATCGGGGCCTCGAGAGCGCGATCCGCGGGCTCGGCGGCAGCTACTCGCCCGTGCAGATGGGCGTGCCGACCGGGCTCAACCCATTCCGCTCCGAGGCCGATCTGCGCGGCGTGGGCTGGCTCACCGACTGGCTCGGCGCGCTGCTGACCACCGACGCCCCGCCGCTCACGGCGGTGCAGGAGGAAGCCCTGTCGAACGCCGTGCGCGCCAACGCCGAGTCCGATCCCTACCTGCAAACGCTGGCCGCCTTCCGCAGCCAGCTCGTCGCGGTCGACGATGGCGGCGACCTGCATACCCGGCTCGGCCAATGGGACGA
>NZ_CANLTQ010000141.1 GCF_947494025.1 uncultured Jannaschia sp.
ATGTCGCTTCGGTAATGGGGCTTTGACCGTCAAGCTCAAAATCGCGCGCGTCATCACGCACGCGCCGGTCGGAGGCTCGCGCGAGGCAGGCGCTGGCAGTGCGGAGCCCAGAGGTGTCGGAGCTTTGCCAAGGCCGAGAGAGGCGCAACAATTTTCCCGCGACGGGTTCGAGGCGTTCGCTATCCGCTCTCTGGGCGTCTTTGATCCTCCCGGGTTCATGCTTCGGTCCGTGGTCAGCGCAGAGGCTGCCAACATCATGCCAAGTCCAGTGCGGTTCCCGAGCGCCCATCTGGACAGCGTGTTCGGACCTTTGCGTCCGACAACTGCGACATTCCCGGCGTCATCGAGGACCGCGTCCCGGTGGGACTTCGGACGACCAGCGCGTCGAGCGTGGCCGAAACCTCCTTTTGTCAAAGTGCGATCAGGTCGGGATGCTCGTGAGAGAGCTATCGATCACGCGGCGGCGCAGGTTGGGGCATCAGGGCGTGTGAGGCGG
>NZ_CANLTQ010000142.1 GCF_947494025.1 uncultured Jannaschia sp.
TGGATGCTGACGATGCGCAAGAAGAACGTGGTCGTCGTCATGCTGACGCAGCGCGTGGGCCACATCGCCGAGAGCGCCGCCGGCGGCTCGATCTTCGAGAGCTGCGTGACGCAGATCCTGTTCCCGAGCTCGCGGAACACGGCCCGGGAGATGGCGCCGCTCAATCTCACCGACCGGGAAGAGACCTTCCTCTGCGCGTCGTCCGCGGGCGCGCGCCTGGCGCTGGTGCGGGCCAACGACGCCAGCACGGTGGTCGATCTCGACCTGTCGGTCCTCGGGCCGATGCTCGGCACGCTCGGCGCGGGCCGCGTCGCGGACGATCCCGACGCGGACGACGACGACGACGACGACGACAGGATCATTCAATTCGAGGAGGCTGTCTGATGGCCCGGATCATCGCCACGCTCGCGCTTGCCGCCCTGCTCGCGGGCTGCGCGACCTACACCGAACGCACGTCGCCCTGCGTGTGCAACTGGCAACCCGTCAACGTC
>NZ_CANLTQ010000143.1 GCF_947494025.1 uncultured Jannaschia sp.
TCAGCAGCACGGCGATCTCGCCCAGCATCCGGGTGTTGTAATCCACCGACGCCTTCAGGTCGGCGTTGCTGTCGATCCGGCCGATCAGCTCGTTCACCCGACCCATCGAGGTGTTCGCCCGCGCATAGGTGTCCTCGGCCGTGGCCACCGCCGCGAGGCCCGCGCCGGCCTGCGTGGCGAGCGCCCGGTCCTGCGGCGTCTCCGAGGCGAGGAAGGAATCGAGGTCGGGCAGGGCGAAGGTCGTCTTCAGCTCGTCGATCCGCGCGCTCAGCGCCGAGGCATTGCCCGGAATGGCCGAGTTCGTCATCGCGCCGGACATGATTGCCGACAGGCTGTCGGCCGATTCCCGTGCGGCGATGTCCTGCGCGGAGTTCAGGATGCCGGAGATCGCCTTGCTCCCGGTCATGCTCCGGAGCTGCTCGATCTGGTTGGCGTAGTCCTGCCGCATCTGTTCGAGCTGGGCGATGGCCTGCGCCACCGAGGCCGCG
>NZ_CANLTQ010000144.1 GCF_947494025.1 uncultured Jannaschia sp.
CTCATCGCCGCCGCCGCGAAGATGGGCGAGATCAGGAGTCCGAAGAAGGGATACAGCACCCCCGCCGCGATCGGCACACCGGCCGTGTTGTAGATCATCGCGAAGAAGAGGTTCTGCTGGATGTTGCGCATCGTGGCGAGCGACAGGCGCCGCGCCCTCACGATGCCGCCGAGATCGCCCTTGACCAAGGTGAAGCCGGCACTCTTGATCGCAACGTCGGCGCCGGTGCCCATTGCGATGCCAACATCGGCCTGGGCCAGGGCGGGCGCGTCGTTCACGCCGTCGCCGGCCATTGCCACCTTGTGACCCTCGGCCTGCAGCTCGCGGATGATGCGCGCCTTGTCCTCAGGCAGCACGTCGGCGCGGACCTCATCGAGACCCAGGCGACCGGCAACGGCGCGCGCCGTGCGCTCGTTGTCGCCTGTCGCCATGACGATCCGGAAGCCGAGCTCATGAAGCGCCTTGAGCGCGGCCGGCGTCGTTTC
>NZ_CANLTQ010000145.1 GCF_947494025.1 uncultured Jannaschia sp.
CCGTACTCGTCCGCACCGACAACCACCAGGACGCATTGCTTCTCCTCGGCCATGCGCGGTTTGAAGTAGACACCGTCGGCCCAGATGTAGAGGAACCGGCGCGCGCCGAGGTCGCGCTTCTGCCACGCCCCATAGTCCTCCCACCAGTCGGCTTTGAGCCGCGTGATGGTCTTAGCCGACAGGCCCTTGGCGTTCGGGCCCAGCAGGGCCGCCAGCGCCTCGCTGAAGTCGCCAGTGGAGACCCCCTTGAGGTAGAGCCAGGGCAGCAGCTCCTCGACCGACTTCGCGCGGCGCAGGTAGCGCGGCAGGATGCTGGGCGTGAAGGTGATCCTGTCCTCGCCCGGCTTGCGGTCCCGCACGCGCGGCACCTTCACCGCAACCGGACCGACGCCGGTCAGGACCTCGCGCTCCGGGAGATACCCGTGGCGCACCAGCCTGGCACGTCCGTCCTTGAGCCTGTGGTCGGCGAAGGCCGCCAG
>NZ_CANLTQ010000146.1 GCF_947494025.1 uncultured Jannaschia sp.
GGTGAGGCGTGACCGTGGCCCCGGCGGGGCCGCGTAAGCGCGCCGAACGATCTGATGATCTTCCAGCGCAGCCATGGGAACGCCAACGTCGCGACGGTGGTCGAGAGAAAGACGCGCTACGTCGCCCTGTACCGCAACGCAGATCGGCGGTCGCGCCGGGTCCTGGGCCGACTGGCCGGACTGTTCGGTCCCCTGCCAGCGCCGGCCCGCCGCTCGGTCACGTTCGACCGAGGACTCGAATGTCTGGCTTGGCCCAAGCTGACGAAGGCCACCGGGATCGACGTCCGGCTCGGACGACCCGCAGGCGCCGCATCAGAAAGGCGCGGTCGGGAACGCGAACGGCCGCGTGCGGCGTTGGTTGCCCTCGGAGACGCCGGTCGCGGACCCGACCGAGGACGCGCTCACGAAGCTCTGCGCGCGGCTCAACGGTACGCCACGCAAATGCCTCGGCTACGCGACCCCGGCGGAAGCC
>NZ_CANLTQ010000147.1 GCF_947494025.1 uncultured Jannaschia sp.
GACGCTGCCTCGGCTGACACCCAGCACCTTCGCCTGGCGGCTGACGCTGAGCCTTGCCGTAGGATCGATCATCTTTTTGCGCTCGCCAGCAGACCTGCCTTGCCGAGCGCGCTGGACAAAAAATCCTTCTCCAGCGTCAGCTCTCCGATCTTCGCATGCAGCGTCTTCACGTCGATCGCCGGTTCCACTTTGGCCTTCGGGGCTTCGCCAAAAACTCCGGTCGCGCCTTCCAAAAGCAGATCGCGCCATTGCTTGATCTGGTTCGGATGGACGTCGAAATCCTGTGCCAGTTCGATCAGGGTCTTCTCGCCCTTGATCGCAGCCACCGCCACCTTCGCCTTGAAGGACGGGCTGTGGTTCCTGCGCGGTCGTCTTGTCATGGTCTTCTCCTCGCTCGCGACAATCATGCCGCCGTGGCGCGGAAAATCCACTTATCCCGGCTGTTCAGTTTTCCCGAACCACCTCT
>NZ_CANLTQ010000148.1 GCF_947494025.1 uncultured Jannaschia sp.
AGCAAGACCAGCGTGACGATCACCGCGCCCGCCTCGAAATAGACGCCGACCTGCCCGCTCATGGGGTCGCGGAAGCCCGCCGGGAACAGGCCCGGCGCGATCACCGCCACTGCGCTGAAGACATAGGCGGCGACCACCCCCATGGCGATCAGGCTGAACATGTTGAGGTTCCAGGTGCGAAACGACCGCCAGCCCCGCACGATGAACGGCCAGCCGGCATAGAGGATCGCGGGCGTGGCGATGATCAGTTCGAACCAGCGCACCGTGCGCGCGGCGAAGAAGCTCTCCACGTGCAGCCCGACCATCGGCCCCATGGCGATGATGACCAGCGGCATCGACAGCACCGCGCCGACCCGGAAGCGGCGGGTGAAGTCGACCAGCTCGGGGTTCGGGCCCTCGTCGCCCGTCGGCACGCCCTTGGGCTCGAGCGCCATGCCGCAGATCGGGCACTCGCCTGGGCC
>NZ_CANLTQ010000149.1 GCF_947494025.1 uncultured Jannaschia sp.
GCTCTGCACCCTCAACGCCATGCTCGCAGCAGGAACAGACTACACCCAGCAGACATCTGGCTAAGTACAGTTGCCGGGAAACTCGGGGCGGTTCAAAGTGCTTTCGAGCATGTTCTTGTAGTCGGGAAGCATTCTCCCGCGCCTCGTCCCATACCAGAATAAACGCGCAAGGCGCTTCAGGCTGCCAATCCCGAAGCCACCCGGTGCGGCCAGACGACTACTGCGCCTTCTGAAGAGCTTCCACGAACACCGCAACCGACGCAGAGGCGTCTTGGGCGCGTGGCTAAGCCGAGCGCCAGCATCGGCGGCGCCGTGTCCATGGTCAAGGCCTGGTCGGCCCGCAATCGGAATTGCCCAAACGAAATTCGGCCGGAGCAATGGGCGCTGTTGCACATCTCGGTAAGGGGGATTCACTGAGCGCGCGCTGACGGTTAGCTCGAGGGTATGCCGAAGCCT
>NZ_CANLTQ010000150.1 GCF_947494025.1 uncultured Jannaschia sp.
ACCCTCGCCCTGACCAGGCGCCAGACCCGCGCGCGGCTCGCGCAGGCCGAGCGCCAGATCGCCGCCACCCAGGCCGAACTCGCAAATGCCCTTCTCAAGGCAGATCGCGAATGGGTCCCAAAACCCACTTGATCAAGACGGATACTCTAAGCAGGAAGAACGCATTGTTCGCCGGGCACGACGAAGGAGGGCGCGCCTGGGGACGTATCGCGTCGCTCATCGAGACCGCAAAGATCAACGGCGTCGAGCCCTTCGCCTATCTCAGGGTCACCCTCGAAGCTATTGCCGCCGGGCATCCCCAGAGCCGCATCGACGACCTCCTGCCGTGGAACTTCACGCCGTCAAGCTGATCCCCAGTGGGGCGCAGACCACGCTTACTCTGCTCCGCCCGCTGCAAGGAGAAGTTCGACGCCGCGCCCGAGACCTGGCTGAAGGGCAAGCCGACGCCCGAGCCG
>NZ_CANLTQ010000151.1 GCF_947494025.1 uncultured Jannaschia sp.
CCTGGAGGAGCTCTACGGGCTGGAAGTCTCGCCTGACCTTATCTCGCGGGTGACAGATGCCGTTCTCGACGAGGTGAGGGAATGGCGTTCGCGGGCGCTCGATGCCGTCTATCCCGTAGTGATTTTCGACGCGCTGCGGGTGAAGATCCGCGACAAGGACAGCCGGATCGTCAAGAACAAGGCCGTCTATTTGGCGCTTGGGATTACGGCCGAGGGCCAACGCGAGGTGCTGGGCCTCTGGATCGCCGACACCGAAGGGGCAAAGTTCTGGCTCGGGATCATGAATGAGCTCAGGAACCGCGGGGTCGCCGACATCCTGATCGCGGTGGTGGATGGCCTGAAGGGCTTCCCGGAGGCGATCACGGCCGCCTTTCCGCAGACCACGGTGCAAACCTGCGTCGTCCATCTGGTTCGCCATTCGCTGGCGTTCTGCTCATGGAAGGA
>NZ_CANLTQ010000152.1 GCF_947494025.1 uncultured Jannaschia sp.
TCCGATGGTCCTGTGTCATCTTCATGGCCACTCCTGCACCGTGTTGGCGGAAGAAGCAGTCCGGGACACTGATATCTGCAAGACCACCGGGCTTGAAACGCCGGGAGCCGCAGCGGGGAGCCGGCGGGTCAGTAAGACCGCCGACTTTTAGCGTGATCCTGGGATGCCCTAGGTCTTGTCGACGTCGTTCTTGTCGATATCCACCTCGGTCTTGCGTACGGTGTCGGTCACGACGTCCTCGCGCTCCTCGACATCCTTGTCGACCACGACCTCCTCGGTGACCACCGCCTCCTTGGAAACCACGGCTTCCTCGTCGTGTTCGGTGATTGCGATGTCGCGCTCCTCGAACAGGGCATCGGCTTCCGCGCCCGTCACCACGCGCTCGCCGCCCGTCGCGCGGCGCTCGACCGAGACATGCTCCTTGCGAAGACGGATCCG
>NZ_CANLTQ010000153.1 GCF_947494025.1 uncultured Jannaschia sp.
ACGGTACGCCACGCAAATGCCTCGGCTACGCGACCCCGGCGGAAGCCTTCGCCGCCGAAATGAAACGGATCACGTGAGGGATCAAGACGTGTAGCAACCAAGCTTGAAATCACACCCCCATGTGCAAAGTAGAAGTGTCACGCTTCCCCGTTTGACGATCAGGTTGGGAGTGTGGCCTGCCCCCTGAAAAGTGGTCCTTCCTGAAGTAGGCTTTCGAGCCGAATGGAGGACGCAGGAATGCCGCAGAAGAAGCACAAGCCGGAAGAGATCGTCGCGAAGTCTCAGTAGGTCGACGTGCTGGTATCGCAGGGCCGATCGGTGGCCGAGGCGGTGCGGTCGATCGAGGTGACACAGTTCACCTACTACCGATGGCGCAAGGAGTTCGGCGGCTTGAAGACCGGCCAGGTGAAGCGACTGAAGGAGCTCGA
>NZ_CANLTQ010000154.1 GCF_947494025.1 uncultured Jannaschia sp.
GCATCAAGCGGGTCGAGGCTCGGATGGCCGAGATCGTCGCGGCGGATGCCGATCTTGCCAACCTCGACCGGCGCCTCAGAACCACGCCCGGCGTCGGTCCCATCGTCTCCGCTACGCTCATCGCCGAGATGCCCGAACTGGGCCGGCTCGACCGACGCCGCATCGCTGCGTTGGCGGGCCTCGCACCCGTTGCTAGGGACAGTGGCATCCGTAAGGGCCATCGCGCTATCGGCGGCGGGCGACCTGTCGTGCGCACGATGCTCTATCTCGCCGCGCTGCACGCCTCGCGATGCGATCCGACCTTCGGCGTCTTCCGAGAGCGCATGCAGAAAGCCGGCAAGCCCGTCAAAGCCGCACTCGTCGCAACCGCCAGAAAGCTGCTCTGCACCCTCAACGCCATGCTCGCAGCAGGAACAGACTACAC
>NZ_CANLTQ010000155.1 GCF_947494025.1 uncultured Jannaschia sp.
TCCGCGTGGCCGCTCCCAAAATAAACCGGGAGCTGGGAAATGCATAAGACAAGAGGGGACCAGCAGGTGCAAGGGGCAGCCGCTACCCCGGCAGGGGAGTTGCACGGCCAGCATCTTCTGCCGTCGACACAGCGTCGAGACCGAGGAGGATCAGCGAGCCTTCCTGTAGAAGGATCGCCCGACGAAGGGCACCGGCCAATGGAGTCCTGCCAGCTTCAGAAGGCTCGTGACGAAGCCTGTCGTCTGACGAAGCGGCAGGCCGAACAGGACCTTGATCCCTTTCGGGACATCACTGCGTGATGCCCTGCCGGGCAGTGGTCAGGCAGGCCTGGATCGTGGCATCGCTGTAGACCAGCTGGCCGCCGCGCTTGCCTGATGGCCTGGCGTGCCAAGGCGTTGACGGATCGAACCAGACGGT
>NZ_CANLTQ010000156.1 GCF_947494025.1 uncultured Jannaschia sp.
GTCGGGGCAGGCTCGAACATGCCGTCCAGCCATGCCGCTGGACGCGCCATGTGAATCCCGGACAGGCTTCGTGCAACAAGGCCCTGTGTCTTCAGTAATGAGCGGAGTACCACCTGTTAAGTTTTATTTAACCCCTACCGACCGACCTATCTCTGAAGATCAGAACACCTCCGAGAACGTCTCGATACGCGGGTCTGAGGGTTCGTCGGGCTTGACGGAACACGATCTGACGTATCGCTGGCGGCCTTTCGGGCTTCCATTGGGACGTTTTTCTCCGTCCCGGCGGCTCTGTTGCACGGAACGCGTGAAGGCCGAGCGTCCCCTTTCCCCTGTAGGGTTCAGCTGACGGGTCGCGTGACGGGGATGCCGAGGGCGGTGTAGCGGTTGAGGATGGCG
>NZ_CANLTQ010000157.1 GCF_947494025.1 uncultured Jannaschia sp.
GATGAACTCCAAGAACGATGGCAGGGCTCCGAGCGTCGTCGACGCGGACGGTCGCGTTACCCCGCTGACGGCGATCCGCGCGATGGCGACGGCCATGCGGCGGATCGCCGGAGCCTGGTCACTCACGCCCGACGAGGCGGCGCGGCTGCTCGATGTTCCGGATGTAGTCTGGGCCCGCGTTGCAGCCGGATCCTACGAAGAGCTGTTCGAGGCCGGACAGGTCAAGCGGGCCGGTCTGCTTGTCGCCCTTCACGAAGACGGTCATCGAGCGTTCGATGGACCCCTTGCGACAACGTGGGTCATGCGGCCGAACACCGGACCGGACTTCGGTGGACGCCGACCCGTCGATCTGGTGCTGGATGACGGGATCGAAGGTATGCGGTTC
>NZ_CANLTQ010000158.1 GCF_947494025.1 uncultured Jannaschia sp.
TCCGCGTGGCCGCTCCCAAAATAAACCGGGAGCTGGGAAATGCATAAGACAAGAGGGGACCAGCAGGTGCAAGGGGCCGCCGCTCCCCCGGCAGGGCAGTTGCACGGCCAGCGTCTTCTGCCGTCGACACAGCGTCAGGACCGAGGAGGATCAGCGAGCCTTCCTGTGGAAGGATCGTCCGACGAAGGGCACGGACCAGTCGAGTCCTGCCAGCTTCAGCAGGCTCGTGACGAACCCCGTCGTCTGACGAAGCGGCAGGCCGAACAAGACCTTGATCCCTTTCGGGACATCACTGCGTGATGCCTTATCGGGCAGTGGTCAGGCACGCTTGGATCGCGGCGTCGCTGTAGACCAGCTGGCCGCCGCGCTTGCCTGATGGCCT
>NZ_CANLTQ010000159.1 GCF_947494025.1 uncultured Jannaschia sp.
CGAAGGGCCCGAGGCCCATGGTCTTCATGTATGAAGGGCTTGCCCGGCCCACATGAACGAGGCCCGGTCGCCGGTCGTCGCGGTGCAAGCGCGCATGCTGCGCACTGTTAGCGTATGGGACTTTCCGAAATTAAATTACATAATAAAAATTATAAATTACCGAGTTCTGAACGAATTCCTGTTGATGATCATGCTCTTACCACCAGACCTCAACGCAGGCTGCTCCGTTCTCCTCTGCGGCGACAATATCGGCGTATCGCACACGTAGTGCTGCTTCGACAGCGGCCGTTGAACTATTGCCGCCGCGCAGCCAAGCGACGAGCGGAGGCGCGCTACGAAGCGTAGCTATCTCCGCCAGGTCGACGTCGCGGGTAGCGATCGC
>NZ_CANLTQ010000160.1 GCF_947494025.1 uncultured Jannaschia sp.
GCCGCCTTCCGCAGCCAGCTCGTCGCGGTCGACGATGGCGGCGACCTGCATACCCGGCTCGGCCAATGGGACGACGGTAAATACCACTGGCTGTTCCCGGGCACCGGGACCGACCCGCTCACCTTCGACAACCGCATCACCGCGTTCGACCTGACGGAGATCTTCGACAGCCCGGCGGTGCGGACGGCGTGGCTCTCCTACGTGTTCCGGCGCATCGAGCGGACGGTCGAGGACGGGCGGCCGACGATCATCGTGCTCGACGAGGCGTGGAAGCTGCTCGACGACACGTATTTCCAGTCGCGGCTGAAGGACTGGATGCTGACGATGCGCAAGAAGAACGTGGTCGTCGTCATGCTGACGCAGCGCGTGGGCCACATCGC
>NZ_CANLTQ010000161.1 GCF_947494025.1 uncultured Jannaschia sp.
GCGGCGGGTGGAGCTTGCCCTGCGCGATGCGCTCCGGGATTGCCGGGCGCTGCTCGAACTCATCGACCGGGGCGTGACGACGGACGAGCATCAGGGACGCGGTGCATTCGAGGTTCCTCCGGCATCTCGAGGCCGCCCGGGCCCGCGTCCGGGAGACGCGGTTCTCCTCGCGGTTGCGCTCCGGGGCCAGCCTGCGCGAGGCGGTGCGGGGGGTCGAGGCGCTCTGGCACGCGCTCATCGTTCTCGATCGCGCGGTGCGGGAGGAGCGGCGGGAGGTCAGCCCCGAAACCCTCGAAGAGCTGCAGCCGCTGGCGGACGAGGTGCGGCGGCGGGCCGCGGACTACCTGACGGGCCTCATCGAGATCACGACGTCGCCG
>NZ_CANLTQ010000162.1 GCF_947494025.1 uncultured Jannaschia sp.
TCAACGAGGGCCAGGAAATCCTGAGCCGCCTCGACGCGGTCGCGGCGGTCACCGGAGCCCCCATCGGCACCGTCACCGCGGATGCGGGCTACGCCTACGCCAGGATTTTCGCAGGTTTGGAAGACCGCGAGATCACCGGCGTGATCCCGACCAAGGCCGAGCCGATCCGCTCGAAGGTCCCACTCAGACGGTTCCGCTATGACGCGCATCACGACGTCGTCAAATGCCCGCGGGGCAAGGCCCGGACGGCCCAGCAAGGCGAAGATCGCCCATGGCCGGTTCTTCGCGTCGAAGGCACGGGACTGCAAAGGCTGCGACCTTGCACATCTCTGCCTGTCGCCCTCACGCGTCACCAAATCCGTCGTCATCGTCCACGA
>NZ_CANLTQ010000163.1 GCF_947494025.1 uncultured Jannaschia sp.
ACGGGGAGTGGCAGACCCGCAAGCATGGGTCTCAGGGCCGACGCCAATGGCGCAAGGTCCACCTGGCAATGGACACCGCCACGTCGGACATCCGGGCGGTAGAGTTCACCCCCAGCAGCGACGGCCCCTCTCGTGGTTTGCAAGCAAACCACTGCCGGGCAGCGGACAGCCCGATCCTGCCCGAGTTGCTCGGCCAGATCCCCGAGGACGAGCAGATCGGCACTGTGACCGCCGATGGTGCCTACGACACCCGCCGCTGCCATGCTGCTATTATCGACCGCCAAGCCACGCCAATCATTCCGATCCGGAAGAACGGGCGCGCCTGGAAGGAAGACTGCCCGGCACCGAAGGCTCGGAACGAGACGCTGCGCGCCAC
>NZ_CANLTQ010000164.1 GCF_947494025.1 uncultured Jannaschia sp.
TCCACGAGCGGGCCGCCGAGCGTCGTCGGCGCGGCCATGTCGCCCTCGACCACCTCGCCGTCGGACATGCCGGTGGCAGTGTCGGTCAGGGCCGTGGTGTCGGAAGGCGCCGTGCCCTCGAGTGCCGGATCGGTGGCGGTCAGGCCGGTTTCGACTTCGCCCTCCATCGGCTCGGCCTCGGCCAGGTCTGCCTCCTCGGTGGCCTCCTCGTCCATCAGCGGCTGCGCGGCGTCATCCTCGGCCGGCTCGGCGCTGGCCTCGTCGGTCTCGGGGGTCTCGGACTCGGCACCAGCCTCCTGGAAGGTCACGGTGGGCTCGCCGGACTGGACGAACTCGACCTGCGGCTCGCCGGAGGTGGTGACGTCCAC
>NZ_CANLTQ010000165.1 GCF_947494025.1 uncultured Jannaschia sp.
CACCCCCATCGCGTCGGAGACCAGTTCGGAGGCCCGATGAAGAAGCTCGTCGATCCTGTCGCAACGAAAGGCGAACAAGCCGAAATCGGCAAGCGCCGCACGCTGCGATCGCAGTTGTTCCTCCGGCGTCCGGGTTTCCCCTTCTGTCATCCGTGGAGCACTCCCCTGACCAGCCTGCCGGAGCGCCGCTATCTGGAAGTGGAGATCGCCAGACCGCCCCGAAGCGTGGGAAGAATGCGACGTCGATCTGTCGGTTACAAGTTTGTTCCAGTGTATGGCCGCGCACTTCAGGACCTGCTGCCTTCGTCCGGGTCAGGGCGGTTCGGCAACGCCCTGCCCAGGGCCAGCAACCGCCGCTCCGTCTC
>NZ_CANLTQ010000166.1 GCF_947494025.1 uncultured Jannaschia sp.
GTTCAGCCGGGTGAACCCACGTCAGGCCCGCGACTTCGCGCGCGCCATGGGCGTGATCGGCAAGACCGATCAAGTCGATGCACGCATGCTCTCGGAACTGGGCGCCCGCCTCACTCCCGCACCCGCCGAGCCCGTGCCCGTCGTCCGGCGCGCCCTGCAGGCGCAGGCGACGCGGCGGCGTCAGCTCGTGCAGATGCGCAAGCAGGAGGCGACCCGCTTCCAGCAGACCGCCGACGCACAGGCGCGCGCCGACATCCGTAGCCTCATCACCGTGCTCGACCGGCGCATCAAGCGGGTCGAGGCTCGGATGGCCGAGATCGTCGCGGCGGATGCCGATCTTGCCAACCTCGACCGGCGCCTC
>NZ_CANLTQ010000167.1 GCF_947494025.1 uncultured Jannaschia sp.
TCCTTCCATGAGCAGAACGCCAGCGAATGGCGAACCAGATGGACGACGCAGGTTTGCACCGTGGTCTGCGGAAAGGCCGCCGTGATCGCCTCCGGGAAGCCCTTCAGGCCATCCACCACCGCGATCGGGATGTCGGCGACCCCGCGGTTCCTGAGCTCGTTCATGATCCCGAGCCAGAACTTCGCGCCCTCGTTGTCCGCGATCCAGAGGCCCAGCACCTCGCGCTGACCCTCGGCCGTGATCCCCAAGGCCAGGTACACCGCCTTGTTCTTGACGATCCGGCTGTCCTTGTCGCGGATCTTCACCCGCAGCGCATCGAAGATCACCACGGGATAGACGGCATCGAGCGCCCGCGA
>NZ_CANLTQ010000168.1 GCF_947494025.1 uncultured Jannaschia sp.
TGGCTGGATGCACGCGGACGGCTACGCGGGCTTCGAGGACCTCTAACCGCTCCGGCGACATCTGCGAGGTCGCCTGCATGGCCCCTCACGGCAGATTTGCGATGCAAATCGCCTGTCGGGCAATGCATGTGCGTCGCAAGTTCGTCGACGTCCACCGGGCCCAGGGATCAGCGATCGCCGACGAGGCCATCACACGCATCGCCCAGCTCTACGCGGTGGAGAAGGAAGCGCGGGGGTCACCGCCGGATAGGCGCGTCGAGATCCGGCAGGCCAAGGCGGCGCCGATCTTCGACGACCTCGAGGCTTGGCTACACCTCCAGCTGCCATCCATCTCGGGGAAGTCGCCGCTGGC
>NZ_CANLTQ010000169.1 GCF_947494025.1 uncultured Jannaschia sp.
GTCCCGTAGGCGTCGACATCGTCGTTGTAGGTGTCGCGCGCGCGGTAATCCTGCTCGTAGGCGTCGATATCCACGCCCTGCTCGGGATTGCGCATGATCTCGGCGACGCTGTCGATCCTGTCGTCGTCAACTTCCGCCGACACGACGTAGTGGCCCTGACGCACGGCATCCCGGTAGGTGACGGCCTCGTCGTGGGGCAGATTGAGGTGGCCGATCTCGTCGGCACGATCGGCGCCGCCGACCACGTCGACATGATGCGAGGCGACGCCGAGTTCCTCGATCTCGCGCTTCACGAGATCCGCGACGTCCGCGGTGCGGTAGATGGCGGTAACGGTCCTGCTCAT
>NZ_CANLTQ010000170.1 GCF_947494025.1 uncultured Jannaschia sp.
GCACGCGGCCCTGGATCGTGACCTCGTCCTGCAGGGTCAGCGTCACCGACTCCGTCTCGGCCACGGTCGCGCTGGTCCCGGTCTGCGCCTGATCCGACTGATCCTGAGCAACGAACAGACGCTCGTACTCGACGCGGCAAGCTTCACCGTCGCCGGTCTCGACGATCTGCGTCACCTGCGCTTCGTCGGCCCCCTCGGGTAATTCGCTGGCGATTGCGGCCTGAAGGTTGGCGCAAGCTTCCTCGAGCGAGGTTTGTTGCGCAAGCGCGGCGAACGGAACGGTAAGGGCTGTACCGACGAGCAAGGTCGAAAGGACAGATTTCATCGGTGTTGGCTCCACA
>NZ_CANLTQ010000171.1 GCF_947494025.1 uncultured Jannaschia sp.
CCCTGCCGGGCAATGGACAGCACAGGGATCAAGGTCCGGGGCGAAGGCGAATGGCACGCCCGCAAGCACGGCGGGGCACACAGGCGGGTTTGGCGCAAGGCCCGCCTCGCCGTTGACGAGGCGGCGCTGGAGATCCGCGCAGTCGAAATCTACCGGCAGCGGCGTGGGCGATGCGCCCGTGTTGCCCGACCTGCTCCGTCCCATCCCCGAGGGCGAGGAGATCGCCTCCGTCACCGCCCCCTCTCGGGATCATGCTTCGCATGCCCCTGCCGGGCAGTGGACGGCGCCTACGACACCCGTGGCTGTCGTAGGCGCCATCGTAAACCGAGGTGCCGACGCGA
>NZ_CANLTQ010000172.1 GCF_947494025.1 uncultured Jannaschia sp.
CGACGGCGTTGCTGGAGCCGCTGGCGGACGCGATCGGTCGGCACGTGCTGGCCGGACAGGCGATCTTCGCAGACGATACGCCCGTGAAGATGCTGGCACCCGGCACCGGCAAGACCGCCACGGCGCGGCTCTGGGCCTATGGCCGCGATGAGCGGCCTTGGGGCGGCACCGCCGCGCCTGCCAGCTGGTATCAGTTCTCGCCCGATCGAAAGGGCCAGCATCCGAGGGGTCATCTCGCCGGCTATCATGGCTGGATGCACGCGGACGGCTACGCGGGCTTCGAGGACCTCTAACCGCTCCGGCGACATCTGCGAGGTCGCCTGC
>NZ_CANLTQ010000173.1 GCF_947494025.1 uncultured Jannaschia sp.
CTGGAGCGGCTGGAGGGCGAGCGCCGGATCCGGCTCGGTCTGATCGTCCCGTATCCCTGGCAGATCGCCCGCTTAGCAGCCGCCGTGAGGCCCGACGTGATCCTGCTTGGTTGGGACGACCGGACATGGACGCGCTTGGCCTTCCGCGCGTGGTGGTCGGTCTTCTCCCTGCGTCGCATGGGACGGCGGCACGGGACGCCGGTCGTGGTCGGCGTCGCCTGCCGCGCACGCGACATCCGGTGGCTCGGCAGGCAGAGGGTCGACGCCGCCGTGGTTGACATGGCCGAGCTTTGACATTCCGGGCCCGTCATTGTCGGCTTCAT
>NZ_CANLTQ010000174.1 GCF_947494025.1 uncultured Jannaschia sp.
GGGCGGATCGGCTTCGGCCAGCACCAGGTCTCGATCATGGCCGTGGCGCGGAGCCGGGAGGAACTGGACGATCTGTCCTCCGAGATCCGCACGCAGTCGCAGCGCGCACTCGCGGTGGCGGTGCGCGAGGGCATCGGCGCGCGCACGGCGTATTTCGCGCAGCATCCCGGTAACTTCTCCTTCCGGGCACGCGACGCGATGATCTCCACGGCCTGCTTCGCGGACTTTGCCGCGCTGCACGCTACGGGGCGCGGGCTCCGGCCCGGCACCGAGCCCTGGGGCGCCCCGATCACGGTTCTTCCGAC
>NZ_CANLTQ010000175.1 GCF_947494025.1 uncultured Jannaschia sp.
GTGCTCGTAGCCCAGATGCTCGGTCAGCTCCGCACCGAGCATGCGCTGCATGAGCGCACGCTTGAGGTCCTGCATCAGGCCGCCGTCGCCGAGCAGGTCCTCCGGCCGCTCGCAGCCCGCCAGCAGCTCGTCCAACACCTTCGCGTCGATCTTCCTCGTCATCGTCCATCTCCCCCTTGGGGTCAGAATGGACCGGCAACCTCATACACAGAAGATCGGACACTCTCGGCGTCGATGAACGAGGCCGACCTCGGTAGATACTGCCGCCGCCGGGGCCTCTATCCCGAGCAGCTCCGTGTCTGG
>NZ_CANLTQ010000176.1 GCF_947494025.1 uncultured Jannaschia sp.
TCGTTCCCGTAGACACCGGCATCGTCGTAGCGATCAGTCGGGACTCTCCGACCGGCCGAGTTCGGTCTCGGGTTTCGATTCGAACCCATCGCCAGCCAGGCGACACCAATCCCGATCAGGACGAGGGGGATCGGATTGGCCTTGGCGTTGCGCGCCAGGGTGTCGAGATGCCGGCGCCCGTCGCCGCGGAAGTATGCAATCCCCTGCTCGACGAGCGCGTCCGGGCTAAGCCGGGCTTCGAGGCTGTCGATGGACCCGGCGAGGTTCGCACGGGCCGCCTCGACGTCACGCTCGGCCTCGCG
>NZ_CANLTQ010000177.1 GCF_947494025.1 uncultured Jannaschia sp.
GGCAATGATCACGTTGACCATGCTCTTGACGCCATGGCGGACGAGAACGTCCGGTATCCGGAAGCGCTCTTCCGCATTGAGATCGGGGGAGACGACGGGCTGCTCCGCCCTGAGAGCATATCCTCCCGGCGATCGTTCGTGGTCACCGAACGTCTCGTGACCGACAACGCCGGGCTCCCAGTTGACGCCGCTGCGCAGGAGCATCTCGCGGCGTTCGGGAACATGCTCGAGCACCTTCACGAGCGGCACCCCCATCGCGTCGGAGACCAGTTCGGAGGCCCGATGAAG
>NZ_CANLTQ010000178.1 GCF_947494025.1 uncultured Jannaschia sp.
GTCACCCGCGAGATAAGGTCAGGCGAGACTTCCAGCCCGTAGAGCTCCTCCAGGTGCCCACGGATGTCCCGCACCGACATGCCGCGCGCGTACATCGCAATGATCTTCTCATCGATCCCGTCGATCCGCGTCTGCCCCTTGCCCACCAGCCGCGGCTCGAAGCTGCCGTCCCGGTCCCGCGGCACCTCGAGCTCGAAGGCCCCGCCATCGCCCTTCAGCGTCTTGCGGCTCACGCCGTTGCGCCGGTTCGCTTGCACAGGCGGCGCCTCAGTGCCGTGCTCGTAGCC
>NZ_CANLTQ010000179.1 GCF_947494025.1 uncultured Jannaschia sp.
CGAAGGTAGGCAAAGGTACGGGACACGGCGTCAAAATCCCCTGTTCTTTTCGGACATGACCATAAGTACGACATCCGACGGTTTAGAACAGTGTCCTCAGCGGGTGCTCTAAATCGTTCGATTTAGGTCACTACCATCGAGTCCAGCCGCTCGCTGCGCCGATTTCGAACGACCGCAGCGCGGGGGCAAAGCGGACTAATCCCAAGACCCGTCCTTCGCGTTTACGAGGTGGATGACGGCAGCGGGGCTGGACACCCAGTAGCCGTCAAAGGTGCTGCCAAGGTC
>NZ_CANLTQ010000180.1 GCF_947494025.1 uncultured Jannaschia sp.
GGTGTCCATTGCCAGGTGGACCTTGCGCCATTGGCGTCGGCCCTGAGACCCATGCTTGCGGGTCTGCCACTCCCCGTCGCCGAGGAACTTGATGCCGGTGCTGTCCACCAGGAGGTTCAGGGGACCGTCGGCACGGCGGTAGGGGAGCTGCACTGCCAAGGTCTTCTGTCTGCGGCACAGGGTGCTGAAGTCGGGGACGGACCAGTCCAGCCCCGCCAGCCGGAGCAGGCTGGCCACCATGCCCGCAATCTGCCGCAAAGGCATCTTGAACAGCACCTTGACC
>NZ_CANLTQ010000181.1 GCF_947494025.1 uncultured Jannaschia sp.
CCCCCGTCAGGGGCTGAGAGCGGCCGCCACGTAACCGGACCGGCCGCCGGATACACAGAACTCCTGACACTCCCGGAGGTCCGCGAGCTGCGCCAGGCCAACGAGATCCTGCGAAAGGCGAGCGCGTATTTTGCGGCGGCGGAGCTCGACCGCCCACTGAAGCGATGATTGCGTTCATCCACTGCCCTGCAGGGCATTGCCGCAGGCAATGTCCCGAGTATCCGTGATGATCAAGCGGGGGTTTCGGTCCATTTCCTTCCGTCTCGGAGGAGTGCATTGGCG
>NZ_CANLTQ010000182.1 GCF_947494025.1 uncultured Jannaschia sp.
GGCTCGGGAGGTCGTCGCGCTCGACGGGCTCGACGAGGGGCAGGCCCAGGTGGTCACTGCGATCAATCAGAATGTCGAAGCCGCCCTCGACGCGGCACGGACGCTTCCGACCTACGAGGGGCTGGCAGCCCTGCTCGTCGGCGTGGTGTTTGCCGTGATCGGCGCGCTTCTGCTGCGCAACGGACTGAGCAAGCTCGATCCCGGAAACCTGGTTCCGGACCGGACCATTCGGCAGGTCAAGAAGGACGGAGAGATGGCGCGCGACCAGATCTGAGCCGC
>NZ_CANLTQ010000183.1 GCF_947494025.1 uncultured Jannaschia sp.
TAAACTCGATCATCTACGCCGAGATCTCGATCGCGTTCGATCAGATCGAGGATCTGGACGCGCTCCTGCCGGAGGCGGTCTTTCACCGCGAGGACCTTCCCTGGGAGGCTGCGTTTCTAGCAGGCAAGGCGTTTCGCACCTATCGCCGTCGCGGCGGTGCACGGTCGTTGCCCCTACCGGACTTTTACATCGGTGCGCATGCTGCGGTCCGGGGCTACAGGTTGCTGACCCGGGATGCGGCCCGGTTCCGGACGTACTTCCCAACGCTCGATCT
>NZ_CANLTQ010000184.1 GCF_947494025.1 uncultured Jannaschia sp.
ACATGCCACTCAGCTATGCCGCTGGACTCGCATTGTGAATCCCGGGCAGGCTTCGTGCAACAACGCCGGGTCCTGCAGCGTATTCCGGGCAAAGGATCGGAAAGGCCGGGTAGAACAACCCTGTAACTGCCTTTCGCAGCGCAATAACGGGAGGGTTGGGAGTGCGGACGAAGGCATCGTCCGCCACCGTCTCGTAAGAGGCTGTGTGAGAAGTCATTTCGGCGCGATCCTTTGGATCATCTGGGCGCAAGCGGCGATGGTGATGAAGGCC
>NZ_CANLTQ010000185.1 GCF_947494025.1 uncultured Jannaschia sp.
CAGCCGCAGCCCGGATCGCGCCAGATCGTGACCTGCTTGGCAGGATCCGTCTGCACGGCGGCGGCAGGCGCCTGGCCCGGATCTTCCGCCGCGGACAGGGTGGCGAAGCCGATGCCGCCGGCGATCGTGGCGGCCGCGAGCGAGGCGAGAACGCAGGTCTTGTTCATGGTGAACTCCATCATTCGGCCGTGTATGCGGTCCAGGTGGCGCCGCCGTCGCGGCTCTGTCGCAGGTCGCCGTCGAGTGCTGCGACGACGTGGTTCGGAT
>NZ_CANLTQ010000186.1 GCF_947494025.1 uncultured Jannaschia sp.
TGCTCGTCGGACCGCCGGGGATCGGCAAGAGGTCCGAAGGACGGGCTCGGACGCTCGGATCGCTCGTTGGGGCTCCCTCGACGATCGTCGACGCCACGAGCGAGCCCGCGGGGTTTGCAATCGTCGGCTCTCAGGTCGGTTGGGCGTCGGCCGGTCCGGGGCAGGTGCTGGAGACGATCCTGGCACATCGTGTCGCCAATCCGCTGATCGTCGTCGACGAGATCGAGAAGGCCGGGTCCGTCCGGTCGAAGTCCGGCACCGC
>NZ_CANLTQ010000187.1 GCF_947494025.1 uncultured Jannaschia sp.
GATGGCACGCAGCGCCTCGTTTCTGCCTGCCGCACCGGGGCTGTCCTTCTTCCAGGGCCTGGCGTTGCGGCGTGGCGGGATGATCGCGTCGGCACCCCGGTCTGCGATGGCATCGCGGCAGGCCCGCCCGTCACAGGCGCCGTCCACTGCCCGGCAGGGTCATGCGAAGCATGATCCCGAAAGGGGCGGTGACGGAGGCGACCGGCTCGCCCTCGGAAATCTGCGACAGCAGCTCGGGCGGCATCCGCGCATCGCCGATG
>NZ_CANLTQ010000188.1 GCF_947494025.1 uncultured Jannaschia sp.
CTAAGGGATAATGGACACTACCGGAGTCATGGGTTGTCAAAGCGGCGCAAGCGCAGGATCTGGAGCGACGACGAGAAGCGGGTGATCTGCGGGCAGACGCGGGTGTTGGGCGGCCAGGTTGCTCGGCGCTACGACGTCAACGCGAACTTGGTGTTCACGTGGTTGCGCGACACGGCCTTATTGCACGAAGCCTGTCCGGGATTCACATGGCGCGTCCAGCGGCATGGCTGGACGGCATGTTCGAGCCTGCCCCGACC
>NZ_CANLTQ010000189.1 GCF_947494025.1 uncultured Jannaschia sp.
CCATGACAACGGCGCGTATCGTAAGCGCCATCTGCGGTGACCGTGCCGATCGTCTCCTCCGGCGGGATCTGCGTCAGCAGGTCCGGCAGCAGCGGGCTGTCGCCTTGGCGGCTCGAGGTGAACTCAACCGCGCGCACGTCTCCGGTGCCCGCGTCCATGGCAATATGAACCTTCCGCCATTGCCTCCGGCGTGACGGGCCATGCTTGCGGGCCTGCCATTCGCCATCACCGCGAAACTTGATGCCGGTGCTGTC
>NZ_CANLTQ010000190.1 GCF_947494025.1 uncultured Jannaschia sp.
CTCCCCCGTCAGGGGCTGAGAGCGGCCGCCACGTAACCGGACCGGCCGCCGGATACACAGAACTCCTGACACTCCCATCCATTGCCCGGCGCAAGTTCGTCGACGTCCATCGGGCGCAGGGCTCCACCATCGCCGACGAGGCCATCCGGCGCATCGCGCAGCCCTACGCGGCCGAGAAGGAGACGCGGGGTCCGCCACCGGACCGGCGCGTCGAGGTCCGGCAGGCGAAGGCGAGGCCGGTCTTCGACGATC
>NZ_CANLTQ010000191.1 GCF_947494025.1 uncultured Jannaschia sp.
CTCCGGCATTCAAGGAAGTCGGGGAAGTTCAGGAAGGTCTGCCTCACCGATCCCGATGCGAGCATGGCGACATCCGGACGCAATCGACGTCTGGAGCCGAGCTACAAGCAACACGGGGCTGTCGACGATGAATGCGGCGTGATCCTCGACGTCGAGGTCACCACCGGTGAGCTCAACGAGGGCCAGGAAATCCTGAGCCGCCTCGACGCGGTCGCGGCGGTCACCGGAGCCCCCATCGGCACCGTCACC
>NZ_CANLTQ010000192.1 GCF_947494025.1 uncultured Jannaschia sp.
CGACGCAGATATCGGCGGCGGAAGCTCGCAAGGGAGCCGCTGCTTCTCGCTTCGATCATCGACCGGCTGCGGGCTGGCTGGAGTCCGGAGCAGATCGCCGGTCGGCTCCGGCGCGACGGCAGCGGCGTGTATGTCTGCCACGAGACGATTTACGCTTGGGTCTACTCGGATGAAGGCCGGGAACGGCGGCTTGCGCGCTTTCTGCCGTACCGGCGCAAGAAACGGCGCGTCCGCCTGGGTCGCAAGCC
>NZ_CANLTQ010000193.1 GCF_947494025.1 uncultured Jannaschia sp.
AGACGCTGCGCGCCACAAGACACTACGGCCGGACGTTCTGGAAGCACTGGACCGGATACCACGCCCGAAGCCGCATCGAGGCGAAGATGCGATGCCTCAAGGCATTCGGCGAACGCATCGCCGCACGGGACCCCGACCGCCAGACCGCCGAAATCCACATCCGCGTCGCACTCATGAACCGCTTCAACGCCCTCGGCACCACCGAGATCCTTCGCGTGGCATGACATCGGCGGGGAAAGGGAAAGTC
>NZ_CANLTQ010000194.1 GCF_947494025.1 uncultured Jannaschia sp.
GTCGAGGAGACCGTGATGCTGCGTCGGCAGGACGTGCAGATCGACACGGCATCTGCCGGGCGCGAGACGCCCGCCTCTCCGGAACCCGGTCCCCTTGGTCGTGACGACGAGGTTCCGACCTGAAGAACGGTTCGGCCTGCGGGCGGCGCCCTACCCGAAGACGAATGCAAAACGATCACAACGAAAGGAGTCCCCAATGAGCAGGACCGTTACCGCCATCTACCGCACCGCGGACGTCGCGG
>NZ_CANLTQ010000195.1 GCF_947494025.1 uncultured Jannaschia sp.
CAGGTGCAGTGGCGGGCAGCGGCTGAGGAACGGCGCGGACAGCCCCTCGGTCGTGTTGGCGGTCAGCACCCAGCCGATCCACGACAGGTCGAAGCGGACCCGGAAGTACGGGCAGGACCACGCCGCCGCCGTCGATCGATCAAGAAGCGGCAGCAGCGCTTGGGCGAGGTCGTGCGCGGTGCCGGACTTCGACCGGACGGACCCGGCCTTCTCGATCTCGTCGACGACGATCAGCGGATT
>NZ_CANLTQ010000196.1 GCF_947494025.1 uncultured Jannaschia sp.
TCCGTCGCCTCGACGAAATCCTCCGGCGCGGCGGCGAAGCGGTCGCGGCAGCGCTCGGAGCAGAAATGGTAGAGATGCCCGTCATGCTCGTGGCGGGGCTCACCCGCCGAACGGTCCACCTCCATGCCGCAGACGGGATCCCTGGGGTTTCTTCCGATGACCTGCGACGTGTCCATGCCTGACCCTCCGGATGACGGATGCTTGCAGAGGTAGTGCTTCCAGTAGATGGAAGGTCAACG
>NZ_CANLTQ010000197.1 GCF_947494025.1 uncultured Jannaschia sp.
GCCCTGCTCGCGGGCTGCGCGACCTACACCGAACGCACGTCGCCCTGCGTGTGCAACTGGCAACCCGTCAACGTCACTGGAGAGGCCACCGTATGACCCGGAGACTTCGTACTACGGCAGCGGCCGCAATCGTCGCCGTCTTCTCCGCCACAGGCGCCGCCCAGGCCCAGGGCGTGCCGACCTTCGACGCGGCCTCGGTGGCGCAGGCCATCGCCCAGCTCGAACAGATGCGGCAGGA
>NZ_CANLTQ010000198.1 GCF_947494025.1 uncultured Jannaschia sp.
TGCAGATCGACACGGCATCTGCCGGGCGCGAGACGCCCGCCTCATCTGCCGGGCGCGAGACGCCCGCCTCTCCGGAATCCGGTCCCCTTGGTCATGACGACGAGGTTCCGACCTGAAGGACGGCTCGGCCTGCGGGCGGCGCCCTACCCGAAGACGACTACAAAACGATCACAACGAAAGGAGTCCCCAATGAGCAGGACCGTTACCGCCATCTACCGCACCGCGGACGTCGCGGAT
>NZ_CANLTQ010000199.1 GCF_947494025.1 uncultured Jannaschia sp.
TTTCTCGCAAGCCCGGCAAGTGAACTTCTCGCGGACGGTCTGGATCACCTTCCACTGTCGCGGAACGACCTCCAGCGGCCTTGTTGCCCGAAGCTTGTGAAGGCCGGGCTTTCCCTTCCCCTTCCCTTCCCCGTTGGTGGTTAGCCGACGGGGAAGGGAAGGGGATGCCGAAGGCGGTGAAGCGATCGAGGATGGCGCTGCGGATCTGAAGCTCGGCGGTCTGGCGGTCGAAGTCGC
>NZ_CANLTQ010000200.1 GCF_947494025.1 uncultured Jannaschia sp.
GCTCAGCACGACGGGGCCCGGCTGCGCGGGGGCCTGATCCAGACGGCAAACACCGCCCGCGGCGTCTGGGCGGACAGCGCCGCTCTGCCGAGAACGAGCGCTGGCTCGAGGCCCACGGGATGGCCAGCCAGGTCCACCGCAAGAAGCCGCGCGGCCGCCCCCTCTTGTCTTATGCATTTCCCAGCTCCCGGTTTATTTTGGGAGCGGCCACGCGGATTGCGCATGTTCGCG
>NZ_CANLTQ010000201.1 GCF_947494025.1 uncultured Jannaschia sp.
GTGAGTGCATGGGCATGATGAACGGGCCGATGATGGGCATGATGATGCTGGGCGGCGGGCTGGTCCTGCTGCTGGTCCTGGCGGTCCTGATCCTGAGCGTGGTCGCGCTGGTGAAATACCTCCGGGGGTCGGCATGAGGGGCGTCGCGATCGGCCTCGCCGGTGCCGGTGCGCTGGCTGTCGTGGCCTGGATGGCGACGGCCCAGCAGCCGGACGGCGCGGTGGAGG
>NZ_CANLTQ010000202.1 GCF_947494025.1 uncultured Jannaschia sp.
AACGCCCGCGACGTCGAGGCCTTCGAGCTCGACCTTTCCAACGACGTCTCCGACGCCGACTTCCAGCGATATGCAGGATGACCCGTCCCCGGCGGCCTTGTTGCACGAAGCTTGTGAAGGCCGGACTTCCCTTCCCCTTCCCCTTCCCCATTGGTGGTTAGCCGACAGGCTGCGTGACGGGGATGCCGAAGGCGGTGAAGCGATCGAGGATGGCGCTGCGGATCTGA
>NZ_CANLTQ010000203.1 GCF_947494025.1 uncultured Jannaschia sp.
TTGGGGTCCTGCTTCAGGCCGCGCCGCTTGAGGTCGAGCAGCACCTCCCGCCAGCTCTCGGTGCTCTCGCGGACGCCGTCCCTTGCCCGGCAGTGCATTGCCGTAGGCAATGTCACGAGAGGGGTCATGGCCAGCAGCTCCTTGCGACCGTACTCGTCCGCACCGACAACCACCAGGACGCATTGCTTCTCCTCGGCCATGCGCGGTTTGAAGTAGACACCGTC
>NZ_CANLTQ010000204.1 GCF_947494025.1 uncultured Jannaschia sp.
GTGGTAAGGTGAACGCACCGGCTGAGAATACCTGAACTAGAAAGGACTTCTCGGATTTGACGGCGCAGGGTCGATCCGGCGGTGGTGTCTTCGCATAGCAAATCCATACTTGGTGAAGGGTATCGTCATGTCGCGCGATTTGGTCGCGCAGGCGAGGGAGGGCCCGGGATGAAACTCATCGCCCACCGTGGATGGTCCGCCGGCGCCGGGGAAAACACGCTTG
>NZ_CANLTQ010000205.1 GCF_947494025.1 uncultured Jannaschia sp.
CGAAATCCAGATCCGCATTGCCATCATGAACCGCTTCTCGGCCCTCGGCAGGGCCGAGATCAAAGCCATCCGCTGAAAAAAGGCGGGAAAGGGAGAAGTCATGCCCGCGGCTGCTTTGCGCAACATCGCCCCGCTGGACGGTCAAATACAGCAAGGCCAAAGTGCGCCCCGACGGCACCAAGCCCGTCGACATCGCGATCCCGATCTACGGCTACAAGTCCCA
>NZ_CANLTQ010000206.1 GCF_947494025.1 uncultured Jannaschia sp.
CTCTCCGTCGGGAAGCCGCAGCTTCGCGGTCATCTTCGCGATCGAGATCTCGCTCGTCTCCAGCGCCGGTTGAAGCTGTAGGGTCGTCTCCGAGGACGTGCCGAACCGGGAGCTGCGATGGCCCGCCAGCTGGTGGCGCAGCTTCTCCCCTCTTGTCTTATGCATTTCCCAGCTCCCGGTTTATTTTGGGAGCGGCCACGCGGATTGCGCATGTTCGCGCGG
>NZ_CANLTQ010000207.1 GCF_947494025.1 uncultured Jannaschia sp.
GCGAGGGCGCAGGGCAAGAGGCTCGGCCGGCCGCCGGTCCTCGACCCGGAGCGGCGGGCCGAGATCGAGGCCGGACTGCGGAAGGGCGAGGCGATCTCCGCCTTGGCGCGACGGTTCAAGACCAGCCGACAGACCGTGCAGCGTATCCGCGACCATCGTGGTAAGGTGAACGCACCGGCTGAGAATACCTGAACTAGAAAGGACTTCTCGGATTTGACGGC
>NZ_CANLTQ010000208.1 GCF_947494025.1 uncultured Jannaschia sp.
ACCGCCAGGAGCACGGCGCCCGCGATCAGCTCGCCGATTGCGGACTTCAGTTGTGCCGCTTTCTCGGACATCTCGGCCCGGGCGAGCCGAATTTCCTGCTGAACCAGGTTCGAGCCGTGCCGAAGGACGTCACTCGCGAGGCCCGCGGAGGAGCGGGACGTGTCAACGGGGTCGATCGGACGATGAGGGTCGGTTGGATCTGCCATGGATCAACTCCA
>NZ_CANLTQ010000209.1 GCF_947494025.1 uncultured Jannaschia sp.
AAGGATCGGAGCCTTGACCGGCCGCCTGCGCAGCTTTCGACTTGGCGATGCGGGCCGCCGCCGAGGTCCAGCCATCGGTCCTGCGTCCGGTCGGCATATACCGCATGCGCTGCTTTCCGGCGGGGCGGGCTTTGAGAGTGTCCGATCTTCTGTGTATGAGGTTGCCGGTCCATTCTGACCCCAAGGGGAGATGGACGATGACGAAGAAGA
>NZ_CANLTQ010000210.1 GCF_947494025.1 uncultured Jannaschia sp.
GTGACGGCCGCGATCCTTTCGCTTCAGCCGATGCCGGAACTCTCCGACACGATCGGCCGGATCGCGGCGATCTTCACGGGAACGATCATTGGCGCCGCCGCCGGCTTCCTTGTCTGGCCGATGCGGAGCCAGCGGCGGGTGGAGCTTGCCCTGCGCGATGCGCTCCGGGATTGCCGGGCGCTGCTCGAACTCATCGACCGGGGCGTGA
>NZ_CANLTQ010000211.1 GCF_947494025.1 uncultured Jannaschia sp.
CGCATCAGGAAGAGGTTCCGGTTCGGGAGACGCTGCGACGCGAGCATGTCGACATCGAGCGCCTGCCCGTCGATCGCGTCGTGGATGAACCTCCGGCGACGCGCGAAGAGGGTGACGTCACCATCATCCCGATTGTCGAAGAGGTGCTGGTACGGCGTTTCCGTGTCGTCGAGGAACTGCATGTGCGGCGACGCAGCGATACGGT
>NZ_CANLTQ010000212.1 GCF_947494025.1 uncultured Jannaschia sp.
GCACACGGTGTTTCGTGTCGCCAGACAGGCAGCGAGAACAGGTCACGGCATGACGCAGTTCGGTCATGCCCTGAACGGGCTGAACGTCGGGACCCTGTGCGCGAACAGCTCCCGGGCCAGGAGCCGTGCCCCCTCTGTCAGGAGAGTTGTCGCCCGCTCTTGCACTGAAAGTGTACACTGAGGCGGGCGGGACAGGATGACGATT
>NZ_CANLTQ010000213.1 GCF_947494025.1 uncultured Jannaschia sp.
TCCGACAGTAGCGCTTGGAGGATGGCATGATCGGCAGTCGGACCCGCGATCAGCTCGAGTTCTTCGTCTGCGGCTCGTTGCGTGAGCTCGTTCCCGACGAGCACATCCTTGCCCGCGTCGACCAGGTCCTCGACCTCAGCTGGCTGCGTGGCGAGGTGGCCGATCTCTATGCGTCTGGTGTCGGTCGGCCAGGGATCGATCCG
>NZ_CANLTQ010000214.1 GCF_947494025.1 uncultured Jannaschia sp.
GCGTCGGCTTGCCCTTCAGCCAGGTCTCGGGCGCGGCGTCGAACTTCTCCTTGCAGCGGGCGGAGCAGAAATAGAGCAGCTCGCCTGCATGCGAGGACAGATGCTCGGCCGCCGCGCGATTCATCGCCATGCCGCAGACCGGGTCCGTCGCCTCGACGAAATCCTCCGGCGCGGCGGCGAAGCGGTCGCGGCAGCGCTCGG
>NZ_CANLTQ010000215.1 GCF_947494025.1 uncultured Jannaschia sp.
GGGATCGAAGCACCCTCGGCGGCCGAGACCGCGAACGCCCGGCGCGACGAGGGCGAGACCGTCATGTTCGTCGTCGTGGACGGGCGGGTCGCGGGCCTGGTGAGCGTCGCGGACCCGGTCAAGGAAACGACGCCGGCCGCGCTCAAGGCGCTTCATGAGCTCGGCTTCCGGATCGTCATGGCGACAGGCGACAACGAGCG
>NZ_CANLTQ010000216.1 GCF_947494025.1 uncultured Jannaschia sp.
ACGGCCATGATCGAGACCTGGTGCTGGCCGAAGCCGATCCGCCCCGAGGCCAAGTCGTCGGCGGCGTCCTCGAGCTGGGCCTGCGCCGAGCGCGCGGCGTCGTCGGCCGCGCTCATCTGCCGGACCGTACGCTGCACCCGCGCCAGCGCCGGCACGAGGTCGATCGGCGTGAAGGAGTGCGTCACCACCGTGTCGCCGGG